>CAURNS010000006.1:0-328962 GCA_963526485.1 uncultured Pelosinus sp.
GCACATCTGGCTTATTTTAACCTTACTTACATTGTTTAGTTTTCAAGGAACACACAAATTTTATCGGCATCACTTCTGACGACCTCATTTATGTTAACATTTTTTCATATTCATGTCAACCATTAATATTGTCAAACGCGATAGCTTATTTATAATATCATATTCTAAAAAAGCCTGTCAATCTTTTATAGCTTTTTTATTATTTTATCAATTTATACTTACCCCATTATTTTCTCCTCCGCTATTATTAGGAATAGGAAATGGGAATTGTACATATGTACTTGGAACATCTCCAACCACAACATATTCAGCAATTGGCATTTGTGTATCCACACTTATACTTTTACTAACTAATGGAACTACAATTCTAATTTCTGTAGTAGCAGTAAGATATATCATATGCCTAGTCTGATTAATGCCAGCCTGTTCAAATTTATCAATTACTTTTACTTGAACTGTACCTACTGGAATAACAGTTACTGTAATACTCGGTCCCATGCTGGCTAATAACTGACTGCCAAAAATTTGTCCCATAGGTATGCTGATTTTTTCTGCACTAATATCTTTTAATATATCTTGTACTTTAATAGTAGTATCAGCAGCAATTTTATTAAACTCCATGGTGTTAGGTTGTATTAAAACAACACGACCACGACTATCTAAAGTAACATTCATTAAGGTTTGCGGATCAATGTTTAAATTTACTTTATCATTAATAACCTGATTAATGGACTGAGTTGCAATGAAAGTAGCTTTAGTCTCTGCAATGGCCAATAAGGTTGGTTTTAAGTGTGTTTCCATCATCCAAAAAGTAGTTATAAAAATAATACATAGTAAGATAATAAATAACCTTACGGATGGTATTTTTCGTCTTTTCCCTACGGAAAATCTCATGATTACCCTCCTAGATCAATATACACGTTATTATATGGTATCATCTCTTTTGATGTGCCATAGTGTAACAGAAAAACTTATCTACGTTTATATAAAAATCTTAATTATTATTCCAGGTCCTGCATTAGTTTAAAGAAACTTATCAAAAGTTTATACAAAATTCATCTTTATACCAACTCTTCAAGACTAGAAGTATGGTTTACATTGACAATTGTAGTGTATCCTGCTATATTACAGGTAGTATTTCACATGGAAAATTACCACAAAAGTAAGTAAGCTATTTCAGCTTAACAACTAGAATGGTACCGCGGGTTATACCCGTCCTTAACCAGGACGGTTTTTATTTTATCAATTTGGAAAACACGAGGAGGCTTCTCAACCAATGACTGTACTTGATATCCTAAAAGAGCGAGGATTTGTCCAACAACTTACTCACGAAGATGAAATAGCCGAACTTTTCAAAAATGAAAAAATTACTTTTTATATTGGATTTGATCCCACTGCTGACAGCCTACATGTTGGTCATTTTCTTGGAATGATGGTAATGGCTCACATGCAAAAGGCTGGACATCGCCCCGTCTGTCTGATTGGCGGTGGGACAACAATGGTAGGTGATCCCTCTGGAAAAACCGATATGCGAAAAATGATGACCCAAGACGACATCGTTCAGAACGGTGAACGCTTTAAAAAACAAATGCAGCGTTTTATTGATTTCTCTGAAGGCAAAGCATTAATGGTCAATAATGCTGATTGGCTTCTCAAACTCAATTATATTGAATTCTTAAGAGAAATTGGAGTACACTTCTCAGTTAACCGCATGTTAACCGCTGAGTGTTTTAAACAACGTTTAGATAAAGGGCTATCTTTTTTAGAGTTTAATTATATGTTGATGCAAGCATATGATTTTTTAGAACTCAACCGACAGTGCAATTGCACCATGCAGATGGGTGGCGATGATCAATGGTCTAATATCCTTGCAGGAGCAGATCTCATACGACGCAAAGAAAGTAAACCAGCCTATGGGTTAACTTACACACTTTTAACCACCAGTGATGGAAGAAAAATGGGCAAAACGGAAAAGGGTGCTCTATGGCTTGATGCCGAAAAGACTTCACCTTATACTTTTTACCAGTACTGGCGTAATATTGACGATGCTGATGTAGAAAAATGTCTGTCACTCTTAACCTTTATGCCAATGGATGAGGTTCGGCGGCTAGGCGCTCTTAAAGATCAGGAAATCAATATTGCCAAAAAAACGTTAGCCTTTGAAGTAACGAAACTCATTCACGGTCTTGAAGAAGCTGAAAAAGCGCAACAGGCAGCAGAAGCACTATTTGCCGGGGCTGGTACGCTAGATAATGCACCAACAGTTTCTATTACTTCTGACATGATCGGCACAAAATTTCTCGATGTCCTTACAATCACTGGAATCGTGCCCTCCAAGAGCGAAGGTAGAAGGCTAATCCAACAAGGGGGTCTTTCTATCGGAGACGCTAAAGTAACCGATTTTGATTTATTGCTCACTGAAGATTTATTTGAAAATAATAGCCTGCTTATCCGTAGAGGTAAGAAAAATTACCATCGTATTGTTGTGCAATAACACCATTAAAGTAATAAAAAATGCATACGTATTTTATTACTTTACGCGTTAAGTGATAGAAAAATGACACCAGCTATTGGTGTCATTTTAGTTAGATTGTAGATTACAAAGATTTTCGAGAACAGCATGGCTCGAAAATCTCTTTTTCTATGTTTGCAATAGATACATATACCCTGCATAATATTATTTATGTTATAATAATTACCGTACTTAATTCTAAGGAGGTTGCCAATGGACAAGGATCGCAACGATAGTCATAAAAATGGCCGTCGTTCTTCTAACAATGGAAATTCAAAATTAACAGTTATAATATTGATTGTGTTTGTTGTTATAATCACAGGTGCTGGATTGGGCTTTTTAACAGCGAGTATTCATACTATGCCTAGCCTAAAAGATGATATTAGACCTGCAGCTTCTTCCCAAATTTATGATATTAATGGAAAATTAATTAACACGGTTCATTCCGTAGAAAATCGTGTTCCTGTTTCCATAAATAAAATTCCGAAAAATTTACAGAATGCGTTTGTTGCTGCAGAAGATGCACGATTCTATCAGCATATCGGAATTGACCCTCGCGGTATTCTCCGAGCTGTATGGTCTAATATAACGGACCGCGGCGTATCCGAAGGCGGCAGTACAATTACACAGCAATTAGCAAAAAATGCTTTATTATCTCAAGATCGTACGTTAAAACGTAAAATTCAAGAAGCCATTCTCGCATTACAAATTGAACGTCAATACAGTAAAAATGAAATTCTAGAACTTTACTTGAATCAGATTTATTTTGGCCAAGGTGCTTACGGAGTACAATCTGCAGCGATGGTATATTTCGGTAAAAACGTTGAGGATTTAAACTTAGCAGAGTGTGCTATGTTGGCAGGTATTCCTAAAAGTCCAAACTATTATTCTCCTTTTAATAACTTAAAGGCTGCTACCGAAAGACAGACTACTGTACTTGAGCAAATGGTTAAATATAATTTTATTGACTCGGCTACTAGTACGCAAGCTATGAACACCAAACTTAAATTAGCATCACGCACTGCACAACCAGATAACAAAAACAAAACAGCTAGCTATTTTGTCGAATACGTTACACAATCTCTCATTGATAAATACGGTGCTGATGCTGTCTATAAGGATGGACTTAAAATTTATACTACATTAGATTTGGATATGCAAGAAGCAGCAGAAGAAGCCATGCAAAAACTTCCTAGTGTCCGTACTGACAGTAATGGATTACAACAACCACAAGGAGCGCTTGTCGCCATTGATCCACGCACAGGTTATATAAAAGCAATGGTTGGCGGCCGAGGTGATGATCAGTTTAACCGTGCAGTATTAGCTGAGCGTCAACCAGGTTCAGCCTTTAAGCCTTTTGTTTATTTAGCTGCTTTAGAAAGCGGCATGACTCCCTCAACAATGATTGAAGATAGCAAGATTAGTTTTGGCAATTGGACACCTATGAATTATGATGAAAAATTTCATGGCTCAGTTTCTTTACGTTCGGCACTAGAGCAATCGCTTAATGTACCAACTGTTAAGATAGCAAATCAAACAGGTGTTGACAAGCCACTATACTATGCACAACAAATGGGTATTTCTACCCTAGTCTTACAAGGGTCTACCAATGATCGAAACTTAGCAATGGCTCTTGGAGGTTTAACGCGCGGTGTTACACCGTTAGAACTTGCTAGTGCATATGGTGTATTAGCTAATCAAGGTGTACATATAGATCCGATATCGGTTATAAAAATTGTTGACCGTACAGGTAAAGTTTTAGAACAAGTAGTTCCGAAAGAAAGAGCAGTTGTCAATGAGCGCTCTGCCTATATTCTTACCGACATGCTACGCGGCGTCCTGAACAACGGTACTGGAACTGCTGCAAATATCGGTCGTCCTGCAGCTGGTAAAACGGGAACAACGAGTGATTACAAGGATGCTTGGTTTGTTGGATTTACTCCTGATTTAGTAGCATCAGTATGGATAGGATATGATACTGATGGTTATTTAAACGGTATAACAGGAGGTGGCCTCCCAGCCACTATTTGGAAGGCTTTTATGCAAAAAGCATTAGCCAAAATACCTGCTAGAGACTTCTTTAAACCCAGCGGTGTCGTAATTGAGCCTAACCCAACCCCCGATCTTACTGAACAACCTGCTGATGATAAGAAACCTGAAAATCCATTAACACCTGATGCCAAAAAAGGGAAAACAGGAACAAATCAGGCGGAAGATGACTCACGACCTGTAGACAAAACTCTCCCACCACCACCTGTAAAATCAGATAAGAATGTTGCTCCACCACCGCCACCAAAAAAATCAACAGATTCAGATAAAAAAAATAACCCTTAACTAAAAAAACACGCGTAAATTACGCGTGTTTTTTCTATTGCTGCATATACATTATTATAGACTATAAACAAGTAGACGAGTCATTATTATTGTTACAAAGTAACAAAATGATAATAATGATAATAATCCAGATACCACCAAAGCCACCGCCACCGCATCCACCACCGAAACCGCCAAAACGTCCGCCCATAATTGATCCTCCTCATTATTTATATTTAAATCAAATTATATATTTTTATGTACTTTACTATATAAAGAAATGGAATAAGGGGTTACTTTTATTCATTTCGAAGAATAGTATCTTGAAAAATTAAGGAACACTATTTTACATGTCTCCATGATAATAAGTAAGAGAGAAGTTATGAGCAACAACTTTCATCGTTTTCAAAACAAAGAAGTAAAAGAATGATGATGCAACCAAGATTGGCTTCCACCAAAGCCCTAACCTCTTGCCATTGCAATTACCACCTTAAGCTAAACATTTTGAGAGCGATTACCTAAATATCTGTTTCCAACTATTTAAATATCGCCCATCATTCTAGTTCAATATATGGGACTATTTAGGAAAGTGTTACTATCTTAGCTCATTTTTATATAAAGTTCATTCCAATAAGCGTCGAATGCTTTTAGGAACTTCTGATACCATTTTCATCGATTGCATACCATTATTCACTAATTCAGTTATATTGCGAACCTTATCAATTGTTGTTGCCATACCATCTATCCTTCTATCCATTTGTATATCTTCAGAAGTTAAACTTAATAAAATAATGATAAGTTGTAAATTGAAATTAGGATTTTTCATAATCTGCCCAAATATATTTGGTTTGACTGGCCTAGCTTCTTTGACGTTTTTATCTTCCCTTTCATCATCCTGTTCTTTCGATTTCTTGGCTTTTTTCGGCTTTTCGCTAAGTTTTTCTTCACTCATAATCATCTCGATATCCTTACTCTCTTGCGCTACTGACCGTTTGTAATTTTTGTCATGTCTCCGAAAGCGCATCCTCGTCACCCCTTATAAAATTAATAATTGCCATTTAATCTAATCTAATATATGATGCACTCTTCCAATTGGCTATTATTGATTCACACAAAATTAGATTTTGGCATAAAATATAATGCTATAATTGACTTGACTTTTATATAGTATTAATTATCCCTAAAATTAGTTTGGAGGCGATTTTTAATGTGGGAGAATTTAGGTAATATGATGGACATGGTAAAAAAAATTCAACAAAATGTTGACAATGCACAAGATCAACTAAAAGCTCAACGCGTAGAGGTTTCAAGTGGTGATGTAATTAAATTGACACTAAATGGGCAGCAAGAATTGCTATCAATAGAAATCAATCCTAAGTATTTATCTGTTGAGAACTCAACATTATTACAAGACTTACTAGTTGCTACAATCAACAATGGGCTAACTAAGTCCCGTGAACTACATCAAACTGCAATGTGTAAATTAACTGGTGATTTAAATCTTCCCAAAATTCCTGGCTTATTTTAAGGAGGGTGCCGTATGCCGAACGAAAGTCCTAGTACATTGTTACAATCAATAACGCATATGATAGATTCTGCAGCCAATGAGGGTACCGGCTATGATACTCTCATTCATATTTTGTCACTACTTTGCATACTTCATATTTTAAATCGTACCCAACCTTCTACGGCAGCACCTGTCATTCAAAATTCTCCTGCAACATCGCCAACACCTACGCCTACCAATCCACTACATAAATTATTAGGTGAATTAACTAAAGGAGGCGGTGATGGAGGTGGAGGGCCTTCACCTGACATGCTGATGTCTCTTTTACCTTTATTAAATAACCCGCAAATTAAATCAAAATTAAATCCAGCAAATATATCATCAATGTTAGGAATGCTAGGTAATTTAGGTGGTGGAAACAGCGATAAACCTGAAGAAAGTAAAACCGAAAAAATGGAAAAGAAAAATCCATCAGCAGCAGCAGTTACATCGTCTTTAGCTAAAGAAGCATCACAAGCATCCTCTATAGATGCTGCTACCGACAAAAAAGACCTAGGGCGTTCTCTAAATTGGAAAACTACTTTTGAAAATGAAAAAGAGGCGTGAGCGTTATTCTCACACCTCTTTTTCATTTTAATCATAAGGAATGGTTTAATTTTGGCAGATCCCAAGCCATCCAAACTTTATGGCCAGACTCTAATTCTTATTTCTCACCCTAGGATCTGGCTATTAACTAAAATTACCGATCATGAAAAGGACTCTTGCCAGATATACTCAAAGGTACACCATAAGCAATTTGAATCTCTTCTTCAAAAATGCCTAAATTAAGAGCAGCACGACCAATACTAAACATAACTCTATTGTCAATATGATGAGAAGCAGCTACACTAACTGCTGAACCAATAGCAATTCCCAAATCTCCAGTACCGATAGCACAGATACCAGAATTCTTTGTATTTTCCCCACAGTTTTCATAACCACAATATCCACAGGGGCTAACACCCAAAGGTTTTAATTTTTGGCCCAGCAATACAAGTAAAGCTGCTTTTTCAACACACTTAGCATCTCTCTCAAAAAATTGCATCCCACTTGATTTTGCGATACTACTCATTTCATTAGCAATTTGATCTTTCTCTCGGCCCTTTATAATCATAGTGACTAAATTATCTACACCTTTTGCTTTAGGAGCAGTCCTAGCAGCTGCACACATTAAATCTGCGATAAAGTCTGCTGCTCGCTCTTCAATTTCTTTGCTTTTAATGATCATTATAAAATTCCCTCCCCTTAAATTGAATCTTCATTATGATAACTGTACCACGGTAGCTCCATCACCACCTTCATTCAGTTCACCAATACTAATATCTCTGACATAATGGTGATTTTTCAAATACGCTCTCACACCTTTTCGTAAGGCTCCTGTACCTTTACCATGTATCACAAGCACAGTATTTAATCCTGCTACTATAGCATCATCAATATACTTTCCTAATACATATTCTGCTTCATCTACCATCATACCTCGTATATCAATCTGCCTAGAAATACTTTGAATCTTTGTCATATTTTTATCACTATTTTTATTTTTGGTTATTTTTTTTACAGGAGAACTTTCATTCACTAAACGACAATCCGTTAATGCTACATTCATTTTCATAATACCGAACTGTACAGTAACCTCACTACCAATAGATACTACTATACCTTTTTGTTTTAACGTTGTCACATATACCTGCATCCCAGGTTTTAATAACTTAGCTGTAGCAATCGGCAAATTACTATCATCGTCTTCATATTCACTTATACCTTCTAAGTTCTCCCGTAGACGTTTCCTACTTTTGTCAAAGATACCTTGCCTTATTGAATTATTTTTTTCTGCAAATTGTGCTTTTAGCTCAGATATAATCTCTTCTGTTTCTCGTCTAGTTTTCCTTAAAAGTTCCTCTGCTTCCTCCTGCGCTTTTGCCAAGATTTTATGTTTCTTTGCTGCCAAAATATTTTCTTCATTGGCAAGTCTTTCTCTTAAAACTTGCAATGCTTGCTCTTGTTCAGCAACTTCTTCATGAAGTTTATCATAGGCTATTTTTTGCTCTTCCAAGGCATTTAGGACGCTTTCGAATTCTGCATGATCCTTATCAATAAACTGCCTAGCTTGCTCGATAATATTTTCCGATAACCCTAACCGCTTACTAATAGCAAAAGCATTGCTGCTACCTGGAATTCCAATCAATAAACGATAAGTCGGCTTCAACGTTTGTATATCAAACTCCACACTAGCATTTTCAATTCCCTGCCGTGAATAGGCAAATGTTTTTAATTCACTATAATGAGTTGTTGCTATTGTTTTAACACCCATAGCAAGTAAATATTCTAAAATAGACATCGCCAATGCTGCACCTTCATCTGGGTCAGTACCTGCACCGATTTCATCAATCAACACTAAATCTTGGGACGAAATATTTCTTAAGATTCTTACTAAGTTGGTCATATGAGCCGAAAAAGTACTTAAACTTTGTTCAATACTTTGCTCATCACCAATGTCAGCAAAAATATTGTTAAATACAGCAATTTCTGAACCGCTGTTTACTGGAATGTAAAGTCCTGCTTGCGTCATAAGAGCAAATAAACCCAACGTTTTTAAGGTAACAGTTTTTCCTCCGGTATTAGGGCCCGTTATTAACAATGTACTAAAATCTTTACCAATATAAATATCAATAGGAACTACTGTATCTGCTTCAATGAGAGGATGTCTAGCCTGACGCAAATTAACATAACCATTGCTATTAATAATAGGCACAGTTGCCTGCATAGTAAGACTCAATTTTGCTTTTGCAAAGGCAAAATCAATTTGTGCGAGCATTGTGCAATTTAAATAAATTACCTCGGAAACACTGGCAACTTGCTCAGTAGCGACTTTTAAGATTCGTTCCACTTCATTTTTTTCAGCAGACATCAATTGCTTTATTTCATTATTTAGAATTACTACCGCCATTGGCTCAATAAATACGGTTGCACCACTAGCTGATTGATCATGAATAATTCCTGGAAAGTTATGACGATATTCTTGCTTGATGGGCATAACATATCGATCATTCCTCACAGTCACCAATGCATCTTGAAAATATTTTTGATATTCACTAGAACGCAATATCCCATCCAATTTGTCTTTAATACGGCTCTGGGATGATTTTATTTCTCGCCTGATATGCGAGAGCTCTACACTGGCATCATCACGAATTTGCCCTTGTTCACTTACTATATTTTCTATAAAAATTTCAACATTACGCATCACCGTAATTTTTTCTGCGTAACCAGGTAAAATAGTCAACGATGTAGGCATATCTGTAAAGAAGCTCTTCATTCTCCTAGATGCATATAAAGTGCTTCCCACAGCTACCAACTCTTCAGGAGCAAGAACAGAACCGATCTCCGTTCTTTTTAATAACTTCCGAACATCACGAATACCGCCAAGCGGTATGTTAGATATTGCATCAATAATCTCCCTTGCTTCTTGCGTTTCTGCAATTCTCATTTTTACTTCAGCAAGGTCGCTTGTTGGTATCAATTTCTCAGCGAGTTCTCTTCCCATAATAGAACTACTTTTATCCGCTAGCATAACACGTATCTTATGATATTCCAATGTTTTTAATACAGCAGTATCCATTTATTTCTCTCCTATAAAAAAGAAAATATAATAACCCTTATAATACTCCACGGAAATAATGTCCACGGGTTACATCTTCATGTTCAATAGTTTTTAATTTATCTTGTACAAACAAAGGATGTCTATCACCTTGTTCTAGAATTTCTCGATATAATTTTGTTATTTTTCCCAGGTGATCCAAAGTGCTCTTTTTACCTTCAATTCGAATGCGTTCAATCCCCATCATAGCAAACCTAGGAACATGAGGTAACATACTCAGTTCTTTTGCATTCAAAATATGCATACGACAAAATTGATCTGTCACAACTGGAAATCTTTCATTTTTTCGATCATTTAACCAATATTCACGGCGTTGGCAAGCCTGATTACATTTTCCTGTATCTAATTTTCCAAGATAGCTTCCTACTGCACAATATTCAGATACCATTAATGTTATATATCCATGAACCAAACATTCTAAAGCAACATTCCGGTTGCCAGTAAGTTCTTCAATCTGTGAAAAATTTAATTCCGGTGATAGAGTCATACTGGCAATTCCCTGTCCAGCTAAAAAAGCTATGGATACATCATTATAGATATTTAAGGGATAATCGCCGTGTAACGGTAAACTGGTTAACTGCTTAGCTACATGTAATGCTCCTATATTACTGATACTAATAGCATCTGGTTGTAACTCTTGAAATAAAATCAGCTCTTTTTTAACACTATCCATTTGCCACTGTTTTATAATACGGGGTGTACTTAAAATAATCTTTTTCCCATGTTCACGAACAATAGCAACAGCTTGGCCATATGTTTCTGAGGTAATTACTTTATGATCGAAATTTTCTCCGCCAAACATAATACCATCCGCACCATTTTGTAACGCTACATTTAGTTTGTCGATAGTGTCTACATTGACTACCAGCAAGGGATGACTCTTAACGTTTTTAACAGCCCTTGTTATAAAATCTCCGACTGCATATTTTTTTGTAGCCACAATTTCACGATGAAAAGGCGCTAATCGAGATTTTTCTAATTCTTCAACAGCTCTGCGTCTAACATCATTGATTTCACTAATGGGTACCATAACCTCCCCCATTATATTACATTCTAATGTATTTATCCGGAAGATGGTAGAACCAAGTCGATCCACTTGCTTGGCAATAATCTCTGAAGTTAAGGGTCTTTTAATCGCGTGTTCTGCAATGAAGGAGGTTTTTGCCTGCCCACGAAAGCCATCCTCGTCCTGTACACGAACCTCTAGAGGCTGACCAACACAAGCAGTTACGTCAATATCTACAGCTATACGTTTCACTGCATTTGGCTCAGAAAAAAAACTTCGAGCGCGTTCCATTAAACTGGCATCAAAAACCTTAAATACCCTATCATTCATACGAACAGGTGAAGGTACATGAAGAGCGACTTCTGCGCCTGCAGGAGCGCTAGTCACTTTTTGTCCATTTACTGTCATGGATGATACCGTCACACTAACCCTGCCACCAACTTTTACCCAAAAATCAACAATATCATTAATAGCTAAAGTTTCATCCAATTTAATTGTCGCTATTCTTTCCTGGTACTGATAATCAACAACCCGTCCAATACGCACACCTCTGTTATTAGGCCGGCGATCACTCATCATCTTACGTCCATGATTACTCACTAAATAAGCCGTGGTAAAATCCCGATTAAAAATTTGTGCTAATTCTTTTTGTTCTTGTTCTGCAACAACATATTGATCTGGATTCATCAAACAGACATCGATAGCTCGTCTATAGGTATCAACTGCCACTGCCACATATTCTGGACGCTTCATACGTCCTTCAATTTTAAAAGAAGTCACACCTGCATGAATGAGTTCAGGCAGTAATTCCAATGTATTCAAATCTTTAGGACTTAACAGATATTCCCCTGCATCAGATTCAACAAGTAAGTCATTTCCCTGTTCATCAACAAGAGTATATGGTAAACGGCAAGGCTGAGCACAGCGCCCACGATTACCGCTACGTCCACCAATCATACTACTCATTAAACATTGTCCAGAATAAGAAATGCATAATGCGCCATGCACAAAGGCTTCAATTTCTGTATCTGTATTTTTACAAATGTAACTAATATCATCCATTGACAGCTCTCTAGATACAACAACTCGTGCAAAACCAAGCTCCGTCAAAAATTGTACGCCTTCTAAATTGTGTACTGTCATTTGTGTACTGGCATGTATAGGCATTCCGGGTATAATTTGGCGTGCTATCTCAAAAACGCCAATATCCTGAACAATAATAGCATCCACACCAATTTTATATAAATATTGTAAATAAATTGATAATGATGATATTTCAATATTATCAACAAGAGTATTTACTGTTACATACACCAACACACTACGTAAATGCGCAAATTCAACTGCATCTGCTAACTCTTCATCATTAAAGTTAGGTGCACTAGCACGGGCACCAAACATCTTACCTGCCAAATATACTGCATCTGCACCACTTTCTACTGCTGCTACTAAAGCCTCACGACTACCAACAGGGGCCAATAACTCTACCATCAATTTCATTCCTTTCCAAATCCTGCACTCTGTAAAAATATTAAACACGAAGACGCAAAGAACACAAAGATGGCACAAAGGAAATTTTTCCTTTGTGTATGCTTTGTGTGCCATAATACAAGCTTCCTATCTGCATTTTTAGTATCTACTTAATTTTATTCTGTTTTTTCACATATTCTGCTAAATCATGTACTTCAGACATGAACTGTTCAATCTTCGACCATTGCTGGCCTAATGGACTCAATGGATTTTCGTAAATACTTTTTAAATATAATTCAAGCTCATATCTTGTCAAAGGTTCTTTATCAAGATGTTTTATGACCGAAAAGACTCCACAACTTTCCAACCGTGCCAGTTTAATATCTGGTAAATCCGTCATATCCATTCCCAATTTATGTAACTCTTGCCTTAAATCATCATAATTAAAATGGGTTTTTACAAAATTTTCACGTATTATCTTTCCATCCTGAATAAGGGTGACTGGTGTACCTTCTACCCATTTACGTATAGTAATATTTTTTAAGGATAAATAAGATAAAAGCTGCTGCAATACTAAAAGAGCAACTAAACCTTCAATACCACTGAGCAGAGTCTGCCCTTTATCCATTGATGCAGTAATAATAATATCACCAATACCCACCATAATAACAAAATCAAAAGGCGAGAGCTGCCCAACGGTACGATTCCCCATTAAACGAACCACGATAAGAGCCGCAGTAAATAACACCACTATATGTAATAAAACCTGACCAATATTGGCAGCTTCAAACACAAGATCACTCCTTTAATTGTTATTATTAACAATCAAAAAGCCTGTTATACAGCACAATATTTATCAGTTATTTTTCTTCTTCTACCATCTGAATCAATTGTTTGTAATTCTTTTCTAACTGTAAAAACTCTTCAGCAATATTAAGGGCTGCTAGTACTGCGACTTTAGCAGGAGATAGGCGCGGATTTTTTTGAGCAATCTTTTTCATTCGCAAGTCTACTATTGTAGCAACCGTAATTACCTCTCCAAGTTCAGTATCACTCTTCAAGCAATAGGTTTCACCAAAAATTTCAACTGTTACTTTATGTTTTTTTTCATTCATAACGTCACCTATATTACCTATTTTACTAACTTTCTACATTCGACCTGATAAATATAATATCCTGCATAGACATAAAGAAAACTCATTCTTCTTTACGCCATTCACTCTCCAGGCAAAAATAGAGGCAGTTTATATTATATAAACTACCTCTATTATCCACTATTAAATTATGCGGCCTTATCAACTTTATTAAGTACGCTATGCTTTCGACCATACAAAAAATAACCAATAAAACCAATACCACTCCAGACAAAAAAACGGATCCATGTTTCATAAGGCAAATTATACATTAAATATCCACAAGAGATTACTGCTAATGGAGCTATTATACCAACTGCAGGACATCTAAATGGACGATTTAGGTCTGGCTTCGTATATCGCAGCACTAAAACCCCAATAGAAGCCACTGCAAATGCAAATAATGTTCCAATATTAGTTAACTCAGCAATGATCCCAATAGGAGTAAATCCGGCAATTAAAGCGACTGCAATTCCAGCGGCTATGGTAATAATATGGGGAGTGCCATACTTGGGATGTACCTTGGATATACTTGCTGGGATCAAACCATCACGAGACATCGCAAAGAAAATACGAGACTGACCATACATCAGAACAAGCAATACTGTAGTAATACCACAAATCGCACCTGTACCAACTAACGCAGAACCCATATTGTATCCAATGGCCCTCAATGCATAAGCTACAGGCTCTGCATTATTCAATTCACCATAAGGTACAACTCCTGTTAATACTCCAGCTACTATAATATATAAGACAGTACAGACTACCAAAGAACCGATAATACCAATTGGTAAGTCGCGATTTGGGTTACGGCATTCTTCTGCCGCTGTTGCTACAGCATCAAATCCAATGTAGGCGAAGAATATAATGGCTGCACCAGCCGCCACTCCAGAAAAACCAAAAGGCATGAATGGATCCCAATTTGCAACATTAACTTTTGGTCCTGCCAACGCTAAGAAAATAAATACAGCGGCCAATTTAATTACTACTAGAATCTTATTAAGAGTCGCACTCTCATGCGTGCCGCGTACCAATAATAAACTTAAAAACAGTGCAATAAACATGGCTGGGACATTGGCAATACCACCATCAGCAGGTACAGCAGTATAAGCCTTGGATAGTTCAATGCCACCTGACTTTAGTAGTCCTACCACATAACCAGACCATCCAGCTGCGACAGCACTTGAACCTACAGAATATTCGAGAACAAGATTCCACCCTACAATCCAGGCAATAATTTCCCCTAAAGCGGCATACGTATACGTATACGCACTGCCAGCAATGGGAACCATTGCTGCTAATTCAGCATATGCCAAGGCGGCAAAAGCACAGGCCAAACCAGAGAGGACAAATGACAGCACCAATGCAGGACCAGCATATTTAGCTGCTGCAACTCCGGTTAAAACAAAGATCCCTGTACCAATAATACAACCGATCCCCAGAAGTGTTAAATCCATTGCTCCTAATGTTTTCTTCAAGCTCTTTTTCTCAGCGCCTTGTAAAAGTTCACTAATACTTTTTGTACGAAAAATATTCATAAGCTCCACCCTTTTAAGTTACTTAGCGAGAGTTCTGTGTTATAAGCCCTTTAAAATTTTACAAATTATCTAAAAAAATAGACCTGCCCACAAGGACAGATCTATTAATGGCTATATGCCACAAAACGCTCACCTGCGTCTATCCCGTTAACAGGATAACACAATTACAATCATAGGTAAAGATTTTTTTGTGTTTTCAGCAAAGACATTTTATGCTAACTTCGAATTTTAGCCGCCAATGTTCTTTCCAGATGTTCAACAGTATTTTTGTAGCAGACTTCAATTTCTTCATCAGTCAGTGTACGTGTCGCATCCCGATAAGTCAAAGAAAAAGCTAAACTTTTAAAACCAGCAGTTACTTGCTCACCAGCATATACATCAAATAATCGGACATCACTAAGCAGAGGTCCAGCACTATCTACAATAGCCTTTGTTACTTCATCAGCCGATACTGTTAAAGGCAGAACGACCGCCAAATCCCGATTAATTGCCGGAAACTTAGGTAAATATTTATATTTTGTAAGTAACGCTACATAATTCACCAAGGTTTCTATGTTAGCTTCAAAAATATATACTTTACGTTGTATACCAAAGTCATCTGCTACCTTAGGATGCAGTTCACCAACAGTTGCCAAGATATTACCATCTTTAATAAAGGAGGCTGTTTTGCCAGGATGCAGCGACATATGCTCACCAGTGATGACCTCGTAATCAGAAATCCCCAAACCAGTTAATAATACTTCCACAATTCCTTTGGCATCATAAAAATCAACCAGATCTTTTCCTTGATTCCAGGAAAGCTCATTGCGCTTTCCGACTAATGCACCACATAGCATTAAAGGTTCTTGCGGCAGAGATTGTAAAGGAAGCTCTTTTGGTAAATATACAGCACCAAGTTCATAAATTTTTATATCATCATTTTTCTTCGAAATATTACGGACAATCGTTTCCAACACACCACCCAGCAACGTAGTCCTTAATATAGGAAAATCATCTGTAATGGGATTTAGAACCGTAATGGTACGATGTAATTCATTATTTTCTGCTATATTTAATTTCTCTAAAATCTGCGGGTGAGAAAAACTCAACGAGACAATTTCATCCAACCCGATTCCTGTTAAAATAGTTTTAATAGAATCGACAATTGATTGAACAGGCTCCTGTCCACCACGTAATATATTACCACTAGGAGTCGTAGTTGGAATATTATTATAGCCATAGATACGAGCAATTTCTTCACATATATCTGGTTGATATTGCACATCACCACGCCAAGTAGGTACATTTACAATTATGTTATCACCTTCAGAATGCGTATCGATTGCAAACTCTAAACGACGCAAAATATCTAACATAACAGATTTATCAAGATTTGTTCCCAAATAGGCATTTACTTTTTGAGGAATAAAACTAACTTGCCGTGGCAATATCACATTAGGATAACTATCAACGATACCTGGACATACCTTACATGCTCCCATATCTTCTAATAATTTAGCTGCCCGATCCAGAGCTCGAATACTATTAGCAGTATCAACACCTCTTTCGAATCTCCCTGATGCTTCAGAACGCAAACCAAGTACTCTTGACGTACGCCGTATACTTACTCCATTGAAAGAAGCTGCTTCTAGAATTACAGTTTGCGTATTAGTAGTAACTTCTGTTGCTAACCCTCCCATTACACCTGCAATGCCTACAGCCTGAACTTGGTCAGCAATCACTAGCATATCAGAAGTAAGCTCACGTTTGATTCCATCTAAGGTTGTAATTTTCTCACCCG
The DNA here is from genome assembly GCA_963526485.1 of uncultured Pelosinus sp. Lineage (GTDB taxonomy): Bacteria > Bacillota > Negativicutes > DSM-13327 > DSM-13327 > Pelosinus. The sequence continues at coordinate 16,963 of CAURNS010000006.1, forward strand.
ACTGTGCTTTACGCACCGTCAAGTTATGTTTGGATACTAAGTTATAGTCGTAGGCATGCATCGGTTGTCCCATTTCTAACATGACATAATTAGTTACATCAACTACGTTATTAATTGATCGCATCCCTACAGCTTGCAAACGATGCTTCAACCACTTGGGAGAAGGAGCAACTTTAACATTTTGTAATACTCTTACTGCAAAACGAGAACATAAGGACGGTTCCTCAATAGTAACCTTTACTAAATTAGCAGCCTTTTCTTCTGCCTTTTCATGCAAATGAATCATAGGCTTTTTTAACGTCCCACCTGTCAAAACAGCAATTTCCCGTGCTAGACCAATTAAACTAAAGCAATCTGCCCGATTTGCTGTTAATTCAAACTCTAAAACTACATCGTCCATCCCCAAAGCTTCTCGAATATCAATACCAACAGCGGTATCTTCCGCTAAAATATAAATGCCTTCTTTTTCTTTGGAAGTCAGCAATTTACTATCAATATTGAGCTCTGCTGTAGAACAAAGCATACCATAAGACATTACACCACGTAGCTCACTCGCCTTAATTTCTAATCCGGTTGGTAGCTTTGCCCCCACTAATGCCACCGGAACAACATTTCCCACACAAACATTAGTGGCTCCAGTAACAATAATTAATTTTTCAGTCCCCACATCAAGCTTACAAATCGATAATTTAGTAGCATTAGGATGTTTTTCTATCTCTACAATCTTGCCAGTTACGATTTTTTCAATATCTTTCCCTAAATAAACTATCCCCTCGACTGGAATACCAGCCATTGTCAGCATATCGCCTAATACTTCAGGCGTTTGATCAAATTCAACATATTCTTTAAGCCATTTTATTGATGCTTGCATACCTATCCTCCTTAAGATTACCTATCCTTTTCTATTAAAACTGTCTTAAAAAACGTAAATCATTTTCATAAAATAACCGTAAATCATCAATACCATATAACAGCATTGCAATTCGTTCCACACCCATACCAAAAGCGAAACCGCTTACTTGATTGGGATCAAAATTACTCATTTCAAGCACGCGAGGATGTACCATTCCTGCACCTAATATTTCTAGCCAACCTGTACCAGAGCACACCCTGCATCCATGGCCACTACACATTACACAAGAAATATCCACTTCTGCACTAGGCTCTGTAAAAGGAAAGAAACTAGGGCGAAAACGTACGCCAACCTCCTTGCCGAAAATCTCATGAATAAACAACTCCAATGTCCCTTTTAAATCAGAAAAACTAATATTTTTATCAATTACTAATCCTTCTACTTGATGAAACATAGGGGAATGTGTTGCATCATAATCACGACGATATACCTTTCCTGGTGCAATGATGCGAATAGGCTGGTTTGGCATTGCTGCCTGCATAGTACGAACTTGTACTGGTGAAGTATGAGTTCGCATTAAAAACTCTTCTGTAATATAGAAGGAGTCTTGCATATCTCGTGCAGGATGATCCTTAGGCAAATTAAGCGCTTCAAAATTATAATAATCCTGCTCAACTTCTGGGCCTTCAGCAATTGCAAATCCCATTCTCATAAAAATTTCTTTAATCCGTCCCAGTGTTACCGTCAAAGGATGTTGATGCCCTACATTAACCCTTCTTCCAGGTAAGGTAACATCAATCTTTTCAGAAGCCAATTTTCTTGCCAGTTCAGCTTGTTTAAAACCTTCGCTTTTAGTTTGCAAAATAGCTTCAATCTCGGCCCTGATATCATTCACAATTTGTCCAATTCTTGGACGTTCTTCAGTACTTAATGCTCCCATGCCCTTTAAGGCACTCGTCAAACTACCTTTTTTCCCTAAATACTTAACCCTTAGCTCATTTAATGCATCCATAGTGCCTACTTGGGACAATTCTTCTAAAGCTTGTTGCTTTAAGGATTGCAATTTCTGTTCCATACATACCTCCTAGTAACATAAATTTAATAAAAAATAAAAAGACTTCCCCCCCTTGAAGGGGCGAAAGTCTTACTCCCGCGGTACCACCCTAATTAGTACTCAACTTTCCTTAACGCGGAAAGGGACGTCTGGCTTACACAATGGTACTCTTCAGCACAGATACTCCAGAGTGAACTTCTGTTAGCCGCTTTGGAACTGCTCTCAATCTATGGCAGCATCCTCCCTGTATAAACTGACTCTAACATACTCTCTCTATCATTGCAATTCTTTTAGTATAGCAACAAAATTGTCACCATACCTATTAAATTTTATCAAGCTATTTAATAATATCGAAAGAATTATAGCATATTGTTCCTCAAAATACAATAAAAGACTATTGGCGTTGACGTACTGCTTCATATAAGATAACAGCAGCCGATGCTGCTACATTTAAAGATTCCACATTACCTAATAAAGGAATATGTAATCTTCCTTTTGCCTCAGCCAACAACTGACGACTAACACCATTTCCCTCATTACCAAACACTACAGCTATCGGTTTATTAAAGTCTGCCTGAAAATAAATATCTGAAGATTCTAGTGAAGTTACTAATATATCAATATCATGCTTATTTAAAATCGTTACTACTTCTTCTTGGACTACACCTGTAAAAAGTGGTACATGAAATAACGATCCCATACTTGCCCTTACTACTTTAGCAGCAAAAATATCCGCACAGCCCTTAGTCAAAATTACTCCTGTACAACCAGCAGCAACAGCAGTACGAATAATCGTTCCTACATTACCCGGATCCTGAACTTCATCAAGCACTACCAAAAACGGTTTTTCTACACGAATCAGACAATCAACTAATGGATACTCGCATTTTTTCATAATAACCATAATACCCTGAGGCTGCTTTACTTCTGTTATTTTCCCATAAAGAGCTTCCGGCACTTCAATCATACGACACTTTTGAGCCTGTAACAATAGCAGCAATTCTTGTATTCTTGGTTCTTCCTTTGCTTCTGCTATATAGATGCATGCCTCAATCTGCCAACTTGACTTAGCAGCTTCTTCTACTAACCGCACGCCTTCAACAACAAATAACTTCAAATCATCACGATATTTTTTTTCCTTCAATGATGCAGCCAATTTAATGAATTTATTCTGGCTGCTGGTGATTATTTCCTTCACACAAGCTCCTCCAAACTTTATATCCTTCATTCACCTATAATCACTAAAATAATCAATTGCGATTTTCACTTGGTAAAGGTAATAGACTTCCATAGCCTATATATTTTATCACTATTCATAGTAAAAGCCTACCTAATTTTTCTAAGAAGGTAGGCTTTTACTTTAATTATAGTATAAACTATATTGCTTTAGAAATACAATTAAAATGCAGCATGTACTTACTGACAGATTCTTTTACACCTTTTTTAACAGCAGACATTAAATAAATATAATTTGCTCCAGGATTACCAAGTAATTCATTTCTAAGTTTCGCACTTGCAGCTATAGAGGTATCCGTCGGAATATTAATTTTAGTTATACCACATTTTATAGAATTAGAATAATCATCACTACTCAGTTTTGATCCTCCATGCATAACTAAGGGTACACTTATAATATCATTTAGTTGCCCTAATCTGGTAATATTTAATTTTGTAGTCCCCCGATATGCTCCATGATTATTACCTACCGAGACAGCCAAAGCATCAATCTTAGTTTTCTCCACAAAATTTGCCGCTACGTCACATGTGACAATATTATCTTCATTAATATTTTCTATATGCTCGCAACAACCAACATAGCCCAATTCACCTTCGACAGACACGCCGAGGGAATGGGCTATACGTGTAACTTCCTTAGTACGTTTTAAATTCTCAGTAACAGGCAAAAGAGATCCATCAAACATCACAGAAGTAAAGCCCCAACGAATTGCTTTAATAATTCCTTCATATGTATGCCCATGGTCTAAATGAAGAGCGATAGGCACAGATGATTTTTGTGCAGCACGAACCATAGCAGCACTTAATATATCTACATCGACAAACTTAAAAATTCGTTCTGTAATTCCAAGGACTAATGGAGTTTTTAATTCTTCTGCAACTTCCACGACAGCACACAAAGTTTCTAAATTAAACACATTAAAGCCACCAACTGCATACTTCCGAGCACGTGCATCGCCAAGTAAATCATTCATTCTTACTAAAGCCAAAATAAAATCCCTCCTTAACGGTAAAATTTTACTTTAATTTGTTTAATTATATTCGCGAAACTTCATTTAAAACCTGCATATATTTTGAATATTTAAAATTTTTATTCTGCAGATTTATTACAACTCAAATCATTTAGGTTATTATTTTTTTATATGATAAATCTTCGCTAAAAAATAAAAAATTCCTAGACATTTGTCTAGGAATTTGATTATCTATTTCAGTTGATCCTTAGCAAGCTCAACAAGTTTGCTAAAAGCAGCCATATCATTTACTGCAAAATCAGCCATCATTTTACGATTTACTTCTACGCCAGCCTTGTTTAAACCACTAATCAATTTACTATAAGAAAGGCCGTTCAAACGAGCTGCCGCATTGATACGAGAAATCCACAATCTGCGGAATTCACCTTTTTTAGCACGACGGTCACGACGTGCATAATAAAGTGCTTTCATTACTGTTTCATTTGCTTTCTTAAACAGCTTACTCTTAGAACCTCTATAACCTTTAGCTAATTTCAGAATTTTTTTATGACGTTTATGTGCTGTCACGCCTTTTTTAACTCTTGGCATGTGCTGTACCCCCTATTTAATATATGTCAATTTTAGGCGTAAGGAAGCATTTTCGATACGCGTTCATGATCAGACTTGCTAACCAAACCAGCTTTGCGTAAATTGCGTTTACGGGCTGGAGATTTCTTTTCAAGAATGTGACGTTTAAAAGATTTAGAACGTTTGAATTCTCCGCTACCAGTAATTTTAAAGCGCTTAGCAGCAGCTCTACGTGTTTTCATTTTTGGCATTATTGGTCCCCCTTCTAATTCTGTGGCTTAGGTGCCAGAATCATTATCATATTTTTTCCTTCAAGCCTGGCCGCGCGCTCAATATTGGCTATATCCTTAATTTGGCTGGCCATTTTATCCAAAACCTTCTTTCCAAGTTCGGGATGGGAAAGTTCCCGTCCGCGAAACATGATGGTCACTTTTACTTTGTCACCATCTTCAAGAAAGCGCTGAGCGTTTTTGAATTTAACATCAAAGTCATGATCTTCAATGTTAGGACGAAGCTTTACTTCTTTGACTGTTACAACTTTTTGTTTTTTCTTGGCCTCTTTCTCCCGTTTCTGCTGCTCATATTTGAACTTACCAAAATCCATAATACGACATACAGGCGGTTTGGCCGTTGGTGCTACCTCCACCAAATCAAGATGTTGTTCCGCTGCCATTTGCAGCGCATCTCTTAGTTGGACAATACCTAATGGTTCATTAGTTGCACTAGTCAAACGAACTTCTCTAGCCCTTATTTCCTCGTTAATTCTTAATGTGTCTTTGCTAATTGTCGCTCACCCCCTGATAAATTTAGCTAAATATAAATAAAAACGGGTGGTATAAATACCACCCGCAACAAAAGCATAATAATACAATGCTATCATAACCTTACGAACTGCTCATGCGTTGTAAGGTGAGAAGCGGATGGCTTCTACTTGACTCAATATCTTGAGTACTTAATCATATTATCATTAGATAATTCTAATGTCAAGTGCTAAAATAAGTCTTACCGTTTTTCTTTTATTTCTGTTAAAAGATTGGAAATAAACTCAGCAGCATTTTGCGAACCTAGATCACCTTGACCACGTTTACGTACAGCCACACTACCAGATTCTACTTCCTTTTCACCAACAACTAAGGTATATGGTACTTTTCCTACCTGTGCTTCACGAATTTTATAGCCAATTTTTTCACTGCGTTCATCTACTTCCACACGGATTTCTTGATCGAACATAGTAGCTGCCAGCTCACGAGCATAATTTACCTGGCGATCTGTAATCGGTAAAATTTTAACTTGAACTGGTGCTAGCCAAGTAGGAAATGCCCCAGCATAATGCTCAATTAGAATTCCGATAAATCTTTCTATGCTGCCATAAGCTACACGATGGATCATAACAGGACGATGCTTTTGTCCATCTTCTCCTACGTAGGTAAGATCAAATTTTTCAGGCATTTGCATATCTAATTGAATAGTACCACACTGCCAGGTACGACCAATAGAATCCCTTAAATGAAAGTCAATTTTAGGACCATAAAAAGCACCATCACCTTCGTTAATGCGATAGTCCATCCCACGTTCTTCCAAAGCCTCTTTAAGAGCCTGAGTAGTTAATTCCCATACTTCATCTGATCCCATCGCTTTTTCTGGCTTTGTACTTAACTCCGCATGATAAGATAAACCAAAGGTGCTATATACAGTATCAAACAAATCAATTACACCCTGTATCTCTGATTTAATTTGTGAAGGCAACATAAAGATATGAGCATCATCCTGTGTAAAGCTACGTACCCTCATTAAACCATGCAGCGCTCCGGAGATCTCGTGACGGTGTACTAAGCCTAGTTCTGCTGTTCTAAGAGGAAAATCCCGATAACTATGATGCTGCGTGCGATATACTAAAATCCCCCCTGGACAGTTCATTGGTTTTACAGCATATCCTTCATTATCAATAGTAGTGAAGTACATATTTTCTCGATAATGGTCCCAATGGCCTGACTGCTGCCACAACTTTTGATTTAAAATAATCGGTGTTTTAATTTCTTGGTATCTATATTTGAAATGCAATTTACGCCAGAAATTTTCTAATTCATTTCTAAGTACCATACCTTTTGGATGAAAGAAAGGAAAGCCGGGACCTTCTTCCTGGATACTAAATAAATCAAGTTCCTTTCCTAATTTACGATGATCCCGTTTGGCAGCCTCCTCCAACATGTTGAGATAAGCTTCTAAATCAGCTTTTTTCTCAAAAGAAGTTCCATAAATACGCTGCAGCATTTTGCGTTTTTCATCACCACGCCAATACGCACCAGCAACACTTTGTAATTTAATCGCCTTTACCTTACCTGTGGAAGCAAGATGTGGACCTGCACATAAATCAACAAACTCTCCTTGCTTATACATGGAAATGGTTACATCCATAGGTAAATCTCGGATTAATTCCACCTTATAATCCTCACCTAATTTTTCAAATATGCGGATAGCTTCATCACGACTAACCTCAATTCTTTCTATTGGAAAGTCTTCTTTTACAATTTTCTCCATCTCAGCTTGAATTTTAGCTAAGTCATCAGTTGTAAAAGTGGAAGGAACATCAAAATCATAATAAAATCCATTAGTAATGGCAGGACCAATTGCTATTTTTACATTGGTAAATAAACGTTTTACCGCCTGAGCCAATATATGCGACGAAGTATGACGGAAAGCATCACGTCCTTCAGTATCTTCAAATGTAACAAATTCAACCTTGGCATTTTTATCTAATTTAATTGGCAAATCAGTCACATGACCATCCACCTTTGCAGCAACAGCACTTTTAGCAAGACTGCGACTAATAGACGCTGCAAATTCAGCTAATGTAATTCCCTGTTCAACCTCACGTAAACTTCCATCTTTTAACGTAATTTGTATTTTAGACATTGAAGCTTCCTCCTTAAACTTTTTCAAAAAAATAAACTCTCATCCCTATAGGGACGAGAGTTGTAACCCGCGATTCCACCCTGATTGGCCAAAGCCCATCTCAATTCTTGATAACGAGAATTACCCCGGCGCAACTTACTTTCTATACTACTAAAATACTCAAGCTCTTATATAGCATAGAATTTCAGTATTGCAGTTTAAAGGTGGTAACAATAATGGTGTACATAAAAATGCTCACAGCCTATGGCATTTTCTCTCTGGAACGACAGTAACATTATTGCATTGTCCTTTGCATTACTTTTACTTATTTAATCATTAGAATAATAATATCTATTTTCAAGTTAATTGTCAATATCTTCACTAGCTGTTTCAATGATTTGGGAGAAGATGTTCAGAAAAGGCCCTTCTACAAAAATCGCAGCCATTACATATCATAAATCGACCCTCAAAAATATTTTTTATAATATCGATTACTCCTTGAGTGGCAGCACGATTATGATCCTCTACATGTACCATAACACTATATGGCGCAATTGTGATAAGAGCTGTAATCAATAAATCTTCGTAATTAATTGTATTATCACTTTCCAGTACGAAATTTTCCAGTTTCTGATTATTAATCAAAGTACCTTGTTCATCTAAAATTTTATACGTACCGCAATTAATAATCACCACGTGTACTTCTTCCATCTGTGGCTCTTGAATTGTAATAAAATAACGTAACACACGAATAAATTCTTTATATTCCAATTCCAACATAAAATCATCTACAGCTGTATCTACTACTTTAGCCAACTTTTCCCTGTACTCTTTCAGCCTAAAATTAATAAAGCCTTCCAACACAAGCTCATGGTGGGAATTAAGATACTCACCGATTTTCTCTACTATACTCTTACAGCGCATACCAAATCCAAAGTCTGCAATTACACCATAATTATCATTTAACAACTGTAGTGTATTATCATAAATAGTCTGGCGCTCTTCTTTCGAAAAATAATAATAATTATTTTCAACAATTTTATGAACAATCTTCTTTTCTTCCCTCGAAATAATCAACTCAGCCAACATATTGGCTACATGATGTTTTACTGCATTCTTAATCCGTTCGTAATTACGGAAAGACAGCTCGCCTTCCATCACATTGCAGCCAATAAAAGTATAATATCCTTTATTGGTTTCATCAATTGCTACTCTATATCCATCCTTAATTAATGTTTTACAATCTGTTTGTAGTTTTTCTCTGATATCCTGAGTCGTTCCACTTAAACCAACAGAAAGCAATTTCACCACCCTCACTCCCTTCCTATTATATTATATGTACCACATTATATTTGCATACAAATCTAAAATATAATAAGAAAATACTAACGTATCTGTTAAGCATTCAGCCTAAGTATAGATCCACTACCAACGTATTATTCAAAATACGAATTCTATGTAGCCTGAAATAACAAGATTCTTTTAAATTTATTAATTCTATGATAAAAAAAGACTTGGCTTACACCAAGTCTTTAAGAATAATTAATAAAGATCCAAGAAACATCTACTGAATCAAAATCAAATTTTATTAATTTGCTTTTTCTTATCAAGTATTTTCCCATGTTCCATCTGTTTTGCCACCATATTGATCTTCAGCATTTTTTCGTACTGATGAATTAAGGCAATTTCCTGCTTAGTAATAACAGAAATAGCAATACCACTTTTACCTGCCCTTCCTGTTCGCCCTACACGATGTAAATATATTTGTGGATCCTCAGGCATATCTAAATTAAATACATAATCTACCCCTATTATATCTAAACCACGTGCTGCTACATCAGAAGCAACCAAAAGGTTAACTTTTCCTTTGCGAAAATCCTCTAAAGATTTTTTACGATCTCCTTTTATCGAGTTTCCATGTATACTTGCAGCTTTTAATCCATGATAAACAAGTTTCTCTGCAGTATCTTCAATATCACCACTTTTATTGATAAAAACTAATGCACGCTCTGCATTTACAAGTCTTGCTATTTTACGTACTACTTCAATTTTATCTCTTTGCTCAGCTAAAAAATACATATGGAAAATATCAGGTTTGTCATTCTGTTCCTCGGAAATTGTAATGATTTCAGGCTCACGCATTATTCCTTTAGCCATCTTTAAGGTTTGAGGTGTTATTGTTGCTGAAAACAGCATAATCTGCCGTTCCCTCAGTGTTGTCTTAAGTACTGCTTTCACACTATCTATATTTCGATCATCTAATAGACGATCTGCCTCATCAATAATTATTGTCTTGATGGTCTGTGATGTTATCTTCTTTTTTTGTATCAACTCCAGAATTCTGCCGCTAGATCCTACGATAATATGAGGTTTCTCTTTTAATTTATCAATCTGCCTCATTATATTCACATTACCAATAATTGGTGTAGATGTTACTGACAGTCCTGAGTTCTTTGACAACAATTCAATCTGCCGCTGTATCTGAATAGCGAGTTCATGAGTAGGGACAAGAATCATACTCTGCATTTCCCGTTTGGTTGTATCAATCTTTTGAAATAAAGGCAACAAATAAGCTAATGTCTTACCTGTACCTGTTGCAGATTGTCCTATAATATCCTTACCAAGCAAAGCTAATGGAATTATTTTTGCCTGTATCCCTGTAGGAATATCAATACCTGCCTTGCTTAATCCAGCTGCCAGCGGCGCTAGTATACCTATCTTCTCAAATGATTCACTCATTATTTTCTCCTCTTTTACGTCCTGTAGTACTAGTTCTTTTTTATGTCTATCTCATTTACTCTATGTACTAGCTATAATCATTTATTAAATCTCTATTATCTCAATATTATATCACCTGATATAACTAACGGTTCCACTCTTACGCTTTGGAGCTTTTCCATTCAAACGGGCCTTATACCCTAGACAAACAGCATATAAAGGTTTATATCCTTCCGGTAGATCTAATTTCTGCACTTCTTCCTCATGAGCAAAAAAGAATCGTATCAAACCAATCCAACAAGAACCAATATTTAACGATTCAGCAGCTAAGATTATATTCTGAATGGCAGCCGAACAATCAACTACAGAATTCATCATAGCTTCTTCTTCCTTTTTTCCTGACACTATCAATACAGTTGGTGCATTATAAAAAAGATTACGTCCACTTCGTCCCATACGAGCCACCCATTCCAAAGGCGACTGACTCATATCCTGAGTGGCAATATCACTCATATGAGAGATAAGCTCCCTATTTTGAACGACAGTTATATGCCATGGTTGAGCATTATGTCCACTGGGTGCCCATAAACCAGACTCCAAGATAATTTGCAATTCTTCCTCTTTAATTTGCTCTTTTCGATACAAACGTACACTTCGTCTATTCTTGATAACTTTAATAACATCGTTCATAAAACCAATCTCCCTTTATGTGTAAAGAATAATGAATAAGTATTTATTATAATAACACATCTGTATACTATTATCGCCTATAATTACATTCAAAATAACTAAATTAAGAAATTTTTCTTATTCTGCTAGCCATAAACACACCCTTTATATCACACATCAAGGTGCCGCCCACTGGACAGCACCTTGATGTGTGATATAAAGACTACCTTTTCAATGTTTGAATTAAAGCATAATTAATAGCGGACATTTCATGCGGTACAGCTGCAATACCAATCTCATTCGCAGCCATATATCGCGCACATGTTTTATGTCTATTGCCATATAGTTCTGGCGGACAAAACATGGAACAGTCACTTTTAAATGGACACATAATTGATTCCTCCGTTTTTGATAAAAAATAATAATTATAGATGTTACATAAACTATTATCGTATACTTTCAATAAATACATTATTACTTTTAACTAAATTTCACAATTTTATTCTTCACTCCAAAAGGAATCCTGCACAAAAACGCCAATACTATATTATATCGTATAAGGAGGTTATATTATGGATACTGAAAAAGTGAAGCAATATAAAGAGCTCTTTTCTAAAAAATTCGCTGCATTATGGGAAGAATTGGGCGATGACCTGAAGTGGGCAAAAGATGTAACCGAACTCCGTGTACAAATGGAATATCTAGAAATTAAGCAAGATCGACTATTTAGAGACTATGGCAAAAAAGTATATATTTATGGAGAAGCCCAAGGCACTGAAGTGAATGGTCTATTGCGGGAAATTAACCTTATAGAACAAGAATTACAAAAAAAATATTTACAAATACAAAAACTAAAAGCTGATAATTAGATAAATAGCATATTTTACACGAGCTAAAAAGTCTCCCATCAATTGATGAGAGACTTTTTTTACTACAAAGATTAAAAAATACTAACTACATTAATACACTTACTAGGAAATAACCAGTAAGACAGCCAACTCCTACACCAATAAGACCAGGCATAATAAAACTATGATTAATAATGAATTTACCAATCCGAGTAGTACCTGATCGATCAAATCCAATACACGCTAAATCACTTGGATAGGTTGGCAATACAAAATAACCATAAGAAGCGGAAAAAAACGCTACCATCATTTTGGGATCCACGCCTAAGCTAAGACCCAATGGAGCAATAGCTGTAACTGCAGCCCCCTGGCTATTTACTAATTTTGAAACTAAAAACAGTACAATAGCATACATCCAAGGCTGACTGGCAACAATACCGGCAAGAGTACTTTTGAGTAACGCAAAATGTGCCTGAAAGAACGTCTCACTCATCCAAGCTACACCAAATACCGAAACAATAGCAACCATACCAGCTTTAAAAACAGGACCATTGGAAATTTCCCGTTGGTTCACCTTACAAACGATTAATATAATAGCACCTGCAATTAACATCAGCATCTGAATCACTAGATTCATTGACAAAGGTTTCAACTTATCAGGCGGCCCAAAAGAAGGAACTAAATTAGGAAATGCACCAAATAGAACTACAACGCCAATAGCAGCAAAGAAGATCCATGTTGCCCAATAGGACTCTTTAGGAAATACTTGATTTAACAATGTATCGGAAGTTCCATAAATATAATCTCTTTGTTCTGGATCTTTAATTTTAGCTTGAAATTCCTCGTCCTTATCCAAGTCCTTACCACGATTCATGCTCCAAAGAGCAGCAACAATTACCCCCAATAAGGTAGATGGAATGGAAACAGATAATAAATCAATAATACCAATGGCTTTTCCTACACCATGAGCTTGTGCCAAAATGGAAACCATAGAAACGACTGAAACTGACACAGGAGATGCACCTATACCCATCTGAGACGCAACTGAAGCAACAGCCATTGGTCTTTCTGGACGAATTCCCTTTTTAACTGCAATGTCATAAATGATAGGAAACATGGTATAAACCACATGACCGGTGCCACACAAAAAAGTTAAAGTCCAAGTGGTTATTGGAGCCAGAATAGTGATATAAGAAGGATGACGACGCAATATACGTTCCGCAACTCTCATCATAACATTCAAGCCACCGGCAGTTTGCAATACAGAAGCGCACGCAATTACTGCTAGAATCGTCAACATAACGTCAACAGGTGGTTGACCAGGTTGTAAATGAAAAGCAAAAGTAAGAATAAAAAGACCGATTCCACTAATTAATCCTAGACCCATACCTCCATATCGAGTCCCCAAAATTAGACAACCTAAGACCACTAAAAACTCCCAACCAAGCATATATATACAATTCCCCTTTCTTTTAAGAGCCCGGCAAGCTAAGATAATTATTTAACTATTTTACAATAATCAATTAATTACCAATATATTTATTTCTCCTACCGACTCTTTGATTACTTCTATGACTTTTGCCATTAGTAAGCAAAAATCCTGCGAAATTTCTCGTTTTCTCAGGACTTCCACGGTTTTTTTTAGTTATTTAATTCGTGCTAAACTTCTTTTATTATATATTTTTTGACAACAACTTCAATATTCTTTTCATCATTGCTGAGTATCCCTACATCTTTAACTAACTCCCGTTAATCCACATGAGTAATTGAGGCTTTTGATTCCAACAAAGTCATATTTAAATCTACATTCCTTATTGCTTTTTTAACGTGTGTAAATAGTAAAAAGCTAATTCCACACTATAGCAAGGAATCAGCTTTTTACTATTTACCTAATGAATAAAATCAAATTGGAACTTTTGAAGTACCCTCCCTTAAGGCTCACACCACCTGATAATACCGCATGCCAGACGTTTACCTGAATTCCCTGCTGGTTCCGTCCGATAATCATCAGGATTTTGATGAATAATCAACGATCTGCCAATAATATCTTGCACTCTAAATTTATCACTAAAAAAGCTCATCTTAGCTACACCATGATTAGAAAATAACACCGGAAAATCACCAACATGATTTCCATGCGGCTGGTTGGTAGGGTTCCAATGCCCTCCTGCCCCACTAAAAGGATTTTGCGGATCACCAATCTCGCAATCTCCATTCTCATGTAAATGAAAGCCATGAGGACCAACAGGTTGTTGTCCACCTTGAGCCGGCTGATAACGTGGTAATCCGCATACTTCAACTGAAATAACCACACCATAAGAAAATTCTTCAAACAGTACCCTTCCTGTAATGCTAGGAGCCAGCGGTCCACCTATAATCTTAGCCCATGCACAAATAAATGGTTTCCCATTATGAAAACAGTCTTCATCGTCATAATAGTATCTAAAATCCTCAGTATCCATATTCCGATTTACATTCTTATCCTGATCCACTTACAATTCCCCTCTTCTTTATCTATTTCTGATATCTTATCTTATGCAGCACTTTTCTATATATTGAAAAAGGCTGTGATTTAATTCATCACAACCTGTGTTTTCCAAAAGTTTTTCTATTAAAAACCTACAAAAATATTTATCTTTTGCAGAGCGGGGATCATACTGCATTCTGTTGAATTAAATATGCTCCTTTTCTTTAGGTAAAGGCCAAAAAATGATTTCAAAAAAATTATAGATTATTCTGAGCGATCTGACGTCTTACAATTGTGCTTATATGGCATAAATAAAGTAGCTTTATTTATTTGATATTCGAACATGAATTACCTTTCCACATCCTAAACATCGCCCCAAACCAAAGTTATTAAAACTGACTGTACCGCCACATTGTATATGAATCAACAAATACAACACCTCCTTATTTGCCATTTATAAAGAATATTTTATGAGGTATTGCGCGATTTTATTTAAATTTAATTATAAAAACTCAAAAATAACATTATGCGAATCGTGTTCTCATATTTTTCAAAAACTTAATCTAAATGCGCTTTAATTCCAACTGTTTTTAGTGACGTATCAGAACAAATTTTATCAACACTGGCAGTCCAACTTATATCACTAAGAATCAAATTCCTTCTCACTATTCTGCTGTTACGATCAGCTTGAACACGTCGACTAGATGAGGGTCAAATTGACTACCAGCACACCGTTCAATTTCGTCAATTGCCGCCTCATGCGTCATAGCCTTACGATAAGGTCGATCATTAGTCATAGCATCATAAGCATCCACAATTGATAAAATCCGGCAAGCCAAAGGTATCTCATCAGCCTTGATTCCCAGTGGATAACCTTGTCCATTCCACCATTCCTGATGTTTTAATATCCAATCGGCGATGGGTGCTAAATCACCAGAAGACTGAGCGATACGATAGCCGATCTCACAATGTCGTTTCATAATCTCAAACTCGTCATCAGATAAGCGCCCTGGTTTAAACAAGATTTGATCGGGTATACCCACTTTACCAATATCATGAAAACGCCCAAAAAGACGTAAGTCTGCTAGTCGACTATCCTGCAACCCCATAGCTACACCTAATCTCACCACTAAACTCTGTAACCGATCTGCATGTCCATCAGTTACAAAATCCCGAGCCTCTAAAGCTTTGCCAAGAGTCTGTACAATA
Source organism: uncultured Pelosinus sp. (assembly GCA_963526485.1). Taxonomy (GTDB): domain Bacteria; phylum Bacillota; class Negativicutes; order DSM-13327; family DSM-13327; genus Pelosinus. Next base: position 32,447 of record CAURNS010000006.1, read on the forward strand.
GAGCTGCGAACACTTTGACTGCTATGTAATTTCTCTCGATACATGTTATCATCAGCAGCCTTAAAAATATCAGTTAAACTCTGCCCTGGATGAGTTTTAACACTCAATCCAATAGAAATACTCAAAGGTACTGTATTTTTCTCACGAAATTCAGTAACTCTCTGACGAATACAATGGCAGATTTCTTCAATTTCTACACTTTCACGATTCGGTAATATAATGGCAAACTCATCGCCACCTACACGTGCTGCTTCACCAACACCGGAAAAACAATCTTTAATAATCGCAGCTGCTCTAGCAAGAAGTTCATCTCCAGCCTGGTGACCAAATGTATCATTCACTAATTTCAGTCCATCAATATCACATATAACAATACCAATAGGAATCTGACAACTCTCATTTAAGCGCTGTAAACTTTCCTCAAAGTAAACCCTATTATACAATCCAGTAACGCTGTCATGTAAAGCATAATATTGGAGTTTACACTCCATTTCCTTACGACTTGTGATATCCCGGACAATTGCAATCACTTCTTTTGACCCGCTCGCCACAATACGAATTTCCTGATATTGAATGGTAGACGATTCTAAATTCTTATATTCAAAAATTTGAGTAATGCCTGTTAAAAGCGTCTGTTGAATTTTTTCCATAACAGTCTGAGAATGCTCCTTTGACCAGAACATTTCCATCTTTTGTCCAATCTTTTCTTCCATATTAACTATCAATTCAAATTCTTTGCCTTTTTTATATGTAAGCAATGTGCCATCTTGATCAAATTGATAGATAGAATCAGGTAATGCATCAATTAATACTTGATTACGATGCTGGCTTACCTGCAATGCCTCATGTAGAAGAGAATTTCCTAAAGATAATGATATTAACTCTGCGAAACTATCTAACATTTGTAGTTCCTCTTTATCAAATACATGCTCCACAGTATAATTCATGCTAAAAACACCTATAACTTTTCCATCTACCATTAGCGGAATACCAATACCTGTTCGCAAAAGACTATAAATCGGCTCCTGCAATCGCTCTTCCCAATCATGATACTTAGGTATAATTAGCGTTTTCTCGCTTTCCCATACCTTACCTATAATTCCTTCACCTTTATTTACACTGGTTTTAATTTGACGCATTGAGAATCCCTCTATGGTTTTCGCCTTCATACTTCCAGTATTATTATCAAGTAAATAGATATACCCATACTGTGCCCCACTCATCGTCATCATCTTTTTCACAACAATAGCAAAAAAATCGTCTGCTATAAATCCCTGCATCAAGGCAACAGAAGCCTCATGTAAAGCATATAAGCATTCATTTCGTCGGCTAATTTTTCCTTCCCGATCCAACAATTCATCAAACTGCTGCTTTAGCTCTTCCTCCGCGGCGAGCAACTCTTCATAAGTCGCCATAGTTTCTTCATTCTTTTTTTGCAGCATATCCTTAGATTCTATAAGTAACATAGCATCTTTGGAAATTAATTTATAAAGCAATCCTGCTGTTAAAGCAACAAAAAGCCATCCCTTGATAACTTCTATAACAGTCATTAAATATGGATCAGCAATGAAATAATTCACAAAATAATCAGATAATAAAATCCATAACATACTAGCTACCACATAAATTGCTGTAATCCTAACAGCAATCGTAAATATATTCTGCATTATAATATCCACTCCTTACATTATCACTAGTGGTTAATTGTTATAATAATTTAGTTCGACAAAATTTTCCTTTTCCCTGCGCCTAGTATTACACAAATACCGTCTGCCTTAAGGCAGACGGTATTTGTGTAATACTAGCCATCAATATTAATTTTCTTAATCAACTGCTGCAATACTAGATCAGCTTGATCATTATCAACTTGGCAGGTTCCCGCATTAACGTGACCGCCACCGCCATATTGCAGCATAAATTCTCCAATGTTTGTTTTTGATGTCCGATTAAAGATAGACTTGCCAACAGTAAACACCGTGTTTTGTTTATGGAGCCCCCACATCCGATGAATAGAAATATTACACTCTGGAAATAAGGCATAAATCATAAAACGATTACCACTATAAATAATTTCTTCCTGCTGCAAATCCAGTACTACTAAATTATTATGTACGGCAGCACAACGTGTAACTTGCTCTTTAAATTTCTCATTATGATCAAGATAAACATCCACACGTTCTTTTACATCAGGTAACGCCATAATCTCTTTGATAGTATGAGTTCGGCAATAATCAATTAATTCCATCATCAAATTATAATTAGATATTCTAAATTCTTTAAACCGCCCTAAGCCAGTTCGAGCATCCATCAAAAAATTCAACAATGCCCAATCTGTTGGATTTATAACCTCATCTAAATTATACTGGGCTGAATCAGCCTTATCCACTGCTGACATCATCTCTGCCGATACTTTAGTAAAACGTTCTGGACCACCAAAATAATTATATACAACCCGAGCTGCCGATGGAGCATTGGGATCAATAATATGATTGGCAGGCTGCCCTTTAACACGCAGAGTCTCACTCAAATGATGATCAAATGCAATATGCACCCCTGGGACATAGGGGAGATTTGTCGTTATATCTCTATCTGTTACTTCAATTTTGCCATCTTGCATATCTTTAGGATGAACAAACTTAATATCTTCAAGTATATTGAGCTCTTTTAATAACACCGCACATACCAATCCGTCAAAATCACTACGCGTTACTAACCTGAACTTTTTATCTTTACTTATCATATAATCCCTCCTGCTAGAATATAGCCATTATTAAATTGACTACTTCTTATCATTTACAAATTATTCGCCTCACCAAGAAGTTTATCCTGCAAATATTACCAAGACAATAGAAAACTGGAAAAAAATAAGTGAGCTAGTACTCACTTATTTTTTTCCAGTTTAGACTTCAGTTCCATTCTATAAAGAAACTTACTGCTTTTCATCTATACTGCTTTTTTCGTCCCCGTAAACATTCGCAATACCCACAAAAAGATAACAGCGCCAATGGTACTCACAACAATAGAACCAATTACTCCATATGTGGAAATACCAATAAGATTAAATAAAAAGCCACCTACAAAGGCACCTACAACGCCTGTTACCAAATCCCCCCATAGTCCAAAGCCACTGCCCTTAGAAATTACACCTGCTAACCATCCAGCTACCAAGCCAATAATTAAAAACCAAAGCATGCTATTTCACCTTCTTATTTTTTAATACTTTTACTTTTTCCTCTTTTCATCAAAAATATACCATGTCAATGAAATCATAAAAAGCGCAAGTTTTCAGACTACATAGTAAACGGACTTTTACCGAAAATGCATAAAAAAAAGAAAGACCCCCTTAAAGTCGGTCTTCCTTTTTATATTAAAATCATCAAACCCATGATATCGTTTCTTTTATATGTCCAAACCTGCCACTAGCAGGTGGGTATCCCAGATAGGGCTTTTGTCATCCACTCAGAGGAGGTCCGACAGCCACACATATCATTAGATTCCCTATTTTTAAAAGTAGGTTGGACATATATAAGCTAACATACATCACAGGTCATTTATTCTCCAGATAATCAGCTGCCCTAAAAACTCCTCCCTGTTATATGAAACTAAGAAGGTAGTGACTAAATCAGTCGATAAACAAGGGTTAAGCTATAGATAGATAAATGCCATCTATTCCTTACTCATTATTATTAGATTAAATATATAATACCACAAGAGTCATGTAGATGCAAAAATATTTAATCTGCTGTGTATACCAACTTGCCATCAAAAAAAGTCATAACAACTTTTATCTTATCTATATCAATAGAGTTAACATTCAATATATTCTGATCAAGCACCACCAAATCGGCAATCTTATCTACTTCAATAGAACCAATTTCACGTTCCATAAATAAGGCATATGCACCATTTATAGTAAAGCTTTTTATCATTTGTCTAACAGTAGCACGTTCTTCTTTATTTAAAAGATATCTCTCATCATTCATATCTGTAATATCTTCTACACCATAAAACGTACCATTATCTATATTGCGGGTAACACCAATATCGATTGCCAAAAGAGGATTGGGTACAGCCGTAGCAGGATAATCAGAAGAAGATGCTACCGTTATGCCATTGACAAAAAAAGACCCTAACGGGAACTCCTGATTAGCACGTTCGCCTAAAAATTGATAATCTACATTATGCCACCATTTAGGGCCTTTAAACTGCCAATAAGGCTGCACACTGGCAATTACATTAAGCACTTTAAAACGCATTATATCATTTTTATCAACAAGCTGTAAATGAGTAATCGTGTTACGATAATCTCCTGCTGGAGCTTTATTATGTGCATATTCCAAAGCATCCAGGACATTTCTCGTAGATGCATCTCCTGTAGAATGAACATGAATTTGCAAACCATATTGATTCGCCGTATGAAAAGCATGTTTAAGTTTTTCCATGTCCCACAGGAAATCACCATAATAATTAGCCCCCTTCCCTGCTTTAAGAGCATAAGGCTCCAGTAAATAACTTGTGCCGCCTTCTATGACGCCATCAGTAAAAAATTTGGTAGTTATTACTTTCAGCAAGGGCGTGTTATACTGTGACTGCGATTCTTTTACATGCTTAATTTGGTCATATAAATTATCTTTTGTATTAATTGTCATTGCACCACGAACCCGCAATTGTAACTGTCCTTGTTTTTGCATTTCATCAAATGCTTTAAAGATAATATCAAAAGGTAAACCTGACATACAAAGGATACTAGTAATACCAAAACCATGCATCTTCTTCTGAAAAGCAGCCATAGCTGTTACATATTGCTCTACACTATATTCAGGTAACGCAATTAGCCACATAGCCCATTCTTTCAGGGTACCCCACAACTGACCATTATTATCATCTTTCTCTAAAACTCCACCATTTGGCACCGTAGTCTCTGCAGTTATATTATTGACTTCAAAAGCTTTGGAATTCACCCACAAAGTATGACCATCATTGGCTCGTAATATCACAGGTATGTCTTTTGTGACAGCGTCTAAATACTCCTTGCGCGGGCCTTTCCTCAGTTCATCACCTGTTAATATACCCCATGACCATCCTCTGCCATAAACAGCTTTGGAATCCGGGTGTAATGCTATGAACTCTTTTACTGCCTCAATATATCCTTCTATACTATTTCTGTTAAATAATTGAACTTCATAAAGCTCTGATAACGATAAACCTGGTGGATGAATATGACTATCTATCATGCCAGGCAGTACCGTTTTGCCTTGCAGATCAATGATACGGGTTTCCTTACCAATATAATCCTGCACGCCTTGGTTACTGCCTATAAATATAATTTTATTTCCTTTAATCGCTACAGCCTGACAGACTGTATCCTGCTCGTCAGCAGTGTAAATTACACCATGATTCAGCACTGTATCCGCTAACATAACATAGGTCAACTTTATCTTCACCTACCTTTTCTTGCAAAGATTCTAGTCTTCTGAATTATTATATGATCGGTCATATTCTTTGTCAAATTTCCTTTTTACAATTAGATTCTTTGCTAACTCTATATCATAATTACTATCATCACTACTTTATTTACAAAAAAATAAGATAAATAAAAAAGAACTTACCATACGGTAAGCGCTTTTCCTATAGAAAGGCCCATAATATCGTTTCTTTTATATGTCCAAACCTGCAGCTCGCAGGTGGGCATCCTAGATATGCTTTTGCCATCCACTCAAAGGTGGCCCGACAGCCAAATATCATTAAATTCCCCAGTTATAAAAGTAGGTTGGACATATAAAAGATCACGTACATCCCAGGCATTTGCTACTACAGTAATTACATAATAACACATGATTGCGCTAGATGCAAAGTCATTTAATCTTGACTATATTAATATTTTTTCGATTTAGCAAGACCTTCAATCCTAATACGACTTTATACTTTAAAATACTCTCTATTAGATAGGATATCATAGATCTGTAATATTTTTAAACTGGTCAGAAAACATATGATAATAGATTCCTTGCTGGTTCATCAAATAATCATGACTACCCTTTTCCATTATTTCACCATGATCGATTACCAAAATGACATCTGCATCGCGAATCGTATTCAATCGATGCGCAATAATAAAACTAGTGCGTCCCTGCATAATCTTCAATAAAGCATCCTGTATATGGAGTTCCGTGCGAGTATCAATGCTGCTTGTAGCTTCATCCAATATAAGAATGGACGGTTTGGCTAGAATAACTCTGGCAATTGCTAACAATTGTCTTTGGCCTTGGCTTAAATTTCCACCATTCTCAGACAATAATGTTTCATATTGTTTAGGAAGAAGTTGAATAAAGGTGTCAGCGTTAGCCATTTTTGCAGCTGTTTTTATTTCCTCATCTGTAGCGTCTGGTTTACCATATTTTATATTTTCCTTAATCGTACCTGAAAATAAATAGGCATCTTGTAAAACTATACCAAAGCACTTCCTTACACTATCCCTGGTATACTCTCTTATATCTCTGCCATCAATTAATATCTTACCACTTGTCACATCATAAAAACGGGTAACTAAATTGACAATAGTTGTTTTCCCAGCTCCTGTAGGACCAACAAGCGCAGTACTGCTCCCTTCATCTGATGAAAAACTTACATTTTTCAAAATAGGCACATCTGGGCGATAACCAAAATCTACATTTTCAAATACTACATTTCCTTTGGGCTTTTCTAATACAACTGCATTTGGCAAATCCGCTGCTTCTTCTTGTTGATCTAAAATTTCAAATACCCTTTCAGCGCCAGCTACACCAGACTGCAGAACGTTAAATATATTAGCCAAATCATTCAAAGGTCTGGTAAATTGTCTTGAATAGCTAAGAAAGCTAGCAATAACACCAATTGTAATCATATCCTTAATTGCCAAAATACCACCTATCATGGCAATAAGAGCAAATCCCAAATTATTAATTACATTCATTAATGGCATAAGAAAACCGGACCAAATTTGTGCCTTCAAACCTACTTCACATAACTTCATATTTACCACATCAAATTCTGCTATTACCTTCTCCTCATGGTTAAATGCCTTTACTACTTCTATTCCTGAAATAGTTTCTTCAATAAGACCATTTAAGCTTCCAAGTTGTACCTGCTGCTCTTTAAATAATTTGCTTGTTTGACTGGCAATAACACGGGCGAGCAACAACACTAACAGAGCAGTGATTAAATTTACAACCGTAAGAAAGGGACTCAATATTACCATCATAACAAGGGAACCTATAATTGTAATGAGGCCAGACAGCAGCTGCGTTGTTGACTGAGATATCGTACTGCTTACATTATCAATATCATTAGATAGTCTGCTCATTAATTCTCCATGTGAATGAATATCAAAAAAAGCGATCGGCAGAACCTGAAGTTTGGCAAATAAAGTCTTTCTGAGATTCATAACAATCTGCTGAGATACTCCTGCCATAAGCCACCCTTGAAGAAAATTCAAAAATCCACTAGTAATATAAACCAAAATAAGTATCATTACTATTAATTCCAATTTCCCAAAATTGACAAATCCACTGGAATTCGACATCGAATCAATAGAAATACCAATTAAATAAGGTCCTAAAAGAGTAAGTAAGGAATCAGCTATAATAAATAGGAATATAAACACTAAAGTATTTTTTTCCTTGCCAATATAAAACCACAGCCTCTTGAGAGTCCCGGCAAAGTTTTTTGGCTTAACGACGACTTTGCTGGCACGGCTTCTGCCGAAATTCCCACGAATGCCCCCTATCCCTCTCGAAATTGTAGTATTGGATTGGCTTGTATTCTCTTTGGACTGCTCTTCTTTCTGAGACAAATACCTACATCTCCTTACCAACTTGCGAATAGAATATCTCTTGATAAATCTTACAAGTTTTCATAAGTTCATTATGTTTTCCTATCCCCATTATTCTTCCTTGATCCAATACTACGATTTTATCTAAATCCATAACCGAAGCAATTCGCTGAGCAATAATAAGGCAGGTAAGATCCTTTGCATACTGCTTTAATGATTTCTTAATTCGCTCTTCCGTAACTACGTCAACAGCACTTGTAGAATCATCTAAAATGAGAATTTCTGGTTTTCTAACCAGAGCTCTGGCAATCGCAACTCTTTGTTTTTGTCCACCAGAAAAATTGACTCCCCCTTGACCTACTTTTGTTTGATACCCTTCCGGCAATGCAATAATAAAATCATTTGCTTCTGCAAGGGTTGCTGCTCTTTCAATTTCTGCCATTGTAGCATCTTCTTTTCCCCACTTTATATTGTCACTGACAGTACCAGTAAATAGCATTGTCTTTTGAGGAACGACTGCGACTTTCTCTCTGATCCGTTTAGGATCTATATTTTTCACATCCACGCCATTGACTTTGACAGAGCCAGAAGTTGCATCATAAAAACGTGGAATCAGATTTATAAGACTGCTCTTACCCGAACCAGTAGAACCAATAATGCCAACCGTTTCACCTGGCATACAGGTTAGATTCATATTTTTAATAATAGGCAGTCCCTCTGTTCCTCCATAGGAAAAGCATACTTCCTCAAAGTCGATCCTACCCTTTTCATCTGTATCTTCTACCGGCAGATTACCCCATTTCATATTATTTTCTTCTGAAAACACTTCACTAATCCGCTCAGCTGATGCTTTGGCTCTCACAAGCATATTAAATACCATAGAAATTAACAATAAGGAGAATAACATTTGTGTCATATAATTGATAAATGCAATAATATGACCTGCCTGCATCGCTCCTTGATTCACATATACTCCCCCAACCCAAAGTACAGCCACAATGCCAAAATTTACGGTCAACATAATCCCCGGACCAAAGATAGCCATGATACGCATAGCCGTAACAGATTTCATTTGCAACTCTTTATTACTATTATCAAATTTATTCATTTCATAAGCAAAACGATTAAAGGCTTTTACAACCCGAACACCTGATAAATACTCTCTCATTACACCATTTACCTGATCCAGAGCCTGTTGTACTTTTACAAATAAAGGAAAACCAATCCTCATATTCATTATAATTAACACACCAACTATGGGAACAACCACTGCTAATACCATTGTTAAATTATAATTAAGACGAATAGCCATAAAAAGACTACCGATACACAAAAAAGGGCCCTTAATAAAAATTCTCATAAGTCCATTCATAAGATTCTGAACTTGTGTGACATCATTTGTCAAGCGCGTTACTAAAGAAGCTCTATCAAAATTGTCAATATTATCAAGAGATAAGGTTTGAATTTTTTTATACAAATCTAATCTCAGCTCTGCCCCAAACTTTTGTGAAACAGTACTTGAAATAACATTGCGGGCAGAAGCTGCAACAGCTCCTAATGCCGTAATTAATAGCATTAGGCCTCCCTTTAAAAGTACATATTCCATATTCTTACCGGCTATGCCTACATCAACAATTTGCGACATAATAGTCGGTAACATAAGATCACACAAAGCCTCACACATTACAAAAAATATAGCAAGGAAAAAAGCTTTTCCGTATTTTCCTGAATAACGACTTAAAAAATCCATGACTTCAATCCCCTTGAAAGTATTCTAAAAAAGGTTAAATTTAGATAGTCTGGAGGCCTCAGATAAACTAAATGATTCCATAGTATGTCAAATATACTATATTATACACCATATACATCTGTTCTTATCATTTTTCAAAATCACTTCATTAATTCATCCATATTTATTTTATTTTTCGGATCACCCTATTGACAAGAAGTCATTTCATGATTCCTTTGAACTCACCCATGAACTGCAACCTGACAATGTAGATGAACAACATCGGTAATAAAAATACAAAGGCATACACCCCAACTTCAGCTGAAGGGGTATATGCCTATTACATTAAAATTTACTCGCTATCAACATCCATCACAACCATTACATTCTCCACTCACTTCTTTACTATGATTTCGTATCCGCGGCACGGCATAGGAAGCAGGTTTTGAAGCAATATTTTGCAGCATTGCTATATAGCTTTCAGGTAGCCTTTGTTCTTTTGCACCTTGAATAATAATATTTAAATATTCAGTGCTAGGGGGCTTGGGCTCTCCTAATCTGGCTTTTTTGTACATACTTGCTTCTCTGACCTCATTGTATTCATCAAGCACTTCCACTGGATAATGAAAATATTCTCCAGTCCCATCTAGTCTAACATCTTCGCAGTTATCCAACTGATCCCAAGCATAAGGTTCTAATTGATACAAAACTCCCCACACGTCTGACTGATCATCAGGCACAACAGTTTCTACGGCTCCATCCCAGATAACAGAATGTTCGTAAAATCCAATTTTATGATTGGCAAGTTTGGCAATACCAAGTACACGAGCTTTAGTGCACTTTTGATTCATTTTCTCCAGATTAAGATTAAATCCATAAGCAAAATAAAGACGAGTTTGGCTGGTTGTTTCCATAATGTTACACCCCTTTTATACTAGCTTCGTATTCCATAGAATTTTCATAAATTTGATATTTGTCATCTCTTGTAATGCATTCTCCCAATATACATTCTTATCCTGCAATACAGTTTCATGCATTTGCCCAGCTAGTTAACTACGTTTTAAATCAATTGGAGAAATATCTCCATTGTACCGCCGCAGACCATACCTTCATTTGCAGCAGTATCATCAAGCAACGACAGGGCATAAGTAAACGACGCCTTTTCATCCAATGCTCTAAGAGCCTGTAATCTAGCTTCTGATTCGGTACAACCACCACCAATCGTACCTAGTATCCTGCCATCAGGATAGACAAGCATGCTAGTACCAGCTTTACGAGGCGTCGAGCCGCGAGTGCCAATGATCGTTACTAATACAGCTCTATTCTTTTCTTCCTTAACTGCACAAATCGCCTTGAGGATTATATCGTCCACTCTATCACCTTCCTATGACACTAAGAGGCAAACCAGTAGCATTACGAGTAGCTGCCAATACCTCTGAGACTATACTAAGTGCAATTTCGGCTGGTGTCTGGGCACCGAGATCAAGGCCGATAGGAGCTCGCAGACGAGATAATGTCTCCTTTGCTACACCTTCATCTGTTAACTTGTTTATAATCCCACTCACCCTTCGCTTGCTGCCAATCATACCTAGATATGGTACGGGATGATGTAGGACTGCCTGCAAACATTCTAAATCATAACGATGCCCTCTAGTAACAATAATAATTGCTGCATACCCTTTATTTTCTATATTTTTCAAGGCAACTCCAAAATTTTCACAAATCACTTTCTCTGCTTTTGGAAAAGAACTAACATTTGCAAAATCGGGACGGTCATCTATAACTGTTACAGCATAGCCAATTAGGTGTAACAGCTCTACTACCGGCTGACTAATATGCCCTGCACCTAATACTAAAGCACTCAGCTGAGTGCTTAATCGATCCCAAAAAAGACGGTAATGTCCATTATATTCTAACTCTATGATAGTAGGTTCTTGCCAGTTTGTTGATGTAATCTTATGAACAACTAAGGTAGTAAAATTCTGATCAACAAGTATTCCTTCAAAATCATTCCTGCCGGAAATAGTCAGCATTTTTCCCAGCTGAATTGTTTGATCCTTTGGAGTACCTACAATTGTTATAATATCTGTTGATTGACACTGATTGAACTTTTGTAAGAGATTAAAAAAAATATCCATATCTTCCCCTCCGCCATACACTTTTTCGTTGGATACAGCGAAAAAATCCCTCTTATAACAGCGAGGAGTATAATATTTTTATATAATAATAGCATGATTAACTCCTCCTAACCAGCTTTTGTCCACTTATTTTACAATTATAGTTATTTTCATAATCAATCAAGCCTTCTTTATCCTTTTCTGGCTCTTCATTCTTATACAATCTGCTTACGTGGCAAATAGATCCCCTGAGGATTTCCTTCGCACAACCTGCCATTATGTACAATCTGCCGCCCTCGTAAAAAAACATGCAAGGCTTTGCCTTTTTGTTGGAATCCCTCATAGGGAGTATAGTCAACCCGCTGATGCTGGGTTTGTGCACTAATTAGTGAGACCTCACTCTCATCCCATACGATAATATCGGCATCACTGCCTGGAGCAATTGTTCCTTTACGGGGAAATAGTCCAAAAAGTTTTGCTGGCTGGGTTGCAACTATATTAACAAATGTATTTATACTGATTTTACCTGACACAACACCATAGGTGTATAAGAGTCCTAAGCGATTCTCGACTCCTGGAATACCATTTGGAATCATACTAAAATCATGTAGACCAGCATCCTTCTGTCCATGAAAATTGAAGGAACAATGATCTGTGGCAACAACATCCAACATTCCATTGTCTAAGCCTCGCCAAAGAAAATCCTGATTTTCTTTCTTTCTTAACGGAGGCGATATTACATATTTAGCACCTTCAAAATTTTCATTCTCATAATAGCCTTCATCTAATAATAAATATTGAGGACATGTCTCCGCATAGATTTGATTTCCTTTACATTTTGCATTCATCACAGCCTGCAGAGCATTATTAGAACTTAGATGTACAATATAAACGGAAGACTGGGCAGCATGCGCTAAAGCTATAATCCTGAAAACAGCCTCTTCCTCTGCGATTATAGGACGAGATAGAGGATGATAATAAGGCGTTACATGACCTTGACTGCGGTATTGATTTACTAAATTGTAGATCATATCACCATTTTCACAATGAACACAAACCAGTACACCACTTTGTCTGCTCGTAACCAAAGCCTGAAACAATATATCATCGTCCACTTGTAAAACGTTTTTATAAGCCATATATAATTTAATCGAACTTACACCAGCATATTGTGACAACCAATCTATTTCCTTGGCGATATCATCATTCCAGTCAGTGATTGCCATATGAAAACCATAATCTGCATAACATGCTTCGTTAGCCTTACCATGCCATTTTGCCAACGCTTCCTTAAGAGTTTGACCTTTAAATTGAGTTGCATAATCAATAATTGTAGTTGTTCCACCCAGGACTGCTCCTCGTGAACCACTGGTAAAATCATCAGCAGTGACAGTATTACCTACTGGCAAATCAAAATGTGTATGAACATCAACCCCCCCTGGAAGTAAAAGGTATCCCTCTACATCCAAGATTTGATCCTCGGGCAGCATAATCCCCTTGCCAATAGCAACAACCTTCTCGCCTTCCATACGTACATCCGCTTTATAACAATCAACCGCTGTTACAATAGTCCCACCGCGTAAAACAAGCCCCATAGTAGCACCTCCAATGAAACTACAGAGATACTTATCCTTGAAGTATCTCTGTACTCTGCCTATTTTTACAACCAAATACAATTTTTTTCAATTATGGATAAACATGTGTACCGCTTTTTTCAGATATTGCAGCTTCTAAAGACTCAGGATTGGTAATAATAGCTTTTTTACCGCCACTCTCTAAAAAACTTATTACAGCCTGAATCTTTGGTAACATACTCCCCGGAGCAAAATGATTTTCTTTTACAAATTGCTTTAATTCATTCAAAGTAACTTTATCCAATGCTCGTTCATCCTTCTTGCCATAATTCAAATACACCAAAGGTACACCTGTTGAAATAATAAGTACATCGGCATTAATTTGCGATGCCAGCAAACTCGAAGCAAAATCCTTATCAATAACTGCATCTATGCCTTTAAGTGTACCATCAGCCTGTTTAATAACAGGAATGCCACCACCGCCGACTGCCACAAGGCAATGTCCTTCCCCAACCAATTTCCTGATAATATCACCCTCGACAATTTCTTGGGGAAGCGGAGAAGCAACAACACGACGATACCCTCTGCCAGCATCACTTACCATTATCCAGCTAGGATGTTCAACTTTGATTTTTTGAATTTGTTCTTCTGTATAAAAAGACCCAATCGGTTTTTTGGGGTTTTCGAAGGCCGGGTCCTTCGCATCGACAATAACCTGAGTGACAATGGTAACGGCAGACTTATTAATACCTCTTTTTCTAAATTCATTATCCATGGCCTGCTGTATCTGATAGCCAATAGCACCCTGGGTATCAGCACCACAGCTTACTAAAGGCACAGGATGCATTCCTGCTGCTTCAGTGGCAATTTCCGATCTTCTTAAAATAAAACCTACTTGAGGACCATTACCATGAGTGATAATTACATTATAGCCTTCTTCCATTATGCTAGTAATGCGTCTTGCAGTTTCACAAACAGCACTATATTGATCTTCAACCGTTTGATGGGAATTGTCGCTAATTAGAGAGTTACCTCCGATAGCGATAACAGCCAACTTATTCATCCTTATCTGCCACCCATTAAGAGGGTCATAACAGCCTTAGCAGTATGAAGGCGATTTTCGGCTTCATCGTACACGATAGAATGAGGACCATCAATTACAGAATCTTCAACTTCATTATTTCGATCGGCGGGCAATGCATGCATATACATTACATTTTTATCGGCAGTAGCCATCTTAGCCTCTGTACACTTCCACGATTTTTGTGCCATAAGTTTATCATCTACAACAGAAACAGCACCTGAAGCAGCGATACCAGTTTGGTCATTCACCCAATTACCCCAGTTTTTAGGAATAACAATTTGTGCTCCTTCATAAGCTGCTGCCTCATCATTCGTGACTGTTACAGTGCCGCCATATATAGCGGCATTTTCCTTAGCCTGTTCAATGACCCAATCGGGAAGTTCCCATCCCTTAGGATGAGCGAGCCAAACATCCATACCATAACGAGGGAATGCCAATAATTGTGACACAGGTACAGAAATTGGTTTCTTATGACTTTCCGCATACGCCCAAATAATAGCAACTTTTACGCTTCTCAAATTACCAAGTTTTTCTTTCATAGTCATTAAATCTGCCAATGCCTGAAATGGATGGTAGAGATCACACTGGAGATTCATAATAGGTTTATGGGACCATTTCGCCATTTCATTCAGATATTTATTACCATAGCCCCAGTTGCAATAACGGCAGGCAATAGCATGGCCAAAACGAGAGAGGATAATGGCTGTATCCTTTGCACTTTCACCATGCGCAATTTGCATGCTGCTAGAATCAAGAAAACCTGCATGCCCGCCAAGTTGAGCAAAGCCAGCTTCCATGGAGTTTCTAGTGCGAGTAGATTGCTCAAAAAACATTAAAAACATGGATTGGTTTGGTAAATAATTCGTTGGAACCCCCATAGCAAATTTTTTCTTAAGATCAAACGAGACCTCAAGCATAGTATCTACTTCTTCTCTAGTAAAGTCTTCCAAATTAATGAAATGTCTGCCACGAAAATTTGTTTGCATAATAATAAATCCCCCTAATTTTTTTGTTTTTATAAATATTTTTTAAAAAATCAATCATTATTTGTTTACGAGGTTTGCAGTATGAGCAGGCATTTTAGCAGCATATTCGGTGGTATAAATCATGGGGATAACTGCATATACTGCGGCACAATTGACCAATTCTCTCTTCCAAGTACGTTCATTAGGAGCATGAGCTTGATCCTCGTGTCCAGGGCCAAAGCCAATACACGGAATACCAAAACGCCCCATAATCGAAACCCCATTCGTTGAAAATGTCCATTTGTCAACTTTAGGCTCCTCTTTAAATAAACCTTTATAAGAATCAACTACCGCATGGCAAACAGGATGTTCATCTTCAATCAGCCAAGTTGGAAAATAGCATTCGGTAGGATAAATCAAATTAGTATAAGAAGGTCTTTCATATTGATACATAGTAACTTCTGCATTGGCATCTTTCACAGAGGGTAAGTTTTTAATTTGCTGAATAGCATAGTCACCTGTTTCACCAACAGTCAACCTTCTATCAATAGAAATCCAGCAACTATCAGCAACAGCACATCGGGAAGGTGAAGTATGGAAAATTTCCGATACTGTCAGGCTGCCTTTGCCTAAAAAATCATGATCCACTAAATTTTCATGAAGCGCTTTCAGATCATTTAGAATACCAGCCATTTTGTAAATTGCATTATCACCACGTTCAGGAGCTGACCCATGGCAACTTACACCGCTCGTAGAAACTTTAATTTCCATACGGCCTCTTTGCCCTCTGTAAATTTTACCGTCTGTTGGTTCGGTAATCACAACAAATTCTGGTTTCAACTTATCTTCATTAATGATATATTGCCAGCAAAGTCCATCGCAGTCTTCTTCTTGCACAGAGCCAACTACCACTAATGTATAGTCCTCTTCCAAGTTGAGATCTTTAATGATTTTTCCCGCATATACCATGGAAGCCATGCCGCCTTCCTGGTCGCTGCCGCCACGGCCAATGATAATTTCGTCATCCTCATAACCTTCATAAGGATCGTACTTCCAGTTTTCAGGATTGCCAATACCTACGGTATCAATATGAGCATCCATTGCAATCAAATGTGTACCATGCCCCATATAGCCAAGAATATTTCCCATGGGATCAATTTCTATCCTGTCAAAACCGACTTTTTCCATTTCTTGCTTAATACGCAGTACCACTTTTTCCTCTTGACAGCTTTCGCTGGGAATAGCAATCATATCTCTCAAAAACTTACTCATATCAGGTTCATACTTTTTTGCTAATTCTAAAACTTGGTTAAAATCGACTTTCAAAATGTCAGCCCCTCTCTATTTTTTTAATCTATATCACTATTTTTACTATCTTTACTTCATTATGTAGCAGGACCAGAGGATAGAAATGGCAGCGAATTCGTAATTCCCTGGTAAATGAGTGCCATCTGAACTGCTTCTCGCAGGGATAGTATCTCAGTAAAGTCTTTCTTCAATGTCATTTCCTTGATTGTAAAATCAGGAGATAATTGAATCGTAACGAATGGATTTTCAAATACTGCGCCATCTTTCTCTACAGAAAGTTTTGACTCTATGCTGTCCACCCGTCTATAAATGCTATTTCCTTGGATGTAAAACGCATTATCTTTCTCTTGTTTAAAATCATTTTCTCTGAGAAATAACCTTGGCTTATCGACATATGGCTTCCCATTATGAACACAGAAAGAAGCACAATTGCCACACTCATTACAAAAATCATCAAGATGGATAATCTGGCGCTGTTGATTAATCGTAAAGCTTTCTTTCCCTGCCACTATCAGTGTGCCATTCTGACAAGCAAGCGTAGATAAGGTTGTTCTGATTGGTGAAATAATGTAAGGATAATTAGCCCGATTAGGACAGACTTCAACGCACTTATCACAGAATGTAGAACACTGCATACAACGGGCTGCTTCCTGACGGGCAGCCTCTTCTGTAAAGGTTTGCTCAATAAGGTTAAAACCAGTGCGCTCAGCCACTGGAAGCCGATCAGTCTTAAGTTGGGCTTCTTTTCTGGCGCGAACTTGTTTTAATTTCAAAATCTCTGCTTCAGAGAGTATCATTTTAGGACAAGCTCCTTGTTCAAAAACAATACCAAACTCTTGGCAAATTGATTCCGCTGCTCGTCGTCCATCCTCACAAGCCTGAATCACAATGGCTGGCCCCCTGGTGGCATCGCCACCTGCATATACCCCCGTTTTACCTGTCATGCCTGTTGCAGTATCAACAGCAATTGTACCGTTTTTATCTTGAAATACGGAACTACCATTCAAAAAGGTAATATCCGGACTTTGTCCGATAGCGATAATAATAGCATCTGCTTTTATTACAAACTCACTGCCTGGAATACATACTGGCTTTCTCCGACCATCAACACCGGCTTCACCTAACTGATTGCGTAAGCACTCCAGGGCCACTACCCGGCCATCTACCACAAGCACCTGCACTGGCGCAGCAAGTGCTTCTAACAAATTGCCCTCTTCAAAGAGTTCTTTCTTCTCTTCATCTGTAGCTGGCATTTCCTGCTCAGTCCGCCGATAAACAACCGTTACTGGTTTACCGGTAATTTTCTGAGCGGTGCGAGCTGCATCCATGGCAGTATTACCACCGCCAATCACCAGAACCTTGGAACCTAAATTCGGTTTTTCTCCTTTGGCTACAAGCTCTAACAGTTCAAGAGCAGAATAAACACCTTTGGCTTTTATTCCCGGAATGTTCAAACGAGCATCTTTCGCAAAACCACAAGCCACATAAACAGCATCAAAACCATCCCTTAGCAACTCCTCTGGAGGGGTCGAAATAGGATGAGAAAGTTTTATTTTCACGCCCATATCAGTTATACGATCAATATCCTCTTGTACTACATTCTGAGGAATTCTAAAAGCTGGAGCGATCGCTGGCATGCCGCCTGCTTTATCCTTCTCTTCATAAATAGTGGTTTGAATGCCATTTAATGCCAAGAAAGCTGCTGCTGCCAACCCTGAAGGCCCCCCACCAATAATTGCTGCCTTTTTGTCAGTTTTAGCTTTTACCACTCTCTTAACTCTGCCTTTTTCAACGGCAAATCGTTTTAATGCTCTGATAGCCACTGGTTCATCATAATTATTCCGAGTACAGTGAGTCTGACAAAGCTGAGTACAAATGTACCCGTTGATTCCCGGCAGAGGATTACGAGCCAAAATTACTTCCAGAGCCCTGTCATATTCACCATTTGCAACCAGCCAAGCATATTCTGGAATATCCTGACACACTGCACACTGTTCGATACAAGGAGCTGTCACACAATCAAACATAGCAAGATTAGATGCAACTTTAGGCAAATCATATGGATGATAACTTTTTTTATAACGTTTATTTGTCAGTGCTTCTGCAGCTGCTTTCTCTAAGTTAACCATTTTATTGCTAGCAAGTTCTTCTAGACTTCTCACACCACGTTTAACCATTTCATTTTTCAAGTTTTCTAGATATTGAATAAATCTGGAATAACCGCCAGGTTTCAGTAAATCAGAAGCAACCGTTACGCTTTTTACACCAGAAGCTAAAATATCCGTCAAGTTAAAAGCATCTGCACCAGCAGAAAAGGAGACATGTAGATCACCATGAAACTCTTTTAAAATTTTATTATACAGGTTCATTGCGATGGGATATAACGCCCTTCCTGACATATACATCTCATCACCAGGTAAATTACCCTTACAATTTTTCATAGCTAATGTATTGGTCAATTTTATGCCAAATATTAATTTTTGCTCAGCAGCAACCGTCTGTAACATTTTGATCAATTCTAGGGCACGCTCATATTGGAGATCGTGGGCAAAGACGGCATCAGGAATGACAATATCCTTATAACCTAAATCATCATGGATAATCTCTCTCAATCTTGCTTTACCCAGAAGAGTAGGATTTAGTTTAACAGTTGTATGCAAATTTCGCTCTTCCATCAAATAGCAGGCAATTTTTCCAATTTCGTCAGGAGGACAGCCATGCATAGTAGAAAGAGTCACATTGTTGGTAAGCTGAGTAGGAATTTCAAGCTCTGCGAACTGCGGAAACTGATCTTCAAGAATAGCCCTAATCTGAGCAATTTCTTCTGAGGCATCTGTCATACGATCCATAAAGCGAGTCATAGCTGGGCTTTTTATTCCATCCAGATTATAACCTACACTCATATTAAATACAGTGCCAATTGGAAGATGTGTGAAACCAAGTATGTTGTGTAAAATATGAATTAATACCCAGGCTTTTATATATTCATTCGCAGATTGATCCAATTTCAATTCCTGAGACCACTCAACGTTATAGCCCTCATCTTCCATATCAATACAGGGTCTAGAGATTTCTAATTCATCCATAATCTGAACCGTTTTAAGTTCAATAAACCGTCCACCAGACAGCCAGGTACAGATAATGTTCTGCGTCAATTGCGTATGTGGGCCTGCTGCAGTACCAATAGGAGTTGCCAGATAACTTCCAAACATATTTTCAATGGCATAAGGACTCTCTTTGGAGGGAGTATAGAACAAAGATTGATGTATCCCAAAAATAGACTGCTTTTCTTTAAACTCCTTTAAAATCCATGCAAGTATAACTTCAAAGGGCTGGACTTTCATGGTGTGAGACATATAAAATTCCTCCTTCATCTATTTGAATTTGATAACAAAAAATTATTTATGCAGCACTAGACTCCTGTTTTTTTATTGCTGTATCAAACTCATTGAAGAAAGCATTTAATAGAATGGCAGACAATGTACCACCTGTAATACCACTGTGTAATACAATCCCTGCCCACTCTGGTAAGGTATGATAGAAATTAGGTACAGCCAATGGAATCATACTCACCCCCACACTAACTGCTACAATCAGAGAGTTCTTATTTCCTTCATAATTGACCTTCGATAAAGACTTAATGCCACTGGCAGATACCATACCAAACATGACAATTCCAGCGCCACCAAGTACAGGGCTGGGAATGGCAGCTACAAGAGCTGCAGCCTTAGGGAGCAGTCCCAAAACAATCAGGATAAGCCCACCGGAGGCAACAACAAAACGACTTTTAATGCCTGTCAAGCTTACAAGTCCAACGTTCTGGGCAAATGCAGTATGGGGAAAGGAATTAAATATCCCGCCAATTAATGTACCAATACCATCAGTCCGAAGCCCTTTGGTTAAATCTTTCGACTGAAGAGGTTTTTTTACAATTTCGGCAATAGCAACAAGATCTCCCGTTGTTTCTGTCATTACTACGAGCATAACTACAGTCATGGCTAAAATGGAGGAAAATTCAAAAGTAGGCAGCCCAAAAGCAAAGGGCGATGTAATTCCAATCCAATTTGCTTGAGATATTTTTGATAAATCTGTTATTCCAAGAGGTATAGCAATGATAGTTCCAAAGATCAGCCCTAAAAGGACAGAAATATTACTTAGAAATCCTTTGCAATAACGATTTAATAACAAAATAAATATCAGTACCACAAAAGCTAAACAAACATAAGTGCCACTTGCATAATTCAGAGCAGAAGGATTCCCTCCGGCTGACCAGTTCACGGCAACCGGCAGTAAAGAAATGCCAATGATGGTAATAATGGTCCCAGTAACAACTTGTGGAAAGAAACGCAGCAGTTTGCTAAAATACGGGCTAAGCAGATAGGTTATAATTCCGGCTGCAATAGTTGAGCCAAAAATACTTGTTAAACCATGAGTCTGCCCAATAATAATCATGGGTGTTACCGCAGCAAACGTCACACCTTGCATCAAGGGAAGTCTACTGCCAATATGTCCAAACCCAATACACTGAATTATAGTGGTAATGCCTGCAACAAACAGGTCTGCATTGATTAGATAAATAAGTACATCATTTGGTAATTTCAGCGCATTAGCAAGAATCAAAGGAACGGCGACAGCTCCAGCATACATCGCCAAGACATGTTGCAATCCATAAACAAATGTCTGCCCTAACGGTAACTTCTCATCAACTGGATGACATCCATTTTCTGACATAGTAATCACCTCGTTAATTTCTTCATCAACCTCACTAATAACCAAATGCAATATTTTGTTTTACTTTATAATCTAGACCAGAGCTTAGAACTTAGCTCTCGTGCCCTGGCACATATTTCAGCCTCATCCAGATTCACTAATTTTCTTTCATTCATAAGAATCTTGCCATTAATAACAGTGGTAACAACTGCTCTGCCTGAGATTCCAAACAAAATATGTCCGTCAATATTATTTGCATGCAAATCAGTAGGAGGATCGTAATCTACGACAATGACATCCGCATAACAACCAGGAGCTAGCTTTCCGATAGGATGAGAAAAATACGCACTGCTGATTGCAGGGTTATTTTCAAATAACATAGTGGGAATTTCTCCCCAGGCAACACTCGGGTTTCCTTGGTTATGCTTGTGTAAGAGATTAGCAACTTTATAGGATTCAAACATATCACTGGTATAACCATCTGTACCTAAACCAACTGTAATCTCCTTTTTCATCATTTTAAGAACAGGTGAACAGCCCACTGCATTCCCCATATTTGATTCTGGATTGTGAACTACGTTAGCACCTTTTATCCGTAAAAGTTCCATTTCCTTTTCATCTACATGAACACAATGCACAGCGATGGATTTGGGACCGACCATCCCAAATTCAGCCAAACGTTCTACAACCCGTTTTCCATATTTTTTTACTGAATCCACTTGATCAGCAGCATCCTCTGCTACGTGAACATGAAAACCCGTGTTTGTTCCATCATTTACGTTAGAACACTTAGCAAGAGTTTCATTACTTAATGTCATAGCTGCATGAAGACCAAACATACCTCGCGTCAAATCCTCTTGCCGGCGATCGGTATACTTGATAAACTCAATATTTTCCTGTATTCCGTCTTCCATAATCTGATTACCATCGCGATCCGATACCTCATAGCATAAGCAGCTGCGAACCCCGGCAGCCTGAGTAGCTTTTGCTATTTCAAATAAGCTCTGCCGTACAGCCCCTGGACTAGCATGATGATCAAAAATAGTAGTGGTGCCATTTTTAATACAATCAATCAATACAACCATCGCGCTATAATAGATATCCTCCAGAGTCAAAGCTTTATCCAATCGCCACCATAGACGCTCTAAAATTTCCACAAAATTTTCTGGTGGAACCTCTTTGGATGACATCCCACGAGCAAAAGTACTATATAAATGCATATGCGTATTTATCATTCCAGGCATGATGACTCTGCCCTTGGCATCCATGAATTCGGCATTAGGGTATTGCTGCCGCATCTTTTGTGTCAAGCCGACTTCAATAATTAGATGATCCTGAATCACTACACAACCATTTGCCAGATAAGGCTGATACCTGTCCCGGGTTATCACTTTGCCATTACCAATCAGCAACATGCCTACCGCCCCTCACTTAATTTTTTATTTAACAACAGGAAATTCACCGTCCCATACAATATCATGGTATTTTTCAGGATCGGTATCACCTTCGGTACTAAAGAGAAGGATTCGTGATTTTTCATTTAGGGCAAATGCTTTTCTTACTTCTTTCATTTTTTCATCTAACATTATTGTAGCGAATAGTCCAGCAGTAACTGCTCCTGATTCTCCTGAGATAACCTGACAATCGCTTTTAATCGGACTTCCCAAAATACGCATTCCTCTGGCTGCCACCCAATCAGGACAGGAAACAAACATGTCACTATAGTCTCTTAATACTTCCCAACTGATAGTATTGGGTTCACCACAAGCCAAACCAGCCATAATCGTATTAAGATCACCGGTGACGACGTGTGGCTGACCATCATTTGCCAAGATAGACTGATACAAGCAATCCGCTTGGTTAGATTCAACAATGATAATTTTAGGTCGGTCTTCCCCAAAAACAGCCGTAAAATATCCTTGTACAGCACCCGCTAATGAGCCAACACCGGCTTGAATAAAAATATGTGTTGGTTTTTCTACCTTCATCTCCTGTAATTGCTCCAAAGCCTCTGCAGCCATGGTGCCATATCCCTGCATAATCCAAGATGGTATTTCCTCATATCCTTCCCAGGCAGTATCTTGAACTACTACCCAGCCATTTTTCTTGGCATTTGTCGATGTTAAACGCACAGCATCATCGTAATTTAATTCGGTTATATAGGCTTCTGCACCCTCCGCCTTAATGTTGTTAAGGCGTGTAATAGAAGACCCTTTAGGCATGTATACTACAGATTTTTGTTTCAATCGTTTGGCAGTCCAAGCCACACCTCGTCCATGATTTCCATCCGTTGTCGTAGCAAAAGTAATTTCGCCAAGTTGCTTACGTGTTTCATCTGAAACTAAAGCATTATAATCTAATTGGCTAATATCTTTACCCAGCCGTTGTGCCAGATAGTTAGCCATGGCAAATGATCCTCCTAACACTTTAAAAGCATTTAGCCCAAAACGATAGGACTCATCTTTGACATATATACCTGCCACTCCCAAGTGATAAGCCAATTTTTCCAAATTACGAAGGGGTGTAAGACTATATTCAGGAAAACTTTCATGAAAATTTCTAGCTTTTTGGATTTCTTTCTGACTCAAAAAATTAGTAGAAACCTTCTTGTTTTTTCCCAATTTGTCATTAACAACCCATTTTATTTTCTGATCCATATACGTCTGCCTCTCTTCCACTATTATCCTGCCTATAACGTGTTGCAAGAAACATGCCAATCTTCAGAAAATATCGATAATCATTTTCTGAAGATTGTGTATGTATGAAATATATGAGATAACAGGCCTACAAAAAAATTAATAACAAAATTAGAGCTCTGACTTTGTTATAATTACTATATTCCTTTTATCAAAATGATATTTTTTATCAAAATGATAACTATCATGTTTTGAACTTTTTTATCGTTCCCTGCAACCTCCATGAACAAGCTGCAGGAATTCCTTTAAATATAAATTCCAAAGGATATTATCATAATGATAATTATTTAAATCTAATGAAATTCATTCTCTGAATGTCCCTATTTAATATTTTTCCCTCTCAAACCAACACCATGAAGAAGTCTTTAGTTATCTATATAGAAAAAAGACTTGCCTTATGCCAAGTCTCAGGTACAGCATAAGTCTGAACCTCCCAACATCATTTCCAGCCGCCCAATTTCACTTACCCTAATAGATTCTACCAATTATAATAATTCATTTAACTTTCTATATAGAGTAGCAACCCCAATACCTAACTGCTTTGCAGCCACTTGCTTACCTTTCGTGTTATTACCATAAAGATCAATAGCCTTCAAAATATGCTCCCGCTCCACTTCCCGCAAAAGCCGAATGCTTTCACAATTTACTTGCTTTATATTATTTTTATATTCACGAATATTACGAGGTAATGTTTCCAGAGTTAAGACCCCTAGATCATCTGCCATATTAATCATAAATTCAATAGTATTTTCTAGTTCACGTACATTACCCGGCCAAGGATAACCAACTAAAATATCCATGGTTTGCTGATCAATGGACTGTACTTTTTTATGAAATAAGCCACAGTATTTTTCTATAGTACTTGTCACCACCAAAGGAATATCTTCTGTTCTTTGCTCAAGTGGCGGTACTTCCAGAGGAATAACATTCAGCCTATAATATAAATCTTCACGAAATTTATTTTCTTTAATTAACGTTTTTAAATCTTTATTTGTAGCAGCGATAACCCGAACATCAAATGAAATCAATTGATTAGACCCAATCCGTACTAACTTTCGTTCTTGCAGAACTCGCAGCAATTTAACCTGTAAGTAAATTGGCATATCGCCAACTTCATCCAAAAAAATAACGCCTTTATTAGCAAGTTCGAATTTACCAATTTTGCCGCGAGGGTCCGCTCCGGTAAAAGCTCCTTTGATATAACCAAAAAGTTCACTTTCCAATAAAGTATCAGGTATCGCTCCACAGTTTACCGCAATAAACGGTTTATCACTTCGATTACTTGTTGCGTGAATAGCTCTAGCGACCAATTCTTTACCTGTACCACTTTGCCCTGTAACGAGTACCGTAGAATTAGAATCAGCTATTTTTCGAATTTTATTTTTTAATTGTTGAATCACTTCTGCTTTACCGATAATATTATCTAAACTAACTGATTTAGAAATATTGGTTAAACCATAAATATCTGATTTTACATTTTTCATTTCGTCAAAAATAAAAATTTTATCATAGACTGCTAAGCCAGGAGATACGGTTAACAAATTTCCCATTAAATAAAATTTCTTTTTGGCAATAATTATCTTATATTCCTCTACACCTAACATCGAATCACCAGTAGCCTCAATGGCAACATTTTCATTGAGGCAGTGCGAAGTTAATTGCAACTGCTTTAAAGCACTATCATTAATTTGAATAATTTGATTATTTTGATTTAAGATTAGTACTGCTTTATCAACGTTATTAATGACTTGCAGCAATAAATTGGTAATAACTTGGCTTCTTTCATTTTCTCGATGTTCATAAGCTTTTGCGCTTATAAACCCGGCAATCTGCAATATAAACTGCTGGTAGAATTCTATATCTTCTAATAATCTTTGCTTTTGCTCTTCATCAAAGCAAATTAGACCAATTACACCGATAATCTCATCATTTAACTTAATAGGGGTACATAGCTCCATTTTTTCATCACAGCAGCTTTGTTTCGAACATAAAGTACAAAATATATGTTGACCAGGATCTTTAATCAACTGGGTTTCACCAGTAGTTAGCACATGTTTATAAACAAATCCTTCTTTCGACATATCTACATTTATTTGATTAATGTAATTACCGGTACCAGAGATTCGGAATAAGTTAGTATCAACAATCTCCACATCCACTTTAATCACATGAGATATCATGTTTCCATACTGAATAACTACATCCTGAATTTCCTGTAATATTGACTTTTTCACAACAGTCTGCCTCCACTACTTTTTTCTTAGTCCGTCATAACTGTTTCATGCTTTCATCAACTGCCAGCGTATTACTTTTTAAGAATTGCTTCCATAAAAGTTCAACAATGGACTTATTCCACATATTACCTAATTTTCCTTTGTAACTTATCCTTTTGAATATTGTATACATTGCCTTTTCCCTTACGCCTCCACTTTAACTAAGAAAGTAATCGTCTACTAACGAGAAAAAGCTCTAAACAGATGTAGAATCGTCTTACAACTCCCTGCTTCAGTTTTTATAATATTTCATTTTATTACAACATAAACTATCTCGGAATTAAACAAAAGTTCTCGATAAAATGAGGCGCAATTCTACACTATTTTGTGATAGTATAATAACTAGAAACATATTTTAATACTAAGGTGGTAAAAACATGGTTTTTAAAAATGCATACTGGTTTTTATTTCATGATGATGATCTTTTGATCAAAGAAGTAGAAGGGGTCAGTCATCTTCTTGCAACTTCTGATATAGAGCAACTAAAAATAGTACCTATGAATGCCCAGAGTATTGGTATGCTTCATGAAAAAGAATGTTTTGTTGCTCATTTAGATAGTGAAACTATACTGGAAGGATTTTCCTGGAAAAAAGTAAGACCTTTATATGGAAACATGGAAGAAGAATCTTTTTGGTTTGCCTGTCGTGCATTCCATATAAAAAATTGGATGAAAACCAGCAAATTTTGTGGTTGCTGCGGAACACAAATGACTATATCTGAGCAAGAACTTGCAATGAAATGTCCAAGTTGCGATCATACGGTATATCCTCGCATATCCCCAGCTATTATAGTAGCTGTTACCAGAGATGATCAAATTCTTTTAGCGCGCTCTAATCGTTTCCCTCCTAATCGTTATAGTGTAATTGCAGGATTTGTGGAGCCAGGAGAATCGCTGGAAGACTGTGTACAAAGGGAACTAAAAGAAGAAGTTGGCATCGAAGTACATTCCATCAATTATTTTGGAAACCAGCCATGGCCCTTCCCTGATTCTCTGATGATTGCCTTTACAGCAAAATGCTCAACGGAAGAAATAAAGATCGATAATAACGAAATCGTAGAAGCAGGCTGGTTTTCAGCCCATAATCTTCCTGATATTCCCGATAAATTGAGTGTAGCGAGAAAACTGATTGACTGGTTTGTAGAAAAACAATCCGTAAGCCAGACGTAATCGTTCATAGTAATAATACCCCTTTTAGTAGCTTTAGATGGAAGTTTTCCATGTTCTACTAAAAGGGGTATTTATATTTACGTTATTACTATTTAACTCATTATTATTTTTTCTCGTTTTGACGCTAACTTATTAAATCATCTATGCAAGATAATTTGTGCTTATAATCTAATCCTATGCGCATAAAATGGCCTTGACGAAACAGCGCTATTTTTTATCTTTACCTGTCAACAAAACATTTTTTTCTTCAACATACTATATTCGCTTTGCACATAGCTTTCTGCCCAGTCTTGCTCCTCAATATTTTCCACTTTCACAGCACAATATTTATACTCTGGAGTGAATGAGATCGGATCTAGATGATCAATGGTTAATTCATTACATGCACCAATCCACCAATGATACGTCATATAAACAGCACCAGTATTAACTCTTTCAGTGGAGAGTGCCCTCGCCATAACTTTTCCCCGTCGTGATGATACCCACACAAGTTCCTGATCTTTTATATTCATTGCTGCAAGATCAATAGGACTCATTTGTATATAACCTGGTTCATCAGCTAAAACCTGCAGAGCCGCACAATTGCCTGTCATTGTCCGAACAGAATAATGACCAATTTCCCTTACTGTACATAATACCAATGGATAATCCTTATCAGGCATTTCTTTGGGCGAACGATACTCTGAGGCAAAGAGAAGACCTTTTCCACTGGGTGTATCAAACTTATTGCCCTCATAAAGGTATTTTGTCCCTACAGATTCTTCACTGGTACAAGGCCATTGAATACTTCCCAATTCCTCTAACCGTTTATAAGTTACCCCGGCATAAATAGGACATAAGGTTCGAAGCTCTTCCCAGATCTCCTCAGTATTATTATATTTCATAGGATACCCCATGGCAGTTGACATCAAGGAGATGATTTCCCAATCCGGCTTTACATCACCTTTTGGCTCGATGGCCTTATTGAATTTTTGAAAGCCCCGATCCGCAGAAGAATACACACCTTCATGCTCTCCCCAAGAGGTAGCTGGAAAAATAACATCGGCATGCAGCGCCGTCTTATTCATAAAAATATCCTGAACGATAACTAATTCCATGCTGGCTAATGCTTCCCTGACACCTGCGGCATCAGGATCACTTTGTACAGGATCTTCACCAAAAATATAATATGCCTTCAATTTATCTTCTTTAACCAGATGAGGAACCTCCGTCAAGCGATAGCCAGGTTTTGCCGGCAAGGATACGCCCCAGGATTTTTCAAACTTCTCCCTGATCACCGCATCCTCTACGGACTGATAACCTGGGAACAAGTTAGGTAATGCACCATGATCACAGGCACCTTGTACATTGTTTTGTCCCCGCACTGGACCTACCCCTACATTAGGACGTCCTAAATTTCCTGTCAATAAAGCTAACGAGGACAAACCTTTTACAACATCTACGGCTTGACCAAATTGAGTAACTCCCATTCCCCAGAGAATCGTAGCGCTGGGAGCCTTCGCATATATCCGTATAGCTTCACGAATATCTTTCGCAGGTATTCCTGTAATGCTTTCAGCATATTCTGGTGTATATTTTGCGACGTTCTCTTTATATTCTGCAAAACCCTCTGTAAAATTCGCCACATACTGTTTACTATATAAACCTTCCTGAATCAATACATTACCAAAGGCATTTACAAGAGCCATGTTAGTGCCATTTTTAATTGGCAGCCATAAATCGGCTATTTTAGCCTGCTCTGTAAAACGTGGATCAGTAACAATAACTTTTGCGCCTTTTTCCTTTGCTTTGATGATACGACGAGCAACAATCGGATGGGATTCTGCCGCATTATAACCAAAAATAAACACACATTTCGTATCCTCAATTTCTGGAATCGAATTAGACATTGCTCCATTTCCTAATGTCGCTTGTAGTCCTGATACAGAAGATCCGTGACAAACACGAGCACAATGATCAATATTATTAGTGCCTAGCGCTGCCCTCACAAATTTTTGCATTATATAATTGGCTTCATTACCTGGTCCACGAGCTGACCCGGTAGCCATAATTGCATCAGGGCCATACTTATCTTTAATTTCCTGCAGTCTGGTTGCTGCAAAATCAATAGCTTCTTCCCAAGATACTTCTTCAAATTCATCAGTCCTATTACGTCTCAGCAAAGGTTTGGTTAAACGTGCTGTAAGGCGTTTAGAATTTTTAAGAAAATCCCAGCCGTAATATCCTTTTAAACATAATTCACTTTCATTCGTACGGCCCTTTCCAGGCTCAGCACCTATGACTTCTCCATTTTCTACAGTTAAATAAATTTGACAGCCACTGCCGCAATAAGGACAAATTGTCAATACCTTGTTTGCCATTTTATTTCCTCCACTCTATCAATATTACTTAATATTTGTCGCTCCAAGAGCTGCCCGCTTCCGTTTATTTTGCACCTGTTCCTGCATTCTGGAACCGCCGATCTCATAAAGAGCCTTTGTTGGGCAAACTTTAATACAGGCTGGTCCACCATCCTGTTTACGGCATAAATCGCACTTTAGAGCTTCCACTTTGCTTTCCCCCTCTACAGGCGACGCAGTAAGCACTAGATCCATTGCACCATAAGGGCAGGCTAGTAAACAGGCTTTACAGCCAATGCACATTCCCTGGATGACTTGCACAGACTGATCTTCTTGTACAATGGCTTGAGCAGCACAAACCTTAGCGCATGGTGCATCTTCGCATTGACGACATTGAATCGGCATGGTCACCTTAGCTGTCTTTATTACCCTTAATCTTGGCGAAAAATTCTCTACCGTCAGATTTTCAAGAGATTGAATTTTTTGGTGGGCCATTACGCAGGCAATTTCACAGGTACGGCACCCAATACACTTTCCAGGATCTGCTATCACAAAGTCATTCATAATTTTTCCTCCAATTCCATATCTTCCTTGCATTTATAGTTATATAAGAGACTTACTCTTACTCATCTACTAGGCTTATAATGAGTATGCAAGAGCTTGTGAGACTGATGACCAAGCGGCTCTCCTAAAAACTTTTGGTAAATAGCTTTTATTTCCGGATTTTCATGAGATTTGCGATAACGTTGCTCTTCATCGTGTTGATAGGTGCTGGCACTACGATGTTCATAAGCTCTGGGACCATCAATTGGCAAGAGCATTTTCGGTTGACCGCCACCACTGATACAACCTGCTGGACAGGCCATTACCTCCATAAAATGAAAATCCGCTTTCCCTCGCTTTAGCTCTTCCAAAATAGGAATTACATTTTTCAATCCAGACACCACAACCGTCTTAACTTTTAATTCACCCGTATCCAATATTACCTTCCGAATGCCTTTTCCACCTCTAACACTTGCTACCTTCAAATTCTCAAGAGGCTTTTTACTTATCATTTCATAAGCAGTGCGGATTGCCGCCTCCATGACACCACCCGTTACACCAAAAATAGTACCTGCCCCAGAATATATTCCCAAAGGTTTATCAAAACTTTTTTCAGGTAAGCTGGTAAAATCAATAGAAGCTTCTTTGATCAGATAGGCCAATTCTCTTGTCGTTAAGACAGCATCCACATCCCGATAACCACTGGATTTCATTTCAGGCCGGCTGGCTTCAAATTTTTTACAGGTGCAGGGCATAATAGCGACACTATATACATTTTCTGCATCCACGCCATCAAAGCTTGCACCATAAGTTTTAAACATCGTTCCCGCCATTTGCTGAGGTGATTTACAACTTGATAAGTGGGAAATGAGTTCAGGATATTCATTTTCCACAAACTTCACCCATGCAGGACAGCAAGAGGTAAACATAGGCAGTGGTCCACCCTCAGTAATTCTCTTAACCAATTCACTGCTTTCTTCCATTATCGTTAAATCAGCAGCAAAATTGGTATCATATACTCTGTTAAAACCCAAACATTGTAAGGCTGCAACCATTTTCCCAGGTACCAAACTGCCAAGAGGCATACCAAATTCTTCAGCAAGAGACACCCTGACCGCTGGA
Organism: uncultured Pelosinus sp.; assembly: GCA_963526485.1. GTDB lineage: Bacteria > Bacillota > Negativicutes > DSM-13327 > DSM-13327 > Pelosinus. Next base: position 63,886 of record CAURNS010000006.1, read on the forward strand.
GCACATTGTACCATAGAAAATTTTTCTTGGTTGCTTAGCATCTCTTTTACTTTAGGATAATCGCCAGTGTGATAGGCGGCGAATAGGGGTTCCTTAACAGATGCTGGCATATTCCTTTCCACAAGCTTTTGACTGCGAGAAGTTGCATAATTCTCAAATGGAGAGTCATAAGCACTGCAGATCTGAACACACTGCCCACACATCACGCACTTAGCAGCGTTCAAAGACTGAGGCTTACCTTGCTCGCCCTCAATAGCGTCAACTGGACAGACTTCTGAACATCGACCACATCCGGTACAAAGTTCAGAATCAATTCTTATACTTTCTACTATTCTTTTAGGCACACTTATCTCTCCTTGATCATAAATTCTTGGTTAAATCCACCCATCTTATTTACCGCCGCTATACGCCGCTGTGTTCTTACCTTAACCATATCAATATATTGGAGTGCATTACGTGGACAAGCTTCTACGCATACAGGTGAGCTGCCGCCACACAAGTCACATTTACTGGCAATAACCTTTTGCTCATTTTGTGAACGATCCTGCTTATCCCCCAGATTATCCCGCTGGGATACAATAAGTTCTATCGCCCCGAAGGGACAAGCAATCATACAGCTTTTACAGCCAATACAGCCTGTTTCATCAATTACAATCTTATTTGCCTGCTCTTTAATTGCTGAAACAGGACAACTCTTTAAACACGGAGCATCTTCACAATGGCGGCATTGAACAGGTATTGTGACCTCAGGAGTTTTAACAAGATACAACCGTGGCTGCAGAGAAAAATCCATATTCCCCACAGTCTTAATCTCTTTATCCATATGAGCAACAGCACAAGCCACTTCACATACACGGCAGCCTATACATTTTTTAGGATCTGCCAATACAAATGAATTCAAATAAGTACTCACAATAATTCCTCCATTCCTTGCTTACATTATAGGTGTATAGCATTTCATCTTTTAACGCTTAAAATAGTATATTCTGAGGAAATAGAACTTTAGAAACGAAAAAATACGAAGAGTATAAGGAATACTACATCCTTTCATGTAATCTTCGTCTCTTCGCATTTCCAGTGTTTACTACAATAAATTATAATTTGACTATCTAAGTCTTTCAGCTTACAATTATATCAAAATTTATTCCATACTAATAATACTAATAATATTTAAATTTCATACCTTTTAGGTATGTTGTTTTGTAAGGAGGGTTTTCCCTATGATGAGTCTACGTGAAATAAAATATTTTCTGGCTATCGCCCAAGAAGGTAATATCACAACAGCCGCTCAGCAGTTGCATATGGCTCAGCCTCCCCTTAGCCGTCAAATGAAGCAGCTAGAAGAACATTTAGGTGCAAAACTCTTTGAACGTGGTCATCGAAAAATTCAACTTACCGAAGCGGGTTGTTTGCTGCGTAATAGAGCAGAGCAACTACTAAAGCTTATGGATACGACAGTGAAAGAAATCAGAGAAATTGAATCTGGCACTCATGGCACGTTGTCTATTGGGACAGCCTCCTCATCAGGGGTAACCATTCTACCGAAAGTAGCACGAATTTTTCGCAATTACTATCCGGATTTAAAGTTCGAACTATGGGAAGGTGAATCAATTCGAATTATCGAACTCTTAAATGCTGGATTAATCGAAATCGGTTTAGTTCGCTTTTCTTTTGACGCGGATACCTATGAATCCATTCAACTGCCAAAAGAACCCTTAGTAGCTGCCATTCATAAAGATTGCTCTGACTTTTTAGAACAGCCAGAGTCCATCCCTCTGCAAAAACTCATTGATAAACCATTAATGATTCATCGCAAATATGAAACCATTATTACAGATCATTGCCACCAGGCCGGATTCAATCCCTATTTGCTTTGCAAGAGTGATGACATCATGCCGATCTTAGCCTGGGCAGACGCTAATGTAGGCATAGCAATCGTGCCTAGAGCCGCTATCGGTCTTATTCCCAGTACCAATCTGGTATTTAAGACCATCAGTGACCCTTGCATCAATATTGCGTCAGCCGTTATCTGGATGCGAAATCGGCACTTGTCTGCCGCTGCACGTCATTTTCTAACATTATTCACAACCATAAACGAAGAACCTCTTCCTCCTACATCCTAACGAGAAAGGAATTTAAAGAAATTTGAAACAACAGCAAGTAAGTGTCGTTATCTTAGCAGGTGGCAAAAGTTCGCGCATGGGTCAAGATAAAGCCTCTCTTCCTTGGGGTGATCAGGATATCATACACAGTATCATTAACTGTATGGAGAAAATCTCCCAAGACATTCTGATCATAAGCAATCAATCACGTACATTACCTCCCACTGTTCGCGTTCTGACGGATATCATTCCTCAATGCGGCCCTTTAAGTGGTATACATTCAGGATTGTATCATGCTAAAGCTTCTACCGTTTTTGTAATTAGCTGTGATATGCCCTTCGTCGTGCCCGAAGCTGCCCAAACCATTATAAAATATGCAGCCGACAAACAGTGGGACGCAGTAATACCCGTATATCATGGAAAAAATCAACCCCTCTTCGCCTGCTACCAAAAAAGCTGTCTGGAGGTCATTGAACACGCCTTATACACAGGCAATTACAGAGTATCGTCACTTTGCAAGTTACTGCACAGCCTTTACGTATCCGAAGAAATGTGGCCTTCTACCGTGAATCTTGAACTGTTATTTAAAAATCTAAATTGTCTCGAAGACTATCAACAAGCCTATATTTATAGCAAAAGCAGGTGATTTGAATTATTTTATTAGAAGACGCTCTTACACGTTTATTAGATCATATACCCTTCTGCGGTACCGTCAGATTACCCCTGGCAGAATGCTTTGGACGAGTTCTGGCAGAAGAAATCACTTCGGACATGGATTTTCCTCCCTTTAATCGTTCTCCCTTGGACGGATATGCAGTAAAAATAGCAGATATTATTCATGCATCAACAAAGCATCCCATTCGGTTAACGCAAATTGAAGCTGTTCCTGCCGGATCGGTTCCCTGCAAAACTGTCAACTCCGGACAGGCAACACGAATCATGACTGGTGCAAAAATCCCAGAAGGTGCTGATGCTGTCGTTCGCCTAGAAGATACTCGCCTAGTCAACGGTGAAATAGAAATTTTAACTGCCGATAAAGCGGCAACTAACATTTGTTCCCAAGGTGAAGAAATCTCTATAAATGAGAAAGTATTAATGCCAGGCACCATTTTGGAAGAAGGATCCCTTGGGCTGTTGTCAATGTTAGGGCATACTAACCCACTGGTTTTCCAAAAACCCAAAATTGGCATCCTTGCTACAGGCAGTGAGCTCTTATCACCTTCTGATCCTATAGAACCTGGTAAAATCCGTGATTCTAACAGTTACATGCTGCTAGCAAAAGTTCTAAAGGCAGGAGGAGAACCTGTTTTACTGGGACGTGTAAAAGACAATCTATCCGCTATTATCACTAAACTTTCTGAGAAGCCTAATCTGCCTGTGTATATTACAACGGGAGGTGCTTCGGTCGGCGATTATGATTTCATGGAAAAGCTGTTTCATGAACTCAAAATACCGCTTCTTTTTAAAGGAGTAGCAATCAAACCGGGTATGCCTGTCTTAGCTGGCGTATGGAACGGTTCTTTACTGATTGCCTTGTCTGGTAATCCTGCAGCCAGCAGTGTTTCCTTTGAAGTATTAGTCAGTCCTCTCCTTCGTAAAATTGCTGGATTCAATAATTGGAATCATACAAAAGTTACGATAAAGTTGTGCGGGGTATTTAAGAAAACCTCACCGACTCGTCGTTTCATCTGGGCACGTTGGTTCAGTAAACAAGGTATACTATTTGCAGAACCACTATCCTATCAAGGTAATGGAATGTTAAAATCAGCTTTAGAAGCCAATGCATTACTTGAAATCCCAGCACACAACCTGCCTATTGAAGACGGGACAGAACTGAAGGCAATACTTTTACATCTTTAAATGCTGAGTCAACTTAATTAGTATTCCGAGAGGAGCGTTTAAATGAAAACCGTACATGTAACAAATGCTGTCGGCTTAGTTCTAGGACAGGATTTAACAAGAGTCATCCCAGGAGAGTTTAAAGGAGTTGCTTTTCACAAAGGTCATATTATCCAGTCTGAAGATATCCCCGTATTGATGAGTATGGGAAAAGACCATATCTATATTACGGAGTTTGGTCCTGATGATATTCACGAAAATGCAGCAGCACGCCAGCTGGCTTTACTGACGGCTGGTTCAAACGTGACTCATGACGATGCCAGTGAGGGCAAAGTAAATATGAAAGCCAGTGCCTTTGGTTTATTAGATATTAATGTTGATAAGCTATTACAAATCAATAAATTGTCTGGCATCGCATTATCAACCTTACATTCTGGCACAATTGTCAAAAAAGATGAAATAGTGGCTGTTGCCAAAATTATTCCATTAATACTGCCACAAACTACACTGAATTACATCGAAAAACTCTGCGCTGCAGAAAAAATTATTGAAATTCGGCCTATACCTGCGAAAAAAGCGGGCTTAGTCGTAACCGGAAATGAAGTTTTTTATGGACGTATCCAGGATAAGTTTGAAAAGGTGATTCAGAAAAAATTATCAGATTTAGGTACACACCTAACAAAAACCATCTTCGTACCGGATGACGCCAAGCAAATTACCACTGCCATTGAGCAGCTTTCTTGTGAGAATGATCTGGTATTTGTTACAGGCGGAATGTCTGTAGACCCTGATGATATAACACCGCTAGCAGTACGTCAGACGGGTGCAAAGGTTATTGTTTATGGCACACCTGTAATGCCAGGCGCAATGTTTTTAATGGCCTATCTTAATGGTACCCCGATTTTAGGTATTCCTGCGTGTGGTATGTTTAGCAAAATCACAGTATTAGATATCATATTACCCAAAGTTCTTGTAGGCGATGAAATCACTGCTCACTTCATTGCTTCCTTGGGTCATGGCGGTCTATGCCGTACCTGTACCGAGGGATGTCATTATCCCAATTGTTCCTTTTGCAAATATTGAAGATTCCCGATTAAGTACCGCTCACATGATAAAAAAGCTGTTTGTGTTATGTTATTTCACAAACAGCTTTTTTAAAGTTAGGATGATATCACCCTTTTAAATATACCTCACAAAAAAAAGGACTTTTTAACCTAATGATGAATATTTTATAATATTCTGTTTTTAATGACGAGAGGTGAAAATACATGTCTTTGCAAATAGTTCCTTTGAAAGGCTGGAAAATGTACATCTTTTCTATTCTTATCATAAGTCTTGCTTACTTTGTAAGAGCTGAACTGTTGCATGCACTCGGAACAACGCTCCCCTATGTAACCTTCTACCCGGCAGTAATGTTCTCTGCACTTTATGGTGGGATTTCGGCCGGCATTTTATCCACTATTCTTTCTGGCATCATTATTACCTTCTTCATAATCGGAGATGTTTATTCGTTAGTGTTCACTTCTACAAATTGGGTCGCCATGGTTATTTTTCTTACCAGCTGTCTAATAATTTCCTACATCTGTGATACGATGCATTGCACCCAAAAAAAACTACAATTACGTACGGCCGAGCTTCTTGAAAGGAATTCAGCTTTACTGGAAAGTGAAAAAAATTGGGCACGACTTAGCAGGCTTAATCTCGTCGGCCAAATGGCTGCAAGTATTGGCCATGAAGTTCGTAATCCAATGACAACGGTGCGCGGTTACTTACAGATGTTTCGAAATAACGAAAAGTATAGCGAACATAGTGACCGATTTGATATCATGATTGCTGAACTTGACCGGGCAAATTCTATTATTACAGAATATTTATCCTTAGCCAAGAATAAAGCTATCCACTTAAAAAGGGACAACATAAATACTGTAATCACAAATCTATTTCCCTTGATTCAGGCTAACGCTTTAGAAATTGGCCATTCTGTACTTCTTGAAACAAGCAATATCCCTGACATATTATTTGACAAAGAAGAAATTTGCCAACTGATATTAAATTTAATACGAAATAGCCTGGAAGCAACCCCGCTTGGCGGTACAATAACGCTTAAAACCAGTTTGATTGACGAACAAGTTGTTTTATCCGTACATGATACGGGTCCAGGAATCCCCCAAAATATTTTAGACCAGATAGGTACACCCTTTTTGACAACTAAGGAAGCCGGAACAGGTCTTGGTCTTTCTGTTTGCTATAAAATTGCGGAACGAAACAAAGCATCCATACAAGTAAAGACATCAAATCGCGGTACAAATTTTTTTGTCATTTTTTCAAAAGAGGCTTATTTATAGATCATACTATCTTTTTCTCCAAGCTCAATAAGTCTAACATTCTCCGTTTCCAAACAAGGCTCATCTAAGACTCTGATTTTGTCTGAACCTTGACGTAAATTGCCCTTTCGCCCTCTGCAACATGAATTAGAATAAACTGTACAATAGTCTCCATACCGAAACGCTAATAAAATAACAACCCAAAAGAAATTATCAAATTCATTGCGAATTCCATTATCAAATCCACAAAATCCCAATGTAGTCCCCCCTTTTACTAGATATGTTGATAGGTTATTATATGTTAAATTTCTAATTAGGTTATTCTCTGCTGGAAAGGAAAGCCATTGTTTCTGTCGAATTTTATTATATAAAAGCACATTACTGTAATATAATCTTTTTATTGTGAGGCTTACTATGAAATATAGACATAAAGTTCGAGGATCCAATACTATGATAAGTTCCCTGCGTAAAAGAGCTATAACTACAGTTCTATATGATACAGCTCTTGGGTTGCTTAACAAGCTTGACCTTACAGACCTTCTCGAAATGATCGTTAAAGAGGCCACGAAGTTAATTAGAACGAAACATGGTTATTATAATCTAGTAGAGCTTGATCTAAATCAAATGATCCGAAAAGCTGGCGTCGGTGTGTACGAAAGTGATGTAAACCGCGTTATGAGTTTAAGTCACGGTTTGATTCAACGAACAATTGCAACAGAAAAAATTTCAATTGTTGATGATTATAGTACATGGTGTAACCGATTACATGATCCTTTTTTTGATAAAATCCATACAGAAATGCAAATTCCTATAAAAATTGGATGTAAAATTGTCGGAGTTTTAGGCCTATCTTTTATTGAAGCAGACCGTCGGTTTACCCCAAATGATGTTGCTGTTTTTCAACAATTTGCAACAATTGCATCCATGGCGATTTATAATGCACGCCTTTATAAAACAGCGCAAAGCGAAAATGCAGAGCGTAAAAAAATTCAGGAGAATTTGCTGCAAATTACAGGTAACATGCAAGACATCATAACGAAATTGAATTTTAATGGAATTATTGAGTATATAACGCCGTCCTGCAAAAAATTAACTGGTTATACTCCTGATCAATTAATCGGGCAAAATTTTCTTAATTTTGTTCATCCTGACGATTTAGAAAGTTCTATCGCGTCCTATGCCTCTTTTTTAGTTAGTGATGAACCTCATTGTGTTTGCTGCCGTTACATACATGCAAACGGTCAAGTAAAGTGGCTTGAAAGTTTAAGAGAAAAAATATATAAAGATGGGAGTGTTGTCGGAGTAGTCTTTGCATCCCGGGATGTGTCCGACAGAATGCAAGCTAAACAAGAAGCAATCGTTCTTGAGGCTAATTATCAAGCCATTTTTGGTTCAGTAAATGATGGAATTATTATATATGACACAGATACATTACATATTATCGATGCAAACCAAAAAGCCTGTGAAATTTTTAGTCTTACAAAAGAGTACCTCCTGCAAACAAGCCTCCAGGATTTTGGCACTGGACAATTTCCCTATTCAGAGAAAGAGGCTCTTGCATGGTTTCAAAAGGCCATACAAGGTGAAACACCTTTGTATGATTGGAAAATCAAAAATTCTGCAGGCAATTATCTTAATCTTGAAGTAAGTCTTAAGCATACCACATTAGATAATAAAGGCCGTATCATAGCCGTAGTACGTGATATTTCAGAACGTGAATTTGCTAAAGAAAAAATCTATCGTTTGGCCAACTTTGATCCTTTAACAAAACTTCCTAACAGAACCCTTTTTAATGATAGATTACATATAGCCTTGGCTCATGCCAAAAGAAATGGAGAACAGCTTGCTGTTTTATTCCTTGATTTAGATCGTTTTAAAACGATAAATGATTCATTAGGGCATCATGTTGGGGATTTTATTCTACAGGAAGTAGCTGAACGACTGCAGCTTTGTATTCGAGATGAGGATACACTATGCCGCATGAGTGCTGATGAATTTATTATCGTTTTAACAGATGTTGAAAAATCTTCTAATGTTACCAGGATTATATCAAGAATGGTATCTACCCTTTCCATGCCGTTTATCGTCGAAAATGCTGAATTACGTGTTACTTCCAGTATGGGGATCAGTTTCTATCCTCATAATGGTCATACGCCTGAAGTGCTTGTTAAGCATGCAGAACTTGCCATGTATCATGCAAAAGAGAATGGCAGAAACAATTATCAATTCTTTACAGAGTCGTTAAACCAAATCGTCACTGAGCGCTTATCTCTTGAGAATAGCCTTAGGCTGGCAATAGAGCGAAATGAATTCGTACTTTACTATCAGCCACAAATTAGCTTACAAACGAATCGATTAATCGGTGTAGAAGCACTAATACGCTGGAATCATCCACAATATGGACTAACATCTCCTGCTAAATTCATTCCTGTTGCCGAGGAAACAGGACTCATTATTCCAATTGGAGAATGGGTACTTCGTGAAATTTGCCGCCAGCATCTGAGTTGGATTGAATTCGGCTTGCCAGCAATACAAATTGCGGTAAATGTTTCTGCCATTCAGTTCCAAGAAAAACAATTTCTCTTCACTCTGCAAGAAATAATTAAAAGTTATAATATTGATCCTTCATACCTAGATATTGAATTAACAGAAGGTATCATAATGAAAAATGCCACTAAGGCTATAAAGGAACTTCATTTATTGAAAGAACTTGGCGTAAAATTATCAATTGACGACTTTGGCACTGGTTATTCCAGCTTACAATATCTAAGTCAGTTCCCCATTGATAAACTAAAAATTGACCAATCATTTATTCGAGCAATGTCTTCCGATAATTCCAGTCTTGCAATTGTCGAAACCATTATTTCCCTTGCTGAAAAACTATTAATTAAGGTAATTGCTGAAGGCGTAGAAACGAATGAGGAGATCAAAAAACTTCAGAAATGCGGTTGTGATGAAATACAGGGGTATTATTTTTCCAAACCTTTACCTGCACACAAATTTATCGAATGGTATTACGCCAGATGAAAAAAAATCATACATATCTAAAAAAGACAAGCTCCTAACAGAATAGAAGAGAGTATCCTCAATCGGTTTATTCATCGAATACAATAAATAGTTGCAGAAAAAACCATAGCAATGAATGCTATGGTTTCTTTTACGCCTGAATAATATAGTTTTTTTCTATTGAAATAAGCATATGATCTGGATTGTTTATAATACTAAATACATGATCATACCGTTTCGATAATGTCTTTAAAAAAGTAAGATAAGAAATAGCATCGCAGCCGCTATTCCTATCAACTTTAATATCACCATAGACAATAATTTCTGCCTGAACAACAGTCCCTGTTATTTTGCAACCAAGTATATGATGAGGTAGAAATAACACTGCTAACACTTCAAACAGGAATAACAGGAAATGAATATTACCATGGCATTTAATGTCGAAAACATCTATTGTTAGTTCTCCTGTTGCAGCCACATGTGACAAAATACGAAAGATTCCATCCTCAATCTCTTGAAGATTAAATACAACTGGATAGCTCGGAGTTGCATTCACAAAAGCTAAACATAGCCTTTCACATAAATCAATTACTGCCTTTGACTGGTTAGGATCTTTTACTTGGGAAAAGGTAAACATTATTATTTCTTTAATAGACGAGAAATCTTTATCAAAGCAGCCAAGCCTTGTGTCCATCATTTTAAATACATTCTTATAAGCATTGTTGCTGCTCTCTAAAGCTTTTGCTAATTCTTCCTTCTCTTTTATTAAATTGTAAAAAACTACAGCTTCCCGTATTGACCTTAACAAGTCCCCCATTTCCCAAGGCTTTGTTATATATTTTTGAATATCGCCTTCATTAATGGAATCCAGTACCTGATTGAGTTGTGCATAACCAGACAACACAATCTTTTGCATATCAGGATATTTCTCCTTAGCTATTTTTAGTAAGGTGATTCCATCCATAGTCGGCATACGTAAATCAGTTACCACAACACTTATATTAGTTTTTTCCATGATAGCAAGTGCTTCTTGAGCACTTCCGGTAAAATAAGGAACATAATTTTCATCCACTACCGCTCTTCGAATTGATCCTAAGATGAGTGGTTCATCATCTACAAATAACACACTATTCTTCAAAAAGATCACCTCATAACCTAGCTTTTCACTCACCTTACTATGTAAACATCATTCTGTAAATACAGCTCTTCATTAAATTGTTAATCTTTGTAATATTACATTCAACAATGAATAGCAAGTCCCCTGCCAATCAATAATAGATATTTTTCTACTTACCAATAAAATGATAATAATATTCAGCTTCTAATCCACAATAATTTTTCATAATTAATAGTATTCTTATTTGCATTCTATATACAAATGATATAAAATCCAAATGAGAAATTATATTTTTTATTCTTCAGGAAAAGAGAGGAAGTCTGTGGTTACTAGACGTCAATTTTTAATCGGTTGTGCCAGTACAGTTGCACTCATTGCAGGAACATCATGTCTTCCCAAATATAAAGATTTTGTTAAAAGTATCCCTATTTTACTTTATCATAGAGTCGGTCCTGAAACAGATGATTATACTGTTAACCCTACACGTTTTGAAGAGGATATAAAGACACTTAGCAGCAATGGATATACTTGCCTATCTCTACAGCAGATTAAGCAGCATCTACAAGATTTATCTACTCCTCTGCCAGATAAACCAATTATCCTGACTCTTGATGATGGTTACTTGGATAATTACACCAATGTATTTCCCATTCTCCAGCAATATTCAATGAAAGCAAGCTTTTATATTATTACCGGTCTGGTTGGCCAGACTGATCGATTAACAGCTCCTCAGATACGCCAAATGGCAGCTGCAGGCATGGATTTTGGCTCCCATACTGTTACTCATCGCTTTCTTGCTAACCTAACAGCCACAGAAATGAAAATAGAATTATCCAAATCAAAGTTTGACTTAGAACAACTTTTAGGAACAGCTGTTGATTTTATCGCCTATCCTGGGGGCAGTTATAATGCTGAAACGCTCACAATTGCTAAAGAAGTAGGATATCACGGGGGCCTTACCACTCATTATGGATTGGAAATGTTTAATAATCCTTTTGAGATAAAACGTATTCCTGTTTTTCATTATGATCGATCTATTTCCTATGTAATGCTGCGAAAAGGATTTTTACCGAGTTTGCTGTCTTAACATTTTTATGCCAGGCAAGGCCTTCTATCATAGTGAAAATCACTATGATAGAAGGTCTTGCTGTATGCAAAGACAATTCCCTTGCCGAACATCAAAGTATAACTCTAGAAATGTTACAATCTGCCCCCATTGTCTTATGAAGAAGTCAATGGGGGGCATCTATCGAAAGGATATCTCCATTCCTGCGGCTACCGACAAATTCATCGAAGAATTGATACTGGGATTTAAAGATTTTCACTTCTAAAAATAATAATAGTTAATCTTTCCCTTTCTACAAAGCTGTGATAAGATATACAAATATTTTATTTTGTAGAGGATGAAAAATTTGACAACGTTAGCAAACAATCGCCGCATATTCTTTCTGCTTATCTTAGTTGTAATTCTTTGGGGCATCAATGTAGTCTCCATCAAATATCTCACTCACTTTTTTCCGCCATTAGCCCTAGCTCCTATTCGCTTATTTTTGGCAAGCGGACTGCTCTTACCTCTGGTATGGAGGCGATATGGTTATAAGAAACTATCCAGCAGAGAATGGTTCCCTATCGCAGGAGTCTCTATGTTCTGTATCTTTATTCACCAAATAACTCTCACTATAGGGTTAACTGCAACCAGTGCAATACATGGAGTTCTGATATTGGGGCTCAATCCCTTATTTACAACTGTTTTTGCAGGATATTTGTTAAAAGAAGAATTTACATGGGCCAAAGGGATCGCTATCATTTTAGGGTTTAGCGGCTTATTGTTAGTCGTTTCTGGCAGCTCACAAGGCGGAGCAACACTCGCTGGCGACGGAATTATGCTGATTGCAACCATTGTCTTTGTCATAGGATCCTTATTTGTAAAGAAAGCTACCTTATCTGTTTCCCCCTTAATAGTAACAGCTTACAGTCACGGTTTGGCCTCTATCGGTTTGCTGATTTTAGGCTTGTTTATAAATCCAGTCTGGAGTTATCCCGGCAGTGACAGCTTCTGGCCTATTGCAGTTTTACTATTTTCCAGCTTTTTTAGTACCGCATTAGGAGCCTTATGGTGGAATACCGCTATACAGGAAATAGGAGCTTCTACAGCATCCCTTTTCCAAAACGGTGCTCCCATAGTAGGAGTGCTTGCCTCAGCTTTGTTCTTAGGAGAACAATTAAGCTGGTACCACTTTGCAGCTCTCTTGCTTGTCATCTTAGGAGTCAGTTTAGGTACTGGTGTGATTTCCATTCCAGCTCGCCTGCTGCTTCTCAAAAATAAACTTCGAAGCTAACTTATTAATAAGTCAATAAATTAAGAGGGACTTACGTTAATGGTAAGTCCCTCTTGTTTGAAATAAAAATTACTATTCAACTTTAATTTATTAGCATTCTAAGGATAGTAATTCTATAATATACAAAGAGGTGATTGAAATGAAACAGCTAGGAGAATTTCTCATTTCGCCACATGGCGGTTCAGAGATCGTCATGGGTAATACAGCCATCGTTCGTGCTATGATTGAATCAAATGTTAGAGTAGCCACATCTTACCCAGGCTCACCGACACCAGAAATTGCTGCCGCAATGGCGAGTATTCCCAAAGACAAAAACCCCTTTTATTTTGAATTTTCCACCAATGAAAAAGTCGCCACGGAAGTAGCGTTTGGTGCTTCAATCAATGGACATCTCTCAACCGTCTTTTTTAAAAGCGTGGGACTCAATGTTGCAGCTGACACCTTTGTTCAGCTTGGGCATCTGGAACTAATTGGCGGTATGATAATTGTTCTTGGCGATGATCCTGGAGCCAACTCTTCTCAAAACGAACAAGATAATCGTCATTACGCCCGTTTAGCCTACATTCCCATGTTAGAACCAGCTACCCCTACAGAAGTCTACATTATGTTTAAAGAAGCTGCCCGCCTATCCATAGAGCGTCGTATGCCAGTTATTCTCAGACTCACCACCCATGTCTGCCATGCCAAAGAAAAGGTAAATTTCACCTCCTGGATACCCCAGACAGTTGATAATACACCTCGTTTCAATCCAGCTAACGGACCCTACATACCCTTAACTACAAAATTAGTTCTCCCACTAAAACGTCGCGCCCTGGAAAAACTAGCCTCATTTTCTGTCCATGCCGATACTTCATTCCTAAATACACTTGTGGATCATGGAAACGCTGCTTATGGGGTACTAACGATGGGAGCCCCCTTTCAATCTTTACAAGATGTGTTAGAAAAAGCAATCTTCAAGCCAGATATATTAAAGCTCGGTATTATCCATCCTCTGCCTAAAAACGTAGTTGCTGCTTTTCTCCGCCAACACAAAGAAATCAAAATATTAGAAGAACTGGATGACTTTATCGAACAGCAAGTAAAAGCGCTGGCCCAGGAAATGGGCATTACCACCAAAATCATCGGCAAACAGGACTATGAGGATTGGCTGAATGAATATACTCCTGAAAAAGTAGCAGCCGTCATAAGCAAAACATGGCCTCAACTGCTGCCTCCTCTCCCCGAATCAGCAACACCCCCTTTACAATGGTCATCACGTCCAGCCCAATTGTGTCCTGGTTGCGGCCATCGTTCTGCATTCCATGCTGTCAAGCAAGCTATTGGAGCAGATGATATTACCGTCGCTGATATTGGCTGCCATACCCTTGGAATTATGGAGCCTTATTATATGGGGCAAATACTGCTGTGTATGGGGCATAGCAGTGGTACAGCTGCTGGCTTGTCACTCTTTAATACCAGTCGGAAAGTAATTGCATTCCTCGGGGATTCCACTTTCTTTCATGCTGGCTTACCAGGAATTATCAATGCTGTTTATAATCATCACAACTTTACTTTAATTCTTATGGACAATGGCACTACAGCGATGACAGGTCATCAGAGTCATCCTGGCGTTGGTTACAATTTTAACGGTCCAACAGAAAAGATCTCAATACGACGCGTGCTAGAAGGCATGGGAATCACTAACATCCGCGAGATTGATGCCTACGCTCAGGCTAAACTGGAAGAAGCAGTAAAAGAAGCGATTGCTCAAGAAGGATTTAAAATAGTGATTGCCAAACATCCCTGTATGCTAAAATTAATGCGAGAACGCAATGCTGCAGGAAATCCACCTCCTCCACAGGTAGAAATTACCGCAGACTGCAACCAAAATTATACGTGTATAAATTCCTTCGCATGTCCAACATTCCAAAGAGACGCAGACGACAGAGTTTTGGTAAATAATGACCTCTGTATCGGTGATGGTTCCTGTAAACAAACCTGTCCAACAAAAGCTATTATCCATAAATCTTACAGCAAGGGAGGAACATAAGCCTATGTCTTCCATTAGAATGGATATATATCTGATTGGAGTCGGCGGGCAAGGCATCGGATTAATGAGCGAAGTCATTCTAAGGGCTGCCGACTATGCAGGACTGCCAGTACGCGGTACCGACACGCATGGTTTAGCACAACGGGGCGGTACTGTGTCTTCCTGTATTCGCATTGGCTCACACGCCCATTCTGCCCTTATCCAGACAGGCTGCGCAGATATGGTCATAGCTTTAGAACGAAATGAGGCTCTGCGCGGTCTCAATACCCAGTTAAAAGATGGTGGAATCTTAGTATATTATAATACGCAGTGGCAGCCTCTATTAGTAAGATTAGGCAAGGAACCTGTTCTGAAGACAGAAGATATCAGTGCTGAATGCCTGCGTCGCAATATTCAGGAATACCGGATAGATCCCGCAAAATTAAGCAATCCCAAAATGCAAAACATTGCTCTCCTTGCCAGCATTGTAAGGAATAACAACATCCCAAATATAACATCAAAACACTATGAACAAGCTCTTAAGGATCTACTAGAGGGAACTAAGCTCGATAAGAATCTCGCTTTATTCCACGCCCTGACTACCGAACTAGAATAGATACAGCAAAAGCGACTTACAATACCATTTGGTAATGCAAGTCGCTTTTGTAATTGCAGACCTATTTTTTTTATGTACAACTAAGCACTAGCTCCGACAGTAGTAGTATAAATTTTTTCTAATAAGCTAAGAGCCCCTCGATACCCTACATAGGATCGAGAGAGAACGACTTCATAGGATGAAGAAAAGCCGACTTCAATTCTACCATCTGCTCACTGCAGACAGATCCTTGTGTAAACGGCCCCTCCAGTTCGCAGAGTCTGCGGGCCTTGTCACCGCAAGCATCTCCGCAGTTCCCGCGGGCATAAGCCGATTCCTTTGACAGTTCCGATGCTTTTCCGTCCCATGCGATGATGGTGCCAAGACGCTGCTCACGACTTTCTACGACAGGGGTCTTAAGATTGATCTTCATGCTACTCCTCCTATTCATTATCCTTTTTTAATTAATGGATTGAACATACAAAAGGTATCTCCTAAGAAAGCTAAAAAATTACAAATAAAAAAAGGCTAGGCTATTCGCTCGAAAACAAGCAAATAGTTTAGCCTCCAAAAATTTTTTTGGTCAGTTCCACTCATACATAACAATATGCATTTATTACACTTAATATAAACTCGTCACTAAAAAATGTCAAGAGCTTATTTCGGAATTTATTACAAGAACATCTGCTGAAGAATTCAGTATTAAATTCATCTTCCACACGTTAGTGTACAACTCCACTATTTTAAATCCTGTAAGAAACTTGTGCCGTATTCTGGCATCTTCACTTGAAAATTCTCTGCTATAGTAGCACCAATATCGGCAAAAGTTTTTCTTACCGGCAACTCCCTGGCTTTCGTAAAGCAAGGAGAATAAACAAGTAAAGGTACATATTCCCGTGTGTGATCAGTGCCATGATAAGTTGGATCATTTCCATGATCGGCAGTGATGATCAACAAATCTTCTTTCGTCATCTTCGCAAATACTTCGGGCAAGCGAGCATCAAATTCCTCTAAGGCTTTACCATAACCTTTAGGATCACGACGATGCCCAAATAAAGCATCAAAATCTACTAAATTCAAAAAGCTAAGCCCGGTAAACTTTTTATCGAATACTGCAATCAACTTATCCATGCCGTCCATATTAGAAACAGTGTGAAGCGATTCTGTAACTCCCTCACCATTATAAATATCAGAGATTTTGCCCATAGCAATCACATCAAAATTTGCATCCTTCAACTCATTCATTACAGTACGGCCAAAAGGTTTTAATGCATAATCATGACGATTCGCAGTACGGGTAAAATTGCCTGGCTCACCTACAAACGGACGAGCAATAATCCGCCCTACCTTGTAAGGCTCTTCAAGAGTAATTTCCCGGCAAAACGCACAGATCTCATAAAGTTCCTTCAATGGGATAACGTCTTCATGTGCGGCAATTTGCAGCACCGAATCAGCAGATGTGTAAACAATAAGTGCTCCTGTTTTCACATGTTCTTCCCCTAATTCTTTAATAATCTCGGTACCGCTCGCAGCTTTATTGCCAATTACTTTTCGCCCAGTTTTTTCTTCAATGCGGCGAATTAATTCATCAGGAAAACCGTGAGGGAATACATGAAAAGGTTTGGACGTATAAAGTCCCATGAATTCCCAATGACCAGCCATTGTGTCTTTCCCCTTTGATAACTCATGCATTTTTGTATAATAAGCAATAGGATGCTCTGTTGGCTCAATACCTTGAATATTTCTAATATTGGAAACACCAAGGCTTCCCATATTCGGCATATTCAGGCCTCCACATGCCGTAGCAATGTGCCCTAAAGTGTCTACACCAAAATCATCAAAATTTGCTGCATCCGATGCTTCTCCGATCCCTACAGAATCCATCACAACTAAGTGAATGCGCTTAAAATTATTTGTCACCATTTTCTCCTCCTTACCTTGTTACCTAAAAAAGTATTTTAAAGATACGCTATTTCTATGAAATAAATCATTATCTGATAAATTCACACTTCTTATCACTATACGTGTCTCTTCACCTAAAGGATACTATTTCATATATTTCCCAAGCATATGAAACCTTCCACATATTATTTTAAAAATCCTCTTTTTTTGACAAGGTGACAGCAAGAAGGGCGCAGTGATTCAATACGCAGAATCATTTTTTCTCTGGGGTTTCATTTTCTATCTTTGCTTTTTGCTGTTTCCCCTGACTAACTCCCAACTCTTTTGCCATTTCAAATTGCAAATCACCAATATTATTTTTTCTTTCTGCCAACCTTTCCTGATACATCCTTTGCCCCGCATAAATTCCCGTAAATAGTATGACCAGTATTACTCCTGCCAAGAGGCCAGCACCTTGTCCCGGAACTAAAGGCATACTGACAATAATGAGAAGAATACTAATGAAAGCAGCTACAGTGCTAATCGGATATCCGGGGAGTTGGCATTTACCTTCAGGAGGACAACCGGTTTTCTGACGGAGTTTATAATGGGTTGCTAAAATGACCGCATAAGAAAAAAGTAAAGCAAAACCACCGGAACTTACTAAAAAAAGATACACTTGCTGAGGCAGCATAAATCCCAAACCAAGCCCCACTAACATTGCAGTACCAGAAAAAAGAATTCCCCGATGCGGTACAGCACCCTCATCTTTTATCCATTGAGGGGCATGACCCTCATCAGCCAAAGATCGTATCATACGACCCAGTCCAAACATAGCGGCTAACATGGTAGAAAGAATAGCCGTAACCAATACAATGGTAATTGCATTGCCAGCCCAGTTTAATTTCCATCTTACCAAAGATAAAGCCAACGGACTTACCTCAGCCGATAAAACATTCGTCGGTATCAAAGGCAATAGCACAAGAATCGCCAATACATACAGTCCCACTAAACCTATTACAGTGTACTTAATGGCTTTAGGTACGACTTTATAAGGATCTGTAGTTTCCGCTGCTGCTAATCCAATCACCTCAAACCCGGCATACGTAAACATGACAATAAGCATACTTCCTGCAATTCCCCAAATTCCTGCGGGAAATAAAGGTTCAGACCTAAGTTCGCCTGCACCAATGGGTTGAAGTCCCGGAATAAAACCACTAATTAAGGCAATACCCAAAAAAATAAAACCAACAATTGCCAGCAATTTCACTGCTGCCAGCCCACTCTCCAGCTTGCTGAGTTTATCGGCTCCTAACAAATTGAGAAGTGATACTCCCACAATAATAATAGCCCCTAACAAAGGGAGAGAAATTCCTGGAAGCCAGGTACGCAAAATAATTGATACAGCAGTGGCTTCACTAGACATCGCCAAGACTAATCCGCTCCAGTAGACCCAACCAACAACAAATCCCAAACCCGGACCATAAGCCTTCTGGGCAAAAGTTCGAAAAGAACCAGGTGCAGGGTCTGCCACCGTCATTTCCGATAAAGCAAAGAGGATGACATAAATTAATATACCGCCTAATAAGTAAGAAATAATAATCCCTGGCCCTGCTGTACGAACTGCGACCGCAGAGCCCAAGAAAAAAGATCCCCCAATTACAGTTCCCAGTGACATCATTGTCAATTGCCACGCCGATAAACCAACACCTTTTTTATTCAACTTCAGACCTCCTAATTCATAAAGAAAAAATACGTTATTACAAGTATCTCCTTCAATGAATTAAGTTATGATCTTTCCAATCAGAAAGATTCACCACTATTTGTAATCCTTGGTTATAGTAGTACTTTTTTATTAATAAAATAAAATATTTAATTGGTTTTAAACTTAACTGTGCTTCTTATGCATTATTGGTAATATAATGGTAAAAAAAGAATTAAGGAGGTGCCTTATGGATACAATCAAGACCATCTTAGAAGGCAGCAACTACGCCTATGAATTTATCTATCACAATCAACCCATTCTTACAGCGCAAGAAGGTGCTGATTATTTTGGCATTGACACTGGCCAAACCGCACCTACCCTAATTATCAAAACAGATCTCGGATTTTTTTCTCTCATTATTTCTGGTAAACATGGACTTATTCAGCCTGAAAAGATATCTTTTATCATAGGCTGTAAAAAAGTTAGCATAGCAAGCAGAGAAGAAATAAAGAAAAAAACCGGTTTCACTGCGGGAAGTCTTCCTTTGATCGGTATACCACTTCCTCATATTTTAGACAAACAACTTTTTTGCTACCCTTATATATATGGTGGCTCTGGTCAATCAAACCGTACGTTAAAAATTACACCTTTTGCCCTTAAACAATTGAATGTCGTTGTAGCTATTGCAACAAATTTTAGTAAATGAAAAGCTCTTCACTCATATAAATAAATAAACCAAACTACTCAAGCTTTTAACATGAGTAGTTTTTCATTTAATTTAATCGTATATATAAAATCAATTAATAATCAATACTTTTTATCAAGATTCGTATTGATATCTTTAAGTTATTATGTTAACATTATTAAATAACCTAATAACAATAGTGGAGGATATCATGCGCAGCTATAAAATTATAATTCTCTTGCTGGTGCTTGTCCTTTGTACAAGTGCTTTCGTCCCGATGCCTGTTTTGGCTTCTTCACCAGATACTCACTCCGAGAAAGGATTATTCGATACAATATTAGATCTATTTGCAAGTATACTTCATATAGACTTAAACCCTAAGAGCACCACACATCCTAGTCTTCCTTCCCAAACAGGTACATCATCTGGTGGTAAAGACGTATTGGGCTTTTACACCGAATGGTATGGAACAGATGTGACATCTTATAATGATCTTCAAAGCCACATTGATACCATCGGCACCATTGCACCATTTTGGTCGACACTCCATGAAGATGGCTCCGTAACGGATCGCGGCGGTAATGACCATGCTTCAGTAGTAAAGTATGCACATAATAATAAAGTCACTGCTTTACTAATGGTAAACAACGCTAAACAAGATGATCCTAATGCAGGAATACATGCCGTCCTTGGCAATGCATCACTAAGAAAAACTGCAATTGACAACTTGGAAACAACAATTAAAAAATATGGCTTAGATGGTATTAATATCGATTTTGAACAAGTCCCGGCTGGTGACCGTAATAATTTGACAACTTTTATTCATGAACTATCAGACCGATTAAAACCCCAAGGATATCTTGTCTCTATTGATGTTTTTCCAAAACATAATGAAGATAATGATGTTGCTGTTGCCTATGACTATGCTCAACTTGCTCAATATGCAGACAAAATCATCCTAATGACTTACGACTACCACGCTGGTTGGAACGGCGCAGGTTCTATCGCTGATATTCGTTCCGTTGAATCTGATTTAAAATACGCCTTAACCATGATTCCCAAAAACAAAATATATTTAGGAATTGCTGGCTATGGTTATGATTGGTCCAGCAAAGGAGTCGAAAGTGTTGAACATGATGCAATTCAAAATTTAATCACGCAGCACGGTTCCGAGGTGCAATGGGACGAGGCCTCCAAATCCCCGCATTTTAGTTATACAGCAGATGGTGTAGAACATCAGGTATGGTACGAAAACAGCCAGAGCCTGAAATATAAATTGGATCTTGTCAACAACTATAATATTGCAGGTATTGCCCTTTGGAAACTAGGCGGTGAAGATCCTACTTCATGGCAAGTCATTAAAAACAGCATAAAACATTAGTATAACTTATTATTACTCTGTTCAGGGGTCATGTATTATAGACAATGCTTATAATACATGACCCTTCTTCTTAGGCTAATAACGAGAACAACATTCATAACAAAAACTACTCCTGTTTTAACAGGAGTAGTTTTTGTTATGAATATAGATTCAATTTTTCTCAATTTTGCTTCTTCCAAAGGGGTGAATCCTATTGTCTGGTAACAGCCATCTTCAATGGTTCACCATTAATGGTTACATCCGTATAGTCCCTTACTTCATTAAAGACAATTTCCACAGCCAGAGTTTCACTCATAATATAATCCTTGTATTGCTTCACAACATTCTCAAGTAAGGCATTTCCCGTTATATAGATCGTAATCTTATCCATAACTTCAAAGGAACTATCTTTTCTCATGTTCTGAAGCTTACTAATAATTTCTCTGGCATAGCCTTCCACTTGCAATTCTTCAGAGATATGAGTATCAAGAACAACACCTACATCTCCTTCTCCAGCAAAGGCAAAACCTTCCAAACCACTCATTGTGACTAACAAATTGGCTGCGTTACATTCTATGGAAGTGCCATCAATTTCTATCATAATGGAATCCCCATTTGAAATTTTCAATGCTAATGCCATTTGGTCCATCTTCTCGATGGCTTTTCGGATGCCGGGAATAAATTTACCATGAGTTTTTCCCAGTACCGGCGAATTAGGTTTTACAGTATAACTTACATAATCAGACATGTTGGCATTTACTTCTACAACCTTTATATTCAGCTCTTCTTTGATAATATCTATATAATAATCAGGCAGTCTCTTTGTACTCAACAGCATTTTAGAAAGAGGCTGCCTATTTTTAATATTGGCCGTATTTCTCGCACTTCGGCCAAGAGCACAAATCTTGTAAGTCAGCTCCATTTCGGCTTCCAGCTGTTGATCAACAAGCTTTTCATCATAAATAGGCCATCTGCACAGATGAACACTCTCCGGTTCTTTCACATCTCTTGCTGCTACAAGATTCTGATAGATTTCTTCCGTAATAAAGGGAACAAAAGGGGCTGCCACGATTACAAGATTTTTCAGCACGGTATGCAAGGTAAGATAAGCATCGATCTTATCATCCGTCATATCCATGACCCAATATCTGGTTCTATTTCTCCTCACATACCAGTTTGACAGCTCTTCGGTGAATTCTCCAATACGCTCTGCTGCTCCGGTTATATTATAAGCATCCAAATCTTCATCAACTTTATGGATCATGGTATTTAATTTGGACAGAATCCATTTATCCATAACATGAATGCTGCTTCTCCCCGGATACCGGGCAGGATCAAACTGATCAATCTCAGCATATAGGACATAGAAAGAATATACATTCCATAAAGTATTCAAAAATTTACGCTGCACTTCGATCACCGCGTCTTCATAGAACCTGGATGGAAGCCAAGGAGCACTGGCAGTATAGAAATACCAACGTAAGGCATCGGCGCCTTCATTTTCCAAGACTGTAAATGGACTTAACACATTTCCTTTATGCTTTGACATTTTAATACCGTTCTTATCAAGCACATGTCCAAGAACAATACAATTTTCAAAAGAACTTTTGTCAAATATAGCCGTTGATATTGCGATAAGAGTGTAAAACCATCCTCTGGTCTGATCCACAGCTTCCGATATAAATTGGGCCGGAAAGTTTTGCTCAAACAATTCTTTGTTCTCAAAGGGGAAATGATATTGTGCAAAGGGCATGGAACCAGAATCATACCAACAATCAATAACCTCACTCACTCTTTGCATTTCTTTTGCACAAGCAGGGCATTTCAGTGATACATGATCAATATAGGGTTTATGAAGTTCCAAATCGTCTGGTACCTCAATTCCCTTTTCCTTTAATTCAGCAATACTTCCTATACACTCCCGATGCCCGCAATCACACTCCCAGATAGGCAGAGGAGTACCCCAGTAACGTTCCCGGCTGAGCCCCCAATCAATCACATTCTCCAGGAAGTTACCAAAACGGCCTTTCTTGATATTATCAGGATACCAATGAATGCTATCATTATTTTCGAGAAGTTTGTCCCGTAAGGAAGACATCCTTACAAACCACGAATCTCTTGGGTAATATAAAAGAGGTGTATCACAGCGCCAGCAGAAGGGATAGGAATGAAGGAACTTTTCTGCCTTATAAAGGATACCTGTTTCCTTCATGTTCTCGATGATTTTCTCATCCGCTTTTTTAACAAACATTCCTTGCCAGGGAGCCACTTCCTCTACAAAATTTCCTTGAACATCTACCAGATTTACCAGAGGCAGGTCATATTTCTGTCCTACTCGGTTATCATCTTCGCCGTAAGCAGGAGCAATATGAACCACTCCAGTACCATCACTAAGCGTTACAAAATCTCCATGTACAATATAATAGGCTCTCTTCTCTGGCGTAACAAAAGAAAATATAGGCTCATATTCCTGATCAAGCAGCATTTCACCCTTAAACTCTCTGACAACCTCATATTCATCTTCGATTCTGCTAAGCAATTCTTTTGCAAGGATCAAATGCTCTTCGTGGTTGACGATTTCGACATAATCATATTTGCGGTTTACAGCAAGAGCCACATTGCTTGGCAGGGTCCAGGGAGTTGTCGTCCATACCAGGATATATGCATCTTCATTCTTCAATTTGAATTTTACATAAGCAGAACTATCCTTCACATCCTTATAACCTTGAGCGACTTCATGAGAAGATAAAGATGTTCCGCATCGCGGGCAGTAAGGAACAATCTTATGTCCTTTATATAATAAGTCTTTGTCCCAAAGCTGCTTCAAAGACCACCATACCGATTCAATATATTCGTTTTGATAAGTAACATAAGGGTTATCCATATCGATCCAGTAAGCTACCCTCTCGGACATGTCTTTCCACTGTGTTGCATACGTAAATACACTATCTTTGCATTTTTTTATAAAGTTTTCTACACCATATTTTTCGATTTCCGGCTTACCAGATATGCCTAGCGTTTTTTCCACTTCCAGCTCAACGGGAAGACCATGCGTATCCCAACCAGCTTTGCGTAAAACCTTGTAGCCTTTCATTACCTTATAACGAGGGATAAGGTCCTTAATGACTCGAGTAACGACATGACCAATATGAGGTGCCCCATTGGCTGTAGGCGGTCCATCGTAAAAGGTAAAATATTCACTGCCCTCATTCATCTGGAAATTTTTATTTATAATATTTTTTTCTTTCCATAGTGCAAGAATGGATTTCTCCATTGTCACAAAATTATTCTTAGAATCAACCTTTTTATACATGTAAAAAACTCCTTTTGATTATAGCCTTCCTACTTAGTCTGGGATAAAAAAACATAAAAAAACTTCGTCCCACTGTGCAGGACGAAGTTTACCTTCGTTATACCACCTTCAACAAGCCATTCAGGTACTAACATACCTTATCCTTTAACGCAGGAATACGGATTGACTTACTCCAATTTTCAGTCATCGCTCTCAGGTGATTTTCATCTGATCTACATCGCAGGTTCTCAGCATACCCCGCTCTCTGTGCATTTAAAATCATGAATACTCTTCCTGATCATAGCTTTTAGATATCTCTATTAAAATCTTATTAAGAGTATACGTCCTAGTTTTTATAATGTCAATAGTCATATAATCAACCGAACGCCGCCTAATTCTGCAGAACTGTATTTGAACTCCCCCTTCGGCGAGCCAATAAACATAAAATTAGGAGGGATACTCCATTTCTTTGAAAGTTCCTGAATTAATTCCGGACCAAACTCACCCCGATAAACAACAAATTCAATATGTATTTCTGGATAGATACGGCCAAGGAAACGTATATCATCTGCCAAACCAGGCAAAACTTCAACGCCCTCACAGAGAACATTAACAATTTTGATGCGATTGGTATGTTCATTATCTCTAACATACAGCATTGCCAGATTTAGATTTACTAAATCCCCACCCCGGGTAAAAAAAACGATTTGTTGAGAATTAATTTCATCTATATTCCCTTGAATTCCTTGTGCAAGAGCTTTAGCAACCCCGGTAATTTTGTTGCTTACAGCTCTTATAATAAATAAACATGCCGTCAAGAGACTGATACGATTCAGCATGATAAGTACAATAATCATAGTCGGCAAAAAATACCTTAAGAAGATTCCCACATAGGCAGGATTCATGATAATCGTACCAGAAATAGCCGACACTACAGCACTGATTGCGAATATAGCCCCCAGCCAAGAAGCTTTTACGGGGCGCTTCAATCCACTCCGTCTTACCTTTAATAATAAATTACCAATACCAAATAAGGTCATAACAGATAAGAAAGAAATAGTATACACTCCAGCTAACGCGGCCAATTTGCCGTTAGTTGCCAAGAGAACAGATACACATAGCAGAAAAAAAACAATTACAATACGATATTGGGTTCCATATCGGTTTACTCTTAGCAAATACTGCGGCAAACATCGATCCAGAACCATGCGGTGTACTAAACCTGTAACTCCCACATAGGAAGTCAATACAGCTCCACTCAAAACCAAAGCAGCGTCGATTGCCACCAACCTTGCCAGCCATTCGCCCCCTGATAATATACCCATACTAGAAAGCAGGGCTTCTTGATGAAGGCGAATCTCGTAGATCGGCAGCAATGCTAATGCTAAGAACGCAAGTAAAGGATTGATAACTGTCACAGCCACCCACATATTGCGCAATGTTTTTTGAAAGACACCAGGTGCTTGTTCTTCAACAAAATTTGCTGAACTTTCAAAACCTGAAATCCCCAGCATTGCCGCTGAAAAGCCAAAAAATAAAGCAGTAGCGAGACTGCCTTCCATAGGCAGCTGAAAATTCTCCATAAAAATAGTAGGGCCAGAATTACAGAAAAGCCATAGAGAAGATAAAATCAAAATTCCTATGGTACATAAATGTAAAAGAAATATTCCGGTAGCAACTTTTGCCGACTCGCTGATGCCAAAGATCATTAATAGCATAAACACAGCCAACAGTGTCCCTGTGGCAGGTATGACAGGTAGATTCTGCCACATAGTTTGTAAATAATGCATTGCCTCATTAGCAGAAATAACAGCTGTTGCCATATAGGACAGCAACGTAAAACATGCCGCTATGGATGCTACCAATTTACTTGTCGTATTAAGCAATGCATTATATGCCCCCCCATTTAAAGGCAATGCCCCTACGACTTCTCCATAAATACTGCGATAAAAATAAAGAACCATGGAAACCATCAACAAGGACACCCAGGCCCATTTTCCTGCATAGGCAATAGATAAGGCAGAAACATAAAGACAAGATGATGTAATGTCATTACCACATATAGCTGTAGCTGCCAATTCTTTTAGCTTACCATTCGTTTCCTGCTTCATAACTACCTCCCCTACAAGCTTTTACGACATCACTAATCATATATCATAAACTCCATTTTACATCAGTATAACACTTTCATTACTGTGGAAATTAGTTACAGTTTGTAACATACCTTAAAAACTTATTTGCTCCTGAAGACTTTCACAATATAGATCCCAATTCCTATTATAGCACTTATAGTATCATACTATCCATGAGACATAGGTTACAGTAAGGTTTCAGAGCCTTTCCACTGTTCTTCTGCTTTTTTTGCAAGAATGAAAGTTCCATGTAAATTCTTTTAAATAATGGTTATACTACGAATTATAATGAAACGCTTTATTCTAGTGCAACGATACATAGTTTATTAAAAATAAGCTATGACACATAAGGAGGTGCAGCACTACGTTGAAACCTAAAGATGCCTCTACGGGCGAGAACGAAAAAGAGCAAAACAACAATCCTGCCGTTGAATCCTGCGATACAAAGACAAAACAAACCGTCCCTACCCTTTACCCCGACATCGAATATATTAATAGAACGTTGCCATAAGAAAATATTACAAGTCAGAAAGTAAATAAAGCCATCAAAAAACTACTCATTTTACGAAGAGTAGTTTTTTGATGGCTTTATGCTTTAATAAAATGAATTTTTTAGCTTTTTCCATTACTTATTTTTATTTTATTAAGGAAGGCTCACCATAATAATCAATTGAGGTCATAAACGCCGTTGCCGGTAAGCAAATGATGGTAATGAAGGTCACCAAAAATCCAACGATTCTTTTCATATGTACCTCACTACTTAGAAGCCTTCTCTATGAAAGCCTCCGTAACGGTGATGAAAAGCAACCTGAAGATCTTTCATATCCTGTTTAAAAGTATCTTCATTTACGCCTAATGATTGAGCAACATCATACCAAGTATTATTGATTTTCCTCATGTTCAATATGTCGCTGATTGGCTTACTGGTATTTTTGCTTAATTCATTCGCAACAGCAATATCTCGGGAACGATATCCTTGCTGCATAAGATCTAATGAAGTTTGTTTAGGAATCTCTAATTGGGTTTCTAACCTAGCAGCAGCAATATCTTGATGAATTGCTCTGATTTGTTCTTTCGTTACGCCTAAAGATGCCGCCACATCTCTCCATGTATTATCTAAAGTTTTGGTTTGCATGACTTCTTTTAGTGACTTACCACTAGCCTTAGCTAGCAAAGAGGCTTTATATAAGTCCCGAAAATGAACGCCTTGTTTTTCATAACTCAATACATCCTCTTTGCTTACACCAAACTGATCGGCAATATGCTGTGCCATCTTATCGGGGTCCATCTGGTGATGCCCCATCATTTCTCCGGGCTTAAAATTACATTGTTCCGCTGCTTGCGCGATAAAAGGGCTGATTGTACCTGCCAAAAGAACCCCGCCTGCGACGAATCCCAGCATTCTTTTTTTGGTTAATATATTCATACTTAACTCCTCCATTACATTTTCTATATAGTAATATTATCCATAAATTGTGACAAAATTGTGACAAAACTATAACAGAATCAGGATCAAATACAAAAAAACCAATATGAAAAAAAGACTTCATAAACGCCCATAATGAATAGTAAAACGATGTTCATAACAACTAAATATCCTTTCATGAAGAATACGCATATTATGTAATATAGTCTATATACATGCGAATGTAATAGGAAGGGTCAGATACACTCCCATGTACTAATCAAATAGTAATCAAAGGAAAGTGACAAGATGAAACCACATATAAGACAGATGGTCTTTGGTGCCATCAATGTTCCACTCGCTATCTTTTGGTCTGATACTGGAGCTCAATATCGAAGAATCAGCTTAGCAGCAGCTGCTAATCCCACGCTATGGTCGCAAAGCCTGGATGGAGACCAAAGACTGTGGCTGGTAAATAAAGTGAACACTATGGGAATATACGGCGAAAGAGTTGCCATACTGGATGGACAAAGAAACTGGCTGCAAGTGGCTGCACTGGACCAGCGTACAAAGGATAATAAATGGGGCCAGGCGGGCTGGGTTCCGGCAGAGCAGATCAGCTATAACTGTGCTTATTTGCAGGAGGCCTGTTTACCACAGGCTGTCGTATCCGTACCAAAGGCAACCCTATTCTGGGATACAACCTGCTGGACCCAGCCTGTAAACGAGCTCAGCTTTCAAGTCCGATTGCCTATTCTGCAAGAAGGAAATACTATTTTTAAAGTCCGTCTGCCAGACGGCGGTACAGGTCATATCTCCCGGTTAGAAGCGAAAAAAAACACCGACCTTTTCTTTTCCAGAGAAAATATTGTCGCAAACGCTCGGCAGTTCTTGGGACTGAGATATTTATGGGGCGGTACATCCTGTTATGGTTTTGATTGTTCCGGATTCACCTTTCGCCTTTATCAATCGCAGGGTATATCTCTTTACCGTAACTCTAAACAACAATCCCAGGAAGGTGTCCCCATTGCAGAACAAGATCTTCTGCCTGGTGATCTTGTCTTTTTTGCGAGTGAAGGCGGTAAGGGAAACATTCACCATGTAGGCATGTGTGTCTGTAAGGGTATCATGATTCATGCTCCATCAAGCAGATCCTTCATACAAGAAAGCCGCTTCAATACCGGCCACTACCAGGAAGAATACTGGGGTGGCAGACGTTATTGCTATGATTCTTAAAAAATGATAAAAAACCAAACAGGAAAATCCCAAAGGATTTTCCTGTTTGGCTTCTTACCTGGTTTCTTACTTACTTTCTTTTTGGCTTAATAGTCTCTGGTAAATAATAATCAAGTCGTCTAATTGCTGGCTGGTTTTAATAACTTCGTTATCGACTAAACGTTGCTTCCCTCCAATCTCATTTAATTGCCGGCGTACTTCTTCAATTTTCGCTACTATCTCACCAATTTTCATCTTTATCCCCCCTTTCCCTTGTTAAATTTACCAAGAAATTGGGAGAATTTGTTGTTTTTCGACATAAAAATTTCTTATTTTTAAAAAGGAGGTTCTTCAAGCCAGCCTTTTTCAATTATTAGATTGGCTCCATCTTCTGCATAAAGACCAACTTCTGCCATCAATCTAGTATAATCCACGGCCAAATCATAACACTGACTTGTTGAAATTTTAAAACACACTTTGCCAAACTATCACTTTGATACTGGGCCCACATCACGGCAATCTCCGCAGAGGTTAAGCGAATGGTATTAATAGTATGCATATAATAAACGCCTCCATTTTTTTCTTATTACAACCCTCGTTTTTATATTTAATTAACAGAAAGATTAAAACATCGCAATAATTTAAGTCTGTTTCTATTTCAGGCTCAAATTATTGCGATGTTTTTCCTAAATATACACCTGCTATAATTATCGTAAACATCGCTACAATGTGAATGACAAACCAAAACCAATTTCCGAATCGAAAAGCATCTGCGTGTAGTGGCTTGCGCAAGTGGTCTGGTATCATTTTTCCTCCCATCCATTCCATAAGAATAAAGAACCCCCACCAGGTAGTATAGGAATCCCATAAATCCCATTCGAAATTATAACTTATTAATTTTGTTGTATTCTTTAATACTGTCTCAAAGAAAACTCCGGTATTAATGATTACACCATAGAATGCAATCTTGTGAGCCCAATTGGCAGGGCTATAACGCACACCTAGTAACACAAAATAAGAAAAAGCTGTTTGAATTGCAAATATTGGAGTCTTAAGAATAGGTAAAAAAACATAAGGGAAGGAATAAAATCCAACCTCGACAAAAAAATAACAAAGCAGATTACCAAGAACTCCTGTTAACAGATATAAAAGTCCGTACCTTTTCCAATCTAATCGCAGGATAAAATAACTGCCGATTATTACACTAACTGCGCTTATTATTGATATATACATTTCTTTGCTTCCATCTAAGAATTCCATGACCTAATCTCCTTGTACAAAATACATTCTAATGATTATTATGTGTCTGGCAGAAGAATTTAGTCAGAATAAAAGAACCGTTAAAGCACCAAAATGGTGTTTTAACGGTTCTTTTAAACATAAAGCCCCTAGTTTGTATGCAACAATCATTTCATAAAATATTAAAATTGGGGCTGATCGATTTTTTTACCTGCCACATACCTGACAATAATGTCCCGATCATCGCCAATATAAATAAACCGCTGCAGTCGTTCCTCCAATGACCATTGATTTGAGTCGACTGTATGGTGATCCTGAATGACTAGTGCATCAAATTCATATCCTTCCTCAAAGCTGCCTACCTGACCAAAAAAACCTCCGCCGCCCTTGGTTGCCATATAGAAAGCTTCCCGCACAGTGATAAAATTTCCTGTCTTGCCCGTTTCCAGCCATTTTAATTTAGATGCTTGCACAGTTGCCACAATCACCTGTGCTATGGATACCTGATGACCTCCAGAAATGTCGGAACCTAACCCAACCGGAACGCCCTTGCTGATCATCCTCCGAACCGGTGCTATTCCGCTGGACAGATTCACATTGGAATAAGGACAATGCGCCACATATACATGATTCTTTGCCATTAGCTCTATTTCTCTATCATCACTGTAGACACAGTGTGCCATAATAGTAGGCTGCTGACCGAACAATTCAAATTGATTATAAACCTCCCCATAGCTCGGGTACTCCGAATGCAGCTTTTTCACCCAAGCCACTTCATCCGTATTTTCTGATAGGTGGGATTGAATCGGTACCTGATACTTTTTAGATAAAAAAGCCAGCCCCCTCATTAGTTCCGGTGTACAAGAAGGTACAAACCTTGGCGTAACAATAGGCTTTACCAGTGCATACCGACCAACAGTGTCTTGCAGAAATGCCTCCGTATCGGCCAGCGCCCCCTCTGTCGTTTCTTTAAGGGCCGTTGGAGAATTCCGGTCCATATTGACTTTCCCCACATACCCTCCCAGACCTGCCTGAGCCATCAATTCCAGCAATTTAGTCGTAGCCTCTTTATGAATCGTACCAAACAGCACAACGCGAGTGGTCCCCCAGCGCCAAAATTCCAGAACCACTTCCATGTAGACTGCCTCTGCATACCTCAAGTCGTCAAATTTAGCTTCTGCCAGAAAAGTATACTTCTCCAGCCAGGGAAGAAGTTCCAGGTCAAGTCCCAGGCCCCGGTTAACAAATTGGGGTGCATGGGAATGCAAGTCCACAAAGCCCGGGATTATCAAAGCATTTCCATAATCGGTAACAGGCAATCCACTGAATTCTTCAGGGAGCTCAGCATACGTTCCTTTAACCCGCTTTCCTTCCACTACAATATAACTATTTTCCAGAATCGTTAGCTGACCAAGACTGGGGGTAAAAATAAAATTTCCTTTAATAAGCATCACATCGTTATTCCTCATTGTACTGCCCCACCTTTTTACGTAAGGATTATCACGCTTATTACGAAATCAATCTATTTTTAGACTGCCACTACTTCATCCAGAGGTGGATTACGAAAATAATGGATAAAACATACATTAAAGGATTAATTTCTTTCACTCTGCCGGTAACCAATTTGAGCAGTGTATAAGCAATAAAGCCGAAGGCCATTCCTTCCACAATACTAGCCGTTAACGGCATTAAAATAATTGTTAGAAATGCCGGCAGGGCATTGGTAAAGTCGCCAAAATCAATGTGCACAATTTCACTGATCATTAAAGCACCCAAAATAATAAGGATTGGTGAAGTAGCAGCCCCAGGAACCAGAGCAGCCAGAGGAGTGATAAACAGAGTGGCCAAGAATAATATTCCGGTAGTAACCGATGCCAAGCCTGACTTGCCTCCAGCCGCCACACCGGCTGCACTCTCCAGATAAGAGGTAACTGTACAGGAGCCGAAAAAACTTCCCATCATTGCCGCAAAAGAGCCCGCCAGCAGAGCTTTATTAATATCAGGCAAATTACCGTTCTTATCAAGTAAGTTAGCTTTGCCGGAAATGGCAATTAACGTTCCGATATTATCAAACAAATCCACAATGGTAATCGTGAATATAATGGAGACCAAACCATATCCGACAGCTGCCATAATATCCAATTGTCCTATAGTTTCAACTGGCATAGGCGGAATAAAAGAAATTAAATCACTAATGCTGGTTGGCACCTTAGAAACACCCATAAACATACCTATGACCGTGGTTGATAAAATACCAATTAAAAATGCACCTTTTACCCTGCGCGCCAATAAAACACTATTGATAATCAGCCCAATAACCGCCAAAAACACGCCGGGTTGTTTTAAACTACCTAACGTTACGATCGTGCCCGGAGATGAAACAATAATACCGGCGCCCTTAAAACCAATAAAAGCAATAAATAAGCCAAGACCTACACCAATAGCGGATTTAAGCATCGTAGGGATCGCTTCAATAACCGCCTTGGTAATATTGGTTATCGCTAATAGAAAGAATAGCACTCCTGATACAAAAACCGCACCCAAAGCAGTCTGCCAATTTAGGCCCATGCTGCCCACCATGACGAAAGCAAAGACAGCCCCCAAACCTAACCCTGGCCCCATCGCAATTGGTAAATTGGCATAAAGACCAATCAGCAAAGTAGCGAAAGCTGTGGAAAGAATGGTAGCGGCTGTTGCGCTGGTGTGGGGCATACCAGCCGCAGCCAGAAATTGTCCGGGAATGACAAAAATCAAATAAGACATAGCAATAAAGGTAGTGAGACCAGCTAACATTTCCGTCTTGATATTGGTTCCTCTTTGTGATAATTTAAAATATCGATCCAAAGCTTGTGCATTCCCCTGATTTTCCGTGGCTTGTGTTTTTAACATATATACATGCTCCTTATTTAGAATTAGATAGGTTTAAAAATCAGATTCCATTGCAATTCAAAAAGTCACGAAGTAAATTCATACAGACGGCTTTTCTGTATTCTGCCGAAATTCTTCCTTTGATCGGAACAATCGCCTGATTATAGGCTGCAACATACTCTTCCTTAACAGCCTTTGCCTCGTCTATCGTCTTACCAATCAACATGGCATCAATCTCTGACCTTCTAATGATAACATCACTGACTGCACCAAAGGCGGTCATACAGTTCAAAATTTTACCATCCGCTATACTTAAGATGGCAGCAAAGGACACTCGCGAAATTGCCAGCGCATCCCTGGCTCCTACTTTCTTATAATAGTAATGACTAAGACCTGTTCGATCCATTAAAATTTCAACAAGCAGTTCATCTGCCTGCAGAGCAGTCTTCTTTCGACCAAGATAGAACTCGGTAATCGGCAGTACACGTTCCCCTCTGCTGCTGACAAGACGCAGCTTCGCATCTGTCGCAAACAAGATCAGTGCGCTGTCCCCTTTAGGCGAGCCGTTGCAGATATTACCGCCCATTGTACCTAGGTTGCGGATCGCCGGTGCCGCAATCTGCGCTGCCGCTTCCTTTAAAATAGGAGGTACCAGCTCATGTTCAATCATATCGGTAAAGGTGCATGCGGCACCGATACGAATATATTCCTTGTCTGCTATGATATTTTTCATCTCGGGTATTTTAGCAAGAAATAAATAGGTAGCATTTTCATCGGGATCAATCATCAAATCAGTACCCCCGCTGTAAGGCGTCACGGCCTCTTTGGCAAGGATGTTCAAGGCCTCTTGCAAGGATGTTGGCTGATAACCATTTACCATAAACCTTCTCCCTCCTTTGCTGCCATGTGAATTGCTTTTACGATGGCATTATAACCAGTACATCTGCAAAGATTACCGGAAATCCCGTCACGGATCTCTGCTTCCGTTGGGTTTGGATTCTTGGCAAGGATACATTCAGACGCAAGTATCATACCTGGAATACAAAAACCGCACTGTACAGCACTAACAGCAGCATATGCCTTATCAAGAGCTGCAAAACGTTCCGTTTCACGATAACCTTCAATGGTCATCACCGTACTGCCTTCCACATACCCCATTGCCACCATACAGGAGTTAACCAATCTGCCGTCAAGAATAACAGAACAGGCACCGCATTCCCCTTCCTTACAGCCGCACTTTACACCCGTGCGGGTAAATTCAGTACGAAGTATATCAAGCAGGCGTTCATTTGCGTTAGCAGCCGACATAACCTCTTGACCGTTCAAAATAAATTTTATCATCATTGATTCGCCTCCTGTAAAACCTTCATGGCATCTTCAGGCGTGAATGGCACTTTATACAAATTAGCGTCAAGAGCGTTTTCCATCGCTTCCACATAAGCAGGAGCCGCACCAACCAGCGGAAGTTCACCAGCCCCTTTCGCACCATATGGGCCATGAGTATATGGATTGTTCATGACTTCAGCCACAAGATTTGGTACATCCACCGCCGTAGGAATAATATAATCGCTGAAGCTATTATTACGGATTATACCTTTATCGTTATAATCCATCTGCTCCATGGAGGCATAACCAATCCCTTGAAGGAAACCACCTTCCATCTGTCCCACGATAATATTCATATCAATAGGAACACCCACATCGAAAATCCCCCATGCTCCCAGAATCTTTGTTGTAGCAGTAAGTGTGTCTACTTCCACTTCAATCGCATTCACAGACCAGGAATAAGTTGGATAGGCATCGCCGCTAAATTCTGAAAGACTAAAAGGAATGACAAAATCCGGTTCCACAAAATGTTCTTCTATCACTTGTTCTGCGCCATCTTGCCATTCCTCCTTCAGTTTCTTCGCTGCCCGCTGCAGCAATCCGCCAACGGTCATTAAAGAACGGCTGGCCACCGTAGGACCTGAATCTGGCACACGATCCGTATCCGGGTTATGAATATACACCCGGTCGTAAGAAATCCCAAGAGTATCTGCAACAATTTTACAAAAAGTAGTTTTCAGACCCTGACCGATATCTGCATTACTCGCGAGAATCTCTACCGTATTATCTGGATTTTTTCTGATCCTTGCCACCGCTTTAATAATGTCACGCTCACCGCTGCCAGTAAAACCACAGCCATGAAAGAACATGGACAACCCAATACCCCTGCGGTATCTTCCTGTCTGATTCTTGTACAGTCTGCGCTTGGCACGATAGTCAGTAAGCTCGTCAATTCGCTGAATCATTTCCGGCAGAGGGACATGGAAATGATATTTGCCTCCCGTGGAAGTAGCATCTCCTTGCTGAACCATATATCTTTCTTTCAGTTCCAGAGAATCAATTCCCATTTCCTTGGCAATATGATCCATAATCATCTCTACGGCAAAGAAAGTCTGCGGCGCACCAAACCCGCGGTAAGCACCACAAGGTACCGTATTGGTCTTGACAGCACGTCCGGCAACCCGAAGATTATCAATACGATATACACCATTTGCACAAATCAGCCCACGCTGCAGCACCACTGCCGAAAGTGTGGTATAGGCGCCGCTATTAAACAGCACATCAATATCCATGCCTGTAATTTCACCGTTTTTAATCGCTACTTTATAGGTACAAATCGATGGATGGCGTTTCGAAGTAAACTCCATATCTTCCCGTCGATCAAAGATGACCTTAACTGGCTTATTTGCCTTTTTCGCCGCTACTGCAGCCTGACAAGCGAGTATGGAAGGAAAAGCTTCCTTGCCACCAAAGCCGCCGCCAGTGACATCTTGGATAATCTGAACATCCTTTCCCTCACAGCCAATTGCATTGGCAACAGCACCATGTACATAATAAGGACACTGCAAAGAACCGCGTACTGTCATGCGACCATTCTGTGGGTAAGCAATAAGCCCCTGGGTTTCCAGATAAGCCTGTTCCTGATAGCCAGTCTGAAAGGTCTCAATCAAAACACGGTCAGCTTCCGCCAATGCCTTATCGATATCTCCTTTTGCGTAATGATATTGAAAGAAAACAGTATCCGCTTTACGCATATCGAGAACCGGAATTTGTTCTTCATATATAACAACAATCTGATGCAACAGTCGCTCAACTACTTTATCATTCGGACCGACAACCATTAAGATTGGCTCACCCACATACTCGACTACCTCTTCGGCATAAACCGGCGTATCATGAACGATAATAGCAACACGATTTACACCTGTTACGTCGTTCTTATCAACAACCAAATAACCTTCAGGCAATTCAGGCAGAAGAATCCTGGCAATACGTGCTTTTGCTTTCGCAGAATGCAGCATTCTGCCATAGAGCATACCGTTCATAACATGATCATCTACATAAAGAGCACTGCCATTACTCTTCGCCTCATGGTCTTTTTTCTTTATGGATTTACTAATCCTTTCCATACCTTTCCTCCTGTGAATTCTATTAATTACGTCATTATCCAACCAATGAATCAGGGGGAAACCGAACTCCCCATATAGTCTGCCAGTCTAGCGTAATCTGCCGGTGTATCTGCATCCAGCATGCAGCCCACATCCTCAACAGGAATGGTTGCAATCTGTTTTTCTAACTGCCTCCAGACCTCTCGCAGACCGCCCTCTTTCGTAAACCCAAGAATGTCTTTGATACATTGCCATGAAATCAGGGGTGGATGTTTTCGATATCCATTAACAGTAGGAAAAGCAACCAAGGCCTGCGTCCTGCACATGGTTTCTTTCACTTTCAGAAAAGTATGAGTTTGAATGGCAGGCATATCTCCGGGAAGCAAATAAAAGGCTTCGCAGGGCTTTAATGCGGAAATGCCAGTTTTAACTGACGTTAACATATCCGTTACTGCATAGGCAGGGTTATGTATCATCACTAACCGGGAACGATCATACTTCCCGTATAGCAGCGATTCAATTTCTGCAGCACGATATCCTAAAACCACAATGACTTGATTTACACCAGCACAAAGCATACTATCCACACAGTGTTCAATCATCGTTTTTTCTTTCAATATTAAAAGTGGTTTAAATGCGTGCATACGACTGGATAAACCGGCAGCCAGAATAATCCCATTCGTTTCCATAGAACACCACCCTCTTTAAATCGATGCTCCTTACAATCACCGCTTTTATTGCTGCTCTTTTATTTTTTATAGAAAGTATTTTGTAACGGCAGCTGCGTACGGAATTTACCGTCCAACCGATAATAAGCATGGGAACAAGCCGGAGCTGTCGGAATCAGGCACAATTCTCCACAGCCTTTTGCGCCATACGTTTCAGGAATTTTGCCTTTTCCCTGTACGAGGATCGTTTCCAATTCAGGAGCCTCAGTTGCTCTCATAAGCCCTAAAGTACAAAGTTTTGTCTTTGGATAACCGCCTTCCACCTTGAACTCTTCCGTCATCGCATAGCCTAATCCCATAAGGATGCCACCCTCAATCTGCCCTTCAACTGACTGGATATTAACAGGTGTTCCGACATCATAGGCCGCGACCACTTTTTCAACTTTCCCCTCATTATTCAAAATGACAACCTGTGCACCATAACTATAACTGACATGACTAATCGGATTATCCTTAATCGCTCCCATTGGATCGGTATTGGCCGAATACTCTCCAGAAAATTCCCAGCCTTCTAAATCCGACAATGTTAAACCTTTGTCTATTTCCGCTTTCAGTTTTTCAGCGCCCCGTCTAACGGCCTCCCCCGTTACTACCGTCTGCCGGGAAGCTGTACTCGTTCCTGAATTAGGTGTACGAACGGTATCAGCCCTTTCGTGTACAATGCAGGCCGGATCTAAGCCTGTTGTCTCACAGAACACCGCTGCGCACATGGTTCCAATTCCCTGCCCCATACAGGCTGCCGAAGTCCGTATGTGAACCTTGCCTTGCTCAACGGATAAAATACACCGTCCAATGTCTTTCTTGCCCACACCCGTGCCGCTATTTTTAAATGCTATGGCAATCCCTGCATAGGGATTGGCTTCATATACATCCTTAACCGCTTCCAAACATTCTGCCATGGCAACACTTTCATCAGCAATCTGACCATTAGGTAATATCTGTCCAGGCCTGATTGCGTTGCGATAACGCATTTCCCATGGCGAAATACCCACCATTTCCGCCAATAAGTTGATATTATTCTCCGTAGCAAAACAGCTTTGCGTTACACCAAAACCACGGAATGCACCGCCAACAACATTATTGGTATAAACTGACATGCCAAAAATGTCAATATTCTGATAATTATATGGCCCGGCAGCATGGGTACAGGCTCGATGCAGCACAGGCCCGCCAAGGGATGCATAGGCACCTGTATCCGCAATAATAACGGCTTTCATACCAGTTAAATAACCCTGTTCATCACAGGCCGTTGTAAATTCCATTTCCATGGCATGACGCTTAACATGATAATCAAGGCTCTCCTGCCTTGAGAATTTTACTTTGACCGGTTTTTTCGTATACCATGCCATTAATGCAGCAAGATGCTGAACACTCATATCTTCCTTACCGCCAAAACCACCGCCCACAAGCTGCGTTTGACAATGCACCTTTTCCGGAGGAATCTGCAGCATCAAGGCGATTTCACGCTGCTCATCATATACAGACTGGGCACCAGAATATAAGAAAATGCCGTCTTCTCCTTCAGGCATTGCAATGGCGCATTCTGGTTCCATGAAGCCATGTTCCTGAAAGGGAGTTTTATACTTTCTGGTTACAACATATTTAGAATTTTTAATGGCTTCATCAGCATTACCTCGCTGCAGACTTGCACGACTCATAACGTTTCCGTCAGCATGGATGAGAGGGGCATCTGCCTTTAACCCATCAGTTGGGCACGTAATCGGTTTCAGCTCCGTATAGTCTACTTCTACTAACCTACAGACCTCATCCAATTTATCTTTATGATACGTTGCCACCAGCGCCAATGAATCTCCCACATAACGGGTCGTTTGGCCTTCGGCAATCATTACATCCCAATCTTGCTTGGCATGGCCGATCACATTATGAGGCACGTCTTTTGCCAGTAAAATTTTTACGCAATCCGGATGCGTTTCTGCCTTACTGGTATCTATTTTATTGACAATCGCTCTTGGATATTTAGAACGAATTGCCTTGGCATAAATCATACCAGGTATTACAAGATCGTCGACAAAAGTACCGGTTCCATTTACTTTTTCCCCAACATCTACACGTTTAAACCGCTGTGCAACTTTCAATTCACTTGGGGAAGCAGGAATCGGAAGCTCATCTCTAAAATAGGCGGCTGCCATTAAAATCGCTTCTTCGATTTTTTTGTAACCAGTACAACGGCAGAGGTTTCCCCTGATTGCTTTTTTTACCTCAGAAATCGTTGGATTCAGATTAACATTCAACAAAGCTTTGGCCGAAATGATCATACCCGGAATGCAAAAACCGCACTGTACTGCTCCTGCTTCACCAAAGCAGTGTTCATAAACCGCCTTTTCCCGCTCACTTAAGCCTTCCACAGTTACAATCTGTTTGCCCACAAATTTTGAAACCTTCTGCACACAAGCTTTTACTGCTTTTCCATCTACTAACACCGTACAGGTTCCACAGGCTCCTTCACTGCAGCCATCTTTTGCCGAAGTAATTCGCAAATCATCTCTCAGAAATTCCAATAAAGGCTTATCGAACGGAGCAGCAGCT
Source organism: uncultured Pelosinus sp. (assembly GCA_963526485.1). Taxonomy (GTDB): domain Bacteria; phylum Bacillota; class Negativicutes; order DSM-13327; family DSM-13327; genus Pelosinus. The sequence goes on from CAURNS010000006.1 coordinate 103,707, forward strand.
TCTTTGCCATTGATATGTAAGGTAAACATAAATAACCTCCTATTCTATAATAATTCAACGATACATTGCTAAATTTATTATAAAATGGAAGTTATTTTCCATCAAATTCTTTATCAAAAGAACTTGCTTTTTTATTAACTTGTTATTGCTAGAATAATCGATCAAATTCATCTTTTACATACTGACGAACATTATTTTCAAATTGCTGATATTTTTCCAAAAATGCAATACCCTCCTTGGTCAAATACGTTTTGCCGCCATTACTGCCGCCATGTTTCCTTTCCACTACCGCATATCCTAACTCTTCTTCCAACTCGTTCAGCATATTCCACGCTTTACTATAAGATAAGGCAATATGTCTGCATGCGCTGCGAACAGAGTGGGTATCCTGAATCAAAATCAACAGCAGCTTTGTTCGGGAATTAAAAAACAGAGATTCTTTTTCAATACTGATTCTCACAAAAGGATGCAGAATATGATGATTATGTTTTTTTAACAGTCGATCCAAGCGATCAATCGCATCCGTATTATGGAGGATACCTTCATCCTCTATATCAATCCATTTTCTTGAGACTCCCAAATCTTGAACTGCACCTCGCATTCCCATGTTCCCCTCATACATTAGAATGCTGGGAATCAATTCAGAAGAGATCAACAACGGATGACCTACTTTTCCCTGATAGGATGGGGAAAGCAGCTTTTCACCGCATTCTACCATCCTTCGAATGGTATCGGGCGTAAACATCGGAATATTTACCGGATTGAAGATTACCTGATCACACTTATTCTGTAAAAAATGAAGTCCGATTTTTGCAGAATCAAACATCTGTGAGCTTTCATACTGGTGATTCCGCAAGAATATTACACCATAATCCGCTAAATCATGTTCAATGTCTTCCGCTCGATATCCTGTAATAACTACAATCGGCGAAATTCCAACTTGCTGAAAGGTTAAAACAATCCTTTTTACGATCGTAATGGAACCAATCTTTAATAGTGGATTTGGTTCATTCCGGGAGGATGTCTTTCCTGCCGCAACAATGATGCCGCCTGTTGTTTTCTTCTTCTTTTGTTCATATTCAACATTCTTGCTCATTCCAGGTAGGGTCAAGTTTGACACCCCCTTTATTTAAGATTTCACTAAACTCCATGCATTTTATCATTTTATATTCAGAGTATATACTATATAGTCATTTTAACGGAAGTACTTCCTGTTATTTTTTACATATTGCATATAACGTATAGGAGATCCAGATAATCGTGAAAATAGCTGCCAAGGGCAATATTATAAAACCGAATATATTCCCTTCCATCCCAATAAGAAAAGAGAACGGCAGCAGGAGTCCAATTACCGATAAGGTAAGCATGGTCGTACTTATTTGCTCAACCTCAGCCAAGAAATGATTTCCCGTCCAAAACCTTCTGAGTAAAGCACATATTCCAAGATATAGATATCCGAGGAAAAGTAAGAGCAATATTCCTGAAAATGAGATGTGAGATATATTCCCACCAACAGTAACAAGAAAACCACTGAATAGCACCACTAAGAATGCCAGTGGATTGCCTGCACTCATTAACAAGCTTTTTTTCATATTCCGCCTCCTTATTTAAAAAGCCAACCCCAAATCTTTATTCTATTTATTATAAGTATGCAGACTCCGGTATAAGTAAGCTACATTGCAGAAGTTTATTAGTAAGGCCCTAACCCTGCATTACGCAAAGGTTAAGGCCCAACTTTACCGTTAAAACGGCACGATCGACAGATGATTTCTTATCTTATCTTTTTAAAGTCAATATGTCCACGTTCTACATCCGTGCGAATTAGCTGAACGCGAAGTCTAAGACCGATATCCTCACCTTCAAAGTTCCCCTCTAACCGCCCTTCAATAGGCAGGTGCAGCAGACGAACCCATGTCCCCTTGCTAGATGCTCCGGTAATAATAGCATCGAACGTTTCTCCAATTCTCGATTCCAACAGAATGGCAGCAACGGCTTTTTCAACCTGCCGCTCCACTTTCTGCGCTGCATTCTCAGCCTCCGTGCAATGCTTTGCAAGCGCTATAAGTTCATCCTCTTCATAAGGTACAGCACTTCCTGCAATTGCTGCTTTCAGTAATCGCTGCGTGATCAAATCCGGATACCGACGGTTTGGTGCCGTGGAATGAGCATAATCTTTGACTGCAAGGCCAAAGTGCCCAATAGACTCTTCCCCTGGAAGCTCTACAACATATTCCCCAGGACCTAATAACTTAATGATACTGAGAGAAAGATCCGGAAAATGAAGCGGATCAGCGGCTTTTGATAACATCAGAAATTGATCTAATGCCTTTGAGTCGGGATCCTTGGGCAGTTTGAAGTTTAACTCCCCAGCAAGCTCAACGATCCGGTCCCAGCGTTTAGGTTTGCGGACAACTCGTCGTAACGAGGGAAATTTTTTATCAGTAAGGTATCGTGCCGTTACTGTGTTAGCCGCGATCATGAAATCCTCTATGATATCTTTGGCACTGTTCCGTTTTTCTGCTTCTAAGTCCTTGATCTTATCTTCATGAAAAACAGGGCGAGCTTTTATCGTTTCAAAATCAAGAGCTCCGTGCCTGTGTCTAAGGGCCTTTAGCTTTTGTGCCACTTGATTCTGCAGCAAAAGGTTCTCAGCAAGGCCGCTGACTGCACCGATTGCCTCAGGCATAGGTCCCTTACCCTCGAGCCAAGCCGCGACGCTATTGTAGGCAAGCTTTGCACGATTACGGACTATGGCTCTATAAATATGCGAACTCTGCAGCACTCCATCCCCGGCAATGATGATTTCAACAATGAGGGCAAAGCGATCTTCTTCATAATTAAGCGAAGTAATATCGGTCGAAAGTTTCTCAGGCAGCATGGGAAAGATCTGCGCCGCCGTATAGACCGAAGTAGTATTATGCTTTGCATGATCATCAATTGCTGAGGACTTCTTGACGTAGGCATCAACATCAGCGATAGCAATATAAATCTTTGCGGCCTCGCCTGGCATCTCTATAGCAGTGGTGAGCTGATCCAAATCCATCGAATCATCATTATCGATGGAACACCACAAAAGGTTTCTAAGATCCTGTACCGATTCTTCAACGTTAGAAATAGTACTATCCATTTCATTAAGCTGGTCAATTGCCTGAACAGAAAAATCCGGCAGTAGCCCTCGATCCATCATGGCCTGTCTTGCAATTTGCTGCAGCCTGAAACGGTCTTGGCCTTCTGTCATATTACTCATAGCTACACCTTCCTAAAAAATCTGATTTACCTATGATCTCTTTTTATGCGCAGCACGGCGATATAGCTGCCAATCCTTACATAAAAAAATTCATAATTATATGATTTTATTAAAATTCGCCAAATAGTTTTGGAAACCTTTATACTTTAGTACGACAAATCCAGAATGCTTCTTTATCCTCTTGAAATAGCAAGATGCATCTTCTTCGTTTTTATCTCCGTTGCGCAATATGCATTATTTAATGAAAAAGAGATGACCAAAATAAATCCTGATCATCTCATAGCCATAGTTACTAACCTAATCCCATCAATTGATTAATTCTACTAACTTTTTACCTTTTATTTCTTCTGCTTTCCATGGTATTACTGCAAAGTTACCTTGCGCGATTTCATCCACCTTATTAATCCACGGAATCTCATGTAAGGATTTTGTTTTTAACAATGGGCTTTGTGTATTCGTCATTAACAAACTCGCATTTATAACCCACCATTTGTTAGGAATCCCTGCTCTTTTTAGATCCTCTTGTAACCTCATGGCTTCATATACAGGAGTCGCTTCTGGAAGAGTTACAATGACAACTTCTGTTTCTTTTTTATCTCGCAATCTAGGCAGCAGCTTCTTTACTGATTCTGGAATATCGCCATGAGATTTTTGTATTTCTTTATGATAACTTTGTGTAGCGTCTAATAGCAATAACGTGTGACCTGTGGGGGCTGTATCAATCACTACCACCTCATCATCAGCTTTATCAACAATCTCAGCAAAAGCACGGAATACAGCTATCTCCTGTGTGCAGGGAGAACGAAGATCCTCTTCGACATAAGCAATATCTTCTTCTTTCATTGTCTCTCTTGCCTTTGCCAAAACAGCTTCTGTATAATTATGAAGCTCTTCCTTCTCATCAATCTTACTTAACCTAATTCCATGACCTGCTTCTACGACAAATTTTAGATGATCTGCTGGATCCGTAGTGGTTAAGTGGACTTTTATACCTTTTGCGGCAAGACCAATAGCAATAGCCGCTGCTAATGTTGTTTTTCCTACTCCCCCCTTCCCCATAGTGAAAATCACTCTTTTTTGCGATCGGCAGAGATCTTCAATTAACTCTTTAACCTTTGGCAACTCTTCTTTATTTAACTTATAGCTTTGCGTTTCTAAATAATCTTCTTTTAATAGCATTCTTATATTTTTGATTCCTGTGATATTATAAGCCCGCAGTGGAATCTGATAGGTTTGGATTCTTTGTAAATGATCCGATATATTATCTAATGCTCCTTGTTGTTTAGCATATAATTGGTCTGCCACTTCATCATTTTCAACATCTAGCGCCAATACACCATTTACAACTAATAGCTGATTATTAACCCCCAGCTCTTGTAGTTCTTTAGAAGCTCTTTCCGCTTCCTGCAGTGGAGAATATTCAGCTCTAGCCAGTAAGATGAGTGTCGTCATTTTCCCATCAGCTAAAGTATTAACAGCATTCTTGTAAACTTCTTTCTTACTTTCCAGTCCCGATAATTGACCTAAACAAGATGCCCCATGCGTATTTTCACTAATAAAATTGCTCCATGCGGATGGCAGCTGCAGCATTCGTAAGGTATGACCTGTTGGCGCTGTATCAAATAGTATATGATCATATTCTGTTTGCATTGTTTCATCTGTTAAAAAGTTAGAAAACTCATTAAAAGCCGCAATCTCCACAGTGCAAGACCCTGAAAGCTGTTCCTCCATATTCTTTATAACACTGGGTGGCAATTTGCCTTTATAAGGTGCGATTACTGATTCTTTATATGCCTTGGCGGCTTCCTCCGGATTTAAATTTGCTACTACAAGATTAGGAACTTCTTGAATGGGAGTACCTTTGCTATCCAGATCAATACTAAAAACATCTTGCAAGTTGGATGCGGGATCGGTACTGACTAATAATATCTTTTTCCCTTGATCTGCTAAAGTAATGGCAGTTGCACAAGCAGTCGACGTCTTTCCAACACCTCCTTTGCCTGTGAAAAATAGATACTTCGTCAGATTTATAGTATCAGGATTAAATAATCTATACATGTAATGCCTCCCTGTTTTTGATTAGCAACATTCACCTTCATCACAACAGCATCCTTGTTCTTTTTCAGGAGCTATGCTTGCTAATTCTTCTATAGGCAGGCCCGCCCATTTAGCAAATTCAGCTTGTGTCGGATATTCTCTAGTCTTAACTACTTCTCCATCCACTACTGTAATGGGCAAGACTTCTACTTCTTCTTTCATTAAATACTCATTTACCTTCTTATGATCTATAAAAGCTTGCGGTTCAGCAGAAAGACCATAACGAATGACTGTGATTCCCTTTTTAGTGAGAGTATTGATAGTTGTAGCCACCCTTAAAAGTTCTGGATCAATCCCAGGTCCACAGATTCCTGTTACACAACACATTGCAGGATCAAAAATTTCAATTTTACTCATTTCTATCTCCCCTTTATTTTAGTAATTAGCTTACCTTACATTATGCACATATCCTTATATGTGCATTTATGCATATATATTTTAATAAGAAAGTGTTAAGCACCTGTATTTTCTAAAGCTCCGCATTCATCGTTTTGTTCCCGATAGATTTTAAGCTTCTCTATATCATGTTGATATTGGGGATGTTTGGCAAGATCTTCCTCTAATAATGTTTTGATAAATGAATACTTTTTAATGATATCTTTGTTTATGCCATAGTATACCCACTGCGCTTTTTTCTCGCTATAGATAATCTCTGCGTCGCGCAGTTTAGCCAAATGCCTAGACACGTTGGACTGACTACTTTGGATTATGGCTTCAATTTCGCATACGCACAAAGTTTCAACTCGCAATAAACTCACAATGCTAAGTCTAGTTTCATCACCTAATGCTTTTAATACCCGTGTTAAATTCAATGTTTTCTACCTCCTTGCCAGCAATCCTATCCAGTCAATTACTATACTGTATGTTAACTGATTGAAATATGTGATATATGAGTATATTCATTTTTGATCATATACCACATATTTCAATATGTCAATAATGGTTCTTGTAATTTCTCTAGCACTTTTCTAGCATCGCCTGCTACAATTCTCCTGATAAACTAACACTTTTGCTAATTCATAAATTTTTATATGTCCATTTTCATACAAATACTTGTTACTGGACACAAGTTACTTAATGCGGAACTTAACATGAGATCCCCCGGTATTTCCAAACGCTGTATCTTATAAAACCCCCAACGAGAGGCAAACCTGTCAGCCGTATTTGTCATAATATAAACTTCTTTTACTCCTAATTGACGTGATATTTCTAAAGACCGCTCAACTAAAGCAGTCGCAATACTTCGTTTACGTAATTCCTTACTAACTGCCATGGATCTTAACATTGCACCCTTTCCAGCAAATTCAATCCCAATGACTCCTACAACACCTTGGCAATCAGCTACTAAGAAATTCACTAAATTTTCCCGTACACCAGATGTTGTTAAGCCATTTTCCATTAAAAGGGTATAGATTATAGGTAAATCAGCTTCTAATGCAGTACGAATAACATATTCTTTACCCTCGACAATCACATCAATTGGCTTTTTAGCTCGGACAAAAGCACTTATTAAAGACCCATTTAAATCTCGCCTTTCAGCTTCTGTTAGATCAGGCAAAAATGATGCTGCCTGCTCATCGTCAAAATCATAGTTCCGTGTGTTTATTATTTCTATATCCGTAAAGCCTGCTGCTATAAGTTTTACTTGATATTCTCGTTCCAGCAATGCTCCAGCGATACATCCCGCCCAAGCAGTTATATTTTTTTGTATCGTTACTGGCAATTCCCGGGTTAATACAATATCTGAGATAGCAAATCTTCCACCAGGCTTCAACACACGATATGCTTCCTGTAAAACCCTATCTTTATCAGCAGAAAGATTAATGACGCAATTCGATATAACTACGTCTATTATATTATCTGATAATGGTATGGATTCTATGTGACCTTTTAAAAACTCAGCATTTAAAATTCCAGAACGCTCTTGGTTTTCTTTGGCTACTGCTAACATTTCATCTGTCATATCCAATCCATAAGCTTTACCATAGGGACCAACTCTCTTTGCCGAGAGAAGTACATCAAGTCCAGCACCACTACCCAGATCAAGAACTACTTCGCCTGCGTATAATTGTGCAAGAGCAGTTGGATTACCACATCCAAAAGATGCCTTAAGGATATCCTCTGGTAATCCTTCGATATCATTGGTTTCATATAAGTTTCCAGTTACCGGGTTATTATATGTAGAACTGCCGCAGTAACACCGCTTATTACTAATAGCCTGCGCATATTTCTTTCTTACACTTTCCCTAATATCCTGTGTCATATATAAACCCCCAATTGGATTTATTTAATAAGCGAATATGACTAAAGAATTTAACAACGCTCTCCCTTTATCGCTAAATACATTTTATGTTTTTTAACATCTCTGAGAAGATTTCTACCCCTTCTATTACCTGTTTTCTTTTGTCTTCGGGTATGGATTCCAGAGTCTCAGTAAAATATATATCCATTCGCTGCTCAATGTTTTTAAATAACTCTTCACCTTTTAAAGCTAATCGTAACATGACGTAACGACGATCATCTGGGTCTACTTCCCGAATCAAACTACCACTGGTAACTAATTGATCCACGGTTCTACTTACTGTACTTTTATCTAGATTCAATAATTCGGCCAATTCATTAACAGATATTTTTTGCTTCCTACCCGTTTCAACAATTACATGACATTGAGTTAATGTTACACCACAACATACTGCCTCACCTCTCTCTAAGAATCCAAGTTTCCGGGTTAATAGCCTTGTACTTTCTCTGAGACGTTGGCTAGGGTTAGTAAAGTTCATATAATGCACCTCCTAGAAAGATCTTATCACATATAAGTTGTAAATTGCAACTGTTTCTTTTCTAAACTATTTTTGGAAAGAATAGACAAACTTAGTTTAGCTTAGTAAAGCTAACTCAAACTAAATGTTCTTTTATGCACCTATAACCAATGACATTAAAAAATGTAAAATCCCTTTTACCATGGTTCTTCAAACTTTAGCTAACTTTTACAATAAAAAAAATAACCCAAAGCCATTAATATTAGCTTTGGAATTTCTTTATGATTGTGCTATTTCTATTGATTATATTATATCTCTAATTTTCTAGCAAACCCTTTTGCCCAGTTGTCGACCTCAAGCAAATCTACTTTCCTACTTTTAAATGCATTTAACGCGAATTAGGAATGACTCTGGTGATTCGCATCTATGATTTCCTTTAGTTTCACATTCCGATTAATAAACCTAGTATTGCTGCGCTCAAATTTCAAATGTATTGCATTTTGCGGGCAATGGTGTATGCAGGCAAAACATCCTTCGCATTGATGCAAATACTCAGGTTTTCTATCGACTTTTATATTGTTTATAGGGCAAACTTTTTCGCATACTTTGCAACTGTTACAGTTGTCTCGAATAATAAAGCGTTTATCTCCATCATCCTGATGAAGCTTCGTGGTTAATTTAGAGGCCCCCTTTGATAAGACATCGGATACAAAACCTTTTCTTGTGAGCTGTTCTTTTCTGTTTCTTACATCGATTACTATTTGCTCCAGCGTTTCTTCAGTTTTTTTCAAATTTTCTTTTTTGAGCTGGTCTTCTATCTTAAACCCGGGAAGATAATTATCAACCATGAGAACTTCCTGTGTATAGTTGAACCGAATACCTGCCTGACTGCCGATTTTCTCCATGTGGCGCAGTCCAGATGCTGCTTTATTGCCATACGTCATCACGGCAAAAAAGTAGTTAGCCTTGAATTTTGACTTCTGTATAAAATTTTTCACTATCCTCGGGATTCCAAAGCCGTAACAGGGAAATACAAAGCCAATCACTTCCTCTTCAAATTCACGTCTTCCTTCCTTTAACATTTGAGGAATGGAGCATAGCTCTCCACCGATTCTTTTTGCCACATACAAGCTGTTTCCTGTAGCTGTAAAATAAAAAATTTTCATTTCTATTCCCTTATCTTTCTATTATTAATGTTAGATTTTACTTATAGAAATATCTCACTACCAAAACTATGCTATTCAAATTAGGACTTCGCCCGATTTAAAATACATGTTCCTACCTCATCAAGATTGGCGCATGTGTTGCAAGAAATACATTTTGCTTTGCTGGTATCGCCACCTTCCCAACGTTTCACAAAATCAGGTTCTGCGATAAAGGGTCTTGAGAAGGAAAAATAATCAATTGACGTCTCATTCAGCGTCGCTGTAATCGAGTGGTAATCTCGATTCCCTCCTACCAGGATAATAGGAATATTATTTTCTGCGGCAATTTCAGCAGCATGTTCCTTAAAATAAAATTCCTGCTTGGGCGGAAAATCCATCCAATTGCCACTGATTTCGATGGCATTGATTCCGGCTTGCGCTAATTTTTTGCACACATATTTACAATCTTCAAAAGTCATTCCCTGCTCCATAGCATCCGTGTTATTTATTTTTATCAGAATCGGGTATTCAGCTCCAACCACTTCTCGGACTGCCGAACAAGTTTCCAGAAGCATTCTCGCTCTATTTTCGATGGATCCACCATACTCATCTGACCTACGATTATAATAGGGGGATAAAAACTGACTGAAAATAAAACCATGAGCAGCATGAAGCTGGATACCATCAAAACCAGCCTTTTTTGCCCGTAGTGCAGCATCGGCAAACGCTTTTTGCAGAGAGGAGATCTCTTCCTTCGTCATTTCCTTAGGCACAAACTTAGTATATAAATGTTCTACTGGACTAGGTCCCCAAATTTCCCCTTCTCCTGCATCTTGCCTGGTGAGGGAACCACAATATACCACTTGCAGTATAATATTGGCTCCATAACTGTGCACCATATCTGTCAGCTTTTTATATTCTCCTATAAAGGAATCAGCGTGAATGCTAAGCATCTCAAAAAATGGATTTTTGAAATCAAGCACCTTTGCAAAACCAGTGATGATCGTTCCAACGCCCCCCTTGGCCAGCTCTTCATAAAGCTTGAGCACCTCTTCTGTTACATGTCCTTCCAAGGCTAAATGATCCCCAGTCGCCGATCGAATCAGTCTATTTTTTAAGTGGATGCTTCCGAGACGAGTTTCATCAAATAAAGATTTCATTGTTTTTGCTCTCCTTACCTATAATTTAATACTTTTACAAACATCGAAACGTATTGTTAAAAATTAAGTTCGCGATTATTACAGCTTATTTCAATCCTATTAAGATTCGATAAGTCTCGAATTGATTTTAACTTACATTGACGTTCTTGTCAATGAATCGTTTAATCCTTATTCATCTGTACTCATGATAAAAATACGCAAACCCACTATACTTTTCCCAATCACGCTCTCTAAATTTGTATATTTATAAAAAAAATCGCTCAACCGAAGTATGAGCGAACAGAAGCATATTCTATTTATTATTTGTTGGGCAGACTTGTGGCGGTGATGATTTGTCTGCCATCTATATCGTGCATTTTAACCTGATCAAAGCCCGCTGTGTTCAGCCAATTGGTATATTGCTCCAGAGTCCAAGTACCGCCAGTTTTGGTGTTTGCCAGCATATTCACGGCAAAGAGATCAGCTCTTGGACTGATGCCCCTTACAAAATCCAGAATGACGATACGTCCGCCGCTCCGCAGGGAATGATGCACTCTTTGGAACAAAAGAAGATTCTCTTCTTCCCCATAAATATGAGAAATATTTCCTAGGAAGACCAAATCAAATTGTCCTGAAAAAACTTCTACGGTAAAATCCCCCGGCACAAACTTGATCTTCTCTCCAGGCAGCAGTGTGGGCTCCATAACAGCACAAACTTCTGGTATATCCTGAACCGTAACTTCTGCCCCTGCCGCGGCAAATGGCCTGGCGTAATTCAAGGGGCCACCGCCCAAATCAAGAACCTTGGGTTGCTGAGGTAAACCCTGGAAAGAGATCGTAACCAACTGACCTACGATTAAATTTGCCCCTTGCTTCATGGCGCTCATAAAACCCTTAATATCCTGCTGATCACGCTTACGTTCCGGAGGTTGGCCCGTCTTGAGAATTTCCGGCAGATGAGTCCAGGACTTAATGACATTAAAGGTATGAACCAGAGAATAACCAAGATAATTTTCGTTGTCTTCGTCAAAAAATAACGCATTCGCTTCTGGCGATAACGTTAGGGTTTCCCCAACCCGTTGTACATACCCTAAGGAAATGAGCGCTTCCATTACCGTCCAAAGAGCGCGGTGATCCATTGCCAGAGCACTGACCAAAACCTCCAGAGTCATAGGTTTTTCCCGTAAAGCATCAAAAATACCAGCCTTTAACGCTGCTGCCGCTACCAGCAATTCCTGAGGAGCTATAGGATTCTTTAAACTTGGCATACACGTCCCCCCTTATTATCGGTATATTTCTATCTTATCCTTTTCACTACAACGAAGCGTTACTCCTTTCCCGTCCCTGCATTTTTTGCATTGTAATCTAATTATTTTTTGCCGTAAGCTTGTTCCCTATACTGCGCATGAAGTTACTTCTTACTAAACATTTTTTACAATTCATCATCATAGGTTAAAACGATCTCCTGCATTCTATGCAAAAAATCCTTATAATTTATTTAAACATTTCCAGTGATTTTTACCTCTAAATTGGGGAAAACTACTGTTATTCGAAGAATAAAGGAGGTCATTATTTGGCTAATGAAAAAGTGTATCATCAATGGAATGGTAAAAATATTCATGGTAAAACCGAGTTAAATAATAACTTTCTTTCCGCTGAGGCGGCGAAAAGTAATACGGCAGAAATGAATTGTACCGTAGGTGTGGAGACCTTCTCGGCTGCTGACCTGCAACATGACGCATTAGAGTAGCACGAGATTGAAATCCCTGTGATAAAGTACAATGGATAAAGATATTGTTCTAGTAAAGGAGGGCTGTGCTGAAACATTTGTTTCAGCACAGTCCTCCTTTACCGCGTTTCTTCCTCTTATTCTATTTTCTCCGCAGAGCATTATAAAGCTTCGCTGATTCACCGGCAATAAAATTGCTGGAATAGGTATGATCCGCAGTTGATGTGAAAAAGCTGATCAGGATCGGATCATGTCCATCCTGGATTACCCCCACATCGCAAAGAATGGCATCCAGTTCACCCACCTTATGAAAAACAGGAGTCTGCATATAGCGCGGGATCTCGTCATTATAAATCGTATTAGCCAGTTCGTATTTCAGCTGCTCGCTTTTGCTTTTATTGAGATACTGATTCGTATAGATTTTCTCGAATACTTTCCCCATTTCGTAAGGTGTCGTCACACTATGATACTGATATTTCTGAAAAGCATCTTCACTATGTATTTGAGTCTTACGCAATTGAAGGTTTTTGACAACTTTAGGAAGCACATCCTTATGATTGCTATCCATCTCATCCAGCAACTCGTCAAATGAGTTGTTATCACTAACCGTCATCATCAGCTCTACTTGCTGATCATACTGGTCGGCCTTAGCTGGTCCGGCCTGAGGATACAAGTACTTATAAGTGGCTAAAGCCACCACTAATTTACTGGTGGAAGCCGTAGGAAATATGTCGTCGGAGTTAAACGAAAACGTCCGGCCAGTATTCAGATTTTTGGCAAAGACTCCGACCCGGCCGTCAAACTTTTTTAAATCGTTTTGTATTTCCCGATCCAGCGGAGATGCTGCCAATGCAGGGACTGTAAGGGATGTCAGTAAAGCAAATAGTATCGTAACTTTTTTTATCATGAAACCACCTCGTCAAAAATAATATCAGTCTCTATTTTCTACCTATGTCAGTATAGAATAAAACTATGACTAAATTATGACAATTGTCTTGGTGGATTTCTCAATATAGCAAAAAGGCTGTGTGAAAGCATTCGCTTCTTCACAGCCCCTTTGCCAGTAAGTACATGATTCTTTTTTAAATTTGCAGAGAATCCATCTTACGGTTTACAAATAATTTCAGCAATATAGGTATTGAGTATATTCGCCGAATAATCCGGGCGTATCACCACTGCGGTATCAACCCCTGTGCCCGTACCACCGACTGCAATAATCTCTTCACCATAGGGAATGAGTCCTGCATCAAGAGCCATAACAGCAACCTCTACAGCAACTTTAACTCCCTGGCCGAACATCCTTAGGGTATTTGCCATAATTTCTACAGGATATACTCCGCTGAATCTTTTGCTGATGCCCCGCTCTGCCCCAGATAATACATGATTGGTCGTCAGTACTTTTACCCCTTGTTCAACGAGTTTCTCACGCTGGGGAAGAGGAAGCTCATTTTTCCCCGGCTCCCTAAAACCATTCACATGAGTTACACACACTATATTCTCAGCTTTTCCCGCAAATAATTCGGCCGTTTTGCCGGTTACAGAAGCTACGACAATGGACTGTATGCCATATTCTTGCGCTTTCAACAATGCCAGTTCTACGGTTTTCTCAGTATGAGCCGCACCTGCCGATTTCCAGTACATTTCATCATCTCCACTTATTGTATTCACTCTCTGGTAATTCGCAGTTTTTCCCTGAATCGCTCCTTTCATCCTGATTTTAGTAAGGAAGATTATTTATATATATTCTTTCAACAGCATATTAAACTTCTGTAATAAGATTTCACTTCTGAGAAAGAGTTTGGTGTCAGCGCAAGAAAACGCCAGCAAGGCGGCCCAAATGAAGCCAAAGGATACAGCATGAACGGTCGTAAAGGCCTCATGGTACAAGAAAATTCCTAACAGCAGGGAAATCGTAGGCGCTACATATTGGACAAATCCCAGCATGGTCAGCGACAGCCGGTTGGCACCATTCGCAAACAATAATAATGGGATGGGTGTCACGATACCGCCTCCGACCAAAAATAGAGAAGTAAGGGACAAGCTTGCAAAACTGCCGATTCCCTGCATCTCCAAATAGCAAAGATACAGCAAAGCAACGGGGGCTACGATAAGCGTCTCCAGGGTAATACTAGTAATCGGCGATAGACCGGCTCTTTTTTTGCATAAGCCATATAAGCCAAAAGAAAGTGCCAGGCCAATTGCAACCCAGGGTACACTGCCAAAGTTCATTGTCATGTAGAAAACCCCGCTGGCGGCCAGGATAACAGCAATGTTCTGCCCCAAAGACAGTCTTTCCCGGAAAAAGAGAATGCCAAGCAAGATACTAACCAAGGGACTAATATAATAGCCTAAGCTGGTCTCAATCACCCGGCCATCATTAACTGCCCATACAAACAGGGACCAATTGACCGTAATAAAGACCGTGCCCATGACCAATGCCAGCCATCTGGCAGGAGCAGCAAGCAGCTGCCTTATTTCCGCATATAATTGCGGTTTATGATTCATCATCACCACCACTGCCAGCATAAAGAGCAGCGACCAAACGATGCGATGCGCGATAACCTCCTGGGCCGGCACATCACCAACTAATTTCCAATAGATCGGCAATATCCCCCAAAGAATATAGGCACCAATCGCCGATGCAAGTCCTGTTTTTACCTTTTCCTGTTCTTCCATATTCGTTACCTCAATTCCTCTTATCGATCTACTTAAAATTTTTATTGTAGTAAATTGCTTTCATATACAGAATTATGATATAATTCCGACATGGGGACAAGTTGTCCTTATTGGAATTATACCGGACAAGTTGTCCGGTTGTCAATAAAAAATATATAAATCTTCATTGCAAGGAGAAGGTAACATGAATCAAACACTTGGCACTGCCCAGCTTTCCAGGGACGAGGCAATCCGGCGGCGCATCCTGGAATCAGCACGAACCCTCTTTATCGAACAGGGTGTTGAGAACGTAAATATGCATCAGATTGCCAAAATGGCTGAAGTCGGTCAAGCAAGCCTATACCGCCGCTATACGGAAAAAGGCGATATTTGTATGGAGATCGTCTTAGAAGAGTGTCAACCCCTATTCGATGAAGTAAAAATCGATCTTGCCCAATCTGCTGAGGCACCTTTTTTAGACCAACTCTATCAAGTCATCATCAAATTTGTGATGTTTGTAGAGACCAGGTCTTCCTGGCTATGCAGTGTCAGCCGGGTAATCGCAGGCTATCGGCCCCTGCAGTCGCCGCTCTATCAATGGATGCGCCATACCTGCCGGGAATTGCTGCAGGAGGCTGGGCAGCGAGGCGAAACTGCTGATTTGGATGTGTTGTATACCGTCGAAGCATTATTGGCAGCCCTGCACAACATTGACTATCATATCCGCGATCAAGGCTTTGGGACGCAGCAGATTTTACGCGGACTGCATCGAATCTTCATTGCCGGATTGAAAAAATAAAGCGGTTGTCAGACCTTTTCACTAAAAGCTAGCATAAAAGAAACCAGCTATCATCATCTATAGCTGGTTTCTTGTCTAATTTTGACTGTCTTTCATGCTTCCTTAAAGCAAAAGGAAGAACCGGGCTGAATATAATCCAGCAGAAACAATTCTTCCTGGATGACTTGCGCCACCACATTGGATCTTGCATCCAGCGGCAATTCATGGCATACCACCTGCAATTCCCCCATATACCGGAGATAATCTACATTGTCGATGGTGACCGCACCACAAGGCCTGGGCAGGGGCTGCCGTTTGCTAATGGGACCGCAGCACAAGCCGCGAGCCTCCTGGGAACGAATCACATGTTCCCCCGGATCATTGCGATTCGTATGGCGGGCGAACAAGATGTCTCCTTCCAGACTACTGATGCCAGGTTTTACTTCCACCGTAAGTTCAATCGTCTGCTCATCCAAGGAAGCTACCCCTGACAACTCTTTCAGAGAAACAAAAGGGTCACCGAACAGAATGGCATCTACCAGCTGACTGGCCAGAAAATGTTTGGCAGCAGTAACGGGATGCAAATAACGGTGCTGCTCCAGGGTGGGAACACCTAAATACATGGGCCCCCGAGGCTTGTGCTGAGAAGCCAGAAACGCCGCTACCGGTATGCCATACTTCCGGAAGACCTTCGACTTCTCGGCAAAAAGTTCATAGGATAATCCCGTTTCCGGCCGGGGATAAAAATTGTGACAGGCCCGTAACCGGGCAGGATCAATTCCCTCCTGCAAAATCGTGCAAAGTGTTGTTTCGTCAACAGTACTGGCATTCAGCTCAATCGCCAGACTATTATTTTTCATCATCTCCGTGGTTTCCTGAAAATTAAAACCAAAGTCAAGACGCAGTGTATCAATACCAAGTTTCATAAGCGCATCGATATTGCCCGGTGCTATGCCTAACGCCTCATAAGAAGCAGGCGAAATATCCGCCGTTATGAAAAATCCCAACTGTTTTGCATACTCGGCCATCAGGGTAAATTCCTGTAAAACCTTCTGGTGGTCAGCCTCTGGAATATGAAGCGAAGTAAATATACGGGAATAACCATACTGATGGGCACACAGCAGATATTCCCGAATGGCTGCTTCGGTGTAACCCAGGCCAACATAAACCGAAATTCCTTTTTCCATTGTCATTCGTCAATCCCCTCCCCTGATTGCCATTCTTCCTCCTTGGGATCTTCAAAACCGGCAAACCAAGTAATCACAAAACCAGCGGCATAGGCAACAAACAGACCGCCCAAATAATGCATCACGCTGCCATCCTTGATCAAAAATACCAGAGGCAGTCCAGAAACCCCTAAAGCAACGGACTTAACCTGCATGAATGCCTGAAAGGCACCACCAAAGCCCGCTCCGATACAGGCGGTAATAAAAGGACGTCCCAAAGGCAGCGTAACACCAAAGATGAGTGGTTCTCCGATCCCTAAAAGACCTACCGGCAATGCGCCTTTAACCACTTCTTTGAGCTTTTTGTTTTTCGTTTTACAATAAACGGCAAAGGCAGCGCCCACTTGGCCACCACCTGCCATGGCTAAGATGGGAAAGAGAGGATTTTCTTTTAAGGTATTTAAAAATTCCATGTGAACCGGCAATAATCCTTGATGCAGTCCGGTCATAACGATGGGCAGGAAGGTTCCCGCCAGAAGAAAGCCGGCAAAGGCACCGCCGATATGCAGCATACTGCGAAAGAATTCCACAATACCGTCCGATACATAGCCCCCCAGCGGCTGCAACAGGTAGTAAGCAACAAAGCCTGTAATCAGCAAGGTGACAGCCGGCGTGATGATGATATCAATCACATTGGGAACAAACTTACGCACTCTTTTTTCCAGCATACTCATAAACCAGGCGACCAGCAGTACGCCAATAAGACCGCCCCGTCCGGGCACCAATGCCAGTCCATTGATTTGGATAGCCGCAATCCCAGGATTCATCAGCAAAACACCGGCCAAGCCTCCCATCGCTGGCGTTCCGCCAAATTCCTTGGCAGCATTGATGCCGACAAAAATTCCTAAATAGGAGAAGATCCCCCAGCCAATGACGTTAAGTATGGCAATAAACGTCCCCTGTGGGTCCGCTCCCGAACGAATCGCCACATTGGTAATGCCGGCAACCATGCCTGAACCAACAATGGCGGGAATTAACGGCACAAAAATATTCGATAATTTCCGCAGGAATACTTTCACCGGAGTGCGTTTTGGCTCTCCGTCCGGGGCTTTCGTATCTTGAACTTCTCCCATCGCCAAGTTAGTCAGACTGCTGAACTCTGCCGCCACTTTATTTACGACTCCCGGTCCAAGGATAATTTGCAATTGGCCAGCTTGTTCCAGCACGCCCATAACCCCCGGTATACTTTTGAGCTTGGCAATATCGACGCTTTGCGGCTCTGCTACTATCAGCCTTAACCGGGTCATACAAAATGTGGAACCCGCCACATTCTCCCTGCCAACAACACGCAGAATTTCCTCCGCCAGCTTTCTTTCCTTTGACATGATTCACCTCTCTATTCTCAAATTTATAATAATGCTTGGCTAATGAATCCCTGTGCCTTTTCCAGCCGTTCCTTGGCCTCTTCCACCGTATAAGCTCCTTTACTCATAACGATTGCCAGCTTGGGATTATAATTGGCCTCTTTTAGTAGGCTATGGGCCTCCTCCAGAGTAATCCCCGCAGCCTGGGCGACGATCCGTTTGGCTCGCTCCATGAGCTTTTGATTGCTGGGACTCACATCCACCATCAAATTGCCATAGACTTTCCCCAGCTTGATCATCGCAGCCGTCGTCAGCATATTCAGCACCATCTTTTGCGCCGTTCCGGCTTTCATGCGGGTCGAGCCGGATATGACTTCCGGTCCCACCACCAGCGTAATCGGAATGTCTGCAATACTGCCAATGACGGAGTTCGGTGAGCAGCTGATTGCCGCCGTAGCTGCCCCAAGCTCCTTCCCATACCGAAGTCCGCCTATGACATAGGGAGTCCTACCGCTAGCAGCAATCCCCACGAGGACATCCTCCGCGGAAAAATCGATTTCCTGCAACTGCCTGACCGCTTCCTCCTCCTGATCCTCCGCACCTTCGATGGATTTTCGCAAGGCACCATCGCCGCCGGCAATCAGACCAATCACCAGATTGGCATCCACACCAAAAGTTGGCGGACATTCAGAAGCATCCAGCACACCCAGCCGACCACTGGTTCCTGCTCCGATGTACACCAGCCGCCCTCCCCGGCCCAAAGCTTCCACAATCCGCTCAACAGCAAGGGTGATATGCGGGATCTCCTGTGCCACAACCTCTGCCACAAGCCGATCCTCGGCATTGATCAAGGTGAGCATCTCCTGGGTGCTCACCTGATCAATCTTTGCCGTGTTAGGGTTTCTTTGCTCTGTCATTAAGTGATCCATCTCTATTTTCAAAATGTCGCCTCATTTCTATCTTCTTTTCACATACTCTTTTACTCTTTTCTCCAAATAGCCGGTTTTATCCTCTTACTCTAATAAAGCTTTCTCTGCATTATGCAAACTAAAACAAAACTGACACCGTACGAGAAACGGTGTCAGTCACAACATGTACATTTTTTATCACTCATGAAAATCAGTTGTTTTTTACATACAACATATGAATCGTCTTTTATTTTTTCACCTGCCGTACCACATCGATCACACTGCCGTCCCGGTATTCTACCACGGCGACAACCCGGTCTTTCGTCTTTATCTTCTGAGGCACACCCGCAATCTTCTCGGCCAGGGCTTTCAATTCCTGAATCTCTTTGACGGGCAGACCAGCGGCTAAAAATTGCGCCTGTAAATCCGTACGACGGGGATTAACAGCCACACCGCGTTCCGTGACCAATACATCCACTGTTTCTCCGGGAGTCGTGACCGTCAGCACCTTATCCACGATAATAGGCAAACGTCCCCGCAGCAGATTGGCAACGACAATCGTCACCTTGGCACCGGCAGCAGCGTCTGCATGCCCCCCGGAACCACCCATGATCACCCCATCCGATCCGGTAACCACATTCACATGAAAGTCCGTGTCGATCTCAGTAGCCCCCAGCACGACCACATCCAGCTTGTTAACGGCGCACCCTGCCGTAAAAGGATTGGCATAAAAGCTGGCCCCCACTTCCAGGTGGTTAGGATTGCTTTGGATGGAGCGAATGGCTTCCAGGTCAAAGCCTTGTACGTCAATGAGCTTTTGGAAGAAGCCTTTCTCCAGCATATCCACCATATAGCCCGTAATCCCACCCAGAGCAAAGCTGCCTATAATATGGTTTTCTTCCATCCTCTGCCGGATAAAATGAGCCACCGCCAGGGATACACCCCCAGCCCCCGTCTGAAAGGAAAAACCTTCTTTCAGTAAGCCCGTGGCCTCAATGACCTTGGCTGCCATAGCGGCAATCGCTAGCCCCACTGGGTCCTTGGTAATCTTCGTCGTACCAGAAACAATCCCTTTCGGATCGCCGGCGCAAGCTACCTTCACCACATAGTCTACCCGATACTGGGGAATGGAGATGGGCGCTAAGGGATATTCCACCAGATAATCGGTGACTGCTACCACATGATCGGCATATTCTGCATCGGGAAAGGCATAGCCTAACGAACCGCAGGCCGCAGGTCCCTGCACCCCATTGAGATTCCCATATTCATCAGCAGCAGACGCAGCAATAAAAGCCACATCAATATGCAGCTGCCCGCATTCAATGGCTCGTGCCCGACCGCCGTGGGTTCTCAATACCACGGGAGCTGCTAATACCCCATTGGATATGGCCTTGGCAACAGGACCTGACAGATAGTTGGTATCTAAAGAAGTCACGACACCACGTTTCATATACTTCACCAACGCTTCATGCACGGGAAATACAGAACTCAGTGCCACCTTTAAATCCTTAATACCGAAAGCCTCGGCGATAGCCAGTACCTGATTGACGACACCATCCCCATTGCGAAAATGATGATGGAAAGATAGGGTCATCCCATCGGTAATGGGAATCTGCTTGAAGACCAATGCCAGATTATCAAATAGCTTTTGCCGGGAAGGATGTACCCATTTTACCTTGGGAGCCTGCCGTTTCATCGTCGGCTGCATGGTGAAGGCTCCTTGATAGGGGATGGGCTGACCATAGCCCTCGATATATTCGGGAAGCTCACGTCCGATACTGTTTTTCATACGACTCCCTTCATCCCTAACCGCTTCGCCAGCTCTAAGATTTGCTCGGCTCTTGCCACAATAGGAGCATCCACCATTTTGCCATGCAGGGAGGCAACGCCGGAACCTTCCGCTGCGGCTTTACGAATCGCCTGCACCACCTCCCCGGCCCATTCAATAGTTGCCAGGGTGGGATTGTATACGCTGTGGATCACATCCAACTGACGGGGATTGATCGCTAGCTTGCCCTTAAAGCCCAGCTCTTTTCCTGTCAGCGTATCCTGATACAAACCGCCTTCATCATTGGCATCCGTAAAGGGAGTATCCAGTGACTGAATCCCCGCAGCGGCAGCGGCATTGATAACCAGGGAACGGGCGGTAAAGATCTCCCGTCCCTCTTTCGTCCGTGTTGCTCCAAGACCTGCCGTATAGTCTTCTGCGCCAAGGGCCAAGGCCACCAGTCGTCCCTTCCTTTGGGCGATCTGGTGAGCCTGAGCAATACCCAGCGATGTCTCCAGGAGAGCAATGAGCTGAACGGGTGTCTGCCCTGCCCTCTCTGCCTGTGCTGTCAAAGCGGTCACGGCTTCGATGTCCTCCACACTCTCTACCTTCGGCACTAACAGAACATCGGGCTGACAAGGAACAATGGCTTGCATGTCCTGCACACCGAAGGTGTCTAAAGGATTGATCCGCACTACTTTCTCACTGCTGCCATACGCTACATTTTTTAAAGCTTCCGCGACTAACCACCTGGCAGCATCTTTTTCCTGGGGAGCCACCGCATCTTCTAAATCGAGAATCACGGAATCGGCACCAAATAGTCCCCCGTTTTGCAGCATACCCGGATTGTTGCCGGGAATAAACAGCATAGTTCTGCGTAATCGCATCTATATCACCTCTGCCTTTTGCAAAGCACCGGCCCTACTTAACGCCGTGAGTAACCGGGCCCGCAGAGTACAATCCAGGGCGCCCCGGTCAACAACGGTAATTACAAGATCAGAAATATTCTGCTCCGCTGCCACCGCCAATAAGGTACAGCGAATGGCTTCCCCATACTGGGCCTTCACAATACTGGTGAGATTAATAAAAACACCACTGCCTTCTCCTCCCGGTGCTACGGTAATCATCACATCACTGGACTCCAAGGTACCTGCCTGTCCGATCTTACGTACTTTTCGCACTCCCACAACCTTTTCTCCGTCCCTCACATCATCACTCTCCCTATTCTCTTCACATACTCCTTACAGAGACAACCGCAGTAAAACAGCGGCCATTACCACCATGCAGGCTCCGCCTAAGCGTGTGGAAATCTGGGCAAACGGCATAAGCTCAATCCGACTGGCCGCAGACAGAATGGCTACATCCCCCGTACCGCCTAAACCGCTATGGCAGGCCGTCACCAGAGCCGCTTCCACAGGATACATATTCATTACTTTCCCTACAAAAAAGCCGGATGCAATCATGGCAATGACGGAAGCAGCAACGGTGGCAATATAGGCCGGACTAATGGCAGCAATGACATCCTGCCAGGGTGTGTATAACGCCCCCACGCCAATCAATAACGCCCAGGTTAAATTCGCCGCCACAAACTTATACATATGATAAGCCCCTTGTTCCATTTTGGCTGGCATGATACCGAGCGCCTTCACTAAAGCAGCAGAAAAGATCATGATAATCGGCGCAGGAATGGGAATAAACTTGCTGGCTAGCTGCCCCCAGATATAGAAGCAGCAGGCCAGTAACAATCCCGCTCCCATAAGAGAAAAATTCACCGGCTTATCAATATTCTGAGCCGCCTTCATCCGCGCGTCATCCCCCGTGCGGACTAATACACCGTTCCCTGTTAGATGGGGTTTCTTGTCTCCCAAGGTCCGCAGTCCCCCTGCCATCATAATGGCAATCACATTCCCCAGCATAGCGGCTGGCACCAAATGAGGAATGAAGCTTTCATAGGGCTGATTCAGGATTTCCGAATAGGCCATGGACAAGGGCAGAATTCCTTCCCCCAATCCACCGGAGATAATGGGAATCACAACATAGAAGAAGGAATGATGTGCCCCCAGCCCTGTGATCATCCCTACCCCCGTCCCTACCACAATACTGCCGATAGAGCCAACCAGGATGGGAATAAACATGCGCAGAAAACCTTGAATCAACACCACCCGCAGCATCCCTAAGATACTGCCGGTTATCAGGCAGGCAATATAGAAATATAAGAAATTGGAACCTTTCATAAAAGCCGTAATGGCCTTCATGGAATCCACATTCAGTAAATGATAAAACACCATAATCGACGGTACAAAAATCAATAAAATGGCTGGCCCACCAATGTCTTTTAAGATAGGCAGGTTAAGACCAATCTCCCCCAGTACCATACCCATAATCATCATAATGGCGATACCGCCAATCATATCCGCTGGTAGTTTGCCATGCAAAGATGCAATATAAATAAGTGCTGCCAGTATCAAATATAAGAGTACAGGAACTGAACCAATGGTAACCGATTGCAGATAGGCAAAATGCCTTTGGGGCACCTCTAAAAATGAGGCCGTTGCTTCTTGTTTCATCATACGTTCCTCCTAAACTTCTTTACTCAAGGTCAATGAAATTCAATACCTAAAATCCCATGTCTTTAAATATGTGCAAAACTTCCGCTGCATCCGCAGCCTGCAAAAGCCTCTTTCGATACAACTCATTCGTCAGTCCCCCGCTTAAATGCGTTAACAGTTTAAAGTCTAAATCTTCGTCCTGCCCCTCCGGCATTCCAATGAGAAAAATAAGTCTGGCTTCATGATCGACGCGATTATCCCATTGAAAAGCATCATCACTGCGGGCAAAGGCAATAAAGGCAGACACCACATGACGGCTTTTACCATAGGGAATGGCAATCCCATAGCCAAAGGCCGTAGGAAAAGATTCATCTAAGGCAAAGACAGCTTGCAGATAGCCTGTAACATCACTGATCCGCCCCAGCTCCTTTGCTTTCTGAGCCAGAGTTTCGATGATTTCGGTTTTACTCTTGGACTTCACATGGAGTTCGATAAATGACTTGTGAATGATCATTTTGGCTTTCTATCCTCCAGTCATCTTAAACAAAAAATTTGATTATAAGTTATATTGCTCTCTCTTTTCTTTCATTTCCTATATTAATTGGTCTTCCTAAACAGGTCATAAAAGGCACTTAGATTTGCATATCAACAGCTATTTTTAATCTACTTAGCAAATTAACTATTAATATAATAAAGGCTTTTTATTGTTTATCATTCTTCGTTCTAGATAGATTTACGTTTATTAACAAATGCGGTATAATAAAATTGCTTTATTATGGAAATATGGCACTTTTACTCTTGCAAGCGCGCCAACGCAAACAAGGTACATAACAACTGATAGCATATTGCTTGTCAGTCGAGAGATGATTACTTACTTATTTATTAGTTTACTTGTGGATAAATGAGTATAGAGAATCACTCCTTTCTGTCTTGAAATTTTGATATGCATTCCTTTTGTTGTGCATTTTAATTGCACTGACATTCTTATTATAGTGCAATTAAAATGCACAGTCAATACATTCTTATGAAATGATGTGATTTTATGTCTTCTTTTGGTGAACGTTTAAACCAATTAAGAAAAACGAATAATTTAAAAGCGGAAGATTTAGCTGTTATTGCAGGCGTCAAACGTCGAATAATATTTTTGTATGAAAAAGGTGACGCTAAGCCTAGCTTTGATGTTCTCATTGCTTTAGCCGACCATTTTAATGTCTCTTTGGATTTTCTTGTTGGTCGCTCTAATAATTCAGCAAGGAATAAATAGATAACCATAATCGCAACTTGTAATGACAATGAAATGGACAACTTACTACAACACATTAAAAGAAATAGATATGGTAAAAGAATTTGAATTAAAAAAACCTGCTACAAATAAGTAGCAGGTCAAACGCAGATAAAAGGGATTTTCGCGCCACATTGGCTCGAAGATCCCTTTTATCTTTTTAAATTTGGAAATATATAATAAATGGACCGATCATTTTAGAATAAGGCGGGCCTGTTTGCTTCTATCCACTTTTAAAGGGTAGATGTAACCAATTAAATGCATTTGATTGGCAAGAGCATCAAAATCAATGGAAGACTGTACGAAAGTACCATTTTCATTGGGTGATTCATAGACGATATGGTCTGCAGTAATTTGGCGGACAATACCGACGAATACCTCCTGATTGGCATTTTTCCATAAAATCATCGCTCCTACCTGAGCATCTTTAGGAGCTGTCTTTTCTACCCAGTTAAATTGAGCAGCATTAGAAAACCATTCATCAGCATTGCCATTCCAGTTCATGCCTGTGCCAGGTGCCATTTTGTCAAATTCTTGTGCGATATATCCAAGAGATTGGGTTGGGAGGTGCTTGTACCACGGGCTGGCGTCAGGATCACAATCACAAGCGAATACCGTGACAGGTATCCATAATGCTAGAAACAATGCACAATAAAAAATGCCCTTTTTCAAAACAAGGTTACCTCCTCTATTCCATAGCTCGAATTATAATAAGGGATCGATTACCTGAGAAAAATCAGCCAATGAAGCAGCATTCGTGAGATGAATTCCATTGATGAAAAAGAGAGGAGTTTTATGAAAGCCTAGATTATTTTCCTCGTCAATATTGCTTTTGATAGCTTGTTCAATCGCAGGATCGGCCATATCCCGATTCAACTGATCCTTCTGGGGCTGCGATAGATTAAGTTTGTCCACCAAATACTGCAATCCGCTGCTGCCATTCTTTAAAACTGACTGTTCAGCCATGACCAAATCATAAAATTCCCAGGCTTTTTCTGTATCTTGGCGATGGAGAGCCTCAAAGACTTGTGCCGCAGGCATCGCCAAGGGGTGAGTTTCATGGGGATAGTGTTTTAACGTTAACTGGACTTTGCCGTCATACCTCGTCAAGACTTGATCGACTAGCTTTTTTACCTGGGCACAATCGGAGCATTGAAAATCAACATATTCAACAATAGTAATGGGTGCTGAAGGGTTACCACGAACAGCCTGTGCTGATACAGTAGACAGAGTTGTACCATAATGGGTCATTATCATGACGATCAGCATGGCTTTTATAATTTTGAAGAATATTTTTCGCATTTATTTTCTCCTCACTGTCTTTAACATGAGAGACTGTTCATTTGATATTACTGTTATTATAACAATAATATCTCCTCATTGCATGCTCCTTTTGTTGGTTATAGAAGCCACCCTCTATCCTCCAGATACTTTTCAATTTCTCTAAACCTTTCAAAAGGGACAAATTCTTCCTGCTCCTTACTGAGCAATTCCTTTAAATCCTTCTTGGCAAAAGCGATGTCAGCTGCCTTGGCTGCTCCTAAATCTGGTTCACTATCTCCAGCGAAAAACACCGTCTCAAATTCCTTTTTCAACTCTTCCACAACTTTGGCTTTATTAATACCAAAAATCTCAGAAAAATAAGGACTCTTCTTATCCGGAGTCACTTCAATGCCTCCATCTTTGTACACTCCGCTCATAGAAATAACCGTCACACCTTCAATCCCACGATGCGCAAGTAATCGATCAATATAATAGGTCGTCCCAGCACTTAAGATATAAAACGCCCCGCCTGCCTTTTGTACCCTATGAATAAAATCTATCGCATACTCATCCAAGGGTATACGGTGGATTTCCTCCAAAATCTCTTCCTCGGTTCTTCCGATCGATCCCAATATTTTATTTAAAAACTCAACATTAATCTTCTTCGTCTTTTTCCAATCCTCATAGAACGGTCTTCCCCATTCCTGTAGATAGGTATCTATAATAATATGATAAAAATCTCTTTCCGTTAATGTTCCGTCAAAATCTGATACAAACGCAAAATTTTTCAAAATTTATTCCTCCATAGGTAGCTGTGGTTGTTGGTATATTTTTTTGCTTGCTGTTTTACGTTAACCATGTTAAACATATAGCAAGTATCTCATATTTCGATGCTTTTTTCAAAGTTTTCTTGATGACAAAACACCCACTCTTACAAACTAATTCAATAAAAGCTACGAAACATGGGAACTACAGTAGATAAAAATGTTAACGTTAAGAGTCACCATTCACAAGTAATTACCATTTATAGAAATTACGAAGGCCTGAGTATATCACATTCTGACAATGAACCCATAGTCACAACCTCTAATGTCAGCAAAAATGAACATGCGTCCAAACCAGAACTCGTAGAGATTTAACCGCCCTTTAAGAATACTATTTCATCTTCAGAAAATTTCATTGACGTTTATCAACTTTTTGAATATGAACAGTAAAATATTTCCTAACACTCACATTTCAACTGCTAATCGACCTAGAACTATGTATCGCAATTTAAATTTTTTAATTACCACTGTAGAGGATCTGCAGATGCTATGTGAGATAATTACATTTACAAGTAAAATTGAGTGTAGATTTCCCCAGTTACTCACGGCTCATTCAAAAACGCGATTAGCTTTTCAGATCAAAAATACCAAGGATCTTTGGTCAACTTAAAGACTACCGCGATTTATACAATGTATTCATGTTTTAGACAAGATGAGAGGGAAAACTGGACGAAGCACTGTAATAACTGGATCTTCTTCTAGCAATTTCAAAAATGATTTAAATCAAAAAAAGCCTCCTAGAAGTGATGACGTATGTTTTTGATGATGAAATTCCAGATACCTTATCCCCAAGATCAATGGTACACTACAGGATACTCTATCTGTAGTGGAAGACTTAAGCAATTCGGGATTTTATTTGAATAATATTTAGTTAATTATTTAAATATAACTAAATATTACTTCCCGACAACAGTTTTTAATGGTAATATGTATTTTAGTGCTTAGAAGCAAAACTAGAATGACTAGCATTGAGGTGGCAAATGTTCAACAATCATCCTTCACTAAATAAGTACGATTTAAACATTGGTTTCAAAAAAACTTGCGGTTGTTCTGATAAGCATTTAAATTGCATGACTGCTAAAGAATGGATAAAATGTCAACTGGGCGTATGGAAATTTACATATGAAAAAAGGGATATACGAGATAAGAAAATTCACCCTGCTACTTACCCTATATCACTAGCAAAAAAATGTATTGAACTATTCAGTCATGAAGGTGAACTAATTTTAGACCCCTTCGTCGGATCAGGTAGTACTTTAATAGCCGCTCAAGACTTAAATAGGAATGCAATAGGATTTGACTTAAAAGAAGAATATATTTCACTGAGTAATGAGAGAGTAAGTAACAATAATAACCTTTTGAATCAATGTCAACAGTTGGCCATCAACGATGATGCTAAAGAAATTGTAAAATATATCAAAAATGATTCTCTTTCATTAATATTAACATCTCCTCCTTATGCTAATTTGCTAAATAGAAAAAGAACTAATAAAAGCCGTAGAAACAGAAAAAATGATCAGTATTTAGAAATTGAACAATATAGTCAAGATCCTAACGATCTTGGTACAATGGAAATCGAACAATATACTGAAGAAATGAAAAACATTTTTGCAAGTTTACTACCACTACTAAAACCTAAAGCACATTGCGTTATCAATGTTCCTGATATGTGGTATGAAAACAAAAGAATCACTATACACGTATCAGTAATAAATGCACTGCGAGAGGCTGGGTATGAACTAAGAAATATTATAATCTGGGACAGAACAAATATAGTCAATGGTATAGGGATTTTTGGGTGGCCATCAAACTATATAACAATGGGAACAACGTTCGAATATCTTTTAGACTTTTGGAAACCAGAAATAAAAAATTAAGGTGATTATATGACATTTGACTTAGTTAAAAACATCGACTGTAAGGAACTACTAAAAGAAATTCCAGTACAAAGTATCGACCTACTGGTAACCTCACCTCCCTACTGGGCCAAACGTGTCTATAATGGGGATGATGAATTGGGTAGTGAACCTACACCGGAGTTATTCGTAAAAAATTTAGCAGATTATTTTGATCTTTTTAAATCACATCTTAAGAAAAGTGCCAATTTATTTATCAATATTGGAGATACTTTTTTTGGTTCGGGAGCTGGAGCATGGAATAAATACTTAGATAATGATGGAAATACAACATCTTACCAAAAGGAACGTAAAGAGAAATACTTTACAACAAAACCCCTTCAACCAAAAATAAAACAGGATGGAAAATTATACCAAAACAAACAATTACTTTTAATACCAGCAAGATTTGCAATTGAAATGCAAAGCCGCGGGTGGATACTTCGAGACGATATTATCTGGAGAAAACCAAATCGAATACCAGCAAGCGTAAAAGACCGGTTCAACAATACCTATGAGCATGTTTTTCATTTCGTTCTTAATAAAAAATATTTTTTTAATTTAGATGCGGTAAAAGTGCTAGCTGCTAATGGTAAAATGAAAAATCCTGGTGATGTTTGGGATATAAATACTCAACCACTATCTGGTAGTCATACTGCGACGTTTCCCGAAAAACTAGTTGAAAATTTTATAAGATGTGGATCTCCTGATAATGGGGTTGTTTTTGACCCATTTATGGGTACCGGAACATCTTGGATTGTATCTAAAAGATTTAATAGGTATTTTATTGGAGCTGAAATAAATACCGATTTTTATAACTTTGCCCTGGAAAGGCTCAAAAAATCCTGAACTAGACCACTACCACATTTTACGAAGAAAAATCCATTATAATAATCACCCGATATTTATTTGACAATATTAAAAAAGTGCTAATTTCAAGATTTGAAATTAGCACTTTTTTAATTAAACTATAATAACTTCTTCGAATAAATTCTGCTTACCACTTTGTTTAAGCCTAAACTTGGTACCATGATTATGTCCAGTGCGAGCATCAAAATCCACATAAATAATTCCCTGTTCAATAGCTGAAATAAACTTTTCAATTGTAATGGTCCTCAATATAATAAATTTTTCATATTGAAAGTATTCCTCACCATCAACTATTTTCGATTGAGCTTGTACATAAAAACAATTTTGAAGTTTTTGAATTACTTTATTGTAAAGTGATTCAAAAGTCCAATATGGTTTTGGGTTTAATTCCTCCAATCCTACTTTTCTATTAACTTCATTTAGCCAATCACTATGCCTTTCGGTAACTGCTGAAGAATCGAAGGAGATTTCGATTCTTTGCTCAAGTCTGTTAACATCAACTTTAAAGCCTCTGTCACTTCTATTCAAGCTATTAATTGTTTGTCTAAAACTCATCTCCGTGGCAGGATATTTATCACCAGCAAGATCATGGGACCATCCATAGTTAGGAAGTAGTATTTTAGGTACAATACGTGCCCCTCTTGGTAATGGTTCCATATGCAATAGTGTAGTTAAGGAGCTTGTACCACTACGCTGACTTTTTAATTCCCACTGAGCAAGATCTGGTAACTGGAGATTATTTTCTAAAACACCAAGAAGGTCCTCAAGAGTATTGCCAACACCACCGCAATTACCTAATCTTCTATTCTTTATCCACCCCATGTTTTTAATCTCATAAAGTTTTTCTACAATAGATTCCTGAGTATGCTGTTCCATTAAATTTTCTCCTTCATAATCCAAATTAATTATTCAAAAATAAAAAGCTTGTGTATTTCTACTTCCAGTGCTCTAGCAATTTTCTCTATATTCCCTAATGAAATACTCCTGTTTCCTCGCTCCACCGAACTTATGTAAGTGCGATGCAGCTCGCATAGTTCAGCCAATTTTTCCTGGGACAGCCCTTTACTTTCGCGATACTTACGTACATTAGAGCCAAATTTAATACATATATTACTCAATGTGGCCACCTCCGCTTCTATAAGTTACCAATATGTTACTTATTGTTCTACAGACAATAAGTAACATATCCTTGAAAATCTTATATAATCAAAAAAAGAAAGAAAAAAATTAGCCCCTTATTTTATGAAGAGGGGGCTATTGGATGAGTACATTACTGGCGTTAGCAAACGCGATAGCGTCTGAGCGACACTTTTAATCGTTGATAGGCGCCGTGCAGGCCTTGGCATGAGTGGAGCGGAGGCAGGAAGGCGTTTTTTTCCGGATAGCCACAGCTGAAGATATGCCCAGTCCTGCTCCCCACACAGACTAGCAATAGATAATAAAAAGACCACGATTCTGCTAATTGATCAGGCGCATGGATTTCGTGCCCGAGACAATAGTGGAATGGTGGTCTTTCTTAGTAAAAATGGCTATTTATTTGGCTAGACTTATGAGCCTCCGTATTGCTTAATTATTTCAAATCCTTTATCAATTAATATATTCTCATTATTATTACTAATGCTAGGAATATTTATGAATAATGCATCCCTTGCTCTACTGATTGCAACATATCTAATTCTATGCTCTTCATCGTTAATCAAGTTAGGTGAAATAATAAATTCTAACTCTTCTGATTCAAGAAATACACCTGCTTTATCCCTTTTATCTAAAACTAAAATAACATTACAAAATTCAGCTCCCTTTGCCTTGTGAATTGTTCTATGAAGGCTGGTGTCCTCTTTTATACTTACCGATAAAGAAACTTTATGATAAGCATTGTTTTCATAAAATTTTTTGGCTGCTCCTGCTCTAAATCTAGATATTTTAATTGGAAAAATACCTGATACAATGGTATAGAATTCAAGTAAGTTCTTAGCTTGAAACTCACTATGTTGAAATAGCAACGTTTTTAGAATACTTAATGCAAGTTTAGGAACATCAATTTTCTCTTCTGACCTTTTCAACTCTTTTGATAATTCTTTTAACGCTTCCTTATATCTTAATTGTCTCGCAAGCTCAGTCGCTTTTATACAAGCAATGATGATATTCGCCCTAGAAGTATTACTATCATTCTCACGCAAATCATCGATTAAATTGGTCTTTGAAACAGCATAATTTACCTTATCTCGCATTACGTTAGAAGTAATATTATCTCTTGATAAGGAACAAACCGCATCTTCTGTTAATTCACATGATTTATCTAAGGCCCAAACCTTGCTCCCTATCAAAACTCTAGGTGGTACTCCCTCGATATTTCTTTTCGCACTCTGTGTAATATCAGACCGGATATGGTTCAGTACAGAAACTATTTTATTAGTACACCTGTGGTTATCCAATATTGAATATTCATTCAATCCAGGTAATACAAAATTAGTGAAATGATCAGGTTTCGCTCCTTGAAATTCATAGATTGATTGAGCTACGTCTCCAATAATACCAACAATAGTTTCTCTTTCAGAAATTTTTTTCAAAATATAAGTTTGAATTGGATTTGTGTCTTGAAACTCATCAATAAATAAATAAGGGAATTTTGCTCTTAAAACATCTAATACCCTTGGAAATTTAGTACTCATAACATAACTGAAGAACAAGACATCTTCATGGTCTAAAAGTCCCTTTCTCCAGCACATTTTTTTATACTCTAAATATGAATTATTTTTAATAGATAGTGTTTTGCTAATCCTTCCGGCATATATTTTTTTGGGGCGAAGGATAATTTCACCATTTGCGTCAAATTGCCAAGCTAAATCGTTTAGAGCCTTTATTATCTTATTGTCATCTGTAATATATGTCTGACTAGTCTGTAGTTTCCATTCATATAGCATCCCCTTATAAACGGGAACGTCATTATGACCATCCATTTTTTCGATGTTCAATTCATATTCCATAGGAATCAAAAAAGCAAATGGCTTTATCAAATGTTTATATAAGAAACTGTGAAAGGTAGCAACTTCAACTCTTTCAACTTGAGTTCCTAATCTCTCAAGAATCGTTTCTGCTGCAACATTAGTATAAGTAATACATGCTATTTTTCGGCTATTTCCTAACCTCATAGATTTTTTTATAACATGCTTGATATGATTGATTAACCAACGAGTTTTCCCTGCACCAGGTCCTGCTGATACTTTAAAATGACACTCTATGCTGCTAATTCTATCTTCTGCTGTAATATTACTTATTGAAACAGCCATTCTATTGCCTCTTTCAAATAATTTGGAACAACAAATCTGGGCGCTCCTGAATTAAAATCCTCTTCTAATTTTACTGAAAGCTCCAAAGCATTTTCTCCTTTGCCAACAGAATTGAGATATCTGGCTGCGATAATTGCTTTTTTCTTGTCATCACCATCCCAAGTACAGTTAGTGGATGTAATACTCTCTTTAATTCGCTTGTTCTCTTCGCTGTCTCTTAAATTGAAATCTTCTAAACCCTTTCCATCTTCATATGCCTTCATTAATTCAGCAAGCTCACTTTCATTGCTGATTGACTCAGTTAGCAATAATTTTAACGTTGGATTATATAATGCTAGCTCATACTCCAAAGTCTTACCCTTATCCTTATCTTGGCTAAAGAACCTTATGTTTGGATGCTCTGCATAAAGTGCAAGTTTGTCTGAAGCATTATCCAAATACTCAAATTTATTCTTTTCGATATTGTATTCAAACGGATAGCACTTCTTAAATTTCTTACCTGTAATTTCTTTTCTCTCTGGATCTCTATCAGTAATACAAACAACCCTTTTATGTATAGTGTATTTTTGAGTGCTATTAAATAGTTTTAAGAAATGGTCGAAATATCGTCCACCGACATTTGAAACTTCAATATGATGATCTTCTAATTGTTTATCTTTATCTACATGTCTGGCTATTGTTGGTATAAGAATTTGCTCTGCAATCCCTTCTACAAGAATTATCTTTTGAGCGAAAAGCATATTGGACTTAGTCGCATCTAAGAAACGTTCAACATAAGCTTTTGATGTTTTGCCTGGATCATCATCTCCGAAAACTTTCCCTGGATAGCCTACATTCAAATTATTATTACTGCCCCTATGAAGGCATATTATTTCATCAAGCGAAACAGCAGAGGTGATATGAGTAGAATGTGAGGTAACAAATACTTGTCTTACCTTCTTTTTCTTATTCTCCTTTAGAAATCTCAAAAACTTGTATTGCATGGAAGGATGCAAATGCGCCTCTGGTTCTTCAATAACAAGTATCGGAAAGACCTTTGAATTACTTCCATAATAATTTCCATCAGCGTTCGCCTGCATTTTTGCCAACAGTAGTGACATATATATTAAATTATTATAACCAAGTCCGTTATGTGTTGCTGGAATTTTTATACCTGTCTCTTGTGTAATAATTAAGCGTAATGCCGATAATAACTCTACTTCCGTGATGTCCCCTTCAAAGTCAGGTTTTGCCTTATTGAAGGATGCTCCTGTTTTTGTTGCATAACCCAATATCTCTCTTTGTCCTTCACTTATTCTTACTAGTAATTCATCAAGTACAGGCTTAGCTTTATCTTCAAACTGCTTTTGTTTCTGCCTTATCTCTTCTGTTTGCTGTTCAATTGATTTTGCAGAATCTTTTTTTATTTCATAGTCCATAAAAAATTGAAGTACATCCTTTAACAAGGTGCTTCTCCCTGTGAACATGTCTCGTTCAACGTCTCTGATTGCATCGAGAAATTGAAAATCAAATTTCTGCAAATTTTCCCCTTCCGCCTGATTCTGAAAATTTGGATCTCCACCCCAAATCTTATAAATGTATTTTCTAATAAAATCTCGTTTGATTATTTTCCATCCCTCTTCAAAATCAATTGCTTCGCTAAGAGCCTTATCATATAAATCTCTTTCTTTTTCAGGTAAGAAAAACTCGTACGTTAATCTTGCTTCATAGGGACTATCTAGCTTAGTGATCCAGTTAGAAACAGTTACTAAATCATCTCCCATAAGATTTTCGTCCTTACTCTCAGATATAAATAAGGAAATTTTAATTGAAGGTGGCGCTTGTTTAAGTAAGGTCAAATCAATATCCTTATAAAAGTCATCTACATCAAGGCGCTTAGAAACTCCAGAAATATCAAGTACAAGAGCTAATGCTTTGAGAAGATTAGTTTTCCCAGCGTTGTTATGACCAATAATTACATTTATTCCATCATTAAAGTGTATTTCGGTGCTTTTATAATTTCGGAATCCCTCGATTAGAATCTTTGATATGTGCATACTGTAACAACTCCTAACTTTATATGTTTTCAATGCTAATTGTCACATAGGACGACCACCACACTATATTCATATACAGTAAATAAACCTCAACAGCAGCCTACGCACGTTTTCTTTACCTTAAGCATTGCCTTACAATCAGCCTTTTGCATTACCACCTCTCTGAGTAAGATATTATTTCACATCCGCAATATTGGTAGCCGCATAAAAAACGTATGCCACCATCAACGAACCTCTGATCTAATCCTGAACGCACAACGACATGGTGCTCCATCCTCTACACTACAGAATAAAATTAGAAAAAATATCACCGTTACTAAATCGCCAAAACTATCAAGGCAATTCTTCCAGTTATAAATTAATCCAACACCCTTTACTTTTAGCGTTAAAAAATAGAATTTTGACATCGCTTTTATAATTTTTAATTTTAGTAATTATTTTATCTTGCTGGATTCTTATTGATTTTCCATTATCACCTGGCATCATAGAAATTGCAATTGTTTCAATTGGGCTATTCCCTTGTAAGATACGTTCAACTATATGATCATCCCACTCAATAGACCATCCATAAATAACTAGATGGCTTCCCAACTTCCTAAGTACCTCGTCATAAATAACACTAAGATAAAAATTTCTTTTGATTGCCTTTTTCTTTTGTTTAGAATCCCCTTCACTAACAAACAGTGGCACCCCATTCTTATCATTCCAATTCTTTAATATTGCGTCTAAAAGATTATCTGATTCAAAGTTAGTTTTAATTTTATATTCATTAGCTTCATTATCAGTCGCCAAAATCAAATTACCATGCGGATAAAAAACTAAAATTACCTTATTACCAGGGGTCTTAGGATCATAAAACCGCTCCCAATTACCATCAAACTCTCCATTAAGAAAGCAATCTTTAAATTCTAATTTATCACCAAAAGGATGTTTTGCCATCATGGCCCAATAAATAATTAAATCATAATTTAAGCTCACTATATTCTTAAAAGTGCTCATAAACATGCGAATATAATGCAAATAAACACACGCTTTACTATAATCAACATGCGCTGTTTTTACGGTTTCAATCAATTTTTGACGTATATTTTTATAGGCATCTTCTGGTTTATTTTCATCCCCAACAGCTAAAATTTTATTAACAATTGAAGTCTGTCTTAATTTATTCAATACTAATTCAAAATCTACCGTATCAATCTCTTCAAATATTTTTTTATCACGTCCAGTAAATGCAGCTTTTTTAAACAACGAGTCATAACGAAAGCATTTATCTATTGCTATACTAGCCCCATTACCTAGAATTAAAGATTCATATTTGTAACTATCTCTAATTTCATTCCAATCATATAATTTAAAATCTTGCAAAAAAAAATCTCCTTCCAAAGAATATTGATCATTTCAACTTTACGCGCTTCCAAATCCAAAATCAAGTAAATATAAAACTTAAGAGCCACACCGCTCTTACCAAAACCACATTTTACACTGGGCAGCCAAAGAATCATATTCATGAATTTACATCAATTTCAAATCAAAGTTCTATAATCTCAATTTACCATTAAAATACAAAATTCCTGCAAAAGTGTCATTTAAACTTTTGCAATAGTCTTCAACTTAGTCATCTTTATTTATAGTCCGTCCCACTTTGATAATTTTTTTACTTCACAGCTTCCTAGGACGGTTCTTGACTTGAATTATCTCCAACACAACGATCATTATAAACAGATCTAATATAATTAGAGATCATAGTAAGGTACTGCCCGCAGCTTTTACATTTAGCAAATTCCTTCCAATTAGTGAGCCCATATTTTTTTGTAATTACCCGATCAAGAATAAGCTCGGCTGCTGTTTATGTAAATTGCAAAAATGCATATTATTTAGTTGTCGCACTCCATTTTACAATCTATCAAATGAATTTGAGTAAATGCGATAGCAGAATAATCCATTGCCATCACCTATATATCAGTTATTTCTTTATCATCGGTTTCAGATCGTCGGAATTTCCGACATACCAAACTTTCTATTAGAAAAGGTTTTTGTAGATATTTTGTAATAGTTGAATGGGCCGTAAAAATTCTTATTCCTTTATATTTTAATGAGTTTTTTCCTGACTATATAATCAATATATCCCTGGCGAATCTTATGACCTTTAAATATTCTTTCTAAAACTCTATTTTCCTTATATACAAATTCCATATCTTCAAAGTGCTGATTCCCTTCATCCAATTGATAGTAGGTGTGTATGACAGTCTCTCCTTCTTCTTCCTGGAGATATTCTCCCTCCCCTATTTTCTTGCCTGTATTATACCGAAAGTCATTAACCGAAAGGAAGTTAACAAAACATAAACCTCCTGGTTTTAACACCCTTTTGATTTCATCAATAGCGCTGCAGATATCTCCTTTTTTCATATGAAAAATTGCACCATATGAGAAGATACAACCAAATGATTCATCTTCAAAAGGAATTTTTCGCATATCGCCTTTCTTTATATTGAGAACAACTCCCCTTTCTTTTGCAAATGTATTTGCTTTGTCCAATTGTCTTTCATCAATCTCAATTCCAAAAGTTTTATATCCATATTCATAAAACATAGCCAGTGGTGGGCAGTCTCCTCCTGCACCACAGTCTAATACGATTTTCTCTGCTTTATACTCTTCACAGTATTGCAGAAATTTATATAGTTGTGTCTGTCGAAATATAGTTTTCATGATATCCTCCAGAATAATGTAAGATTACTAGTATCCACTACCACATTATTTTCCATAAAAATGCAAAATTCCTGCAAAACACACTCTTCCCCATTTAAAGCACCTTTTGCAATTTTTTAGCCAGTTTACGCAATATGCAAGTAAAAAATTTGCATTATAATTGAATTAGAATGATTGTATAGGAGAATAAATTAAGATGCTAACTATATCATGCTTAAGTGCCGTAGATTTAGAGCAACTTGCCTCACTCTACGAGGAACTTACTGGAACTAAAACCAATATGAGTCTCATGAAAAAGCAGTTTGAAAAAATAATAAACAATCCAGATTATGTCTTGATTGGCGTAAAAGACGAAGAGGAACGTCTCGTAGGCTCCGTAATGGGGATTGTATGTAATGATATCGTGGGAGAATGCAAGCCGTTTATGGTCCTTGAAAATGTCATTGTAAGTGAAAAAAGCCGAAGGCAAGGCCTCGGCTTAAAAATGGTCAATTATATTGAGAATTGCGCTAAAGAAAGGGATTGCTACTATATCATGTTAGTATCCTTACTCAAGCGCAAGGATGCTCATGCTTTTTATGAAGCCCTTGGATATAAGGTAGGAGTTGTTCAAGGCTTTAAGAAATATTTATAAAGCCTCACTCTTAAATCGACTGGAACATACTCAACATGTCCCAATCCTAAGAGCGTTACACCAACGCTGCCCTATGCCTTGCAGAGGCTATAACCAAATCGTTTGAGTTCGCTAGCTTCGTAGAAGAATTTTCAACTCCCACCTTTGTAATAGTTTTATCAGTTCTATAAATGCCCCTGAGTTTGATCGTATCAGACTCAGGGGCACTTCTTACGAACACATTTAGTATCTTCTTCAGTCCCGCCATATTAAGAGGCTTGAAAAAGGCATCAGCTTCTGATGGCTGAGGCATCACATAACCCACATCTTCTCGTATTATTCTATCCGTTCTAACTCTTCTAACATCCTTTCGCCCGAATAGTATTTCGGTAATTTCAACATAACAAAACGATTTAGTTTTCGATTAAGATTCTGTATGTTGGTTTCTATGCCATCGTATTTATCTAATCTCATGCAATGGTCTGCAAACATTATCATTTCATTCATTTGACTGATAATGCTCCGCTCACTAGTTGTTCGGTATATCGCCTGGCTGCAATGCTGCATATATTTTGCTACTATATCCTTAGAAACTCCTTCTGCGAATAAATTCTCCGCTATAGCACTCGTAACAATTTGATCATATTTTGCAAAGTCTGCTCTTTTAAGACCAGTTACAATAAAGTTGAATCGAGTTAGGTTATTCATGACGATCACACATTTCTTCCTGTTACACAAGAATAGGTGAGAGTGCCATGAATACAAAGGGGCAATAGGTAAAAAATCATCTTTGGATATATTGATTTTCAATTCATTAATTAGCTTTTTCGTACATTGAATTGCAATCATTTCATTCCCCCATTCCTATCTTCATTCTCATTTTGACCTTTAAAGGATTAGCTATCTTTTCTGTATTTTCTCCTGCTACCAACTACCTGTATAAGTAAATTTGTATCTTACTTTACTCTTATATCTATTTACCATTAAAATACAGAAAACCTGCAAATTTTACAAATTGGAACAGAAAATTGGAAGGATTTTATTGTTTTAGCTATAAGATAATAAAATTAGAATTAGTTTTATTGTGAAATCAACTATCCTAAAAATTTTATATGTATCAACTAAAGGGAGTAGCCTATGAACGTATCTACACTTGATATGAAGAAAGATATCAACCAGCCATTAAGTTCTACATATCAACAAATTAAGATAGCAACGCATCAGCTATTGGAAGCCAATAATACAAATCTTAGATATGCCAGAGTGTTTCATACTTTTATGCTCATTTTAATTTCCTGTAATGTCTTAGCCGTCATATTAGAAACGGTAGACTCTCTATTCGACGAATATAGTGATCTATTTACTTACTTTGAATATTTCTCTGTTACTTGTTTTAGTATGGAATACCTTTTACGAATTTGGTGCTGCAATATCAATAAGAAATTCTCGGGCAGCTTGATTGGTCGCATCAAATTCCTTCTTACACCCATGGCACTAGTCGATTTATTATCCATTGCCCCCTTTTATCTTCCGATGATCACCGATCTTGATTTGCGTTTTCTGCGTGCGATTCGATTATCCCGGATATTCAGGCTCTTTAAGATCGGCCGTTATTCCAATGCTTATACATTAATCAGGCATGTCATTATCTTAAAGAAAGAATATCTGGTTATAACGACCGTTTTTGGTGCTACCTTGCTGATTGTTGCCTCCAGTCTCATGTATTTCATTGAGCATGAAGCCCAGCCTCAGGTCTTTTCGAGCATTCCGGCAACGATGTGGTGGGGCATTATTACACTAACAACGGTGGGATATGGTGATACGGTCCCGATTACACCCTTAGGTAAATTTTTAAGTGGATTATTGGCGTTATTGGGCATCGGTTTATTTGCATTGCCTGCTGGTATATTGGCTTCTGGTTTTTCGGAAGAAATACAAAAACAGAAATGTGAATCTCTTTGTCCTCATTGTGGTAAGAATATCAACCATCATTTATAGCTGCAGATAAAAATACACATAAAATCAACGTTAGAAAGAAGTACCCCTGAGTCTCAGACTCAGGGGTACTTCTTAAATTGGAAGGAATGTAGCCCTACCGTTAAATTAGAGTCCATCCCACTTTGATAGGTCTTTTACACCGTACCGCTTTTCCGCTTTGTCAAAGTGAGTAAGGATATTTATAAAGTATTTCATATCATCACTATCACCTTTAATTTGCTCCCAGTTGCTTATAACCCAAGTGTCTCCCTCACGCACGAATTCGATATTCGATTGATAAGGGGCAATATTAGTTCCTAACGAACCAGGCTTTATTACTTCCGCAGAATAGAATGCCGTTCCTTTTAGTCTTTCACCATCAAAAGTCACATTCTCCAATCCTTGCACCGTATAATTTTTCACTGAGGCAAAATTCGCGAGTAATTGTTCATCAGATAGATACCGCATGCCTGGATTAATCGCTTTCATTTTGTTAGCGTCTTTATTTGTTATTGCTGTGGTAAACGGTACTAATGCCCGGATCATCTCTCTTTCCTCTGCTGTTATAGCTGATCCATCTTTGGCTGTTAGCGGCTGTGAAGTAATTTGATATAGGACTTGGTGACTAGAGACGAAATTCATTGAGAAAAAGGTAACCAGTAAAAAAGTAATACAAAACAACCGTTTTTTTATCATTATGGCATCTCCTTTTATTATTAAATTTCAACTACATGCAATTGACGTTTAGCTTATATAACAGCTATCAAAATACTAATATGGTATTTTCTCTCATTTCATTGTTAATTCCTGCCTATTTTTGTATTTTGATCGTATCAGATCCAGGATTACTTCATTTCATTCTTTCCATTGTCCATTTCTGTCAAAATTTTATCCGCTGTAAGACGGTTCTTGACTTGAAAGTTTTGAATCACAGGTAAGCATTATTCCCCTATAGTTCATATTCATTTCAAAGGAATCACAAGTAATAAACCACTAAAGGAGAAATTTGTCCTGAACGGTTGCATATATTTTTTTTAATGGGTATAATATAAGAAAAGGACTGACGTGCTCGATACACGCCAGCCCTACAGGTTGTCTGACCGGAAACGGTTAGCCCAGATTAGAAGTTATTAAGAAATAACCGCAAACCTTAGCTAGGGGCGGTTATTTCTTTTTTATAATCAAAACAACGAGTGTTGCGAATGCTATCATTAGATACATTGCCTCAAACATTGAAATCATTATACCACCCCCCTTTCTAAAAGGGTGTGGCTAACCGTCCCTCAACAGCCTGTACAATTATTATAGCATATTCTTCCAATCTGGAAATAGGGATTATTCTATCCGCTCTAACTTTTCCAGCATCCTTTCGCCCGAATAGCATTTTGGTAATTTCGACATTGGATTAAAAGCTCTCATTTTGTTAGCTTCTTTATCTTTTATATCGGCAAAACCACCTGTGATAGTTATTTTGACTTGCTCCTATCACAGGTGGTTTTCTCTTATATTTTAATCTCCGATATTTATAATATTATACCTGTTATTCGGGTTTGTGCATCTCCTGTTTATCTGGAAGACTGTGTGAAATGTTGTAAAATCGTGACCAATCAATAGTCGAGCCAAACAGTTCTATCATAGTAGGATCAAATAACGTATTTTTCTTTTCTATGGTTTGGAACATAGCTTTACGTGGGTCACTATTCTTTATCAATAAACGATCATAAGAGTCGGCTATGGCAACCAGGGAAGAAAATTCGCCAATTTGGCTTCGGCTGAAACCAAAAGGAAAACCACTACCGTCATAGTGTTCATGATGCTGTAAACAAACTAAGGCAACTAGCATATCAATATCCAAATTATCTCGTAATTTTATAAACCCTAGAAAGGGGTGCTCGAAATCATTTTCTTCAAATTTCTGTTCCATACCACAATCATGCAATAGAGCACAAATGGCGAGATTTTTTAAATGTAACTCGTTATACCCCTTTGCTAACCCCATATTGGTACTGAATATAGCTGTCCGAAGGCTATGTTCATACAGTATCTCATCTTTGGCACAAGTCATTATAGCATTTTGTACAAAAGATAGATCTAAGGCTGAGGATATAATTTCCTCAATAACAGAAATATTTTTTTTGATACTCACTGCTCTGCAATCCACAATACCGTCTGTAAGATTCTTCACTGCGGAAATAGTCTTCTGGACAGTCGCATCAGATGTATTGGGCTGTTGCACCAATTCATTCTCGCTTTCATCCTTGATATTAATCCAATCAATATCAAAACTTTTCAGTCGTGTAATCATAGACTTAGTTAAGCTGGCCCCTTCTACTACAAGAATGATGCCTCGATCATTACAAACTGTCTGACCAGAGATCATACCTTCTCTTAAATGGCCAATGACAACTTTTTTCAAATCAAATCACCCATATCCGTTAATTTTAAATGCTATTGATTATTTTCAATACACTTTCTTTAGTTATCGGTTTGGTAAGTATCTGTACAGCACCACATTCCAAGCATTCCTTGTAAATAAATTTCTGGTTTCCTAAGGTAGTAGTCATAATTATTTTTACTTTTGTATCAATTTTGGATAAAATCTTAAGCACAGCTAAACCATCGGGAGCAGGTATAATGTAATCCAGAATAATAACATCGGGTTTAAAGCTGCGATGTTTTTCTAACGCTTCAATCCCATCAATTGCTTCTTCAATTTCAATTGAAATAATGCCTGAAAAAAAGTCTTTCAAATATGATCGTACTAATAATGAGTCATCTACGATAAGAAGCCGCATAATCAGTCCCCCATTTTAAAGTCACAATTGCAGTAATATGGCTCGATTGTTACGATTTCATAATCATTTATGAGCAAATAGATTTTGTTATTTTATTAACCCCACATACACATTAACCTCAATCATATCATCAATTAAAAAATGAATTATAATTGTCTTAGGCACTGGTAAAGTAGCCTGTCCTCCTTGACCAATCATAAGGGTAGGGGGAGATATATCAAGGCCGCCTATATCGATTTTACTATATTGTGTACAAGCATTGG
Source organism: uncultured Pelosinus sp. (assembly GCA_963526485.1). Lineage (GTDB taxonomy): Bacteria > Bacillota > Negativicutes > DSM-13327 > DSM-13327 > Pelosinus. The sequence continues at coordinate 146,825 of CAURNS010000006.1, forward strand.
CGCAAACCATATTACCCATTTCTGAGACTGCACTCTGTGCTAGGGCATCAAATTCAGTTACCTGCATTCCCATCATCATTTTTGAAGCAAACCGTTTCGCCGAATCAAGATCCATACCGATCATAATTACGCCTTTTATCGCACCAATAACAGCAAGATTAACTAATACTCCATTATAAGCAAAAGTAGATCCTACTAGCGAAATCTTCTTTTTCTCTATTTTTTGAAAGCCAATTTGGGGAAGTATTTCAGAAAAAGCAGCTAATATTGGATTTATAATATTTACATCCATAATGTTGATCCTTTCTTAAATCCAACCCCCAGATAGATACTCCCCAAGTCTGTCTCTGCAATGGAGTGCTGGATTTTTACGCTTGGACTTACAATTTCCGCCATATTTCCGTGGAAAATACTAGGTGGTGATACCCGCAAGGCGAAAGCTTTATCTTTTTTATTCAACATCGAACAAGCAATTCCCGCAATAATATTCGCAAGCTCTGCTACCATGGCCAATAATTCTGTTTGGTTTTTTGCAGGGCGGCGCAAAAGAGCTTCTGCTATTTTTTCTGCAGAGTCAGGAGATAAGTCCATAATCATAGATCCAGAGTATTGGCCAATGATACCAATAACCGTGGTAATCCCCTGAGAAATATATTTTGCATCAGTAGTTTCTACAGATTTAAACGCAACTGGGGTCTTAGCCATGCGTGTAACATTTTGCGAAAGAGCTTCTTTAAAAGTATCAAGGCCTCTTGCCAATAATTGTTCATAAAGAGAGTCAGGCGACATTACATGATGAATTACTTTAATTAAGGTTTCTCCATCTACAGGCTTTTGAATATATCCAGAAATTCCAATGCGCTTGGCTTCTGCCTCCATTTCTTCATCTTTCATTGAACTACAAAGTATTATCTTTGCTTTAGGATCATGCAGACGAAGTTCTCTACTGCATTCAAAGCCATCAGCTCCTGGCATTGCTATGTCCATAGTAACAACATCGGGCTTACATTCATTATAGGTTTGAATCAAAGATTCCAGTGAGTCCGCTTCCCCGACGATTTCATAGCCACTATCAGATAAAGCCTCTGTAATCATCATCCTGGAAAAAGGTGAATCATCTACTATCATAACTTTTATACTCATTTCAACACTCCTCAAAAATTAATGTATATACCATGCCAAATTGCACTATGCCTAAACTGTTTTAACCAAAAGCGGAGTAAAGTACAGATATACTGAGATATTACTTCTGCAATGCTACGGAATTTATACCTCAATCAACAACGGCTGCATTGTTCACCCCACTTTCGACTGAATTAGATTTTCTAATAAGGTAATTATTGCTAATATTCGACAAGAAACAAGAAAGTCTTGCAATTATATATATTTTTTTTAAGTGGATTATTGGCGTTATTGGGCATGTGAATCTTTTTGACCTCATTGTGGCAAGAATAGCAACCATCATTCCTAGCTGCAGATAAAAGTACATATAAAATCAATGTTAGAATGAAGTACCCCTGAGTCTCATCCCATCAGACTCAGGGGTACTTCTTATAACCCAATTGTCGCCATTGTCTCTCCATAAAAAAGCATTTACAGTATAAAAATATATACTATACTACAAATAAGTGTGTACTTGTTATTCATATTATTAGTATATATTATTATAGTGTGGTGGAGCACCAGAGGGTAATACCATAGGACAGCTTTTAGCAGCACAAACTGAATAAGTTTTAGGAACAAGAACAGAATAGTAAATAAAAAATCTGGAGAAGTTATTGAACATCTTTGTGTTCAGTTGTCTGAATTTGTTTCATGCGTTATCTAACATATATATGAGGAGTGATTACAATGAAAGTTTACGCTATTAATGGAAGTCCCAGAAAAAATCAAAACACAGCTACATTACTGCAAAAAGCTTTAGATGGAGTGAAGGAATCAGCAAAGGATCAGGAAGTCGAAACTAAAATCATTAATTTATATGATTTGAAATTTACTGGCTGTATAAGTTGCTTTGCTTGCAAGAGGCTTGACGGTAAAAGTTATGGAAAATGTGCCGTAAAAGACGATCTTTATGATATCCTAAATGAACTATCAGAAGCCGATGGGATTATATTGGGAAGCCCAATCTATTTCTTGAATATAACAGGTGAATTAAAATCATTTTTGGAAAGATTACTATTCCCTTACATACCTTATACTCCTGACCATCTTTCTATTGCACCAAAAAGAATGCCAACAGCATTAATTTATACAATGGGTGCTACAGAAGAAATGATGCAGGGTACCAATCTGGCAGCTACATTTAATATACAGGGCATAAGCACATTATCAACACTCAACATAATGGAAACTTTTATAGAACTTGCGCTTACAAAGCCAGAAGTTATGCATTCCTATGATACTTATCAATTTGACGATTACTCAAAATACAAAGCTGACATGTTCTCTGAAGAAGAAAAAGCAGAGCAGAGAAGAGTTCAATTTCCTTTGGATTGTCAAAAAGCATTTGAACTAGGTGCTAATTTAATAAAGTAACTACACTCCCGTAAGGTAGATTAGAGCGGCTTTCCTCTTTCCCTTGTCATACTTTTGTCAAAGTTTTGTAATATAGTAATATCAAATCATGAATGAGGAGATGTTACATATGAAAAAAGTATCTTGCTTTGCATTACTTACCTGCTTCCTTGTTACTTTATCAGGAACCGCTTTTGCCTGGAGTGACCGCTCCGAGGGCCGTCCGCCACAGAATCCCTCCAGCCTGTCTGTATGGCATGATCGAAATGACGAGTTTCATGTAAAAACAACTAACTTTCGTAACCAGCATGTATTTTCTGGCGTGATTCGAACTGACGGACGGTTTTATGATATTGACGACAGAAACCTGGAAAATGGTGATTTCGTAAAAGTAGACCGTGACCATAACACGCTTCGCTTCCGTTTTACTGGTCGCGGAATTGATGAACTGGATTTCAGAGTAAGAGGCGGCGATAAATTAACTTTTGATATCAATAAAGACGGTCGTGACATGCCGACCAGTCAAATATTCATTGGTAAAAATGGCTGGCATCCTAGAGATAACAGTTTTACCTTACGGTAATAACGAATCCATTTATAGCGGGCGTTTCATACGCTCGCTTTTTTGCTGCGTTTTTTATGACCAGATTATCGAAGTCTATTAGGTTTCATTCCCATAAACTAATTGTATCCTCAAAGAAGCAGGCATACTGTCTTACAGTATCTATAAATCAACCTAAAAGGGAGAAGTGCTGCTATCACACTTCTCTCTCTTATCTTCAGCAGCTATTTAAAGTCTAATATCGGAAGAACTCTTGATAACGGTAACAATAGAAGTTTCTGCAACTCCCAATGCGGCTGTAATTCTCTTGAAAGGATCATGGTTTCTGAGATTGCCGAAGTCTAATCCCGTTAGCGCCTCGATGCTTTTGACAGCAACTTGGTAGGTTTTGTAGCTGCCAAATGCAAATTCCAAGTCTCGAATCAGGTTTTTTTGAGTTTGTAAATAGGCCGTTGCTGATAGATCGCCATTGGCTTTCACCATTACAACGATCTTCCAAAACTCAGCAGGAATTTTAACACCACGATATAACATATCGTCTGCGCGAAAAACAGGTCCTGTGAATACGGTGACGTTAAGATTAAAAGCCTCAGCGTTTGTTAAGATATAGTTTTCTAGATCCAGCCAAGTCATTTGATTAAAGTTCTTATGCTGGGGAGAGCAATTCGTGAAATGAAAGGTATCTTCGTTGGCTTTTTTGGCAAACCGTCCCCACACCGGGTCCCGCCTGCGAACCAGATGACCTCTGTCAATATCATTGTTGCTGTACAATTCTGGACCACATTGGTATTTGCGGTCAAGCCGGGGATCATAGTACCACTTCCTGGCGCGGGGAACAGAGATGAGGTGTCCGCCATCAATATTGACTGCCGTATAATACGCTAAGCGGCGCGATTTGCTCATAACGATTGAGAAATGGGTATAATCCAGTATTGTTTTCCCATTCTTTAGCCGTGCAACATCCTGCGTTAGATCCTCGCGCAGCGCAGGGAGGGTTACTGTATAATTATCGCCAAGAAAGACGGCATCATAACCCGTTGACCTTTCATACCATTCCATATCCAAGTTTCCAATTATCATCTTCCTTTTTCTAGGACGCGGCGGCTCAGAAGCTGCAAAGACAGGATCAAGCAGCACTTGCTGCTCTTCCCGCAACGTGGTCCTTATCAGGCTAATAAGCTTCAAAATACTACTGATGCGAATACCTTCATTTGCAATATATTTCGTACTGTCATGAGGATCAGGAACACCTGCATGGTAAAGAGCGATGGTCACCCATTCATCATTAAAGACAGGAGCACCTGACGAACCTGGCATAGTTCCTGCTGTATAGTTGATAAAGTCATTATATATATCGGTGATTCGATTCTCTCTGACAGTAATCACTTTCGGTGCCCCTGCAGGATGCTGGATACTCGAAACCGCTTCACCCAGGAGAGCCTTACCGGATCTCTGATACAACGGCAGGAATCCAAATTCGCTTAATTTTGTTCCATCTGCCGAGTCAGCCTCTAATGCAACTATGGTAAAATCAAGCTTTTCATCCGTTATAAACAAACGTTCCGGCATAAAGCGGAAGCTTTTAGTCTGACGCGGCATTCCATTGAGATCAACTTCATAATTAAATTGGGCAAGACTGCATTGAGCAGTCTTTTCACTATCTAAGATATGATTGTTGGTAAGCAGCAAACAAGGAGCAACCAGAAATCCGGTACCATGCCCAAGTACTCTGCCGATGGAATCATGTATTTCAATTCTGCACACGGAATTACCCGCTCTTAATCCCCCTTCCAGATAGGAAATGGGAAACAGGTTGCTTTCACCGATAATCCGTTGCATAGACAAACCATCCCGGGGATTGATGAATGTTTTCCGAACCGCCACCCGGTGAGATGTATCTACTTCAAGAGGGCTTTGGGTTGAAAGCTGATTCGTAATATGTTCCCGCTCATTAGTTCGTTCTATATAGCGTGCCAGTGAATCCTGCTCTTGCCTATCTATCAGGCGGCTCTTATTCCCGTTAGGGAAATTAGGATCAGATAGAACTGACAATCATAGACCTCCTTTCTCTGCCTAAAAAAATGTTTTACAGGAAAAAATACGGGAACAGATCTGTCCCATAAGTATTTCCCCCAAATTAAGTCCTCTTGCCAATATACGCACCAATCTACCTCATCATTCTTTAGTTATGAACTTTCTTGGAATTTAAAATTATGAATTAGTGCTTTTCAGAAAATATCGTGGTCTTTTCTCCTTTCATCTTTTAAATCGACTGTGCAATACAAATAATTTCATGGGGTTCATTAACGATATAGTTAGGCTGTTCCTTCTTTGCATTATCAATCTGATCATATCCCCAGCTTACCCAAATCACCTTAACGCCACTTTTTTTACCCGCAATAATGTCTCTAGCTTCGTCTCCAGCATAAATCACTTCGGATTCTTTCAATTTATGCGTTTTTAAGAATTTTTTAATATCCCCATTCTTGCCAAACATATTGTTGGAGCAAATAATTTCATCAATAACCTCTATCTGGTTCTGCTGAAGACATTCTCTTATATTCTGCTCCGAATTAGTGGAGACAATTGCCAGCTGAATGCCACAGGCATGTAGTTGTTCCAATAACTCTTTAATTCCATCAAACAAAATCAGTTTCTTTATGGAGTGATTATATAGCTTGTAAATATCCAATGCCAGAAGCGGAATTTTATACAATTTAAAATCTAGGAACTTAGCCCTTTCCATAATGGACAGTCCTTTTAGATGTTCAATATCTTGTTGCTCAATCTTCTTGGCATGATAGTTGTCTGCAAGCTGATTATACAATTCGATCACGATATTCAGTGAATCTACTAAAGTACCATCAAAGTCAAAAAGTACGTACCTTACCATAATACTATTGATCCTCCTTTTTAAATTGCTTACCTCATTCTTATTCACTACTATGTCAAAACAAAAGAGAAGATACTGATAAATTAATCATCAGGTATCTTCTCTTTATTGCGTGTCTACTTATAAATCCAGACTCATATCTAAAGCTCCGTCTATCATTTTTCACCTCTTTGTTCCATTGATTCTATCTACCATTTTTTCCGATTCTAGCCAATATTAATTTTTCCAGGGCTGCTAAAGGAGGCGATAACCACTTGTCACGATGAAAAAGCATCTGAGCTTGAATTGGAATGTCCTGCCCCTTCCAAGCAAGGCTAACGATCTCACCACGTTTCATTTCTTCTTCTACAGCAATTCTAGGTAGAAGGGATACGCCTAGACCATTTTTTATACACTGTTTAATGGATTCAAGACTACCAAACTGCATAATCGTATTGGCCTTTACGCCTTCTTTTTCCAATAAATTTTTCAAATCCATCGGGTATCCACAATATCCTTCTGGCAGAAGAAGCGTCTGCCCGGCAAGATTTTCGAGTTCCAGCACTAGTCCAGTGGACAGCTCATGGTCTGGTGATGTAATAAACACCGTTTCACCGCGAAATAACTCAATTTGTCGTAGTTGTTGCTGCTTGGATTCATCGTTAAGACTAAAAGCAACATCAATACTATTCTGTTGTAACCACTGCGGGAAATCAACACAGTTACCTACTTTAATATTGATTTCTACTTTGGGATAAAGCAGCCGATACTCTTTCAGTAAGGGAGGAAGCCAGAATGCACAAAGTGTTTCAGCGGCTCCTATGTGTAAGGAACCTGAAATGATTGCACTATCACTGAATAAATTTTTAAGTTCTTCGGCATCCCTGACAATACGCTCAGCAAATGGGAAAAGTTTTTTTCCTTGTTCTGTCAAAAAAACTCTTCTGCCAATTCGTTCAAATAATTTTGTACCAAGATATTCTTCTAAGCCGCTGATTTGCTCTGATATCGTCGACTGAGAATAATTGAGAGTTCTGGCAGCTTCGCCGAAGTTAAGCAAGCGGGCAGCAGTTAGAAAGGCTTCTAAGTGCTTCACATTCATATCATCACATCCTTCGGTAAAATCGATTGTTTTGATCAAAACAGTCGACTTATCAAAAGTTATGCTCTTATGATAAGATATAACCAACTTCTGGGCAAGAAAAATTTGGTTAGAAAAGGAGTACTTCATGCAACAGCAAATCGAACTTAGAAAAAGTATTACCTGGATTCAGGGTGCGGCCATGACAATTGGAGCGGTACTGGGAGCAGGAATTCTAGTATTGCCAGCTATGACAGCCAATATCGCTGGACCAGCCTCTTTGATTAGTTGGCTGTTAATGGGACTTTTTTCACTTCCAATGGTTATAGCCATCGGTTCTATGTCATCACGCTTTCCTGATTCAGGAGGAATGGCCACTTATGTACGCCAAGGATTTGGTGAACATGCCAGTCATATTACTGGTATTCTAATGCTAACGGCGATGCCATTTGGTATGCCAGTGACAGCATTGGTTGGTGCACATTACCTTGGCAGTATTTTTTCCTGGACGTCAGCCGGTATACATTTGGCAGCAGCAGGACTTTTATTGCTTGCGATTACGCTTAATTACAGAGGTATTGATCTTTCTAGTTACACACAAGTTTTTGTAGTTTCTGCTATACTTTTCATTCTCGCATTTGCTGTTTGGTCAGCTATTCCCCAAGTACAGATATCATCGTTTAGTCCTTTTCTGCCACATGGTTGGTTTCCTGTAGGTGAAGCAATGACTCTTCTGTTTTTTGCTTTTATGGGTTGGGAAATGATTGGAAATTTAGCTGAAGAATTCAAGAACCCGGTGCGGGATATCCCTCTGAGTTTGGGAGTAGCCGTATTATTGACCAATCTATTATACTTCGCTGTTGCCTTTGTCACTATCGGAACAGAAGTTTACCATTCTGGAAATCCTGTTACAGCAATGGTAACATTGGCAGCATATCGCTGGGGTGATATGGCGGGTACACTGGTAGCATTATTGGGGTTTATTGTGTGTTATTGTCCTGTTCATACTTTCATCGCTGGGTTTTCCCGCCTTGTATATGCACAAACACGAGATGGTCATTTCCCCAAATATTTGGGCCAACTACATCCACGCTTCCAAACTCCCCACATCGCATTACTTATGTTTGCACCCATTTATTTCGTCATTCTGTTCTGTAGTTATGAACTTTCTTGGAATCTGGAATCATTAATTAGTATTCCTTGCGCCAACTTTCTTGTTGTGTATATGTTGGGAATGCTAGCTGTGGCTCGTACCCTTCCCAATAAGCTTGGTAAGGTCGCAGCCTGGGTCAGTGCCATTCTATCTGGTAGTGTATATTTATTTGCAGGCTGGTTTGTATTGTTTCCTATACTTGTATCACTATTGACCATCTGCCAACAGCGCTGGAGTAAAACGAAACGCGTATGAATGTTACCACTGCCAATGACAGCCCCGCCGAAGCCCGAATTTTTTTCATTAGAAAAAATCAATCCCTGCAAGTTTCGTAGAATTTTGCAGGGATTGATTTTCTACTTATTATTCTTTATACATGTATACGGTCTCTCCTCCACCCAAACGAATGAATCTACTTTTAGAGACTTCTAATACGGATCCATCCCAAGGATCGAAATAGGTGATCTGATCATTACTATCATCATAACCCATCATTACTACAAAATGACCTGTAATGAAGACTTGTATTGGCGCAAATTGCTCCATGTATTGTAAGATCCCCTGCCAAGAATTGGTTATTTTCATAATCCAATTCTTTTTCTCCAGAAAATTACGGTTGAAGTATGCAACCAAATCTGACATTTGCTTCGAAGTAACACCTTCAATACGCCATTCTCTAAGCAAACTTGTGACATAGTTCTGATTAAAATCAAAACCATGACAGCGAAGCAACATTGATAGAGCTGCGGCCCAACAATTGCCTTCATATCGTTGTATTTCACCTATGGGTATGATATCACGAAACCTTTCTTCTGTTATCCCGGTATATGGCATGAATATCCCTCCTATTTCCTGTTATACTAGACTCTCTGCCACATGACAAAGATGATTTGTACATAGTAGCAGTATTGCTGGCATTGCTTGCCCATTTCAGATACTGTTTACTGTTTCTGTATGTCTTCGTTGGGCAATGGTCCTAATTAAACCGCACTCTTCTCAAAGCTAAGGTTTTCAGGCAAGAATAAACTTCCAAACCAAGTACTGACTTTGCCCCACATGTCTGTAAAAAACTTTTGAACTTGATGTACTACATTTTGAATGATACTGACAAGGGCATTGACGATTTCAATAATCCCCTTCACTATATTTCCTTGGAAGAAATCACTCAAGCCCTTAGTAATAGTTAATATATTGGATTGTTGCTCAGGATGAGCATCACCTGCAGCAGCCATTGTATCGTACAGTTTATCAAGGGCCAGAGCCGCATCCATCTTGGCTTTTTTCTTTCTTTCTTCCATTATCTGCTTGAAAGTTGCTTGGTTTTTATCTGTTTCGAACTGCTGAGCAGCTTTAGTGCAACCATCTTGATTATCCTTGAAAAATACCACGCCATCTTTTTTGAAATCAGTTTGTGCATTTTGTGCCTCTTTTGGTAATTCATCCGCATTGAAAGAGGCTAAGGATAATACTTTATCAGGTAATTGATATTTACTTTCTGAATCACTTTTGTAGTGGGCTCTCATATTATTTAAGCACTGCTTAAATTCTTCGTTAGTTAATGCACTCACGTAAAACACTCCTTTAAATTTTTATATAGGAAGCAATACCAGCAATACTGCCACTATGTATAAGCATCATGCGCATATTTGACTTTTTTCTAATTGTTAGAAATAGAACGTATCGTCCAAAAATCAGAGGCTAACCCGTCTTCTGTTAGATATTGATAAGGTAAGGTGAAATATCCATTCATCCCCCACTTATCTCCCCATGAATTTCTAACAATAAAACAATTCTTTGCATCGTCGTACCCCACCGCCATCACAGCATGTCCTCCTAGTGGTGTGTCTGTGGCATGAGGCATGTTTACTACCCCAGTCTTCGCTACGGTTTCAGTTTCAAAACTATCATATACTGTAAAACCAAATACAAATGGATACCCCTCTGCTAAACATCCTTTTAGTTGGCTGAGATCTTGGGATAAGCTAGAGTATTGTACTACCATGTCTTTAACTGCATCTTTATAACATTTTTCTAGTGGCTCAACAGCGAATTTCGTAATATCGTAGGACCATTCCTCTTCCGGACAGCATCCCACACTAGAAACAACTTTTAGTCCATCACGAAGGTGCGCACCACAATCCATCTCTATGGTTCCTTCCATTTTTCGTTCATTGTAATAAATGAAAAGGCGCGAAGGAATGAAATCAGGTGCTATTTTTTCTTTTAAACGCGTTAATTGCATGGCTGCCGCAATCGCATTTGCAGTGCAGCTTCCCAGGTGACCCTGATCATATACAGGTGGACATAGGTCACGAAGATCCATTTTGGCGGGCAGTTGTTGCTGTGTATACGGTGCCGCATACAGCAGGTCACGATGGTCATGCAAATCTGGTATCCAACCATATTTGCCAATTTGTCTTGGCATTATACACTACCTCCTAATTTGTTTATTTTTCCAGAACCAAAATTTTGCAATGCAAATTTTCCGATGAGAAAATTAAATGTTAGTAGTTACAACTCTTTGCCCCCCCCTTATTTCTGCTCTACTTATAGTATGGGTTGAAAATAATGATGGAAATCATATATTTGTTGCAGTAAATAATAACTCTGTTGCAGAATATCAAAACAATACTATTTTCATTGCCGAAATGATAATTTCGTTGCAAATCTAAAATCAGAAGGCAACACCTTAAACTCTTTTTTAAAACATTTTGTAAAGTAGCTTGCACTAGAAAAACCAACCTCAAGTGCTATGTCTACTACTGCAGCAGAATTGTTTTTCAATAATTCTGCTGCACGCATTAGGCGATAGGAACGGATAAAATCTGTAGGACTTTGTCCAGTTAATGCCCGTAGTTTTCGGTATATGGTGGTGCGATCCATACATAACTTCTGGCTCAGCTCTTCTACATTAAATTCCGGGTTGGATATCTTTTTTTCTAGTACCTGTTCTATTTCTGTCATAAAATCAGATGCAGGTATATTAGCTACCTGTAAATGCATGCGCTGTTGAAATGTTTCTTTTAGTAAAGTACGCAGATTTATCAGGTTCTCAATCCGTTGTCGTAATATATTTGAATTGAAAGGCTGGATGATATAATCATCAACGCCACTTTCCAGTCCTTTGATGATACTTTCTTCTGCTGCTTGCGCAGTTAAAAGAATAAGGGGTATGTGACTGGTTTGAATGTTCTTTTTTAACTTACTACAAAATTCATAACTATCTATTCCTGGTATTACATCGCTAATGATTAGATCCGGTATAGTTTCTACTGCTTTATGCATACCTTCTTCAGTGTCTTCGGCTTCAATTACTTGGTAAAATGGCTGTAATATTTCTTTAATGTAATTCCTAATATCATTATGGTATTCAATCACCAATATCATGCTTTTTCTTTTTTCCACGAATGCTTTGCTGTCCATCTGATGTTTTTTTACTATGGATCTTTTTTCTCTGCCTAAAAACCGACTATCCAAATGTACATAGTTTGTTGGTGATAAGGTTTCAGAAACTTCAACTGTTTGAATGGCATTGAAAGAATCTTTTACCGGTAATTGGATCGTAATAATTGTCCCTTTTCCCAGATTACTTTTAATGTCAAGTTTTCCATGATGAAGCTCTATCAAATATTTTGCAATCGTCAATCCAATGATCGTACCTACAGGCTTGTCCTCATTGGCATTACGATATTGAAAAAAGCGATCAAAAACATATACTAGGTTTTCCTTGGATATACCTAACCCTGTATCGGCTATCACAATTTCAATCTGTTCTGCTGTAAGTCCTATCCGTTTTATGGTCAAGAATACTTTTCCTCCCATAGGAGTGAATTTAATTGCATTTATAATAATATTCAAAAAAACTTTTTCAAGTTTCTCCATATCAAAGTAAAGATAGATTTCGTCCTCAATTGAATTAAAGACAAATTGCAATTCATGCTCGCGAAATAAGATCTCCAAAGAGTAAAAAATCCCTTTTAAAAAAGGAACAATATTTCGTCGACATACATAAAGAGTATTGTTTTCAGTGCATAGTCCAGAAAGTTCAACTAACTGGTTTATCAAATAGAGCATTCGATACACATTTTGCATTATTAATTCAATCTTTTGGCGCTGCTCCATACTTAGATAGTGTGATTGAATATCATTTAACGATCCAATCATCAGTGTCAATGGAATTCTAAGTTCATGGGAAATATCATCATAAAAATTTGACTTTATTTTATTTATTTCTTTCATATTTGCTAATTGCAGTTTCGTTTCGTTTACTTCTAATAGTATTAATTCGATCATTTGTAATAATCTCTCATATTCTTTTATTAGCTCACTGAATTTACCTGAACAATTATTTTTGAAGATTGTTCCTGAATTTTCAAATTCAATAAATTTAATCAAGAGTCTATGACCATAATCATAGATTCCTGCATAATCATTACTTTTCTCCATGGAAGTAACATCTCCTCAAGAATCTTTTTGATTTTTATACTTATTTCTGGTATTCATACTTGTGCTGCGACTAGTTTTTTTCGCTTTTGCACCATATCCGATACGTTATCATTCCTTATTATCTATAACCAATTTATGTATATTTTTTCCAAAAAACAACAATTGTTTTTTAGAGCGTTGCTTATCTGACATTATTGGTAAATATAAAAAAAGCGCCTTCATGGCGCTTTTTTTATGCATTACAGAGATTGGTCTTTCTTTATCAATCTCCCCATTACCCAGCGAAGAAATATGGCAAGGAAGAAGTATCCTGGAACGGAATAAATGTGTTTCCAATTCATCACTTGATAGATATCCAGTCTTATCAGAAGGGGTTCGGCAACAAAGGCAAATATAAATGCCAGTATGATATGAGCAATAATGAATTGCCGCCACTTGGGGAAATACTGATAAATAACCATATAGCTGATTGGCAGCACCGATATATCATAGACGATAAAAACATCTAGCAAGGGAATAAGGTCGTATTTATAATCCCAAGCGTCTGTTTCTACACCAATAGCATCGAGTAAACCGCTCAGTAATGCTACGAGCAGCCCGTAGGTTGTGATTTCGAAAAATCTTCTGCGGTCAACAATTTTCCACCAGACTATGAAGGGAATAATGGTTACGGCTACCACTAGCCACCATTGATAAGAGAAAACTACATGATTAAACCAGAATTCACGGCTTGCTTCATCGGCTGCTGATTGCAAATAATATATCTCTTCATATATTGGAACCCGTTTCATCTTTTCACCTGCATCTTATAATATTAAATCAATCTTCTACTCATAGTCTTATCAATGAGTAACTGGCTTTGCATTAACCTCTTTGCTTTTATAGCCAAACCATACGATCAGCGATTCTATTAGTATTACTTAGATACCATAAAAACTATACATGAAATCAGGACTATTGACCTAGATAATTATTCCTTGCGTTCCATTACTTTTGCAGCCTGCTTATGGCAGGTTGGTATAACCCATCAGATATACATCACATTCTTTGGCGGCCCTGCGTCCTTCATCAATAGCCCAGACGACGAGACTTTGCCCCCGTCTTGCATCACCAGCACAGAATACACCCTTTATATTGGTAGCAAAGCTTTCTTTTGGCATCTTCACGTTGCTGCGTGTATCTTGCTCAATACCCAGTTGCGTGAGAAGCTGCTCTTCGGGTCCTAAGAATCCCATAGCAATCAGCACCAGCTGAGCAGGCCATTTCTTTTCTGAGCCTTGTATTTCAAATGGTATCCATTTTCCTGCCTCATCTTGTTTCCATTCGACTTGTACGGTCTCAAGTTGTGTTACCTGTCCGGTTTCATCGGCGAGAATTTTTTTCGTCATAATGGAGAATTCCCGGGGATCGCGGCCAAATGCCATGCGTGCTTCTTCCTGACCGTAATCCGTCTTAAAGACCTTCGGCCATTCTGGCCAGGGGTTATGGGGCCCTCTCAATAGCGGTGGCTTAGGAAGTATTTCAAATTGCACCACGCTGCTGCAGCCCTGACGTATGGCAGTAGCAACACAGTCCGTACCTGTATCACCACCCCCGATGACGATCACGTCCTTATCCTTTGCTGAGGGGACTCCCCCTTCTTGCCAATCTGAATCCAATAGACTCTTGGTATTGGCATGCAGAAAATCCACAGCAAAATAAATGCCCCGATGTTCCCGGCCTTTTGCTGCAAGATCTCGGGGCCTGGCTGCCCCTATGCACAACACGATGGCATCAAAATCCTTCAACAATTCTTGGACGGGAAGTGCTGTCCCCACCTCGCTGTTTGTTTGAAACAGGACTCCTTCCTCCTTCATCAGATCAACACGGCGCTGCACAACTTGTTTATCCAGTTTCATATTAGGAATCCCATACATCAGTAATCCGCCAATTCTGTCAGAACGCTCAAATACGGTTATCCTATGCCCCGCCTGATTCAACTGGTCAGCACAGGTAAGCCCGGATGGACCGGAGCCAATCACAGCCACCTTCTTGCCTGTTCTGGCGGCCGGAGGATGGGGCTTCATCCAGCCTTGACGATAGGCATAGTCAATAATTGCACATTCATTGGCTTTGATGGTTACCATCGGTTCATGAATCCCCAGTGTGCAGGAGCCTTCACAGGGAGCAGGGCAGACTCTGCCGGTGAATTCCGGAAAATTATTGGTCTTCAACAGACGTTTCCAGGCTTTTTCCCATAACCCCTGATAGAGTAATTCGTTCCACTCCGGAATCAGATTTTGCACCGGACACCCTGACACTGCACCATTAATTATGATTCCAGAATGACAGAAGGGCGTGCCGCAGTCCATGCAGCGGGCAGCTTGCCTGCGCTGCTGTTCCTCGCCTAGGCTGCCATGAAGTTCCTTCCAGTCGAGAATTCGTTCACTGCAAGCACGTTCTGCGGCGACGTTTCTGGTATATTCCATAAATCCTGTAGGTTTTGCCATGTTCCCATCCTCCTGTCAATTTCCGCCGATGCGGGCAAGGTCACGATGATTTTTTTCAAAGGCAGCCATCATTGCTTCATCACCAGCTAAACCATTGGTATGAGCTTCTTTAATCGCTTCCAGCATGCGTTTGTAGTCTTTGGGGATCACCTTGACAAAGGCATGCCGCAGGTTTTCCCAGTCTTCCAGTACTTGTTTGGCGCGCCTGCTGCCAGTATAAGCAAAATGCTTTTGAATCATGGCCCTGACTTCTTCTCTCTCCTCACTGTCTGCTATACTTTCAAGCTCTACCATTTCCTTATTGCACCGCTGGCTAAATTGACCCTTGTCATCCAATACATAGGCGATCCCTCCGGACATACCGGCTGCGAAGTTACGGCCTGTTGGACCAAGGATCACCACACGACCATCGGTCATATACTCGCAGCCATGATCCCCTACGACTTCGACAACAGCCTTGCTGCCGCTATTACGGACACAGAAGCGCTCTCCTGCCACACCGTTGATATATGCTTCGCCACTGGTTGCGCCGTAGAAAGCCACATTACCGATGATAATGTTCTCTTCGGGGAGGAACTGGCTGTTTTTCGGAGGATACACAATAATCTTACCACCGGAAAGTCCCTTGCCCAGATAGTCGTTGGCGTCTCCTTCCAGTGTCATAGTCAGTCCCCGGGGGATAAAAGCACCAAAGCTTTGCCCTGCAGAACCCACAAAATGCAGCTTGATGGTATCCTCAGGCAATCCTGCTCCGCCATATTTCCTGGTAATTTCACTGCCTAACATGGTCCCGGCAACACGGTCCGTATTAAGGATCGGGATGGTTGCCTGGACGATGTCACCGGTTTTTAATGCTGGTTCACAGAGATGTAGTAACAGCTGCTTATCAAGAGTTTGATCCAGTCCATGAGCTTGGGGGATCTGCTGATAGCGCCCCACGGTTTCCGGTACTGGAGGCTGATACAAAATCGCTGAATAATCCAGATTTTTAGCTTTCCAGTGTTCTATTGCAGAGGACATTTCCAGCCGCTCTACGCGTCCGACCATTTCATTTATTGTTCTAAAACCGAGCATTGCCATGATTTCCCGCAGCTCCTGAGCAATAAAATGCATGAAATGTATCACATGCTGTGGATCGCCCGCAAATTTTTTCCGTAGTTTTGGATTTTGCGTAGCAACGCCCACGGGGCAGGTGTCCAGATGACAGACCCGCATCATAACACAGCCAAGGGCTACAAGAGGTGCTGTGGCAAAGCCAAATTCCTCTGCGCCCAGGAGCGCCGCTATGGCGACATCCCGCCCGGTCATTAGCTTCCCGTCCGTTTCCAGGGTAATCCGGCTGCGCAGATCATTGAGGAGTAAAGTCTGATGGGTTTCTGCAAGGCCAAGCTCCCAAGGCAATCCAGCATGACGGATACTGGTCCGGGGTGAGGCTCCCGTTCCTCCATCATAGCCACTGATGAGAATTACATCGGCCAGCCCCTTGGCAACACCGGCGGCAATGGTGCCGACACCTGCTTCCGAGACTAATTTCACACTAATGCGCGCCTGAGGATTCGCATTTTTTAAATCATGAATCAGTTCCTTAAGGTCTTCAATGGAATAAATATCATGATGGGGAGGCGGTGATATCAAGCCAACGCCTGGGGTTGCATAACGTATTTTGGCAATCCAGGGATATACTTTCCCGCCGGGTAATTGTCCGCCTTCACCGGGTTTTGCACCTTGTGCCATTTTGATCTGAATTTCCTGCGCGTTTACTAAATACTCGCTGGTTACGCCAAACCGGCCTGAGGCAACCTGCTTGATCGCGCTGCCTTTCGAGTCTCCGTTGGGCTCTTTTTCAAAGCGGCTGGGATCTTCACCACCCTCACCTGTGTTGCTTTTACCGCCAATACGATTCATGGCAATCGCAACAGTCTCATGAGCTTCCGGACTAATAGAGCCTAAAGACATGGCACCGGTTTTAAATCGCCTGCAGATGGTCTCAATCCCTTCCACTTCACTAAGGGGCACGGTGGATGCTCCTAGTTTAAACTGCAGTAAGCCCCGCAAGGTACAATGCCGTTGGTTATCATCGTTCATTAGCCTGGAATATGCTTTAAAACTTTCGTAATTTCCGGTGCGGCAAGCGTATTGCAGCATATGTATGGTTTCAGGATTATACAGGTGGTATTCTCCGTTCCTCCGGTACTGATAGATGCCACCACTCGCCAATCCTTCTTCCTGATAGGTACCCTTGGTAAAAGCAGCGTCATGACGCATCTGTATCCCCTGAGCAATTTCCCTAATGCCAACACCACCGATCCTGGAAACAGTCCGGGTAAAATACTTGTCGATAAACGCAGCTCCCAGACCAACTGCTTCAAAGATCTGAGCTCCCTGATAACTTTGTATTGTCGATATCCCCATCTTGGACAGAACCTTAATAACCCCTTTGGTCCCTGCCTTACGGTACTGAGCGATCCCTTTGTCAACTTCAATTCCCGTAATAAAACCATCTTTGATACATTGGACGATGGATTCATAGGCCAGATACGGATAAACTGCTGATACACCATAGCTTAGCAGGCAGGCAAAATGATGAACTTCACGTGGTTCACCCGATTCCAAGATAATACTTGCCTGCGTACGCAAGCCTTCACGGATCAGCTGATGATGCAGTCCTGCGACAGCCAGCAGGGATGGTATGCCTGCCATTTCTTGATCGATGCCGCGATCAGATAAAATGAGAAGATTGGCACCTCCCTGCACTGCCCTGACGGCTGCTGTGAACAGTTCTTCCAGCGCCAGTTCTAATCCGGTGCTACCTTGGGCAGCCTGATACAAAATGGGCAATGTGGCGGCTTTAAAACCTGGGATCTGGATGTTTTTCAGCTTCTGTAATTCCCGGTCACTCAGTATGGGAGATGTGAGCTTTATCCGCCGGCAGCTTAAGGGTTCCAATGCCAGAAGATTTCTTTCCGAACCGAGCAGTACCTCTGTCGACGTCACAATGGCCTCCCGCAGCGCATCCATCGGTGGATTGGTAACTTGAGCAAAGAGCTGCTTAAAATATTCGTAAAGCAGCTGGGATTTCTCCGACAAGACGGCTAAGGGAATATCGTTGCCCATGGAGCCGATGGGATCGACGCCTTCTGTGGCCATAGGTCCCAGGATCATCCGTAATTCTTCATATGTATAGCCAAATGCGGTTTGCTGCTGCACTAGCGAGGCCTTGTCTTCTGTGGTCTCTGTTAGGGCCTCAGGCAAATCATCCAGATGAATGCTGTATTGGGTAAGCCATTCACGATAAGGCTGGGCAGATGCTATATCATGTTTTAGTTCCTCATCATTAATAATTTGGCCCACCTCTGTATCAATCAACAGCATTCTCCCCGGATGCAGCCGGTCCTTTGCCAGAATCTTTTCTATCGGGATATCAAATACACCAACTTCGGAAGCCAGCACGACCATATCATCCGTCGTCACATAGTATCGTGCCGGACGCAATCCGTTCCGGTCGAGAACGGCACCGATTCTGATACCGTCCGTAAACCCCATGGCAGCCGGACCATCCCATGCTTCCATGCGGCAGCTATGAAATTCATAAAATGCTTTTTTCTCATCACTCATGCTTTCATGATTGGACCAGGGCTCTGGGATCATCATCATCATCACATGGGGCAAGGGCATACCAGACAGCATCAAAAACTCTACACAATTGTCAAACATAGCTGAATCACTACCGTCAGGACTGATGACTGGCAGTACCTTACTGAGATCTTCACCGAAGACTTGGGATTGGAACATTGCTTCCCGGGCATGCATCTGATTGATGTTGCCGCGCAAGGTATTGATTTCACCATTATGGATGATATACCGGTTAGGATGAGCTCTTTCCCAGCTGGGAAAGGTATTGGTGCTGTAGCGTGAATGAATGAGTGCCAATGCCGTTTCACAGGCTGGATCACTTAGATCAGGATAGAAAGCAGCAAGCTGATCAGCCTTCAGCATCCCTTTGTATATAATGGTTCTGCTGGAAAGACTGGCTACGTAAAAACGTTCCGACATGGTTGAGCTTACTGTCCGAACAACTTTTTCTGCCTTTTTGCGTATGACAAACAACTTTCTTTCAAAATCAAGTTCATTTTTGATCTCATTGCTCCGTCCGATGAAAACCTGGCGGATAAAGGGCATACTGTTCCTTGCCGTTTCTCCAAGACTAGATGCATCAACTGGAACGTCGCGCCATCCCAAAAGCTCCTGTCCTTCAGCTGTAATGATCTCTTCCAGACACGCTTCATAGTGGCGTCGCTGTTTGATCCCATGGGGAAGAAAGAGCATGCCAATTCCATATTCACCACTCGCGGGCAAATTGATTTCACCTGCGCAAATCTTCTTCATAAAGGCATGAGGAATTTGTATGAGAATCCCTGCTCCATCTCCTGTGTCAGGCTCACTGCCGACCCCGCCTCTGTGGTTTAAGTTTTTCAGGCCGATTAAAGACCGGCGGAGTATTTCATTGGATTTTTCCCCTTTTATATTCACGACAAATCCCATACCGCAGGAATCATGCTCCCATTGAGGATCATAAAGTCCTTGCTTGGATGGCACTTCATAGTTTTTCATATGCCTTAACATCCTCCCCCCTAATTCTTAGATAAAACTTCTGCAACGATAACATCCTGATAAAGGGTTTTCGGTAGTATATAGCATTATAGTCTGTTTTGACACATTTCAGAGCAAAAAAATACAACGCTCCTTTTGAGAACGTTGTATTTCGGCCTTTATAAAATTATAGGTGGACATTATTTATACATTTCATTAAAACCATGTCCCTGTCTGCTTTATCAGCAACCTTTACTAAATCGGCCACTATTACACTTAGGCAGAGTCAAGGCCAAAATCCAAACTCTTTTAGGTAAAATTAATTATCGAATTGTCTTTAGCTAACGGTTGGCACTATCAACTCCCGTACCAGACTTGCACTGACTAGTTAGAAAAATTCACTATCTTATACCGATAGCACATTGTAAGTTCTTATATTCAATTCGTAAGCCTTAATTTCTTATTTTTTCAGCACCTTAAAAGTACTTCTTTAGTTATACATTTGATGCCTTTTGCCAATGCCTGCTGCTCAATAATCTTTTGGAATAACTTACGTATATCAAGCGGTGCCAAAGCTTCACAAATGTCTAACGCTTCTTTGTCCCACGATATAGTATCGTTGCCAGCTGTTAATCCACTATTAACACTATAATCCTCATCAGGCAAGACACCATTCTTCATATAATTTTGCAATCTATTGCGAACTTCATCAGCAGTATTTAAACTTCTTATGATGTTACTTTTTATGCCAATCCCATATAGGCGAGCACCTTCATGGGTAAATCTGCCAATACCAACGGAATGCGCCCCCTCTTTTGTCTGCTTTAATTCCATACAGCATACCGGGCAAATAAACTTACCATCCTTTCGGATTTGAAATGTATCAGAATAACAATTAGCACATACTAATCTATCTTCACATTCCCCGCTGGCAGATTTGATACATCGATCTTGTTCAATTGATTCGGCAAGATCTTCACCAAGTTGCGTTACTTTTTTTAGTTTGCTTGGTACTAATAAGACTTCACCTTTATTAAAAGCAGTTCCAATCGTAAATTGTCCTACTATTTCACAATGATATAATCCCAAAAATAAACTTAAAGGAGTTCTCAGTAATGAAAATGTACCACCTGCAACCGATACTGCAGCAGCATATTTTTTCTTATTTCCCTTCGCCATTTCACTTATCGCCCAAGTAGCTGTTCTCTCAAGAATTGCCCTTACTTTTGAAGGAGCGGAAAGACAATATGACGGGGAAGATATAGCAATCGCATCCGCTGCTGCTATCTTACCTTTTAGTAATTCCAAGTCATCTGTCAAAACGCACTTATGAACTTCATGCTGCTCACTAACACAACAGAAACAACTCGTACAAGATGAAATCTTAAGCGCTCCTAAATTTACTATTTCAATGTCATATCCTTTTTCTTTTGATGGTTTCAAAAGTTCTTTCAAAAGAATAGAGCTGTTCCCATTTTCACGCCCACTTGCACATATACCTAATACTTTTTTATTGATTTTCATTCATTTATTCCTCCCCACCCAGATCATAATCACAATACTTATCCTACTTGTTGTTTTAAAAGCCTGTCAGCAAGCCAATCTACTACGTAAGTGGTTGCCTCTGTATTATCATTATGCGCATTGTGGTCTGATCCTGGATAAAGTCTAAATGTTTTATCTGGGGAAGCAGCTTCCTCATATAATCTTTTGACATTTTGAGCTTTGATAAGGGGATCTGGATCATTATGTATAATCAACAGTGGACAAGTGATCTTTTCCGCAATTCCTTCGAGATTAAATTGAGGTGCAAGATGATGTCTTACATATTCGACTTCATCTTCCTTTCCAAGCCTCAGAGCAGTAATATCTAAGAAAGCCCGGTTAAATCTCAAAGCTTCTTTCATTATATATCCCCCGCCGACGCTTACACAAGCTGCTACCTTATTGGGAAAATAGCCTGCTGTTCGAGCAACAAGATGTCCTCCAAAGCATAAACCATACAAGGCAATTTGATTTCCTACATCACTACGGCTTAATATGAAATCCATTATTACATTATGAGCTTCTTGGGTTTCTATTTCGAGATAACATTTATTGCGGTAGAATGATTCTCCTTGCCCTGGTCCATCCATATTCAAAACCGCAAATCCTCTCTCTACCATCATCATTGCTACAGAATTTACTTCTTCCTTAAAACCAGTAATTCCAGCAGTAGTGACAATAACAGGAACATCCTTAGGCGCTTGATTTGGGATTAACATCCACCCATACATCTTAGAACCCTTATAAGGAATTTCTACTTTTTCAGCCTTCATATTTTCGTATAATTTTATACCGCGTGAGAAGCTATCTAATTCCTTTTCGTAAATTCTAATTTTTTCATCCGTGAAATATATAATTTCATATGCACCAATTCGATAAAGAGATGCTGCTTTCATAAAAAAAATTTTCGCTGTATTCTTATGGCCTTTTTTTAATTCTTCCTCAGCATAAGAATAGGATTTATCGCCAAGATCCTCACATACTTGTACATGATCTTCCCCATTCTCAACTCTTTGGACCATCTTTGCATAATCCGTATGATCAATCCCACGAGCCAGCATCCTATTAAAGGTTTGAGTCTTTGGTATCTTTCTTTGTTCTGTCATAACTTTTCTCCTTTTATTCCTTTTATTTTAATTCTGGACATATTTTATATGGTAAAATACCGTACTGTAATGTTTGAATCTATACTAAAATGTCATTTATTATGTTTGCAATGGATTTTACATTTGGTTCATTAAGCATTGTGTAATGAGTACCCGGAACTTCAAACAGCCGTATACCCCAATCTGACAATTTACCCCATTCTTCAAGATCAATTCCTTTTCTAAAAGTAATATTAAGGGTCTCAAGGATTTCCTTAGGCTGCATAGTCTCAGCTCTGAAGAATAATAAACTGCCCTTGTAACTAATTTGGGGCATATGAGCCCGCAATGAATTATGATTGCTCCTCCACATGTTGTAATAATTGTGAAATTGCTGATTATCAAATCCCCACGGTATCCATCCTTTTGATTTTAGATAGTTTGCAGCACTCTCCACACTGTTTATCTCAATGTCCTTTGATTCAAGTGTTTTATCAAAATACATCGCGCATATGATTGGGAATGATTTAAGAAACATCGATTCATCAAAAACTTCGTTGCAATAGTAAGATAGCGGCGGATGACTATCAAACATAATTAGATGTTCTATATCCCGGCCCATTTTCTGGAACCTTATCGCCATTTCAAATGCTGCATTACCGCCAAAGGAGTGTCCCCCCAAAATAATAGGACCTTTCGGTTGTATTTTAGTAATGAGCTCAATATAATGATCAGCAATATCTTCCATTTTTCGAACTATCTTTTCTTCCTCTTTATAAGTATATTGTATACCATAGACAGGGTGTTCTTTAGGAAGAAGTTTAACTAGTGATTGATATCCCATCACGGTACCACCGGCAGGGTGTATTAAAAAAATTGGAGATTTACTTCCACTTGTTCGAAATCGCACGATGGAATCTTCGTAAAAAACATCCTCTTCCTGTCTGTGGTGTAAATGATTGCATATGTTTTCTGATAGTTTTTCTACTGTACTATTTTCAATGATGTTTTTAAGAGGCAGCTTTAATTTAAACTTTATTTCAATTGCATTATTCAATTGCAGTAACATGAAAGAATCCACACCTAATTCAAAGAAGTCATCTTGGTCATTAATTTTTTCAAGGCCAAGTATTTCACCACATAATTCCTTTAAATGAATACTGATAGCAGTTTTCTCTAACCCTAACGTTATCTTGTTTTGACTGCTTTTATTTTCTGTTTTCCTGTCAGAATCATGTGGTAATTGTGGAGCCTCGATCCAATATTTCTTTTTATCAAAGCAATACGTAGGAAGAGGTATACGTGTACAAATTGCGCTTTTATATAAAGCAGGCCAATTGATTGAAACACCACTCACCCAAAGTTTTCCCAGAGTGTTTAACCAATGTACTACACCTGAATCATCTCTGCCGTTTGGCAGAGCGGAAAAAAGGCGATATTTTGCTTTATCAGCATGAATATAATCTTTCATCTTATCGAAGCCCATAACGATCAAAGTATATTGCTGATCCTTATTTGAATCTAAATAACAATCAATTAGCCTGGAATATTCCAGAGATTCCATTGATATATAAGGCATTTTGTTTTTTGAATTAAGAATTGTTTCTTTTCCGTCCTCAAAGTTATTTCCGATAATTAATATAGCATTTTCCAGTGTTAGCTTTCCCACAGTACACAAGGCGACATATTCTCCAACAATGTCTCCCGCCCGTAGATTTGCATGTACTCCAACCCTTTCGAATTGAACTGCTAAAGCATATTGCAGTGAAAACTGAACTAGGTTGTTATAACGGTTGTCAGTCAGTTCTCTAGAATCAGACAACAGAAACATATTATCCAGACTTATCCCTAATTTTCTACGTATCATTTCAATACATTCATCCAGATTTTCACGGAAATGCTCTTCTGAATCGTACAATTTTTTGAAAGCAGCTTTTTCATTACCATCAAAGTTAGGAAATAAAAAAATTATTACTCGTTCACTGTTTTCAAATACATCTTGCCTGTTCTCCCAATCTTCGCTAGTTACACTGTTTATAAGATCATCTTTGTCTTTGCAGACACAATAGAATCTGTTACTAAACTCCTTTCTCCCCATTGCAAGGGTATAGGCCACATCTTTTATTTCTATGCTCGGATTTTCTCGAAAATAGTCCACAAGTTTTTCACTACTATTCTTTAATGAAGTAGTTGTTCTTGCCGAAATTGTTATAAGATTATACATTTCTGCTCTTTCGGGGATCTTATCCTGTCTTTCTTTCTCTTTTTCAAGTTCCTCAAGCACTATATGAGCATTCGTTCCACCAAGCCCGAAGGAGCTAACTGCAGCTCTTCTAGGTTTACTACTTGTTTGCCATTCTTTCAGCTTCGTATTGATGTAGAAAGGACTAGTGTCTAGCTCCAGTTTAGGATTGTTTTTTTTAAAATTTATACTAGGCGGAATCATCCGTTTGTCAAGCATTAACGCCACTTTGATAAGTCCAGCTACCCCTGATGCAGCGTCTAAGTGCCCAATATTAGCTTTAACGGAACCTATAACGCAAGTCTTCTCATTTTTTATGTTTTTTTGAAATACGCTTTTTAAGGCTGCAACTTCGATGGGATCACCAAGTTGAGTACCAGTGCCATGGGCTTCAATATAGCCGATTGTATCAGATGATATATCTGCAAGTTTCAACGCCTCTTGTATAACACTTGCCTGCCCTTCTACACTGGGAGCTGTAAACCCAACTTTTGATGAACCGTCGTTGTTTATGGCTGTTCCTTTTATTACTCCGTATACATAGTCCCTATCTTCTATTGCATTTTCTAATAATTTCAATACAACGATTCCCACTCCGTCTCCTACTACAGTGCCTTTAGCATCTTCATCAAATGCCTTGCAATGACCATCTGGCGAAAGGATTCCTCCTTCCTGATATTTATAGCCTGCTTTTTGTGGTACCCTTACTGTCGCACCACCTGCAATTGCCATATCACATTCTCCATTTAAAATACTCTGACAAGCCACATGTACCGCAACAAGAGACGTAGAACACGCGGTCTGTACAGTCATGCTGGGCCCTTTCAGATTGAGCTTATATGCAACTCGTGTACATAAAAAGTCCTTTTCATTGCCAATCATAATCGGATATATACCCGCAGTATCTATGATGTCGGATTTTGCAATATTGTTTAACAGATACGTATTAGAACTTACGCCCCCAAAGACTCCTATAATACCGTTGTATTTCTCAGGAACATATCCCGCATTTTCCAGTGCTTCCCATGCGCATTCCAAAAAAATCCTATGCTGTGGATCTGTTATTTCTGCTTCCCGTGATGTAAAGCCAAAAAAGGATGCATCAAACATCTCTATGTCTTTGATTACCCCAGAAGCTTTAACATAACTGGGATCTTGTATCCTTTCATCTGTTAATCCGGAAGCTCTTAATTCATCGTTTGTGAAGAATGTTATACATTCTTTACTATTTTTAATATTCTGCCAGAATTGAGTTATATCCTTAGCTTCTGGGAATCTCCCTGCCATTCCAACTATCGCTATATCAAATGCATTCTCTTCACTCATGAACATTCTCCCTCTAAATTAGCTACTTTTTCATTTTTTTCAATATTTCTTTTTAATCTGGCGTTTTTGCGAAATCTTGCTCGATCCTCAAGTTTATTTTTTGTATTAGAATTACGTCTTGTTTTTATAAAATCAGCAAGTGATTTTATTGTGGTAAATCGAAATAGATCTATGATTTCAATATCCTGAAAAATCTCATTTTGCATCCTTAAATGAGCTTCGACGATGAGCATTGAATTACCACCTAGGTCGAAGAAATTATTTTCCAGTCCCACATATTCAATATCCAGAACAGTCTTCCAAATATTAGCTATTTGTTTTTCGAGCTCTGTCTGTAGCTCAATACATTCAATTCCTTCATTTCGCTTTTGCGAGATTGGAGCAGGAAGAAGTTTTCTATCCACTTTGCCATTTGATGTCATTGGTATTGAAAACATTTTAACAAATGCCGCAGGTACCATATATTCAGGTATTCTTTCCTTTAAAAAAGTTCTCAATTTCCCTGTATCCAAAAAAGCATTTCCCATCATCACGATATATGCGGTTAATCGTTTGTCGTCTGGAATGTCTTCCCTGACAATAACGACAACCTCAGACACATCAGGAAAAGCGAGTATCTTTGCCTCAATATCTCCAAGTTCTATTCTGAACCCTCGTATCTTTACCTGATGATCAATACGTCCTAAGTATTCAATATCACCATTTTGTAAGTATCTTGCCAAATCTCCTGAACGATAGATTCTTCTGCCGTCTATCTGGCTGACAGAATCTTCTTGAAATACTTGCTTTGTTAAATCATCCCTCTTGAAATAACCCTTAGTAACGCCTGCACCGCCAACATATATTTCTCCGCAGCACCCGTTAGGGACGATATTTTTGTTCTTATCCAAAAGATAAACTTGCAAATCAGGTATAGGAACACCTATGACACTGCCCGATCCTTTTTTAACATCCTCCAAGGTTATGGGTCGATACGTTACATGAACTGTTGTCTCAGTTATTCCATACATATTGACAAGCTGCGGCATTTTATCCCCATGCCGTTCCAACCAAGGTTCAAGAGTTTTTAATTCAAGTGCTTCGCCACCAAAAATAATATAACGCAAAGATAATTTATACATCTCATACAATTTCTGGTCGACCCTAATCAGTTGCCTAAAGGCTGAAGGAGTCTGGTTTAAAACTGTAACTTTCTCTTCATTTAGCAACTTGTAAAAATCATCAGGTGACCTAGTAATGAGATATGGAACAACAACTAACCTCCCTCCATAAATAAGAGCACCAAATATCTCCCACACCGAAAAATCAAATGCAAAAGAGTGAAACAGTGTCCAAACATCTTCTTTGCCAAAGTGATACCAATCTTCAGTAGCCTTAAATAGTCGTACAACATTATAATGACTGACCATTACCCCTTTAGGCTTGCCAGTAGAACCGGATGTATAGATTATGTATGCGGTATCATCAGGTTTAATAATGGAATTTAATACTTTTGTCTCCTCTCCACTTACCATATCCCACTGTTGATCTACAAGTAGCGTTTTAACCAAGTGTGCTGAAATTCTATCAGTAATTTTTGATTCACTTATAATAATTTGAGGCTGAATTTCTTCCAATATTGTACTAATCCGGTCCTGTGGATAGTCAGGGTTAAGTGGTACATATGCTCCGCCTGCCTTAAGTATTCCAATTACACAAACAATCATGTTAATGCTTGGTTCTAAACATATAGGAACCATCGTACCCGAAATTACTCCATGCCTTCTAAGATATCGACCTAACTGATTTGATTTTTGATCCAGTTCACGATAGGAAAGGGTACTCTTTCCAAAGGAAATAGCAATAGCTTCCGGATTTTCTAAGGCTCGTCTTTCAATCAATTCATGAATACAAAAATCCCTGGGATAAATTACATCATTATTATTCCAAACATTTAATACTCGATTTCTTTCTTCTAAGCTAATAACCGTATATTGTTCTATGCCTTTGTCAGGTTCTTCAGTTACCTCAGAAAGAATATTTGTGAAATGACCTGCCATCTGTTCGATAGTGGAATTAGAAAACAAATCTGTCTGATACAAAAACCATGAACAATATTCTCCATTTACATCTTCCATGAATAAAGAAAGCGCATATTGTGATGCACAATCAGTAAACTCAAGTGATTCAGTCTCTAACTCTCCAAACTTCAACCGAGTGTCAGATCCACCTAAATAAAACCTAGCTCTCCCTGCTAAAGACTTATCATTGGATTTAAGCATGGTAAAGGATGTTTGAAAAATTGGTGTCCTATTCAAATCACGGTCAGGTTGAATTTCAGTTACCATCCTTGAAAATGGATACTTAGCATGTTTTAGACCTTCTAAAACTATATTGTGCACTTTTGTTAGTAGTTCATTAAAGCTGGGATTATTATTGAGATTTAAACGAAATGGGAGCATATTTACAAAATAGCCCACTGTATTTTGAAAATTGATTTTTTCTCTTAATGATACAGGAGATCCGACAATTATATCTGACTGTCCGGTATAACGGTGCAGAAGCAAATAATACGCTGCCATAAAAAGCCGATACGGCGTTGTATGGTGGGCTGCAGCTAGTTGCTGTACTTTCCTAGTCAATTCTTTATTAATATTAAATCGGACTAGTTTACCTTTTTGATTTACAATTTTAGGCTGAGGCTTGTCAATTGGCAGGTTAAGAACAGGCAAATCTCCAGATAGTTTATTTATCCAAAATTCACGAAGCATCTCACTGTTATTACTAGAAAGAAATCTTGCCTCTTGTTTTGCAAAATCTGTATACTCTGAAGTTGGTACGGTTAATTTAATATCCTTACCATTCTTTATGCTTGTATATACTTCACCTAATTCCTTTTGAATGATTTCAAGAGTTACAAAATCTGAAGCAATATGATGTACTGAAAGTAAAAATATGCTGTAGGTACTAGATACTCTTATAAGAAATCCTTTGATAACAGGACCTCTTTCCAAATCAAAAGGTTCATCACACTTTTCTTTAAAATATTGTTCTAACTCTTCCTTTTTAAAACTGGTGGCATCCTTTTCTTCAAAATAAAGGCAACTCGGCGGATTTGTTTTTTGTACCGTCTTAATTATCTTGCCTTTAAAATCCGAATAAGTTGTTCTTAAAACAGGATGCCTTTGAACAATAACTTCCATGGCCTTTTTCAACATACTAGCATTAATGCCGGATTTGACCCTTACTGCATGCTTTAGGTTATACGCAGAAGAATTTGGCATCATTTTGTAAAGAAACCACATGGCCTGTTGACTGCTAGATGCAATTTGCATATTAGAAGACATACCCATTTTTTGCCTCAGCAGCCTTTCCAGAAACTCCCGTTTTTGGTCTATAGAGATTTTATCTTGTTGTTTTTTAGTATTAATCATTTATTGCTCTCCCTGTGAATATTTGTTATAAAGTAAGTCAATTTCTTCATCGGAAAACTCATCTAAATTAATAAATATGTTTTCAATATTCTCTTCTTCTTCAAATTCCTTATTTAGCATAAAATTTCGCCTCCTTATAAACTACGTTTTTTCCCTTCGCTATAATAGCACGGAGAAATTGCTAATTTTGTAAAAAAATAGTATTTTCTTGTTTTTTTCGTTAAAACAAATTCCAACTTACTTTCTGTGATACACACTAAAACATGTCTAATAGTCATCATCTCATCATCTGTGCAAGTATAAAATCATATAACAACCAGAAGTAATTGCGTCTATGTTCTCCAAGACCGCTTATTATCCGTCCACGATTTCCGCGTGTAAGACTGTCAGGATTTCATTTATCCCCAAGAGAGAGCTGCTTATCCGCCTTAAATACATTTCCATAATTATTACCTTTGAAATTGGGAAAACTATTGTTAATACTCTTTTGCTTTTCGCGCTATACTATTTTAAAATAAACTATGAAAGGAAAAATTAATTATATGGGCAAAGAATTCGTGAAGCGCAAAAAGCTTCGCCGAAAATATAAGCATTGCGCCGCTGCGTTAGCAGGAATGGCTATTATAGCAGGAACCACGTTACATGGTATCCCTTCTGTTAAAGCTGCAGTTACCGATAATTCCTCCACTTCTTCTCCTGTGACAACGGAACAAACAACCCCCACTAAAAATGACAAAACCGATACGATTGTCATCAGTCCCCCAACAGTCCCGGACCAAGGTGATAGGTCCGACAGAAATACCGGAACTGCTCCAGACCAACGTAATAAAGATAAGGATTATCATCATGCCCATGACCGTTATAAACATGAAAGATGGACTGATCATGGACTGCCATTAAATCAGCGTATAGCATGGTATAATGACAGTTCAAACAAATTTCAAATTTATAATAATAAGGCCAATGCAGCAGATATAGTGATAGCCGCGGCTGATTCCATAGGCTTTGATACGAATAGTGACACATTTAGCCTGATAGGGCAAAGAGGTTCCCAGTCTATTGTAAGGGTTGTTCACAACAGCACTAACTACGACATCACTGTAGATCATTTATCTAACGATAATTGGCTGATTTCCCTTGTCAATCAAGCTCAATAATTATTTTTAAAATCCATTAAATATTCGCCAGGCAACATAAAATTATGCCAGCCTAAAAAGTGCTGCTTCCCCGCAAGCAGCACTTTTAGACTGGCATTCTTCATACTATTCAGGCCCTATTCCTTTTCCATACACAAATTCTCTTGGCAAAATCGTTTTGCATCTCCCTATCACCGTTAACACCACGGCATTGACAAAATCATCCTATTAAATGCTGCTAATCTGCCTCATTAACTCTATAAATTCAGCCTCTACAAAAATCATCTTTTTTTCAGTAACGTCAGGTTGGGAATACAGTTGATAAGAAGATTCATGGATACCTTGGTGATGTAACTGCTCAAATTCATAATATAAAATAGCATCATCAATCTCTGCAATATTCCTTATTTCTTCGGCAGTCAGATCGGCGAGTTTGAATCTTGCATATATTACATGCTGCAAATTCTGTTCTATTTTTCTATATTCATCAAGAAAACATTTTACGGGTCTCGTGATATCCGCAATATAGGCTTCACTGGCATCGTGCAGCAGGCATGCTAATTGCATTCTGGCGGAGAGCCCTCTTGCTCTGGCTTCTAATGCACAATTAATCGAATGCTGCCCAACACTGTAAAAAGTTTTGAAATGACCGTTTGCCCTGCACATTTGTGATAACGCATGGGCAATATCTTCGATCTTTACTTCATCTATTTTAGGAGCAAGGGGATAAAATGTTATATTTGTATAAGTCAAAATTCCATTTTTTCTTGTCATGGAAGCTGTCATCCTCTCCTTTCTTATTAGCTTATATTTTCAGGCAGCATTTAGCCACCATTAATTCTTTTCTTTTCATTTCATACTAATTTTTTTTACTTTCAAAGATTGCAGCACTGCTTATAATGGGAACAATAACGGCAGTAATTTTTTACGTTTGTCATACAAGGCTTACTTCTTCCCTCTTTTACATTCCAATAACGACGATAGAGAGTAATCACTGCTTTTTCTGTCATTAAATGCACTTTTACCCATCTGTTTTTAAAATGAATAAAACCATAGTCCGCAACAGGCCTGTCTTGTGTCTGTTCTACTAATAGCTTATATACAGAGAGTTGAATTACTTCCGATTGGTATACCTGTTGATTGTCACGACTTTTGTAATCTCCCACAATTAAAGTACCATCATACGTTTTCCATACAACATCTGGCGTCCCGCATAATGGTACAGGATCTGTTATTTGCAGAAACTTTTCTAACATATATGGTGATAACTTAGGTTTTCGTCTGGATCGCGTCCACCAATAAAATATAATAACTGCAGCGACTATAATGATTGACATTTTTACCTCCGGGATTGAATAAGCCCGCGTAATAGTATGCGGATTGGAATCATTAGGATTGGATATTTTTCAATGATACTAACTACATATGGCGATATCTTATAATATAATGCCGTAAAAATTTGACCATATTTGTATGGCATCAGATGTTCATCCCTAAATTGGCGCATAATGTTGGTTTCTATTGCATCGATACCAAAGACTGCTGTGGCAATGAAGCAGCGCTTGTCTTTACCAGAAAGCCGACGATTAAATTCTTCATGCTCCTGATTGCCTCTTTTGATAAATTTTTCTGTAAGTGATGTATTTTCGCCATGCTGATGATCAAGGTATACTTGACGTTCACATTTGCCCATCTTGGCGAGTTCAGTGGCACTGACTTGACGCATGTAAGACCTCCGAAAAAGCAGTATGTTTCATTATATAATATTGTAAGGTGTTATGTAAAAAGAAAGCCATCAAAAAAAATAGAAAAACCCTATGAATTCCAAATGTATTTCAAATGAAGGAATCCGATATAACTAATGTTCCCTGAATCAGGTGATCAATATAATACAGATAGGAGGTCTTATTATGTCAATATCAGCAGTAAATGCAAGCATGAATAACCAATATCTTATGGACTATCAAAAAGCACATAAGACAACTGCAGCCAAGACAGCACCAAAACCCCAAACGGTACGTTCGAACACTACCATTGATTTAAAAGCGTAATAACATAATCTCACTGTTCTCCCATACTCTACAAAATTACATATAGAAATATCGCTAGTTTGCACTTCTACGAAATGCATAGACTAGCGATATTTTTATGACACATACTTTAAGTAAATGACTGTTTTATCCTTACCGATATAATAAATAGTAACTTGACATAGCATTACACAGCAATTCCTTTGCTTCTAACTCCTTGGAGATACGATCAGGGTCTTTCAAAAATTCCGGGCAGGCTTGCTCCTCTTTTGGTGTATGTTGGTCCACATTCCGTCCTCCTCTTATTTGCAAGTTATTTATAGTATGCTTTTTTCTTCTTTTATTTATGACATCTTATCAAGTCTTTTAAGAAGGCAGAGGATTCATAGAACGTTTCATCCAATTCAGGAAATCAAGCCCTCTAGAAGTGAGACGGCTGCCGCGTCTTCCCACGTGTGAATCGACTAGGTTGCGTTCCCTCAGGACTAACAGCAATCGCCTAATTTCACTTTCTGTAATGGCAGCCAGGGAATCGGCACATTCGGCTTCCAGAGATTTTCTGCCTGCACCGATCGCATGACGCGAAAGTATGGTAAGTAATTGATAGGCCTTTTCACTGTTGCAGTGAGTATCGAGATATATCAACTCCTGATCAAAATCGGAAAGGTTATCCAAAATATAAGCAGGCAGATTGTAACTATCGACAGTATCGTTGGCTGTCAAGGAAATATAAGCTACGGTGTTGTCTAACTCTCTGATATTGCCTGGCCATTTGTATTTCAACAACAAATTTTCGGCTTCATGAGTCAGTTCGATTTGTTTATTATGACTTTGTTTCATCAATAAGTGAAATAAATGGATGATATCTTCCGGACGTTCCCGCAGCGACGGAATAACGATAGGGAGAACATTTAAGCGATAGAATAAGTCCTGACGAAAAGAACCTTTTTGAATTTCAATCTGCAGGTCTTTATTCGTTGCCGCGATCACTCTTAAGTCTACGTTTATCACTCCTTGAGAGCCTACACGCATAATTTGGCGTTCCTGGAGTACTCTCAGCAAACGTACCTGCACTGACAAAGGCATGTCCCCTACTTCGTCCAAAAAAATAGTGCCATGATTAGCCTGTTCGAATAAGCCACTTTTGCCTTCTTTGATCGCCCCTGTAAAGGAACCAGCATCATAACCGAAAAGTTCACTTTCCAATAAGTTTTCCGGAAAGGATGCACAATTGATTGCAACAAACGGATAGATAGACCGGGGAGAAGCATCATGAATCGCATGAGCGATAAGTTCTTTGCCCGTGCCGCTCTCTCCTGTGATTAAAACGGTAAGGTTTGTTGGGGCAAGCCGTTTGGCAAAATTAACGCAATCTTTCATTTTGGCTGAATTGGTTTGAATGCTTGCAAAAGTATAACGGGTCACCAGTCCATTTTCACGAAGTTTTTTTGACAGACTTTTTTCTAAATGACGAATATGGGTTACTTCCTGAAAGTCATAGTATATGCCAGCAAGTTCGCCGAAATGCTCAATTTGCTTGCTGCTCACCAGTAAGGAGCGGCCCTTGAATTCAATTAATTCATCAATGCACGTATTGCAACTTGCATCATGAAGTAATGCACCAGGAATTACCTGGGAAAAATGCCTGCCAACACAACTGTCACTGATTTCAAATATCTGGCTGAATTTCTTATTATACAGCAAAATGAAATGGTCCTTATCGGTTAATAAAATTCCATCGTGAGAAAGGTTAACAATCGTATCAAGCTGAATGTTTTTCATAAATAACTCTTTATACTGGCTTTTGATACCAATGTCCATCGTGACGATAGTGTCTGAATATTTAATCAGGCGTCTGCTTGTTTCTTGTGTATCAATATTAAAATAGTTGGAAATTGATAAAAAGGTTGAAATATCAATACAACGATGACCTACGTCAATCACGGTTTTAATGTGGGCCGGAACTTTATCTGCTTCTCCTGGAGTAATCGCAATGTTAATGTCAGGATATTCTGTTTTACGGTCATAAGGGATCAGGTTCAGGTGCGTAATACCAATCTGGTACAAAAAAGCTACCACTTCGCTGGTTGTTTCCGGTAGATCATTGACCACCAATACATTCGTACCTTTTGGAATTGCCGTAATCTTATAGACCTCACTATTGGGCAGGGTACGACGCAGCACAATAATACGGCTGGTACTGGAAATATAGTTTTGGGCTTTCATGGCATGACTCTGTGCTGTAACGACAACTATATCATCATTGATTCTGTCGCCTGGATTAAAACAGGATAAATAATACTTATTGATCTTCACATAACCAGCAAATACTTTTTCTAAGTTGCTTTGAATAAAACCGCTAAGGTTGGATGGAATGGATGTAAGGATGCCAATTGTTTTCATTTTTGTTAATCCTCTTTCTGCTCTCAGCTAATATCCATTATTCAATTTATCTAAAAGAAAATTTACTTATTTAACCAACTTTTATTTTACCACAAATTGACAATCTCATGGAATCAATTTATTTAAAGAACGAATGATCATTTTTTCCACATAGCGTAATTGGGATCGTAAATAGGTTTCTACATCTTCCTATTTATCCTATTCTTTAATGCTGATTCCCTTAATTAAGCTTATTTTGAATAGCCGGCAAGCGCCATGCTTGCCGGCTATAATTTTTTTAATGACTTGAAGTATTTGAATACAAGCTTTCAGCTCATGATCTTCTATATTTTTCCATAATGAAATTTTATCTGGCACACTATTTGCATATTTAGGTTATGCCGAAAGCGAAGTGTACGATTTCTTCATGCCGTCATGGCTGCTCGTGCAATAGTAGATACACTCGCATTATCAAAAAGAGGAGGAATAGTATGTCGGAAAATCAAACTAACGTTATCCCACCTGAGCCACCCATGTCACCTCATAAAGACTATCAGGAAATCAATTCTTATGTTGTATTTTGGGGACTATTTTATGCTGCTATATTTGCTTTAGCCGTTGGCTATCTTTGCTTGAAGATAGGCCAGACCGTTGACGCATTTGCTCCGGTTTCAGTCATGGCCATGGGCATGGCTGTCATGCTGAAACGTAAAAATGCGTTTCCGGAGAACGTCCACATTCAGGCTATCGCCAGTGCGGGCACTAACGGTATTGGCGGTGCCATGTTTATCCTGCCTGCCTTTTATATTCTGGGGAATAACAGCATGAGCTATTTTCAGATGACCGTGCCAATTATCCTTGGCGGTCTCCTGGGCGTTCTTATTGCCGCCATATTCCGCCGCTACTTTTGTGAAGAAATGCACCATGCCTATCCCTTTCCAGCCGGACG
Organism: uncultured Pelosinus sp.; assembly: GCA_963526485.1. Taxonomy (GTDB): domain Bacteria; phylum Bacillota; class Negativicutes; order DSM-13327; family DSM-13327; genus Pelosinus. Next base: position 182,643 of record CAURNS010000006.1, read on the forward strand.
GGCAGCTGCAGAAGTTTTAACTTCCGGTGAAGGCAGTAAAGCAAAACTCATGTTATTCAGCGGAGCTATCGCTCTAATTTATGATTTTATCCTGAATAGCTTGGGATGGTGGCAAGAAGTGATTGCCAGCACTACTTTTAGCTGGGGACAACAATTAGCAGACAAAGCCAAGCTGACCTTCAGTCTGGACAATGAATCCGCACTTCTCGGTATTGGTTTTTTCACGGGCTTGCGCTATGCCGCGATCATTACGGCTGGTTCTTTCTTTGCTTGGTTCGTGTGTGTTCCTGTCATTTATTACTTGGCAGGAGACCATCACATGCTGGTAAACGGCAAGGATATCCTGCTGGCCAATGCCCCCATCAGTGCAGTATTTCGTGAGTATGTACGCCATATTGGTATTGGTATGCTGGCCATGGCTGGTATCATTGGACTGTTATCGATGTCCAAAGTTGTATCAAATGTAGTAAAGACTGTTATTACCGGCTTGCTTACAAGAAGCAGCGATATGCAGCAGTCCTTACAGCGTACCCAAAAAGATATTCCCATGCCCCTCATTGTTAGCGGCATTGTTGTTATCATGTTGTTATTCACATTATTCTTCCATGTCTTTTTGTCTCAGAATATCCTGCAAACACTGCTCGCCTTAGTGATTGTTTTAGTTTTCTCCTTCCTGTTCTCTGTTGTCGGTATAAGTTCCATTGCCTTTACTGGTAATGAACCGGTTTCCGGCATGACGATTTTCATGATTATCGTGTCTGCGGTAATCTTAGGCAGTACTGGAATGCATGGCGATTTAGGAATTACAGCCATCTTGATGATGGCAGCGTTTCTTTGCACCACGTTAGGTGTGGCGGGCAACTTCATGTCAGAACTTAAAGTGGCTCATCTGCTGGGAGCAACGCCACGCAAAATGCAGCAGTGGCAATTGGTTTCTACAGCCTTGACTGCTGTTTTGTCCATAGGAGTCATCTTACTGCTCAACCAAGCTTATGGCTTTGTCGGTCAGGGAGCACTGCCTGCACCTCAGGCGAATGCCATGGCAGCCATTATTAAACCTCTGATGGAAGGAGGAGCCGCTCACTGGCCGCTTTATATGGCAGGTGGTTTCTTTGCCATCATTCTTTGGATGATTAAGGTTCCACCTTTGGCTTTTGCTCTGGGTGCATATTTACCAATGGAAATTAATTTGCCCCTTTTAGTTGGTGGTCTGATTTCTCATTTCGTTTCTCACAGCAGTAAAGATGATGTGCTAAATGCGTTACGTCTCAACAAAGGTGAAACGATCGCCTCTGGCTTCATTGCCGGCGGTGCCATTGGCAGCTTGCTGAGTGCTGTATTGCGTATCATGGGTTTCAACTTCTTCCTGGAAGAATGGGTAGAGACACCTGCTGCTACCTATCTGGGTGTTCTGTTTTATCTGCTGCTTTGCGCCTTACTCTATAATAAAGCCATAAATGCCAAATCTACGCTTAACGATAGCAGTTTAGGAAAATCAGTAAACAGTTGAGATACACGAAGACAATTTACAAAAAACGAGGGGGCATATCGATTGGATCCAAGAGTTCGGAAATTGGCTAAAAATCTAATTGGTTATTCTACGAATCTGCAAAAAGGTGAGAAAATCTTAATTGAGATGTTTGATGATGCACTGCCATTGGCTAAGGCTTTAGTAGAAGAAACGTATCGGGTCGGAGCCATTCCTTTTGTTACCGTAAAAAATAACAAGATTCTTCGCCAGCTAATAAAAGATGCTGGCATTGAACAACTGAAAATGATTGCCCAATGGGAAGCAGCACGTATGAGCAGTATGGATGCTTATATCGCGATCAGGGCTGCTGAAAACATTAGCGAATGGTCTGATATTTCCTCGGAACAAATACAGCAATACCAGCAATATTGGAATAAACCTGTACATATGGATATTCGTGTTCCCAAAACAAAATGGTGCGTTCTGCGCTATCCAAACAACTCCATGGCTCAATTGGCAAATACAAGTTCAGAAGCCTTTGAGGATTTCTATTTCAATGTATGTAATCTGGACTATGGAAAAATGGCTAAAGCGATGGATCCTCTGATTGAATTAATGCAGATCACAGATAAAGTTCACATCATAGGCCCGGGTACAGATCTTACTTTTTCGATACAATCCATTCCAGCGGTAAAATGTTCCGGCAGCATGAATATTCCTGACGGTGAAATATATACTGCACCCGTTAAAAATTCAGTAAATGGTCGCCTTACGTATAATACCCCTTCTATTCAGGGTGGTGTTACTTATGAAAATGTCCATTTTGAGTTTACTAATGGAAAAATTACTAATGCCACTGCCAATGATACAGTCAAGCTCACTAAACTTTTAGATACGGACGAAGGTGCCCGTTACATCGGCGAATTTGCCTTAGGTGTAAACCCCTATATTACGACACCAATGAAAGATACTCTATTTGATGAAAAGATCAAAGGCAGTTTTCATTTCACTCCGGGTAATGCTTATGACAACGCCTTTAATGGCAATCGATCTGCTATACATTGGGATCTGGTATGCATCCAAACCCCGGAATACGGCGGCGGGGAAATATGGTTTGATAATCGCCTGATCCGTAAAGATGGCCGTTTCGTCATCCCTGAACTTCTGGGGCTAAATCCAGAGAATTTATTGTGATGTTTCCAACTTGAACAAGGCAAATGTATTAATAAAAAAATTAGAACATTCAAGGAGCGTGTGTCATATGAGAAAGAAATTACTTAAAACTTTGATCCTGGGATCTTTATTGAGCCTGTCAACAACGGCTTTTGCTGCTAATCCTTTTGAACTTGTCCCAACGACGAACTGGACTTATGATGCAATCGGCAGCCTGGTGCAAGGCGGTGTCTTTGAAGGTTACAGAGATATTAATTTCAGCAAGAATCAAACCTTTACCCGCTACGAACTGGCTACTTTTGTTGGTAAAGCATTAGCTAATGAAAATAAGGCAAATGCTGAGCAAAAAGCCACAATTGATAAATTAGCAGTAGAATTCAAAAGTGAGCTTGCAAACCTGGGAGTGTATACCACTGCCACCGCTCCTGCAACTCCTATAACACCAGCCTCTGCGGCTGCAGCAAATACAGCCGGCACTGCTCCTGCAGCCGATCCGGTTCATGTCAGCGGTAATTTTAAGTATGAATACCGCAGCAACCAGGATAAAAATTTCGGTGTAACGAATTATGGAAACCGTTTTTTATATGGTATCAATCTTGATTGGAAAGTTGATGATTCTACAGCCTTCTTTGGCCGTGTTGCCGGTGAAATCAGCCAGCTGGGTAATACCACCCACAATGGCAGTCCAAATGATTTTAAGCTGGATGAATTCGGGGTAAAAGTCACGAAGGATGGCTGGAATTATTCAATTGGTCGTCAAGGTGTTCAACTTGGTCAGGGCGGTGTATTGTATTCCGGTGTGGATTGGGCTTCTCCACTGACCTATTTCGACGGCGTTGTCGTTACCAATAAGTTGGGTAAAGTTGACCTTAAGGCTATTGCCGGTCGAACTAGTGCTATTACTGAAGCTGATGTTGCTCTTGTGGGTGGTGCCCCTAGTGATCCTACGCAAAAATGGTATGGTATTGACTTGAGTCAAGATATTAACAAAGACGTCAACGTTGGTGTTGTTTTTGCAAACAGAAAGGCCGCCCCGAATGCCCATGCCGCCACCCTTACGAACCCTAACGATGGCTCTACCTACTGGAGTGCTTATACAACGGTTAAAGGCGGCAATGTCACCTGGACCGGTGAATATGTTAAATCCAACGCCGCCACTGAAAACAAAGCTTATGACGTAAGCGCCACCTACAAATTTGACGATAAAAATCGTGTTACAGTCCAATACAATCACGTGCAACAAAATGCAACCGATTGGGATAACGCCCTGATTGGCGGAGAATATTTCCCTAACTACTCTGCTTTTTACAATGGCTACAAAGGAGAATATTACAATTATCACCACACCTTCACCAAAGCCTTTAGTTTTAATGCAGACTACTACGCTCTCAAACCACTGTATGATGCTAAGGCAACGGATGGCGAGTTTGATTTCAATTTGAGATGGCATTTCTAAGAAAGTTAAAGACTAGTAACCTTCTCTCATAAAGAAATCCCCCTTTGGATGAAAGTCCAGAGGGGGATTCTTCTATCTTCCATAGTACTGCAAAGTTTCTTCCATTCTTTTTAGTGCTTCCAGCACTTTATCTTGCTGAGTACCCAGGTTCACTCTTATATATCCGTCTCCATCCTTTACAAAGTGAGCTCCATTTTCAACTAATACGCCTGCCTTTAACGCCAGAATACTTGTAATCTCTTCGGAGGTGAGTCCCGTTTCTTTTATATTTACCCATGCCAAATAGGATGCTTCCATTTTCATTACGTGGAGCTTGGGGATTCGCTTTTCCAGATAAGATTGAAAAAGCTCATAATTTCTTTTTATATATGCGTTTACTGCTGAAAGCCATGGTTTACATTGCTCATAGGCCGTAATTACGCCAATAATACCAAAAATGTTCGGGGAAGTGATGGAATTCTGTGTTAGTCTTTTTCTAAAACGATTCCTTAGCTGTTCATCGGGTATAATGGAGTAAGATGTTTTTAATCCACCTAAATTAAACCCTTTATTGGGAGAGGTTACTAATATTAGATTTTCATAGCTTTCCTTTAGCTTCAAGACAGAATGAAATTCTCCCTCTACTATATGTTCTCCATGTACTTCATCCGAAATTACTATGGTGTTATTCTCTCGGCATAACCTTACCACTTCTGTTATTTCTTCTAAACTCCAAATCCGTCCTGACGGATTGTGAGGAGAGCAGAATAAATATAATTTTGGTTTATATGTTTCTAATTGTAATTTCAAGTTTTCAAAATCTATATAATAGCGCCCTGCTACTCGCTTTAAACTATTATAGACTCTCTTTACGTCTTGCTTTTGTGCTGCGCTGTCAAAGGGATTATAAACAGGAGTACTCATTAAAACACAGTCTCCACTTTTGCAAAAGGCCTGTATTAAATAGTGGATGGTGGATACGGTTCCATAAGATAATGTTATCCAATCCTTTTCAATTGTCACATGGTGCATATCATATTGCCATTTGGTCACTGCTTCATAAAATTCTTCATAGCAATAGGTATAACCCAGTACACCCCTAGAGATGGCTTTTTGAAAAGCTTGTGCCAGTTCCGGTGGTATTTTAAAATCCATATCAGCAATCCACATGGATATAAAATTTTCTGGCACTGCACCAAAATTTTTTTCTATTATACTTCGGTCCCACTTTCTGGATTTTTCACTGATTCGATCCGTAACTTCATCAAAATTATACATTCTCTCCCTCCTAGATCACAACTAGCTCTCTTGTACTATTGGTAAGCGGACAGCAGCCATCCCCTGTAATTAGAATATCATCTTCTATTCTTACTCCGCCGATATTGGGAATATAGATCCCCGGCTCAATTGTAATTACCATGCCTTCTCTTAACATTTCGGCACTGCCTGGCGCAATGGCCGGGAATTCATGCACCTGAATTCCCAGACCATGTCCCAAATTATGTCCGAAATAATCTCCATAACCACTTTCTGCAATGATTTTACGAGCAGCATCGTCCAATTCTCCCACGGTAAGATTCGGTTTTGCTTTTCGCATTGCTTCTTCTCCTGCAGCTTTTACAATCCCATAAACATGGGAAAGTTCTGTTGTACATGGCCCCAAGGAGATGGTTCTCGTAATATCAGAGCAATAGTTATTATAACGTACACCAAAATCCAGTGTGATAAGTTCCCCTTGCTGGATGATTTTGTCACTGGCCTTCCCATGGGGTAATGCGCCTCTTAGCCCTGAAGCTACAATGCAGTCGAAGGATTCTTTTTGTCCGCCTTGTTCTTTCATGAACCTGACTAACTCGTTCTCCACGTTTTTTTCACTCATACCTGCTTTAATATAGGAACAAATATGTTCAAACGTTGCATCGGCAATGGTACACGCTTTTTTGATCATTTCTGTTTCCGTCTCGTCTTTACTGCAGCGAATCTTGGATAAATCCATAGAATATAAATTACAGTTTACACTCTCTTGCAAAGAGCGATAAAATTCATACGAAATCTCTTTTCCTTCAAAGCCAATTCTGTGTAATCCTTCTGCTGCTATGATTGAATGTAAGCGTTTCTCAACTGTATTTTCTCTGGAAAGCAGCACCACTTCATATTCTTTATTCTTATTCTTTATTTCTTCGAAATATCTAAAGTCCACTAGCATATATTGGTTATTCTTTGTTATTACAATATATCCAGAACTGCTAAAAAGCTCTCCAAGATAAAACTTATTATGAGGACTGCTTACTAGGATACCATCTAGCTCTTTTATTGCGATAAGCTTCCTCAATTCCGCAATTCTTCTGCTGTAATTCATTGTCTCTCTCCTCAATAAGAGTTGGAGAACTGACTGCTGTCAGTTCTCCAACTTTTGTCTTTTATTCATTCACAATCAGTTTGCCATCTTTTATCAGCTTATTTCTGTATAAGACATTTATCACTGCAATAAAGGTCGATCCAATGATTAACCCTAAAATATAAGGAATAATACCTTTTATTAATGGCCAAGCCCAAATGGCAGATTCAGGAAACCATTGAACAGCTCCCAGCGCTATTGCTGACATTGCCCCTACAATAGCACCTGTTACATAGAGGGGAATACAAAAAGTTGGTCTTTCCAGGGCAAAAGGTATAGAGCCTTCGGAGATTCCCATAAAGCCTAAAAAAATTGCGGTTTTTCCCAATTGATAAAATTGCTTGTCATATACGCTTCGTCCTACTAATTTTCGATCGATCAATGTGCTTAAGCCTAAACCAAAAGAAGGAATGACAATTGCCAAACACCTTGCGGTAATGGGCAGAATCTTTTCTGTAGTAAAGCCAAGGGCTACAAATCCAGCAGCTTTATTTACAGGTCCTCCTAAGTCAAAGGCTGTAGTCGCTGCCAGTACGAAGGCATAAGCAAATTGTCCTGCACTTCCCGCTGCCTGCAGCAGATCTTTTATTAACGTATTGATCCAGCCGCCAAAAGGAGTAATGATAAATACCATTAATACTAAGCAGGTAAAAGCAGATATCAGGGGAATTAAAAATGTAACCTTAAACGCAAGCCAATCATGAGGCATTGTAATCTTCTGATTCAACCATTTCACAAAATATCCTATCATAAAGGCAATAAGTATCGCTCCTAGGAATCCAGACGCGATCGGCGCTTTTGTAACCCATTTTCCATCTAATAACGTTAACATGGCAACCGGTTTTGTCGCTATATATCCTCCGATAAATCCTGCTGCCAACGCAGTCTTACCGCCGATAGAATTTGCCGTGAAGGCTGTAAAAATAGGAATTGCAAAACCAAACAGTGTGAATCCGAAAATTTCCATAATACTAGCGAACTGAAGCATCACAAAGCTGCCACCAGCATATTTTCCTGAATTGACTGCCTCTACTATGGATACAGAGGGATCTATATTAAAGAATACATAAGGAATGACCTGAGAAATAGCACCAATTAACCCGCCCATAATAAGTATCGGTATCATATATGAAATTCCTGTCATGATATGTTTACTAAATTCCAGCCAGCCAGAATTCGCAGCTATATTCTCATTGATTTTGCCAGTGCTCGCTGACGTTGAGCCAATGATTTTTTTCGTAACTGCCATGGTACCCTCCTATAATTATTATTTTATTGTGCCAAATCGTCCTCGATTTCCTTAATTACACCCTTGGGATTTTTTATAATTTCCTGAAGACCAACTTCATACACTTCATAGCCTTCGAACCTTTCCATACCAAGTGGTGTAACCGCAACGGCATGAATGATAATATCAGCCTCACGGATATCAACAGCTGTTAATTCATTTTGAATACCATCAGCCCCCTGTGTTTCGACTTTTATATCATAGCCCATTTCTACAGCCACTTTTCGTATTGCCTCTGCCGCCATAAATGTATGTGCCAAACCCATTGGGCATGCACATAAAGCAATTATTTTTTTTGACATTTTCATTTCTCCTTTTTTATAAATTAGCTATGTATTGCTTGCATGATCAGTAAAAAAAGTTCTTCTTTATGTGTAGCGTTCAGTAAGTTCTTTTTAAATTCTTCATCTACCAGTTTTCTTGCAAGACTTGCAAGAAGTTCCAGATGGACATTGCCCCCTTGTTCATTACGACTTAAAATACTGATAATAATCTTTATACCCTCTTCCGCACCATCTCCCCAGGAAACTTCTTGCCGTGGTTTTAGTATTAATATCGCCGGTTTTAAAATATAATCAGATTTTGTGTGAGGAATGGCAATTCCATCGCCTAAATTTGTCACAAAAGCTTGTTCCCGACTGAGTAAGCCTTCATAGATACCCTGTTCATCTCTACCAATACCTAACCCCATTGCAAGTTTTGCAATATGCCTTAAATAAGCATTTTTGTCTTTTAAGTCTAAATTCAAGTTAATATGTTCTCTGGTAAATACTTCACTCATATAAACGGCTCCTCTACTTTACATCTAATACTTCCATCAGCTTATCAAAGCTAAAGTTCTTGATAATCCTTCTAACTTCGCCTTCGTCCGCGATAAAATGATACAAATATTTAAACATGGCAAAGTTATAACTCTCTTTTTTATTGAAACAAACCATGAAGATTAATTGTACTTCTTCTTTATGCCACTTTATCGGTTTTTCCAGCATTCCTACACCAATGATTGATTGATAAGCCCCTTCTAAAATGGTATGGGGAATCGCCACCAAATTGCCAATATCAGTGGATGACATTTTCTCACGTTCCAGTACCATTGCGATAATGTCGTCATTGATAAATCCTTTGTCTTTCATTGCTCTGCCAATGCATTTGATAGCGTCTTCCGGTGTTTCTGCTTTGATCCTCAAAAACGCTTCTTTGTTAAAGGTTGCTCTAAATATCCTCTTTCGTTCTTCCTTCTCTTGAAAAACCTGATGTAATTCATTTACAATTTCATCAGAAAATACATTTTCTATATACAGGACCGGTACCTTGAAATCTTTCTGCTCTAGTTTTACTGTGGATACGATAAAATCAATATCCGCCTTTAACGCTATATCTAAGTATCTTACAGGATAGGTTCCGATTATATGAATATCACTGATTCTTTGTTTTAGCTTTTCTGTCAGCAGCTGTGAGGTGCCAATGCCATAGTGGCAAATAATACAAACTTTCTTGCCGCTAGTACTCTTTTTTCGTTCAAAAGCTGCACCAAAATGCATGGTTATAAATCCGATCTCATCCTCATCCAAGATTACATTGCATTCTTCTTTAAGTTTCTTTGCCATAATGGCGGCAAGATTGGTTTCCACGGGAAATTTAGCCTTTATTTGTTTAAGCAAAGGATTCTTAGCACTAATTCCGGCTTTGCACCGATTCATAAAAATCTTTAAATGCATCACTAATGCATCTATGAAATCGGAATCTTCTGTAAAATCAAGATCAGTAACCATACTGATTTCTCTAAGAGCTTCTGTTACTACCTGTTGTACCCCATCTTTTGTATCTACAGTAAGTTTCATCCTTGTATTGTAGTCATAGATAATGATGCCGCTGCTTGCTGATACATAAAGCACTTCATTCTCATCTATATCTACAGCAAGTTTTTCCCCTATTTTATTCATAATGGTTTTTATCACATTATAGTTATGAAGCCGATAGTTCTCTTCAAACACATTTCTGTTAATGATACAGTTATTCCGTATTCGCGCCACAGAGATAATCACTCTTGTTAATAGTATAGTGAAATCTTTATCGGCAAGAATAATATGGCCTGAATGCAGCTCTTCCGTAATCACTGTTTCAATAACTTTCATGTCGCGCTTTGAAATACTATCCAATCTCACTTCCAGGAAATTATTTTCATCACCTTTTACGGCATAATGCAACATCAGCTCTCTTACTTTACTTTCTTCACCCACTATTTTACTTCCATAAAAAGGCTTTGCTACAATTTTTAAATCATATTCTTGTAAAATACTTTTTACACTGGCAATCAGCTTATTCGTACTTGCTATACTCAAATTCAGGATCTCACTTAGCTCATCGGCATTGATATAACTCCTATTAAAAAAAGCACATAAAATTTTTGTAATTCTACCTTCTGTAGAATCATCTATTTGGAAACCAGCTAAATACTCTGCCGCTTCCTTGTTAATCCTCCGGATCTCCTTTGCTGCCCCTGCCAGCTTGTATCCAACACCTTTCTTCGCAAGGATCTCTGCACCATATTTAGAAAAGTAATGATTTAAATCCTGGATATATCGCTTGATTGTTCTCACCGATATCGTAAATTGCTGACTTAATTCTTCCGCTGTAACATATTCATCTTTTTCATTAAGATAACGTACCATCATAGAATGTTTTTTACTTATCATTCTCTTCACCATCCGACAACTACATTGTAAACCCTTTCACCATCCATGTATTTATACTAAATGCCTTCATAAGTGCCATACATTAGCCTATAAGTTGCCAAGCTCCCATAAAGCTTCTGCATAAATAGCAATGGCTTTTATAAAAGCATCCTCACTTCCATACTCTCCCGCCATATGAGCATTGCCTGCCGATTCATCAGGGAATTCACCGCCGAAAATTACCGAATTCTCCATCTCTGCTGCATAAGTCCCTGCACTGGTGACTCTTATGGGATTCTTTCTGTCGCCTGTATGCTTCACATAAATTTCGTACAGCTTTTGTACGAGCAGGGAATCTGCGTCCAGGTAATGGGGCTTCTTATTATGGATGACTTTTACCTCATAGCCATTCATACTTTTCTGTTGAAAGTGACTAAAGACTTTTTCCTGGATAACTTCCATGGCTATATTTTCCGGATACCTGATACTTAAGGTTAGATGCAACTTACCATTTTCCAGACAGAATATAGTTGGAACCATTGTAAGGGTGCCGCATTGCCCTGCTGTATCCAAGCCAAAGATCTTTCCATCTCGATTATCACCTCCAAATAGAGGGGTCAAGTCTTCCAGCCATTTCTCCTTTACCTCCCTATGCAAGAGCTTAAACACTTTTTCAATTGGATTATTTGCTTTCTCTGGTTTAGAGGAGTGCCCGCCAAGACCAATCAGTTTGAAACCTATCACATTACTTTTATCCTGAATAGATTCCAACGTAAGATTTTCCTCTTGCAAAAATTTTTCTGCCGTTTCTTGGCCAATCGTACTATTTTTAACTACAATATAGTTTGGAATCGTATTATGTACTTCTCCTGCTGCGATCTGCAACGTTTCGTTCTCTATCTTCCCACTGATCTGAAGTACCATTCCGCCCTTCTCACCGTTTATTACCGGAAATTTAGCATCTGGTGTAAAGCCATAGGTTGGTTTCGGTTCCTTTGCAAAATAGTATCGAATACACGCAAAGCCATTTTCTTCATTACCGCCAGCAACGATTCTAATTTTGCGTTTTACAGGGAGAGCCGTATCCTGAATCATTTTTAAAGCAAAAAATGCAGCCAGTAAAGGGCCTTTATCATCTATCACACCTCGGCCAATAAGCTTATCTCCAATCTTTAAAAGCTTAAAGGGATCACTGTTCCATCCTTCGCCTGCCGGTACCACATCACAGTGGCCAAAGACATAAACATATTCCTCACCTTTTCCATATTCAATGTGTGATGCGTATCCATCTACAGATTTTACAGTAAAGCCTGCTTCCTCCCCCTTATTTTTAAACCATTCTAACGCTTCTGCCACTCCATTGCCAAAAGGTCTAGTCGGTGAGACTGTTTCATTACTATATACAGAAGAAATACTTACCCATTGAGCCAAAAGCGTACTAAATTCTTTTCTATATTTCTCTGCCTCTATTACAAAATTTATCATGCTATTTCCTCCTTTACCTATTTTATTACCTATACGATTTGCCATCTTTACTATCGTACTATTATTTTTCTTTTCCAAATACACTGTTTTTTCTGCTAGTAACTACTTAATTTACGATTAAAAATACAAACTCCTGCAGGAAGGCTAAAACCTTTTTGCAGGAGTTCGTCATATCAATATTGTATTAGCAGTACGTACTATAGGAATTTTATTTTAAAGAATGTTGAATTCTAGCTGCTGTTTTAGCTTTTATCTCTTCAGGATCAACAATAGTCCGGGCAACACCTGTTTCTATTGCTGCACGGGCTACTGCAGCTGCCACAGCAGGGGCAACCCGTTTATCAAATACATCAGGAACAACATAATCTTCCCGTAGTTCTTCTGCATCAATTAATTCAGCAATGGCATACACTGCTGCCAATTTCATTTCCTCATTAATTTGACGAGCTCTCACATCAATAGCTCCCCGGAAAAGTCCAGGAAAAACACTGACGTTATTTACTTGATTGGGGGAGTCAGAGCGACCAGTCCCCGCCACTTTCACCCCGGCAGCCTTAGCATCTTTATAACTAATTTCAGGTTCAGGATTGCATAAGGACAATACGATGGAATTCGCATTCATGCTTTGGACTACCTCTGTTGTGAAAGCACCGGGCTGTGAAACACCAATAAGTACATCGGCACCTTTGGCAATCTTTCCGATATGGCCCTGTTCTTTCTTCAAGTTAGTTCTCGGTAATAGCAGCGCTTGGACCCGATTTACCCTCGACATCTCCATCCCGTCGTACATGGCACCTTTGGAATTCATCATAACCACATGTCCAACACCAGCGTTGAGCAAGAGTTGTACAATAGCGGTACCAGCTGCACCGGCACCATTCACTACAACCTTGACTTCAGATAATTGCTTTTTTACGAAGCGCAGTGCACCAATAGTAGCGGCTACTGCAGCAATTGCGGTACCATGCTGATCATCATGAAACACCGGTATATCCATTTGTGCCTTAAGGGCGTCTTCGATGTCATAACATTTGGGAGAAGAAATATCTTCTAAGTTAATTCCTGCAAAATTAGGCTGTAGCATCCGAACTGTCTTAATGAACTCATCTGCATCCTTCGTATCAATCGATAAGGGAATCGCATCTACATCTCCAAAAGTCTTATATAATACTGCCTTACCTTCCATTACTGGTATCGCTGCTTCTGGACCAATATCTCCAAGTCCCAGAACCCTGGTTCCATCTGTAATGACGGCCACCATATTGCCCCTACAGGTATATTCAAAGGATAAGTCTCTATCACGATGAATTTCCATACAAGGTTCTGCTACGCCTGGGGTATATGCCAGACTTAGATCATAGCCATCTTTTAGTGGTGTCTTTGCAATCACACCTAATTTACCATTATGTTTCCGATGGTATTGTAATGCTTCATCATGTAAGCTCATTTTAATCTCCTTCTAATCAATATAAACTATCAATACCCTTACTCACATTATATGATTATTTAAATTGCAAAGATAATATCGAATATTCATAATATGATAACTTTTAGTTATCATTGCTAAAACAATAAGCTATGAGTGATATTTTCCCACTCCCGATCGTTCATCAACAAAGCATAACCTGCCAAGAAAAATACCATTTTGAAATTTACTTACAATCCATAAGGCTCAACTGCAGTTCCATGTGAACTGCAGTTGAGCCTTATGACTATTTATCTGCGCATATTATTTATCTCTTCGTCTTTGATTCTTCATTCTTACTTGAAATCATTGATCAACCTGGATTCAAACATATCAAACTCTGCATGATAGCAGTGAACATGAGGAAAAGGAATGGCAAACGCTTTCTTTTCCAAGCCTCTTTGTACCATAGCATCTAAGTGCTGATCAGTGAAGCCATATAAATAAATAAGATTATGTCGATCATATGCAATGGTTGCATTCGATTGGGGTGAATGCAGCCATACATCATGGCGTGAATCCTTTTCGAAAAAATCTTTAAAATCGGTAAATAAAGTACTCACTTCGCTATAGGACATCTCTTTACTTTGATATCTACCATGTTCACTATTGGTATGTGAAGCATGCAGTACATATAAAATACAAAAGGGCTCGCAAAGCTGAGCCGCTAATTTCAAAACTGTATCGACATGACTTTTAGATAGTCCCATTACAACTCTTTCCAGATCGCTGTTCTGTTCCAAATGATATACATCAGGATAAAAATATTCCTGCAATTCATTATCTTTATGATAACCCAGTTTAAACATGGAATCACTCCTCATCGATTTCCTACTCACTGACATATGCCAATTTTGTTAGAGTTAAGCACCAGTGAGCAGTAAGCGTCTATCTCAATATACTTCTGATACTGAGTTGTAAACACCTTAAAGAATTCCCCGTCCATATGGGAATTCATCTGAAAGATTATAGACATAAAATCTTTATAATTAGTAAATCTTGAAATTCAGCATTTATTAGTCTTAGATAACTATATATTATTTTACAATATTTGTAAAATAATTAATGTATTCAGTTTACACACACAATTATAATTATTTAAATACGATTACTTTTATTACTTTTCATTTCGTCGTGCCAACCCATTTTTTACCAAAATCTACTTGATAAACCAGGGCATGTTTGTTATAATAAAGTTAAAATTTTAGCACCAGATAACATTATCAGACTATATATTCTAGTGATAATAGCAATAGATGTGGACTGCATGTAAGCGGATCATTGATCATCTATAACATATTTGGAGGCCAATCATATGAAAACTATTTCAGAGAAAATTGAGGATTTACAAAAACAACAAAAAAAGATCAAGCTCGGCGGTGGAGCAAAACGTATTGAAAAACAACATGCAAACGGGAAGCTTACTGCCCGTGAGCGAATAGAAAAACTGCTTGACCCTAATACTTTTATTGAATTTGATCAGTTTATTAAGCACCGTTGTGTCAATTTTGGCATGGAAAATCAAGAGAGCCCAGGAGAAGGAGTCGTTACTGGCCATGGTACCGTTAACGGACGATTGGTCTTTGTATTTGCCCAGGACTTCACGGTAATCGGTGGATCCCTTGGAGAAATGCACGCTGCGAAAATTGTAAAGGTACAAAAAATGGCATTAAAAATGGGAGCACCAATCATTGGCATTAATGACTCTGGTGGTGCTCGAATTCAAGAGGGCGTTGATGCCTTAGCAGGATATGGGGATATATTTTTTAATAATACTTTATCTTCAGGAGTCATTCCTCAGATATCTGTCATTATGGGTCCCTGCGCTGGCGGAGCCGTCTATTCTCCCGCTCTGACTGATTTTGTTTATATGGTGGATAGAACCAGTCAAATGTTCATTACAGGGCCGCAAGTGATAAAAACCGTTACTGGCGAGGAGGTCTCTGCTGAAACACTGGGCGGAGCCATGACCCATAATGCAGTATCAGGAGTTGCCCACTTTATTGCAGCAGATGATGAAAATTGTTTGGAGCAGGTCCGTTATTTATTGAGTTTTTTACCAAGTAATAATTTAGATCCATTACCTCAATATGAAACTACAGATAGGCCCGATCGTATGGAGGAAAACTTAAATACAGCTATTTCGGATGATCCTACCATTCCCTATGATATGAAAATTATTATTAAAATGATTGTTGACAATGGCGAGTTTTATGAGGTGCAGCCTTTTTTTGCCCAAAACATTATCACATGCTTTGCTCGCATGGATGGTAAAACAGTAGGAATTATTGCTAGTCAGCCAAAAGTAATGGCTGGGTGCATGGACATAAATACCTCAGATAAGAGTGCGCGATTTATCCGCTTTTGTGATGCCTTTTCCATTCCCCTTGTGACTTTAGTGGATGTTCCAGGTTTCTTACCAGGTACCACGCAAGAATATGGTGGTATTATTCGTCATGGCGCTAAAGTATTATATGCGTATTCGGAAGCAACGGTTCCTAAAATAACCGTTATTACTCGCAAATCTTATGGTGGGGCCTACATCGGTATGTGTTCGAGACATTTAGGTGCTGACATCGTCTTTGCCTGGCCAACAGCTGAGATTGCTGTAATGGGTCCTGCTGGAGCAGCCAACATTATCTTCCGCGGAGATACAGAAGTTGTGGAAAAGACGCAGAAATATGTGGAGGATTTTGCTACTCCTTACAAAGCCGCAGAACGAGGATATGTTGATATCATTATTGAGCCTAAAGAAACAAGATTTCGTATTATTGAAGCTCTCAAAATGCTTAAAACCAAAACAGAGAATCGGCCTGCCAAGAAACATGGCAATATTCCTCTTTAAAAAACAAAATCTCTGGGTCCATAAAAAGATATGGATCCAGAGATATTTTCATAAGTATCTATATTTTAAATTTACTAACAGCCTCACGAAGATTCATTGCTAAGTGGGCTAGTGCCTGGCTGGATGAGGCGATTTCTTCCATGGATGCCGATTGTTCTTCCGTTGCAGCGGATACGGTCTGGGCTTCTCCGGAAGCCTTTCTGCTTAATTCGTCAATCTGTTTTACCGAGCTGACAATGAACTGACCGCCGGTAGATATCTGTTCTATAGCAACTGATATTCCTTGCGTCTGATCAGATACTGTATTTACCAGAGACACAATTTCCTGAAAAGCCCTGCCAGTGTCATTGACGACTTCAGCGCCAAGCTTAACCTCACGTGTACCATCATTCATAGCAACGACGGCTCTGTCAGTGTCACCTTGAATTTCGGCTATCAATTCGCCAATATGCTTTGCTGCATCTTGTGATTGTTCTGCCAGTTTGCGAACTTCCTCTGCTACAACTGCAAAGCCACGCCCTTGTTCACCTGCGCGCGCTGCTTCAATCGCAGCATTTAACGCTAATAAGTTGGTTTGACTGGCAATACCAGAAATGGTATCCACAATTTCCCCAATTTCCTTAGAACGCTCTCCTAATTTAGCGACTACCAAGGACGAGGCCGTAACCGTCTGTTCAATGTGGGACATCTGATTGATTGCTTTATCAACCGACTTGTTACCTTCATTTGCCTTACCAGCGGCCTGAGCTGATTGCTCAGATGCTTCTTTGGCATTAATGGCAACTCGCTGGATACTATCCGACATTTCTTGTACTATGGCCGATGTACCATCAGCTACACTTAGCTGTTCTTCTGCACCATTAGCTACATCTGTTATGGATGCGGCGACCTGATTGGCAGCTTGTGCGGATTGATCTGCGCTGGCAGTTAGCTCTTCAGAAGAGGCTGCCAATTGTTCAGAAGACTCATTGATCTGTATCATCAATTTGCGAATAGCAGCCCGCATATCAGCCAAGGCATCTGCCACCTGACCGACTTCGTCTCTTCTAAGAATTTTCCGGGGTTTATCGCGAAAGTCGCCAGTCGCAAACTCTTTGCAAATTGACACCATTGTATTTAGAGGAGTTGCAATGATTTTAGTGATGTACCACCCACTCCAGCCTAATATGATTAAGGCTACTAAGATGATACCAATCACAATATGAATCGATTTTTCGAATGCTGCTTTGTTATCGATATGCATTTGTTTTGAACTCTGAACACTATACTTTGAAAGATCTATACATCTGTTATTCGCATCATCAAGCAAGGACTCTACAGTGGAAGTGTATAACGCATAAGCCTCTGCTTTTTTATTCTGCATTGCCAAATCAATAACTGGCTGCCTGCCAGCCCGATATTTTACCATGGATGCTTTAATTGCACTTACTTGTTCTTTTGCTTTGTCATCTAAATTAGCTTTTTCAAGTTCTGCCATATTATCATTAAAGGCTTTTACCCGCTCACCGATTACCTTATTCAGCTCATTATTTCTGTTACTATCTGTTGTGATTATCATTTCCAATATTGCCGCATTCACTTTATTAATATGCGCTCGATTCTCATTTATCAACGAAATTGGCAGCAATTGGTCCGCATACATAACATTAATATCTGCGTTTGACTGCTGAAGATAATAATATCCTGTATACCCTATAATACACATAGACAGCAAAGCAATGGCAATAAGTATGCTTAATTTAAGGCGCACTTTCATATTATTTAATACATTCATTTTGCCCTCTCCATATTACATTGTATTTTTTCTAATTTTGCTTGGGATTTGTAATAGTGCAACTTTTCTAAATCGATTTGGCCTCCTTTTCTCCGATTACTTATCTGATAAATGTGTTTATTAGCCGCCACATCTATCCCTACCATCACTCTGATTACCAAGGATCATATTATACATATTTGTCATATAAAGAATAAAATCCTGCAATATTTTCCTTAAAAATATTGCAGGATTTTTAATCAATTTTGCAATTAAGATCCTCGTTTTAGTTAATATACAGGAATATTTTGTCTGAACATCTCAGCAATTATCGTTTCCATTGTATACATTCCTGGAGGCTTTCCTATGATGTACTTCACTGCGAAAATAGCACCTTGTCCAAAAGCTGCCCGGTTTATACTTTCATGTGATAACCGTATCGTCTGGTTTGGCATCCCAAAGATGATTTCGTGACGCCCAACAATTCCACCGACACGAATTGAATTCAGATGTTCTTCTACATTGAGGCCAAGAGCCTTTGCAATTTTTTGCGCTGTTCCTGAAACTTCTTTTTTGCCCTTAAAATGTTCCTCTACAATTTCAATATCTGCATGAGGAAGTATTTTCTGCAAAATCTGAGCAGCTACCATCAAAACGTTAATTCCTAATGTAATGTTTGGAGAGTATAATACGGAAGTGGACTTTGCAAAAGACTTCAGTAAATTCATTTCCTCCTGCTCGTATTTTGAAATGGCAGATATAATTGGAATACCTGCTGCCGCTGCCCTTTTGTATAAGTAACTCCCCGTCGCATCAGAAAAATCCACAAGAGCGTCTACTGGTCTTTCTAAAAAGAATGTATCGTCGATGTCTCTAATCGAAAAAATCTCTCCTGCATCAAATTCGTATCCCAACAACCGACTGGCATATTTTTGATGATCTTCATTCCCTTTGCGCACTACCCATTCCAATGAAAATAAACTCTCATTTAAAAATTCGTTAGCAACCACTTTACCTGTTTTCCCAAAACCAAAAATACCAATTCTGATTTTCTCCATTAAAAACCCTCCTTTAAAACTGTAGCTTGTCAGTATCTTGCTGCTTTCCCTGTATGAAGGCAGCAAACTTTTACAAAACCAGTCTTTGAGAAGGAAGAACCTTCTCTTTCAACGCCTACGAGGTTAGCTGACGGATTCGGACAGAAAGAAATTGCCCTACCTGCTAAACAGGATTCACCCCATAAATGGGTCCCCCGCTTCCGATAAGTGAAATTCGGCGATTGCCTTATGATTATGGAAATAAAAAGCATATACTATATTATACTATTTATACCATTTTTTAGCAATTTTCTAATCAATCCTAATTATAATACCATCATTTTATCGGCTTTAAATGGATTTATGAAAAACAGGATGACTGCGTAATGCAGTAATTAAATGATTAATGTGCCAAAATAGCAGTAAACACGGCACCATGATTTCTCTTCAACGGTGTCGTGCTCATTCGTATTCTCCAGGGATAGAGATAAAATTAATTTTCTGCAGATTGATTGCGGATTCCCTCTATTGTGTCTACGATTATTTTTTTATATTCCTCAGGCGCGTAAACCGCTCCCCATCCCTTGCTTTTCTGAAATAGCCCATCATAAGCAATATCATAGTAAGATCTTACATAATACACAATACCTTGTTCGTCCAAAATAGATTGAAGTAATTGTGCTTCAAATTCATTTTCGATAATTGCAGTCTTCAAATATCCGTCCATGATTCACCTCTTATACATTTTTTGCACGACATGATTTTATACATTACAAATCATTATCTTCGCCATCCCCACTACCATTTCAACAGAATTTCAGTGCTTAACTTTTCTCCTAGTCCAATTTTATGTACTTAATAAGGTTTCAATCCTTTTTCTTATTTTCCATATAAATACAGAACTCCTGCAAGGAATTTGTCTCTATCTTTTACCTAAAAATAATAGCTTGCCCAGGGTACAAGTAATTTACCTTTGATTAGCAATATTGATTGAAAATAGTATTAAATTAATAATTTTAGAAGGAAATTACTAATATAGCATAGAAAAATAGTACAATTTGTGCTATATTGCTAGTGACAACATCTTTGCAAGTGCATTATACATGAAAACCAGTCTTAGGTTAGGAGTGTTACAGTGATTACTAGAAGAAAATTTTTAATAGGATGCGCTGGTACTATCGCAGCATTATCAGGTCTATCCTTCTTATCTGATTATAAACACATCAATGAAATTATAAAGAGCATTCCCATCTTATTGTATCATAGAGTCGGTTCTGAAACGGATGCATTAACGATTACCACGGAACGTTTTCAACGTGATATGGCAACATTAAGCGAAGATGGTTATCACACCTTATCCTTGGATCAACTGCGAAATCATTTGCAAAATAATCCCAATGAATCACTTCCTAAAAAATCGATAATGATCACATTTGATGATGGATATTTAGACAATTATACAAATGCTTTTCCAATTCTGCAAAAGTATTCTATGAATGCAAGTTTTTATATTATTACGGGAATGGTTGGGCAAAATGACCGTTTGACCGCTTCACAAATTAGAGAGATGGCAGCTGCCGGGATGACGTTTGGCTCTCATACCATTACACATCGTCCCCTTGCAGAGTTAAATACACAAGAAGCAACAACAGAGCTTACTAAATCCAAACATGATTTGGAAGACCTTTTAGGGAAAACAGTTGATTTTATTGCCTATCCCTGTGGCAGCTATACAGCAGAAACGATTAAAATCGCACATGAAGCAGGTTATCGTGGTGGATTTTCTGTTCGCCCGGGATTTGCTATGTTCACTAACAACATGACAATCAGAAGAATCCCCATCTTTCATTATGATCGGTCTATTTCTTATGTTTTATTACGCAAAGGACTTATACCAGATATGCTTGGCTAGTGTCATTATACTCAATAAGAGAATGGAATAGTATGGGATCGATTCTTATCTCCCATACTATTCCATTCACTATAACCATACCCCTCTGGAATTTCGCAATCGCAAATCTTCATAAGCAGTATGACAATCTGCATACTGTTCTCGTAAGTTGATATGGACTTAGAATAAATGTTGACATTTAAATCCATTCGTAGCATAGTAAATACTAAGAAGTACTAATCTTAGGGAGTGATGATGTATGTCCATAATATCTGCTGGCACTGCCGCGAATACAGCACTCAACTATCAAAACCAAACGTTAACTACTAATTCTAACAATGCTGTCACTATTGATAAAGTAAGTAGTATCAGTAAAAATAATACCACTCCTACCAGTAGACACTCTTTAGAAAGTACAACTGACACTTTGGAGCAGAATGTTGGTCCTGCATTTAAATTGGACATTTCAGAAGAAGGTGCGAATCTTCAGTTACAAGAAGCCAAGCAGCAACTTGCCAGACAATTTTCAAACTCAAATAAGGCATCCCAATCGATTGCTAGTCTTTTTGAAGCATAAATAAAGCTCCACCCTACAGGAATTACACCCCATGATTCGTTCAGTAGATCATACTGGCTAATCATGGGGTGTAATTGTATCGTTCAAATACAATACTACTCTGAACTGTCAACGAATAATTTATTAACTAACTATTGAGACCTAAAAGTATTAAGTATCACTATCTGCCAGCAATAATGGAAGCTTCCTTCGTTTTGCTAATTGGAGACGATTTTCAACCTCAAACCAATTTATTAAATTAAACCATTCTTTAAGATATCGCTCACGATCATATTGATAATCAAGATAATAGGCGTGTTCCCATACATCGACAACCAATATGGGAATAGCTCCCCATTGGGTAAGGTTCTGATGTTTCTCTGCAGTAAGAATTTCTAAACGGTTCCAGGCTGGATTCCATACGAGTATCCCCCACCCGGACCCCTCGACTTTATTAGCCGCGGTAATAAACTGTTCAATAAAAACATCAAAACTGCCAAAGTATTTATTAATTTCTTTTATCGTGTTTCGGCACGGCTTACTTTTAAAGTCTTCCGGTGCCATAATTGTCCAATAAATACTATGAAGAATATGACCTGAACCGTTGAATGCCAGCTCGTTTTCCCAATATTTTATAAATGTAAGGTTATTCTGCTTCCTAGCTTCGACTAAAGCTAACTCAGCTTTATTTAATCCATCCACATAGGATTTATGATGATGATCATGGTGATATCTGAGTGTCGTGGAACTGATAATTGGTTCAAGTGCATCATAAGGATATGGCAATGGCGGTAATTTGTGTTTACCTGCTGGAACATAGTCACTAAAATCTTTTCTAAACATGTACTTACCTCCTGCTAATCACAGTATCTGTGTCCTATTATATTTTGACTGTGAAAAAGTGGTGACAAATACCATGAAAAAAGATCAGCGAAATAAAATTCACTGATCTTTACTATTTTATATAAGAAATGCTTTCTTATGATATAGATAATTGCACATCGGCCTGTCCCTCTGTTTGACTGATTTCTGCTAATAATTCTTGCATCTCATCTTGCTGCTTATACAAATGACCATATTCCCAGTTTAATTTCATGGCTTTTTCAAAATCAGCAATAGATTTTACAATAAAATCTATATTCTTATTGATGCGAGCCTTCCGTGCATAAGCTAAACCTCTCTTAGCATATGCAGCATCATGTTCAGGTTCTAAAGCAATTGCCTGACTATAATCTTGAATTGCTGACCAGAATTCCTCTGAAACATGAATATCATTTTTATCGTCATGATTCTCATGAGCTTGCTTTTCATTTTGTAAGGCTATTTCGTCATACAGCTCACCACGTCCAAAATATGCAGCCGCACTAGATGCCAAACGAATTGCCTCGGTATAATCGCTCAAGGATTTTTCTTTCTGGCGTAAGTTTTGATGATAACATTTACCACGATGGAGATAAGCGTCAGGTTTATCGGGTTTTATCTCTATTGCTGTTGTGAAGTCTTGCAGCGCATCTACATATTGGTATAGAGTGCAGTATAACAATCCCCGCTGTATCAAAGCATCGTAATGCTTCGGATTTGCAGCCAACACTTTTGTAAAAGCCTTGGAGGCTCTTACCCAATCTTGTTGCGCCAATAGTGCCATTCCATATAAATAATCCCGCTGATCCTGATTCTCTTCTAGTATTTGGTTCTTTTTCTGCTGCTGAGTCAGTTGTTTCTTGGTGTTAGTTTTGCAATACTCCTGTACACTTGTTAGCACTGCTGGAATATGCGTTTCTTCATAAATTGCCAAGCTATACTTGATATACCGACAGTCAAGCGCTGCACCAGAGAAGTCTTCTGATAACGTTCTTTTGTCAAATTTGTCACCTTTGGTTCCAACTATGCGCTGCTCCAATTCCAGATGCAATTCATCAATGCCTTTCCCTTGTCCCGTTATATTCCTGTATCGCGCTACTTGTTCCTCAAATAATTGTTTAACCCAACTTTCATCCAGATAAAGTGCTGTATGAAATTTTTCTACTAACCATTCGCGAATTGGCAGAGTTATTTCTGCTCTCAGCTCTGGCTGGTTTTTTTCTAACCAGTTTTCAACTTGATAATAGGTATAGCCAGCAATTTCAAAGATAGTCGCATCTCCTAAATATTGCTTTGAAACCTGCAAGAACTGATCGTCCTGCTCCTCAACACTATGCTTACCACACTGGACAGCCGCTTGTAATATTACTATAAAAAGTGCATAACTATCAGGATTTGAGATATCCACCTTATGGATTTCCTGCGCAATCCATTTACGAACCAGTGAGCTTTTCTCTGTATTTTTGGAAAATAGCCATGAAATGATACTCAAAATCATCCCTCCTTTACTATATAATTATCGCATAATTTAGAAAATACACAACCCTAAAGGAGGGATCTTTTCAAAAGAGTCAAGTATATCCTATACCTGATTCTTTTGCTTCAATAAAAAGTTCTCAACAGTTTTCAAACAAGGCAGTCCTTTTCTTCCACCAAGTGATTGGGTATTAAGAGCGGCTACTGCACTGGCAAACTCTGCTGATTTTTGTAATGACATGTTATGGATGAATCCATATAAAAAGGCACCATGATAACTATCACCGCATCCGGTTGTGTCTACTACATTGTCAAGCTTAAATGCAGGCTGATGAAATATACCCGCGTTTTTATTAAAAATCCAGCTTCCATTTATCCCATCTGTTATTACTACCAGTTCGGGACCAGCTTTTAATAACATTGTCCCAGCCTGATCAATCGTAGTTTTATCTGTGTATGTAAGGGCAAACTCCTTTGCTGCAATACAAATATCCACTTTTGGCACAATAAGTTCCATGCTGGGATTGTATCGGTTTGCGCCACCATCAAATGATATTTTCACTCCTGCTTCTTTAGCGATATCCATTGCTTGCAGGCTTGCCTCCAAATGCCGGCCATTTACATGCAGTATTTTAGCAGCTAGCAACACAGAAGTATATTTTGAAATATCCTTTATTTCCGGAACTGACCCGGGATGATAAAGGATTGCTCTTATTCCCGTATCTCTTTGTACCAATATGTTAGCTACCGAGGAAGAATGTTGGGGAAAGATTTCTAAACAATGCGTATCTACATTCTGTTTTTTAAAATCTTCTAGAATCAGCGAGCCCCTCCAATCATCTCCCAGATGATCAATCATCACGGTGCTGGCACCTAGCTTCGCCAGGGTTACCATTGCTGTCGCGACGGGACCTCCACCGTCTAAAACCATAGCAACAGCTTTTTGTACCTCTCTCTTTGTAGGAAATGCTTCGACTACTGTGAACATGTCCAGCGTTGATACCCCAATCCCTACCGCGTCTACCGTTTTCGTTATTTTATCAAACATGGTCTATCACTCATTCTTTCCTTCATTATTTTTAAGAAAAGCAACGTGCCATCTCTGCTTTAGAATAGCACGCTGCTTTCTACTTATCAAATTTTTCTAATGCTGAAAGGTAAGAGAATCATTAACTTTGTAAGTTATTAAGGGCATGAGTTTTTGTTTTTATAAAGTTCGGCAGCACTAAAACAATCAGTAATATTGCTACCAAGATATAGATTCCAGCTGGTCCTAGTGTATTGGATGCTTTACCTAACAGAATACCCAGAACACCAAAATCAGCATCTCCGAAGGTCGTATTCTGAAACCCTAATTGCCCAAGGACAGGAAGCAGAAATGCAGGCAGGAAAGTAATGGCCAAACCATTTACAAAAGCCCCTACTGCTGCTCCTCTTCTGCCGCCCGTAGCATTGCCATAAATCCCGGCTGTAGCACCACAAAAGAAATGCGGTACGAGCCCCGGTATGATAAGCACAGCTCCGGCGCTGCCTAACAGCAGCATTCCTATAACACCGCCAATAAAAGAGCTAATAAAGCCAATTACAACCGCGGTTGGAGCATAGGTGAAAAATACTGCACAATCCACTGCCGGAATAGCATTTGGTATTATTTTTGTCGCAATCCCTTGGAAAGCAGGGATTAAATCACCAAGGATCATTCTAACCCCTGCGTATACGATGGTTACGCCAACAGCAAATTTAAGCGCTGCCATGATGGCAAACAGGAACGGTGACATTTCGCCAGCCAGAGTAGCTACATAATTAGATCCGGCGGCAATGGCTGCAATTAAATAAAATACCATCATTGTCAATGCTGTTGATATCGTAGTATCTCTGAGAAAGCCCCATTGTTCAGGAATTTCCATTTTCTCGGTACTTTCTTCTGCTTTCCCGGCAAATTTGCCAACCCATGCGGATAGATAGTAACCTAAACTACCGAAATGTCCCATGGCAATCTCATCACCATCAGTCACTTTTAATGTATATTGCTGACCAATGGCTGGTGATATGGCACTCCATGCCCCCAAAAGAAAACCGCCAATCAAAATCAATTCCAATCCTTTCATCCCGGAAGCTCCTAAAACTGCAGAAAGCAGACAAGCCATAAAAAAACTATGATGCCCGGTTAAGAATACATATTTATATTTAGTAAATCTAGCAATTATAAGATTAATAACTAACCCTGCTAAAAGTATAGACATGGTTTCAATTCCCAAAACCTTTTGCGCTACCGAAACAATGGCTTCATTATTGGGTACAACACCTGTAATGTGGAATCCTTCTTCAATCATCTTCCCTAGAGGGGTCAAATTAGCAACGATAAAATCGGCACCCGCTCCCAGCATCAAATACCCCAAGATCGGTTTTAAGGTTCCTGTCATAACTTTGAACATTGGTCTTTTTAATGCGATTAGTCCAATTAGCGCCATAATCCCCATTAACAATGCCGGTTGTTTTAATACGTCCCGAAAAAATTCCAGAATGATGGTAAATGCGGACATAGATCATACCCCCTACATTTTACTTTCATGTATTCTCATGAGAATTTCAAGAACATCTTCTTCAATTTTTTTCTTATTAATATAGCTCCGAACTACCGCTACTTCGCGGCCTTCAAATTGATAAGCCAGTTCTTTTACTGTGATAATCAGATCTGCCTTTTTTCCTTGAGCTGAATTAAAATCAGCCGATTCCACAGAAGCTTTGATATGATGCTCTTCACAGATTTCATCAATTTTCATTTTCAACATGATACTGCTGCCAATTCCATTTCCACATACTGTCAAGATCGTAAGCATGATAGGTCCATCTCCTTTCTACTTTTTTTCGTTGATATAGGCTATGATTTCTGCTTTGCTGCTAGCTTCATCTGCCATTTTTTTAAAATCTTCATCATCTAATAACTGCATCAGCTCAGCTAAAGCCTTTAAATGCGTAATATTGTCTACAGCGCATAAAAAGATTGCCACACTAACAGGATCATTTTCCTTACTTCCAAAGTTTACCGGAGTATCCAAGGTAAGTAATGCCATTCCCACTTTCTTTGCCCCATCTTCCGGTCTCGCATGAGGCATGGCAATTCCTTTGGCAATCACAATATAGGCTCCCATTTTCTTAACTGTACTAACCATAGCATCTACATACCTATGTTCGACCAATCCTTGCTCCTCTAAAATTTTTCCGCCAGCATAAATCACTTCCTCCCAATTCCCGGCTTTTACTTTTACCTCTATCGTATTTGCTGTTAACAGATCTCTCAACAACGGTTGTACAACTCCTTTCTGCTCCACCAGATTATCTGTTTTTAAAATCCTGGACAATCCTGAAAGTAATGCATCATAATTTTTTATGTCACAGTGCTCCTCAATCAATTTTAATGTTTCAGTAAATATACTTTGGGGCTGAAAACGATATTGCGTCAGATATCTCTTTAAATTTTCAACATCTTTATCCAACAGCAATGGATTGACTTGTATCCAAGGAACCAAATCAACTTTTACCGGTAGTGTTGTAATGATCAGATCCACTTGCTGACATTTGAGAACTTGGCTGATTTGACGATAAGCAATGATATCCACAATATTCACATGAAACAATTGCTGTAATCGAGAAGATAGCAGCCTAGCAGTACCTAACCCTGTACTGCAAACCACAAGAATCTTTTTTTCTGCTTCATCCTTGGCTTTTAATTTTTCCAGAGCTGCACCAAAATGTAAGGTAAAATACCCGATTTCTTCATCATCGAACACTTTGCCGACATAGTGTTCTACGGGAACCATGCTGGACTGTACAATTCGAAATAGATGGGAATAGCTGTTTTTAATTTCCTCCAGTACCGGATTCTTTAATTTTAGGTCATTTTTCAATCTGTAGATGGCAGGCCGCAAATGTTCAAGCAAGCCACTAAACAGATGCTTATCCTGAATTAAAGATTCTTGTTGCAAACTTTCGCTTACTTTACTCAAAATTTTTCCGGTTAATATTTGAAGAGTAGTCCAGTCTTCGCTGGATGATGAATTGCTTACATATACATTACTGCCAAGCAAATGAATCGTGATATAACCGATTTCATCATAGGGAATTTCAATCTGGAATTCTGCCTCCAGCCTGCTGGCTATATAAGAGGCTGCAGCAAATTCTTTCGTTGTTTCATAACTTTTGAGTTCTTGATAAGGCATTACAATATCTCTGCCAAGTTTTATTCTTTTAATGGCGATTGCTATATGAATCACCAAGCCATAAAAGGCATCGTCAGAAAAGGTAGTTTCCAGTTGCTTCTCTGCCTCTATTACACACCCTTCAATAAATTGTATATTCATATTAGCAAACATATTGGCAATTTCTGATTGAGAAAAGCCATTCATTCTTTTTACTATGGGTACTATTTCTGCACTTAATATCCCCTGGTTTTCTGTGCTTTTCATCAACAGTTCAATGGATGCCTGCCGAAGATGCTTTTCCTCGCCGGTAATTTTAATTCCATGATTGGTTGAGGAACGTAATACCAAATGCTTGCTCGTCAATGCAACTCTCATTCTATGTAAATCTTTAACGACTGTACTGCGGCTGCTATGTAATCTTTCTGCAAGATCATCAATGGTTATATAATCTTGCTGTTGCAGTAATACAGCCAAAATAATATCCATTCGCTCTTCTTGTGAAGCTATATAGTGATTGACTTCCCGTTCTTGCAGTTTTTTCATTATGACTTCGATTATTTCTGATGAAGCAGCATAAGAAATTCCTACATTAGGCTTTCGGATTAATGTTGGGAAATGATTATATTCCAGAAATTCATCTATCTTATCCAAATTATAGCGGATTTGCCGTGGAGTACTATGCAGTCCTTCTGCCAATGCAGAAATCTTTACGGCCTGGCTGCCGCTTGTAATTCTATAAAATAATTGGGCCGACATTTCATTAAGTGTAATGAATATCACCTCTTTTCGTCTTCATTATATAACGATAAAAGCTATCTATAAAAGAGTAAGATTTGGCTTACCGATTGTGACAAAACTGACCTAATAACCAACATATAACACCTTAAAAACACAAGCTCCTGCAAGAATTACATTGTAATCCTTGCAGGAGCTTTATTGGAGCTATTTGCAATTTTTTCTCTTAATAAATCTTTAAAAAGCCGACTACGGATTCGACTTCTTCAACTAATCTACCATCGGCAATTAGGTCATGAAGGCTCTTGATATCCGGCGCCGGTATCCGATCTTCCTCCAAATGCGTTACCACACTACGAATGGTTCGATGCGCTCTCGCAGTACCATCCCCTGGTGTAAGCGGTGATAAAAAATCAATGCCTTGTGCCGCTGCCAGCATTTCAATCGCTAATACATTGCAGACATTATCTAAAATTTCTCTGGCTTGACGAGCAGCAATTGTCCCCATGCTAACATGGTCTTCCTGATTCGCGGATGTCGGAATCGAGTCGGCACTGGCAGGATGCACCAAAACTTTATTCTCCGACACCAGGGCAGCTGCAACATATTGCGTGATCATGAGACCTGAGTCAACTCCCGGATACGCTGTTAAGAATGGCGGCAATTCACTTAGATGCACATCCAGTAGACGATTGGTGCGCCGTTCAGAAATATTACCTAACTCAGCAATTGCCAGTTTAAGATAATCCATGACCAATGCAATCGGCTGACCATGAAAATTCCCACCCGAAATCGCTTCACCAGTGTCTGGCATGATGAGCGGATTATCAGTCGCTGCATTAATTTCAATGGTTAAGGTTTCCTCTGCACGTCTGAGTGCATCTTTCGAAGCACCATGCACTTGCGGTACACAGCGAAGCGAATAAGCATCCTGTACTTTTTTGCAATCGATATGGGAGGCAATAATGGCACTATGTTCAGTCAGGCGCAGCATGTTGTCGGCAGTTGCCACCTGTCCGAGGTGCGCCCTAACTTGGCTGATCCTGCAATCAAAAGCCGCTCTGGTACCTTTCAATGCCTCAGCACTTAATGCTGCTGCAATATCTGCCGACTTCATCAGATTTACAGCATCATGCCAAACGATGGTACCAACTGCTGTCATAATTTGCGTTCCATTGATTAATGCCAGCCCTTCCTTGCCACTCAACACGATAGGCTCTAGACCACAAGTTCTTAATGCTTCTCTTCCTTCTAGCAGCTGGCCATCTACATAAGCCTGACCTTCTCCCAGCATTACCAAAACCATATGGGAAAGGGGTGCCAAGTCACCACTGGCACCGACGGATCCTTTCGCCGGTATAGCGGGACAAATACGTTTATTAAGCATATGCAACAGCATTTCCACCGTTGCCAGCCTAATGCCGGAATAGCCTTTTGCCAACGAATTGGCTCTAAGCATCATGGCTGAACGAACAACGTCTTCTGATAAATGTTCACCAACACCAGTAGCATGGCTTAAAATCAGGTTCCGTTGTAGTATCGTCCTTTCCTCTTTTGAAATAAAAATGCTGCTGAAATCGCCAAATCCAGTAGAAATACCATAAACCGTTTTTTCTTCTTCCATAATTTTATCAACGATCTGTCTGCTGGCAACAATTTGCTCACGACCTTGTTCACTGAGCCCGACTTCTTCGTAATTGCGCGCTACTTTTATGACCTCTGCCAGTGTTAAAGAATTGCCATCTAAAAATATCATGCAAAATCACTCCCGTATTATAAAATTCCTATTCCTTATTTGGCAATCTCCTCTGGTATTTGTTCCCGTTTACTGTGAATAAAAATATAATACAGATAAATACCTGCAACAACTGGTATACCCGTATAAAGTACAATCTGCTGATCTTCAATAAATGCTAAACTGGCGATAATACAAAGGTTTAAGATAATCGCTATAATTGGCAGGACTGGATATAACGGGGTTTGAAAGACCAGATCCTTCAAATTACCGCCAAGTGCTAAAAAGTGTTTCCGGAAATTAATCTGACACCAGGAAATAATGATCCAAATTAGGCAGCCAGTTAAACCTACGCTAGACATCAACCATAGATAAACGGTATCAGCAGCATATACACTGGTTAGCAGTGATAATGCGGACAATACCAACGTTAAAAATACGCCGTTGATAGGAACGCCACGTGAATTTAGTGTTCCCAGCCATTTTGGTGCATGCCCGTCTTTAGACATTGACCAAAGCAGCCGTGAACAAACATACAGCGCAGAGTTACCAGCTGAAAGTGCTGAGGTCAGTACCACAAAACTCACAATATCCTTTGCAATAGGAAGACCAATTCGGCCAAATACATAGGCGAAAGGACTTTCTAATACACCAGCTTCTTTATAAGGAATGGTTGCTCCTAATACGATAATAGCCAATACATAAAACACAATGATTCTGAAAACAACACCTTTGATGACTTCAGGTACATTTTTACCGGGGTTTTCACACTCCCCGGCTGCTACTCCCACCAACTCAGACCCCTGAAAAGAATACACCACTGTAATCATAGTCAAAAATAGTGCCCAACCACCATTGGGGAATAATCCCTTTCCTGTTTCAAAATTAGAAAATCCAATGGCCCCTTCATTACCAGTGACTCCGAACATCAAACTGGCCCCTGCAAGAATAAAAGCAACAATCGCTGCAACTTTAATACCGGCAAACCAAAATTCCATTTCACCATAAGTCTTAACGGAGATTAAGTTTAAAGCAGCAATCAATACAATAAATAACACAGACCAAATCCAAATGGAGACATCCGGAAACCATAAAGCCATAATAATACCTGCAGCGGTAAAGTCAGCTGCGATGCAGACTGCCCAATTAATCCAATACAGCCATCCTACCGTAAATCCAACACCCGGCGAAATAAATTTCAATGCATAACTTTGAAATGAGCCTGATACAGGCATTGCAACAGCCAATTCTCCTAAGCATAGCAGAGCCAAATACATGACCATGCCGCCAAATAGAAAAGCCAGTACAGCACCAATTGGTCCCGCTTCACTGATTACTTGTCCGGCACCCAAAAACAGTCCCGTGCCAATCGTACCACCAATCGAAATCATCATCATATGCCGTGATTTCAAACCACGATTCAGGCCTTTTTTCTCTGGAACCAATGATTCTGTATTTACAGTCACAATAATCCCTCCTACTTATTGGGTTATTTTTCTTATTATCACAACTTATAATACTTATATTTTTTCATCTGCAGTCTTCACCAGTTGAACCATCAACGCTTCCGAACGTGTAACAATGCTCTCAACCTTGGCAGTCATATCAGCAACAAAATCAACATCTTTGATTGCTCCCAAATTAATCCGTACATTGTAAATGGCCGACCACATGGCAGCATGGGCCATTCTTCCTGCCACTGCTGCATCGCTTGCTGCATTGGCATTGCCAATGCAAAGTGTCTTTCCGGCTAACTCTACTACTTCCAGACAAGTTTTGGCAACGGTAAGTGGCAGCATGGATGCAATCTTTAGAGACTCCTGTATGGTATTCGTGCGTACTATTTTTTCCTCCTCAGTCAATTTGGACAACTTATAGGCACCCATTACCTTATTAAATGCCTCCGTATCTTCATCAATATATTTTTCCAATCTTGCCAGACACTTTTCAAGATCTAACGTTAACGCTTTGCATTCTTCATGCACCGCTTCATATTTGGGACTGTTTACCGTCAGATTTCCCACCATAATACCCAATGCTGCCCCAACAGCACCCGCCAAAGCAGCGGCGCTGCCCCCCCCTGGCGCCGGAGAATCTGATTTCAGTTCGCTTAGGAATCCATGGATACTTTTGTCGATTAACATTTCATTACAATCTCCCAATTCATTCACCTCTTTCAATTACAGATTTTCTTCCATAACCTGCATACGGTTGAATCCTTCCAAACGTAAGTAATAATCTGCTGTATCTATGAGTGCCTGCAATGGCACCAGTCCTACAATTTCACTGCCAATAATATTCACGCCATAACGAGCCGCTTCATTTTTTACGGTTTCAAATACGCGGTGAAGCGGTGTCCCTTCATAGTTAATCATATTAATCGTTACTTGTGCTACATTCCGTTCTTCAATCATGATTCCCATGGCCCGGCAGTACTTGAAACCACCTTTCGCTTCCCGGATGGTATTTGCAATTTTCTTAGCGATTTTTACATCGCTGGTACTTAAATTGATATTATAGGCAATTAAAAACTGTCTGGCTCCTACTACCGTAGCCCCTGCTTTAGGGTGCATTCTTGCCGGGCCATAATCCGGTTTTCTTGCCGGTTCCAGAATGGCTGTTTTTAGACCTTCATACTGGCCTTTACGAACATCCGGCAGATTCTTACGCTCTGTTTTTTTTGCTGCGGCTTCATACATATATACTGGAATATCCAGTTTTTCTGCAATTTCTTTACCTAAATCATTGGCAAGTTCCACACATTCTTCCAGACTGACATCCCGCACAGGAATAAACGGAATCACATCCGTAGCCCCGATCCGTGGATGTTCACCATGATGCTGTTCCATATCAATCAATTCTGCTGCCTTGGCACAAGAGGCAAAAGCAGCCCGTTTCACTGCCGCCGGTTCACCAACAAACGTTACCACTGTTCGATTGTGACTGGCATCTGATTGCACATCCAGCAGTTTAACACCTTCCACTTGTTTCACTTCATTCACGATAGCTTCAATCACTTCAACGCGGCGTCCTTCACTAAAATTAGGTACACATTCTACTAATTTGCTCATTACTTATTACCTCCCAAATTTGCTATTCCGTTTATCTACAACGATTTTCCCTTTTTTAATTACTTTATCAACAATATCCATACCAACATGATAGCTTAAGTATAGATGGGATGGATATTTCAGCATAACAATATCGGCCTGCTTCCCATATTCCAATGTACCAATACGCTCTGCTCTCCCAACGGCAGCAGCACCATTTAGCGTCAATGCCGTCAGAATTTCCGCTGGTGATAGTCTGAGCTGAATAGCTGCCAGTGCAATCAAGAGGGGTATGGAATGACTAAAGCAGCTTCCTGGGTTATAGTCGGTTGCCAGTGCTATTGCTCCGCCATTATCAATGATTGCTCTGGCTCTGGCATATTCTTCCCTCAGACAAAAAGCCGTAATGGGTAGTATTGTAGCCACTACACCACGTGCCGCCATGTCAGCAATTCCTTTATCCGATGCCTGCAGCAAATGATCCGCAGAAACTGCCGCCAATTCTGCTGCCAGTTCCGCTCCGCCAAAGGAAACAATCTCATCGGCATGGATTTTGAGCTGCAGTCCAAGAGCTCTGGCAGCTTTTAAAATCTTGCGCGTCTGCTCCACTGAGAATACGCCCTGCTCACAGAATACATCGCAAAACTCTGCAATGCCTTGTTTTACCACTGCCGGCAGAACTTCTTGTACAATGAATTCAACATAGTCATCTGACCGCCCAAAATACTTAGGCGGCACAGCATGTGCCCCCATAAAAGTTGGTACAATATCAACAGCATGATTATGATCTAATGCACCCATAGCTTTTAATTGCATCAGCTCTGTCGCGAAATCCAAACCATAACCGCTCTTGCCTTCCACAGTAGTAACGCCCATAGCTAGCATGGCATCCAAACGTTCTGCTCCGATCTTTACCATTGCTTCATAATCTATAGAATGCGTAGCTTTGACAGTATTTAAAATACCGCCGCCCTGCTCTAGTATCTTCAAATAAGGTGTACCGTTGAGCCGCCAGAAAAATTCTTCCGGACGATAACCACCAAAGACAAAATGTGTGTGAGAGTCTACAAATCCGGGAATTACACTACAACCTGCAGCATCAATGATTTCCAAGTTATTATCATTCATTATAGGCAAATCAGCAGTTGTTCCCACCCATTCAATGATGCCGTCTTTTATTACTAATGCACCATCAGTGATTCTCTCCAGCTGATTCATCTCTGCACCTTTTTTGGCTGCTGTCCCAGTATTTGTAACAATTTCTGCTGCATGCTTAATCAGTAATATGCTGCTTTCATATGGCAAAATCTCTCCCCCTCTCATATTTCTTCTATCAGGCTTTTGAAAATGCCGCAGTGACAACCTTGTTTACCAGTTCGTCTATTGGTATATAAGGAATGGTCACATGAGCCTTGTCTCTATATTCACGATTGAATTCAATAATGGTTTCGATTGAATGTTCATTTCTCGCCCATGACCGACGGGCCACACCGCCAATTACATCCCACAACATAGCCGATTGCAAAATTTCATCCACTCGTTCACTGCCATCCAAGACCATGCCAAACCCGCCATTGATTGATTTACCAATACCAACGCCGCCACCGTTATGCAATGCTACCAGACTCATTCCTCTGGCGGCATTGCCGGCAAAACATTGTACTGCCATATCCGCCATTATATTACTGCCATCCTTGATGTTTGATGTTTCACGAAAAGGAGAATCGGTACCGCTCACGTCATGATGATCACGTCCTAACATGATCGGACCAATCTCACCGTTACGCACCATTTCATTAAACCGCAAAGCAATCGCCTTACGTCCTTCTGCATCCTGATATAAAATACGTGCCTGCGTCCCTACAACCAGTTGATTCTTCTCAGCATCGCGAATCCAGATATAGTTATCTCTGTCCTGTCCTCGACGTTCAGGATTGATACATTGCATTGCAGCCTGATCCGTCTTATGCAAATCTTCTGGCTTGCCGCTCAGGCAAACCCAGCGAAAAGGTCCATAGCCATAATCAAAGAGCTGTGGTCCCATAATGTCTTCTACATAAGACGGGAAAATAAAACCATCTTTTTCATCCTGTCCGTTTTTGACAATTTCTTTAACTCCAGCATCATAGATTGCCTTTAAAAACGCGTTGCCATAATCAAAAAAATAAGTGCCGCGTTTTACTAATTCCTTAATACATTCAAAATGGCGCTGTAAACTGTTGTTAACTAATGCGTGAAAAGCAGGACGATCCTCAGCTAAGAGCTTAGTCCGCTCTTCAAAGGTCAAACCCTGTGGACAATAACCACCATCATAAGCCACATGACAGGACGTTTGATCAGATAACATGTCAATATGTTTATGATTAGCTACTGCATATTCCAACAAGTCCACAATGTTGCCATGATAAGCAATCGAGAGTGCCTTGCCCGAAGCTTGATATTCCTCTGCCATTTTAAATACTTGTTCAAGGTCATCACTGCACTTGCTAACCCATCCCTGTTCCAGGCGCGTCTGAATACGGGAAGAGTCTACTTCCGCAATAATACCAACTGCACCAGCGATTTCTACTGCTTTTGGCTGTGCACCGCTCATACCACCTAAACCGGAAGACACAAACAACTTACCATGCAAATCATCATGAGCTGCAACCCCCAATTTGATTCTGCCGGCGGTCAGTATAGTGTTAAAGGTTCCATGAACAATGCCCTGGGGACCAATGTACATCCAGCCGCCTGCTGTCATCTGGCCATAATTGGCAACACCCATCTGTTCAGCGATTTCCCAGTCACTTTGATTATCAAACATCCCTACCATCAGGGCGTTGGTGATAATGACCCTTGGTGCCTCTGGTTTTGACGGAAACAAACCTAATGGATGCCCCGACTCTACAACTAGAGTTTGATCCTGTGTTATGACTTCCAAATATTTTTTAATTAACTGATATTGCATCCAATTTTGACATACACTGCCTGTTTCCCCATACGTCACCATTTCATAAGGATACAGTGCTACATTATGATCTAGATTATTGTCAATCATGACCTGAAATGCTTTACCTTCTATACAATTACCTTTATACTCATCCAACGGTTTGCCATATATAGTTTCTCTCGGCATATAGCGATACGCATAAATTCTTCCATATGTTTTTAACTCTTTCATAAATTCATCAGCTAATTGGCTGTGCAATTCTTCAGGAATATAACGTAGTGCATTCTTCAATGCTATTTTGCTCTGTTCAACAGTCAGCCGAAACCCCCGATTGGGTGCTCTCCGTACTCCTGTCTTAAAAACGGGTGGCTCTGGTAATATATTGTCCAGCTTAATTGTCATGGCACAGGTGATTTTTTGATTATCAATCTTCATCGCCATATCTCCTCCTTTGCAACGCTTCTATTCACTCCATCTTAATTTCATCATCCGAAGCATTTTTATAATTTTTTCTATATTCTGATTATATTTTATATATTGTCAAACTATCGTCAAAAGACTTTTAGGCAATAACTTATTTATTGATATTATTTCGCTGCGCATAATATTTTCTGATTATCTGGCCAATCCTTTCAATCGGCAAAGGGTATCAACTACAGCGAATAAAATCACTTTTGCTAAACTGGCAGTTGCCCGGTCATGATCAAACCGGGGAGATACTTCCGCAATATCAAAGCCAATCACTTTATGGGTACGAAGTATATGTTTTAAATACTTCAATAACATTTCGGGATGCAGCCCTAACGGTTGTGGTGCACTCACACCCGGAGCAAAAGATGAAGCAAATACATCTGCACAAACGGTTACATAAAGATGGGGTACCGCTTGCAGGAAAGAATCTAATTTTTCCATGCTATGTTCGTCGTACTGCATAGAAATATCACCGGCTAATAAGTAACTTGCTCCCAATTGCTGAGCCGTTTTAAATAGTTCCAATGTATTACTGCTGCGTTGAATTCCTAGGCAAAAGTAGCGAAACAACTCTTCTCTCCGGAATGCCTCATCTGCAATCTGCCGAAACATGGTCCCCGAATTTCCTTCACCGGCAAATGGACGAAGATCAAAATGTGCATCAAAATTTATAATTCCTAAGTTACATTTACCATCCTTTTTCCGCAGAAAATCAGCTAACCCTCGAAAATGTCCCAATGCAGTTTCATGACCTCCCCCCATAACAAGGGGAAATAGTCCGGCCTGCTTAAGGTAAAAAATGGCTTGTTCCAATGCAGCTTGACTTTTTATTAACTCTCCATCGGTGCAGGTAATATTTCCTGCATCAAACAGGTGTACCTCTGGAGAAAAAGAACAAGGTAGATTGGCAAGTTCACGTCGAATAGCGTTTGGCGCTAAAGAAGCACCTTGACGTCCGCTATTTCTTCGGATACCTTCATCACAACAAAAACCTAATAATGCAAAACCCATTTCACAGGAAAACTCAGGCAAGTTCTGTTGTAAATCAAGTGGTTTCACCCATTGATGCCACCGAAAAGCATCGTAATTCTCTCTGCTGTCAACCCGCCCCTGCCAAACTTGAAAATCTGCTGTCTCGTATCGATTTTGAAATAATTCCGCTTTACTAAGCATAGCTCTACCCTCACAAGTTATTGGTGCTGTATCATTTTACGAAGGAACTCACATTACTTTATTTTTATATGTACTTGCTTAAAATAATCCAGTAATTCTACCCTCATTATCAATATTCATCATTTCAGCCGCTGGTTTTTTGGGAAGTCCTGGCATGGTCATAATATCTCCAGTAATTACCACCAAAAAACCTGCCCCAGCAGCTATACGTATTTCTCTGACGGTTATGGAAAATCCTTCCATGAGACCAATTTTTGTTGCATCATCGGATAATGAATATTGAGTTTTAGCAATACAAACTGGCATTTTATCAAATCCCATTGCCGTTAGTTCTTGAATCGTCTTCTCTGCTGCTTTGCTGTAATTGACATCATCAGCACCATAAATTTCCTTGGCAATGGTACTGATTTTTTCTTTAACTGGTAAGGTTTCATTATATAAGAATCTAACTGTTTTAGGCTGTTTAAACAGATCAAGGAGCTGCTCAGCCAATTCAATTCCACCGACACCGCCCTCAGCCCATACTCTTGAAATCGTTACTGTAACGCCAAGCGCCCTGCATTGTTCATTGACAAATGCCAGTTCTTCCTCCATATCGGTGGGAAAAGCATTGATAGCTACAACTGTAGGCAATCTGAACTTTTGCATGTTTTCAATATGTTTTTTAAGATTTTCCATCCCTAATGCCAGTGCCTGCCGATTCTCTTTCTCCATATCTGTCTTGGCAATACCGCCATGCACTTTAAGTGCTCTTAGTGTAGCAACCAGTACCACTGCATCCGGCATAAACCCAGCAAAGCGGCATTTAATATTTATGAATTTTTCAGCCCCTAAATCAGCACCAAACCCCGCCTCAGTAATTAACACATCAGATAGTTTTAAGGCAAATTTTGATGCCATTACACTATTGCAGCCATGTGCGATATTGGCAAATGGACCTCCATGTACAAAAGCTGGAGTATTTTCCAAAGTTTGCACCAGATTTGGCTTAATAGCATCTTTAAACAAGAGTGTTAATGCTCCGGTAATTTTTAAATCAGCTGCTGTAACCGGCTGATTGTCATAAGTATAGCCAATAATAATCCGACTGATTCGTTGTTTCATATCATCCAGATCTTTTGCTAAACACAATATGGCCATTAATTCCGATGCTACGGTAATATCAAAGCCGCTCTCCCGGGGGATACCATTGGCTTTGCCGCCAAGTCCCAGTACAATATGGCGTAATGTCCGGTCATTCAGGTCCAGGACCCGCCGCCAAGTCACACGTCGTGGATCAATTCCCAGCAGATTACCTTGCTGGATATGATTGTCAATGATTGCAGACAGTAAATTATGTGCCGTAGTCACTGCATGAATATCGCCGGTGAAGTGCAAATTGATATCTTCCATCGGCACAATCTGCGCATATCCGCCACCAGCGGCTCCCCCCTTCATGCCAAAGCATGGTCCCAGTGACGGCTCCCGCAAAGCAATCATCGCCTTTTTCCCCAACCTTTGAAAAGCATCGCCCAATCCAACAGTTGTCGTCGTTTTCCCTTCACCAGCCGCTGTCGGATTGATGGCACTAACTAATACTAGCTTGCCGTCGGGACGATGTTTAATTTTATCCCATACTCCCAGCGATATTTTAGCCTTATATTTCCCGTACAGCTCAATATCATTTTCACTTAAACCAAGCTCAGCCGCTATTTTAACAATTGGCTGCATGTTTGCTTGCTGGGCAATTTCCACATCACTTTTCATAAAATCACCTCATTTATTTTATGTTCTTACATAATGGGGCATATCCATTGGAATTTCCAGGGATAATTCGAGCAAACCAGCATACTCCCCATCCTGATACCAGGGAGTTTGATAAATCAGCTTTTTTATGCCATTTTTATCAATCGTATAGCTATTCATCCTTTTAGTTGTTACCATCCCGGCAATTTTTTGGCAGACATGGTCAGAATGAATCTCTGTTAGATTTTTTCCAATTAAAGCCTTGCCTCCATACTTCTCAAACGTATCGATTGACCGGTTATTCATTTCAATAATTTTGCCTGTTTTATCGGTAACAGTAACGGCAAAAGGTACCTCCTTGACCCATGTATTGGACATTCGCCTGCTCTCCCTTTAAAATTTTTTAAAATTTTATCTAAATTCTACCAATTTCATTGTCAAAATATCGTCAAATTATAACTTTTGATAATTTGAGCCTGGCTGTAAAGAAAATCGAACAATGAATAAGGAAAAGCTGGCTTTAAAGGAGTTGATTACGAACAATCAATTCCTTTAAAGCCAGCTTAGTCCTACTTACTCTTTACTGCCATACACAGCCATCATTTCTTCCAGAGATATAAGTTCAGCTCCCCTGCCCAGTTTATTAAATACGTTTCGCGCTTGCTTATAATATTCCAATGCTGACAAAGACAACTCATCTTCAAATGCTTCCGCTACTGCTTTTTCCTCTTGCATCAGCAATGTTATTTCTGCTTGCGTACGAAAAATCAGCCCACTTTGATAGGGATCATTATATTTTTTCAGAAAATCCTTTGCCTGCTCCAAATACTTTTTTGCGTCATAAGGGCGGTGCTGTCTGACGGCAATCAACGACAATACGCAATTGAGTGTACAATAACCACGCAAGCACCAGTAACCCTTTTGATCGCCAAATCCATCTGCCACAGATAAAGCATCCATCAGATACGTACTGGCTTTCACATCATCATTAAGCTGAAAGGCAGTATAACCGGCATTAATATAAAATAAAGCCACACCCTCACTGATATTCTTACGTCCGGCTATTCTGGCAGCCTGCTCATAATGATACAAGGCTGCTTTATAATCAAAGCTTTCTCTCCTTAAATCACCAATGTAATTATTGGCTGCTGCGATGGTAAATGCATAAAAATGGTTGCGGACTGCCAGTTTTTTAAATAATGCCAGGGATTGCCGATAATAATTTTCTGCTTGCTGATACTGCTTCTTAAGTGCACAGGCAATTCCCAAAAATCGTAACGCCGTCGCTTTTTTGTCCGGAAGCTCATCATGTTCCGTCAAACCTAATAACTTTAGAGCAAAATCCCGAATCAGATTTGCCTTACGTGTTTGAATACCACAATAAATAATTTGTTGGTAGCCTTTGATTTGGTATTCTTTGAGTTTTTTCACTGAAGCTAAGCGCAGCATCTGATGAATCAGCTTCAAACCCGGCAGATGTTCACCTCGCCAGATATGATAGCGGCCAGACATCTCCCAGTAAGCAACTTTATAATCATCCAATCGTTCACCTATTATTTTTTTCGTTATAAGTAAGTCGAGTAATTCCTTTATTTTCTCCAGATACATAGTAATCTGGCTGCGACTTTCCCTAAAATTAATAGATCCTGTTGGATAGTATTGATTCAGCTCCGGAAACATCTCATACTGTGGACAAAGATATTTTTCAGTCAACCGAATGGTATAATCCAGTATCTTGAGCTTTTCATCGGCATTTGTATAATGATATAAAATATGTTCATAAACATCTTTACTTTGCATACTAACTTGT
The DNA here is from genome assembly GCA_963526485.1 of uncultured Pelosinus sp. Taxonomy (GTDB): domain Bacteria; phylum Bacillota; class Negativicutes; order DSM-13327; family DSM-13327; genus Pelosinus. The sequence goes on from CAURNS010000006.1 coordinate 224,285, forward strand.
AACTGCTGCTCTAAATAAAATGCTGTTTGTTTATGAAACATTCTCTGCCTGATTGTTGACATCTGACTATATACATAATTACGAATCTGTAAATTATAAAATTTATAAACCAAGCCACCTCTATCGGAATCAAGATCTTCCATCAGCAGCTGCTTCTGCAGTAATTCCTCTAATGCTTCAACAAGCTCAAATTCATTTATTGTCGAAATAGCCAGCAGCACCTCATAATCCACATTATTAAAAAAGACAGAGGCAATTTCCAAGATTTTTCTGGCATTATCAGATACATTACCGATTCGTTCTTTTAATACACTGTTTAATTTAATGGAACTATGACTAATGTCTTTACCCACTGCGATCAAATTTAGACATTCCGTCAAAAATAAAGCATTCCCGCCTGTATAATCGTATAACCTAGATTGCATTTCTTTACTAATGCCAGGCAGACGCAAAGCTGCCAGTTTCATTACATCCTGTGCACTGAATCGTCCAATTGTTATGTGTTCCAGCATATTGCTGCGCTCAAAGTCTTCCATTGTTTTATCAATCTGCTGTAAATATTCCGTATGGCAGGTTGCTATGCAGATTATATTTCCTCCGTGAACACGCAAGACTTGCCACAGTAGTAACCACCCCTGTTTATCCATCCAATGAATATCTTCAACAATTAGAATGATTTTCTTCAAATCGGCAACTTTACCCAAAACTTCACCTATGATTTCTTCCACCATCGTTGTGCTGAATGGATAGGCATTCACTATTATTTCTTCTTGCAACCGTTTCTCACTGAACTTAACCGTTGGGAAAACATAAGAGATAACCTGCTGCCAAAGGGGCGGTAAATGAATAAGATCCTTATTTAAAATATTTGCCACTTGCGAAAAAATAGTATTCCATGCCTTATACATATACTCACATTCAGCCTGATAGCATTGAGTACGAAATACATTACTATTTTCTGCTGGAATCGTTAATAGCAGTTCTTCCACGATTGCTGATTTACCAACGCCTTGATCTCCTTGCAGCAAGATCATCTGTTTACGATGGTCTTTGTGATAAAAATCGTCCAGCCACAAACGTAATTGTCGCAATTCTTTTTCTCGTCCAAAAAAATCATGGTTTCTAAGTGCTTTTTCTTCAATAATTTTGCTGCTGCCTTTTCTGTCCTTGATCCATTTGTAAATTTCCTGCGTCTTAACGCTGGGGGCCAGACCTAAATCCAGTGCCATCTTCCGTTCCAGCTTTTGATAGATTTCCATCGCTTTATAAGAGTCTTCTTTTGCATATATTTTCATCAATACCCGATAAGCACTTTCGTTATATTCATCCAGTTCAATTAAGTATTGCAGATATCCCTTAGCAGCTGTATATTCTTTATGATTTATTAACGTTATGATCCATTTCGTCAAACAGCTTATACGATCCTTTCTAAACTGTTCGCGTTTTTCATTAACCCAATCATCAAAACTAGTGGCATCCTTACAATAAAATCCTTCTAGAAACTCACCTGAATTTTTTTCTACAAATTCAGCAATGTGTGCTGCTGTTAATAGTTTCAGATCTGTTGCTTCCACTACTTCGGTATTGATGGCAATCTTTGCTCGTGATGATGTGATCAGTAAATCCACCGAAAAAGTTTTCTTAAGTAAATATATCGTATTTCGTAAATTTCGTTTAGCGGCATTATCATCCATATCTCCCCAGAAGAGTGCTGCTAAGTTCTCACGTGTAGCTTCACCAGCAACCAAAAGGTAGTATAACAAGGCTTCCATTTTGGCAAATGGAAACACTATTTTTTGGTCATTCCAATAAATTGCTGGTTTTTTAAATAATACTGCACGCAATTTAGCCATCTACTTCCCCCCCTTGGAGAAATTACCAATCCAGCTATATTATACTGAATCATTTTATGATTGCCTACTATATTCTGCAAATCATTTGCAAAATATATATTCTGTTTGGTTACTATTTAAAACCATGGAAAATAATCAATTCGTCAACTTCTCGAACGAAAAGGATTTTAAAACACAAACCTCCCATAAAATTCTTATGCGAATTCTAACAGGAGGTTTCGTCATCATTCCAATTCATTTTTTATAGATTCTATATTCTGCTTGCTTCTTAACTGCCCACAAGCAGCATCAATATCAGTCCCATGTTCCAGCCGTTTACTGCAATGAATACCGTGCTTTTTCAATATATCATAAAACGTCCGCATGGTTTCTCCCTCGCTTCGTTGGTATTGGCTATGTTCATCCACTGGATTATAGGGAATTAAGTTCACATTTACGAGATGCTTTTTATCGCCAATTAACCTGGCAAGCTCACAGGCATGCTCCTTATGGTCATTTATATCCTTTAACAGTATATATTCTAATGTAATTCGCCGTTTGGTTTTTGCCAAATAGTAATCAACAGCCTGCATGACTTTTTCGAGGGGAAAGGTACGATTAATTTTCATAATCCGTGTACGAAGCTCATTCGTTGGTGCATGCAATGAAATGGCTAAATTTACTTGCAAGTTGGCATCGGCAAATGCAACAATCTTATCTGCAAGGCCACTGGTAGATACGGTGATACGCCTTGCAGCAATAGCTAGTCCCTTGTGTTCTTTAATAATGTCTAAGAAATCTACAAGGTTATCATAATTATCAAAAGGTTCGCCAATCCCCATCACCACAACGTGACTCACCTGTTCTTCCCGTTTCTCTTGATCTAGATGCTGTTGTACTTTCATAATTTGTTCTACAATTTCACTGCTGGAACAATCACGTTTTTTAGCTAATAACCCACTGGCACAAAAGCTACACCCAATGTTACAGCCAACTTGCGTTGTGACGCAGACAGACAAACCGAATTTATGTCTCATCAATACCGTCTCAACCAGATTGCTGTCTCTTAACTGGAATAAAAACTTGATTGTTCCATCTGTTGATTCTTGGCGCGAGTGTTCGCTTATTGTTTTAATTACAAAATGGTCTGCCAGCAAATGAATGCATTCCTTATTGACATCTATCATTTCATTAAAATCTGTCACTCGCTGCCTGTAAAGCCAATGCCATACTTGTGCCGCCCGGGATTTTTTATGACCACGTTCAGTAAGCCAAGCCGTCAGCTGATTTAATGTAAATCCATAAATGGATTCTTTACTCATTCCTTATCCTCTTTTCAAACTTTGTATTCATATCTTGCTTAAGCATTCTAAGCATACCGATCTGTCTATCTATGAACTAAGATACAGATAAAGTTTAAACTCTATCTGTATCAAGTCTTTACTATTATCCCAAATTTTTTTTATTAATACAAGAGCCACTGGCACTCAGTTAACCTTCCCATGTATATGGCTTCGCAGTCATTCTATATTCATGTAAGTACACAATTCTATCATTTTTATATTTAACAATACTTGCACCCAAAAAATTATACTCCTGCTCATTGACAATGCATGTAAAATCCCATTCACAAAAACCTACGTCAGAATCATAATGAAATGAAATAATATCCCAATTTATCACAATACTATTTACACCAAACCACTCATTTACCCATTGACGAATCGTCTCACTCCCGTAGTACGTTGGACCATGAGATTCAATAATTACACAATCTTTATCTACGCTCGTAATAATTTTGTTAACATTCTTTTCTTTCCAGCCTTCGACATACAAGTTAAAGAGTTCCGATGCACGTGTTTTATCCATGATGATTCTCCCTTCTATTTTTGGTGGTATGCACGAACAAAAAATGTTCTCGGCCATCATGCAGCAACAGTTAGAAATCTCAGACTTATATTTGTATTCCTTATAATCTATCGATATAGAATAAAATTCGCTAACATTCTATCAAAATCCTTCCAGATTATGCCTATTTCACAAAAAACACGCTATCGTCTACCGATAGCGTATTATAATCTACGATGTAGAGATTTTCCTTTTATTTAAGAAGGCACCACTTTTTTCAATTGCTCTTTTAACCAAATTTCCAGCATGCCTGCCCTGCTAACTAGAAATACGCCGCTAAGTACCAGACCAAGTCCCAGGAATGAATAAATTGATACATATTCTGCTAGAAAATAGTAGCCGACGAATTGAGCAATCACAGGTGAGATATAGGTCCAGGTAGACGGTAATAAGGGCCCGGCACGACGTACTAACCAATAGTAAGATCCATGCCCAATAAGTGAACCGCATACCACGAGATAAACCCATGAGAACGTAACTTGATTATTCATTGCGACTTCTCTTGGCTCAACAGTTATTGATAATAGTACTAAAATTGTCCCTCCAATTACCATTTGCCAGCCATTTAAAAGAAAAGGACTCAAACCCGCAGCCAATATTTTCTTTGATTTCATTGTACCAAAAACACAGCCTATTTCAGCAGCTAGTATGATTATTACCGCTAAAATCGCTTCCTTCGTTACCTCAACCCCTAATGCCGGCAGAACGGCGATCACAACGCCAATAAAAGACAGCAGTAATCCGCAGCCCTTAGTCCAAACACTTTCCCGAACGCCTTGCACCCATTCCACAATAGCAATCATTATAGGTGTAGTAGCGGCTAAAAGAGCTGCAACACTCGAAGAGATATAACGTTCACCCCAATATAAACATCCAAACATAACAGCAGTCATAAAAATGCCAACTAGAGAAACGTCCCCAATTCTCTGCTGTTGTAAACTAATTTTTCCGCCCAAAAGTTTTATGCCAATTAGCACGATTACTCCTGCAGCTAAAAAACGTGTTCCAGCAAAAAGAAACGGGGGAACTCCCGCATCAACACCAATTTTTATCGCTAAAAAAGTCGTACCAAACAATAAACACATTAGACTATATACTATATACATGATTTTCCCTCTTTCCTGTTATATAACATTAGGATATATTAATGTTAATAAAATCATTATTTTACTATAACAGTCAAACGACCACTATAACAGTTGGAGGTTTTATGAAAATATTAATTAACCGACAAAGTACCATTTCCATTCGCGAACAAGTCTATTTGGAAATTGCTCAGAGAATCCGTACAGGTCTGCTTGACCCTATGAGTAAACTCCCTTCCGTACGGGAACTCTCTAAGGATCTGAACATTAGCTTAGTTACCGCTCACTATGTTTACAAGATGCTTGATAATAATGGGCTCACGAAAAGCATTCCTGGTAAGGGAACCTTCGTGCGTAACGTAGAAACCAAAGCAGATCATCCTAATCCTGCCGCTACTTTTGATTGGCAGCTTTCTATCCCTGATTATCTTCCCAGAGCTAGTTTTTGGAGTCAAAGCTCAGTCCGCCTCCCACCCAATATATTAGATCTGGCCTCAGCCTGCGTACATCACTCCTTGCTGCCGATCCCTTTAATTCAGGCATCCATCCAGCAAACATTAGAGGAATTTCCTGATTACCTCGGACAATATGCAAATTTCCAGGGTGATTCCGATTTTTTACATACCCTCACTGCCTATTTAAAACTGCTGTCCATTCAGCTTGTTCCTCACCAATTAATTGTCACAAATGGTACCCAACAAGGCATTGATCTCTTTACTCGTACTTTCCTTGGTCCTGGTGATACCATTGCCGTTGAAACCCCTTGTTTTTCGGGAGCCATTGACGCTTTTCGCTTATCTCATGTCAACCTACAACCAATTCCCGTTGATAGCAATGGAATACGGATTGATATCCTGGAAGACTTAGCACCTCATATTCGCTTAAAAGGCATTTACACTGTTCCTACGGGTCAGAATCCAACAGGTGCGATTATGTCCTTATCTCGTCGTCAAGATCTCTTACATTTTGCCAGTGAGCATAATGTCCTAATCTTAGAGGATGAGCCACACCGTGAACTAGAAATGGCTCGTATTAAAAACTCTATTTTACCCCCGCCATTAAAAATGTTAGACACCGATGGACGAGTTATTTATTTGAAAGGCTTCAGCAAATTCCTCTTTCCCGGAATGCGCTTAGGGCTCCTTGCCGCCGATGGCAGCATCTATAACCGATTACTTGCAGCCAAATCCATCGCTGATCTTGGCTCTCCCCTTTGGCTGCAAAAATCACTGATACCCTTTTTTAAAAATCCACAGCTGCTTCATGTAATCAGCAAAATGAGCACCTTACTCGATACACGACGCAAAAGTGTCCTGCAGACTCTTGACCGTCTCCTTGATCCTCGCATCATCCGTCCAAAACAATCTGCTGGTCTTCACTTATGGCTCTCCATGCCAAACGGAATTCATACTGATTCTTTAATTCCAGAAGCCCATCGCCGGGGTATACATTTTCTCCCAGGTTCTATTTTTTATCCAGGAGAACCAGAGACTAATCATTTACGAATTTGCTGGACCAATCTTGCAAATGCCGATTTACCAAAAGCTTTAGAAATCCTTTGTGAACTTCTTAATGATGCTGTACATTCATCACCCTATTTACCTTAAATCCCAGTATGTTTCTACCGAGATAAAGTAAATCTCTTATCTGTTGAATATCTTTTTATACGTTTATTCATAATGCAAAACGTCTGTAAAATTCATCATTTTACAGACGTTTTTGTGATTTTTATCGGTGAGGCCGAGGCCCATGACCTCCAGACCACCCAAAACCTCTGCCAATGACATAGACTATGCCGCCATCCATGTATTTGGTATAATCTTCATCGTGTCGCAGAGTAAATTCATTGCTAGCAGGATGCCATCCATTTTTACCGATAAAAATCATTTCAGCATCAATAGGTCTTCCATCCAAAATTAAGCTAAACTTCACATAACTTCCGTAAGAAAGGGAAAAATCAATTCCCGGTTCCCCTTCGGCAGTAGTGAAATGATAGGTTATTCTATTTTGGCTGTTAGTAATATTAAAATTATCCTCATTATTGCTCATAGACATTCCCAAAACATCTTCAAATTTGCCATCTGTTCGAACAGTTCCGCTAAAAGTATGTGTATCCCCAGAAGATGTTGTTCGTAAATGCAGTCCTTCTTTATCCTGCCATAAAAAGTATCCTATGTTTTTCCCCGGCTCAAAGGCAGTCGGTCTTTCATCAAAATTTAATGCGTAAGCCGCATGTGCATGGCTGCTAAAACAGGATATAACCAGTAGTGCAAATATGTATAACCCCCATCTTTTTTTCATAATCCCCCTCCTGATATCGACAGTTCTAAACCTCGTTTATTAGCTTAAGAAAGAATTTTTAATGGGTTACTGTCCAATATTCTCCAGATTCTCTTGATCTCCTACTTTATATCTAAATAAAACAGCTATAACTTCAATGATTTTTTGACACTTTGAGAATATTTCAAACTTAAATGGGGCAAAATGTTTCAGGATATAAAATTAAGGAGGTACTTCTTATGAACTATGGAATGAAAAGATCAATACTGGCACAAAGAAGTGGAGAACTGGGAAGAGGACATATGTTGGTAGAAGCTCACCAAATGATGCACGTTGGCGAAGCTATGACAACCATGGTCAATTGCATGAACACATTTCGTATGTACCGCCCTCAAGTTAGAGAACCTCAAATTACCTCTATGATCGATCGACAATTAGAGCATATGATGAGCATGTGTAATAACATCCTTAAATATATGCAGACCAAAGAAATCAATAACATTATACCAGAACGAATTTTGAGCTGGCAAGCCAACGTAAATCAAATGCATCAGCCAGTTAATGTAAATACCAGTCAATTAGATGACCGCGATATGGTATTTTGCATGACAAGTGCGCTTAAATCATGCGTTTTATCGTTAAGCACTGCAACCATGTCTTGCTCTGACGATACTATGAGGAAACTGGTAATGAATTGCTGCACCTCTTGCATGAATATGGTTTATGATATGTTGATGTATATGCATCAGAAAGCCCAGCACCAACTATCAAATATGCAAGCTAATAGCATGTACTCTTCGATGCATGTTTATCAACCCATGTCAGACATGCAGTATCAGTAAAAAAGACTTTCTTGCTACATCAAGTGAATCACTACTGTCAGGGGCTGTATTTTATACAGCCTCTTTTAATTTTTTCATGCTCTGCATGTCAGTCTTTTAGTATTAGTCAACGCTTCAAATTGCATCGTTCTTTATTAAATTTTGCTAATTAGAACACTACATGACTGCTGGGAAATATTACGTTACCTATAGAGATCTTATATGGAGTATAATCTAATTAACTGGCCAAAATCTATAAATGAGCAAGGATGAGTACATGAAAAAGCAAATAGTAAGTTCTCTTACCTCTATCGCTTTATTATTGGCAATGAGCAGCTCAGCACTAACAATCGCCAGTGCTGCTGCTCATAATGTTCAGGTTCAGGATATTGGTAAACTACAAATGAATCCGTACCAATCCCAAAAGAATTCTCTTAAAGGCAAGGTAATTGTTCTCGATCCTGGTCATGGAGGTAGTGATACTGGCGCCATTGGTCCAGATAATATTCTAGAAAAAAATGTTACGTTAGCGATTGCTTCCGACTTACGTAAGTTACTTACCGATGGTGGAGCAAAAGTCATTATGACTCGTTCCTCTGATCGCGATGTTACCAACGGTGAATCCTCAGATATTGAAGAATTGCAGGCCCGTGTAGATATTGCCAATCAGGCCAAGGCAGATTTATTTATTAGTATCCACGCCGATGCATGTGACGAAATGGGAAGTGGTACAACAACCTACTTTTATCCAGGCAGCGACGACACTCTTGCCCATTTAGTTCAGGACAGTATGGTTAGCCAATTGAAGTTATATGATAGAGGGTCTCAGCCCAACGATTTTTATGTTCTCAAAAACACAAATATGCCAGCAATATTAACGGAAGCAGCTTTTATTTCCAATCCTAAAGAAGAGAAGCTGCTCATTAATCCTAATTTTGATAAAAAGGTAGCAAGCGGTATTTATAATGGCATTAAAAAATATTTTCTTGCTCAATAGAAAAAGAACAATCTCTCCACTACCGGAGAGATTGTTCTTTTTCATGTTTATAATTATTTTAACAAGCCAAATGCATAGCCAAAAATCCCGATGGCAAACAAACCAAAAATAATCCAAAGAGCATTGACTTTCTTACTTAATAAACTCATACAGGCAAATGTCATGATAAGAGGTATCAAGCCTGGCATTAATTGATTAAAGATATCTTGAACTGTAGTCGTAATGATTTTCCCATCTTGCATAGTAATCGTCGAAACAACAAGAGGAACATTTACTGATGTCCATTTGCTAACCAAAGCCCCCATGACAAACAAACCTAATATGGAAGCACCTTCTGTCAATTTCTGCAGTCGATTCCCTGCAATATCCTTAATAACATCCGTTCCTGTCCTATATCCGTAATCAATACCATACCACCTGACTCCTAAGCGGACAACATTAAATAAGACAAAGAATAATAATGGACCAAGAATGCTGCCACCAAGGGCTATTGATGCCCCAAGGGCTGCCAATAGCGGCCGCAAAGTTCCCCAGAAAATTGGATCTCCAACACCTGCTAAAGGTCCCATAAGACCTACTTTGATACCATTGATAGCTCCACCATCAATCTCAGCACCATTTGCCTTTTGTTCTTCCATGGCAGCAGTTATTCCAAGTATTGGTGCCGTAACAAAAGGCTGCGTATTATAAAACTCAAGATGTCTTTTTAAAGCGGCAGCTTGATCTGGCCCTTTGTATAAGCGTTTAATAATAGGTACCATACTAAAGCAATATCCTAATGCCTGCATTCTTTCAAAATTCCAAGATCCTTGATGAAGATTGGACCTTATAAACATATTGAAAAGATCACCTTTGGTGAGCTGAACACCTTTACCTGTCGCACTCATTCCAACTTCCCCCTCTTCTTATTAATCATCTAAATCGTCGCTTAAACTGCTATCCACAGTCGTAGCGGATTGGCTATATGCTACATTAGCTGCCGGAACTGAATTGTATTTTGGATTCAATTGAATATATACGATTGCTAATGCAATACCGATTACACCAAATGCAACCAAATTGAAACTGGTAAATGCTGCTAAAACAAATCCGAGGAAAAAGAATGGCATTAAATATTTAGCTTCCATCATGTTAATAACCATTGCATAACCAACAACAACGATAAAGCCACCAGCTACTTGCAGCCCACCTGTTATTACTGGAGGAATGGATGCTAACAAAGCTTGAACCGCACTGGTACCAATAAATATAGCCACTAAAACAGCAGGAATGGATACACGTAATGCCTGAATGAATAACGCCAAAAGATGACAAATATCAATTCCCCTAAAATTACCTTGCTCAGCATATTTATCCGCTTGATGCTGAAAGAATACGGTAATCGTTCTGGCAAAAATCGTTAATACTTGACCGGCTGCAGCCAAAGGCATGGCAACAGCAATCCCTGCACCAATGCTCTGATGACCTGCAATGACCAGGATGGTAGAAATTACAGATGCTAACGCCGCATCTGGTGCCATAGCTGCACCAATATTCATCCACCCCAAGGCAATCATTTCTAACGTACCGCCAATGATAATCCCTGTAGTCATATCTCCTAATACAGCTCCTATTGCAGTGCATGCAACAAGTGGTCTATGTGTTTGAAATTCATCAAGCACACTTCCCATACCAGCAATGCAGGCAACGATAAAAATTAGAATAATCTGAACTCCACTGATTTCCATATTTACCCCTCCCATTGTGTGATTTATTATCTTAATATCCTATCTATTGCAGAATGGACATTAAATCAATTTTAGAATCAGCTGCAACTTTCCTGATTTCAAGTTCGATTCCTTTTTCATGAAGTTTTTTGAAAGCATCTATATCTTTTTCATTCACAGAAACAGCTTTGGTTATCTGTTTTTTCCCCTCTTTAAAACTCATACCACCTATATTGACACTTTTTATATCCACGCCGCCTTCCACCATTCTCAATACGTCTGTCGGATTTGTAAATAAGAGAAGGGACCGGGTTTCGGCATATTTAGGATTATTATAGACTCTAATTGCTTTTTCAATGTCAACTACACTTGCCTTCATACCTGGAGGAGCCACCTGCGTTAAAAGAGCTTTTCTGATCTCATCCGATGCTACCTCATCATTGCATACGATTATCCGCTCACACTTTACTTCTTTTGTCCAAACAGTAACTACTTGCCCGTGAATTAATCTATCATCTATCCTTGCTAAAACAATATTCATTTACAATTCCTCCTCTTCATTATTAATTATGTCACTTTTGTTAAAAGCCATAATGCCTTGTTTACCCGCAGCTTGCGCTATCTCTACAATTTGTTCTACAGGAAGATCCTGCAAATTAAGAACTTCCAATGCCATGGACAAATTAACACCGGCAACAACACCTACATTATCTTTTTCAATTGCAATTTTACAAGCTGCATTATATGGGCTCCCCCCAAATAAGTCAGTTATAAACACAATCCCACCACTTGAGTCTAAACCTTTAACAGCATTTTTGTACTTTTCAACTAAACCGTCGGCACTTTCCCCAGGCTCTAAAGTAACCGCTGCAATATTATCTTTGGGACCAAGAATCATCTCACAAGTTCTAATCAATTCTCTAGAAAAATTTCCATGTGTACCTACAACAATTGCTACCATCATTTCACCTCCATAATGCTATGATTCGCCTCACAGATATTTATACGCAAGTTTTATGCCAAGATTGTGTATTGAGCTTATCTGTCTCGTTTCTGTCATTTCTCAACCTTTTCCTTATCCATTTTCATTATTTAATACACTTTTCTAAAAATTGATACTATAATACTAATAACTCATTGCAGAGTGTATCAAATAAGATAAACATTACACATTACATAATGATCCCCCAGGCTATTTTACCTGAGGGATCATTATTAACTTGTATATATGCACCATTATATACATCTAGAGCATGTCTGCTATATATAAAATCTCATCTTCTGTTAGTTCAATCTGGATCGTATCACGAAAGACTTCTGCAGCCTTTTTTATATGTTTAATCAACGTGGCATTGCTGTTACTTCTATCGCCTTTATAGCTAAGGCCTTCCTTTATAACCATTCTCTCAATGGCACAACCGCAATGAATGATTAGTTTGATTTGCATAGAGTTACTAAATTCTCTTTTTAGCTCCTTACCTAATACTCTTTGAAATTCCATTAATACACTAATGATTTTAATAGGATTCAAATAGGTGAGAATTTGTTTTAAACTATCTTCACACAGGTTTCTGACTACTAAATTATGTCCTTTATCAACAATTGCAAAATCATCATTCTTAAAGATGTTTTTCAATATTTTTTCTCCCCGGCCATCAATTAATGAATCAAGAGGTATGAAGGGAGCATCAATATGCGGATTTGTGATTCCGACTGAAGCCAGTACTTTATGCTGCTGCCTAATTTCTTTTACTCTTTCTTTTACATCTTGAATACCGATAGGAATCACTTCAATATACTCATCTGTTATATTATGAATACTATCTTCTACTAACTCTTTTAATTTAACAGCAGTTCCCTCACCTGTGGTACAAATGGTTAGTATAACGCCTTTATCAGGATGATGAGGGTAGCTTTTTTCAATAACACTTCCATATCCTTTAAATTTTTTAAGAGAGTTGTAGATACTTTCCAAATCCATCCCAGAAATATTTGCTTTTCTTGCTGCCTCCAATACTAAAGACGTAGAAACCATATCCAATGTTTTTACTTTAATGTTGACTTTTTCCATGATCATGGTATCAAAACTTGTTAATGATCCCATATCTACAAGCAGTAATATACCATTTTCTTTATCGATTTCTTGAATCTTTGCTACTATTTTATCCAAAATATCTTTGGGGCTAACCTCTAGAGGCATATCCACGGCTATTAGATTTCTATAGCCAAATAATTTTTGTGTTACTTCCACCATAGAAGTTGCTGTACTATTTCCATGAGTTACCACTATGATCGCAACTTGTCCACCCTGCTTTTCTTCTTGAATGGAGCTAAGTAATAATGTAAAATAGGCAAGTTCTTCTTTTGGTATCTCTATATTATATCGTTCCTCTACCTTACTCTTTATTTCTAGAGCTACTTCAAATTCATTGGGATATTCTTTTATTACACTCTCAATATTTGTATATTGTAAAGACTGATTACTTTTAAGCCTTTTAAACAATGCACTTAAATGCAGGCTTAATGCATATAAAAATTGATCTTTATATTCTTTCTTTAGTCTTTTTCTCGCTAGTTCTTGAATTTCTTCTGCTAATTCTAATAAATTCTTATCTACTATTTTTAGCATCTTTTCTCTTGAACTCATTCGATTATTAAATTTATTATAAAAAGATTTAATGTGCAAATTGATATCTACTGTTATAAACTTCTTGATAAGTACTTCGCTCATTCCTTCCTCACGAAGCAATGCCGCCTTATCTTCTATGATTTTATACAAATTAAATGGCGGTTCATAAGGATCATCTTCCACTAGCACCTTATGTCCCTGCGGCGTGATAACGATTGTCTCATCAAGATATTTCGCCAATTCTTCCAACTGATTTCTTTTAGCTCCTAATGACAATAAGTCATTTTTTATATGGTCCGGCAAGCTCTTAAAGTTAATTTCAATATAATCTTTATTATGAATCCCATTCAAAAAAGATTTTGCGCAGACCAATTGAATATTTGATTTCAATTGCCCAATATTGCCAAAGGAAATACTGCCAATCAGAGCTTTAGCAGCATCAGCTGTTATTTTGATAGACTTATTCACACGGTGTGCTTCATTCGAAAGCAGAAATTTAATAATATCTACACTTTCTTGTAATGGACGCTCGTTCAAAGGCGGCAGCGTAATAACAATTGGAATTCGTCTAATAAAAGTCTTCATTAACGATAATGGCTCTTCTGTGGTAGCCCCGATAATCAGGACATTTGCCTTGCGTTTGCGATCCGTTTCGCCGAGTCTGTTAAATGTGCCTGTATCCATAAAGTAAAAAATCATTTCTTGTCCTTCAGGCGGCAGACGATGTATTTCATCCAAAAATAATATTCCACCATCCGCTTTTTCAACCAGACCTTGCTTATCGGCATCAGCTCCTGTAAAACTGCCTTTCATGTGTCCAAAAATATGAGATACTAACAATTGAGAATTATTATAATAATCAGCACAGTTAAATATTTTGAAAGGGGCATCTTCCTTTAACTTTTTTTCAAATTTCCCATAACTATACATCATATTTACAAATAGGGTTTTGCCGACACCAGTTTGTCCGACAATTAAAGTATGAAGTCCATTAGGGGGATAGAGTATCGCGGCCTTCGCTTGTTCAACCTGATTTTTTAGACTGCCATTTGCCCCAATTAAATATTTGAAAGGACTTTTTTCTAAAGATTCATCTTCTTTAATTGTTATAATTTCTTCTAACCTGCTAACTTCGATAGGGCCCTTACCAAGCTTCCTGCCTGCTAAATTTTCCAACACTTCTTTGTCAAAATATAAAACAGGTCTACTTGCTATTTTAATAACTTTATCCATCTTAAAAAGCACATTTAGTTCCATACTTACATTATTTCGCAAAATATCTAATCGTTCAGAGATTTCAGAGGCATCAAATCCGATTTGACCTGTCAATTGTTCAATCGTATATTTCTGAGAACTTTCTCTAATATAATTATAAATTCTATCAATTCTCTTCATAACTGTTTATCTCCCTTTCCCATGAATAAGAGAAGGAATCATTTAATTCTCTCCTTTTTACATTTTAGGCATCAAATTACCCGATGACAAAGTCTAAAACCCTCGTCCTTCTGCAAGTGAAAATTCTAAAGCAATTAAGATGGAACTCCATCTTAAGCAAATCACCTTTATAGTCAAGCAATTATTGTGCCAACCTAGTGTATTAATTCAATTTTGGCTCCTATATAGCTCTTCTCTCCTACAAATTTCTATGCAATTCTGTCCAAATCATACATTGAAACTGCTGTGAGATTGATAATGAAACAATATACTAAGAAATTCACTGCTTATTAAGAGAGTGTGTTATATATTCACAATAAAAATGTAAAATCCTGCTAAAACTTATTTGTTCTTGCATGGGCCTTGTCAAATTCGGTCATTGGTTTATCGGTCCAATCATTATTATACTGGTGCTAGTCACTTGTCCTCTTCTTCTTTTTGGATAAGGGTTTTAATGCAGGCTGAAACATTAAACTAACCAAAGATTCACTCTTCCCTTCACGAGCTTTCTCCTGCACTTTTATCACCAGATTAAAAAATCCACGGGCAAGGATAGCTGTCACATACATTGTAATGAAGCCATATAGGTAATTCCAATGCATCAAATGGAGAATACCGAAGTAGGAGAATAATGGCAAGACTATCACATAGATAAAGCCAGCCCCAACTAAATTCCACATGAAAAATTGCTTCCAATTTGAACTATATTGCTGAACCAGCATATACGTCAAAGGACTAATTGTTATATCATGAACAAAAAGGCTTGGAGATAAAGGCAAAATATTAGATTTGAAATACCAAAGACCTGCTGTTACTCCTGCTAAATCGGTAATAACCCTCATCACTGCAAAAAATGATCCAAATAAGAGTAGATTCGATAGATGTCTTTTATCTGTCAAACGATACCATATGATATAGGATACCAATATAACCGCAATGAGCGACCAATATTTAATGGTGGTAATATCAAACTTCCATTCATTCAACATCAAATGCCATATTTCAATTTTTTTCTGATAAATAATATAATCATAATCCACTAACTTATCCTCCTAAATAGTTTTATATGATTTAGCATACCCTTAGCATGTCCAAGGCATGTTATATACCAGCAAGAAATTTTATTATAGCTGCTATATGACGAACCAATATAATTATAAGCATCATAACTAAAAAGACACCGTAAGATATTATGCTAGGTGCTCTATAAGAAAACTCTCACTTAGTGTCAAATAAGCCATTTTCATATTAAATTTTCTTAACTCTACATGCACCTTTTTACAAGGAAAGACTCCTGCAAAACTTTTCATTTTGCAGGAGTCCAGCTATAGGCAATATTAAAAGTTATGATTGGAATTATCACTAACTGTCGTGTGGGGAATCTTACTTTCGCATGGCACACCTGTTTGGCACTTTCCGCAGCCATATCTGGGTTTATAACGGGCAAGAACCCGATCCAGATAGTCTGAACAAACACCATTATCCTTCCCCTGCTCGTTTATCGCAAAAGGCGGGCAACGCAAAATACAGGCTCCACATTTCACGCAGTATTCATCTATTGCTGTATATTGTCGTGTGGTTGGCTCAATAGAGAAGTCCACAATGACACTGCCGATTCTTCCTGCAGAGCCATTTCTGGTAATTAGCGAACGACTCAGACTAAATGTTCCCATACCTGCAATGAAGGCAACATGACGTTCCGACCAGTTGCTGCGTCGCTTTACTATAGTGAGGCGAGAATCGATTCCTGGCGCAACAACTTTAGCGCCTTTATTTTCAAGATGCTCAACTAAATTTTTACGCAAGGCATTATTAAATTGTTCTCCCTCATAGCGCCCATACATCCATTCTTTAGCAGCCACTCCTAAGGTTCGATTGGCTTCGCGAACTCTTTTCGTAAAGGGTAGAAAATATGATATTACAGATTGGGCACCCTCCAGCCATTCCTGGGGCAACATATGCTGTGGGCCGACTGCATCTTCTTCAGTAAGACGAGTAAATAACGGATCATAAGCATAGGCTACTGCTAACAAAGGAGCATCAAAAAGTTTTAAATCCCCTAGTGCTTCTATCTTATTCAGGGAACTATTCTCAGTAAAGATGGATGCCGCTTCTTCAATCTCATTTAATTTTACTTCTGCCATGTTATAATTACCTCCAATAACGTAAGAATTCTTCTAAATTGATTGTACTATATTACTTTGCTTCTGTATAATTGAAATTAAGCAATAGTTATATCAATTTTATTGAACTATCAAATAAATGGAGTGATATAGATATGGATCTGCGTGGGATAAAAACATTTGTTACCATTGTAAGACTTGGAGGCCTTCAACACGCTGCTGATGAACTTAACTATGCACAATCTACTGTAACGATGCAAATACAAAAATTAGAGCGTGATTTGGGAGTGAAGTTATTTGAAAGAGGGAGAAAATTTCGTCTTACTGAAGCAGGAAGAATCTTTAATGAGCAAGCCTCCTATATTGTTAGAGATGTAGATCATTTACAAAGTACTATGAACAACATAGTCCATGGCGAGTCAGGTTCCTTATTACTTGGCGCTATAGAGCCGACTGCCAGCTTCCGGCTGCCGGCTATCCTTGCTTCTTTCATGAAAAACCATCCCCACATACAAATTTCTATTCAAATTGGTAATACTCACACCTTAAAAGAGCTTATTCTTAAAGGCGAGATCGATTTCGCCATATCTTCTGTACCTGAAACCAGTTCGGGTTTATATTTTAATCCATTATTTTCGGAACAATTGGCATTATTGGTTCCCTCTATTCATCCGCTGGCTGCTAAACCAGAAATTTACATACAAGACTTAAAAGGAGAACGATTTTTAGTTACAGGCCGTGAATGTGTTTTCCGAAAAAAGTTAGTTACTCTTTTACAAAAAATTGGTACATCCTATTCCACACTTGAAATTAGCAGCTTAACGGCACTAAAATACTACGTTCAAGCCAATCACGGCATTGCCCTTGTCCCCGCCATTACTGTGACGCCAGCTCCTGCTGGAACGGTAGTGAAAGTTGTGCAGGATTTGGATCTAGATTTAGGCATAGGACTTTTACGCAGTTCTGAGAGAGCTAAATTTGGTGCGGCTGAAGAAAAGCTGGTCATGTTCTTACAAGAAAAGCTAGGTTAGAAACAGAAGCAATCGTAATTGCTGTAAGACTTATTGTCTTTTTTCTTGACAGCAGTTTCTAATAAAATTATACTTTTTTAGTAATTATATTTTTAGAATCTAGGATTGGAGTACAATATGACCACATTGTTTCATAAGATATTCGAAAAATTGAAATCCGTAGATAATAAGTCTTTTGTTTATTTCTGGTTTGCGCGCGTCTTATCTACTCTTGCTTATCAAATGCTGGCTGTTGCAGTAGGATGGCATATTTATGCTCTGACTAATAATGTCTTTTATCTTGGCTTGGTAGGGCTTGCTCAGTTCCTGCCAATGTTTCTTCTCACTCTTGTAGTTGGTCATGCAGCCGATAGCTATAACCGTCAGACGATTATACGTTCTTGTCAATTAATTGAAAGTGCAGGAGTATTAGTACTGGCACTAGGCAGCTATGGCGGCTGGCTAAGCAAAGAAAGTATTCTCTTGATTGTGTTCGCACTTGGCGCAGCCCGTGCCTTCGAGACTCCAACAATGCAGGCGCTGCTGCCAAATATAGTAACGGACGAGTTCTTACCTCAAGCCATTGCGTGGGCTGCTTCATCAACACAGACGGCTACCATTATAGGACCTGCCCTTGGTGGAATACTTTATGTTGCTGGTCCAACTGTTGTTTATTCTATTGTCAGTGTGCTATTCCTAGGGGCAAGTTTATTAGTTTCTTTGGTTCATATTCAACGGATAGTCACCAGCAAGAAGGGTTCCGTCAATTTACAATCACTATTTGCGGGAATTGCTTTTATTCGCAGTAAGCCTATCATTCTGGGTGCCATATCTCTGGATCTTTTCGCAGTTCTGCTTGGGGGAGCCACGGCTTTACTGCCAGTTTATGCAAGAGAAATTCTTGCTATCGGTCCACAAGGATTGGGAATTCTACGGTCAGCTCCTGCTGTCGGCGCATTGTTAATGTCGGTATTCCTGGCACGTAATCCTCTGCAAAATCGTGTGGGGCGAACCATGTTCATTGCTGTAATTATTTTTGGAATGGCTACCATTGGGTTTGCAGTATCCACATCCTTTACATTATCTATTTGCGCACTTACTGCTCTTGGTGCATCAGATGTTATCAGCGTAGTTATACGCTCATCGCTGGTCCAATTGGGAACCCCAGATGAAATGAGAGGAAGAGTGAGTGCCGTAAATTCCATGTTCGTTGGCACATCCAATCAATTGGGCGAGTTTGAGTCGGGTATTACAGCAGCCTGGGTTGGTGTTGTTCCTGCCGTTCTAATTGGAGGTATTGGTACAATTATGATAGCCTTACTTTGGATGAAAATTTTTCCTCAGCTTGCTCATGTTGATAATTTAACCAATAGCAAAGCTTAAGTGCTTGCCCTGTAAGTAAATAAAAATCAATTTTACTTACTACTAGTTTTGATATACTCAGTATGTTATAGCTTAACTGACTGCATCACAAAACGAATACCCGGATGACTAATATCTTACTGGTATTCAGCCCATCCGGGTATTCGTTTAATAACCTCTCTACGAGGGATAAGCCCTTTTTTAGTCAATTAATTCGTTGATATCAAAATCATTTTTGATTATATTCGTCGATTTCAGAAATTTTTAAAATCCTGATCAGCACACTTATTATAATCTTACGATGTCTTCGTCGGGCTGAAGAACAGGCACGTTCACTCGCACGGTGTCAGGATATTTCAACCCAGTGCCAGTGTTCAGCATGACAACTCTCTCATTGGACTTAATCCAGCCGCTCTCCAGCAGCTTTTTAGCAGCCGTATAATTAGCTGCACCTTCCGGGCATACAAAGGTTCCTTCAGTGGCAGCTAATTCAGCTTGATCTTTAAGTAATTCTTCATCAGTAACGGCAATTGCACAACCTTCGGTTTGATAAAGAGCATCAAGAACTAAGAAGTCGCCGAGTGCTTTCGGCACTGTAATACCAAAAGCAACTGTAGAAGCATTATTCCAAAATTCCGATGCCGCTTTTTTCTCTTCCCATGCTTTAACAATAGGAGCGCAGCCAGCTGCCTGAACAGCGACCAAGCGAGGCATTTTTTCACCAATCCAACCTAATTGCTGCAACTCGCGAAAGGCCTTATAAATGCCAATCAAGCCAACACCGCCACCAGTTGGGTATAAAATGACATCCGGGACCTCCCAGTTGAGCTGTTCGGCAATTTCTAATCCCATAGTCTTTTTACCCTCAATGCGATATGGCTCTTTTAGTGTAGAAGCATCCATCCAGCCGTGTTTTGCTACTGCCCGGCCAACAATTTTACCAGCATCACTAATTAATCCATTTACTAAAAATAACTTTGCACCGGCAATTGCACATTCATTACGAGTAATAGAAGGAGCATCGACCGGCATAACTATGTAAGCATCAATATCAGCTTTCGCAGAGTAAATCGCCCAAGATGCACCGGCATTACCATTGGTTGGCATGGCCAATGCCTTTACACCTAGTTCCTTGGCTCGTGAAACTCCCACGGCAGCACCACGCGATTTGAAAGTTCCACTTGGAATAATGCCTTCATCTTTTAAATATAGTTCAATCCCCAGCTTCCTGCTAAGCTTTTCCAGAGGAATAAGGGGTGTCATCCCTTCACCTAAACTAATCTTGTTTTTTTCATCAACAAGTGGCAGTAATTCACGATAACGCCATAGATCAGCCTTACGATTTACTAATTCTTCTTTTTTAAAATTATCTTTTACTCTATCCATATCATACCGAACTAATAATGGTGCACTACATTCAGGACATAGCTGAGTCATTTTATGAGGATTGTGTTTAGCACCGCACTTGGGACATTCCAGATGAGACATATACATTTAATCTTCACTCCTTAAAAAATTAGCTCACAAAAAAAGCTGAGTTTCCCTTTCGAGAAAACCCAGCCTTCAGTTTTCTGATCAGCTTTAGGTACCTTAGTGTCTTACATTAATATTACACTTTATTAGATACATGCGTCAAGGCAATCTAATGATTAAATTTTCGTAATATTCCCTAAAATCATTAGCACATCAGACATGAACTCCCTTAATCCAGAGGAAATTGTTAAATGACTTAAACCAAAAGCTTTTTTATTTTAAAAATTAAGAACCTTTTTCGGTATTTTTAACAGCAACCAACCTCTTCGACTACAGTCTATCTCTTACTATGTACCCTTATATTGACAAACTAACGTTGTTAGTTTTATAATTATAAGCATTAGTTTATTTCCTATTGAAATCATCCTTGATCAATAAAAATACTAATGGAAAGCCGGTGACAACTTTGTGTACACGTATTAAATTAGACCGTCAAATCATCGTGGCGGCAGCGGCAGAAATCGCTGATTTGAATGGTTTAGACAATATTACACTCACAGCTGTGTCAGACCGTTTAGGGGTTCGCAAACCATCATTATATAATCATGTTAACGGATTGCCTGAATTAAAGGGTCAATTGGCAATTTGGGGTACAAATCAACTGCGGACTAAAATCAGTGAAGCCGCTATTGGTAAAGCAAAACAGGACGCAATTATAGCCATAGCTGATGCTTACCGATTATTTGCTCTTCAACGGCCAGGCTTGTATAGAGCGATTGTATCATCACCAGATCGGGATAACCTGGAACTAAAGGTTGCCATTCAAAACATGATGGCAGTCATTTCTCAGGTATTAGAGCCATACAACTTAACTGGCAGTGACAAAACCCATGCAATTCGAGGCCTACGCAGCTTGATGCATGGATTTGCTTCTTTAGAAGAAGCAGGATGGTTTGCTGCTCCCGTTGACCGGGAAGAAAGTTATCGGTGTCTAATCAATACCTTCATTCGTGGTATAGAATCTCATAAACCTTGTAGATAGCAATACTATCAATTCTAGTGTGAATTAGCAGAAAATTTCGATTGCGAGGAAATTATAATGGAATTTTGGAAAAAAAATCTTCTGGTATGCTGGTTTGGCTGTTTTGCCACTGCTGCAGGCTTAAGCCAAATTGCACCTGTCCTACCTCTTTATATTGAACATTTGGGTATCCAGAATGTTGCAGAAATTGAACGGTGGTCTGGAATTTCTTTTGGAGTTACCTTTATTATCATGGCGATTGCTTCTCCTATTTGGGGGCAAGCCGCAGATCGATATGGAAGAAAACCTATGCTGCTTCGCGCTAGCTTAGGAATGGCAATTGTAATCACCTGTATGGGATTCGTACAAAATGTCTATCAATTAGTAGGGCTGCGATTAATTCAAGGAGCTGTTTCGGGATTTGTTTCAGCAGCCATTACTTTAATTGCAACCCAAGCACCCAAAGAACGCGCCGGCTGGGCACTTGGCACGCTTTCGACTGGAGCTGTTGGCGGTATGCTGCTGGGCCCCTTGATTGGCGGCTATCTGGCTGAAACCTGGGGATTTCGCAGCGTCTTCTTTGCCACTGGCACCTTGCTTATGATCGCGTTCATGGCATCCCTTCTATTTGTCCGGGAAAATTTTACGCCTCCCACTAAAAAAGTACTATCTTTTCGTGAAGTATGGACCCTTATTCCCAATCCCCAGGTAATGATAACTATGTTTATCACCACCTTCATCCTGCAGCTGGCTCTATTGTCTATCGAACCGATTATTACTGTGTATATCACTCAACTGCATGTTGCCAATCATGTTGCTCTCATCTCCGGTATGGTATTTGCGGCTTCCGGATTTGCCAACATGCTGGCAGCTCCGCAGTTGGGAAAACTTTCTGACAGAATTGGTCCACACAAGGTCATCTTAGTGGCTCTTATTGCTGCAGGCTTGCTTTTTATTCCCCAAGCCTACGTAACAGCTCCCTGGCAGCTAATGTTACTCCGTTTTCTCCTAGGTATAGCCGCAGCAGGACTGCTGCCTTCTATTAACACTTTAGTCATGCGTAATACACCAAAGTCCGTAACCGGACGTTCATTTGGCTACAATCAATCTGCTCAGTTTCTGGGGTCCTTTGGCGGCTCGGTACTAGGTGGCCAGGTGGCGGCTACTTTTGGTATTCACTATGTCTTCTTCGTCACTGGTTCTTTATTGTTACTTAATGCGTTATGGGTTTATACAACAGTATATAAGCTAGCATCACCACAACATTCCTAAGTAACACCTCTTAGCAGCTTTATTCATTTTCTCTATAGATGAAAAAGGCCTCCTATTTGTAGTAATCTTTCTACAACAGGAGGTCTTTTTGTATCGATCCTAATCTTGAGCATAGATATCAGTTAGTGTCAACGGCAAGTCATTAATCGGTCCTTTGGAAAAAACAATTTGGTGCAGGTCAAGATTACCGGTTCTCAGAATGGCTGCAGCTCCCTGCAAGTATAATGACCACATACGGACAAAGCGTTCATCAAATTTTTGATATACTTTATCAAGCTGCTGTGTAAAGTTCTGATACCAGTATTCCAAGGTTTTAACATAGTGCATTCTCAGACTTTCATCATGAATTACTCTGAAATCATATTCTGGTAATAAGTGATATGTCTCACGCAGGGAAGGAATATATCCTCCGGGGAATATATACTTTCTAACCCAAGGATTCGTAATTACTTCTTGCTGATTTATTAATGTGTGCAATAAGGATAGTCCCTTGGGCAAAAGCAAATCATTCACTTTCTGCATATATTGCGCGAGATATTCTTTACCAACATGCTCAAACATGCCAACGCTGACAATCCTGTCGAATTGATAATCTTTGCGATCCAAATCAAGATAATTTGCCAATTTTACATCAATTAAACTACCCATTCCAGCACTCTGTATCCGATTTTTTACACTTGCATATTGCTCTTCACTCAACGTAATGCCAAGTGCTTTAACACCATATTTTTCAGCAGCTCTCATAATTAGTGATCCCCAGCCACAACCTATATCCAGCAATTTCTGTCCTGGTTCTAAGCGAAGCTTCTTTAAAATTAAATCAATTTTTTGTATTTGGGCATTATAAAGTGAGTCTTGTGGTGACTTGAAATAAGCACAAGAATAACACATTGTTTTGTCGAGCCATAAAGAAAAGAAATCATTACCAAGGTCATAGTGAGCGTGAATATTACTCTTTTGTTTATCTTTATCGGCTGCTGAAACAAGATTCTTTACTGCTGTATTAAAAATTTTCTTCATCGTGCCCTGCTTTGAAATATTAAGCGGCTTATTCATTTCCATGATTTTTAGCAGTTCATCCAGTTCACCTTCATAGTCTATAATGCCATCCATGTAAAATTCTCCCAGAGCCAATGAGGCATCACTGAGTTCGGAAAGCTGTGGTTCCTTATTAAAAATAATTTTAAAGGTAGGCTCACTAATACCGTATTGGGATTCAGATCCATCCCAATAACGTACTGTTAACCCACCATGATGAATACTTTTAAAGACTGATTCTAAGATCGTCTTTTTCATATCTGTACACCTCTCAATTTTTTTATCATCCTTCACTTCGTGGAAACTAAGCAAGACCAGTCTGTCAATTTGGCAGACTGGTCTTGCATTCTGAGCATCTTGGTATGTACCCCAGTCTCGGTGCCAAATTCAAGATTAGAACCCAATAAAACAAAATGATGACTTTTACTAGACGAACCATGATCAAAGGTGAACGTAATACTATTATCTTTTAATGATAGACATTACTATGGCAATTCGCAAGTACGCACTTATCAGTTACATAGTATCTATTTATATACTATGTAAATATTTGGCTATCAATAAAAACTATGTAACTACTGTTTAAACTAGTAATTTTAAAATGAAATTCAGCCTATTCAATTATTTTATTGTGATAATGTAGTTTTCCCAATATCGTTTAATTTATACCCCAGAAAAAATAGCTATCTTATAATAAAATTATTTAAAGGATTATTGCAAAGATATTCTTATAAATTCTGACAAGTCAACCTAACAATTTTGTTAAGGATATGAATTCAAAGGAAAAAAATATATAAAGAAGACGGCACCTTCAAGGTGTCGTCTATAACTTACTTATTAGGTGATTTAGATTGTGATGGATTCGTGGATGACTGGGCACTAGTTTTAGGCCATGAGGCTTTTGTTTTGCCTTTTTCCCCTTGTTTGGAGGCATCATGATTCTTTACCGGTACTTTTGTAGTTTTCATATAATCATCTCCTTTGTATTATCTTATGATCCTGGTAATCGAATTGCGCCACATACCAGGCAATATGCATTTTCTCAATCAGATCTAGTCTAGTATAATGATTCGCTTACGCTCTATATAGTTAATCATTACTATAGCTCATTTTGAATTAGGGTTTGCCTAATCAAAATGAGCTATATCAAAATCAAATTATTTTGCTATCACAAAGATTATATTGACTGGTACCTCCTGCATCTAGCCAGCATACAATACATTACGTCACAAGAATATACATGAAAAAAGGAGGAATACTTATGGGTTTCGGTTTTGGCGGTGGACACAATGGACGCGGTGGTAGTTGGGTTATAATAATTATTATAATCATTCTTTTACTCTGCTTCTCAAATGATGATTGTTCCTCTGGATGCTAATTTTTTAAAATACTCTACCAAAATTCCATCCTCTTGCAACCACGTTATAGTAGCGTGGTTTTTTTTTACCCAAAAATCTACTACTTTACATCGTTGATTAACATTTCGACCAATAGCGGAAATGGTGACAAGGCTCTTGGTAAAATTCCCTGCAGGGCTGCAATAGCCACACCATAATTTACTATCGCTATTCCGGCTTGCTGTGCTTCCATAATGCGCGCCAGCATTTCTCGTCTATTCAGCATACAAGCTCCACAATGCACTACTAACTTATACTGGGATAAGTCCAGAGGAAAAGTCATCCCGCTAGACCATTCGAATTGAATCTCTCCCCCCACATATTGGCGAATCCAACGCGGTAATTTCACTCTGCCAATATCATCTTCCACTCGATGATGGGTACATCCCTCACTCATCAAAACCTTGTCGCCAGGCTTAAGTGCTAAGAGAGTCTTTGCTCCCTCTACCAAAACATCCAGATTTCCTTTATAGCGAGCAAATAATATGGAAAATGATGTGAGTAAGACATCAGATGGTGTGTCTGCGTCAGCCTTCAAAAATGCTTGAGAATCGGTGATGACAATGCGGGGCTTTTGCTTCATATTATCAATACATGCTTTTAACTCTCGCTCTTTTGCTACGTAAGCCATAGCATCACAGTCCAGAATATCTCGGATTACCTGTACCTGGGGTAAAATAAGTCTCCCTTTCGGGGCTGCTAAATCAATAGGAGTAACCAGTACTGCTGTATCACCTGGATTCAGTATATCACCAACAATCGTTTGATTGTCAAAGTGTGCAGGTGCAGCTTTAACCAAAGAAATTTTTAAATCACTTATACCTGTTTTAGTAAGAGCACTGACCGTCACCAAATGCGTGATTTTCAACTGCTGCTTTATAGCTTCTTGCTCAGAAAAGTCCATGGTCAATTTATCAATTTTATTGATAACGCCAATTACCGGAATATCTTTTTCCCGGCATAATTGGACAAGATTTTCTTCCTGTTCTCCAACTCCAGTTTGTGCATCCATAACTAAAAGAGCTAAATCCGTTTTTTTCAATACTTCCAGGGATCTTTGAATACGCATTTCGCCCAATTCACCAGTATCATCCAAGCCTGCAGTATCAATCATTACAACAGGTCCCAAAGGCAATATTTCCATAGACTTGTACACTGGATCAGTGGTTGTCCCGGCAATCTTAGAAACAATAGCAACTTGTTGATTGGTCAAAGCATTGATCAAGCTGGATTTTCCAGCATTTCGCCTTCCAAACAACGCGATGTGTAGTCGATTGCCCCGTGGAGTGCTATTCATGTTCAGTCCTCCTTTGCCACTTTATATCTTTTCCTAAAACTCCTGTTCTAGTTAATTGCTGTACTTGCAACAGTTCAGTAATCTCATCTTGAGTAAATATTTTTTCTTCCACCAATATATCAATAACCTGCCGTCCGCTATCAAGCGCTTTCTTGGCTAATACTGCTGCCTGTTCGTAACCAATAAGCGGTGCCAACACTGTGGCAAGGGCTGTACTATTCTTTACATGTTCTAAACATACTTCCGGCTTTGCCTGGATTTCTAAAATACATTTTTCTGCCAGCAAACGTAAGGCTTTGCTCATTGACTCCATCGCTGGCAAAAGGTTCACTGCTATTAACGGATAAAAAGCATTCAGTTCTAACTGCCCACTTTGCACTGCCATAGTAATCGCCATATCATTGGCTATTACCTGATAAGCCACTTGTGTAACCATTTCCGGTATTACAGGATTCACTTTGCCCGGCATAATAGAAGAACCTGCCTGAAGATTAGGCAGCTGAATTTCGCCAAAACCGCCTCTCGGTCCAGAAGATAATAGTCTTAAATCAGCGCTGATTTTGATCATAGTTACTGCACAAGCTTTTAACAAACCAGATACTTCAACAAATATATCTGCATTTTGTGTACCGTCAATACTATTTTCATCTCTGGACAATCCCAAACCACTTAAATTCCTTAGTCGTTCAATAACAGTATAAACATATTTTCTAGGTGCATTAAGCCCTGTTCCTACTGCTGTGCCTCCCAAATTAACTTTACGCAGTCTTTCTTCAACCTTATAGAGCCGCCAGCGATCACGGCTGATAGCCTCAGCCCAAGCAGAAAATTCCTGCCCTAAGGTTATCGGCACAGCATCCTGCATTTCTGTCCGTCCTAATTTCAATACTCCGCCGAATTCTTCTTCTTTACGCTGTAAAGCTCCCTGCAATATAGCACAGGACTCAGAGAGGGGTAAAAGTAAACGAATCGCTGCTATCCTGAGGGCTGTAGGATAAACATCATTGGTTGATTGCGACATATTTACATGATCCAAAGGGTGTACCAAATGGTAGTCGCCTCTTTTCCCTCCCAGCAATTCAATCGCCCGATTGGCAATTACTTCATTCATATTCATATTAGTGGAAGTTCCGGCACCGCCCTGGAAAGCATCAACAATAAAAGCCTCCGCAAATTTTCCATCAGCAATTTCTTCTGCTGCCTGAAAGATGGCACTGCCGATATTTTTATCCAATATCCCTATAGACATATTGCTTTCGGCAGCTGCCTGCTTGACCACCGCTAAAGCACGTAATAGTTCAGGATGTACCTTTTGACGGGAAACATCAAAATTTTCAACAGCGCGGATTGTGTGAATTCCATAATAAGCTTCAGCAGGAACAGCTTTTTCTCCTAAGAGGTCTGTCTCCATGCGATACATTTTTCAACTTCCTCCTATTTCTTGGAAATGTCATGCTGCTAACTCAACATATAGCAACGAAGTATTGGGGTTCCCCCTCATTCATAATTACCTTTTCTTTCGTAAAACACTAAGTTCCACCATAAACCTAATTTATCAAATGTTCAACACTTTAATTTATTTTTCCTCTTTTCTAACATTTTGCGTAATGAATTGTAGTTACACTTATTCTATAGAAAAAGAGCCATAGTTATTTCTAAAAAATAATCTACGGCCTTTTATGTCTTAATTAAATTTTGCAATTTAAGCCGAAATAATACCCTCTTTGTTTGTAACCTAAGTCTATGCCAGAATAATTACTTGCTATGCCATTATTATAGTTCAGGCTTTCCTTTCCATCAGTCATTTTTGCATAAGAATAATAATAACCAAGTTCTGCCACCATATTTTTATGAAATGTATATAAGAGTCCAAGATTCAAATTATATCCCAAAGAATTTCCAGAATTCTTCCAATCCCAGGCTGGAAAATGATTTGCCCAATGACCATAGGCCTTTGCAGCAAGGTAAGATGCACTTACCGCGCTATTAATATGGATTTTATTATTAAGTTTGTATTCATTTTCCACGCCAATATGTATGCCGCTAAAGGTTCCGTTTAAATAGCTGCCGTTATCAGACTGGGGGAGATTACCAACGTTGGTACCACCGATCAAATGATATGTTACATCCGTTATCAAATTCGTAGTATCACGTTTATCCCAGCCGACGAATACACTGGTCTTTCTTTTATCATTTTTTAAAATTACAGTGCCAAAATCTATGGCAACTAATTTTTGATCGCCATTAAAATTCATAGTACCATAATCAGTCATCGCGCCGTAACCCATACTTTGCCAATCTGAATCAGAGCCTCTGCCCTTGCTGCCAGATGAAGTGAAACCATATTGTAATTTCACATAGTTTTTGTCATTGGAAGTATATTTTAGATGTAGAATGTTCATATTTTGATCTTGCGGCATGCTTACCAGGGACAGTAGCTGAGATGATTCTTGATCATGTAAATAATAATCAAAAGACCCTTTAACATTCCATTGCTGCAACGAAATGTCCAACTGATCCTGAGGTGCGGCTAATGATAAAGAAGAAGTTACTAAAAATACAGTAAGCGTTAGAATGAATTTTTTGTTCAACAAGAGAGAGCCTCCTAAAATTATATACACCGACGTGTAGCACCATACTAAAAAAGAGGGCCATTCTTTTATCCATCTATCACCGCCTTTGTTATGCTCTTAGATTTTATACCGCTTATTTATGTTCTATTGAAAATCATTTTTCCCTTCGATTTTTGCGATTCCAATTTATGGTACTTTATGTTCTATATACAATACAAAAGGAGTAATGGACTACTAAGCAGCCATTACTCCTCTTTACTATTATAAATCATTTATTACTTTATCTAGAATACCAGTAGCCTCTGCCACTAAATCGGGGCATAAATCAAATAGTGTTTTTCCCTCTAAATCAGCAAAAACTGCCTCTACTTTATAAGGAAGAATACCAATTACTTTTAAATCCTCCAACTCTTCTACTATCGATGCTATTGTTGTACCGTGAAATTTACTAACTACAACATATACATTCTGAACCTTTAAATCCTTTGCCATTTTTGCTACGGCACGTGCTGTAGCAAAGCTGCGCTGGCCAGGTTCAACTACGATAATAAATGCATCCACACCTTCTGCCGTGCCACGACCTAAATGCTCTAAACCTGCCTCCATATCAACAATAACCGCTTCATTCCGTTCCAGTACCAAATGACTTAAAAGTGACTTTAATAATATGCTTTCCGGACAAGCACATCCTGTGCCGCCTATGGATTTTGCCCCCATTTGCAATAAGCCGATATGATTTTGCTTCACCACATATTTTTCCGGTATATCTTCCACTAAGGGATTAAGCGTAAACCACTCTCCGAATCCGCCGGGTGCTGCTCCTGTACGTTCTTCAATGAGCTTTTCATCCTGAGCAATGGTTGTCACCTGGGCAAGAACTTCTGGACTAAATCCCAATGCCATACCCAGATTCGCATCCGGATCAGCATCAACAGCTAATACCTTAATGCCCCTGGAAGCTAATACATGACACAATAGGGATGCCAGTGTTGTTTTCCCAACACCACCCTTGCCGGATATTGCAATTTTTATGCCCTTCTGTCTCATATTCCTGGCTCCGAATCAAAGCTCGAACTTAGGCCCAAAGCCAATCTTTTCTCCTCAATCCGTCTTAACAAAATAGCAGCACCTTTTACCGGATCTTGTTCATAGATCAATTTACCGCCAAATAATTTTTCTAAATTCAAACCTTCATCCTCTACGCCATTACAGAGAACATCCGTAACAAGCTGTGAGCCAGATACCTGCGGGTCAACTCCGATATGAACATCTACACCATTGGCGAGAAAGTAAGTTCCAATTGCCAGTGCTTTGGGACTATGGGTTTCCGGACAAGTACCAACGGCGGGCAAGTCCTTAATTTCTACTCCCAGAAAGTCAGCCACAGCTGTCAATAAAGAAGCAGGGCGCGAATTATCAACGCAACTTCCCATATGAAGGGCCGGAGGCAGGGACGGAAGACCTGCGGCTTGACCAACAGCTTCTAAAACACCACGTAAAGACTCCCCACAATATTGCAGCCCATCCATGTTCATCAAATTATGCTTTGCTAAAGAATGAGCGGCACAGCCTGTAGCAACCACCAACACATTGTTTTTTAACAATTCTTTGGCTACTGTAACATTTCCCCAATCCTGAAGTTCACGAGGATTTGTACAGCCAACAATCGCTGCGACACCACGAATTGCTCCACTGGCAATCGCATCAATTAAAGGCTGCAGAGGCTCCTTCCCATTCAGCCCACCAAGTGCCTCTAGGATTTGCTCTGTAGAAAATCCAGCAAAAGCTTCTACAGTTCCTGTAAAATTAGAAGTCTTTTGAGGATCTCGTTTAGTGAAGTTAGCAATTGCTTTACGAACGATAGCCTGCGCTGCTTTATCTGCCTCATGCGTATGAAAATCCACATGAGTGGCGCCCGCAATTTTAACGTATGGTAAGGTTGTGATAATTTCTGTATGATAGCACTCTGCTATCTTTTGGACTCCTGGCATAATACATTGTACGTCAACAACCATCGCCTCCAGCAGACCCGTTACAATAACCAGCTCTTGAGAGGAGAAGCTAGATGCTGCCGGTATACCATGACGCATCAGGATTTCATTACCAGAGCAGCATACTCCAACAACGTTAATTCCTGATGCACCTACTGCTTTTGCTTCTTCAGACAGCTTCCGAGACCATTCCACAACTTTTTCTGATAATAGGGGAACATGACCATGTACAGCAATGTTAACCATTTCTGGCTTAATTACACCAAGTTTAAATTTTGACTTTACTACTTTAGGCACACCAAAGAGAATATCTTGTAAATCGGTAGACAAATGCAAGCCACCATAACCATCGACAAGTCCCATGGTCAGACAGCCCAATAGGAGATTTACCGGATCAGCATCACAGCCCATTGACGTCCGGGTAACTGCCTTTGAAATTTCTAAATGGATATTAACAGGAGTGATACCAAGTTTATTCCATTTATCGATAGATTGTTGTTGTGCGTGAAGCGTCAGCCAATTCATAATTCCTGTTTGCTTTTGAAAGTCCTCTAATGCTTTGAGAGCAACTTCCTTAGCAATCACTTCTACTGTTTTTTCATTGGTATCAAGACCTAGCTTTATCGCTACCTGATATAATTTTTCTATCCCTTTAATTGCGTAGTCAGAATGACCTCCAGATGCTTCTAACAAAGCCAGAGCAGTCTCCCTGCCATGTTCAGCATGGCCAGCTACACCTTCAATAAGGGTGGTTAATAGATTTCGAGCAACAATTGTATCGGCATCTGCGCCGCATATTCCCCGCTGAGCACCTTTACCATTTGGTCCTATACGGCATGGTCCTTCCAAACAGTGTCGGCAACAAACTCCTGCTGAGCCAAAAGGACAACGGGCAGCACTTTGTTTTGCCCGGGAAAAAGCTGTTTCAATTCCTTCCTCACATGCTTTGTGGTAAAGTGTTTCAAAATCGCAATCTAAACTTATAGTTTGAATATTCTGTGATTTAGTCATGATTACCCCTCCCCCTTTATTTAAACCGCTGCTAAGTCACTCTAAACCCTAGTCTTCTTTTATTTATACATTATCAGAAAAGCAAAGAAAAAGATGTCGGCTAGCCGACATCTTTTCTTTTTTAGCTGAGATAATTAATTAGATGCATTACAATGACTCATAACTGCCTACTCAGCGTCATCCTTTGCGCGTTTGGCAATTGCATCAAAATTTAAAATAATAATTTTATCCTTTTCGAAGGTGATCAATCTTTCTTTTTGCAGGTTATTAAAAAAAGCATTCACTGTCTGCCTGGTACTTCCAACGATCGTTGCAATCTGTTGATGTGTTAATCCCAGGATGATTTCAAACTTCGCAGATTTATGCTCACCGCCTGCAAGTGCTAAGCTATAAATAAACTGATATAACCTTTTATTCACTTCTTTAAAGACTAAACTTTCAATCGTATTAATGGAGTTCTTCAAGGAATCGCCCAATACTGAAATTACACTCATTGCAAATAAAGGTACTTCCATCAGTAGTTTGCGAAATGACTGCACAGGAAGAAATACGATTTCACCATTATCAAGGGCCTGACCAAATGCCCGTGTATGTCCGCTATAAATGGCACCAGCTTCCAAAATGGTGAGAGTAAACTCTTTGCCATTTGGATATCGTAAATACACCCGAACTCTCCCTTGGCTAATAAGATAAATATATTCCGAGTGTTCCGCTGGTTCAAATAGTTCTTCTTTTTTTCTAAATTTGCGCGTGTGACAATGACTAAAATATTGCTCTACGACAGATTCCGGTAATTGACTAAATAAGGTTCCTTGTAAATTTCCAAAGTTTTTCAAAATAAATGCCTCCACCCAAAGTCAATTGAATACGATTTACTAAATTAATTAGTATAAAGTCACAGCAATTTCATTATCTTTCATTATATCCAATCTAGTTATAGCATGTCATTATTTTCTTTATTTACTATCTCTATATTTTAAAATCAAATATACTTTACACGCTTGTTTAAAACTTACGATGTTAAATCCCAGCCAATTGTCTGATCCGGCATGGGACAATCATTAGAATATCTGGTAACAGCAGACCTGTATACATATGGTCCTTATTCAGGCAGCTTATCAAAATCATTGGCAGCTGGCAGTACCATTGAAATTTATTGCGAAAAAATTCCTGCAAGTTATCTTTGCAGGAATTTATACAAAAGCTTTATCTTAAGCCGTTTCACATTTGGCAGTATCTTGTAAGCCCAGCATTTCTATAGCCAGTTCACGCAACTTATACTTCTGAATTTTACCACTGGCCGTGGTAGGGAAAGTTTCAACAAATGCCACATATTGAGGGATCTTATAACGTGCTATTTTCCCCCGGCAGAAATCTTTAATCTCTTCATCGTTACTAGTCTCCTCTGGATTCAATTGAATAAAAGCCATGACCTCTTCTCCATATTTCTTACTAGGTACCCCCACCACTTGCACATCTTTTATTTTGGGGTGAGTATAGAGAAATTCTTCAATTTCTCGTGGGTAAATGTTCTCACCACCACGAATAATCATATCCTTCAGACGCCCGGTTATTTTACAATAACCATTAGCATTCATAACCGCTAGATCTGCAGTATGCAGCCAGCCATCTTCGTCAATAGCTGCAGCAGTGGCTTCCGGCATCTTGTAATATCCCTTCATGGTATTGTAGCCTCGGGAACACAGTTCACCTTGAATACCCCGCTCCACTTCACGTCCGGTTTCCGGATCAACAATCTTCACTTCCACATTTGGCAGAGCCCGCCCTACAGTAGTCACCCGCAATTCGAGAGGATCATCCGTCCTGGTCATCGTAATACCTGGTGAGGCCTCCGTCTGCCCATAGGTAATGGTGATTTCTCGTATTCCCATCTGATTTACAACTTTCTTCATTACCTCAATAGGACAAGGCGATCCAGCCATGATACCAGTACGTAAAGATGATGTATCATATTTTCTTTTTTCCAGCTCTTCCAATTCCATAATGAACATAGTGGGCACCCCGTGTACTGCTGTACAACGTTCTTGCTGGATAGCTTCAAGAACTTTAACAGGATTAAATACCACTACGGGAATCATTGTAGCCCCCGATACCATACAAGTCATTGTTCCCAGCACACAACCGAAGCAATGAAAAAATGGAACTGGTATACAAAGCCGATCTTGATTTGTAAAGTTCATACATTCTGCTAAGCTGCAGGCATTACCAATCAGATTGTTATGGGTAAGCATGACGCCCTTGGGAAAGCCCGTCGTTCCTGAAGTATACATCATATTAACAACTGAGTCCGGATCCAAAGACGACTGTAAAACATTCAGTTCTTCATCCGTTATCGCGTTTCCCATTTCCATCATATCATCCCAGGTAAACATTCCCGGATAACGCTCGTCACCTATGACGATAACATTTTTTAGAAAAGGCAGACGGGCTGATTTCAGTTCGCCTGGTTTGCAATTATATAATTCAGGGCATAGTTCATAAATGGTGCTAATATAGTCTGAATTATTTGTTCCTTTGATTAAGAGAAGCGTTGTAGAATCGGATTGTTTTAGCAGATATTCTAATTCAAATATCTTATAACTTGTATTTACTGTTACCAATACGGCTCCCATCTTGGCACTGCCAAATTGGGTAATAACCCACTGGGGTACATTATTGGCCCAGATAGCAATATTTTCGCCTTGTTGTATCCCCAATTTCATTAATCCTTTGGCTGCCTGATTACATACCTGACGAAAGTCTTCATACGTATACCGCAAACCGAGTTCTGGATAAACTAAAGCTTCTACCTCGGTATTTTCTTGTGCCATCAAGTCAACTAACTGACCTATCGTAATGTTGCCAAAATCCCTCACTATAAATTTCCTCCTAGTATGAAAAAATTAAACCGTTTAGAAAATAATAAAACTTCATCATTACATAAAGATGAAGTAGCTCTCTAACATTTAAAAATCCACCATTATTGGCTTATCCGAGCAAAACTGCGCGGAAGTTGAAGTCCAACGAGTAAGTAGGGCTAAAATTCAAATGGTGTAAAAAGCCAACCAATTCAACTCTTTTTATCATATTCTATGCCACCCATTTACAGAATGCGCCTATTTATGTTTTATATTATGTCAAAAGAGCGCCCTTCATTGTTTATGAATGCGCTCCTTTTTATTACAAGACGAATGACTTATATCATCCTAATGAGAACATATTCAAATAAAACTATTTCCTTTTCACGATTAACCGCTCTCCCGAAAAAACCGGACACCACGATGCAACTTTTTTACCATTTCCAGGAAATATTGATGATGAAACCCATCTTTCCCCGCGAGTATGCATTGCAACAAGCTGTCCTACATCTACTCTGCGGCAAAACTCTGTCACTCCCGCATCCCGGAATTCTTCCAGCCGGCTGTCTACAGGAAAAAATGCTACATCCAGCTGTAAACCATCTAATTTATTCATTTCTTTCTCAAATAGATCTTTTGACAACAGCTGATTGTATTTATGATCCCATTTCCAATGCCACCAGTTTAGATCGCCAGCATGAAATATCCGCCAATGATCTACTTCCACCAGAAAAGAAACGCCTTCATCAGTCGAGCCATAGGTTGTAACTTTCATATCATCCTGCATTTTGGTTTCGTAAGGGCACATATAGACAACCTTTTTGGCATTGGTAACAGCCATTGGGCCAATATCATCACTTAAGAAAAATGCAGCTACATTATTCTCCCATGTACTTATTATCGGATTAAAATGATCTTGATGTCTGTGAGAAGAAAATACATATAGTGTTTTTCCTGCTGCTATCAGTTCAGCAATAGTACCCGCACTATCCTGAAAATAATCGAAAACCAACACATGCTTTCCTGTTTGTACAACAAAGCCGCTATTCTCCAAATAAATTAATTCTAGTTGTAAGGACATCATAACTTCCTCTCAGGCACCTGTTAACTACCTATCTATAATTCACAATTATACCACAGCCTGACCTATTTTTGCTATGCCGTAACTACTTACCAGAAAGACAGAGCAAAAAAAGAGATGCTACTTCACATATTTTTTTTAGGAGTGTACAAACTTTATAATAACTATTTATTACTATGATTGAAAACTAGGATACAAACAATAATGGAGGTTTCTAGATGCTAAGTAACGATACAAAAGCTTATCTTGTCGGAGCTGGTGTTGGCTCGCTAGCTGCTGCTGTTTATCTAATAAGAGATGGCTATCTTCCCGGAATAAATATACATATATTCGAAGAAATGAATATTACTGGCGGAAGCTGCGATGGAAATGGTTCAGCCGAAAAAGGTTATGTCCTGCGCGGCGGCAGAATGTTGAATGATGAAGCCTATGAATGTACTTGGGAACTTTTAAAGTTTATACCATCTCTTACTGATCCTCATGTATCAGTAAGAGATGAAATTGTTGCATTTGATAATAAAGTACAAACGCATGCAAAAGCCAGATTAATCGACGGAAATGGAAAAATAGCTGATGTGAGTTCAATGGGTTTTAGCAGTAAAGACAGAATGGATTTAATGAAACTTTCAATTACACCAGAAGATGCTCTAAAAACATATACTATTGATCAATGGTTCTCACCCTCATTTTTTAAAACAAATTTTTGGTACATGTGGGCTACCACTTTTGCCTTTCAACCTTGGCACAGCGCCGTAGAATTTAAACGTTATCTTAATCGGTTCATGCATGAATTTCCTCGAATTCATACGTTAGCTGGTGTAACCCGAACTCCTTATAATCAATACGATTCTATTATATTGCCGCTAATTAAATGGTTGGGAGCACAAGGCGTCAACTTTGAAATGAACAGCAGAGTAACCGACCTGGATTTTAAGCAATCTGAAGATGAAACAACGGTACAACGCATTCATTACACACAGAATGGCAAGCAACAAGAAATTACGCTCAATGATAATGACTTGGTTTTCGTTACCAACGGCTCTATGACGGAAGGTTACAGCCTTGGCTCTATGACGTCGGCTCCCCGACTCGGATCTAAAGGTGCATCTTTTACCCTATGGGAAAACATTGTCAAAAAACAGCCTGATTTGGGTAATCCCTCTGCCTTTGCCAATCATATAGAAAAATCAATGTGGGAATCCTTTACTGTCACATGCACCAATCCTATATTTTTTGATGAAATGGAGAAGTTCTCAGGTAACACATGCGGTACAGGCGCTTTAGTTACTTTTAAGGACTCCAATTGGTTAATGTCTATTGTTTTAGCCTATCAGCCGCATTTTATCAATCAGCCTGAAAATATCAAAGTTTTTTGGGGTTACTCTTTATTTCCTAACAACGTTGGTAACTACATTCCAAAGAAAATGTCAGAATGTACGGGTGAGGAAATAGTAATTGAATTATGTTCCCATCTTAGGTTCCATAAGCATATACCTTTAATTCTCAAAACAGCTAACTGTATTCCCTGTATGATGCCATTTATAACTAGCCAGTTTATGCCAAGAGTAAAAAGCGACCGCCCGGAAGTTGTACCAAAAGGTTCAACCAATCTCGCCTTTCTGGGCCAGTTTGCTGAAATACCGAATGACGTTGTTTTTACCGTAGAATATTCGATTCGCTCCGCACAAATGGCCGTCTATTCTCTTCTCAAATTGAATAAAGAAGTAACCCCTATAAACCAGCATCAATATGATATTAGAGTATTGTTCGATTCCTTTATAACGTCTTTCAGATAGGAAAAGGTTCATATTTATAGCATACCGACAACAATCCACACTAAGAAAAAACTCAGTAAGATCGTTATATTGGCTACCGTTCCTACAAAATTTTTATCATAATCAAATTCTATGGCATATTGTATTACAGCTGTCGGTATTGGGAGCAAAAATCCAATCAACATCGTATATTTAAACATTGTATCAAATGGCATTATAAAAAAAAGCGTTGTTCCTACTACAATTCCCATCAAATATCGTACTGCTAAAACTTTAACTATATTTTTTAAGTGATTTGCATTCAAGGAAAAGCTTAGATATACACCCAGGAGGAGCAAGGACAGAGGCATATTGGCTCGCGCAAGAATTTTTGTAACATCAAGAACGATCCCTGGAAAATGCAAATCAGAAACGGCGAGACCAAAAACAAGGATATAGGATAGCAAAGGAACAGATTTTAATAATTTTTCTGAGATAGTAGTAATTTTTAAATCTGATTTTTCTGAAGAAAAATAACTTGCTATAATGTAGGATACGCCAAAGACGACTAGTGAATTACCGACGTCAAACATTCCAAAATATTTAATACCTTCGTGTCCCCAAATAGCCTCTACCAGAGGATAAGCAAATAGCCCGATGTTAAATGAGGGAACTAACATAGAGAGCATACCTCGAGTCTTTCTATCCTCATTTTTAAATACAACTACCCCCAGCAGAGCCATAAGCAATCCATATATAATACCGATTATGGTAATTAAGATGAGAGAAAAATCAATAACAATCGTATTGAAGGTATTAATAATCAAAGCAGGAAGAGTAATGTTGAAGATGATTCGCGATAAACTTTCACCATCCTCTTCCTTAATTAAATCCATTCTTTTAAAAACATATCCGATTATAATAATTAACAGGGAAAGCAAAAACTGCTCATTCGCGTTGTTCATTTGGATACTCCTATTTCTTTTATATTTTAGCTGCGTTTATTTCATTTTTACTAATTTATACTTCTATATTATATCTTATATTGGTACCTCCTGTGTCTGATTAGCATACTATATAGTAAGTCATAAGGCTAAGCATGAAAAAGGAGGAATACTTATGGGCTTTGGAGGTTTTGGTAATGGACGTGGTGGCAGCTTTATTATTATCATAGTGATCATTTTACTCTTCTTTTGTTGTTGTAATGATGATTTTTCCTCTAGTTGTTAATCATATAATTAGTTATTCAGCAAATTTCATCCTCTTGCAGCCACGTTATATAAGCGTGGTTTTTTTTTGTAACAGAAAAGCGTCCCATAGGACGCTTTTGACATGATAAAGCATCTATATAATATCTCTCAGCCTAAATAATTTAAATGTCTGATTTATGCTGCTTATGTAGATCATTTTTTACCTTGCCAGTATTCTCCTGTATAAAATATGAGAAAAGGAATAACAGCAATAAAACAGCTGATCAAATACATCATTGGCAGACCAAAATGATTTGATAAAATTCCTAACAAAATAGAACC
Organism: uncultured Pelosinus sp.; assembly: GCA_963526485.1. Classification (GTDB taxonomy): domain Bacteria; phylum Bacillota; class Negativicutes; order DSM-13327; family DSM-13327; genus Pelosinus. Next base: position 263,770 of record CAURNS010000006.1, read on the forward strand.
ACACCCCACACCCAAATCAAAAGCAGTTAATATCGTACCATTTGCTACGCCTCGCTGTGAAGCATCCACTTTGTTAATAGCCATCGTTAAAGTCGTTGGTTGGACAATGCCAAAGCCAATTCCAAAAAACACCGCTGACATCATAAATAATATATATCCATGGGCTAAATACAATAGGAAAAAAGATACTACAATTGCCAAGAATCCTATCGACATAATTTTTACGGGTCCTTCTACATCAAGAATTTTCCCGGCATATGGTCTGCTAAGAAAGAGAGAACCAGCAAAAGCCAAAAAATAGCTTCCGGGATTAGCAATATTTATTTCTTTACCCAGAAGAACTACAAACGATAGAACACCTCCATACAACAAAGTAATAAAAAACATCATCGCTGCATAAGAAAAAACTTTTGGTTCAAATAAAATTATCTCTTTCTTCTCTGTTACATTACCCGCTGTTTGATGCTTGATTCCCCATACACATAAAAAGCCAATTGCTGCAAAACAAAAACTGGTTGTAAATAACACCATAAATCCAAAACGCTGTAATATTTCTAACCCAAGCAGAGGACCAGCGGCCATGGCTATTGTATTTGACAATCCATAATAACCAATTCCTTCGCCTCTCCTTAATGCAGGTACAAGATCTGTTGCCGTCGTTCCAGAAGCTGTAGTGGCAAACCCCCAAAAAATTCCATGAATTCCTCTTATTATAAATAATAATACTACAGTTGTTACTGCATTATATGCTAACAACGTCAAGGTTAAAAAAAATAACGATAATCGTAATATTGTCTTTCGCCCTAAAGTATCCAATAGATATCCAGCTAAGGGACGGGCCAAAACCGCTGCCAAAGCAAATATGCCAAAAATATAACCTACGATTTCAGTATCACCGCTCAGAACGTCAGTGATAAATAAAGGTAAGGTAGGTAATAAACAATAAAAACTTGTAAATATAAATAAATTGGACAAGCAAATTAAAAGAAAGCCTTTTGTCCAAAGCTTTGTTACTATCACTGCCTGTTCCTCCATAATAAGTCCCCTCTCTACTATAAAATGTACCAGAGAATTTCACTTCTTGTTCTTTACCCCATTTTCCTGCCTGTTAATAGTACTGTTGTCAATTTCGAAATTCTCTGAAAAACCGTAAAGGAAAAGTAATCGTACTTTAAACTTTTAAGAAGGAATCATCCTCATTTTAACGAAATGGAAAATAAGAACATTTATTATTGTACCAAACAAAGAGGAGTGGTTATTTTGTTATACAGAAGATATGGCAAGACCGATGAAATGGTTTCCGTTCTAGGATTCGGCTGTATGAGACTCCCTATTATTGGCGATGACCCCACTAACATTGATGAAGAAAAAGCAATCAAGATGGTTCGCCATGCTATAGATGAAGGAGTAAACTATGTAGATACAGCCTATCCTTACCATGGGAAAGGTATGGCTTATGGAGGAGCTAGCGAGCCCTTTGTTGCCAAAGCGCTAAAGGATGGTTATCGCGAACGTGTGAAACTAGCCACTAAGCTTCCCAGTTGGCTAATAAAATCACGTGCAGATATGGATAAATATTTAAACGAGCAACTAAGACGCCTCGAAACGGATACCATTGATTTTTATTTAGTGCACTCACTTGGTGCTGCCACTTGGCCGCTATTGAAAGAAGCCGGTATTAGCGAATTTTTAAATCAGGCTATCAAAGATGGCAGGATCAAATATGCCGGTTTTTCTTTCCATGAAAGGATTGGTCTGTTTAAGGAAATAGTGGACTATTATGATTGGTCTTTTTGTCAAATTCAGTATAATTATTTAGACGAAAATTATCAGGCTGGTAAAGAAGGCTTGGAGTATGCAGCGCAAAAAGATTTAGGAATTGCTATTATGGAACCTCTGCGAGGAGGAAAGATTGCTGAAAATCTACCTGACGATGCTCTTGCCTATTTCGACCAAGCTGATAAAAAAAGAACACCTGTAGAATGGGCTCTACGTTGGGTATGGAATCATCCTGAGGTCTCCGTTGCTTTAAGTGGTATGTCAACTATGGAGCAGGTTATAGAAAACCTTACGATAGCGCAAGAAGCATATCCAAATTCTTTAACGGAAAAAGAAATGCATATCATTGATCAAGTAAAGTCTATTTTTAAGGAACGAATAAAAGTCAATTGCACCGCTTGTGCCTATTGTATGCCTTGTCCTGCTGGCGTTAATATTCCAGGTTGCTTTACTATCCTTAATGACAATTTTATCTTTGGTGCTAGTCCTGCAGTAAAAGAACGACATAAATTTTTGTATAATTTCCGTCTTGGCACAGCAGCCCATGCATCCAATTGTATAGAGTGCGGTAAATGCGAAAGTCATTGTCCCCAAAGTATTCCGATTCGCAAGGAATTACATACGGTTAAAGAGCTATTTGAATAATGCCTTGATCATCCTATAAAATTCATTCATTATTGCAAAATGTGAAGAACAAGAACTACTTAGCAGAGACCTGCTAAGTAGTTCTTGTTCTTCACAACGGTTATGATAGAGCCATCTTTAGAATTCCTCATATTCATCCTCTATACTATACCATTGTCGCGAATGATCAATGTTAACTTATACTCGTTAAGTTCTTTGATCCACCCATATAGACCATAACTTGCTATTGCTAAAAATATGCTGTACTCCGTTGTTATGAAATACACACCATTCATAGCATTAAATATAATATTTGCGCAGTCTACCAAAACCCACAATATCCAGGCCTCCACTATTTTCCTTGCCATAAGAAAACTAGCTGCTAGACTGCCAACAGCAGTAAAAGCATCGAAATAAGGATATTCCACAGTATGAGGAAAGAATTCTGGCAAAAAAGTATCTATATGTGCGATAAAAGTTCCCCATGCAGCAGTGACAACCCCTGTACCGATCAACCAGATAATCCTCTGTCGTTCTCCCAACATCATTACATCTTTCGATTTGCCAGCTAGGTGCAGCTTCCAGTATATCCATCCATAAATACAAAGAATCGTAAAATAGACTTGAAACAGCATATCTAAATAAAGCTTGACTTGATGAAAAAGTAAAAATAATGCCATATGATTTATTACTCCAACTGACCAAGTTATCCTATTCAGCCGAGTTGCTAAACCAATAGATAAGAAGCCGAATAGAATCCCAACACACTCAATAAGACTGATAGAATGTCCCCATACATTTAAAACTATGAAATTGACATTTAGGAAATCCATTATATAATCCATTGTAATCGCTCCCAATTTTCATTAGAATTTATCGATAAACGATAAAACCTCATGAACCAGATATCTTACAGAGTCACATTTTTTATACATAACATTAGAGACTGCAATACTTACGTTGTATTTTCCAATAAACTATATCCATCATAGAATAAAACATTTTAGCAATTCCTGCCTCTACTAAACGATATAGGATCACAAATAAATATAATAAAAAATCATTTACATTGCAGACAGCCCTCACACTTCCTAGTCAGAAGAGTGAGGGCTGTAATGTCAATTTTTAAAATAAAGAAGCTGTCTCACCTAAAGGTAAGACAGCAAAAATGAAACGACTGAACAGTGTCATCGTATTAAAGTTTAAAATTAATACCACCACCGATGCCCTTGAAAGTTGCACCGTTATTGTCATCATAGCGTTTCCAGCTCAAATCTAACTGACTATTCTTACTCGTAGCATACGTAAGACCAACAACCTCGTCTCTGAAATCTGAGCCCTTCTGATAAGTCGCATAAGCTGCAATTCCACCAGGCAAAGCTTGCTTAATAGTCGCGCCATAAAATAAATTATTATCACTGCCTTGACCATCCGTTGCCATTCTGCGTTGTCCAACCATCAATGCTACATTAGGTATAACCATGGTGGTTTTTAAACCAAAATCAGTATAAGACGTATTGGTAGACTCCGCGTGATTCACGAAAACTCCATAGCCAAGCCCAAGACCAAGGCTGCCATAAACTTCATTAAAGCTAGTTCTTCCATGGCTGACTCCACCAGATGTGTTTTTTAGATTATAATAATTATACCCTAACTGAACATCGGCCATTCCAGAGTTCGGATCGGGCACTGCACACAATCCAACTGCCGACATTGCTAGGACAAATACCATTGTAAGAAACACTACTTTTTTCACTTTAACTCCTCCTCCGTATCTTCTATGAGCATTATAACAGATTTATTTGACATAAAACAACAATTTATTTCGTGCCTGGCTGATACAAAATATTCCTTGGGAAAAAAAGGGGTCGTAATTGATGCATACCTAGAATTTAATTTTCATTCTTAAGCACTTCTTTCATACCTTTTTTATAGATTGAACACTTTACTTGCTATTATAATTTTACAATACTATTATTGAGAAATCCTTTGAATTTTACATTTTATTTATTACAGGTAGAAAGCAGCCTATGTAAAAAGAAAACCATGTCCTGGAGTTATTTCTCCTCAGACATGGTTTCAGATGTTATTGCAATTACATCTTTTTTGATGATAATATAACTATATACTATTTGATAATCATTGTCAATTAAAAAAATCATTTTTTTCTAAACTCTATCTCAGTTCTATCGTCCTTTGCATAATTTCCACCTGAGTGACAAATTTTAGTTATCTAATGGAACCAGCAGGATTAGTTGCTAATCCATGCGAAAAAATTTATTATTATAAGTATTTTTGGTTATCTTAAAGATACCGAATATATCGTTAAAGGAGATCTGAAGATGTCTAAAAACTTATCTAAAAATCAAATTCATGATTTAACCATGCTCGTTTTAAATCAGCTGGATTTCCAAGAAGCAAATGAGACCTCCTCTGCTACTACTATAGCCGATCATGTAGTGCAAAAATATGTTGAGATTTCCGATAGTATTCAACAGAAAAATACACCGCCTAAAGTCACAGTTTCAAGCACTAAATAGTAATATCACTGACATAACGCAAACCCTCGGCAGCATCCGAGGGTTTGCGTTTATTTATTACGAAATATCTTCCCACCTTCTATTATTAGCTTTGTAAATTCTATATCTTCCTTACTTGGCGTTGGATCTCCTGATGGATGATTATGAACCAATATGATTAACATAGAATTGGTAAATATGTCTCTTTGGAATATCTCTCTTGGTGAAATGGCAATTTCATTTATGGTACCGATAGTTACTCCATACGCATATACTATGGTGTGGAGTCTGCATAATATTCTACTGTATCCCCTAATATTTCACCTCGAAGGGAGGTGATAATATGATTATTGATTTTGATGAACGAAAGTTTAGAAGTGAAGTTAAAAGTATGGCTAAAAAGTTTGGCGCAAAATCCAGTGATGCAGAAAAAGTAGCATCCATGGCTTTATCTGCCGTATTGAAAGCAAGCAAACCTGTAGATCAATAAAGGCTATTTTAAAAACAGCAAGCACTTTGCTTGCTGTTTTTTACTTAACCATTCTGAATTTACTTTCACAATAACCGTCCCCGCGGGTCCATTTTGGTTTTTACGCTTTTAGCAGGTAATTCGCTTCATAATCCATAGCCACGCCATATTCGTTCAATACCTTTCCTTGGTAATGATTTCCATTCGTTAAAAGGTCAACAATGACCTTGCCACCCTGCGTAAGAGTTTTCATGAATGGTCCTGTCGTATTTCCGTTCAAGTCAGTAGTAACCCCGCCTGGCATCACACCAAATATTTCAACTGAGATATTATTTTTTGTATAGTACAGGCCAAAAGCCGCAATCATTGAGTTTAATGGCGCTTTACTAGTCATATAAGCGAAAGGTGCAAAGAAATCACTGGCAACTGTTGGGATGCTCAAATTCAAGATACGCCCATTATTAGCCGCTAATATGGGTGTAAAGGCTTTAATCATTTCAAAGTTTCCAAAGAAATTCACATCAAAAACTTCCCGTAATTCAGCGGTAGTGAAATCTAAAGCACCCTTATGCATGTCACCGGGAATACCGGCATTGTTAATCAAAACATTCAAGTCAGCATGATTTGCTTTAATATATTTCGCAGCAGCATGAATAGTTGACACATCATTCAGATCGACTTTGATCCATTCTGCATTGACACCACCTGCTTTGAGATCCTCCACGGCTGCTAAGCCACGTTCTTCACTACGTGCTCCCAATAAGATTGACCAACCTTGTTGACCTAATTGACGGGCAGTTTCAAAACCAATTCCTTTATTCGCACCGGAAATGAATACCTTATTCATCATAATAAACTCCCTTACTCATTTATTAATCACTTGAAAATGATTATCCAGTGATTTATATTCATAGTAGCATTTAGAGTTATATCTAAGTCAAGCTGGTTTTTAATACAAATTTGTTGCACGCAATAAATCCGGAAACAGAGAATTCACTAAATCCAACGTAAATTTTTTAAAGATAATTTGTTGTCTAAAGAAAAATGCAAAATTAAAGAAGCCGTCTTCTAAGTTTGATCCCTTGCTCTAATAATTCTCTGTCCAATTTTGCATAGGTAATGTCTCTATACTCTTTAAATGAAACGTCGTGAACTATTTCAGTGACGTTGCCAACCAGCAAAAGTCTATATATAGCAACTTCCTTTTGCCTCTTGACCATCACATATTCCTTCTTATCCAAATCTGTAATCAATGTAAGGGTAATATCAACATTATCCGTTTCCTCACCGATAATCGTTTCTTTCGTTGTTCTGTAAGTTCTATACATCTACATGATCCTCGTAAATGTATGGTCTACCTCCCATCCGTTGTGGCGAGGAAGATTCCCCGCCACACACCGGTGCGGTACTTTTACCTTTTCTCTGGCCTTGTACTGAACCCAATTTATATCCCCCCATCTTCATCCTGTAGGAGGTTTCTTCTATCCGAAGCTCAGGATAGAAGAAACCAGCATACAGTTTGTTTCAGGGGAAATTAAAAGAGCGCATGCGAGGTTATTCAACCTACACATGCGCTTTGCTTCGTCTTGATTGCATGCAGACGCTAAGCCTCTGTCAAGACTCACAATTTTACTATTCCGAACGTACCTTCCCTTGTTTTCAAGGAAAGATCACGGTATAATAAATTGTCGTCGTAGACAGCTAGCTGTTACGTGTAGGTGCTACCACACCTGCTCGTGCCTAGGAGTGTTCCTGCACTCTTAGGACACGGCGACTTTTTTAATTTCCACCTATTACTAATTATAGTACTTCTGAATAGAATTGCAAGTATATGAATCATGAAAAATGATTTTCTCTCCCCATTATTTTTGCCTATTGGCTGCATATTTTTCCCAAATCCGTATGCTATAATAAAAGGACTGACGTGCTCGATACACGCCAGCCCCTACAAGTATTTGAATTAACCGCGAACTTTCAGAGGGGCGGTTATTTCTTTTTTATGAGATTAAAACAATATTAACCAAATAAGGTGTTAAGCCGGATTTTTTGGCTTTCCAGTGGTTTTCAAAGCTGCCAAGATAAAAAGAAAAACCTGCTGAGCAGGTCAATTGTTATTTTGCAGTTTTCAATAGTATAAGCTCTGATTCCTGCTTGAACAATCTAGTATTCAAAGCTTCTATGCCGGAACTCAGGGTAACAAGGTCTTCTCTGGTTGCTGTTCTCGCTACATCCTGAGATAGGGCATGGATGAACCTTGTATTCTCTGCAAGCTGCCCCTGCATATTATTAAGCTGTTCCTTGATACCTTTTAGCTCCTGTGAGTATTCCCTCTTAACATCTTGTAATTCTTCGAATAGCTTAGTCTGTCCTTCTAGTATTTGCTGTAATACTGGCTCCACGGGTTTTTACCTCCGCATCTTTATAAGTATCTATATTTTATCATAAGTCCTTCTTTATGGACAGTGTAAATATCCAAACTACTACTTTGCTGTTATTAATGCATCGCAATGTCTTTAACCCTAGTCCATAAAGTTAATACCTAGAATGTCATACGGACTAAAGACATTATTTTTCATATTTATTTACATAAAATTTTCTGCACTCTCAAAAAAAGCTCCCCTTAATTGGGAGAGCTTTTCGTACTATCAATACTTGATAGGTTATTCATTATTTTCCCATTCGCTTCTTCCATTGCTTGGGTAAGGGCTTTTGTAATGGGATCTTTGTACCCTACATCACCAAATACCGTTTTGTTTTCCGAAATTCCTGTTGTTTGAAATGAAAGTACCTTATCTTGTTCAGCATTATAAAATTTATAATGCAGTTTTGCCTTTGTTACTACTTTAAGTTGGAACATGCTCATATGTTTTGTGGTTATTAATTGGGATATCTCCATAGCAATAACATAATCAGCATTCGTCTTTTTCGCAACAGAAGCTAAAATATCTTTATCAGGGAGCTCCTTGTTGGAAACATCATAGCCAGCATCATTTAAAGCTTTCTGCACTTCTGGCAACGGAATCATTTGAAAATTTTTATTGGAATATTGCTCAGTGTATTTACCATCGACAATTTCTTGTATATACCCCTTGGTTTCTTCAGTAGAATTAATATAAGGAACGATGGCAATATTAGAAGATGTTCTTGGAGTTGACTGAATCGTAACCATTTCTGCGTCTTGTGATTTAATCGTCTCTTCAGCGAATACAACAGCGCTTATCGATACTAGAAACAAGAGTAAGATTGTAATGATGGATAGTTTTTTCATAATTCCGCTCCATTCCATATTTTATATACCTGTTGTATTATACGATTATTAACTAGTCATATTTTGTCGAAGAACGGAAGTAAAAAAATAAGTAACTCCCCTATACTATAAAACTACCTTCGTCATCAATTAAGTACGTTTTACTGTATTTTTTTGAGGTTTATTTTAGGATTGTTGGACTTTACACTTATATACAATATATTAACATATATAATTTATGATACTTTGCAGCATATAAGGTAATTAATAGAATCCCTTAGCAATATCAATAATCACCCTTATGAAACAAAAATCCGCAAGCATACAGCAATAACTGTACACCTGCGGATTTTCTTATGCTCCCACGTTGAAGAATACATTAGAATTTATACGTTACTCCATAGCCAAGACCTTTAACTGTATAATCAGCAGTAGCTGAGGCTAAAGTGCTATCATATTTCACTTTATTGTATTTATTTTCACCATAAAATATATCAAAATCTACGTTCTTATCAATTGCATAAGATGCACCGATTTTGTATGAACTAGTATCTTGTCCAGCAGCAATCGTCGCATATCCGGTTACTTTATCCCCTAATGATGTTTGTCCAGTAACCCCTATTTGCCAGTTGTTCTTTGTATTTCCTGTAAAATCGCCTGCTCCATTAATGTGATATATCGACTTAGCTTGGTTCATTCCAGTAAATACAGTAAAATTCTTATCCAGCTTATATAGTAAATTAAATTCTTGAGTGTCTAGTCTACCATTAGCAGTTGTCACTCCAAAGAGGTCATAGTCTTTGGATTTTGGATTATAGTTTTTATATTGGAATGCAAGATTATTACCTAACCCTACAGTAAGACCATAATCCCATGCGGTTTTACCATCAAATGTACCAAGATCACTAACTTTAAGATCATTGCTTGGTCTTACGGAAATATCAACAGCTACTTTACCTTGAGAAAAATCATTTAGTGGACTAGCAAAGCCAACTGAAGTAGCTACAGATAATGCCGCAAGTGTTGCTAATACTTTCTTTTTCATGTAAATTCCTCCTATGTTGTTATATTTTACATTACGTATTATAACATAATTTTACAAGGAATCAAATGGAAATCAAATAAAACTGTGAAACTCCACAAGAGTAACTTAGCTTCTATCCAGTGTATGACTATACTCCTCCACTACGCCGAGACGTCACAGTTGCTTTATTGTTACTTTTTTGCCATTTTAACAGTTTTAAATAAAACAAAAAACACTACAGGGCTCATGATGCCTTGTAGTGTCTATATTCTTAGATGGTGGGGTTAGGCGGACTCGAACCGCAGACCTCTTCGATGTCAACGCCTTTTTGAACTATTAAGAGCCAACCACAAAACTCCTCGTCCCATTGATATTGCTCACTTTATAGAACTATGTTCTATTTTATATAACTGTAACTATGATGCCATTTTCAACTCCGTGGCATCAAAATAATTGGCTGAAAATGTGCAATAAGCTGTTAGGCTGTAAAGCAAAACTAGTCTATTCACCAAGAAAAGATTATAATAATTGTTCTTGACCTCTACCACCCTAAGGCTAAATAAGAACAAACGAATAGCTTCAATTATTGCACCATTTTTGTTATCTACTTCTTATTATTCATATCCTTTACAATTACAATGTATGCAAGGGAGGTCTTTAACATCTCTACCGCTATTCACTTCATTCAAATGCAACGAGACATAAACTGTAAATGTTACTACAACCAAAAGCATGCCATTAAGAACCTCATATACGGACATCAGTCGAGAAAAAGAATTACTAGGCAAAATATCTCCATATCCTAACGTCATAATAGTCACTCCACTAAAATATAATGCATCTACGAATGTATCAAATCCGTGTTCGAAGAAAATTATTTCGTTTCCAGGGACTATCGATATATAGTTTAGAAAACATATAACATAATATATAATACCATACTCAATAATAAGACCAATGTAACTACGAAGAGCAAGCCTAATCCTTTCATCATATTCAATTCCATGTTTCTTCTCTTGAGCACTCTTACTTTTACTTAACTTGTCAAAGACATCATTATAAAATGCTATAAAAACCTCATTTACATGGGATATCGCATACCAAAAAATCAGCACCACAGCAAATAGCAATTCAATTGGTTGTTGCCATACTAGTTTAATATTCTGTTCAGAAACTACAATATTCTCTTTATACCACAACAAGTCTATACAGGAAGATAAGACTATAAAAATAATCATACCCAACAATAAAAGTTTATTGCCTAAAAATCCTAATTTGTATTTTTTAAAAACATGCCTAAAAAGGATTAAACCAACAAACAAAACTATCTCAAATAATTCAAAACGCAGTGCTTTACCATTATCCACATTAAGTAAATTTAAAACTGACAAAGAATCTGCAACATTATCTAGAAGAAAAAAGGAAAGTATTAGACAAGATACAGTTAACCAAGTTGTATTTAATCCTTTTATAAGCAGCGAATGTTTTTCTGTATCCAATTCTCTTTTCAAATAATTGGCGATTAACCGAGTAGGAGAAATTAAAAACAGCAATAGATTTAACCAAGTAAAATCATCCAACCACCCATAACATCTCTTTGCAAACCCCATTACAGGGTTATTTATAATTTGAATTATTTGCAATGTTACTCACCTACTTAATAACTTACTCTGGTAATTCATAAATATCGATTAAGTCTTGCCTATCAAATATCTTTTTCATATGTTGTTTTTTGTCCCTGTTCTATACTCCCCCTATAATATATTTTAAAAGTTTTGTGGCTAGTCATCTGTAGAAATAATTCTGAATTTCTATTTTATCATTTTTCATCGTATAATCTGCCTAAGAGAATTAAAACCATTACTGCCCCTATACTCAACAAATTCTTGGCTAAACCATTGCCTGTCCAAAATGCTCTTTAATTCACCTAGAATAATAAGAGTCTCATCTAATCTAATAAGACTTCCGTCTACTGGAACCGTTTCAATTGCATCTAGAAAATCATCATTAAATACTAGTTCTCTTACTTTAACAATTATGTGATTAATTTTTTTTGATACTAAAGTCGTAATTTTCTCTGTCGGCTTTTTTGTCGCTAGTTTATTAATTTCAATATAAATCGCCTCTAACTGTGTTGCTACAATTCTATGCAATTCAAATTTCGGCTTAAGTTCATCATTCTTTTTCACTATGCTTCCTCCACAAATTCTCTATACTTTTTATAAATATGTTTGGTAGCGACTAAACCATTTTCATAATCAGTTAGCATCTGTACAATATCATCATCCGTTAAATTAATAATGACTTTTTTCTCATTATTGTATCTACGATATGCTCTTTGCAAATCTAATTTATCATTCTTTCGAGATATTAGAATTCCAAACAAGCCCAATTTTTCATTTAATCGAGATGAAATTTGAAAAAACTCCTCATTCGCAAGGTCCTCCATATTTTTCAATTCAATTACAATAGACAAACTGTTATGTCTTAATTTCATATCATACCAAAAACCATTGCTAGCAGAGTTATAAAAAGTTATATCGATAATTTCTCTACCATCTACTGTTGTTACTTGAGGACGTGGGTCAATTAATAATGGTGTAAATAACATAGTTATGATACGCAATAACAAACTTTCGTATTTTTTTGCGTCTTTTCTTCCTGGCACAATATCCTTAAGCTCACTAATTAATTGTTTAGCAGGAGTGATTTCCTTATCTGTTCCATCAACAGTAGCTAAATCAACTACTTCGGAAGTTTCATGAGTATGTTTTTCTTTGTTTGTAAGATAAGCTCTTTTTAAATCTGGTTGCTCGTGTAGCACATCAACAACTGTTTTCTTACAAAAATTATATTTTTCATCAATCTGCTTCCAAGTTATTTTGGGTTCTCGACCAATTGTTTGAATAGATTTAGTAACCTCTGCATCTCTTAACATATACCTATATGTAGAAGTCCAAAAATCTTTATAGTCTATGTCGGCAAATCTTCTAACTACTGTCTTGGGAACAAACAAAATGGGCTTCCCATTTTTGGGGTTAACAGGCAAATTGACATGCTCATCATCCCATTCTAATTCGTCCCAGTCAAAGATATGTTCCAAACATACCCCATTTTCAATTGGAATATTATGCATAAAACATTGACGCTTTGTATATTCAACAAAAAATGGTTTCACAATATTAGTTGTCATGTCACTTACCATATCGAAGCCAACACCTTCAATTAGTAGTTGCATTTCAGCAAGATGGCGAATACCATTTTCTATTATATCTTTGTTGGATACTATTTCATTGTAAATTATTTCTCCCTTTATACCTCCCATTCCCTTACCGCTATGACTACCTGAGCTTAATCCAAGCATTATCTCCTTGACTTCAGGAAATCGCATCATTCTATGAGCAATTTCCGGTTGACCTTCTCTAACTTTTAATATAGCTATACTAAAAAATTTATGTAAAACCGAATGAACTGCCTGATATTCAGGATTATTACTCTTGAAAAATAAAAATGGGTCAATATATAAGTGTAAATCTTCTTCTAAATTCGGAATAACAAAGTCAACCTCTCGTTGATGGAATGGAAGACCTAACGCTTGATTTAAGAGCACTCTTATCACCCCTTTGCTGATTTCCCTCTCCCCAAAGATTCTAAGAACATCTAAAAAATGCCTCTTGCATACCTACACCAATTACATGCTTATTATCCTTTGCTTTGATAATGGCAGAACTTATATATTTTGAACAAATACCTCTTTCACTCAAATCTTTTTTATTCATTCTCATCACATCAACTCTGTGCAGTATTGGCAACTATTACTTCCGTATCTTCGACAAATTACTTTTTTTACCTCTAATTATTATACAATTATATATACTATTCATAATTATAAGATTAAATCGTCCACCTTTATCAACACTGCTCTTATACAATCTTTTAGTATATTGCACTTGAGACCTCCTTTTATCGAACAGCAATCGTATTTAATGGCGAATACGGTACCATCAAACAAAATTAGGCTTTTACTGAGTGGCTGGCTCAAAAAGACACCTACGACATCAGAACTTAAAAAGCTATATAAACGAAAAATCCACAAGGTTCAATCCCTTGTGGATTTTATATTTACAGACGGGTTGATAGGACCGCTTCGATGTCAACGCCTTTTTGAACTATACGTGGTGAAAATAAACTAAACGCTGACCATTGCAAACATTGAATTCGTAGTGCTTCCCTGTATTTATTTCAAAGTCGTTTTGATGTCAATTTTCAACTCCGTGGCATCAAAATTGGCATCAACATAATTGGCTGGAAATGTGAATTAGGCTGTTAGGCTGAAAATGAAACTAACCTATTCGTCAAGACAATGAATTAGAGAGTATTTTTTACATCATCACAAAAAACATCCGATTATTTATAGGCTAACAACTAAAATGTTCAAAATACTTTTCAGTTAATCTTTCATCTAAATTTCCCTCAATAATTTTTTCCTTTAATTTTTTTGCTATTATTCCTTTCACTTGAGAATTCTCACTTAACTTTATTAAATATTTATCATTTAGGCTTAAAATCCACTTTAAATTAAACTTACTCTCAAAGTCAAATCCATCTTCTAAAATTAACATGTCATATAAATTATCGTAACCAATATAGGTTTTTAAAATGTCTTTATTTAGTATCATATCGTTATAAAACAAGTTAGTAATATTCCCTAGAACATCCTGATTAATTATTACTTCTGTGTTCGTGCTTATAGACTTCTCAGCATCAGCCCATAATTTATCTTCAAATGCCATCTGTGGTTTTATTATTTTCTCTAAGCAAGCCGTTGTATATAGTCTGCTATCAAATCTTTCCCTAAGAGAATGGTTAATTATCTTTCTTAGTTGTTTTTGTATAGACCTATCAATGAATTTATATAGTGGAATAAAAACTTGCTTCACTACCAATTGCTTATGCTTTTTCAAATCACCATTATTTATAGAATTAATTACTTCTTCTAAAAAACTTGTCGTCTCTATTTTTAATGCTTCTTCATCCGAAAATTGCGTTGTTAATCCTTGAATATAGTTATGTCTTTGTAATGCCTCAATTTCGAATCCATCTTTTTTATTATTTAAATTAGTGCTAATGAGCTTCTTCAAAAATGAAACGATTAAACTACTGATATCTTCCTCTGATATATTGCTAAACTTCTTTTGATAATACACTAAGCCTCTAATTGCTTTATATATTTCACTATTTATCGGCTTTTGTTCCAAATATTGGTTAAATAATGTTAGAGTCATATTTAAGTTAACCTTACTTAACTTAACCCGCGACATAAAACAAATTAAACAAGATAATTTTTCTGCTAACAAGATATTACTATATTTAATATTGAAAAAACTAGTTACCATATTGCTGAACAATGTTGTTAAGATGTTCTCATCCTTTACTTCTATTTCATCCACACTATATTCATCTAATATTTTTTCCAAGTCCTCCGAAGTTATATAATGGCAAATAATATTAATATCTATTAAATCAAACTTATAATTAGGCATTTGTAGATAAGAAACCCCTACGAACAAGTCTTCACTATCATCATCATTACCTTTCAATTTTTCTTTAGAGTATGTACAAAATAAAGAGTGTATAAAATGATTATAATAAGCTTTGATTTCGCTATAGTGGTTTATCATTAAAAAATTATTGTGTGTGTAATCCCAAAAATCATATACTTCATTTTGCAATTCTAATATAGCACCTTCCATTGGATTACAACCTACAAATTTTGTTATTACTTGTTTTTCTACTTTCTCTCTTAATTCTCTAATAGATATCAATTTTATGTATATAAAGCCACCATCTAATAAAGTATCTTTTATAAACTCTATATCTTTTCTCTTATATTTTGACAATAAATAATAAATATCATTTGTATCAAATTTAGAACTTTCGTCATACTCTCTAATAAGTTGATTGATATGCTCAACATAAACTGTTTCCGTCATTTTAGTTATCTGCCAACGTTTGAGTAAAGCAATTAAATTCTCTTTATTATATTGACTAATAAAAAAGGCAATATATTCCTTATCCTTATAAGCTTCTTGAGAAACCCTTCGCAAAATTTCATAGGCACTGACATATCTATGCATTAGATAATTGGCATATGCTCTTATTAATTCATTAAAATACTTATTATTATGCATATTTACTAATTTATAGGTTTGCTTAGCTAATAACTCTACTTCTGTATAACGATTACTTAGCATGTTTTCTATTATCTCGAACTTTGGCTCTGCTTGAGTTCTATCAAAATTAAAGGTTTTATAATTATCCTCTTCTGCATCAGAAGAACTGATTATTATACTTAAAATATTGCTTTTTAAAAAAACTTTATTTATAAAATTATATTTGTATTCATTATCACAAATATAGTTCTCATTTTTTTTATCATTTTCCTTAAGTTTTTCAAAAAATGCATTTAAATTTTCCACAAGCATGGAAATTTTTTCATTCTTGATTACATTTATAATTTTCATTTCTCTATTTTTTGTTACATAATACCTTCCATTGATACCCAATATTTTTGCTAAGTCTTTATGTCTTATGATTTTTAAATTTTTAAATATCATTAATTTATCATAATAATAATCTATTGAATTATTAAATTCATTTTCATATTCTAATATACTTTCAATGACTCTAATTATATTTTTTCCTTTTTCAGAATTTATTTGTTCATAATCTAATTTCTGATATTTACTTGATATATCTGATTTATGAACAATATTAATTCCCAAATTATTAAAATATTCTACTTCCACCTGGCTTCTAGCCTTCTCATCTGCGTCAATGAAATACGCTTTTTGAAAATTATTTCCTAACACATCTTTTACACTTTTCATTATTATTTTCAAGTTATAATCACGTACTGAATAACCAATAAAAAGTACCGTGTGATTTACGAATAAAGATTTTATAAAAGTTTCTATTAACTTATAATTATTTGAGTACATTAAATAATCGTCTTCTTTTAAAACAATGTTTCTTTTTTTTAAGTCTCCATGCATTTTGATTAGAAGCCTACCATTTGGTGTATATGGTAAGTCATTATCTTCACACACTACATCATAAAATAGGATACTATCATTAATTGCTTGCTCAATTAAATCATCATAATTTGTTGTAACTATATGTTGCGGTAACATTTTTAAAATATATTGATGTATAGTATTATATTTTAAATTAACATCAAATTTCATATTAATAGCATCGTAATATTCTTTCATTCCTCGTTGATTATAATAATATTGAGCTATTCTCATATAATCTTCCGCATTCATTTCCTTACTATTATCAATATCCAAAGACTGGCAAAATTGTTTAATTAATTCTGACCAACTCGGTAAATTAGAGCTTGCAGAAACTCCAGCCCCAATAAAAACTACCAACTTATTGTTATCCATTGCTTCTCTTATTTTCTTTATATTTTCATTAATATTAAAATCCATGTTTCAATACTCCTATTTTTTCAAAATTACGATTTTGACAGAGAATATATTCATTTTTAGAAATCAATCTCCTACGAACCTTTTTTTTTAACTTTTTTGTCTAAAATCACTTTACTGTGTTCCTTTGAACTAAGTAACTCACATAAAATTATTAATATACGAAACCAAAGAGCTGCAAGAGCAACTCCTCCAAAACCTTCATTCCCGAAAAACATTTTAATATCATCTATTTTCCAATATTGATTTCCAAACAACAAAATCACTCCAAAACCAATAATGCAGTCAAGTACCTTTTTATAATAATCTACTTCTAAAAATATGTATTTCTTAAAAATAAAAAATATTAATGTATATACTATGAAAGGGAAAAACACGATATATCTTTCTCCCCATTTTACTGTTTGCTCATAAGTACTTAGATTTGTATGTAGAACATATTTGGCAATGATATCCATAAGTACCATTGTTGATAATACACCTATCCATATCCAACAGACAAAAAATATCACCGACAATAGCCTACCATATGGTAAACATACTAATACGATTTTTTTGATAATAGGATTAGTCTTGTACATTTCTTTAATATTAACTAAGTATCTTTTCATATCATTACCTACCTCAGCTCAGCCTAAAAGTAATACAATTCTATGCTCATGAAAGTACCAACTCTGTCGTCTTATTGACATCCACAGGATATTCTAACCACTCTGAATATGAACCAAATGGGTCAATATCATCTCTTAATTTTTTTAATTGATACATTGCATCTCACCATAAATTACATAAAATTCCACTATAATATTTATTGTAACATAAACGATTGCAGCCAGACATGTATTTATTATTTTTTAAATTTATTTTCAATTAATGCAACTTAGTTCACTCTCTCATTAATATGAAAAATGGCGGACACTACAATCTGTGTACCGTTCTTCTAATAATAATTATAGATTTTTTGCTACACTACTCGCCTTTATAATTTATGTGCTACTAATACTTCACTTTCTCTACTACAACTTCCGATAATCGACTCCAAACCTTACTAAAAATGAAAATCACCTATTTATAGATTGATAGATGCCAAAATTCCAATATATTGGGAAAGGTGTTTTTGTTTTTTCTTGCTGTTACATCAAGTGTAGATATTGCCAAAACACTTACTGAAAAAATCGCAGTAAGTAATTTTACTACTAAAATACCTCAATTTAAGCAATACCATAGCATTAATTCCCTTCATGAAACAACAAAAACGGCACACTGCAAATCTGTGTACCGTTTTTGTTGACTTCTTCTTTAGTTTCTTTAATAAAACAGTAAATTTGAAAATCTAAGTAATCCGATGAAACTATCCCCATAAGCCTACGAGTTAAAATGACTCAATTTATAATTACCTTTTAGGCTTTTCCGTATTACATTGTATACGCTCAGTTTTAAATGGCGATACATTCACATTTTCAAGTACATCAGTTGTTTGAAAAACCGATTGGGTATTATTTGTAGGCTGTATCATCATAGAAGTAGTTTGTTCCTCTGTTGGCTGTGATACAAATATTTGATTGTACTTATCTATCAAATTATCATCTTGTCCCATGCATTTCACCTCCTATCTTAAATCATAAACGAGAATAATATATAAGTAAAAACTGCAACAATCAAACCTGTCAAAAGACATTTTACACCACTTGTAAAATATTTAGCCTTTTTATTATTAATTTCAGTATTATTTACAATTAATTTTTCTGTTCTTTCATGTGACACATGTCCATTTATATTATTTCTATAGTTTCGAAAATCTGAAGCAAAGTCATTCGGCACCTCTTCCGAATAATAGCTGATATCGTTCTCCCAGCTTTCAGCCCTACCTTTAAGAATATCGGTGCGTTTATAAGTTAATATTCTATAGACATGACTATTAATGTAATTCTCGGTAACTTTATATGCCTTTGTATCTTTTCTATCCTTGACCTTTGTGGTTTCAGTTTCACGGGCAAGGCATCCTTCCATAAAAGCATATAAATGTAAAATAAAATCAGCATATGCATTGTACATTTTGTAAGATAACCAATTACTCTTGCTTCCTGAAATCATAGCCGTTGCGAAAAACTTAAATTCTTCAAAGGAATCTCTGCATCTCAAAAATTCATGTTTTAGTGCTATACAATGATTCGAGTCTATATTATCGCCTATTCGAAAATTCATAGTATCACCTCAAGCTAAGATTATATTTTCTGCACGAAACGTAAAAATTGTCCAAGTTCAGTCTTCATAAAATCTTCATTCTGCCACCGACCACTAGAATCATTCTATCGATAAGTTATTCATTACTTAAATTTCCAGTTATTTATCATTCAAAATAAAATAATCTCTCAACTGTGTAGGAATGTTATGTTTTCTATACTGAAGATAATCTGTTAAGAAATCACTTTGTTTAACTATCTTAGTTAAATGGTCATTAAAACCTCTAGCTCTACATTCAAAAAATGTAATAAATAATTCGTCTTCAGTCATAGTCGTTTCAACCAATTTGTAAAATGTTTCTCTTTCCTCTGGCATTAACGCATTGCTTTTAATTATAAAATCTAATATATATTGAAGCATTCTAAAATAACTGTCTATATGAGAACAATAGTTAGATATATTCCTAGCTTCGCTATATTTGGTTATAACTTTATTCCAATCGGTAGGCATCGACGGATACATATGACATAATCCAATTCCATTATCAACTTGTGCTTTTATTTCTAGTAATATTATCCTAAAATTCTTTGCATTTTCTCTAAAAAGGGATAATAGATTTAAAAAAGTAGTTTCAAACTTTTGTTGAGCTATCATGGAATTTTGTATAAACATTTGCTGTTTGGTTGCATCCAATTCTTCCTTTTGAGTTTTGTAAGTATAATACAAAAAGATTAATGCTCCTATGGAACCCGCTGTACCAAATGTCCCTGATATCAAAGAACCAAATGACCCGCTATCAGAAATTTGACTAGGTAATTTCACAAATAAACCGATATAAGATAAGATAATGGCTATTCCTAATATTGCTATAACTATCTTTATAGGAGTATCCAATTTTAGTTTCTTCAAACTTTCAAACCAATTAAGTGTCATTTTAGTCTATAACCTCCCCTTTAGGTTTACAGGCTTAAGAGAAAACAAATTAAAAATTTTCCATTAATTTTAAATATACACTATGATTAAATCGATATTGCTAGGTAGTACTAAATCAATTATGACATTAAAGTGCCTTACATCATTTTATATTGCATAAAAGCACTTTCATTTTCCATATTCAACCATCTACTGACAAATTCCTCCTTTAATGAAAAAACAAAAACCGTCTACTCGACGTAGACGGCGATATAATAATTTGCTGACGTTTAATCTCATAATCGTAACCATATCGCACCGCAAATCAATATACCCATATGGTGAGGGGTTATTGCTCATTTGGTTAGAGTGCTTCAATACAAATGGCTGTAGCAGTGCTAATACATCGGCTGAATGGCTGTGAAAAAATTTGGTGGCATCAAATTTGGCATCAAAACTAAAAAAGCTATACAAATACAAAGATACCGTAAGGATTTAATCCTTACGGTATATATATTCGTAGATGGTGGGGTTAGGCGGACTCGAACCGCAGACCTCTTCGATGTCAACGATATTATCTGATTAACTGAGTGATACATATTTACTATCGAAACCCTTCGTTTATAAGGGTTTCTCTTTGTTTAGCAATCTAAACATTTCATGGTATTTTATACAGTATTCTCTTATTTCTTTATACTTCTGTTGCCTCTACTGTACATTTCACTGTATTTTTGTTTTCTGAAAGCATAGATTTAACAAGGGTTTCCAAAGGACCATTATAGTCCTATTTTGTCATTTAGCCACTTTAAACTAATAAGATCAAACCTTCTTTATTAAGAAGATAGTTTAGGTATGGTAAAGTCATAGTTACTTTTTGTACTAGGTAATTTAGGTGAAGTGAGTATTTTCTGGAATCTATTAATATATTCTCTATTTTCTTCTACATACTTTTTAACTTTAGAACTCCAATACTCCCCAGCGCTCTCTGGAATATTAGATTCTATCTTGCCAATAATAGATTTATCATTTACTGTCCACCCTTTATCCTTTTCCCACACCGACAACATAATTGCTTGCAATGTATCTGACTTTGCATCATATTTCCACCTACTATATCTTTTCTCTGTAATATTTCCATATTTAATATCTTCTTGGTATAGCCAAAAATAAATTCTATTATCATCTAATACAATAGACATATTATCAAACCAGGTATTTTCAATACTTTCCTCTGAAATTTGTTGAGAAGATAAACCAACCCATCGATCATTACCAGTTTTCCATTTTTCAAATTCCATTAAATTCCCACCATTAAAAATCTGATCTACAATAATACTAAATTCTCGTTCATTAGAACTTCTTGGACGTACTGTATTCCATTTTAACGAGTAGTCGTTATTATCTTCTGACCATAAGGAAACCCCATCTGGATTATAAAATACTTCTTGTTTGGATGCTATTTGACGACTCTGAGGTTTAATGTAAACTTTCTCCATACTATAGCTTAATTGATTAATATTAGGAGTAGAAATAAGTTCGTAGTTTTTTATTGTACTTTGTGCACCTGCTTCACTATATGTGGTCTTTATCCACGCTTCAATTCTATCGACGTTTCCATTATAATCTCGAATGATTTTCAGCGAATTAGTGTCAACGTATTGAGTTATATCATCATTTGAGTAGTACCAATACCAGTTTGTTGTGGCAGCATTGGCACATTGAAATCCAAATGAAATAAATACTAACGCTAGAATACATATGAATGATATCTTTCTCATAGTTTCTCCTCATGTTTTATAAAGTTTTGTTTATGTATACTATCCATAATTATTTCATTTTAGAAGCCAAATCCTTCAAATACCACTCTTTATGAAACTCATTGAAATCTTCCATTTGATGCGTTATTACCCCAAGCAATCCACCAGTCCACTGTGAATATGCTTTAGTACCATCAGGTTTCATAAGGTTTTCTGTAAATGTTCTCATTGTGTAGATAGGGTTCTGTTTAGAATATTCCTGTCCCAATGTATTAAAGTAAACTCCGGTTATTTTAAACTTCGTCACTCCATTAAAAGATAATTCTACAACATCAAATTTCTTGTCTTTAACACTTTCGGCAAATTGCAAAAATACTCTAAATACGTCTGCCATACTGTTTTCCTTAGAAATCCCCTTCAAGTCATATACCAGTATACTGAGATTTAAATATTTTTCATAATGCACTGATACACTAATATTTAAGTTTCTCGGATCATTTTTCAAAACATCATTCATGCGCGACTGCAAATTAATATAGTTAATACTAAAGATAAGAGTAAGTATTAATAATATTACCCCACAAATAACATACTTAGACTTTGTTTTCTTAGTTTCAACCATTGCAACTTCTGGTGCATTATCTATAATAATCATCTCCCTTTCTTATAAACTCTCAATTTTAGAACCACTTAAATTTATTATAAATACTAATTACATCAAAATTGGACATATTTAATATCTTCACCAGATAATTTCTCTGACGTTCCATCTGTATAATCAATTTGTATTCTCTTTAACTCTGCTCTTACGATAGTATTATTATACCAAGCAGAATCCCAATATGTACTCTCGCCTTTCCATTGACCAGGATTAATGGGGCCAGTGACTTTCCCAGTAAATTCTGACTCACGTCGAATAGTACATGCAACCACATCATCCACAGAATTATAAGGCACAACTGTAAAATAGCAGTATTTCACCACTTTATTAGATGTATTCTGCCAAACTATATGGAAATTCACACCGTTAGCACTATTTGGATTATCAGTATATACTTTTGACACTCGAATGATTGAACGAGCCTTGTCAATATTGGACCTCGCCGCAAGTTCTTTCTGTTTTTGAGCTTCTTCTTGTTGTCTAGCTAAAAGCGCCGCCTCTTCGGCCTGGGCTTGAGACACATATCCTTGAGCTTCATTTGCTTCCTTGCTTCCAGGATGATTTTTGGAGAGTTCAGCGGATGCATTGTATAGTTCTTTAAATTGTTTATGTTCAAATAAAGCCCTAATTTCTACTATGCGACGATCTGCGCCGTTTCTAAGTTCATCGATGGTAGTTGCTTGGGCTTGTATTGCCTTTTCCAGTTCTACATTTTTACTTTTAGCATTCCCCATTAAAATAAGTGCGACAAACAAAGCCAAAACTAATACTGAAATAATTATTGAACTGCGCTTTTTCTCCATTAATGCATCCTCCATTTACATTATTATACATAGATTACTTAGGCATAAACTGACATTATTCCTTTATTTTCCCTGTAATTATTTTCAAATCATTACTACATTAGAAGAAAACCACCTATACTTTACTATGGACACCCCTCTAAAATTCAACACAGCGCAAATATGGAAGCCTTTTATCCATAGATATTCGCAACAACTTTGGAGCCCATGTCATACAGTGATAATACCACGGCTACCTGAGAAGCAGTTCCCTCTTTAACTCATAGATTTTCACCGTACCCTTGCAGCAAGGGTGTCGTGAAGTTCGACCCCCATAGAAACAATGAATTATATAACGAACATATGTAGTTCTGGCGATAGGTACTAGCATATGCCAAAGCTATCTGTTGATGAGCCCAAGTGCCTCCATTGCGACCAAGTGTTGATTCTAAAAGGTGATCCTGAGTCACCTTTTCTTTCTTGGCTACAGCATTGATAATGTCGGATTTCCCTACATTTAAATTCTTTGATAAGGCATTGTTCTCAATGTTCTTCTTTGTCCTTTGTGTTCATATGTTCCTCTGTTAATATTATCGTAACCATTGTTTCATCATTGTACTTTCATTGATAATTTTTAATAATTATTGTTAATTAGTATTAGCTATTGCATTCATGATTTCCTTAGGTTAAAATGTCGTTGTATAGTTCATAGAAAATATTGCAAGAATTTTACAGGGTTCTTCCAGAATTACATCGAAGGCAAAGGATATACCAAAATCACCCCAGGGGGTCTATGTCATGCATAGAAATTCCAGTGCTATTTTGGCGTTCATAGTAGGCTGAGGTAATACCGCCACCATTGCCACAAAGTAACCGCCCTTTGGAATCCACAAAGACACCCGTACCCATGTAAACTATGCCATACATATACTGCATACCCATGAAAGCAGAGAACACCAAGTAGAACAGAGCATATCATAAGATGTTGCATAGCCTAAACAGTGTACATGCCATAGTATACAAGGCATAGCTATTACATAATAAAAGAGTACTAAAGTATTAGCCTTTGCTAACTCCCCAGTACTCTACGTTTATCTATGATATGCCTATGCTTGAGCTTCGTATTCTTTAACTACCTTGTAAAACCCTGCCCTTGACATGCTGCATAGCCCTATAGCCTTAGTTGCAGTGATATCCCCTTTTCTCCATTGCTTATATACTGATATAAAGCTATCATTGATAATACTTTGCATCGCTGTATAATCTCTTTTTTGCTCATGCATGACACAATATTTATTCCAGATAATTACATCTCAATGTACGATAACTCCATATTATCGAATATAGAGAAAATCATAGATATGTGTTATTTTCCCCAATAAATGTTATTTAATATCGAAAATCCAATAATCCTAAAACAAATACAAAAACACCTATAGTTGCAATAGTATGCATCATGATTTCCACCTTCTTTTTTAGTTTTTATTATAGAGAAAATACATGACAATAATATGACAAAGACAGATCAAAGAAAAAACGAGATATGTAGTGAGGTGATAATATTGAATAATCTAGTTTTAACCGTAGAAGAGACAGCGAAAATTTTAAAGGTATCTAGGGAAGTCATCTATGTATTAGTTAAAACTAAGGATTTCCCTGCTGTAAAAATAGGTCGCGAATGGCGCATTGTTGCCCAGGGATTATCTGAGTGGTTACGGCAACAATGTATTGGTAAGTCTGAATACCCCTAGAAACAAAAATAAGCACCAGCATCATGATTAACTCATGACACCAGTGCTTTATTCTATAGAAGCTCGCAGCCATTTTTGCAACGTTTACATTCATAGCCTATAGATATCTCTAAGCTACCTTGATATGTACTACAAGATTCAATGCATTCATACAGGCTGCTAAGATTTACTTCATCATTATCGGTGATACCATTTCTTTTCAATAGCTTTGTTAACTCGTCAAAGGTCGGTGAATACCAATCATCAAAGACTTCCTTTTCATCAATTAGTATCTTTCGTCCAGTGTCACACACATATATAATTTTTATCATAAGTATACCTCCTGTATTTTACAGATAATATTCTTTTTACCATTGCGGCATTGCCCACAATAAATAACTTTGCGTTTACCTTTGAAATAATCTTCTAGGACTGCCTTGGGGAAACTTTGGCTATATCCGCATTTAGGACAAACAACGTTTTTCATTGCTGTACCTCCAAATACCTTTTCCAGCCATAGTCGGTCTGTAGAAGACTGTAAGCATCTTCGATAACTTCAAGCTCCATGCATAAAGCTTCATCATGGGTATCTCTGATTTGCTTCTTTAATTCTTTGATTTTGCTTAGGTAGGCTTGCTGAACTCTCTTATCCATTACTAATCCATCCTTTCAGCATAAGAAAAAGTACTAGATTTTACACTAGTACTTTCTATTGATAAGCTTTGCTAACACTTGAAACTGTTCATTGGAACACTGAATGCCAACGTCATCCATGGCTCCATGAAGATTGACGTTGTTATCTTCGGACTTAACATAGATATATGTGGAACTGTGCCTTGCATTGTATCCCAAGTTATAGCCAGCCGTACAGCCAAGGATTAATATAAGTACTCCAAATATAACTTTGTTGAGCAGAGTTACCTCTGGCTGCTTTTTAGAAAAGTACTTTTTTCGTCTTAAATTAGGCATTATATACCTCCATTATTTTAGAATTCATTTGTAAACCTTTGTGTCCCCTATGGCAAAAAAATATTATATATAATTTATATAGTTCGATACCCTATGACTTTCCTTCTTAGGGAGTAATCTGTGGTAGATTATAGTAGACTCTAATAGATTCCTGAATAAATTTAGCGTCAATGAATTTCAATAACTCTTCCTTTGTATATCGTTTATTCAATGCTCTATACACAATTTCCAACATAGCACCATAAGATTCTTCTTCGTGGTTTTCCAGCATATTAAAGGTATCAATCTTTTGCAGTAGTTCCATAGCTTCACGAAAATCAGTTACTAAGTAGCTGTATGCAATGTGAGAAACCCCATTTCTATCAATAATAGGTATTCCTGTTGTAATCTCTTTTTTCATCGTTACTCCATCCTTTCTATTTTCCTTTATAATCCTGTCCAATACACCCAACCTGTCAAGGGCTGCAATAATTGGCAAAGGTGGCATTAGTGGTCTATCTAAGCCCAAAGCATGTAATATTACTTTCTTTGCCATGCTTATATCAAAGAATTCAATATTGTTTCCTCTGGTAATTATTTTGAGTAATTCAAGGAGTGCTAAGTGCTGCTCATCCATTGTGTAAGAATGACTGCTATATGAAAATCCTTTGTCGTTTAGCATCTGGTATACTCCTAAAACATTGACTACCTTGGGGAGTAGTAAACCTATACTTTTGATATCCTTTGCTAATGGTGATAATACTTCGTAAGTCGTAGAGTTTCTATCAATGATCTTCACAAATTCATTACCTCTCTTTGTTTATACATTGTATCCCATGTTCCTCATGCGTCCTAGCTGAGCGAAGAGAGCTTCGTCTGACTGTGTACTTGGCATTACAATGGGCTGGGCTACGGTGGTGTTCCCTTGATTGCCATTGTTAATCATGTACAGTATCATGCGATTCTGCTCAGCCATCAAAGCATTTGCCTTTTGTAATTCATTGATGTGTTCACGGTTCATCCTTGTTTCTACGGAGGCAGTCTTCGCTATGTCCATGGTCTTCTGTGATACCTTGGCTTCCACGTGTGTCCCTAGTTTACTATTGGCATAGCTCAGTAATCCTTGCTGCCTCTTGTCGCCTTTTCGGAGTTTATCAAGATTAATAACGGACTCAGTGTCCCCAGTCTCACCAATGATAGCATTGGTAGGTTCATCGACTATACCACCGTCTGCAAAGGCAAATGCAGTACTAGGCATCCAGGAATTCGAAGGGGTAAAGCCACCACGGACTAACCCAGATCCCTTGGCTGCACCGCCAGCACCGCCACCAAAGACGCCTAGGAGACTGCTGAGGAGTCCACCGCTGCTGTTTTGAACTCTAAAAAGTGCCTTGAGTGCGTCTTGTGCGAATTGTTGCCAAATATTCTTCCAAATATCTGAAAAACTCCGCCCCTCCGTAGTCCATTGAATAACCATATCGCTAACTTGACCTTTTAATTTATCGAGGTTTTTGTTATTGAGTTCGTCAACTTTATTTTTCAACTTATCCACTTCTGCCTGTTGCTTCTTATATTCTTCGCTACCTTCACTAAACTGTTTCTTAACACGATTCAACTCAGTTTGTGCCTCTGTTAGTTCATGGACGGAATAGGCTAAATCTATGATATCTTTTTGTTCATTTGTAGCTTTGTACCCTAAATTACTAATATCGTGCTGTTTATCGTACTCTAGCATTCTTAGGGATTTATCATAGGCTTGCTTTGCTAAGCCCACTGACATTTCCGCTGTAGATATACCAATTTTATTTGCTTCGCTACGTGTCTCCGATGAGGCAACCCTGGCTCTGTCTGCAAGCTCTAACAATTTATTCAAGGTCTTTTCGTCTTCTATATATGATCTATATTTCTGAATAAATTCTTCCTTTTCTGCTTTTGTTAGGGAGCTCCATGAAATTTTCTGTTTGTCTAGCTCTTCCACCAACTTACTATTAGAAGCTATCCTGTCGTTTGCCTGAGTTTCATATTCGTTTGCCATTGCTTCATACTGCATGGATTGACCAATCAAAGTAAGTACTCGTTTATTCATTAAATCTAGCTTAGTAGCATTGATTTCCGTAGATTGACCAAAGATATGTTCTTTGGCAGCCAGTAATTCCAATGCACTTCCGTATTGATCTGCACTGATTTTAGCGGTTTTAAGCTCATGATCTAATTCTCTACCAGTATCCCTTCTAAAAACTTGTTCTGAGTTATCAGGGGGCGTCTTCGGACCTGTGGAAGCATTGGAACTATGCCCTTGTTTCTCAGGTATTAGATTGGATATTTCTGGAGGTTTCACCGTTGCTGAAGCCATGGCTTTTTCTATAATAGCTTTAAAATTCTTCTCAGACTCTTCTTGTGCTTTATTGGTGGCTTCGTTATCCTTGGCTTTCCTTTGTTCTTGGATACTGGCGAGTTTACCCCTTAAATCATTGGCTTGGTCATCATAGATTTTATTAATTTCATCTTCGGATAATCCAGTTCTAGCCTTCATTGCTAGGGCTGTTTTTCTGTTACCCTCGACTGCTGCAAGCTGGTTCGATGTGTCTTGCTCTTGTCCAACTAATCCTGATTTATCACTCATTCTGTCATATGCTGCAGATATTACATTGATTGCTGTATATAGTGCTGCGAGTTGTATACAGGTTGCCGCTGCTGTTGCTGAGAAGGTTGCTAAAGATGCCCTCATACCTGCAAAGGCTGCTGTGAAGTTACCTTCGAGTAAATACATTCCTCTTAGTAAAATTGTTCCTTCAGCAATTAACTTATTTGATATGGATTGCTGAATATAGAACGCTGTAACTACCTTTGCTAGTTCCACAAGTGCTGACATGGTTTTACTTACAGCTTCATGATTCTCTGTTAGCCATATAACCCCGTTTGTAAGACCATCTACCATATTTTTGAGGCTTGGGAGTACATCGTCACCAATGGTTTTACTAAAGAATTGCATTGAAGCCTGGAGTTGCATTAGTTTTACTTGGTAGGTATCAAGCCCAAGTTTGAGCAATGAAGAAGTCATTTCATCTGAGGATTTTGCTTTGATTTCATTTAGTATCGTAGTGAAATTTTGATTAGCATCTCCAAGGAAAGCCATCATTGCATTCACTTGGTACTTGCCCCCTGAAATTGCTAGGGCTAACTTACTTTTGCCTTCGTCATCTAAGCGACCGAATAAGCCCTGTAATTCCTGGAATACATTGGCTCCTTGTCGCATTGTTTTCATACCTTGCTCATTTACATCGTATAACTTGATCCCATAGGAGTCTAATGCTTCTATGGCTTTTTTCATACTAAAATTAGCAGCGACACTCTTAAATGTATTTCCTATCGTGCTCCCTGTCCTAGCTGTTTCAGTACTTAGGGCAGCCACAGTAGCAATGCTTTCCCTTGTTCCCATATTGAATTGCTTAAAGCTACTCCCTGACCTTTGCAAAGCATCCAACAATTCCGTTCCTGTAATCCTGGCAACATGGACAGCAATCGAAAAATCATTTAGAAAATCCCTCGTTCCCCTAGCTGTTAATCCATACTGTAACATTACTGCCTCTAAATCAGACGAGGCTTTCTTTAGGTCAACAAAGTCTAATTTATTCATCGTAATCGCTGCTGAAGTCAGATAAGCAATGGATTCCACATCTTTAAACCGTCTACTAAGGATCTGCATAGACTCCATGACGTCCTTTAGTTCGACACCATAGCCAATAGCAAAGACCCCTGCAATGTCATTTAACCTCTTTAAATCCTGTTCTAATATTTGATTATTACCGTGGTACTGCTCAGAAAGCTCTAAGTTTTGCCGTATTTTCTGAGTTAATACCTCAGTTTCTTTAGCTACATTGGAAATAGCAAGGGGAATGCCAATGATTCCACCGATTAAAGCCCCTGTAGCCATATAGGCAAAATGACTTTTTAAAGTACTGCCAAGTTTACCAAGGGTATCCGACGACGCTCCCAGCGTCCTATTGAAACTTTGCTGCTCTGCGTTAAGCTGCCTAATAACAGGAATAAGCTGTTTATATTTATCTTGGAATTCAGTGTTACCCGATACCTGGAATTGTCTGTAATACCTCTCAGCCTGCACAGTTAACTCATTGATAGTTTTACTATATGAGTCTGAGAATTTACTACTGGTCTTCACGTTGCCGATGTTGCCTAGCTTACTATTGATATTGGTTACACCATCGGAAACAATCCGTTCAGCAGAATTTAAATCCTTTCCTATGTTAGATGAAATTGAGGAACCTTGTTTGTTTTGCTTCAGCTTATTCAAAGCTTCTTCAAGTTGCTTTATACCCTGTAAAGCTGATGTTACATCCATGACAATTGTATTTTTGATAATATTCCCATTGTCCATTTATCTATATCTCCTTTTGTACATAAAAAAAGAGACCTCAAAATTTATGAGGTCTCAATGTTTACCAATGCTATTTATTTGTTTAATGCAGCTTTGTAACTTACACCGCCAATTCTGTATTTATCAAGAATAATCCTTATTTCCTCATGTGGAACACTAGATTTCTGTAATTCTTTTGAATATGCCAATACAACCTTTCCATACTGAGATTCATCACAATCATAGTCTATATAAGGTTCATTGTTGATTCCTAGCTGTCCAAGTGCTGCCCTGACTAATGTTATAGCTACAATGCTATCAGCATCGAAATTCAATGAACTTTCCCACTCGTAGGACTTTCGAATTCTCTGCGCTTTGTCTATGTCATTTTCCTTAACCGCTTTAACAATGGCAGCCGTATATTCTAATGGTTTCATCGTAAGACTCCTTTATCTAGTAGTATTCTAAATGTCTCTCTGCCCTTCGGTGTCACAAGTACCTGAGTACTCGCAAAGGCACCTTTGGTAAATTCCTTGAGTTCAAATAAACTAGGTACATAGTCCGCGAAGGGTTTTATGTGTTTCTTGGTACTCCTATAGATATACTTTTTCTCTATGAGAAAGTCGACGAATATATTTTGTTTTACCTGCAATTCCTTTGCAGTATCTCTGATATTGGTGAGTAGGTTCCGATCAACTAAGGCGTCAAAGTACTCTATCTTTGGTTTGTCTATGGCTGCTTGCTGCTGAAGTGCCAAGGCTTTCTTTTCCGACTCCAAGGCAATCTCCAATACTTCAATCATAGTAAGAGGCTTAGGTTTTAATAGCTGTTTCTCAGCCTCAATGAAGTAATCCCTTGCTATCTTCCCTTTGGCTGACCTCGATAACATGCAGAGGTGCTTTGAAAAATCAATGGTTAATTCATAATCCATCGAAGAATTACCGTTCGTCATAGTGAAGAACCCTTTCCAGTCTTTGCCCTCTTCATAGAATTCATTTTCATCAATATTGGCTTTAGTCCACCTAGAATAATTACTTTTATCTAACTCCAGGAATTCATAAAGCTCCTTGGCTGTGATTTTACCATTGTCGTCTATTGCAATTAATTGTTTATCCATTGGCAATATCTCCTTTGTGCTTAAGATACTGAGACCAACCAAAGTCAGTCTTTAGATATTCAAATTCTTTAATGAGTTCTTTCCCCTTTTCGCGGTATATCTCTGCAAGCTCATAATCTCCGCTTCCTTCGAGTACTATTTCCATACACATGCATTCTGATATTAAGTCCTGGTAAACCCTTTCTGTAGCTGCGTCCATCGTTGCACACTCCTTTGATATTCCATATTCTTCCTTAGCATTCCACTTTGCTTGTATATGATTTCTTAGCTCAGCTTTGCTAACAATGGCTTTCACTCGCATAATCAAAGTTTCACCCCTGTAGTGAGCCTGATACGTTTTTTCTGGTACTCTGTAGGCACATCACCACGGATAATTCCCAAGAGTTCTTCTTTGGATAGCTTAGTTATCCCAGTCAAATGCCCCCATTCAAATTCCTTTGCAATCATAAAGGCTTCCAGTGGATGAGCCTCGGGAGGTATTACGATTTTCTTCCTTCGCGTCTTCTTAGGTGAAGTCAGTTTGACTTCGGAACTAGGTTCGTCCTCTAATGAGTACACCTCTTCTTGATCATCAAGTGTGTAATCATCGTTTTCAGTGATTTCCTCAGATTCTAGCTCTATTTCGCTGAGTTCTTCCAGAGATTCATATGGTTCTAGGTCATCCATGTAATCACCCTTTCACAGTTAGTAACACTTGCATATGATGGGTAAAAAAAGTAGACAGTCCATAAGACTGCCTAGATCAAATCAGCGGTTTTACAATTGTAAAGTTGTGCTAGTTTAATCAAAAGTGTGCCGTCAATACTCGCATGTTCATTCTCTAACTGTGCGATATAGCCCCTAGATAAATTTACCTGTTGTGCCACATATTCCTGAGTAAGCCCGTTTTGCATACGTCTCAGTTTTAAATTAGTTAGCTTCATCACTACTACCCTCCTTTTACCCTAGTAACATTTGCATATGATAAACCAAAAAAATAGCCCAGCGATTAAGCTGGACTAGAATTATCCTTACACTATAATGTTCATAATTGCAATTTTAACAACCAAGACACCCTTGGAAGTCATGGGTATCAAGGCTTAGCAGGTTTCACTTTTTATCAAATTCTGCATAAAAAAAAGCCTAACTTTTCAGTTAGACCGATGAATATTTAAATCACATCTTCACTAACAGTGAAAAATATGGCATTCCTTAGACAAACCTCAGCAATACCAAGGCTTCACAGGGTCTATTTTTGGAGCTTTGAATAATACTTTACACCATCTTTGAGACATATAGAATGTACCAGTGCAATAATGAATAACAAAACTCCATAGACATACCAAATACCAAATACCAAAGCTTCTTCCTTTGTTCTTTGCGATGTATGCAGGGATAATACCAAGAACTACAGGCAGTACAAAATCAATAGGGGCTATTGAAAACATTATATTGCTCTTTGTTTACTTTGCAGTCTTCAATAAAATCAATTCTGATTCCTGTTTAAACAACCTAGTATTCAATGCTTCTATGCCAGAACTCATGGCAGCAATGTCTTCCTTTGTTGCTGTCCTCGCAACATCCTGAGATAAGGCTGAGATGAACCTCGTATTTTCTGAGAGCCTGCTATCAATATTTACTAAGTGAACGTCCATAATTTCTAAACGATGTTCTATGGAATCAAAGCGATTCTCCATAAGTTCAAGCTTTTGATTAATCTTATTTTGTCCTTCGAGTATCTGCTGTAATATCTTTTCCATAGGTATACCTCCGAATCTTTATAAGTATCTTTATTCTATCATAAGTCCTTCTTTATGGACAGTGTAAAATCTAAACTACTACTTTGCCTCCATCATTGCATTACAATGCCTTTCACCCTAGGTAAATGCTGTGTTCAATTATCACTAAAACCAGGGGTATAATAGTTTGTATAGGGTATACCTTAGATTCAACACAGGCGATTTATGAAAGCTATCCCATAATCAATGCTATACATTGTATCATTGCTCTAAATGTGGTATAATTTAATATTAATCAATAACTATTATTCGTTACCTATAATTCCATGATGGTATACATTCTTTGAAATAGCATTATATTCCTAGGTTTCCATGTCACATCGAATAACTACAGCATCCAAGCAATTCCTAGTATTTACTATTATATAGTTACAAAGAATATCAATATATACATCCATGCAAATAAAGAATATTCATTATTACAATGTATAAACATAACACCCTAGAAAATCACTATAAGCCTAGGTGTCTAATGGTTCCATCAACATTCTGAGCGTAACACCCTGTTTTTACCATTATAACACCTATAGTGAAACATCATGATTCCTTGTACTACAAAGGATAATATAGGATTGACAATGATAGCAGTGCAACACTTGTAACAGGGATACTCATATGTCTTTCAGGGAAGACATTAAATACACTAAGCGTAAAATTTCGCCCAGTACATGTCACTTTGACCACCACTGATTACCTTTTATCCAGAATAGCATACATCTGTTGCCCAATGCTCAAAAACGTTTCCCAGCTATTCACAACAGTGCTTGACTCTGGTTCCTCTGGCTTACAAAGTTCAGCAATGATAACATCGGATACCTTGATGTCTGGGACATCCAAGACTCCCCTTGGCAAATCATTGACTCTCTGAACTACTTCTTTGGCACCATCGTAATTCAAATGATTATCCCTGATGTACTCTGCAACCTTGACCTGTACCAGAGGAGTTACAGGGGAATCTTTGGTTCCAAGTTGTGCAAGGGGACGAACTTGGTATGCAGTGACTTCTTCGGATTTCACCATGGCTTTGACTTCTGAGGGGAGTTTATGAAGCTGAAGAAGTCTCACAATGTAACCTTGGTCAACCCCTAGTCTCTTTGCTACTTCGCGAGTACTCACTGATGTCTGAGACATCACCTCAGCAATCTCCTCAGCCTTCTCGACCTCACTAAGGTCCTTCCTCTGCAAATTCTCAGATAACATGATCCAAGACTGTTCCTCCGCAGTTGCCTCCATGACATTACAAGGTATCTCTTGCCACCCAATAGCCTTGCAAGCCTTGTATCTACGTTCCCCTGCGATAATGAGGAAGTTGTTGCCAAAGGGTGTCACAGTATCAGTACTGGGCTTAAAACTTAGCTTAGATATGTTGTCACTTTTGAATATCTCCCTGCGCATTAACGCCTCTAGGTGTCCTTGATTCTAAGGGCAGCTATGAACCAGCGCAATTTTACGCCCGTTAAATCCATAGCTTCATATTCGCTCTGTGCTAAATCTCAGCAGCATTGAATACTAAGTATCCAATGCCCTACTTTGGTAATAATTGAGGCTATGTATATCAAGGATTCGTGCCATGTAAATTTTATGGAATTGACTTTGTACTGCTAGGCAGTTTAGGGCTTTGAAGATTGACATATCTGTCTTAGCATTCATTGTATTTCCGTGTAAGTGATTTTCACGGTTTGCCAATGGTTGGGTTAAGTTGTCTATGTTCATGAGAAGTCAAAATGACTTCGGTAGTCCTATTCATGAACATAGGGTACTATGGATAGCTAGGTTATTTATTGAATTGCTGTGATAAATCTTTTCACAGATGAACAATGATAATCCTAGAAGATCATAGATACTAAAATAGTTCATAAGAAAAGAATCCTGAATCCGTATATCAGGAATGCGAACTGCGCATATAGAGATTATTATCATATAGGTTAACGTTTAACATACATAACAGCATTCATTATTTGCATGACATATCGTAACTTCAATATCCATGTCTCGTAATTGTGAATTGGATAAGCAGCCTGATAAGGCTAGCGTTCCCCATGAACATTATGCTTTAGCATAACCAACCTAAGACACCCTAAATTATCATAGTACCCATATGCTAAGCTATGAAATACTGTGATAGATCTCTTCACACAGGTAATCATAGATACTATATGAATAGCTATGATACTTAGCTAACTATGTAGGGTTACGAAAACAAGGTTCTATATCTCATACCGTCTGAGGACGGTTTTTGAGTTTACGAATTAGCATAGAACTAAGGACAATATACCTAAGAACCATAGACTCATAGTAATCCTAAACTTTCCATTGGCTTCCTGTGTAAATACCCTCTCACAGATTTGCAATGTAAGCCTTAGAATGCTATGAATCTTAGCACCACTATGTGACAATCGTTGTATATTTCCTAGATAAACTTTGTACTCCTTATACTCTAAGACCTACACCCCTTGAGACCGCAGAAATGCTGGGGTTTTTAACGATTTTAGCAGGTTTGCCCTGCTAGAACATTATTTTCCACTTGAATATTCAAGCTGAATTTCATTGTTTAGCCATTGAATCAAAAGGTCTCTCATGCGTTTAGAAGGGACATATAATGTTATTCTTTGACCGTTCCTAATTGCACTACGCCAAATCCATTGTAACATTTCTGACAATGCCCATAGCTGTTCTTGCTCATTGCTCATGTTGACATACCGCTTTATCATTGGACGCTGATGTAAATTAACACAATATGCAACAAAAGCTCTATCTCCGTATACATTGGTAGCCCTGCAATTACATTCTACGAAGGAACTAGAATACCCCTCTCCCTTTAGCTTCTCTTTGTAGTTCTTGTAAGTTGTCCATATGATTTCCTTCGATTTAGCATTGTAGACATTCCTGAAAAAGTTACGAATATTATTCTTGAGTTTTGCTAAATTTAGCTTGTTAGTTGGTTTTTCGTACCACGTCTTAGTCAATCCATTATTCATCTTACCAATTTCATTTAGGTCTCCATCGTAAATATCAATGAGTGCTTTAAAATCATTGTTTATAGTTCCGTCATGGGGAATTAGTTCGTAATGCTTCAGTGTTGGCTCTGATACCTTGTAATATTCATATTGAATTCCATGTAAGTCAAAGTAATGTTTCTGCACCTGTGCAGGGAATAGGTATGTCATAATGTATACCTCGGAAAACTTCTGAAAAAGTTCTATAGGAAACAGCCATAGAAAGAAACTATCATCAAAAACTAAGATCTTTTTGAGTTTTGCCATCTGTTTAATATGACTAAATTCTCCCTTTTCATCTGGATAGGCTTCATCAGTCCACACTAAATAATTATCCTCTATAGTAGCAAGACTATTTAGTATAAGGTCAACGTCCGCTTTTACAAGTTTTATATCTATAACCACGTCGAAGACTTCATCAAGTATCAGAGTATATCCACTAGTTTCCAATAATGCTTCTACCTCTGTATCTGCTCTTTTAAAACACTCGTGCGTAGCTACTATATTATGCCCTTTGATTAAACTATCTTTAAAATCTGCAAACTTTTGCCCCTCCTTGGCAAATCTAAATTTCAAATTAGGGCATTGAGGAATAACCCTGTCCGATAATTCCTTGTTATACGGTGTAATATACATGAATTTCTTATGAGGATTATCATTCATGTATTTGATTGCCCAGTTAGTTTTATTACTACCCATGACACTGTCAATCACTTTTATCAATGTATCATTCCTTTCCATCGTATTTTTATGACCGCCATAAATCGCCTGTGTTGAATCTAAGAGGCTATGAATACAAAGTATCGTACCCCTAATATTAGTAATAATTGAACATAGATAAATACTAAGGGTACAGCATGTAAGCAAAGCAGTTTATGACAAAATAGTAGTGCTGTTATTTAATCCTCTTTAGCAAAATTTCCGCAGGTTCCACATAGGAGGGAGCCATGCGACTCCCATCTATAACGGCAACTTGCTACTGGCATACCCAAGAAACCTTGTATTCAACAATTAGTTATTCTTCATTATTTCTATGACCTGTTCCCCTGTTATGGTCTTATGTATCATTAGAGCATAGGCAACGGCTTTGATCTGTCGTTGTGCCAAAGGTGACTTAAACATATTCCATGTCATTTTTGTAGCCTTATTCCAACGACCTTGGTCTTGTTCATCATTGGGTATATCAATAATCTTTTTTGCTTCTTTATAATCCTCTGCTCCTTTAGTCTCCATAGGGCTAATATTTAGCAAAATAGACTCCGAAGCAGTCCCAGCTAACAAAATTAAAACCTCTTTTAGTATGTTCAGCCCATTGTCCTCATCTGTTTCGTTTTTATCTGAAGCCTTACTACTAATACGGCATTCCCCTAGTCCCTTACTACTAGGAATAATAGTCACAAATTCTAAACTTCTTTGGCATATTACTGCCATTACAGCATGACCAGCCTCGTGAATGGCTATGGAGTATTCTTCTGATTGATACATTGCACTTTACTCCCTTACATTTATCAGTAAATATTCAATCTTAGACTTTAGCAATTCTAATCTTGACCGTATTACTATGATATCCTTCGGTTCCCAAGTATTCACTACTTTCTCTTCGCACATCTGATACAAAGAATCTGCCATTGCTATCATCTTAGTTGGCTTAATGTCAACCTCGAATAACTCACCACTGAGTACTACGTCATCCATGGACGGTTCAAAGATGTACTGTGGTCGCTCGTATGGTTCATATTGAGACATGGGAAGCTCTAGAGGTTCGATATATTCCATAGCCTGTTTTGGCACCCCTGGCTCTGTAATAGGCTCCTTTGGTTTACCTATGTTACTAGTGTCCATCTTTGATACTGTACCATGCTTCGTTGTATATGTTTTCTCACTGTCAATATTTACAGTTACACCTGGGCGAAGATTGCTAACGAAGGTATTACTTACATGACACTTCCTAGCTATCTCCCTATCTGACCACTGTACCCACTCAGCATCCCTAAGTAACATCTCGACTGCCCTGCGTTTATCTGCGTTGGTTCTACGAAGTCCATGGTCAGCATTGCAGCCTACGGAATACAGCACTGCATCACGCTTAGTACCTTCGATGATGTTCACAGATATTTCATGGACTTCTGCTATGATAGCTGCGGTGACTCTGTGGAATCCATCGGCTAACCAGTATTCGCTTCCATCATAAAACACAGTAACTGGTGGAAATTCAACGCCATTCACCATTAGTTCCACGTAGTCGTTTACGGTGGTTTCATTGATAGCTACGCGAGACTGTGTATCCTCACTGAGTTTAATTTGATTGGTTAAGAGTTTCATCATTGCCACCGCTCCTAAGTAAAGGCAGGGGTAAAACCCTGCCCCCATAGAATTTCTTAATATCCATTGCCGTATCTTAACTCAATATGTTTTGCCAGTTTATCCTCATTAAATCTCCAGTATTTACCAAGCTTAACCCCTGGGATCTGTCGACGTTTTGCAAGCTCGTAAACCAGCTTAGTACTGATCTGCATACGTTGCCCTACTTCTTCCGCTGTCAAATAATTGTTAATATAGAATTCCTCCTCAGAGTTTTAATTTGTTTGATATTGAGTGGGCTATTACGCCCACTCATTTATACTATTATTTTGAGGCTTTTAAACCATCCTTGTACCCCTGTATATACATTGCCTCAGTGGCGTAATATTGTCGTTGTCCATAGAGTCCATCAAGATTAGCTAAGATACTATGTAATTCCTCTGGTAAAAGTACTTTGATTGCATTGAATACTGCCTCTGCCTTAATCTCTGCTTCATTGATCTCCTGTGTTGTAGGAAAACCGTCTATTGCTAGTACTTCGAAGTTTTTCTTTGCTTGTTCTTCAACATTCTTGAGCTTACTGTTGCCTTCGATAGCTTTATTTTTTAATACGTTTGTCATGTATGTAACCGCCTTTTAATTTATTTTTGAATCAATGTATAAAATTCTTCTATTTGTGCATAATAGTACTTGCGTCTTAATAGTAAATGTGATATAGTACGAATTGTATAAGAAAGACACTGGCTTTTAGTTACATTTTTGATGAAATGTATCCAAAGTCAATTGTACTTTTATACTAAATTTAATTTATTACTAGAACACATTCAGTAATATAGTTTGCCGACTTTATTACTGATAAGAACACAAAAACTTATAAGCGCAACTTAAACCCTAAAATACCATTCTGGCAATGGTATTTTTTTTATTTGCCTATTTCCCCCAACGAATCACCTCCCACATGTATTTATACTGACTAAGCTATCGCGATTCCACCACCTTTTTTTTAACGAATATAGGTTATCATTGTACTTAGCAACCAACGCTAAGATAATCCTAGTATACTTCTTTGAAATATCCCTGTCAATCTTTGTTTCTTAGTTGATAACAAATAAAATATGCTAATCCAACATAGGATTAGCATAATATCAATATACTATTTATTTTTATTCATAAGGTAATCAACTACTAAATTTGTTATTAAACTGGCATTACTTATATCGCTTATGAAGCGTTGCACCGACTCTGGCAAATGGCTTATATCATATGATGGACTATTATTAGACATTGGTCTGTCTATAACAGTATTCATTACTCGTTCTTGAACCACATCAGGTGCAGGTATTGCTATAACATTAACTCTTCCATCCTTCTCCCCTTTTAGTTCATCCACTGTACACCCTAAAGCTTCTGCTACCTGTTTGACTAGGTGACTTGGTAATTTAGCAGCCTTTCCAGCTTCCTTTGTTTGAAAGTTTTGTGCACTCATTGCAAGTTTTTTTGCCATATCTTCCTGAGATAGTCCTAGTTTTAACCTACGAGACTTCACGTTTTTCCAAAAGTTAATTATTTCTGGGTCTACTAATGGTTCTTCTGGCTCTTCCCCCTGACTTAACTCTTCAATAGTCGTTTCAAACAAATCTGCAATTTTCTTTGCTAATTCTATAGGCAGCTTACTTGCAAATCCACGTTCTAAGTTATTATAGCTTCTATAATTAATTCCAAGTTTTTCACTGATCTCGGGCTGAGTCCAACCTTTGTCTTCACGTAAAGCCTTTGTATTAGCCCAGAATACTTTTTTGTTAATTTCCACGGCATTCACCTCTGTAATCCATTGTATCTAATTATTTCATAGTAGTCAAGGTTATCTCAATGAATCAGGCTAAAATCCTATGATTGCCCATTTATCAACATAGTTAACTTTGAGTTGACAAATTACATCCATAGATATACAATGTAATCACTAAGAAAAGGTAGGTGTAATCTATGGCTGAGTCTTATTTCAAACGCGAACGTAAAAACAAAGATGGTTCCATGAGTCCCTTTTGGGTTGTGGAATTCACGGATGCCAGTGGAAAAACCAAGTCATTCTCTGCAAAACTCAGGAAGAATGTACAGGCTAAACTTGATAAGTACAAGGCAGATGTATTACTTGATGTATATGTTCAGCCAAATGCTATGACGTTGAAAGAATGGGTTAAGCATTGGCTTGATACATATAAAAAACCTTCATTGCGACCTACTACCTTCAACACCTATCAAACGTTGCTTAAAGTGCATATTACGGCTAATTTAGGCGATAAGAAATTACAAGAGGTTACCACAGACGATTTACAGAGGTTAATCGTAGATATGAAGTCTTCCCCAAGAACAAAGAAAGATATCTTCTCAATCCTTAAATCCTGCTTAGCTAAAGCAATAGAAAAGAATTACATTAAGAAGAACCCAGTTAACGGTATAGAGCTTCCCAAAGTAGAGAAAAAGGAACGTGCAGTACTTTCCATAGAGGAATCCATTGCTTTTAGAGAAAACCCCAAACATAAAAAGCATCCCCTCTATGCTGCTTTCATGTTACAGTTACTCACAGGCATTCGAAGAGGCGAAGTTCTAGCATTACGAATTAAAGACATTGATTATAAAAATAGATTAATACATATTCGAAAGAATGCCGTATATCTTCCAGGTTTAGGCGTAGTAATGCAATCACCGAAGACTAAAATGAGTATCAGATCAATCCCCATGACGGAGGAATGTAAGACAATCTTGGAAAATCATAAGCTAATAACCAATGATTTAAAACTTTTCTTTTGCAATGAAAAGGGCAATCCCTTGACCCCTCGTAACTATCAGCGAACCTTCGAAACCATCTTTGCGAAGGATTACGAAGGAATTACGCTGCATAGCCTTAGAAGAACCTTCGCGACTACTATGTGTGCCAATGGTGTGGATATGAGTACCACTGC
The DNA here is from genome assembly GCA_963526485.1 of uncultured Pelosinus sp. Taxonomy (GTDB): domain Bacteria; phylum Bacillota; class Negativicutes; order DSM-13327; family DSM-13327; genus Pelosinus. The sequence goes on from CAURNS010000006.1 coordinate 305,426, forward strand.
TAAAATCATGGGACACACTGATATAAGAATGATTGCGGAGATCTACAATCAGCCCCAGTTTGATACACTGCTTACTGCAATGCAAAAATATGAAACCGCATTAAAAACCCCTGAAGCTCCAGAAGAAGCACCTTCAGAGCCACAAGAATAAAAATCCTAGATACTGTATTTTCTACTGTATTTGCAACAAAAAAGGATTCCAGCATATCACTGAAACCCTTGTATTTCCTATGGTGGGGTTAGGCGGACTCGAACCGCAGACCTCTTCGATGTCAACGAAGCGCTCTAACCAACTGAGCTATAACCCCTTATTATGTTGCAGTGTGCGCCAACATTTCTTATGATATCGGTGGACACTCTTTATATTATAGATTATTGTCACGTTGTTTGCAAGTATATTTATGTAATTTTATTATGGACTTTTTTGTTGGGTTATCGAACCTTGTTAAAAGTCCATATCATATTCTCTAACAATTTCCTGAAGGCGGAGCAAATTATCTACAAGAGCTTCGTTTGCATCTTCTCTAAGCTCTTTCAGTTTTTTTAACAGAGTTTCATAGCTTGATTCGAGAGGCACATCTATGGTCTTTTTGATATCAATATCGATCTCTTCTAAAATCATGAGTTCCATAATTTCTTCTGTTTTTTCTTTTCCTAACCGTTTTACGCTATCCAACGTGCTTTTGATTAGCTCAGCTGTATCTTCGGTAATTTCTTTCACACTAAGAATGTAGTCTTCTTCTGTACGTTCAATTGTATAATAAAGATTGCCTCGTTCATTTGATCCTTCGAAGATAAATGGTTCGCCAAATTTAATCGCTTCCAAAATGCGCTCTTCTACTTCTAAATAAATATCATCAAGCCCAGTATGACTCGTTTTTTCATCGCCAAAGGTTAATGAATATCTTTTTGCTGGCTGGCCTACAACGGGCTGTAGTTTTTCCTTATCAAAATCCTTCACTTGTATTCCTCCCACCATTGTTTAAATGACTAATGATAATTCGACTATGGACCATATTTTTCCTCTTTATTTTCTATAGTATTTTATAGCAAGGAAAGAATGTTCTTAACAAGGAAAAAAGCCTTATGTTGATACATTAAGGCTAAAGGCATTAGCATTCAATTCTATCCACGTATTTAACTGAGCAGCAGTTTTCCTCCAACAGCCAGTAAAACAAGACCTATTATTTGATTCCATCCATAGCTCATTTGCTCTAAACCAAAGGCACCGAAATGATCAATGATGATAGCTGTTAATACCTGACCAACGATGATTGCTGTTGTAGCATTCGCGGCTCCTACTTCTGGAATGCTGGCGGCCACCAAATAAAGGATACCCACTCCTACTAGGCCACCCAGATATAGATACCAAGGCGCTTCGGCAAAAGCAGCTAAACTGCCCTTTCCCATCTTAAATCCAAATAGCAATACTAATATTACAACCGTACCGATAACATGCACAATAAAAGTCGTTTCCAGCAGACCAATCACCTTACTGAGTCCAGCATTCATGGCTCCTTGTATCGCCATGAGCACACCTGAAGCAAAAGCTAATAATAATGCTAGCGTATTTCCCGATATATCCAATATATACACTCCTTAACAAGAAAAACATATTTCTATTCTCTTAAAGTAGTATCGTATTTGGCATCTCTTTATATACCAGCTGCAATTATAAATGTTTTAAAACTTTATCCTAGCAAGCAATCGCTACTATGTGATCTTTTAAAATTTAATTAACGGATAAAAAGAAGCAGGCTTAAATGCCTGCTAATCTACGATGTATACTGTAACATTTTGTCTGCCAAATTGCATGGCTTCACCATGGCTGTCAAAGGCTAAATCAATCTTATTCCCCTTTATGCCACCGCCAACATCATCTGCTATTGCATAGCCATATCCGGGTATAAACAACCTCGTACCAAGAGGAATCACGCTTGGATCAACCGCCACGATTCCTTTACGAACTAAATTACCACCATATGTATGATTGGAGTTTCCACCATCGAAAGCACTATATGCAGATGCACTCATACTCAGTGACCTACTATATCTGCTGGGATTCCCTTCAGCGCTCCCTGGTCGTCCTAAACACAATAAGGTTTCTTTACCAACGACTCCATCTACGGTTAAGCCGTTGCTAATTTGAAAATCCCTTACTGCTTTTAGTGTTGCACTGCCAAAAACACCATCGACTTCACCGACATAGAAACCTTTTTCCAAAAGTGACTTCTGAACCACTTGTACATCCTCGCCGCGCATACCAAACTTGATCAACTTGTCCCCCGGTGCGGCAAAAACAACAACACTACCCAGCAGCATCGAAAGGATCAATGCAACTGCTACATAGACTTTTTTCATTTGTTCACCTCTCTTTTATAACAGCTCTAAGATTGACTGCTGCATCTAGTAGCAGGAATCTCAGAAACCTTAAGAGCCTCCGGGGTTAGCTGTCGGGATAGGGAAAAGAGAGAGTAAAGAACATGCCCCTCCGTTTTTAGCGGATTATCCCCTGTATGTGTATTGGTTCCCCCGTACCATTGTTTGGATTCGGCTTTCTTCTATATTACACTATTTTTACTTTTTTAGTCAAATCCATTAAAAGTAAGCTTCTTACATCCAACTTATAAAAAAAATTGTCCTTACTATAATCAATAGCACCTTCTACGGTAAATCATCATACAATATCTTGCGTTACAATAACCAGCATGAAAAAGGAGGAATACATATGGGCTTCGGATTTGGCGGCAATGGCAATGGATGCGGTGGCAACAGTTTTATTATCATCATTATTATTATTCTGTTATTTTGCTGTTTTTCTAATGATTGTTCCTCTGATTGCTAATCTTTTCAAATTACTATTCAGCTTTATCCTCATACAGCCACGTCACACGACGTGGCTGTTTTTATTAAGCTGTAGAGTTAACATTATTACCAGTTACCGAATATCTTATAGTAGTTAATATATTATGAAACAGGAGGTGTTGAACTTTGTCTGATCACTCATGTTGTGTCGCGTTATTTGCTGCAAGCATCTTAGCTGTTGGTATCGTAATCGCTTATTTTAACTCTAAATTATCTTTGGCCCGCAGGAACGCAAAAAAAGAAAATAATTAAACTTATTTTTCACATATTTTAAAGGTTCATCATATTATGTAATATAGTCCTCCTTTTTGTAAACTATAAAAGAAATCTCTCCTTTGGCTGTTCTTTAGAGCAGCCAACTTTTTTTATTCAATTACAAACTTCGTCCTATTGAGAAAATCAAATGACAATCAAATGAATTTCTTTAAATCCCTAGCAATTCCAGCATTTGCTTAGTAACAACCCCGGTAATTTCCATATTATTTGCTGCTTGATATGCCTCAATGGCTTGCTTGGTAATAGACCCCAAAATTCCATCCGCTCTGCCATTAAAAAAACCTAATTCTTTCAATTTCATCTGCAACAACGCAACATCTGAACCAGTCATTTGATACTTCAATGTACGTTCAACCTTCATCTTGCGTCCTTCAATGCGAACAGGAGTACCAATGGGTACCCATTCAAATAGTTCTTCTACATCTTTATTGCGCATACGAATACAACCGTGACTGGCAAACTGACCAATAGACCAGGGCTTATTTGTACCATGAATCCCATAGATTCCCCATGGAACATTAATTCCGATCCATCGTGTCCCAAAGCCTGTACCCCAATTGTAATCTTTCCATACCACATTCCACTCGCCAATCGGTGTTGGAGTGCCATTCTTCCCCACTGCAATGCGATATTTTTTATGGAGGCTGCCATCACTATACACTTCCAAAGTCCGTTGGGAAACCTTAATGACCACATTGATTGCTCCTGTAGGCGCAGTCGTTACTTGTTCATCAATTGCTGCTAATTCTTGTTCGTCCATATATTCAAAGCCTGCCATACCAAATATAAGACTCATGAGCAATAGAATGGCAGCACTATAAAAGATTTGAGTTTTTCTGATTTTTACTATCATCACACTCTTCCCTCCTGCACAGACCCCTCTGCCAAAAATATATGTGTTCGCAAGGAAAAATAGTATAATAGTATTATGCTTGTATAAATCTATCAAAAATAGGAGGCATCTTTCTTTGTCAACTGCAAAACTCTACTATGAAAATGCTTATATAAAGGACTTTACTGCCAGCATTACAAAAATAACGCCTTTAACCAATAACAGATGGGCCATCGTTCTTGACCGCACTGCCTTCTATCCTGAATCGGGCGGACAGCCCTTTGATACTGGCTTTCTGAATGGTATACCTGTTATAGAAGTACAAGAAGATGGTGACGACGTTCTGCATATCGTAGATTCCCAGCCATCTACTGATACTGTACAAGGAACGATTAACTGGAGGAGACGTTTTGACCATATGCAGCAGCATAGCGGCCAACACATTCTATCGGGAGCATGTTATTCCACGTTACAGGCAAATACTGTTGGCTTCCACCTTGGTGCAGACTCCAGCCAAATAGATCTGGATATTGCAACTCTGACACTGGAAGACCTCCAGGCCATAGAAACGGCGGCCAATCAAATTATTTTTGGCGCAAAGGCTATACGTACCCATTGGTTAACGCAAAGTACTCTTCATCAATTCCCTTTACGAAAGCCTCCTGCAAAAGATTTTACTGAAATTCGTTTAGTAGCGATTGATGATTTTGACTATTCGGCTTGCTGTGGCACTCATGCAGCAAATACAGGTGAAATTGGTTTGATTAAAATTCGCAGTTGGGAACGCAAAAATAATGGAATTCGTTTAGACTTTGTCTGTGGTTGGCGTGGACTGGCTGACTACCAACAAAAACATGCCATATTGCAACAGCTATCGAACTGTCTGTCATTGCCGATCGCCGATATTTCCCAGGGAGTAGAAAAGCAGCTGTTAAAAGCAGAGTCTGCCACTAAAGAATTAACAGCTTTGAAACAAGAATTCCAGCGCAATCTGGCAGCTACACTTTATCAGCAAGGGGAATCTATTGATAATCACAAAATTATTGTTTACACTCTTACCAATGCGATTCCCAATGAAGTTAATAATCTTGCTAAAGAACTGACGAATAATCCCCGCACCATTGCCCTCGTCTCTGGTGTCAATCCAGAACAAACCAAAGTTCATCTGGTATTTTCCGCCTCACCGGATGTTGCCATTCCTATGAATCAAGAATTAAAGAGCGTTTTACCTCTGATCGGTGGTAAAGGCGGTGGTAATGTGCAATCCGCTCAGGGGGGTGGAAGTAAGATTGATCAACTGCCAGCAGCTCTCGCTTTGGCAAAAGAAAATATTAGAAAGCAATTATCAGGCTCTCTGTAAAACAGGTAAGGCATTCCCCGTCTATTACGCAAAACAGCTCTAGCTTTATAGCCTTTTTTAGGCTATTTGCTAGAGCTGTGCTTTTTATTAATTTAAAACATATACTTTTACTTGCTTAATACCATAATCCTGGGCAGCCTTTCTGTCATTAAATACCAAATCAATACGATTGCCTTTAATGGCACTGCCTTGGTCTTCTGCTATAGCTTCTCCATAGCCTTCCACCCATAGCTTTGTTCCCATCGGAATAACGCTAGGGTCCACCGCAGCTACTCCTGGACGCACTGTACCACCTGCATAGGTCTGTTTATCCCATTTGCCGTTATCCAATGGTCCTGGTGCATACGCTGTGGCAGTCATATTAATTACACGTTTATAATTTTGCGGGGCTCTTGTCAATGAATTGTTTTCATTAGCAGCTTTAGGCACCAACGCCTGATTATTAAAGAGGGCAGCGATGGCTGTTAATTGTTGTTCGTAAGGTGCCACTTTTTCAGTAATCTTTTGTCCTACTTGTTGGCGCATAACATTTTCTACTGTCTGATTTATAGTATCTTGTGTCAACACATTTCCAGTATTCATCTGGCCATACTGGCTTACAGCAGTTTTGGCTAAAGTTTGTAGTAATTGTTGTTTATCGGCCTGATCCCATTGATTCTTCAACATCATCAGTTGTTGTAAACGTTCTGTATTAGCATTTTGTGCTACCATCTGTACCAATTGCTCATTTAAGGCTGCAGCATGGGCAGGCATGATGGGAGAAAAAAACTGAACTACCACAACTGCTGCTATACTGGCAATTAATTTTTTCAATTCCTTATCCCCTTTCCAAATACATTGTTGGGTATACCCTTTCCATGCCATTTTATCACACTGTTTACATAATTAATAACGGTAATTACTGCCTAAAAAAATAATGCAGCTTATAAACTGCATTATTAGTGAATTTATCGATATTTTTTCGAGAATGATCATATCTCGTTTCATTTTATGTTAACTAACATATTTTTTAAATGGATCACAATACTCAACTATTTCGCTAATTCATACAGGGTTTCTGCTAATACTTCAATGCCCTCCATAATATCATCATCATTGGTATATTCTTCAGGATTGTGACTAACACCATTTTTAGAAGGAATAAAGATCATGCCTGCTGGTGCCAAGCGAGATAAATTCATAGCATCGTGTCCTGCCCGGCTATGTATAAATTGATGAAATACTTTCTTGTCTACACATATCCTCTTGATAAGGTTTATAATATCTTTATTCATTTTCACAGGTTTTTCCGCCGATAACAGGATGATAGAAACTTGAGTCTCCTGTTCCTCGGCAATCGTACTAATTGCATCCTTAATATCTTGTAAACACTCAATAATACTTTCATGATTTACGCCACGAATATCTACCCACATCTCCACCATACCAGGAATAATATTCATGGACCCCGGATGAACGTTTAACATACCCACGGTAGCAACTGTACCATAGTCTGATTGTTCTAAGCCAATCTCTTGTATAGCTAAGACTATCATGGATGCTGTCACTAAGGCATCCTGCCGCTCTTCCATTGGGGTCGCCCCGGAATGAGCTGCCACACCCTCTACTCTGATTTTAAGACGTGTGGGAGCAGCAATGATTTCAACGATACCAATACGTTTCCCTTCTTTTTCTAGAACTCTTCCCTGCTCAATATGAAGCTCTACAAAGGCTTTTATTTCTTCTTTGCTTCTTGCAGCCTGACTAAGCTTTTCCAATTCATACTTATTTTGAGACAGTACTTCTGCAAAACTCAGTCCTTTTTGATCTCTCCCTTTCTCCCAGGCACTTAGATTCGCTAATCCAGCCATAGCTTTACTGCCTACAGTTGAGAAACCAAAACGACTTGATTCCTCGCAAGCAAAGATGATCAATTCCAACGGATGACTTAATTCCCCTTTATCCTTAACGCGGCTTATCGCTGCTAAGCCTCCAATTACGCCAACCACACCATCATACTTCCCTCCCTCTGGCACTGTATCCAAATGCGATCCCGTAACCACAGCCGGCAAAGTACTATCCTGACCTTCTAAACGACCGATTATATTGCCAATTGGATCTATTCTTACAGCAAGCCCCATTTGTTCCATCAAACTTATCACGTGTTCTTGCGCTTCTTTTAATGGTTCTGTATAGGCTAAGCGAGTTATGCCACGTAGTCCTTTTCCAAAACAGGCAATTGTTTCTATTTCATCAATTACCCATTTTTTATCTTTGTTCATATCAGCATCGCCCCCTCTTATAAAATACATTAAATTATATAAACAGTATAACCTGCTTTTAGAAATATTTCCATCCACTTGCCATATATATGCTTTAGAAGTAAAGATAACAATAAAATTTAAATATCTGTATTCAAATGATTGACTTACTATATTTCTCGACTTTTTCCCCTTCTAAGCTGCTAACAAGATTGGCTGGAAACTTAAGAGCGCTAGCAGATAAAAAAAAAGCGCCCTAAGGCACTCCCATCATTAATATAAAAGAGAAACAATAACCGCCAGTAAACTAACAGCTCCTATTACACCACCAATCATGAGTGCAGTCCGATTCAGGTTTCTCATATCTTGTCTATGATGTGCACGTTTTCCCATCCCCTTAGCCACTCTCAACCCCCCTTATAAATAATGGTTACAATCTAAAATTGAATTTTTTTTGGCAATGTGGGCAGATAATTTCTTCACCATTTACAGCCATACACATTGGCAATTCAATTACCATACCACAATGAGGACAAATAATCTGTATCTCACTTTGTACCTTACACTCCCGCTGTTCGCACATACTAGAATCCCCCTTCATTTTTATTACATAATATGAAGGGATAATATAATTTGTTAAGTATCAATTCTATTGTTACTATAATTCCCTATATTCAGATTATTTCCTGCGATAACGCTTACAATATTTTTTAATTTTTACCTAAAAAAAATAAAAAATCGCGGAAACTAAATACCGCGATTTTGCAGGAGCTATTACTTAGTACTAACCAATGAATCTAATATAGCACGTAATTTAACTACATGAGTTTGTTCTTCCGCTTTTAATGTCGTAAAAATCTTTTTGGCATCTTCAAATTTTGATTTACTTGCAAGTTCATCGTAAAATAAGATTGAATCTTTTTCAGCTTGAATAGCCATCTCCAAAATCTCCCGAATGGTGGTAACTTCTGAAATTTTAACTTCAGCATTCTCTTCAGTGGGAAATATGTGTCCATCAGCTAATACGGTAAGATATCGAGAAGTTTCCGGATCAAATAAATATTCATCTGATGCCGCTTCTTTATTTTCATTCACCTTATTGAAAATCTTAGTAAATGTTTCAAAATGAATGATTTCTTCGTTTTTCAATAGACAGAATAAATCTTTATGAGTATCATCTTTCGCTTTGTCAAAAGCTTGTTGATAAAAATCACGCCCCCGCGCTTCTATTGCCATAGCAATTCGCAATCCTTCTAAATCACTAAATAATTTTACATCCATCTGTATACCCCCTCAAGTAAAATACAATTATAACATTATTACTATTTCAACTATTACAATTAAACTCCTGCAAAATTCCCTCAAATACCAGGTTTTTCTCTTTTTCTAATAATACATTTTAAATTATTTAATAATAATTATTATTTACAAAATTTATTACACATGTTACCATATAAGCATACTATTACACTTATTAAGGAGGCTTTTCTAATGACTAAACGTAATGATGTTGTAAAATTTGGTGGCAATCCTATAACATTAATTGGCAATGAAATTAAAGTCGGTGATAAAGCACCTGATTTTACTGTATTAAATCCTGATTTATCTCGAGTTTCACTCAGCGATACAAAAGGTCAGGTACGCGTAATTAGCGTTGTGCCTTCCATTGACACATCAGTGTGCGATATTCAAACGCGCTGGTTTAATGAAGAAGCTGCTAAAATTGATGGCTTAACGGTATTATCAATTAGTGTTGATTTACCCTTTGCATTGAAGAAATATTGTGCGGCTCAAGGAATTGCGGCTATTAAAACAGTGTCTGATCACAAAGAACTTGATTTTGGATTAAAGTATGGTTTTGTTATTGAAGAATTACGCCTATTATCCCGTGGGACCATAGTAATTGACAAAGATGATATTGTACGCCATGTAGAATACGTTGCAAATATTGGCGATCAACCTGACTATGATAAAGTAATGACGGTTGTAAAACAATACTTATAATACATAATTGCAATCCAAACTCCCCTTAGCTTAAAGCTAAGGGGAGTTTTATCATCAAGAAAACGCTAAACTTTCGCAAAGAAATCAAAATCAAACCGCTTTAAGACTCCTTCATTGTGAGAAGTCTCAAAGCGGCTTACTTATCCGATATATGTTCTATTAAATAATGTTTCTCTTATATTTTGCGTATACAACTTTCAGTTCTTCTACTTTGCCGTACATTTCAATTTGAAGAGCTGATGCTGTATCATAATCTACTGCGGCAATCGCATCATTAATCCGTGTAAAAATACTTTTCTGAGCAACAGTATCTTTAGCCAGCTCTAAACGTAAAGCATTAACTTTATCCCACAGGTATAAATCATAATCAACTGCGGTGTCAGCATCATGCAGCGGTTTAGCTGCTTTTACAATCGCAAGATTTTCAGGAATGATTCTCTTTAATAATTCGATTGACCAGCGTATTAATGCTCCAGCGACGAAAGCATCTAGGATCTCTTGCCTCATAATATTGCCGGCTTTAATTACTTCTGTTTTCTCGGGATATTTTTTCAAATTCTCCATGTTCTCCCAAACGGTTGCAGGAGGTTTGCCAAATAAGCGGTTGCGCTCTTCTTCTGTGTAATCTTCGAATACATCATGCTCACTGCGGTAAGCACGATCAGTTTCCAGATAAAAACCAGGAGTTCCAGCTTCTTTCGATAATTCAGCCAATATTTCCTGTGTATTTTTGCCAGATGAAACGACAGCTTTAACACCATCAAGCATACTCAAATAGATTGCTGATAATGCAACGTAGGTATTGGTGTATGGATTGGCTGCACGAACTTCGAAACGAGTCGCTAAGGGATTATTAACATCGCGCACAAGTCCGGCAAGTATCGTCCGGTTGCGGGAAGGTATTTCTGGAGAATGTCCAAGAGAAGTTACAATACAAACTGGAGCTTCAAAGCCTGGTTTTAAACGATTTAAAGCATCATTCGTAGATGTAATAAATGGGTTGATCGCTTCATAATTCTTTAACAAGCCCATAATTGAGCCATATCCAACTGCACTCATGAAATCTTTTTTCATGTCGGTAGGAGCAAAAAGGTTAACCAGTTTACCTGATTTCATTTTAGCAGCAAAACCTACATGTGTATGCTCACCATTACCAGCAACACCAATAATTGGTTTTGCTTTAAAAGTAACTTCAAGTCCATTCGCTCTAAAGACTTCTTTTACAACAATACGAGCTTGCAACTCATTGTCTGCAGCTTGCAATGCATCAGCAAAACGCCAGTCAATTTCCAATTGCTCGCAGACATGACTCAAATTGCCAGCTTCATCAATCGTAGCTTTAATTCCGCCAACTTCTTTATGACCCATTTCAGTTTTTAAACCGTAATTATTAAGCATTACAATTGTTTGCTCTAATGCAGTACGTACAGAACCACGAGTGCGCTGCCAATATTGTTCTTGCATCGTTTGAGATGCTGACAATTCAGCAACTTCGGCTTTATCAACTGGTGTTTTCACCCAAAACTCAAGTTCAGTACCGGATGTAAATACAATATCTTCAATTTCTTCACCATTAATATGTTCAAGGCCAGCAACTTTAGGATATTTTTTAAATAGGCTCTTCAGTTCATCTTTTATGTAAGTAAGGCTATCAGCCAAAACGGCACGAGAGTCAACGCGTAAGCCGTTATGTACAAGGTATGCTGGAATACGTAGCGTTCCAACTGGTTTACCGGTTTCTTCATCATAATTATCAAAATTATAATCTACAAACCAATTAACACTGGGATCCGCAGGCATATCTACTTTCGCATTGTTTAGCGTAGCAATTCCTGTAAGTACGACAGATGAACCATCCGTCTGCACTGCGCTTCCTTGAAAGAAATCCTCTACATCTTTAAGGAATAATTCCATGGGGATTTTTTCATCAGTGTCATTGCCTGCAAGGTCCACACCCACTAATGAAACAAATTTAATTTCAGAATGTTCTTTCAATAATTCAATCAATTCACTTTTTCCATATTTTCCAGCTGGAATTACATAAAGCAACTCATTTATCATTTTCACTCACCTCTTACATATTATATCTATAATTATATGTGATTACAACTATGATGTGCCGTAATTAAAAATAAAAACTCCCTACTTTGGCTGTCATCAATAAGTAAACTTTTAAAAATTAGGATGCCAAAGTTAAAAGCCTGGCTTATGCAGCCAGGCTTTTAACTCATTTATTTATTAAATATTGAATAATAATTCACCATAAGTTGGCATTGGCCATATATCTTTATCTACTAAAGTCTCAAGTGTATCAGCAACTTCGCGGAGTGTTCCCATTTTGTCAAATACATCAAAACGGAATAATGAAGCTTGCTCATAAGTATCGCCATGAGCATTTGAAGCTTTTTCTACCGCGTCTTCCAGAACAGCAATATTTTTCTTTAAGGATGCAGTCAATGAAGATACTTCTGTTAATAATTCCGTTTGTGCCGATAAGTCAGCTGCTACACCTGTTGCTTTAATTGTATTGATGGAAGCTGCAATGTTTGTAGCAAACTTGATAACAGAAGGAAGTATTTGCCTCTTAGCTACTTCTACCATTGTCAATGCTTCAATATTAATTGTCTTAATATAATTTTCAAGTGCTATTTCATAACGTGATTCCATTTCAACTTTACTTAATACAGCGTGTTTTTCCATTACTGCTATGTTCTTTTCAGAAATAAGAGCTTTAATGGCTTCCACTGTAGTTTTTATGTTCTGAAGCCCTCTCTTTTCAGCTTCAACAACCCATTCATCCGAGTATCCGTTGCCATTAAATACTACTTTTTTATGTTTGGTAACATATTCAGTAAGGAGTGCTTTTACTTCAGCATTTACATCTGCAGCCTTTTCTAACCGATCAGCAACTTCGTCTAATATTTCTGCAACAATTGTATTTAAGGTTATGTTTGGTTCAGCAATAGAAGCTGAAGATGGGCACATTCTAAATTCGAATTTATTGCCAGTAAATGCAAATGGGGAAGTTCTATTTCTGTCAGTTGCATCTTTTGGTAACGCTGGCAGCGTAGTAACACCAATTTCCATGTCGCCGCCAGTTTTAGATCTTGTGGCTCCACCGTTTTCAATTTGTTCTAGAATATCTTGTAGTTGTTCTCCTAAGAATATTGATATGATAGCTGGAGGAGCTTCGTTAGCACCTAGTCTATGATCATTTCCTGGATTTGCAGCCGATACTCTTAATAAATCTGCATATTCATCAACAGCTTTAATAACAGAACATAAGAATACAAGGAACTGTACATTGTCGTGTGGAGTATGACCTGGCTCCAGTAGATTCTTTCCATCATCTGTTCCCATAGACCAGTTATTATGCTTACCGGAACCATTAATGCCAGCAAATGGCTTTTCATGCAATAAGCACACAAGATCATGTCGTAAAGCAACCTTCTTCATTAAATCCATAGTAAGTTGGTTATGATCAGTTGCTATATTGGTAGTACTAAAAATTGGCGCTAACTCATGTTGCGCAGGAGCAACCTCATTATGTTTGGTCTTAGCTGAAATTCCAAGCTTCCAAAGTTCTTCATCTAATTCCTTCATGTAAGCAGAAATTCTTTCTTTAATCGAACCAAAATAATGATCTTCTAATTCCTGTCCTTTTGGAGGTTTCGCACCAAAAAGTGTTCTGCCTGTAAATATTAAGTCTTTTCTTTGCTCATAGATTTTTTTATCAACAATAAAATATTCTTGTTCTGGTCCAACTGTTGTAATAACTTTATTAGTTGTTGTATTTCCAAGAACTTTTAGTACACGTAATGCCTGCTTGGATAACGCCTCCATTGAACGTAATAATGGAGTCTTCTTGTCCAGTGCCTCTCCAGTATAAGAACAAAAAGCTGTTGGGATACATAGTGAATCATCTTTTATGAATGCTGGTGATGTACAATCCCATGCAGTATACCCTCTAGCTTCAAAAGTAGCTCTAAGACCTCCTGATGGGAATGAAGAAGCATCTGGCTCCCCTTTAATTAATTCTTTGCCTGAAAACTCCATTATCGCTTTGCCATCAGAAGTTGGTGATATAAAAGCATCATGTTTTTCGGCAGTGATGCCTGTCATTGGTTGAAACCAATGAGTAAAGTGTGTTGCACCTTTTTCAAGAGCCCAATCTTTCATTGCATTAGCTACTACATCTGCTACTGCAGGATCTAAAGGAAGTCCATCCTCGATCGTCTTTTTTAAAGCTTTATACGTAGCTTTAGGAAGACTCTCCTTCATTACGGCATCATTAAATACGTTCGAAGCAAAAATTTGACCCAGTTTGCTCATCAAAAAAACCCCTTTCATCTCTTAAATGGATATCAATTTTCTTTTCAAAAAAGTTAATACTTTAGGTTCTCCAATAATGGCAACACAATTCCAAAAAAAAACAGACCCCTCCACTTGTTAAGTGATAGGAGTCTTCGTTGACCCATTATCTTCATTTATACTATTATTATAGCATAAAAATGACTTTTGTCTAGATATTAAACTCTTTTTTTCAAGATATATTATTTTTTTCTCATGAGTATGTCCAAACTTCTTATACGTTACTCCCTGCTTTTTATTCCTCTTCCTGCTCTAGTGTCGCCGCCGTTTCTAAGCTACTTACTACACCCAATAAAGGAAGAGCATCTTGAGGCAGTTCTTGTACATTTTTAAGTTTTCTCTCTATATTCCGCGACTTCCTGCTAGCTACATCAATAGAATTACTCGCTTCCTGCAGCTTTTTATGGGTTTTATCTAATAAATCACCAAATTTACCAAACTCCATTTTTACAGTACTGAGTAATGACCAGACTTCTGAACTGCGCTTTTCAACAGCCAAAGTCCTAAAGCCCATCTGTAAACTATTAAGTAATGCTGCCAGAGTAGTCGGACCGGCAATGATTACTTTGTAATTCCTCATGATATGATCACATAGCCCTGGCCGGCGTAAAACTTCTGCATATAATCCTTCAATAGGTAAGAATAAGATAGCAAATTCCGTCGTATAGGGTACGCTCACATATTTACTGGCAATATCCTTAGCTTCCCCTTTAATTCTATTCTCTAACGCTTTTGCTGCCTCTTCTGCCAAAACAATATTGGCTTGCTCCTGAGCTTCTAATAAACGCAGATAATCTTCTTGGGGAAATTTCGCATCAATCGGCAGCCAGACAACACTCTCCTCTGTATCACGCCCAGGAAGTTTAATCGCAAATTCCACTCTATCATTACTGCCTGGCTTAGTAGCGACATTTTTAGCATATTGCTCAATGGTTAAGATTTGCTCTAGTAAATTCTCTAATTGGATTTCACCCCATATACCACGGGTTTTAACATTTGACAGCACTCTTTTCAAATCTCCCACACCTGATGCTAATGTCTGCATTTCTCCTAATCCTCTATGTACCATTTCAAGTCTCTCGCTAACTATTTTGAAGCTATCACCTAAGCGTTTTTCCAATGTCTGATTCAGTTTCTCATCTACGGTCTTTCTCATTTCTTCAAGTTTGCTGCCATTATCTTCTCGAAGGTTGTGCAATTGCTTTTCTACAGTCTCGCGCATACGCTCCAGCTTCTGCTCATTAATCTGGGTTAATCCCTGTAATTGCAGAGAAAATGTCTCTAATTGAGCTAATTGAGCTGCTGTATTTTCATTCATTCGCTTTAAGACAGATTCATTAAATTTGCTTAATGTATTTGCGACTTCTTCCCGTAATGCCCTTGCACTAAAACCGTTTTCGCCTCGATTTTTAACCATTTCATCATTTATTGTGCGCTCTACTCGCTCTATCGATTTTTCAATAGACATAAAATACGACGTAAATTCTTGCTGTTTATTTTTCCTCAAATGGGACATTATAATTATGAGAAAAATGACTATCATAGTGGTAAGGCCTAGCATTATAAATAGCATGATTTCTAACAAAATAAATCCTCCATATTTCTTAAATTGGTAACTGGAAAAATTCATATTAAATTCAATTTAGGGAAAAATAATAACATAACTTGTTTTCTTAATGAAAATCAAGGGTAAGCTATCAGGGGAGGTGATATCATGGAAAAACGTCAAAACGAGTCTTGCAAAGAAAATAAAGAAAAATCTCAAAAGGCTTCTACAGAGTTTGCCAAAGAAATTTGCCCTAAAGGAAAAAAAGAAAATAAAAAGTAAGATTAAGAGGGTGGTTATAACCACCCTCTCATTTTTTGTATTCTCCCTAGGAATTAGCCTAGGATACTGGATAAATTACTGTACAGGCTGGTATCTCGCATGATTTTACGTCTAAGGTTATTCTTTATTTTGCAATGTCCCTACAGCAAAACTCCACAAGTCAACTGCTTATACTTCGCGACTAGTAATCCAGCTTTGCTTCTACTGCATTCGCTACCCTTTATTTTAAAATATTGGTTACCTGCTGAAAGATATTAATATTTTCTTTTATCTTTTGTTCATTTCCTAATACGCAAAGATAATTTTTCTTCATAGCATCATCCATCAGATCAGCTAGTTTGCAGATATGTTCTTGCCGTGTCCCTAAAATTTCGTCTCGTTCTTGTTGAATCATATCCTGGGAGATATTCCTAATATAATTATTCGTTGCTCTTTCACCTTTTTGCGAAGGGGTCAAGGGAGTATCTAATTGACTCATTGTACCAATGACATATTTAGTCATTTCCCTTTGATCAACAGAAAACTTTCGCAGATAATCTGCTGTCTCATCATATACAGTTAGCGTTTCTTTTAAATTAGGATCACGATAAGAACCAAGGACCATATTCCCATTACGTTCAAATCTTGCAAAGCCGCCATAGGCTCCCCCTTGAACTCGTACTCGTGTCCATAAGTAGTCATAGCGTAAAATGGTTTCTAAAACCTTTAGACTACCATGGTAAGAATAACCTAATTTGCGGAAGTTTGCCCCTTTTACAACATACTGAACTTTTCCCGAAGTCATTAATCCTTCATTATATTGTTGATTTTCAAAATGATATGGAGCAGGCTTTGCTGTTGTTGAAGCTAAACAAGCATGGAATTCAGCAAGCGCTTCCTGGAATTTACTATAGTTATCCTCTTCTACGGTGACACTTACCAAAAGATTTTCTTTATTGAAAATGTAGCCGGCAACGGTTTCAAGACTCTTAGCTATTTCTTCTGACATTTTCGTAAAGTCTTTTTCTAATGTAGCTACAAAATCATAAAATGCCAACATACCAACTTCATTATATTGAGCAATCGGCGAAAAATAGGATAACACCCGATTGGTAGCAAGCTGCTGCCCACGTCTAAACAAGTTCATATCCCAATTTGATTTTATTTCTTGAATTAATTCTTTCATACGTTTACCATTGTCAAAACGGCTATGAGCGATCATTTGCCTTACGAGTTTTAACAATTGGGGCAACTTCTCAACTAAGGACTTACCTTTTATGATAAACTTTGGTAAATACTCAGCATCATTAGTCTTTGCCGTAAAGACTGCTACATCAAAAATAATGCCTCCTGTATTTATGTTGATTTCATTAGATAGTTCCGTATATTCATATTGCTCCGTAGACAACTTGCCCAAGACTTCTGACAACAAATACATATATGGTAAATATTGTTGTGGTATATGGCAGGTATCAAAGTACAAATTCACATAAGCAATTTCATTTGTTTGAAGTGGATGGAACAAGACGGGTACACCGAATTCGTTTTTTTCTATTAACGGTAATTCTTCTGCCTTTTTTTCGATATCCTGCAGGGTAAGCAAAGGAATCGTTGCCAATGCTTCCGGCGAATCAGGAGTTTGCTGCAATTCTTTCAATCTGGCTGTTTGTGCCACCAGCTTATCGATTTCCGCCTCAGACAAAGATGCTTTGTATTGCGCTAGATGCTTACGCAGCTCTTCATCTTTTTCTTCTGTAAGACCATGTCGAGGTTTTAAAACTACGAGGGATTGATGATGATTATTTAGTAAATATTTTTCAATCAATTGTTCAAAATAATTGGTTTTCAACGCTGCTTTTACTTTTCTCAAATCTTCTTCATATTTTAGATGGATGAAAGGACTTGCATCGTATAACCAACTATCCATACATTTAATATTATAAACCAGCCCTTTGGGACGAGTGCCATAATTGGCTTCACGCAACGTGAATTCAAAGATATTAATACATGCTTCGATTAATGTCTTATCAATCCCCTCTGCTGCTAATCTTGCTAATTCCTTATCCATAACTTGCACAAATCTTGTTTTTTCCTCTTCGTTCGTCCCAGTAATAACAACCCCAAAGGTGGGCTGTAAAATACTTTTTACAAAAGTTCCTATAACATCCTTCCCTAGCCCGGCATCAATTAAAGCATTTCGCAGCGGTGCAGCGGGAGTTTCTAAAAGCAAGTATTCCAAAATTTGAAAAGCTAAAGCAATTTCAGAGTTGGTGGCCTGCCCTAATACAAAATTCCTGCTTAAGAAAGTTTTATCTTCTTTGCTCTCATTAGGAGCGATTGAATACTCAAAAACTTTTTCTACTTTTTTGGCAAAAGTGGGTTGTAATGCGATCTGGGAATTTACCTGGATCTTTTCAAAATCATTTAAATATGCTTCATCCAGGAACTTGAGATTATCCAGTATATCTAAATCTCCATACAAAAAGATATACCCATTAGAAGGATGATAATATTTTTTGTGAAAATCAATAAACTGTTCCTGGGTAAGCTCTGGAATTGACTCAGGGTCACCACCGGACTCTACTCCATAAGCTGTATCAGGAAATAAGGATTCAAAATTCTTTTTTTCTAAGATGGCATCAGGTGAAGAAAAAACACCTTTCATTTCATTGTAGACTACACCCTTATAGGTGATTTCACCTTGTTTATCCTCTAACTCATAATGCCACCCTTCCTGCATTAGCGTTTCTGGATAATTGTATATATTAGGATAAAAGACCGCATCCAAATATACATCCATTAAATTACGAAAGTCTTTATTATTACGGCTCGCAACAGGATACATCGTCTTATCAGGAAATGTCATCGCGTTTAGATATGTATTTAAAGATCCTTTTACTAATTCAACGAAGGGTTCCCTCATAGGAAATTTACGAGAACCGCACAATACAGAATGTTCAATAATATGGGCAACCCCTGTACTATCCGTAGGAGGTGTACGGAAGGTAATTGAAAACACTTTGTTATCATCATCCGATTGCAAATATAATAATCGCACGCCACTTTTTTCATGATAAAATGTCCTGGCAAGCGAATTTATTTCATCAATTTTTTCTTCTGCTTCCAAACGAAAGCCATTATATAGATTCCCTTTTATTAAATCCATTCCATTACCTCTTTTCTAAAATTTCATTCTTAAATAACTATTCGCTACAGCAGGAAAAACGTCCTGCAAGATGTCTTTTCTTGGCAACAATAAAGATACTACGTCTCTACTATATGCTCTATGGATTAAAAGATTGACGCTAGCAGTGTAAAATGAGAAAATATGTGTATAATTCTGTAACACTATATGAGCTTGAAAGGATGTTTATTTTGGAAACATTAGTTTATTATTCCTCCATGGCTGGTGGAATATTACTATCTCTTACTCTGATTTGGGTAGCAATGTATAATTTTCGCATTTCTCAAACTAAAAAGGCAAGTCTATTTCTCCTTTCTGGACTATCTATCGGAATACTACTTATTTATAGTATCCTATTTCCTCAATAAAAATTATTTATTTTACCAACCCTTAATTTTGAACATTTTCGAATTAAATACAGATTGCAGACGATCCCCAAACAAATGCGAAATCCCCCCTAAAAAAACATAGGGTGCAGCGCCGGGGATACATAAAAAAGGAAGTGCCAGTACAGCACACCCTACTAGGGTGTGACAAAAGCCCCTATGACTCATAAAGCCTACAAAGATATTCAACCTACCGACTATGGATCTGCGATGATCAATATCTGGAAGTACACTGCCAATCACAATGAATAAAATATCTATCGGGTGCGTAGAGAATTCCATGCTAAAAAAGAGACCAATAATAATATGTATCGCCCAATTGAAAATAATCACCTATTTCATTACGTAGTACGACTTATGCAGTATCGTTTAGTATATTCTTCAAAAACAATTACGAACATCAGTTTGCATTTTTATAGTAAAGCAAACATTCGTTCTTGTAAAGAGAATTTCGTAACTTTTTAGTTTAAGATAGGAGGACTTACTATGGATATGATAAAAAACATGGCTTTTTTGGACTACTTATTTGATGGGATCTATCTGATCGATAAAGATCAAAATATTTTATTCGGGAATCAATCCGCAGAAAAAATAAGTGGATATGCAACCTCCTCGATTGTTGGCCTTAAAAGTTGCGAAGATATCTTGCTGCATTATAATGAACACAGGAAAATACCCGGTGAAATCAGCCCCCTCTTAAAACAAACGGTAGATGATAGTTTGTTTAGTGAAAAAGCAGTTTATCTTCGTCATAACGATGGCTCTCTAATTCCTGTAACGATTCGTTCCATACCACTAATTGATGATGATGGCCATAGTAAGATCACCTTAATAGCTTTTACCAAAACTATTTTTATCGAAAATATTAATCAGGTCAAAGATTTAGCTCGTAAGGCATTTGTTGATGCTCTCACTGGTCTTCCAAACAAAGAATACATCGACAGCAAGCTAAAAAGCTTATTAACATCCGATGAGATCAACCATAATAACACCTTAGGGTTATTTTTTGTTCATTTGGATAATCTTAAACAGATTAATGATATGTATGGCACATTAGCTGGAGATATGACTTTAAAAGCAATCTCCAAAACACTTTTTGAAAATAAACATCATGCCAACGATATTGTCAGCAGATGGGAAGGCGGCTTGTTTTTTATCTTAACGCGTCTCGATAAGAAATTTCTTATGCTAAATTGGGCTGCTAAACTAAAAAGTTTATTACAAGAGACTACTGTAACCGGCTATCGGAAACTATCTATGGATATATATATCAGCGGCGTAATCGCTCCCTTAGGAGAAAACGCTGAAAGGCTTTATGACGCTCTAGAAGAAGAACTAAAAACCAGTCACAGTTCAGCTAGTAACATCAGTATTCGAGATCTTCCTCCTATCAAATAGCGAACAATATTCTTCATAATAAGAGCGCCTATCACAAAGTGATTAGGCGCTTTTATTATGGATTCGTTTCAGTAAACATGCCTGTTACATAAAAGGTACCTCGTGCTTTGAGAAGTAACTCATTCTGACCATCCACAATTTCCCCTTCCGCTATCATTGTACTTTTTCCATTGTGAATCACTCTGCCAATAGCTTTTAATTTAGCTTGAGGTGCTGCACCTTTAATAAAATTCATATTCATTTCCAAAGTCACAACCTTTTTGCCAAACGTAGCACATGCAACTCCCATGGCAGTATCAGCCAGAGAAGCCAGAGCTCCTCCGTGAGCTATATTGTACAAATTGGTATGTTTACCGGCAAGAACAGGCATACCAAGTTCTGCTCTTCCTTCCTCCAAATTTTCAATAGAAATATCTAATAAATTAATATATGAATTTTCATCATAAATAGACAGTAACATATTCTTTAACCATTCGATATTATTTGCCACATTCATTTCTCCCAACATTATCACATTCCAAATAGGTTCTTAAGTAACGCCCTTGTTTAATACATCATATCAGCGATATAGCTGTTATGTTCATCTTTGAAAAAATTCTCTACAAATATTTAACTTCCTGCTTTTTTTAGTTTTCAGCCATAACATCAATTATTGATGATCAGAAAAAGCATGTACACCTTCAGCCTCATCGTTTATTAAGTTATATTCCGAAAAAAAATACCCAAACAATCAAAAACCCTTGCAGACAATGCAAGGGTTACAAATCATAATGTCTTTGTAATAAGAACTCTATTAACACGCATATAGTCTGCCTCAGTAATAATAAAGTCATACCCTTCATAACTAATCTTACGGTTAACTTCCAGGGGTAATTCAGTTCTAGAACAAATCCAGCCACCAAGGGTATCTACATCTTCTGATTCAAGTTGTAATTCAAAGAAGTCATTGAAATCTTCTATTAAAATTCGTCCATCAACAAAATGAGCATTTTTATCCTGCATTTCGATTAGGGGACGTTCATCGTCAAACTCATCTTGCATTTCCCCTACAATCTCTTCGAGAATATCTTTTACGGTGACCAGCCCGGCAGTACCGCCGTACTCATCTATAGCAATCGCTATCTGAGCTTTGTTTTTTTGCATAAGTTTTAAAACAGAACTGATTTGCATAGTTTCAGGTACAGCAAGGACATCTCGCGTAATGTTTTGCAAATCCATTTTCTCTTTTAGCGCAAGTGGCGACAGTAAATCTTTGATATGAATGAATCCAAGAATGTTATCCTTATCTGAATCACATACTGGATAACGTGTTTTTTGCTCTTGTAATGCAATATCCAAATTTTCCTCATAAGACTTTCGAATGTCTAAACATATCATATCCGTGCGCGGAATCATTACCTCACGAGCATGCCTTTCCGCAAAATCAAATATATTATCCACTAATGTTAATTCTGTTTGATTGATAAAACCCTGTCTATGGCTTTCTTCCATAAGAATACGTATCTCTTCTTCGGTATGAGCCGATTCACTATCAGAAACAGGTTCCAGTCCAATCCATTTTAACACTCGATTGGCAGTTCCATTCATAAACCAGATAAATGGATACATGACTTTATAAAAAGCTATTAAGAAAGGTGCGGCCCACATAGTGACTTGTTCCGACTTTTGAATGGCCACAGATTTTGGTGCTAATTCACCTAGAATGATATGCAATGATGTAATAATCGAAAAAGCAATGGTAAAAGAAATAGTCTCTATTGTTGCTTGCGATAAGGCAAAGACAGAAAGTATTGGTTCAACCATTCTGGCAATTGCTGGCTCACCAGCCCAGCCTAATCCAAGAGAAGCAAGCGTAATACCTAATTGACAGGCAGACAGATACGCATCTAGATTATTTATTAACCGCTGTGCAAATTTGGCTTTTACATTTCCTTCTGAAACTAATGTCTCAATACGAGTATTTCGAACTTTAACCATGGCAAATTCAACAGCAACAAAAAAACCATTCAACATAACAAAAAATAAAACTAACATTGTATCAAGCAATGTAGACGCAGGGTCCAATAAAAGTCCCTATTATCCCTCATCCTTTGGGGAAATAGGACACCTCCTCCATTTTTTTATATTACATAATTATACCATAATTCTTTCATTATGAAAAATATGTTTAGCTACCATACCGCTGTTAATAATGCCAAATCAGACTTTACATATCAACCTGCTTATAATTATTCTATATTTCTCTTCGATAAGCTATTTTTCATAAACTTGAGGGGATTTTTTGATTCTCCGTTCACTCCAGAAAACTACTTCTTCTTTTGCTTTGCAATAATTTGAATATTATCAGATAATAATATTCAAATTTAGTAATTATATTTCATTATTCTTAAATTAACAATATTCATCTACTTGCTTATGATAAAAATTTAATACAATTATGTTAAGATTAGCGCTCCTGATAATATAAAAAAGGTCTGACAAGTTGTCAGACCTTTTTTATAATAATGAAAAAACCGATCTTAAAAAAGATCGGTGCCTAATTGCGTGGTGCCGAGGACCGGAATCGAACCGGTACGGAGATCTCTCTCCGACGGATTTTAAGTCCGTTGCGTCTGCCAGTTCCGCCACCCCGGCATAAATTAATATGCCAAACTGTTAAAGGCAGTAAAAATCTTTAATTGGAGGCGGCACCCAGATTTGAACTGGGGATAAAGGTTTTGCAGACCTCTGCCTTACCACTTGGCTATGCCGCCGCTAACTGGAGCGGGAAACGAGATTCGAACTCGCGACCCTCGCCTTGGCAAGGCGATGCTC
>CAURNS010000007.1:0-277836 GCA_963526485.1 uncultured Pelosinus sp.
ACCGCACATCTGGCTTATTTTAACCTTACTTACATTGTTTAGTTTTCAAGGAACATCATTGTCGTTTGTGGCGACTCACTTATATTATCATAAACAAATAATACATGTCAACACCTTTTATTATTATTTTTGCTTTTTTTATTTTTATACTATAAATCTATTTTAAATTCTTGGCTTTTTACTCAGCTACTATATTCCCTGCTCTTCTAAAAAAGCGGGAAGCTAACCAAAATAGCAGCTTCCCTACCCTTAAGCAATAAACAATTTAAATAAGATGAGCAATATTACACCAGGAAGTCCCAAGAACCCGGCAACTAAGGCGGTAATGGGGTTGATAGCAATAGTAAATCCAATATGTAATCCTATAAAATTCAATGCCCACAACATAACGCCACCAATTAAAGCATTATATATCAAACGAAAAATCAATTTAATAGGCATTAAAAACATCCGTCCTATGACATATAATAAAATAATGCCGAACACATAAGCAAAAATTACATTATATTCTCCAAATCCACCAAGCATGAGTGCATCCCTCCTCTTTCTGTTATTTTATACATTAGCACACTATCTCCCTCATCAACCTCCTATATAGCTGTCTACTATAATATATTGTGGTTGTGGTCCAAGTATGATAATGATACTTATTAAGCTTTTATTCAATGACTAAGCGATTTCTAGTTTTAAGCCGCTCCATAATATACTTTATGCTTATAAAAAAACCAGAGTTAATACTCTGGTTTTCTAACTATAACATAGGTTTTTTACTGTCTTTTAGAGACTTTATATCAACAGTTGTATAAGGAGAACATACAATTCCTTCCTGACGAGCCTGCTTTAATAAGTACATATATTTTTTTTCAGCCGCTTGCATTAAATAGACAGCATGATCAATCAAATCCTGATCAGATACGGTATTGTAATAATACTGAGCATTCAACCATTCCTGCCTGGCCTCTTCCACAACACGGGATAAGGCTGGCAAAGGTTTAGGTTCAATATTTTCACTACCATAAATATAATCTTGTATCTTTTGTAATGTTTCTATAATATTCATAATACCCCTCCTGTCTTACGGCTATTTTTGCCAAAAACAAGAAGATTTAAACATTACATTTCGCGGCGATTTTCCATAGCTTTGGATAAAGTAACTTCATCAGCATATTCCAAGTCCCCACCCACAGGTAACCCATGAGCAATTCTGGTAACTTTTACACCAAGAGGCTTTAAAAGCCTAGCAATATACATGGCTGTGGCTTCACCTTCCACATCTGGATTGGTCGCCATAATGACTTCTAGAATTTCTCCTGATTGAATACGTGTTAACAGTTCTTTTATTTTAATATCATTCGGTCCAATTCCCTCTAAAGGCGATAACTGCCCGTGCAGCACATGGTACCTGCCTCGGTATTCACGGGTGCGTTCCATGGCAGCCACATCTCGCGGCTCTTCCATTACGCACAATATGCTGGCATCTCGCCCTTGCGCCTGACAAATAGCACAAGGATTACAGTCAGTTAGATTAAAGCAAACATCACAATAACCGATCTTTTCCTTGGCTTCTACAATAGCTTGAGCTAGACTCTCAGCGCGGGATTTATCCATTTCTAAAACATGATATGCCAACCGGGCAGCCGTTTTAGAGCCTATTCCTGGCAAAGCACGAAACTGCTCTATCAGTTTGGCTAATGGCGCTATATATTGCATAACTTAAAACAATCCAGATGGTAGATTCATGCCACCAGTAAGTTTGCCCATTTCTTGAGCCATCATGTCATCTACTTTTTTTATCGCTTCATTTACAGCCGCAGTCACTAAGTCTTCCAACATTTCCATATCCTCTGCATCTACCACACTAGGATCAATTTTTAGCGATTGGATTTGCTTTTCACCAGTAATAACAACTTTTATTGCACCGCCACCTGCCGTAGCTTCCAAGGTACGTGTTTTGAGCTCTTCTTGCATTTTGCTCATTTCACCCTGTAGTTTCTGCATTTTTTTCATCATACCAGCCATATTACCCATATTTCCAAACATATCTTAATCCCCCTTATATTCTTCTTTTTTTACAACCTTACCACCAAACATATGTATAGCCTGACGCAAAGCTGGGTGAACTTCCCCTTCCGGCGGCAATGCTGTCGTTACCGACTGATTCTTAGGCGATACAGCAGGTGCTGTTTTTGGGGTTGCCGTCCCACTTCCCAGTATACAACAAAGTTGCACTGTTTTTCCACAAAATTGGGCTAATACTTTTTCAATCATAGCCTTGTAATCTTCTTTCTCCGTTCTTTCTTTCGGAAAAGCAGCAGCAAACTGAACAGTGGCTTGTTTATCAGTCAAACTGATTAATTTTCCTTGAGAAACACAGGCATGCACAGAGCGTTTACCACTTGCCACCAATTCCTTAAGTACCTGATCCCAGATTTCTTTAACATCACCTGAAGATGAACTATCTATTATTGGTGATTCTTGCTCGACAGGTTGATGAGGTAATTCTTCTCTTTTTTTTGCAGTCTCTGCAGCAGCGGGAACCACCGGTTTCATTATTATAGGCTTAGTTACAACACTTGGACGAACTGCTTCTACATTCTGGCGAATCTGTGGCTCTCTCTGAACGACAGGCGCCCCCGCTAATTTAGCCTCTAATGCCATTATCCGTTCCAATAGGTTAGCAACATCACCACCTGCTGAGCGGCGACACAGCGCCAATAAAGTCATTTCAGCCGTAATTCGCGGTTCAGGAGCCCATTTTGCCTCATTAGCACCATCATTGAGAATTTTAATCATATCTATTAATTCATCATGCTGGAATTCTTCACTATGTTTCGCCAATACTTGCCGGTCATCACCATATAATTCAATACTATCAATATCAGGTGCAGCTTTGAAGAGCATAATACTTCTCATATACAAAGCTAACTCCAACAATATTTGCCGAACTTCTTTGCCCAAAGAAATTAATTCTCCTAAAGCCAATAATACTGCTTTAAAATTACGTTCGGCTAACGCTTCAGTTATACGCCAAACCCATTCATGGCCAATAAGCCCCAACAGCTCACGCACTTTAGTTGCTGTTATTTCTCCATTTTCCATCGTCGTACATTGATCAAGAATACTAAGGGCATCTCGGAGTCCACCATCGGCATGAGATGCAATCAGTTTTAGTGCATCGGCTGCCACATTCAATCCTTCGTGTTCAACCACTGCAGCTAAACGTCTTTCTATTTCCACAGCATCAATACGTCTAAAATCATAACGCTGGCAGCGTGAATGAATGGTGGCCGGAATTTTGTGTGCCTCAGTCGTAGCTAAAATAAATACCACATGAGCAGGCGGTTCTTCTAATGTCTTTAAAAGCGCATTAAAGGCCTCAGTAGTTAACATATGTACTTCATCGATAATATATACTTTAAAGCGACCATCTACAGGTGCAAACTTAACAGTCTCCCGAAGCTCGCGAATTTCGTCAATTCCTCGGTTAGAAGCAGCATCAATTTCAAACACATCCATAGAAGTTCCAGAATTCACAGACTCACAATTAACACATACATTGCATGGTTCGGGTGTCGGTCCATGGATACAATTTAAAGATTTAGCTAAAATTTTGGCCGTACTTGTTTTCCCTGTACCTCTTGGGCCTGAAAACAAATAAGCATGAGCAATTTTTCCTGATATGATAGCATTTTTTAAAGTAGTACTAATATGTTGTTGTCCCACTAAATTTTCAAAGTCTTGTGGACGCCATTGGCGATATAACGCAACATAAGCCATCTAACCAACACCTCCCTACAACAATTCATCTATTCTACATTAAAATGAATTTCCCCTTTTTCCACAACCAAGCCCGGCGGTAAGGGCAGCCCCGATTGACCACTATTAAAGCTCCACCTAAACCAAGTCTTCTTTACAATTAAGTTATACTAAAACAATATTTATATTCTTCCTGTCTAGACAATATGCCAAAAAGCAACCAGAAATCTGGTTGCTTCCTCTATGCATTATTATTTTAGCGTCGGGCCACAACAAAAGTCAGGCAACCTCACGGCACATAAAAATTATCACTTACCGCTGCTTCCTTCCGGACCTGACGGGGTTCATGAGTTTTCATTGCGTGAGACCCAACTTTTGCTGTGGCCCCACTCTAAAATAAATAAATGGCTAAAATATTAAATTTTACGCCAACAACTATCAGTATACATGATCCACTGACATCCTTATTAAATTTTAATGGCGGAGAGAGAGGGATTCGAACCCTCGGTACCGTTGCCAGTACACACGCTTTCCAGGCGTGCTCCTTCAACCGCTCGGACATCTCTCCAAGGCTATCACTTTTGATACTTTACAATTACTTGACTGCAAGAAGTATAATATCATTTTTCAATAATATTGTCAACAACCAATCTATAAGTTTACAATTCCAAATTCTTACACACAATCTTTAAAGGGGTATTAGCCTTGCATGCTTTCAATGCCTTTGATAGAATATGGATAATGAAAATTTCACTATTTTCATTTTATGATAAAGCTGGAGGATACAAAATGGAACGAATGGAAAATACCTTAAGTTCATGTTTACCCCGTATACGCAGCAGCTTTAATGATTTGACCAAAACAGAACAAAAAACAGCTGTCTACATTCTGGATAACCCTTCCAATGTTATACATATGACCATTACAGAATTAGCAGAGGCAGCCCAAAATGCCGAAGCAACTGTTTTTCGTCTGTGCAAAAAATTAGGTTTCTCAGGTTATCAAGAGCTAAAAATTGCGTTAGCTGGCGATTTATATACTCCCTTAGAATCTGTTTATAAAGAAGTCGATCCTGCAGATTCGATTAAATCAATGACCAATAAGATCTTTCTCGGTATCAGTGAAGGACTGCAAGACACTCTTAAGATTATTGATGAGGACGCTATTGAAAAAGCCATACAGGCAATTACGGCTACACGGCGTATAGACGTCTATGCTTCAGGCGGCTCAGCAGTGATAGCTACCGATATAGAACATCGTTTTATGCGTTTTGGCATTTCAGTAAGAGCCTATTCTGATCCACATCTTCAAATAACATCGGCGACTTTACTTCAGCCTGGTGATTTAGTCATTGCGGTATCTCATACTGGCGCCAACCGGGATGTACTTGATGCCGTTGCTATGGCCAAAAGTAATCATATCACTACCATTGCGATTACTAGTTATATCCGCTCTCCTCTCAGTCAGCTTGCGGATATTTCACTCCATGGCATGGGCAGAGAAATCAATTATCGCTCAGAAGCAATGGCCTCACGTTTGATTCATCTGGCTATCGTTGATGTCTTATACATTGGCACACTTCTTCGCCAGCAGGATAAAATCATTGAAAATATGAATAAAGTACGCAAATCTATTGCAAAGCGTAAAGTATAAGAAACCATTGCTATTGAAGCCTGTATGATCAACATACATCCAAGTACTTATCATTTTCACTCTCGCTTAAAAAATCTGACATGTCTTTAGTACAGCTTGATCATCTGAATTATATCGAATAAATAATAAGAAAAGGGTAACAACCTATTGGGGTTGCTACCCTTTTCTTATTATTTAAAGTGTCAATTAAAACTAACAGCAAACTCCTATTTTTTATTTTTGGTGGCAATATCAACCCAAACAGCTAATACCAAAATACTGCCTTTCACAATATATTGCCAGAAGGTTTCAATATTTAACATACTCATACCATTATCTAAACTAGCCATAACTAAAGCACCCACAATCGCACCACCAACACTGCCCACACCACCCATTAGGCTGGCACCGCCGATAACACAGGCTGCAATTGCATCCATTTCAGCATTTTGTCCTGCAGCCACAGAAGCAGCGTTTAGTCTAGAACAAAGTAATATACCGGCAATGGCTACCAAAAATCCATTAATGGCGAATATACTCAATGTCATTTTATTAACATTGATACCCGACAATTTAGCAGCTTCCATATTGCCACCTATCGCATAGACCCGCCGTCCAAACACAGTTTTATTCAATACATAGGTAAAAATAACTGCCAGTACAGCGAGGATAAATACAGGGACAGGGAAACCCTGGTAAGAATTTAAAATGCTGATAAGCAGCACAACCAAAGCAGCACTGAATACTATTTTTAATGTCTCAATGGATAGCGGCGCAATCGTTAATCCATATTGCGTCCTTAGTTTTCGGCTGCTTATCGAAGCATAAACCATTGCTCCAATAGCCAATAATCCCAAACCAATGCCAATACTCTCTACTAAATAAGCATTGCCTAAAAATCTGATTTCTGGGCTCAGGGAGGCTACGGTAGTTCCTTTGGTAGCCCCTACTAATATTCCTCTAAACACTAATAGACCGCCAAGCGTCACAATAAAAGATGGTATTTTTTTATAAGCAATCAACCAGCCATTAAATAAACCCACTAATAAGCCAGCTAGTAAGGTTATCCCCATCGCAAGGATGCCATCTACTTTAAACCATACATTAGAGATCGCTGCGATACCACCTAATAACCCCATTAATGAGCCTACAGAGAGATCAATATGTCCAGCAATAATTACGAAAACCATACCAATGGATAGAATTCCTGTAATTGACATTTGTCGAAATAAATTTGATAGATTCCTTGAACTTAAAAAATCTCCATTTGTAGCAAAAGAAAAAATGAGCCAGATAGATACCAGTGCCAACACCATAGTATATGTTTTTACATCAAAGTTAAATAATGTTTTAAATGGAATTTTATTCTTATTCGCTACTTTTGCAGTTGTTGCTTCCAGCTTCGTTACCACCCCTAGCTCCCTCCTACAGCACAATGCATTATTTGTTCCTGATTTAAATTCTTGTTAATAAACTCACCTTTCATTCTACCTTCATTCATGATGACAATACGGTCGGCCATGCCAAGTATTTCTGGCAAATCTGAGGATATCATAATAATAGCGATGCCTTCGGCAGTTAATTGATTAATCAAATTATATATCTCATATTTCGCGCCCACATCAATACCGCGAGTCGGCTCATCCAAAATTAACACATTTAGTTTACGCAATAAATATTTTGCTAAAATAACCTTTTGCTGGTTGCCGCCACTTAAATTTTTAATGAATGCATCCACGCTAGGGGTTTTAATTTTCAGCTTTTCTATATAACGGTTTGTATCCGTTAATTCCTTACAATCATCAATACAATCTAACTTCAATCGATAATTTTCAATATTCGCTAAGGTCATATTTTCCTTAACTGACATTTGTGCCACAATGCCATGACGTTTACGATCTTCAGGAACCATAGCAATCCCATACTGCAAAGCATCATTTGGATGGTTAATTCTTATCTGCTTTCCATTTAGATAGACCGTTCCATCGTGCCTGCCAGTATGAAAACCATAAATAGCTGAAACTAATTCGGTCCGGCCTGCTCCCACTAAACCAGCAAAACCTAAAACCTCACCTCGCTTCAGATGAAAGCTCACGTTATCCACTAATTTTTTACTAGCCTCATTAGAATCATATACAGTATAGTTTTTAACCGAAAAGATCTCTTGCTCTACCACATGGTTCTCTTTCGGATATAAATCCGTAATATCCCGCCCCACCATCATTCTCACAATATCATCACGTGTCAGCTCTTGCGTTGGCTTTGTTCCAATAGATTTACCGTCACGAATAACGGTAACTGTATCTGCCAGCTTAAATACCTCATCAAGTTTATGGGATATATAGATGCAAGTAACACCTTTCGCCTTTAGCCTGGCAAGTATATCCATAAGGATCTCCACTTCTCCTTCCGATTGAGAAGCTGTAGGCTCATCCAGTATCAATAATGTGGCATTTTTAGCTAACGCTTTTGCTATTTCAACCAATTGCTGCTGTCCTGTTCCCAGATGTTTCACAAGAGTATAGGGATTAATCTCTAATTTCATTTCTTTTAATAATTCCTGAGTTTTCGACAGCATAGCAGGAGTATTAATAAACCCGTTATCGCTGTATTCGTTGCCCATAAAGATATTTTCATATACAGCAAGCTCCTTAAATAAGGCCAACTCCTGGTGAATGATAGCGATACCTGCTTGCTCAGCATCTCTAATGTTCTTGATTATTAAGTTTTTATGATCAAAAGTAATTTCGCCCTGATATGTACCATGGGGGTATACCCCACTTAACACTTTCATTAAGGTTGACTTGCCGGCACCGTTCTCACCGCACAATGCATGGATTTGTCCTCTTTTCACTTCGAAAGAAACATGGTTTAGTGCTTTTACTCCAGAAAAATCTTTAACAATATCCTTCATTTCTAAAATAAAATCGTTCATTATTATCCCCTCATAGAGTAAGATTGAGAAGGCAGGAGAAGAAACCTCCCCCTACCTTTATTAGCTAAACTTTAGGCCATTTGTCTTTCGAAACATTTTTAAATACATCTTCCAATTTATTGTAGCCGTCTTTAATAACGGTTTCGACTATATTCTTTGCATCTACAGCGATCGGTGTAAGTAAAATAGCCGGAACGTCCTTACTGCCATTATTTACAATGCCATCTGTTTTAACAGCATCTCCTTTGGCTACTTTTATTGCAAGCTCTGCGGCCGATGTGGCAAGACTTTTAATTGGTTTGTATACTGTCATAGTTTGCTTTCCTTCAACGATCCTCTGACATGCTGCCAATTCAGCATCCTGTCCTGAAATAGGCACTTTTCCATCTAAATTTTGCGCCGCCAAGGCTTGAATAGCACCACCTGCCGTACTATCATTGGAAGCAACAACGGCATCAATTTTATTATTATTAGCAGTTAAAGCATTCTCCATAATTTTTAGTGCCTCTTCGGGCAGCCAATCTTTAGCCCATTGATCGCCAACTACTTGAATGTCTCCTTTATCAATAAAAGGCTTCAAAACATTCATCTGTCCCTGACGAAACATCTTAGCATTATTATCAGTAGGTGATCCTCCCATCAAGAAATAATTTCCTTTAGGAACAGCTTGGGTAACTGCCTTCGCCTGTAGCTCACCAACCTTAATATTATCAAAAGATATATAATAATCGACATCGGATTTCGTAATGAGACGGTCATAGGCAATAACCTTAACACCTGCTTTGTGAGCCTGCTCAACAATTGGTGCTATCGCTTCGCCATTATGAGGAATGATAACTAGAACATTTATACCCTGGGAAATTAAGTTTTCACATTGAGAAAATTGAGTCTGATCATCGCCATTAGCTGATTGCACTACCACGTCTGCCCCTAACTCTTTTGCCTTCTGGACAAATATATCTCTATCATGCTGCCACCGTTCCAGTCTTAAATCATCCATGCTCATACCAATTTTAATCGTTTTATTTGGTGGTGAAGCCTCCTTTGATGTGGCAGAATCCTGCTTTGTACATCCAACCATCCCCAATGAAAGAATACAAATTGATATTAGAAGAAATATTTTTAGACTTTTCCCTTTGAACACAGTACTTTCCCTCCCATTATTTACTTTCCAAGGTAACAAGGTTCCTCACTATCGCCTCCTTTACATCAATCATTTTGGCACTACCGAAGCTTTTATCCAAATATATGTTACTAGCTGCCAAATTTCAGCAGTCATTAATATTATCTGCTATCATACTTCTAACAAATATTGACTTAGAATAGCCTTGATCTTTTCTTGTCTTCCCGATCTATTGTTTATCACCTTATTTTCCATAGCATACTTCTCTAACCCATGGAAATCTGCGCGTCCTGCTACGATATCTAAACCAATCCCGTCTTTAAAGCTGCTATAACGCTCATCCAATATGTCTTCAAATACTCTATCTTCAATCAGCTTATTCGCAACTTTCAGACCTCTGGCGAAGCTATCCATACCCGCAATATGCGCATAAAACATATCATCCGTATCAATAGATCCCCGTCTTGGCTTAGCATCAAAATTGAGTCCCCCCTTATCTAAACCGCCATTTTTCAAAATTTCATACATAGCCAAGGTAGTTTCATACATATCCGTGGGGAATTCATCCGTATCCCAGCCAAGCAATATATCGCCTTGATTCGCATCTACTGATCCTAGAATACCATTAATTCTGCACCACCTTAGTTCATGCTGAAAATTGTGACCAGCAAGAGTGGCGTGATTGGCTTCAATATTCATTTTAAAATGTTCTAATAAATCATACCGTCCTAAAAATGCCACAGCCGCTGCTGCATCAAAATCATATTGATGTTTAGTAGGTTCTTTCGGTTTTGGCTCAATCAAGAATTGTCCTTTAAAACCAATTTCTTTAGCATAGTCAACAGCCATATGAAAAAATCTGGCTAAATTGTCCAATTCTAATTGGAGATCCGTATTTAATAAGGTCTCATATCCCTCTCTGCCACCCCAGAATACATAATTTTCTGCACCTAATTCTTTGGCCACTTCCAGGCCTTTTTTTACTTGAGCCGCACTGTAGGCAAACACATCAGCATTACAAGTTGTCGCTGCTCCATGGACAAAGCGTGGATGAGAAAAAAGATTGGCTGTATTCCAAAGCAATTTGGTTTTGCTTGTTTTCATATATTCTTTCATCAGGGCAACGATCTGATCTAGATTTCCATTTGTCTCTTGCAGTGTACTTCCCTCTGGAGCAATATCACGATCATGAAACGCAAAAAACGGAACATTGAGTTTTTCGAAAAATTCAAAGGCAGCTTGCAGTCGCGCCTTTGCCTTATCCATCCCCTGGTATTGATCCCATGGCCGGATCATCGTTCCCGTTCCAAAAGGATCAGAACCATCGGCAGTAAACGTATGCCAATAGGCAACAGAGAAACGTAACTGCTCTTCCATTGTTTTCCCTGCTATTACTTCTTCTGGATTATAGTATTTAAAAGCCAGGGGATTTTTTGATTTCGCCCCCTCAAAGAGAATCTTATCTATATTTGAAAAATATTGCATATTGATTCCTCCATCCCTTTATGATTAAAATTATTTTCTTAAAGCTCACTTACAAGAAAACTCCCCACCTTCATTGATCTTATTTTAAGCAGTCGTATGTAATGTTTGAAAGGTATCTTTAAGTGTCCCATACAGGCTGCGGTATGTTTGATATACGATAGTATATTTCTCCGCATTTAATGAATTAGGCTGGGTACTGGCTACAACTTGCACCATAGTACTGCAGGCTTCCTCCACATCAGCAAATTCCTCAGCTCCCACAGCTGCTAAAATGGCAGCCCCAAAGGCTGGTCCTTCCACTGAGTTAACGATGTCGACTGATAAATTAAGAATATCAGCTAGAATTTGTCGCCATAAGATACTTTTAGCACCACCCCCACTTACTCTTACAGCTGTAATTGGCATTTTTTGCTCACGAGTAATTTCCAGAGAATCACGCAGGCCAAAGCTAACTCCTTCCAAAATTGCTCTTGTCATATGTCCACGTTTATGAGACATATTTAAACCGATAAAAGCACCTCTGGCATAAGGATCGCTATGTGGTGTACGTTCACCCATTAGATAGGGAAGAAAGAGTAAACCTTCACTGCCGGCAGGGATCTCTGACGCTTCTGCCAATAAAGTCACATAGCCCTCATCTCCTAACTGACAAACCTCTTCTACCCACCATTTTAAACAAGCAGCTGCCGACAACATGACTCCCATAACGTGCCACTTGCCATTGGCATGGCAAAAAGAGTGAAGGCGATTCTGACCATCAACAGAATAATGTTCCTGACAAGCAAATACAACTCCAGAAGTTCCTAATGCTACCGATGCGATACCTGCCGATACCACACCGGTCCCTACAGCACCGCAAGCTTGATCACCACCGCCCCCAACTACAGCAATTCCGGTGTGCAGTCCAGTTAAGCAGGCTGCCGCCTCGCTAACCTTGCCAGTCACCTGAAAAGATTCATAACATTTTGGTAAAACCTCCTCACTCAAGCCTAATAACTGCAACATCTCTGGAGACCAGCATCGCCTGGCAACATCAAAAAACAAGGTTCCGGAAGCATCCGATACATCAGTTGCATATTCTCCAGTTAATTGGAAACGTATGTAATCTTTCGGCAGTAAAACGTGCCTTATTTTTTCATATATCTCAGGACAATTCTGTTTAACCCATAGCACCTTTGGGGCTGTAAAGCCAGTAAGCGCTTTATTGCCAGTATATTCGGATAATT
Organism: uncultured Pelosinus sp.; assembly: GCA_963526485.1. Classification (GTDB taxonomy): domain Bacteria; phylum Bacillota; class Negativicutes; order DSM-13327; family DSM-13327; genus Pelosinus. Next base: position 12,158 of record CAURNS010000007.1, read on the forward strand.
TTTCTCCTAATTGTTCTGTAATATAATCACACTCCGCAGACGTCCTCTGGTCACACCATAACAATGCCGGCATAAGAACCTGATTATCTTGATCCAGCAGTACCAGACCATGCATTTGTCCACTAAGACCGATGCTGCTTATTTCTTTTCCGATTTCATTGGAAGTTTCTACTATTTCCTGAATCCCCTCCTTAGTAGCTTGCCACCAGTCTTCAGGATTTTGCTCAGCCCAGCCGGGTTTAGGATAATATACAGGATAATCTTTAGACACTGTTTGAATTACGTTTCCTTCTTCATTCATTAACAATAACTTTACCGACGATGTCCCAAGATCAATACCTAAAAAAATGGCCATATTATTCCTCCATTCTTCCTTTTACGTTAAATTCTCTTATAAATCTACTTAATTTGTTGATTGTACAAACTAAGTAGATTAAAAATTAGTTTGTTGTATGGATAAACTAATTCAATATTGTTTTCTAATCTCCTGCAAAGAATTACCCTTTTTAGAATAATTTTTTAGTTATCGATCCTTAAAATGATGATATCCTGCTGCCTGCGTAAGGAATTACCTTATTCAAAGAATATAGCTATAATACTGGTGAAGCATAAAGCCTTGAAATAACCAATGCCGCAGCCCCCATTGCACAGGCATGCATATTAAGCTCAGATGAAAGTATTTTTAGTGAATAATACTTAGAAGCAAAACAGCGCCGTGCAACTTCTTCACGAAGTTCGTCCATGAGAATATCACCAACTAAGGGTAACGTATTACCGATAATTACAATTTCAGGATTAAATGCATTTATTAGATTTGCTACCCCGATTCCTAGATACTTTCCAACATATTTAAATCCTTCTTGAGCCGGATGATCTCCTCCGATAGCTGACTCTATGAGGTCAAAAACACTTAGTGACTCAATTGAGGCATTATTTTGCATATGGCGAAATAATGCTTTTTCAGACGCATATTCTTCCCAGCACCCATGATTTCCACAAGAACAAGAAATGCCATTTAACTCGACTGTCATATGACCAATTTCTCCAGCCAATCCCTGTGAGCCTCGATATAGTTCATTGTTAATAACAATACCGGCACCAATGCCAGTTCCGGCACTGACATATAATAAATCCGTAGCTTTTTTGCCTGAACCAAACCACTTTTCACCAATAGCTCCTGCATTTGCCTCATTATCAATAAATACTGGAATTTGAAATCTGGTTTCAACAATCTCTTTCAGTTTAACGTCTGTCCAGCATAAATTAGGTGCTGATAAAATATGGCCCTGTTCATAATTCACAATGCCAGGAACCCCAATACCAACTCCAATCACACCACGCACAGAAGGTGGTACATGATCAATTGTTTCCTGTATTAAATTAAAGAGGTCGTTAATTCTTTGCAATGAAGTATCATAGTTCTTTTTTAAGCTAATACGCTTTTCCCAGATTATTTCTCCGGCAAAATTTGTTAGTACACTCAATATATAATTTACACCAAGATCTATTCCGATAATATTGCCTACTTCTTTATTAATGGAAAGATGTACTGGCTTTCGCCCTCCCTGAGATTCACCTGTTCCAGTTTCCAAAATAAGTTCTTCTGCCAGCAATTCATCGACTAAGGCAGAAACGGTAGATTTATTTAAACCGGTAACCTTCGCTATCTCCGCTCTGGAAATAGGTTTCTTCTTGTATATAGTATTTAAAGTTATCGCTTTATTAATTTGTTTCACCAATAATTGATCAGCAGTTATCATAGTTACCCTATCCCGTCTATTTATTTTTATAATACTATTTATTAATATATATTAATTTGTTTGTCGGATATACAAACAAATGTTTTTTCTGCAAAAATAGATCTAATTCCTGCTTCTTTCAAATTATTTTTACTACTCTTTATAAATCTTTGTTTCTTTGCAACCTCCCTGCTGATAATATCGATTATCCTACAGAATTAAAATTAACCCATCCTCGAAGGATTATCTAGATAGCTGGCAAAGAATGGAATGTAATGTTGGAAAAAAATACTTTTATCATTTTTTTTGAAGGAAAAACAAGAAGTCTGACGAATTTTTTACAATAAAATCCTATTATTACATTTATATACTTAATATCCACTTAATACAACTTTAAAAGTATCAGTACTTATTCTGCCTGCGACCTGCATGCCATACTCTGGAAAAGCTAATATTATGCTAAATACGACAGGCATTGGCTAATTTATGGCAACGAACTGATACAATTTACTGGGAGGAATGATTTATGGCGAATTCAAATGAATCAATGTACCATTTAGGAATTAACCTCGGACATGACCGCTCAGCAGCAATCGTAAAAAATGGGAAAATAGAAATCGCAATACAGCAGGAACGACTGGATAGGACCAAAAACAGTATCGGTTTCTTGCACCAATCATTAGGAGATTGTAAAAACATTCAGATTCCTCATGAAGCAATTCAATATTGCCTGCGAAAATACAATATAGGAATCAATGATCTTTCCAGTATTACGGCAAATATGCCAGGGATAGACTATTCAAGAGATATCTTGCAAAGAATCTTTCCAAAAGAATTATCTGATAAAATTTACATGATTCCAAGTCATCATTTATCTCATGCATATTCAGCTTACTGGCCATCCGGCTTTGATGAAGCAATTATTCTTGTTGTCGATGCTTCAGGCAGTACAGACAAAGAGGGACTGACGGAATCATACAGCTTGTATATTGCAAAAGAAAACGATATTAAATTATTGCACAGTGAAAAGGTAAAAGCATATTTGGCCTCTCTCTCCACCCTTGGATTTATCTATGAATTTATTACAAAACTAGCCGGTTTTTCAACCAACATAGGAGAAAATCTGGCAATACCAGAAGCAGGAAAACTCATGGGATTGGCTCCCTATGGCACGTATTGTGATCTATGGCACGAATGGCTGCATACTAAACCAGCAAGTTACAGTATTGATATTTCTGCATATGACTTGTTTCTTGAAGTGGAAGCACTGAAAAAATTATATGATGATGGTAAAGGAAAGGCGTATCTTAGACCATATATTGTGGACTTGGCATATAAGATCCAATCAGAGCTGGAAAGGGCATTGTTACATATTGTCACACTTGCTGCTGAACAGACGAACTGCAGGAAACTTTGCTGCGCGGGAGGAGTGGCTTTAAATTCAGTCATCAATTATAAGCTTTTAACAGAGCTTCATTTAGATGATATCTTTGTTTTCCCTGCAGCCGGGGATGCAGGGATCGCCGCAGGGAATGCCCTTTGGGCATATCATAATATTGAAAAGGGTAAACTTCGCTCAAAATTAGAAAAAGCAGACCTTGGTAGAGCTTATACTCAAGATGAAATCGAATCAGCTATCCATATGTTCACAAATGAAATCATTGTAGAAAAGCTTCCTTATCAGAAAATGGTTTCAACCTGTGCAGCTCAGATGTCAAAAGGGAATATCATTGCAAGGTTTGAAGGTGGATCAGAATTTGGCCCCAGGGCTTTAGGCCATAGATCAATCATTGCTGATCCAACCTTTAAAAGGATGAAAGATATTGTAAATTATAGAGTAAAATTTAGAGAAGCATTTAGACCGTTTGCACCAGTAATACCTTTAGAGCAGATTTCTACAATATTTGAACAAGCTGCAGCAAGCCCATTTATGCTTTTAGTTTCTAATATCAAAAAAGAATACCATAATCAAATACCTTCAGTTACTCACCATGATGGTACAGGTAGAGTACAGACAGTTACCTCAGAACAAAATCCTTTTTTTTATGATTTATGTTACAACATGGTTAAAGAAAGAGACAGTTGTCCTGTTATTTTAAATACAAGCTTTAATATAGCCGGTCAACCAATTATTGAAACACCGGAAGAAGCAATCAGCACCTTCCTTTCAACAGATATCGATTTTCTTAGCCTTGAAGATTATTGGATAAGGAAAAGGCACTCGCCTGTATTAAGTTACGAAGAGCATCTAGTACAATTGCAGGAACCTGATTATCCTCATGGCTTAGCAGAGAAAAGAATTGTTGTTACTGATTTAATGAAAAAGCTGGATGAAGCAATTTTCTTTGGCAATACGGAAAACTCATTTTGGACAACAGATGAATTAAAAAGGATATCCTCCCAAGGAGCAATATATAAAGAAACATCGATCCTTTTTGCTAATAATCCACTGGGCAATCATTTTTCAGCACAATTAAGTAAAGACCTGATACTTTTATTGGATCCACTGGGAACGTCCGAAATAAGAGATTTAACCGGTCTAATTCCTACAAAGTATTATACATATGAAGAAGTGCGCCTAATCATGCTTTGCTATAAAGGCACAGAAGCCGCGCTTGAGGAATTGAGACTAGAGTTACATTTATCTGAAAAAGCGTTCTGGGACAAATTAGCATGGGCATCAAAGCAACTCAAAAGATACAATCTGCCCTATAAGATGCCTAGAACAGAAAACGACAGTACCAATATTAATTTTACAGGTATTACGCTAGGACAGTTTACCGATGAGTCTTTTTGTTTATACAATGCACTAAAACAGTTTAATGATAAACTTACAATGTATGGCTATTCAGAAAGCAACATCTGTAAATTACTTGAGGTTGAAACTCTTCAAAGTATCGAGCCAACTTATATTCATTACTATAATAATCACAAACTTGGTCAGGGAAAACTGGAAGACTTGTTAAGGCTGTTTTTGCTGCGCTATTCCTTAAAGAAAGAAAGAATTGTAGAAATACTCGGGGATTATTGTTTCCAGGCACTTTACAACTTAGGAATCATTATTTCCAGAGGAAATCTATTTGCCTCAAGAGTTGATATCTACTGTGTTAATGAGTTTTTTATTGCTACCGATCATCGATATATGTTCTATGAAGAAGACATGATTCAAGAAAACCCGGTTATGTATATTGGGATGGATAGTTTAGGTTTGGTACATACAGTACCAAGGTACTTATCCAGAAATACACTTGATCTATGTACAGGTTCCGGCATTCAGGCAATTACAGCGAGCTGTTATTCAAAGAGAGTCGTTGGGATAGATATTAATCCACGAGCTATACGTTTTGCCAGATTTAATGCACAGCTAAATGGGGTCTCCAATATAAAGTTTATTGAGGGTAATCTCTACATTCCTATCGGCAATGAAAAATTTGATACTATTTTAGCCAACCCACCTTTTGTACCGAGCCCCGATAAGAGTCTAGACTTTAGAGACGGAGGCAATAATGGCGAGAAAATATTAGAAGCAATTATCAAAAATGCTGCTATACACCTGAGCGATGCAGGAAATCTTTTTATTGTTACTGATTTAGTCAATGTTCATCAGTATAAGGAAAAATTAAACCGATGGTGGGGAGCAGCCAAGGCTGACAAGTTAATACTGACTACTGCTGACAGAAATGATGTTTTATTTTCTATACCCCACTGTCATTATCCTTTTAAGCAGACAATTGAGCAGTACAATGATGAATTGGATCTATGGATACAGAATTTTAACAGTTCAAGTATATCGTCGATAAACTTTGGATACATTTTAATAAAAAAAGGCGGCAATAGTTTTTATTCAAAGTCAATTTATAACCCTACCCAAGGAATTAATCAGAAAGTAACCGAATATTTCGAACAAATTGATATGCTGCATTCAGTGGCATGGGAAAAGTTACATCTATCTTTATCTGATGATCTAAATGTAAAAGTTGACTACTCTTTTAATAATAATGATAAGAAGTTCTTTTTATATTCTAAAAATCAATTTTACAGTGAATATTTAATAGATGAAAATGTATATAAGGTTTTGGAAAGAATCGCTGAAGAAGAACTAGTTTTAGAAGAACTTGCTCATAAGGATTACATTGTTGATCTCATCTACAAAGGCATTATTAACGTTCGATTTAACAAGCAGCACCAAAAATATTTTGATTTTTATGAATGCAAAGAGGCTGCTGCTGCCTTAAGTCCTATAAATTCAGAAGCATACGGAGACATCCACATCACAGAGTTTCAAACCAAGACAACACCAACATGCCTCACATCCTATATAAGACAATAACTGGATAAGGTACTATCTATTCTTAAGAAATACAGGATTGATGGAATGTAAACACCCTTCCACCACTCCTGTATTATGAGTAATTTTCTCCAATAATGGTAGAATGAGTTTTTTCAAAGTATATTTGGAAATCAATTTAGCAATGCAACTTTGTAACATACAGACACCGCTTAGAAAGCCACATGCTTTGTTTTGGAGGCAATTTTTAATCATAATCACTGCTTATCAAATGAGGCGCTTAATTTATATTTGTTTCCATTAATTACATTCAACAATACTTATATTGTTGAATGAAATTCTTTAGTTACTTGTATAAGTTTTGCACTAGTATAATATTTGGAGGTTTCTTATGTTACTGCAAGAGCTAATCAAAAGGTTAACATTGACTGATAAACAGTTAAAAGAAATTATCATTAACAAATCTAATTTGCAGCCACAGCTTAACTTTAAGTTTATTATAAGTAAAGACTTAAAGTATCTCTATGTGAGTGAAATGGGAGCAAAATACTTCGGGCTAAAACCAGCTGATATGATCGGTAATAATTGGAGAAAGCTTCCTACTGACTTACCAACTGATGATTTTGAGCGATTGGACCCGAAAATAGAAGAGGCATTTAATACGGGAACCGTTATATATGATAACTATATAGGCACTTCTAATATAGATGGGTGGCAACACTATTTTGAATATTTGCTAAGTCCGATTTCTACACCTAGCGGAGATATTGAAGCGGTTATGTGCAATGTTACGGATATTACTGAGACCAATTTATCAGAAATCCCCTTCTCTAACCAGGCTGACCTTATTGGAAAACAATATAAAATTATCAATGAACATTCAGCGCATGAATTCAATGAATCTGTGATTATCAACACATTGAATGAAGTACAAATTAGCAAAGACTTTCTAACTGTATCAGAAAAAAAGGATCAAACCAGTGATCATGAATTCTTTAAAGAAAAAGATCAGGAAAAACAGCAGGAACTGTTCAACCAATATTTAACCGAAAATAAAAAGCTAAACCAGTTAATTGAATTATGCCCTTTGGGGATTGTTTTGTATGATAATAAAGGTAATGTTATCGCATTAAATAAAGCGCATCGCGAACGCATATCAAATTTCAAAAAAGAAGAATTTCTCGGTAAGTCAGGTCGATACCTTTTAGAAGCATTAGGATTTAATTGGGAAAATTCACCTTGCAAGCAAGCGTTAAATGGCGTAGAAACATTGGATTATTATCTAAAGAACGCTTATGGTAATTGTTATTTACTGAATGCAATTCCACTTCGCAATTACCAAAATATGATTATTGGTGCAATGACAATTATCCATGATATTACAGAATATGAAAAGCTTAAGGAAGATATCACTAAACTTGATCGTCTGAATCTGGTAGGAGAAATGGCAGCTGGAGTTGCCCATGAAATCAGAAATCCTATGACAGTTATAAAAGGCTATTTGCAATTTCTCAGTAAAAATGTTTCAGACAGTATGGTAGAACAGTTTTCTATTGTTTTGAGCGAGTTAGAACGAATTGAGCAAATTATTACTGATTTTCTTTCTTTGGCGAGAAACAAGCTAGTAGAGGATAAAAAACAAGATTTAAATGCTATTATAAAAGGAATTATTCCACTTATAGCAACTGATGCAATGGAGCGGGGCATCGAGTTGAAAGTAAATCTAGCCGAAGGATTGCCTCACCTTTTATTGAATGAAAAAGAAATAAAACAATTACTTTTAAATCTTGTAAGGAACGGCATTGAAGCTATGAACCAGCACGGAACGCTTATTATTGAAAGTATCGTTGAAGGTGATATAGTTTCCTTATGTGTTGCAGACTGCGGCTGCGGAATTGGTAAAGAAAATCAGGAGAAAATATTTGACCCATTCTTCACTACAAAGGAAGACGGCACTGGGTTAGGGCTTTCGGTTTGTGCAGGTATTGTGAGACGACATAATGGAATTATCGAGGTACAATCGGAAGAAGGTAAGGGAACTCGATTTATAATTGTTTTTAATGCTGTAGACAAGATATAAATTTTCACCTAATCTGTAGCATTTAATTAAATTTTTAAATCTCTGAATAATGAAACTTGGCTCGGGTAGAGTTTAAAACTCCATCTAGCCAAGTCTTTTTTATTACTTATTTTTCATGTTCACATCATGCACAAGATGTAGTACGGAGTATTTCGAGGTGCTTTTATTTTTAGATGAACTCTTAGAACCAACTACGACTAAACCACATTTGGCACATCGAGTAAAAAAGGTTTTATCCACCATTTCAACTGGTGTAATATCCACCGTCTCAAACGTAGTACTTCCACAACGGCACGTACTTCTGCCCAATGCAACACCTCCTTTACTATTATGGTATCACAGTCCTAATCTTTATGTAAAAATCATATTTCTCTTGAATTCAGCAATAAGTATAATTGTATCTATATTAAGATCATATTTAGCCAGCTATCAACTTTTTCATCCAAACCTAGTATATAAAAAAAGCATCAGCATTATGCCGATACTTTTTTATGGTAGATATCTAAATTGTACTCTCTGCCCCAAAGGCTATAGAATTTCTACGAATGACCATGTTCCTCCAACGGTTACTCCCAACTATAAACAAAGCTGATGACTATGGCAAGGAATGAATTTTGCTTATAATAAATTTCTCTTATTTCTTTTGTTGTTTAATTTTATCCAAAACATCTGTTTCTTTTAATATTTTGTTAAGTTTCTCGTTATCAGATAACCATTTGTATTGTGATTCTTTTGGTCCTAGATATTCAACTTGCAGCCCAGCATTGGTCATATTCTGTATGAAATCAGGATCGTTCACAATTGCCTTAAACCCTTTTGCCAGCTTATTTTTCACATGATCTGGCATTTCTTTAGGAGCCGCAACACCAAACCAATTTGTTAGTACAATATCAATTCCTTGTTCTTTAAATGTTGGTACCTGAGCAAAAACAGGATCTGACATTCGATGTTCGCTGGTCACAGCTAGAACTCTTATTGTCCCATTTTTAACATGCTCTTTAACTGACATTGGATTAACAATAATGAATTGAACATGCCCTCCTAATAAAGCAGCAGTTACTTCCCCCGATCCCATAAAAGGAACTTGCTCAATTGCTGTACCAGTCGCTAATCCAAACATTTCACCCAGTAAATGAGGAAAAGTACCTATACCAGTATGTGCAAATTTTAGTTGCCCTGGATGATTTCTAGCATATTGAACCAGATCATCAACAGTTTGCCAGGGCTGGTCAGTTTGAACCGCCATTACCATAGGCAATGATGTAATTTGAGCAATCGGTTCTAATGCTGTAAGATAATTATATTTAGTTGGCCCATATGATGGTAATAATAACATATCAATGCTAGTGATCCCAATATTATAACCATCGGGATTTGATCCCGACAATTCATTCCAACCAATAGCACCTGCTCCCCCTGGCTTATTCACCACTACCAGTGGCTGCTCTAAATATTTAAGTGCCAGTTTTTCTAAGGATCGGGCTGTCAAGTCCAGACCTCCCCCCACACTAAAGGGTACAATTACAGTAATAGGTTTATCAGGATACTTTACATTGGCAATTGTCATTTTATTTGAAGTACAACCTCCCATTACCAAAATGAAAGCTAAAAAAATTACAAAAAGCATACTATTTCTTAGCACTCTGCAATACCTCCTGTCCCTAACGTTTTGTTCCGTATGGATATTGCACTCTGTTGTCCAAAAGATGCTGATTTCCAAAGGCCGAATTCTTTCAAATGAGCCTTGCATTTAATCACTTCTTCTGTGCTTTTATTTTATTCAATACATCCGTTTCTTTTAATATCTGGGTGAGTTTCTCATTATCAGACAGCCATTTGTCCTGTAATTCTTTTGGTCCTAAATATTCAACTTGCAGCCCACCATTCGTCATATTTCTTATGAACTCAGGATCAATAATAATCGCTTTGAGCCCTTCAGCCAACTTATTTTTCACATCAACAGGCATTTCTTTAGGTGCTGCAACAGCAAAACGATTGTTTAAAACAATATCAAGCCCCTGTTCTTTAAAGGTTGGAACTTGAGAAAATACGGGATCACTCATCCGCTGTTCACTTGTCACTGCAAGAACTCTTACTGTTCCATTTTTTACATGCTCTTTAACTGACATAGGATTAACAATGATGAATTGAACATGTCCTCCCAATAAAGCTGCCGTTACCTCTCCTGCTCCTGTGAAAGGAACTTGCTCGACCTCAATACCAGCTGCTAATCCTAACATTTCACCTAGTAAATGAGGAAAGGAGCCTACACCGGTGTGAGCAAACTTTAGTTTCCCAGGGTGCTGTCTAGCATATTGAACTAATTCATCGACGTTCTGCCAGGGCTGATCAGCTTGAACTGCCATTACCATGGGTAATAATGCAACCTGTCCAATGGGATCTAATGCCGTTGGATAATTATATTTAGTCGGTCCATAGGATGATAATAATAACATATCAGTGGTCGTCATACCAACAGTGTAACCATCTGGCTTTGCGCCAGACAATTCATTCCAGCCAGTAGCACCTGCTCCTCCTGGCTTATTCACCACCAAAAATGGCTGTCCCAAATATTTAGGAGCGAATTTTTCTAGTGCGCGAGCCGTTAAATCAATACCTCCTCCCACACTAAAAGGTACGATTACAGTAATCGGTTTATCTGGGTATTTCACATTGTTGATTGTTGTTTTATAGGAGCTACCCGTGCAGCCTCCTAAGACTAAAACAAGAGCTAAGAGTATTGTGAAAATCATATTTCTTTTTTGCACTCTACTGTTTCCTCCTAATCCCTAATTTTTGAAATGTGTCTAATTTTGCCAAACATAAAATTACAATAATGAGTATATTTACCATTTTTAGCTAAAATCCTGCAAGTTATTAAAAGATATATTAAATTGATGGTATAAGACTCCCATCTTCTACAAGAGGAGGTGCAAATTAATTATACTTATGGTAACCAAAATTACTGATCTCGCATATTGTATAATATATATTGCCAGGAGATATCTAACATGGGAAATGAGTACCGTAAAAATTCCTGGAGTAATCCAGAAATTACAAATTGGAAAGATCAAAAAGATGATAGACAGAAAGGTAGCTGCAGTCCCAACTGTTTTCCCACATGTGCTCCTCTTTGTCACCCGTCCTGTAATCCGGGCTATCAGCCGAACTGTGGTCCTGCTGGAAGCTATATTTGCCGTCCCTTTTATCGAGGTTAGAATTCAACATAAAAAAATGCTTTCAGCATAATGCTGGAAGCATTTTTAACATATATGAATTTATTTCCCCAAAGGATAATATTTTAATCGTACAGATAATACAGAATGAGTAGGACAGGATTAAAAAGGTTATGCCAAAACCAACATTCTTTTTAATATAGCTCTATTAGATATTCCTAGCTAACTCAAATGCTTCCCAAACTGCATTTTGAATATTTCGTACCTTTTTGGCATCACCTAGGATATGAACTGGATACTTACTATTTTTAATTTCTTCATATAAATCATTATTCTCATAATATCCAACTGCTAATATAAGAGTATCTGCTTCTACTTCCATTTCGTTATCTTCATTTGCAATTATTACACCTTTTTCACTCATCCGAACCAGTTTTGTATTAGTAAAGATGTTTGCTCCATGAAATTTCACTAAATCCTTAAGCATACTTGAATTAGCTGAGCATAATTTAAGCCCCGATGCCAATAGCTCGGGTAAGGCTTCCACAATAGCAACCTTTTTACCTTTGTAAAGCAAATCAAGTGCTAATTCACAGCCAACAAGTCCTCCGCCAACAATTATGGTGCTATGACCAGCATCACGCACACCATTTAAAACATCCTGTGCCACTAATACATTTTCATTCATTTTACCATTTTTCACCTGAAAAACCTTTGGTTTAGAACCGGTTGCTACGATTACTTCATCTGGATTAACTTTTTTGATTGCATCTGCACTAACTTCTACTCCCAGATTGATTTCGATCCCTAATTTGTTTAATTGATGTGTATACCAACGGATCAATGTATGGTCATCTTCCTTAAATGCAGGGGCACCTCCCGGATTTAAGTTTCCTCCTAATTTATCTGATTTTTCATAAACAATGACTTTATGGCCTCTGATACCTGCTACTCTGGCAAATTCTAACCCGGCTACGCCGCCACCAATCACCATGATCTTCTTTTTCTTCTTAGTTTCTTGCAGACTCCATTCCTTTTCATGTCCTACTGTCGGGTTTAAAGTACAAGATAATATACCTCTATGTTCAAGGCCTCCGATACAAGCATCCTGACATGACAGACAAGTGCGGATATCATCATATTCTCCAGCTTCTAGCTTATGGGGTAATGCTGGATCAGCAAGTAATGGACGAGCCAAACCAATAAAGTCAGTTTTTCCAGAGCGCACAGCATCACTTGCCATATCAGGGTCATCCATACGTCCAGCCGTGATTACTGGTACCTTAAGTACTTTCTTTAGTTTTTCATTATATGGTAAATATAATCCTTTCGGCTGATACATTGGTGGATGAGGCCAATACCAAGAGTCATAACTTCCTAAATCAGCATTAAATGCATCATATCCGGCTGCTTCTAAAATTTTGGCGATTTCTAATCCTTCCTCTAAATCTCTGCCTTTTTCTGCAAAATTTTCTCCCGGAACCGCTCCTTGTCTATAATCCTTGATAAAGTGTTTGGTCGAGTAACGTAGTATTACAGGAAAGTCGGTACCGCAAGCTTCTTTGATCTCTTTCACAATTTCTATGGCAAAACGCAGTCTATTTTCTAAACTGCCACCATATTCATCGGTACGTTGATTCCAAAAAGCGGTACTAAATTGATCTAATAAATAGCCTTCGTGAACTGCATGAATTTCAACACCATCATAGTCAGCGTCTTTAATAATCTTCGATACTACTCCAAAACTCCTGACAATGGATTTTATTTCTTCAACAGTGAGAGGGCGAACAATATGTTCTGGTGCCCAGCGATGGGGAATGGCGGAAGGACCTACCGATTTCTCTAGAAATGTATTGATGCCAGGAAGGCCTACTCGGCCAAAACCTGCCGTAAGTTGCGCAAATATTTTAGCACCATGTTTATGAATTTCTTTATTCATAAGTCTGCTTGTTTCTACAAATTTCAGCGGATTTCGTTGGGGATAAGGAAAGTGACCTGTTTTTGCTTCTGCTTTCTCTTCAACAAGTACTGTACCAGTGATGATTAGCCCAGTTCCCCCCTTTGCACGCTCAATATAATATTGTCTGCCATTTTCGGTAAAACTACCATCATCATCACACATGCCCCCTGGTCCCATTGGACACATTACAAAACGATTTTTTAATTCAAGTGAACCAATCTTCATTTTATCAAATAAGATTTCATGCTGTTTTTTCATTATCTCTCACCCCTTTATTTTTTAACGAATCAATTCAGTGAACCAATTCACTAAGATGTTTTGATTTTATAATTAACTACTAACTTTGTCAATCATACAATAAAATAAATTTCTGTTTTAGAAGCAGAGTGACTACCTCATTTATCACCCAAAGATTTTACATCAAGGATTTCATTCTGGTTCTGTCGAATTCAATTACAAAAAGCATAATAAAAAGAACGGTATCCTTTATGGGTTGCCGCAGCAGTGAGATAAGATTTTAATAATAGTAAGGAGATTTGGATGGATAAAAATAATTTGAATAGCAGGCAGCAACAAGCACTCAATACAAAGAACAAACTATACAAAATTGCACTTGAACTTATTGATAGTAAAGGATATGACAATATTAAAATAGAAGATATCTGCAAAAAAGCTCACGTTTCAATAGGATCCTTTTATAATTATTTTAAATCTAAGAATGACATTTTAATTGAAATATATAAAAGAGGGGATGATTATTTTCGTAATGAAGTAGCAAACAACCTTGACAGTATCTATTCTGTTGAGCAGATCTTAGAATATTTTAGGAATTATGCTAGATACAACATTAAATCAGGGATTGATACGACTAAACAATTGTACACTTCTCACAATAAGCTATTTATTGCTAAAAATAGGTACATGCAGGTCTTATTACAAGAAATCATACAAAAAGGGCAAGAAACAAACCAACTAGTAAAAGATCTTACCCCAGAGGAAATTACTGAGTACTTATTTATCGCTGCCAGAGGCGTGGTATATAATTGGTGCTTATACGATGGAGAGTATGACCTAGAAAAATCTATGGTTACATATATGAAACGCATCATAGAAACCTTTGTGAACAAGACTAACTAAGTATAAAAATTCCTTAACTTGTCAATGATTCATCCTTTCAATCTTCTTAGAACCTCTCGAAGTCACCAGCGTTATACCATAGAGTGCCGTAACGAAAAAAAATGTACAGTATATATTTCTTTACTCTTATCAGTAAAAAATACAAAATTCCTGCATGGCTGATTGGCTCTACAGGAATTTTATTCATTATAATTTATTTTCATCGGATCACTTAATAAGCAAAAGCTCCGAAGCGGCATTCAAGTTATCTGCTTCACTGATTCTTATGCTAGGATAAGCGATCTTGTATCATGCCAATCATTTCCTTAATCAGATCCCTTGCTAACAAAGCATTCATTAGATGATCCTGAGCATGTACGATAAGTAAGCTAATCTCTCGTTTTTCCCCTTTTGCTGCTGCTTGCAGCAAACTGGTTTGCATGCTGTGCGCTTTTTGAAGTTCTGCCGTAGCTTCTGCAAGACGTTCTGAGGCCTCTTTATCTTTCCCTGCCCTTGCCAAAGCCAATGCCTCAAAACAATAACTCCGTGCATTTCCCGCGTGCAAAATAAGGGTAAAAACAATTTGTTCCGTTTCCACTTTTTACCTCCCCAAACTCCAACTATACTTTCATTAAACTAAGTGCCTGATTCAGGACGCTGCTGCCATCAACCCGCCCGTAGCTAACTCCATCAATAAAAGCATATGCCTTATTCTTAGAACTAGCTAAAGTACTAATATATTTCTCTTTATAGCGAATTTGCGGTGCAACTAGTACTACATCATAATTATTTATATATTTCTGCATATCGTCAACAGAACAAGCAAATACTTCTAGATTTGACAGGTTTCGCTTTTCTCCTTCCGCGCACATCTTGTTCACCAGGAGTCCTGTAGACATGCCGGATGCACATACTAGCAGAATATTCATATGAACCTCCTTGTATTCATCATTGTATCATTTATTTCTGACAATTCACTCCTAACATAATAGGACTTTCTGCAAGACCTGCAGTAAGCAGATCCATTTATAATGAAAATTATTCTACTCACCAATAGCTTGCTGCTGCTCTTCTTTTATTTTAGCCTTGTCCCATATTTTTAAGAAAGGATAATAAGTAATACCAGCGAGGAAAAAATTTAACAACTGAAGTGCCGCCCCCTTCCAGTCGCCAGTTACTAGGTAGCCACTAATAAAGGCAGGTGTTGTCCAAGGTGCCAATGCATAGGGTTTCTCTACGATTCCAGAAGCCATAAATATAAAGGTAGTAATAACGCAAAGCAGCGGTGCAATAATAAAGGGAATGATCATAATAGGATTCATTACAATGGGCATGCCAAAAATAATTGGTTCATTAATATTAAAAAATCCAGGTAGAATAGAGGTCTTGCCTAAGGCTTTTAATTGATTTGATTTTACAACAGTAACTAATAACGCGGCCAATGCAAGTGTAGTACCAGAGCCGCCGATAAGTATAAAGGCATCAACAAATTGTTGGCAAATAATATTGGGAATTACTTGTCCTGCCATTTTAGCCGCAGCATTTTGCTGGGTTAAAGCTAACCAAATTGGCGCCATAATTCCTGTGCCAATTAATGCCTGTCCATGTATGCCGAAAAACCATAACAGCTGAACCGCAAATACAGTGATTAATACTGCGGGAAGCGTCCCCCCCAGATTGAGAAGAGGAGCTGTGACTATCTTATTGATGATTTCTGGAACCGATAATCCCCCCCAGGCCGCTAAAATCATATTAAGCAGAAAAACACTGCTTAATATGACAAAACCCGGGAGCAATGCAGCAAAGGAACGCCCTACAGAAAGAGGGACCTCTTTTGGCATACGGATAATAATGTTCTTTTTAATCATAAACCGCTGCACTTCGACCACTAGAAATCCGGTAATCATAGCAACAAATAACCCTTTGCTGCCCATTAATCCGCAATCTATATTTCCATCTTTAAAAGGTGAAGAAAGAATGAATGCAGAAACACCCAAAACACCAGAAGACAAAGCATCTATTTGGTATAAGCTTGCTAAGGAATATGCTATAGAGAATGCAGCTACAAGTCCCATTATGCCAAAAGTTGCATTCACTACGGTAAGTAAGTCTTGAACATAAGGAGATACAAGCCTAGCCAAAAATCCAATAGGCGGGAATGCGCAAATTAAAAAAAATGATCCAATTATCAATAGGGGAATGGTTGTTACGACTCCGTCTCTCAAAGCTTGTAAATGCTTTTGTTCAGAAATTCTTCCTACGATTGGCAGGAGATATTTTTCAAGATATTTAATAATCCGTTCCAGGCAATAACACCCCTTTACCTTTTATTTCCTAATAAAAGGACTATGTATAATGTATCAGCATTACAATATTGCAATATTCATTATCTGGTAATTTGGTTTGCAAACTTTCTTCAAGAGGTCTTAACGCGGCTTCAACAACAGCGTAACTATCTTCATAAATATTCATATCTAATAAATCCCAATGCTTGGAAGGATCGGCTACTTCCCCCATAAGTAATTTCTCAATTGCACAGGCTAAGTGCAGAATCAGGCCAATACTTGCATCTTCACTAATAAAAAAATTATTTTTTGCCAGTTCCAGATAAAACAATTTGAAAGCTTCCATAAACTTTTCGCCGTCAATACTGACATGCTCCTTTAATATATCTTTCATAAAGGTCAATCGTTCTATGGTAGATACTACATTTACGCCAGCAGCAGCTTCTGCCTCAGATGCCAGCAGGGCAGCATCGCTGCTTTGCATTGCATCCAGGGGATTTTCACTTGGCAAGTCCCTATTTTCGCTGTGAAATATTTCAGTTAATAAAACATCCAGTCTGCCTTCCATTAATTGTTTTGGAGATATATAGGGAGCTATATGATCTTGGGGTTTTATACTGCTTACAATCGCAAGTAAATTTTTCTCTTGCTGTATCTTCATTAATTTAGCATTGAAATCAATTTTATTCCCTATTTCTAAAGGTATAATGTGGATTTTCATTTGCCTGTCCTGTAATGATTTCTCAATCATATTTTTGAGTTTGATCGCTGTCCCTTTGCCTGTAATACAAGCTACCACAATCACATCATCTTTTAATTGGTTGCTAAGTTCAGGAGGATTAGAGTAGATCCGGCCAATATACGGACTAAGATTCGTAACTGCATAATAAATATCATCTAGGGGCACGCGCATTAATGCCTTGCGGGCTGCTTCCAGCACCATGGGTGTACTGGTCATTTCAATGGTTTTTATGGGAATTCCAGTCTGTTCATAAATCATATGGCCAAACATTACTAACGATCCCATATCGACCAGCATAATAACCCCTTGTCCCTCATTACATTGTTTTACTAATTGGGTAATTTCTGCTAAGGCTGTTTCCGTTTTCCTTTCAAGTGGCATATCATAGCCAACAGCATGTTTTTCTCCTAACAGGCGATTGGCTACTTCGGCCATAGAGGTAGCGGCACTTACGCCGTGCATGGCAACCAGCACCCCCACTCGGCCAGGATAGTCATTGCCAATATATTCGTCCAGAACAATAAACATGGTAATGAAACCGATCTCATCAAACGGTATCTGTATGCCAAAGGTATTTTTTAATAATACGCCAAAGTGAGTCGCTGCTGCAAACTCCGTAGCATAAGATTTTTTTATTTCAGCCAAATGAGGATTAGAAATTTCTTTACCTTCACGAATTCGTTCCAGAGTACTGGATATATGTATTGACATGCCAAAAAGGATTTTGTCATTAAATTGCTTGCCAATTTTATTAGATGCATACCGTAAGAATTTCTGCGTTACATCCACTACTTTCCTGTCAACGATTTTGTACAATGCCTCTAAGTTATCTTTCCGAAACTTTGCCATGTACTGCTTAATATAAGTATCAATATCTAAACCCATAATAAGCTGAATATTTTTTTCACTCATCCCTTTAGTTCTAAGGTTTTTAATTTTCTGTTCTAGAACTTCATAAATACTAATCGTATCCTTATATTTTACATCGATCTTCTTACCTTGTGAGACTTGAAAAATAATATCTTCAGTCAAACCAATGGTATCAAAATCATCGCGATGCTCCTTATACTTCACAAAACCTTTAAGGATGTATTCTGGTAATTCCTCACTTCCAACTCTTAAGATCTCATCCTTGCCACCCACATAATCTAAGAATGCCCTGGCACAGCTAAGCTTAATATCGCTCTTTAATTGTCCGATATTATTGGGACAATCGTATAACAAAAATGCTTTTAACGCATTTGACGAGACTCTGATTGGAACATGAATCGATTGTACCTCTTGTTTGAAAAAAGTTTGTATTAACCCCCAGCGCTCACTTATGGTACGCTCCCTAATCGCTGGCAGCTTAATAATCATGGGAATACGTCGGGTAAAAGTTCTTAATAAACTAGAATCCGCATTTTCTGTTGTCGCACAGACGATGAGTACCTCTACTTTTCTATATTCCTCAACCTCGCCCATACTGCGAAAAAGTCCTTTATCAATAAGATAAAATAACATTTCTTGACCTTCTGGTGATAAGCGATGAACTTCGTCTAAAAAGAGAATACCGCCATTGGCTTTTTCCACTAACCCCACTCGATCCCGTTCCGCCCCCGTATAGCTTCCCTTCTTTGCGCCAAAGAGCTGGGCTAATAAAAGCTGAGGATTATGCGCATAATCTGCACAGTTAAAAGCAATAAAAGGGGAATTCATCTCTAATCGTCCAATTTCCTGAGCATAACGAAAAATGGTTTCGGCAAACATGGACTTACCGACACCCGTCTCGCCAAGTAATAAGGTGTGCAAACCCAGCGGCGGATATCTTACAGCAGCTTTCGCTTGTTTTATTGCATTTTTCAGACTTTTATCTGCGCCAATAATCGCATCGAGTACAGAACGTTCATTTGCCTCATCTTCATTCTCACAATAATCAATCGTTTTATATAATACTGGCTTTCCTTCGATTTTTTCTAATTTTCCTGCTTTTACTAACAGATTTAAATCGCTGGAAGCATTGGGCCGCTGAATGCCAAGATTAATGGCTATTTGATCTGTAGATACCCCTGATATTATTCCTTCTTCCTGACACTGTTCTTCACATAATGTTTTTACAAGTACAAATACACTTTCAATTCGTTTCATCCCAACCTCCGGCCTTCTTTCTTAGATTCAAGTCCGAAATGATCTCAATACTTTTATATCGACATCTAAATATTTCCAAATTTACTTCGTGATTTTATTTACAAAATCCTGCAAATAATTGATTTGGCTTTGTATTACACTTGTAAGTTGCGTAAAATAGACAGAGAAATAACGACATTTAATTCGTCTGCAAGCTTACTTTGCATAAGTTTTCAGTATTGTACCGATAATTTCAAAACCTTTTTGTATATCAATGTAATTCGTACGGGAAATACTGATTCGTATTCCTTTTTCATAATAGGAATGATCAAAATAATATAGCTTTCCGGCAGTAACTAAAACATGTTGTTTTTGTAAGTCAGTAATAAAACGCTCTTCATTCATATGATCTGGAAGTTTTAAATAAGAATAAAAACCGCTTTCTCCACCAATCCATAATACATCATACTTTTCCATATGCCGTATATTACTTCGTAAGCAAGCAAGTCTTTCAGCTAATTCTTTACGAATAGAAGCTACATACTTATGTAACAATTTACTGCGAATATAGATTTCTAAAGTAGCCTGTGACACGAGAGAAGCTGAAAAATAAGAATGATAATAGGAGTATAAGGTGTGCTCTTCAAAGACTGGTACTAAATGAAGGGGAAGTACTGCCAGGCCAATTCTAAACCATGGAATTATTTTGGAAAAGCTTTTTAGGTAAATATGATGAATATGATCACCATAAGCATAAATGGGGTCGTATCTTTCCTCTAAAGATATATCACCAAAATAATCATCCTCGACAATATATACATCATATTTAGCTGCTAATGCCGCTATTTGTTTCCTTTGCATAGTGTTATAAGAAGTTCCCAATGGATTATGATTACGGGGTACGGTATAAAAAAATTTTATATTTTCTTTTTTGAAAATACTTTCAAGTTCATTTAAATCAATGCCATCCCATGAGCGTTTTATGCCTTTAACCTTAGCCCCCCAGTGTTTTAAAAAACCAATAAAAAAGCGGTACGTCGGCTGCTCTATCAGGATGAGCTCTTTACCATTAGGAAATGGCATCTGAGTTAAAATACTTAGTGCTTGCTGCACTCCTAAATTGATAAAAATCGTATTCATTGTGGTAAATACCTGAAAATCAGCAAGATACTTCACCATAACACTGCGCAGTGATTCCGTACCGGATAAATGCCGTCGAATCGAATAGTTATTACTAATATCAACCGCTCTATCCAGGCAATGTTTAAGATCAGGACTATGCCGATCACCAATCAGGGGATTGCCGGTTGAGAAATCAATAACAGTATGATCGAGTTCTTCATTTTTCAATATATTTTCAACCGTATAATAACCACTTTGGGGCACGGAATAGACCATATGTTTCCCTTTCAAGGTTTCATACGCCTTAACAACTGTGCCTTTACTGCATTTATATTTTTCAGCTAATACTCGAACAGATGGCAATTTCTTTTTCCCTTTGTAATTTCGCTGTATAATATTTTCTTCGATCTCTGTCATAATGGTTTGATAGATCTCTTTCATTGTTGTGTCCTCCAAACTGTACTGATACAGTATGCCTTAATCCTAATTGCTCTCCTTATGATATGCGGATATGATAATTATAGTAAATACATTCCAATTTAGCAGGAGGTAATATAGATGAGCGGATTAAAGATTGTGACAATCGGCGGTGGCTCCAGTTATACACCAGAAATTATTGAAGGCTTTATAAACAGATATAGCGAATTGCCAGTTGGTGAAATCTGGCTGGTAGACATTGAAGCCGGCAAGGAAAAATTAGATATTGTTGCAAATCTGGCAAGGCGTATGGTACAGAAAGCAGGACTTCCTATTGAAATCCATACAACTTTACAGCGCAGAGAAGCACTGCCTAATGCAGATTTTGTAACGACCCAATTCCGTGTAGGTCTCTTAGAGGCAAGAATAAAAGATGAAAGAATCCCGTTAAGCCATGGTTATATTGGTCAGGAGACCAATGGTGCTGGCGGAATGTTTAAGGCTTTACGAACAATCCCCATTATTCTGGATATTGATAAAGATATGGCAGAATTATGCCCGAATGCCTGGCTTATCAATTTTACCAATCCATCAGGCATGATAACGGAAGCAGTGATGAGATATGGGAAAAATAAAAAAGTAATTGGTCTATGCAATGTACCTATCGGAATGGAAATGGGAGTTGCTAAACTCTTTGACGTGGATGCCGGTAGAGTAAGGATCGATTTTGCCGGCCTAAACCATATGGTATTTGGATTACATGTTTATCTAGATGGCAAAGATGTTACCAAAACAGTGATTGCTGAGATTGCTGCCGGCAAGATGGCTAGTATCGTGAAGAATATCATCAATATTGATTGGGTACCAGAATTCATTATCGGTTTGGATATCATCCCCTGCCCCTATCACCGTTACTATTTCAAAAAGGAAGAAATGCTTGCAAAAGAATTAGAGGAATTTGCTAAAGGGGAAACCAGGGGGGAAATCGTTAAAAAACTAGAAACTGACCTCTTTGAGCTATATAAAGATCCGTCCCTCGACCATAAACCATCACAATTAGAACAGCGGGGTGGCGCCTATTATAGTGATGCCGCCTGTAGATTAATCAGTTCTATATACAATGACAGGCGGGACATACAGCCTGTCGATACCAGAAATAACGGGGCAATTGCCGGAATTTCCCCTGATTCCATTGTCGAAGTCAGTTGTGTTATTACCAAAGACGGCCCTCAGCCCCTTACTATGGGTAAGCTGCCAATCGAAGTTAATGGCCTCGTACAGCAAATCAAGTCCTTTGAAAGAGTTGTAATTGACGCTGCGGTTACAGGTGACTATAATAAGGCCCTATTTGCCATGACAATGAATCCCTTAGTATCTTCCGATCGAGCGGCTAAGGTCTTGTTGGATGAAATGTTAGAAGCTCATAAGGACTATCTGCCTCAATTCCACGCTTATTTTGCTGCTAAGAAGTTAAATCAATAACCATATAGAATAACGCCAGACCTTTCTATCGATCTGGCGTCATTTTTTTTCAAGACATAACAGGGTTAAGTCTCAGCTGGAACCTAACACCAACTAAATCTTATCCCTATGTCCTTAGGACTTAGTTGCTCTACACTTCTTCTTGTGCAAGTGAGCGGTAAATTATAAGGCTCTTGCAGAAACGTAACTCCAGTTCTACAGCCAGTTTCCCTGAACGCCTGAAGCAGGTTCGAATGGCTGCTAACTGAGGCTAATAAATGATCTTGTTAAAGCAAGCTGCTCATTGGATAAAAATCAAAGTGGGCTATATTTATCGCTTGCACCGTCTTGAATACAAAGTAATTAAGAACTTAACAAGGATAATCATCACATAATGGGACGGTATATAAGCTTACAGTTTTCATTGTTATTATGTTTTTTTAATCACAAACTCTTAGAAAAATTCACTTGTTACTTTTTAAACATTAAAACCATTTCTTCAATTAAGTCTTTTGCTAAAATAGCCGTCATTAAATGATCCTGGGCATGTATCAATAAAAGATTTACCTCTTTCTTCTCACCCCGCGCCTCAGCCTGCAATAAATCAGTTTGAATCTGATGGGCGGCAATCAGTTGTTTTTTTGCTAAAGCTAAACTTGCTTCAGCTTCACTGAATTTTTGTTCACGAGCAGCTTTTAATGCTTCAAGTGCATGGCTTCGGGCTTCACCTGCATGTAGTATAATTGTAAATGCAACTTGTTCATTCTCCATATTTATCCCCTTCTATTAAAATTAACTATTTTTCAAGCTATATGCTTGAGCCAGAACCTTTTTACCATCAACCATTCCATAACTTACTGTATCAATGATCGCAAAAGCTTTATTCTTCTTAGTAGCCATCTCTCCGATGACTTTAGCTTTGTACCTGATTTGCGGTCCGATTAAAATAACTTCATAATGATCAATGAATTCTTCCAACTCATCAACGGAGCAGGCAAATATTTCATCATTGGCTCCCTGTTCCTGACTTGCTTTTTGCATTTTAGTTACCAACAAACTAGTCGACATTCCAGCTGCACATACTAATAGAATTTTCATAATAATCCGCCTCTCTCTTAATAAAATATATTGTGAAATACTATAATCACGATGCTATGAACGCCAAAACTAAAGTTACTATTCACAGCACCGTGATCATTTGGAATTAGACTCCGATCGTTATATTAGGATTATTTTTTATATCATGAGCAGTATTTTCTTCCTTGCATTTAGCAACATCCCACATTTTAAAGAACGGATAATATATGACGCCGGTAACACCAAAGCAGACTAATTGCAATATTGCCGACCTTATATCCCCCGTATCCAGAAAAGCATTAATAATGGGAGGCGTGGTCCATGGCGCCATAGCAAATAATTTGTCTACCATCCCGGCATCCATGGCAAAATAGGCGATGGTGATCGAGATGAGAGGAGCGAAAATAAACGGAATCATTAATACAGGATTCATTACAATCGGCATACCAAACAGAATTGGTTCATTAATGGCAAAAAACGCAGGAGCAATTGCTGATTTACCAATCGCTTTTAACTGTTTGGATCTTGCCACAAACAGCAGCATGAGACACAAAGCAAAGGTAGCACCTGAACCGCCAATATTACCATATACATCCCATAATTGCTGACAAACTACATTAGGAATAGGTAATCCTGCTGCTTTCGCTGCAGCATTTTGCTGAGCAAGTGTTAAATAGACTGGACTCATTACACCACTTACTAAAGCTGCACCGTGAATACCAACAGACCATAATAACTGTGCAAAGAAAACGGCAAGTAAGAAAGCCGGTAAACTGCCACCGAGGCTCAGAAGAGGTGCTGCCAGTATTTTATAGATAATATCCTGTATGTTGGTTGCGCTGAGGGACAATAAGCTGTTAATAAGCCAAACAATAGCTACCGTAATAAAACCAGGAATTAGGGACATAAAAGAACGAGCAACGGCTGGCGGCACACCCTCTGGCATTCTAATAACCAAGTTTTTTCGAATCATAAAACGCTGTACTTCTACAGCAAAAACAGCAATAATCATCGCAACAAACAAGCCTTTACTACCCATATATCCAGCTGTAATATTTCCATCTTTTGTAAATGGCGTAGCCAGCATAAACGTCGCAACACTGATTAAACCATTTCCCAATGGATCCATTTTATAAGAATTAGCCAATGAATATGCAATTGAAAATGATGCCATTAATCCCATAAGTCCCATTGTGGCATTATTAACAGAACAGAGGCTCGCTACATAAGGTTCAACCATTTTTGCCAATGCAGGAATAGGAGGAAAGGCGATAATGAGGAACAAGGACCCCATTAATAATAATGGTATTAATGATACGATTCCGTCCCTAATTGCTTTTAAGTGTCTTTGCTCACCTATGCGAGAGGCAACAGGCGCATAATACTCGTCAAGCCATTTAATAAATTTCTCCATAAAGCAACACTCCTTTTTTTATTTATCCACTCTTATGTTTTGCAAGATACATGCCAATACGCACAAATTCATTAAATACAGCATCCTGCTATTGTGAATCCCAGGAAGGCATGTATCGTTCCCACAGCAGGTTCTGCCTTAGAGAAGCACTTTATATATTTTTCGTTTTAGATTGATCCCCTTATCTGGAGATACAATGTGATCCCACTGCCAATATGTGTATTCTTATACAACGCAATCTGTATTATAACTAGAGACTCATACGCCATTTTCTGAACATGTGTATTATTTCTTTTTGAAATGAATAAGCAGAAGGTTAAATAACAATAGCAAAACATTCATAGACGTTTGCTTTCTATATAAAAATAAGGACTGCCTAAACGGCAGTCCTTATATAGTATCTTACATTTCTTTACCATTGCTTTTAATTACTTTTTGATACCAATAATAGCTGCTCTTCTTAATCCGCCTTAGATCTTTTTCACTTTCCTCATCCCGATTAATATAGACAAAACCATATCTTTTTTGATAACCGTTTAACCAGCTCAATAAATCCGTATAGGACCAGACGCAGTATCCTAATAAATTCACCCCATCGGTGATTGCCTGCTGGCATTCCTCTAGATGTCTGCGAATAAAGGAAATCCGATAATCATCATTTACTGTGTCATTTTCTTCTAATATATCAAAAGCACCTAAACCATTTTCTGAAATAAGAATCGGCAGCCTATAGCGATTTGTAATCCTGCGCAAAGCAATACGCAAACCGATTGGATCGATCTCCCAATCCCAGTCGGTTGCTTCCAGGTTAGGATTCTTAATCGTTTTAAACAGACCTGGAGTGCCAGTATCAGGTGTAGAGCCTTTCTTGCCGGTGGTATTCATTGCTCCTAAGCCAATGCCATCCAGGGGATTCTTCTCATAAGTATTGGTCCTGTAGTAATTAACTCCCATAAAATCAGGTGCAGCAGATCTTAAAAGCTCCATATCACCTTCCTCAATATCTGGTGCAAGACCTTCTCTCTCAAGATAATTCCAGATTATCTTCGGATATTCACCCCAGGCATAAACATCCATCCACCAATGATTATTTAATTCTTCTGCATTTTCATTGGCTAATACATCTTCCGGCTTACTTGAAAAGGCATAGGCCGGTGAATAGGCAAAACTTGGTCCGATTAGCCCCTTGGGAACATGGGTGCGAAAAGATTGAATCGCCTTTGCATTGGCTAAGCTGGCAATATGATTTGCCTGATACATCCGCTTAGCATCAACAACTTTAGGTGGATGAAGCGCATTTAGGTAACCATGGGAAATAAAAATATTTTGCTCATTTAACGTTACCCAATATTTCACCCTGTCACCATATCTTTTAAAGAGGGTAATACAATAGTTATTAAAATCTTCGATAATACTGCGGGATTCCCAGCCGCCATAGGCTTCCTGCAGTGCCTGAGGCAAGTCCCAATGGTATAAAGTGACAATAGGCTCCACATTATTCTTGATTAATTCGTTGATTAAATCATCATAAAATTGCAGGCCAGCCATATTCACTGCACCTTTCCCTTGAGGAAAGATTCGCGACCAGGCAATGGAAAACCGATATGCTTTTAGCCCCATTTCAGCCATCAAAGCAACATCTTCTTTGTAGCGATGATAGTGATCCACTGCTACATCACCATTCGTTCCTTTAAAAGTCGAGCCAGGAGTTCTTACATAAACATCCCAATTGGAAGGCCCCTTCCCATCTTCATCCCAAGCTCCTTCTATCTGATATGCCGCTGAAGCCGCACCCCACAGAAAATTTTCAGGAAAGTCAGCTAATTCCTTATGAATCATATCCTATCGCCTCTCTTTGCTCGTAATAAAATTTTTTAGTAAAATACTTTCCAATGGCTGAAGAGACCTCCAACAAATTGTTAGTGGCCTCTTCAGTATTACGTAGATCATTTGATTAGAAGTGGAAGTCAACTTCAGAACGAATTAATTTTCTTGAATCGTTGGTTGAAGAAATATTTATTTTTTGATCACTATAGAGCGTTGTCCATTGAATATTTTTTCCCAGAACGTAGTCAACACCAAGAACCCAGCCCTTCATATCACCTGGCAAAGAAGACCATTCATCATCATGAGAAATATCTCCATATTTTTGGAATTTAACATATCTCACATACGCATCATAGGAACCAGGAGTCTTAAGATCGGCGACTTTGTAATCTAATCTGACTTCCTGACTTTTATTAAAGTCGTCAGCATTTGTCTTAGCATAAGTACCGGTAAGTTTAAAATCGTTCCCTAATTTTGTGCTGATATCAACAGCTCCCCAATGAGTAACATTCGTGTCAAGAATAACGTTACCTTTATCATCTACGCCATTGCCAGTTTTATGATTTCCACCTGCAACCACAGCGAGATTTACTTTATCTGATAAAGCAGCATTTATGTTAATGCCATACAGAGAAGTATTTGGAGGATTCGAAAGAGCATTCCCAACCAGAGAACTTTGTGCAGGCCTTAAATCAAAGGCGCTCACTGTAACTTTCGAGGATACTGGAAGATCTAGTTGAATACCATCAGCCGCATGGCCAAAAATGACATTGGAAGCATATCCCCACCATTTTCTACCAACTGTGACTCCCACGTTACCAACCTTACCAGTAGCCCAAATTCTTTGGAATGTACCATCATTCTCTGAGTCAAAGCCAGTAGCCTTATTATCCCAAGTACTATTGGTGTATTGCTTATTTGTTTCGCTTTGAAAATGAGCATCCCATTGATCATTTACTTTCATCTGACCCTCGAAGTCCATGTAAAAGTGCTTGTTACCCCCATTAGAATTGTGCCCATTTTTTCTATCACTGTCATATTTGGCACGAACATAACCACTTAACATTACATTGTCTACCCTTTTGTCCAAGCTGTCATATTTAGCACCCAGACCTTTTAACTCTGCAGCATATTCAGCTTCCAGCTTTTCAATCAAAGCCTTATTCGTAGCATCAGCTTGATCAAGTTTAGACATAGCCTTTGCTACAATAATAGCCATTTCATAACGACTGATAGTCTTGTCACCACGGAATGTACCATCACCGTAACCTTCAAGAATGCCGGCATTCTCCAATTGAGTGACTGCGCCATAGGACCAGTGCTTTGCAGGTACATCGGAAAAAGGATTTACTGCTGCGAATGAGGTACCAGCTACACCAAGTACCATTGCAGCTGCCAGGGAAGCGACTAATTTCTTTTTCATCAAAAATCTCTCCTTAGGTTTTATTTACTTTCTGCTTTGCTTGTACTACTGAGCCTAATCGGAGAGGAATCCATCTAAGTTTCTACATTTCCTTACACAGTCCCAAACCAATCCGCTCACATGTACTATAACCTCACATTACTGCTGCTAGGTACCTAACTTATTACCCCTCCTTTCCCTGAGCAGTAGTATGCAAAAAGACTTACATCATAACTCGCTTACTTAATCCACTAACGGATCATTGTAAATGCGGTGTTTTGATACCTACTAAACTTTTTATAATTTCACTCTTACATTTTGCAAGTAGCATGCCAATATTTTTGCAAAAGTCAGTTATTTTTAAAGAAGATTACAGAAGCCCTATCCTTTTCCCAATAAATACAAGTGATCTAAGCACTTAAGGACAAATAAAAAAGGCTACCAATAAACTTGTAGGTAGCCTTGCAGTTGCCATTTTCACATAAAGTGTATCCATCAAAATGTAATCTGTATTCTTTTTACATTAATTAATTTATTAAATCCCATGCAGTGTATTTAATATGGATGTAACAATATTACCTCTCATTGTAAAGTGCTTCTTAAACAACCTGAAACACGCGAATAAACAGAAGATACACGTTATACACATTTAGACTCTGCTAGAATCGTATTACTGCCTCTGTAAGAAATATCTCCGGAAATGATTTATACAATCCTTACAGAAGTACCTATAGCGACAAAACGGGAAAGCTCTAGGACGTCTTGATTATACATACGAATGCAGCCATGAGATACAATCTTACCAATTGATGATGGGTTATTTGTTCCATGAATACCATAATGAGGTATATTCAAACCCATCCACATTACGCCAAATGCTCCACCAGGACCAGACATCTTACTGGCAATATGATATCTGCCAACTGGCGTTGGCGTAACCGCCTTCCCAATTCCGACTGGAAAATATCGTACTGCTGAACCGTTATTATAAAGGACAAGCTGCCTAGCTGATAAGTTTACAAGAATAGAATACGCCACGTTAACACCTCCTCTTTAGCATATGCAAAAAAATTACTAACGCCTAAGCCAAAAGTGAAGTAGTTAATCCTAATCCTAATCTATGTAATTTCTACTTAAAAAAACAGCCTACCCGGGCTAAAGGTAGACAATTTTTTATGGTTAACATAGTATGCATAAAAATATTTCAGTCTCTATTTTTATGCATACTAATATTTTTTTCGTTGGAATGCCTGGCTAACTTCTTTTTTATGATGAAAATTTATATACTTAGTTATAAATTCCGACAGGACCTTATTATCTTCTTTTAATTCTCGAAAGAGATGAATCTGTTCTTCAATCAGTTCGAGAGAAGCGGTAAGTTTATTAGCCATTTCAACGATATTTTCTACCTCAGCAATTTGCTCCTGTAATTCTTTATCATCGTTGCTGCTTCCTTCTCTTTCAGTCTTTTGTTCCTGAAGATCGTTAGCCGTTGCATGAACAAAAGACGATTGATCATAGATACTTTTAACCCCGGTAATTTTAGCAGTTAAAGAATCTAATGCCACAAGATCATCAGGGCTAAGGTCCTTTAATGACGCTTTGCCTAAGGCACGCATCGCCTCTTCCATTTCCAGCACTATCGCTGTCAGGACATTCTCCACACTGGTTGCTGCCTGATTGATATCAAGCTGTGTTTTTGTCGGAGAATTATAATAGATCAGCGTTGTCGGCGGTTCCCAGGGAAGTACTTTGTCAATTTGACCATGCCCGAGGGAAAAAAGGGGAATAGTAGCCATATAAATGGCATCTGCCCCCAGGGCCAGGGCTTTGAGGCACTGACCAGGTGTAAAAAAACCGCCAGAGATAATTAAACTCATCGAACTATCTTTTAAGAAGCGTTTAGCCCGCATTAATGCATACAACGTAGGTATACCAAAATCATCCTGTTTAATGGGAACAGTGGCATGAGATCCGCCCTCAGCACCATCAATCACGACTGCATCAAAACCTAAATCCACTGCAACAGACAACTCTTCCTCTAAACGATCTGTTGCCATGATCTTCAAAGCAATCGGAATGCCCTTCGCTCTTTGCCGTAATTTCATCATAAAATCCGGCCAGTCTTTAGAACTTTGAATCCCTGGGGGCGCATTGAGGGCAACAGCTGGTTCACCAGCTGTTAATCCCCCAAGTATCCGCGCTCTCCCTGCAAGCTCCCCAGCCTCTATGGTGGCTGCCCCCATATCCGCGCCTTGTCCCATTTGCACTTCCAGCATATCGGCAGAAGCAATTTGTTCATCCGTTCTACCGCCCCATGACCAGCGGCAAATTTGTAAAACGAAATTACCCGATTCCCCTGGTTCTTCTGGTAAAAACGGACCTTCGCCAGAGTTAGTAGCAGTCTGAAGCGCATTAGATGCTCTGGCTAAAGCCAGCTTAGCTTCCTCGCTAAGAGCTAGACCATAAGCCATAGCACCAATCATTATGGGTATCTTTATCTTCATTGGCTTATCTGCATTGCCGCCGATCGTTACGCTCATATCAATTTCAGCACTTTCCGGCAAGGATAATTTCGTCATTTGCTGTGGAGAAAACATTAAATTATCATAACCGAGAAAATGCTTAGGAGATCCTAATGGACGGGTTAGAGCCTTTCCAGTTTGAGCCCGTAAACTTGTTTCGATCAAATTTATCACCGAGAAGCGTTTTAACGATGGCAGCAGCTCCGCAAGATTTTGGGTATAATCATCAGTGAGCAATTTGGTTGTCGCATCATTAGTAATTTTTTTAATAATATAGCGTATGATTTGCTTAGACCACGTTATAATCACGATAAGCATAAGCAGCATCAAAAAAAGCAATAGAAACAACCATTGGATATTAGGTATGATAATTTGCATTTTCTTGTCCTCAATTGTTTTTATTAATAGTATTAGACTTTTTATGCAATCTTAAACGATTTATAATAGATTGAACCTTTTCACGATATTTAGCTGTAATATTTTCTTCTCCTATCGTAACGAAAATACGAATCTTTTGAGAAGAAGGCGCTTGCTTATGCCAATCAGTCTGCCAACTAGAAGGACTTTCCTATATTTTTATAGAATCATTTTATAGAATCGTTAGCGAGCAAATAAAAACTGTCCTTATAATAAAATGCCGCAGTATTATTTCAAGCATAATGAAAAAACCACTGTATAAGTCCTATCAGTTTAAGAGAGTCTATAGGTACCAGATTATCTAAGACTAAGGAGGTATACAGTAAGTATACCTCCTTAGTCTTAGCATAATAATCTACTATTTTTAACAGAATGGAGAAAAATATGGAAGAACTACGCCGAAAAATAGAAACTATTTTAGCTGGCTACACGGGGCGCTGGGGTATTGTCATCTATAATCATTCCAATGGACAAAAATTAGAAATAAATCCTCACATGGTGTTTCCTTCAGCAAGTATGATTAAAATTCCGATTATGTATGAAATTATGCGTCAAGCTGCCAATGGTCAAATTAACCTTGAGCGAACTTTGATTGTCAGTAATGAATTTCACACTGGCGGCGCTGGCATTCTTAAAGAGCTGCGCCCGGGAATCAGCATGACGATCCGGGAACTTGTTACCTTAATGATTATCCTCAGTGATAATATCGCCACCAATATGTTAATACAGCTGCTTAGTATGGATGCGGTAAACAAAACTATGAAAGACCTGGGTCTACAATCAACTATACTTAGACGTTTAATGATGGATTTCGAGGCAGCTGCCGCAGGAAAAGAAAATGATACATCACCAACCGACATAGCCTTAATCTTGACTGCGATTTACAATCACATTGGTGTACCGTCTGAATACAGCGCATTAATGCTGGATACTTTGAAACGCCAGCAGGTTAGGGATAAATTGCCATTTTATTTACCAGAAGAAACAGTCATCGCTCACAAAACAGGAACGCTGGCAGGAGTAGAACATGATGGAGGAATTCTGTTTTTACCTGGCGGCCCCTACATCATTTGCATTTTAACTGCTGATCTTGCCTCCAATGTACAGGGCCTTCAATTGGTTGCCCTTCTTGGCAAAGTCATCTATGAGCATCTTCAGCTGTCAAATGTAACATGCTAAGTATACATATACTGTAATAAGGAGGAAGAATGATGTCATATAGAAAAATCTTTACGGTTATGCTGATGATAACAATGCTCCTTACGTTAACTGTAGGCTGCCGTAAATCAGACAGTAATGAGCAGGTACTCCGCTATGCACTGGAAGCAGAACCAGCCACGTTAGATCCAGCCAAATCTACGGCCATTCCAGAGTCATTGGTAGAACTGCAGCTTTTCGAAGGTTTGACCCGGCTGGATGATAAAGATCAACCGTCACCAGGTGCAGCGGAGAAGTGGGACATTTCACCCGATGGACTGAAATATGTATTTTATTTGCGGGCAAACGCCAAATGGTCAAATGGCGATCCTGTCACTGCAAATGATTTTGAATTTGCCTGGAAACGAGCCTTAAATCCTGATTTTGCCTCAGAGAATGCCTATATGCTCTTCCCGATTAAGAATGCACAGGCCTACAATGAAAAGAAGCTTGGACCCGAAACCGTAGGGATAAAAGCACTCGATGAGCATACATTGGAAATTACCTTGGAAAAACCGACAGCATACTTCCTAAGCTTAGCAGCTTTTCATGCCTTCTATCCCATTAACCAGAAGATCGTGAACGCTAATTCAGCTAACTGGGCCACTGATGTTACTACATTAATAGGTAATGGCCCCTTTAAAATCACCAATTGGATTCATAATGGTCAAATCGATTTTGCCAAAAATGATCAATACTGGGATACAGCGGCTGTAAAACTAGCGAAAATGCAATGGCCAATCAGTGATTCCCAGCCTACCCGTTTAGCACTGGTAGAAAATAATCAGGCAGATATGATGGTGGAACCACCTGTCGTTGATCATGACCGACTTAATCAAGGGGGCCTCCTAAAGATTGCCCCTTACCTGGGTACTTACTACTATGTCTTTAATAACCAAAAGGCACCTCTAGACAATCCTAAAGTGCGTAAGGCCCTTTCCCTCGCTATTAACCGCGAAGCCTTGGTGACAAATGTTATTAAAGGCGGTAAAAAACCCGCTTATGCATGGGTGGCACCCGGACTTGTCAATCCTGCCAGCGGTAAAGATTTCCGGGAAGAGGGTGGAAATTATGTGCAGGAAGATGTAACCTTAGCTAAAAAATTGTTGGCTGAAGCCGGATATCCAGATGGTAAAGGCTTGCCGCCCATTACAATTCTCTTCAATACTGGCGAGATGCATAAAGCAGTCGGTGAGGCTATTCAGGAGATGTGGAAGCAAAACCTTGGGATATCAGTTACCTTAACCAATCAGGAGTCCAAAGTATTCCTAGACTCACGGTTCCAAGGTGAATTCCAGATTGCCAGAGCTTCCTGGATTGGGGACTATGCCGATCCGATGACCTTTATGGATGTATTTAAAGATCCTAGTAATGATGCCAAATACAGCAATCCAACCTATAATCATCTAGTCGAAGAGGCTCAATCTACTATGGATCAAAAAATACGGATGCAAGCCATGCACAATGCCGAAAAACTACTTTTTGATGATGCTGTGATCCTGCCAATTTATTACACGACACAGCCTTACGTGGCAAGACCTTATGTGAAAGGCTATTTCTGGTCAGTGCTCGGACTTGCTGACTTCAAGACAGCATATATCGAAAAATAAAGCAGAATACTGGCATGTCCTTCTCGCTGACAGCGCAAGGGTCATGTTATTATAAATGTATCTTCTGCCAAGTAATAAAAGACTTATCTAATGACTCAGCCGCTTCGCTCCTGCCTATAAAACCAGGAGTCTTTAGCGGCTAAGTCATTAGATCAGGAGATAATGCGTATACTGTACATATCTTATGATTATAGGAGGTGAAAACATGTCTTGCTTTCCGCAGATTAAACCAAAGCGGCTCTCCCCGGGAGATATGATCGGCGTAATCGCTCCCGCCAGCCCCGGTGATTCCGCGCTGAATGCAGCAGGCATAAAATGGCTGGAAGAACAGGGTTTTAAGGTACAGCTAGGTGCAACAGTTGATCAAACACTAGGATATTTCTCAGGATCTGATGCCCAGCGAGCTGCCGACATTAACGCCATGTTTGCCTCCCCTGAGATTGACGGCATTATCTGCCTCCGCGGCGGATACGGTACTATGCGGCTGCTGCAGCTCTTGGACTATCCTAACATTAGATCTCATCCTAAAGTATTTGTCGGCTACAGTGATATTACGGCCCTGCATACCAGCATTGGACAACATACAGGTCTCGTTACCTTTCATGGGCCCATGGTGGCCTCGGATATGGGAAAAGGCTTGTCAGATTATACCTGGGACTACTTTTTTCGGGCTCTCACTACCACTCGCCCGCTTGGTTCCATTGTTAACCCACCCCTGTCTCCGCCTCCCATATTTCTTGTGCCGGGATTTAGCCAAGGCCATCTGACAGGAGGAAACTTAAGCCTTATTGCAAGCACGCTTGGAACACCTTATGAAATTGATACCCGAGGCAAAATACTTTGTCTGGAAGAAGTTGGCGAAGCCCCCTACCGTATTGACCGTATGCTGACCCAATTGCTCCTTGCCGGCAAACTGCAGGATGCTGCCGGTATTATCTTTGCAGTATGCCCCGACTGCGAGGCGGATGATGAGGATCCACCTACTTTCATGTTAGAAGAAGTACTTCAGGATCGTTTGGGAGACTTAAACAAGCCAGTCCTATGTCACCTGCACTTTGGCCACACTGCCGATAAAGCCACTCTCCCTTTAGGAGTCATGGCGGTGCTTGACTCTCAGGCAAATGAACTAGAGATTATAGAAACAGCCACCATTGATTAACGATGTAAAAAGCAGGTGAGGATATGGATAAAGAAGTATTAAAACAACAAGGAATAACCTTCGTGGATGAAATGGCTGCAGAGCTCATCCAAATTAGCCAGTTTTTACATGATCACCCTGAACTGGGCGGCCAGGAATACCAGGCATCTCAACTGCTTAAAAATGCAGCAGAACGTCAAGGCTTCGTTGTGAAACAAAATATCAGTGATTATAAAACCGCCTTTATTGCCAAAAAAGGAAATCATGGCCCTAAAATTGCTTTTTTAGCTGAATATGATGCATTGCCAGAACTGGGTCATGCCTGTGGTCACAATCTGATTGCCGCTATGAGCTGGGGTGCTGCAGCGGCTTTTGCAGCTGTGGCTGGAGACAAAGCAACTTCTTATTTGATCGGCTGTCCAGCAGAAGAAACGAGCGGCGCGAAAGTAACAATGACAGCAGACGGCATCTTTGACGAGTTAACAGCAGCCCTGATCATTCACCCTGCTGATAGTAATACTATCGGCGGCACTTCCTATGCCACCCACCCATTGCGGATAACTTTTCACGGTCAGCCAGCCCATGCAGCCAGTAAGACAAATAAAGGTATTAATGCCCTGGATGCCCTAGTCATGTTTTATCAAGGTCTGAAGCCCTTACAGCGCACCTTCACCCAAGAGACCATTCTCGCTGGAATCATTACCAAGGGAGGAACAGCACCGAACATTATCCCTGATGAGGCTGAAGGAAAATTTACGATACGGGCATTATCATCTCAATACCTAGAAGACACTGTAATTCCTGCCGTACGGCGCTTAGCAGAGGGAATTGCCCTAGCTACTGGTACAACCGTGGAAGCGGAACATTATGAGCCATTATTTAAAGAGTTAATAAACAATCAACATCTTATGGAATTGTTCAAAGAAAATATGACTTTACTTGGTGAAAGAGTAACTCTATTAGAACCAAACGATGCAGATGGATCTACAGATGTGGGTAATGTCAGCCATGCAGCCCCCACCATCCATCCTGATATTTATATCGGCAGCAATCTTGCGGCACATACCCGCGAATTCGCTGCTGCTACAGGATCTGATTATGCTCAAGAGCGAATACTGGTGGGAGCCAAAGCCATGGTCATGACGGCCATTGATTTACTTGAATTATAAAAATAATAACGTTATACCTACTTTATCCTCTACATGCAAACAATCCTGCCAAGATCCCAAATGAACCTTGGCAGGATTGTTTGCACTATAGAAAAATATGCTTTCAAAAGGAATTTGATAAGCTTTAAAGATACTTTATTTAGGGAAACAAATAGTCTAATCTTGCTAATTTAAAAAGAAACATCATAATAGGCACTGCTATCACTGATACGACAATTAATTCCACACCGGTGATACTCAGCGTGGTTGGAACAAATATATGATATTGCTCAAGAGACCAGTTTAGGAAGGCTAAAATTACTATACCAAGCATCCGATAACGCAAACGTAATTTCAAACCAATGCATAGGGTAATAACAAGACTTGTAACCATAAGATGGAGGAAAAAAAAGACCTGGTGTGCCTTCTCCGGATCACCGAACCAATTGACTTGAAATCTAAATAGCTGGCCCCCTTTATTAAAAATAAAAACAATGAGATTATGCAGTGGAACATAGCTTAGATAAATAGTAAAAAGCTTAAAAATCAGCTGCGGCTGCGTCCTTTGCAATCCTTGCCATATCCACTTACTAATGCGATATAGAATAAGCAGTCCAATACCAGTATAAATGGATCGCCACCAAAAATGATGATAGATCCCCAGAGTTGTATAATACCAGTCAATTACAGTGAATATACCGGAGATACTTAAGGAATAGCTCCAGGAAAGTGAGAAAGCATTAATAATCACTGCTGAAGCAGGAACAATCAATGAATTTGACACGTAGGATCCCAAATAATTATCCAATCTGGCGTCTGGTAAAAAGCCAGGTGAATATTGATATCCATTAAGCAAAATTAAAACAATGATCTCAAAGGGATGAATTACGGAAGCAACATTTAGATGCAGCACTAGAACCTTCCAGTCTTTTTTATAAATTAACGCTGCTGTTAAAAGGATTAGGGCTATCAAAATCAATCCATAATACCAATAAATAGAAGATGGCACCCCAATCCCCCTCACTCTTGCCGTAATCACAACTTATGCATTGATACTATGCCCTGATCATTCATAAATTATTTCTTTGCTGTCTTCCTCATATTCACGCAGGCTTTCAAAGGTTTATCTTCTAATCCTGCCAGCAGATTATCAACAGTAAGCTCTGCCATTGCAGTACGTGTTTCCGTGGTAGCACTGCCAATATGAGGCGTTATCAGGATATTGGAAAGTTTCAGCAGGGGATGCTCTTTTGATAAAGGTTCAGGGTCTGTAACATCGAGAGCTGCATAAGCAATCTCTCCACTTTTCAAGGCTTCTAGCAGTGCCACTGTATCCACA
Source organism: uncultured Pelosinus sp. (assembly GCA_963526485.1). Taxonomy (GTDB): domain Bacteria; phylum Bacillota; class Negativicutes; order DSM-13327; family DSM-13327; genus Pelosinus. The sequence goes on from CAURNS010000007.1 coordinate 49,744, forward strand.
ACGGGACCACGAGAAACATTGATAAGATAGGCTGTTGATTTCATTTTAATAAACTGTTCCCGTCCAAATAGTCCTCTGGTTTCCTTGGAAAGAGGCGTTAATACGATCAGAAAATCCGCCTGTTCTAACAAGGCATCAAAAGGCTGATACGCTGCCCCAATTTGCTCTTCATCAGAGCGGCGATTACGATTATAATACAGTATATTCATGCCAAAAGCCTTTGCCCGTTTGGCAACGGCAGCTCCTATTTGCCCCATACCGACAATACCAAGGGTTTTACCTGCAATGTCAGTGCCAAAAGACATCCGATTACCTTGATACCAAGAATCCTGTCTTACAAAATCCCACCCTTCATGAATCCGCCGTGCTGAACACAGCAGCAGAGAAAATGCCAGATCAGCAGTCGCATCAACAAGCACGCCTGGTGTATTGCCAAAAGGGATACCGTATCTAGTGCAAGCCTCAATATCTATATTGTCATATCCCACTGCGGCTTGCGCAATAACTTTTAGTTTCGGTGCATGCTGCAAGAGTTCTTCATCAACTCGGATACCACTAGTCACAATTAAACCTTCTGCATTTGCAGCCCATTCTAATAAAATATCCTTTGGCATTAGTTCTGCCTTTTCCCACTGCTGAACATCACAAACATTTTGGAGACGCTTTAAAGCAGAATCCATTAGTGAGCCAGTTATTAGCACTTTACGTTTATTCATTTCATCCACCCCTATATTATTCAAATACTATAATCATTTTATTTACCATAAAAAGAGTAAAGTCCTGCAAGGTATCAAAACCTACAGGACTAAACTTAACAATATATCGACAACAGAAAAAAGACAAAAAGATCGCTCGCAGTCATTTGATAAAAAGTTGAGTTGAAAGAATTAAATACCAATTTTTGTCCCCGTCCAGCACCAGCCCTATGCATAGTAAGAACATTCATAGAACATATCACGCTGTCTTCTGTCTTTTATTACCCAAATGAATAACTTGCTGAGGTTCTCTAATGCAGAGAATAATGAAAGCTCCCACTATTGGTCCAATGGCTAAGGCAGCAAATGCATAAATGAAATTATTAGTTGCATCAATGACTGCCCCCACTGCCAGTGGTGAAATTAGTGACCCAAGCTGCCAAATTGCATTTACGAAGCCTATAGCAGTACCAACTAAGTGAGGCGGTACCAACTCTCCCACCAAAGTACTCATTACTGGACTATAGACAAACGCGGCAATACCAAGTAAGGGTGCCAGAATATACAGGACTTGAATACTTTTATTGGCTCCAAACCAAAGTAATAAGATTCCGAATGACATCAGGATCACAAATAACAAGTACTTACGTTTACCACTCAGTAAGTCGTGTATTACCCCTGCTATCGGTTTGCACAGAAGTGCTGCTACTCCATAAGTGGACATCACAACTCCTACTTGTACCAGACTAAGGCTAAAGTTTATATTGATATATGTATTTGCCCATGTGGCAGTTCCCCAGGTAGCCCACATCGCACAGAATCCCGCCAAGGCAGTGATCATTAGCCCCCGGTTGTGAATTAGGCTGAAAACATCCTGCCAAAAATCAGCGGATATTTGAGGTCCTTGGTGTTCAAAAGGTGATTGTTCTTTAAGTAATGACCAAGCAAAGATTAGCGTTCCCAGAGGGAGAAGACCTGCAATGAAAAACGAAAACTGCCAGCCATGATCCCGGGCAAGAACAGGTACAAAAAAGTTGGTAACGGAAAGCCCCAATGAAGACGCAGTTATTAAAAAACCCATTGCTGTACCACGAATGGTTTCAGGAAACCAATTAAAAATGGCGGCAGCACAAGCGGAAAATATGGCACCAGAACCAATTCCCGCTAAAATCCGATACATAAATCCCTGGGAATAAGAGGTAATGGTTCCCATGAGAGCAGTGAAAATTCCCATGACCAAAAATGATCCCATCAGTACTTTTCGGTATCCATATTTATCGGTTAGCAGGCCTCCTGGCAGTTGCGTAACTACATACCCAAGATAAAAGGCCGTCATGTAACTTCCAGCTTCTTTTGCCGATAACCCAAGTGCTTTACCTGCGATTGGCATCACTGGCGGCCATGAGAGCCTGTCCACGAAGGAAAACAAGAATGCCAGCCACGCTATCAATAGCACTCCTATTTGTCCCCACGTAATTTGAATACCGCGTATATTCACCACAAATCACCTCGTTTTATATTACGTGCCTTGATGTATTAATTTTTATTTTGTGAGGTTCACTCTAATAAAAAAATCTGCATTTGTGATACTTCTATAACACTAATCGTTAAGGAAATAGGGCTCCTGTCATTTAATTATACCCTAAATTCAATTATCGGTATAAATATATATTTAATTCACGATTTTTTCACTAGGTTCTGATTATAAGAATGAAAAAATTGATGCACTCCGAACCAGTTGACCCGAAGTAGCGCTATCCGCACAAAAAAGCCGCCTATAGTCCCACTAAGGCAGCGTTTTTGCGTGGATAGCTCTATTTTCGGTTTTATTTATGTTGTACAGTATATAAGAAAGAAGTAAGTAAAGGCGCTTGCAAATGAGTTTATTCTTGGGTTTTCGCAGTAAAGCCATCCTCACTTCTCCTGTCTAACTACTGATCAATCCGTTGCACTTTGTGTCCTAAAAATTCCTCCAGCCTCTTATCAGAGTATTGGATATTGACGGTTTTATAGATATGTTGGTACCCGTGGCCTAAATGTCCCCTGGAAAACGGTTTATCCTTTAAATAATTCTGTTGAAATTCTCCCGAAAAGCATTCGATATATGCGTCGACGAAGTCCATTGTAATTGGATTTTGTCCATGGCTGCTAAAAATATCCTTGATATCCTGTTCTAATCGTTTTATCTTTTTCCAACTGTCCAGTGCCATGGAAAACGGAGCGTTTCTATCCGATTCGAAAAAGTAAATAATGACGTAATCACAAATCATATCTCCTGAAAAAAGTCTCTTTTTTTCCCTATCCAGCAGCATGATATGCCCATAAGAATGCCCTGGTGTAAATATTACCTCCAAAGTCTTTCCGCCCAAGTCAAACAATTCTCCATCCTTTACAAAATGCGGAGTCAGGGCTCGATGCAGGCTTTTTTCTGCGAATGCTTTGCTATCAAAACGTTCAATAGCTTCGGGGTTATTTACTTTTAGAAATTCTATCGCCAACTCAGCCGCGAACTGTCTTTCATGCTTTGTATCAAAACCCATAATCTGACCGTAGTCCGGCTGGTACAGCCATACATCTCCAAAGTATTCGCTTCCGTAGCTGTGGTCAGGATCACCATGGGTCAATACCAGCATCACCGGTAGATCCGTTATACTTCTAATGATAGGCCTTATGTCCTCGAAACCAAAACCGGCGTCAATTAAGACCGCTTTCTTTTGTCCCAGGATAAGATAAAAATGCACAAGTCCAGCCTCAGTAATGACATATAAATCATCGTCCAGCTTTTGCACCTTACAGAAATCCGTTGATGTAATCATCATTATCACCTTTCTTGAAAAATTACATTTGGTATTACTCCCGTTTATTTTTTTGACCTCATTTACACGTATATATTATAATGTTACAATTAATATATCAAGTAGGATTAAATTTGATATGTACTATCGCAAATGATAGTATGGAGGTGGATAGGTATAAATAAAATCAATCTTGAAGATTGCCCAATTGCAATAGCGCAGAAAATAATCGGAGGGAAATGGGCACTTCGTATACTATACCATTTAAGTACAGGAATGCTTCGCTTTGGAGAATTGAATCGTCAAATGCCAGAATTAACACAAGCTACTTTAACCAAAGAACTCCGTAGGTTAGAGAGTTTCCAACTCATAAATAGAAAAGTGCACCCAGAAGTTCCGCCACGAGTAGAATATTCATTAGCCGAAATGGGGTTGAAGCTGTTGCCTGTTCTAAAAGAACTTGAAGTTTGGGGAGATGAATATAAAAAATTCATTAAACAATAACAAATGCCAAAATAGATTCCTCAGAGATTAAAGGGAACCAATATAGAGGATCTGCCAAGACTTACTCCTATGCAACCGAACCTTTAGCGCGCAAGCACCCTGATACGATTGCCGCCGCTATATTTGAGTTAAATAGAAAGTTGCCAACCTTGTAACAGAAGCTGTCTTTCGCCAATAAAAAAAGGAATGTCGCACTAAGATAGCCTCAAAAAGTCGAGACTGCCGGCTTAACGGGCGGCTTGCTCCACCCCTATAGAGGGATATGAACGGCCGGTATCTTAAATGACTTATTTAAAATTTTCACTTATAGTAAGGCTTCTGCTGTAGATAACAGCAGAAGCCTTACGTCTACTTCTGCGCAAAATCATAAGATTCTGCAGCAAAATTTCATCTGATAAGTCATTAGAATTTAACCGTCATCCCCAGTCCAATATCTTTACTTCTTAAGTCAAAATTATAGTTGTTGACTCCTTCCAATTCTAGATTATTAATTTTTTTGTAGCGATAAAATAAGTTTAAGTCTGCATTTTTCATGATAGCATACCCTAAACCAACTTCGCAGTAAAAAGTATCTTTTCCGGCTGCCACAGTAGACCACCCTTTAAGCTTATCTGCAATATCTTTAACACCGGTTACACCGATTTGTGCTCTGCTTGTCGATTTTATGCCTGTTTCTGCATCTGAAAAGTTTAAACTTCCTGATACTTTTTGCAAGCCGGCAAAGGCCACCATGGTTTTATTTAATTTGTACAACACATTGATTTCTCTGGTTTTGCTCTTAGCCGTTCCATTACTGCCGAATACGTCTGTGTCATCAGAATCCATATTTTGATACTTGTGTTCGAGTGCAAATTTATCACTAAAAGCTCTCGTAATCCCTAAATCAATATTTGCTTTCTTATTCCAGTCTGTTGAGCCTGTTGTCAGTTCAGGAGTAACTACACCAATATCCAGTGCTCGCTGCCCTTTAGTAAAATCCGTTTGCGGCCCAGCAAATCCTATCGTAGTTATTAACAGCAGATATACTACCGTACATAGTGCGACTTTCTTCATTATGTATCCCCTTTTTAACTATTGATATTCTTTTGCTGCTGTTGCCGCCAGGCATCAAATTTGGTTTGCTGTTCTGCAGTAAGCTGCTCACGGATAGCTTGGACTGAATCCTGCTTTATCTTTTTAACTTGCGTCGACTTTTGCTCATTCGAGAGCGTACTATCGCCTAGTACATCCCATACATGGACCGTAGACTGTTCTGTAGCTTGAGCAATTGTTCTTCGTTGTTGTTGCGATAAATCTAAGCTTTTTAGGAACTCCATCCGCTTTTCTCCCGCTTCCTTCATTTTTGCTGTGTATTGATCAAATGCGGCCTGCTGGATAGGATTTAATTGATTGCGTATGTTTTGTAGCGCCTCAGTTCTTGTTGTCTGAATCTCTTTAGCTAGCTCCTGTATTTGCTGTTGCCTTTGTTTAGCAGCAAAAGGACTGCGGATGATATGTGCATTTGCTTTTAACTCTTTTATTTGCTCATTCGCCTGGCGAAATATTGCCTCAATCTTTGTTTTTTGCTGATCGTTCACATTCAGATCATCTACCGCACTTGCCTGAGCTACAGCTACTATTCCATGATTAACGGTTCCCACAGCCATTCCCCCTATGAGCATAGCCATGCTGCAAAGCGCGACCGTTAATTGGGTAAACAAATTCTTTCCTTTCTGAATCATTGACATTACCTCCCTAAATTTAAATAGTAAAATACTTGCATATTTATTATAAAAAAGCAATATGGCAGCAATAAGGCAAAAATTTGGACAAGAAAATTATTATAAAAAGAAATAAAACCTGCCATCTCTATGCCATGGTTTTATACTATACTTAAAGAATCAGTATTCAGCTAGTTTAGGAAGGTGTGACTTGACTATTATGATTAAGATTCTAATGGCCGATGATGAAAAAGATATCCGAGATATTGTTTCATGGTACCTCAGTCGTGAAGGATTTCAAGTATTTACTGCAGCCGACGGTAATGATGCTATGGACATCGAAGCACAGCACTTGCCGGATTTACTGCTGCTTGATGTTATGATGCCAGGCTTATCCGGTTGGGAGATTGCCAAAATGATAAAACGCCATGTGCCTATTATATTCTTGACGGCATTAGGGGCAGAAAATGATAGAATTACAGGTTTTAACCTGGGAGCCGATGATTATATCACAAAACCATTCAGTCCACGGGAGTTAGTTGCCAGAGTACGGGTTATTTTACGCCGGAATGGCAAACTGGCTTTGGCCGGAGATGTACTGGAGTTTCCTTCCTTAGCCATAGAACCGGGAACCCAAAAAGTTATTTTTAATGGAGAACCTATTGAATTGTCTACCAAAGAATTTGAGTTACTCTACTTTTTAGCCCGGCATCCGCAAACTATTTTCACCAGAGAAAATCTGACAGTTAATATATGGGGTTATGACTTTGCAGGAGATGAGCGCACCGTTGACACGACGATTAAAAGAATCCGCAAAAAACTTGGCATAGCCGGCGATTTTATCAAAACAGTACGCGGAGCCGGTTATAAGTTTGAAGTGGACAAACTATGATTACCCGTTCAATCTTTTTACGTCAGCTAATCAGCCATATAGGGATTATCATATTTATGGCTCTCACCCTGTCAGGCTCAGTTCTGTACTACGCCTATCAAGGCAAAAACGGCGACTTAGCCATACGGGTCAATAACATTGCCGCCTTTTTTTCCGAAGATTTTAAGTCCGGCCATATTCCTAATGAACGGGAATGGCAGTTAGCAACCCAAGCTACGGACGCCGTATTCTGGCTGGAAGATAATGACGGGCAGATTATCCACGGAAACCCGCCCGCCAGCTGGAATAAAAACTCCTATAAGTTCATCTATGCACTTGACCATTCCAAACAGTTCTTTATGGCACCCAAAGGACAAAATTCCGTTGTCATTTCTGTACCTGTAATGCTAGGTGATAAGCCCGGAAAGCTATTTGCCTATTATTCGGCTAACTCTCTCCTTTTGGAAAGAATACTGCGTTTTTATCTGTTTCCTTTTATTGTCGGACTGTTGACTGCCTTTTTATTAGCATTTTGGGTATCGCGGAAATTAACCCACTCTATTGCTGATATCGCTGCTGCCGCCAAGCAATTTTCAGCAGGAGATTATTTAAGCCGCACCCGCTTTACCGGTAATGATGAAATTGGTCAACTTGGCAAAACATTTAATGCAATGGCCGAATCTATTTTCTACACCCAGCAAACCAGACGCAATTTCTTTGCCAATGTCTCTCATGAATTAAAAACACCGCTAAGCTGCGTAAAAGTGACAGCGGAAGCACTTATTGACGGTATTGCCGCAAATGATCTGGAACGAACCCAGTACTTAGAAAAGATAGTTGCTGAAACAGACCGCATGTCCAGGTTAGTCCACGACATTACAGACACCGAACAATTAGAATCTGGTAAAATGTTTATCAAACAAGAACGGCTTGATCTAAAAGCACTTCTCTGTAACCAAGCCGATAAAATAGAATTATTGTTAAAGAAGAAAAATCTATCGTTACTGCTGCACCTTGAAACCGATAAATGCTATATATTAGGTGACGGCGACCGCTTTGAGCAGGTGCTGGATAACTTGTTGAGTAATGCCATTCGACATACACCGCCAGGCTCACGTATTGGTTTATCACTTACGGAAAAAGACAACTGGCTACAAATTTGTGTTTCCGATCAAGGCGAAGGAATCGCCAAAGAAGAACTACCTCTGATTTGGGAGCGGTTTTATCGTGCTGATAAATCTCGCAACCGCTCTACCGGTGGAAGCGGATTGGGACTGTCGATAAGCCGTGGCTTAGTAGAAGCTATGGGAGGGATAACAAGTGTTGAGAGTAAAAAAGGAGAAGGCACCACTTTTATCATCCGCATGCCGTGGCAAAAATAGATTTTTACAGCCAAAAAGCTGCAAGCTAAACGAATAGCTTGCAGCTTTTTATTTTCAATATAGTATATGTTGCCATATTCATGACACGTTGCCAATTTATAATGAATTTAGTTCTTCATGTACATACATCAGCACTGTTTTTTCGAGCGGAGGGTTATGCAAAAGTTTATTAAAATTCTCAGAAATGCGGCGCTAGTCTCGCGTCATATGGAGGTTATGTACGGTCTATTGTTTGCTCTTACAGCTCTTACTCTACTTTATTAATGTTTTTTGCAGCCTTTTACAGAAATCTTGTATTACATGCCTTATTCATATTGGTAAACTAAAAAAACTCAAATCATTAGTGATACCCTCAAGGAGGATTTTAAAATGAAAATTAATAAGAATGTAAAGTTTTTGGGATTAGCCATTGCCGTAGTTTTTGTCGTCAGCATAGTTCTTTATTTTAAGGGGATCTTAGGCTCCCAGAAAGTTGTTGCTGCACAAGTTGAAATAGGCACGCTTAAACCAACCGTATTTGGCATAGGTACTGTGCAAGCCAAAAAAAATTACAGCATAGGGCCTACGCAAACCAGCAGAATAGCAAAACTAAACGTTGATCAAGGTGATGTAGTAAAAGCCGGCCAAGTAATTGGTGAAGTTGACCCGGTCGATCTTGAAGAGACCATTACCAGCAGTAATGCTGCGGTAGTTAGTAGTCAGCACGATGCTGAAACCGCCAGAGCGAAAATCCAAGATGCCAGGAGTCAAAATCAATTAGCCCAGACCGAAGCTGCCCGTTACGAAAAACTTTACGAAAGCGGAGCTATAAGTAAAGAATTATTCGAGTCGAAAGAAAACGACGCCAAAGTGAGCGAGGCTGCTTTAGCTTCCGCATTATCTGCCTTTCAGTCGGCACAAAGCAAGGTAGACCAAACCGCTGCCGACTATCGCGGCAAAGTCGCACAAAAACGCAACTATCTCCTCATTAGTCCGGTAGATGGAGTGGTCGTTTCACGTCAAGCAGAAGCTGGCAGCACAGTCACTGCCGGGCAGACAGTTTTTACAATTATTGATCCCAAAACACTGTGGGTGCAAACCAGAATTGATCAAAATCGTTTTAGCGGCATTGCCCTCGGGCAAGAGGCGGAAATCACCTTACGCTCGGAGCAGGGCACTGTGCTGCAGGGAACCGTCGACCGCCTTGAGGTGCAAGGCGATACCGTTACCGAAGAACGTTTTGTTGATGTAAGATTTGCAGATCTCCCTTCCACCATTCCCTTGGGAGATTCAGCAAATGTGAACATCAACCTCCCGGAGGCAGCCAATGCTTTATATCTTCCGCTTACTGCAATAAAAACAGCTAACGGTAAAGAAGGGGTCTGGGTAATACACAACGGAAAAACATATTACAAAACGGTCAAAACCGGTGTAAGAACCTTAGACGGCAATGTACAAATTATAAGTGGACTTGCGCCTGACGAAACCATCGTCCTTACCAGTAAAACTGATCTTTCTGAGGGCACAAGAGTAAGGCTGGTGTCAACATTATGATCAATTTAGCGATTAGGGACATTAGGCATAGCTGGTGGCGGTATTCACTGACTGGCATCATTCTAGGCTTATTGATTGCAGCTACCATTACGATGTTTGGCATGTACCGCGGGATGATTGCCGATGCACTTTCACTGCCATCTACATCAGGAGCTGATATTTGGGTTGTGCAAAAAGATACCTTGGGGCCTTATGCGGAAGCCTCTTCCCTGTATGCTGACGAGAAGCGCGGCTTAGCCGGTTTCCCTGGAGTCGCCGAAGTAGCCAATATGATTAATTTTTCAAAGCAAGTGCAGTGGGGAGCCGCTGATGTTCGGGTAACCATCGTAGGCTACGAAGATGGTAAAATGGGAGAACCAACAAATATCATCGCTGGCCGGCCTATTATTCAGTCAAAATATGAAGCAGTCGCAGATATAAGGAGCGGATTCACTGTTGGTGACAACATCCAAATCAAGGGCGATAAATATACAATTGTAGGTTTAACAGAAGAGCTTGTAAGCGCAGCAGGAGATCCCGCCCTGTTTATTCGTTTAAAAGATGCACAAGAATTGCAATCCAAAAAAGATAACACATCAATTTACAATGACCGACATAGAAGTAACGCCACAGATACTACCGAGATCTCCAAGTACAAAACCAATGCAATCTTGGTTAAAGTGGCGCCAGGCTGGGATGTAAATCAGGTAGCAGTAAATATCAAGCAATGGAAATACTTTGAAGCCTATACCTACCCGGAAATGAAAAATTTTCTTTTGTCCAAGATTATCGATAAAGCGGCAAAACAGCTTGCCATCTTTCTGGTTATCCTACAAACAGTCAGCGCCGCCATTGTTGCGCTCCTCATTTATACCATGACCATGGGAAAACTGAAGGAAATTGCCGTTTTAAAATTGATTGGTGCCAGCAATAAACTAATCACGATGATGATTTTACAGGAAGCCTGGGGTATTGGCGTTATCGGTTATACGATTGGGCTTATTGTATCCATTCTTTGGACACCGATTTTTCCGCGACATGTCGCCTATAGTACTGATATTAGAGTGTTGTCCTTTGTTTTAACAATAGGCATGTGTAGTCTTGCCAGTATTATCAGTATCCGGGCAGCAATTAAGGTTGAACCGTCAGCGGCGATTGGAGGATAATGATGAAACCTGCAATAGTAATGGAAGGCATTAAAAAACGGTATGGCAACGGGGCGACAGCTGTTGATGCGCTGCGCGGCGTAGATATGACTGTCTATTCCGGTGAAGTAATTGGGCTTATCGGAGCGAGCGGGTCAGGAAAGACAACATTACTACAATGTCTCGGAGCAATTATTGATCCTACTGCTGGCCGGATAGAGCTTGGCGGCGATATAATTTTTGATAATCGCTGGCTGATCAAGGATGTCCGTACACTCAGACGAGACAAAATTGGTTTTATGTTTCAAGCACCCTATTTAATTCCCTTCTTAACAAATGTTGAAAACGTAGCCATGCCTATGTTACTCGCGGGTGTACCTTACGAAAAAGCATGGCAGCGTGCCTTAGAACTCCTGACAACTCTTGATATTGCCGACAAAGCCGAGTTTAAATCATACCAGCTTTCTGGCGGGCAGGCGCAACGCGTATCCATTGCCCGGGCACTGGCCAATAATCCTTCAATAATATTGGCAGATGAGCCAACTGCTCCTCTTGATGGTCACCGATCACTGGCAGTAATCAAATTATTAAATGACTTGGCTGAAAAGTATGGAACAGCGATCATTGTAGTAACGCATGACGAAGTGGTTATACCGACTTTTAAACGAATCTACCAGATACGGGATGGTCTAGTAAATGAAGAAAATGGCAAAGGACGTGATATCACATTATAATAGTAGTTGATTATCGTTGCTTTATAATTTTTAAGCTCGTTTTACATAAAGGACCAATTTTTTAGCGTTTTCCAGGATCCGTATATTACATGCTACGGTTCCTTGTTTATGCAGAGTTTCATCCATGCACTTAAGATCATAGAGAATAACATCCGTATGATCAGTGATCTTTCTGACGATCTCCCGGAGAGAGTCAGTTGAATAATTTAAACTTCTAGCAAATTATATTTCCGGCTACCCATACCCAGTATTTCCATGTATTCAAGCTGATGCAAGCCGCCACGGGATTCCATTCGTTCGACAATATCGCGTCGCTGGTCAGCAGGCATCTGATAAATAAGGTCAACACAAGCTTGATCAGCCGCCAGAATATCTGTCGAGCCAATAATGCCGATGTCGTCGCAAGTCGGTTTAGCGGCACTGGATCCAGCACAGTCACAGTCAACAGAAATGTTTTTTAAAACGTTAACATACGTAATGTGACCTTTGAAATGCTCAATTGTAGCCTTGCCTGATTCCACCATTCGCTCTAGAAATCCTGCTCCAAGTGGCCACCCATCCCCGTGAATCATTCTTTTGCCAACTTGACCGGAAGCCATACCGATCCCGATGTTTTTTAAAGAACCACCGAATCCCCCCATCGCATGGCCTTTAAAATGGGTATAAACCACCAGAGAATCGTACTTTAGCATATGTTTTCCTATTGCAATTTCTTGCAGGTGAACTCCTGGCTCAAAAGGAAATGGTCCTCCAAAATTATCTATTTGCTTATCGAGAAATCCTTTTACACCTGTTGGCAGCATAACGTCTCCATCTTCGTCCAAAATATCGACGGGACAAAAGTCAAAACCATTAATTTTTATCGTTTCTTTATGCGTCCTTGTTTCCCGCCGCGGACTTTTATAAAGTACATTACATTCGACGATTGAACTGTTTGGAATCCTGCTTTGCAAGTTTTTGATGAAACCGATTGGCAATAGATTGGGTCCGTGTGGTTCACCGGTATGTAACTTAATCCCGACTTTTCCGGTAATCCCCTTATTTACCTTTTCATAAATTTTCAGTACGCCTTCCGGGCTCAAATCCCGAGTAAAGTATACGTTTGCCTTGCTCGGATCATACTGTAAAACAGCATGTGATCCATCCCAGGTCACCCGCTTCAGTTCGTTTCCCTGCGCATACGCAGTTAGCTGACTTAACGTTGGAATTGCCGCCATTGCAGCTATTGTACCTCCAGTAAACTTCAGAAAATTACGCCTAGTAAATTCCTTTGCCCTTTTTTCTTCAGAATCATTGGATGTCATCATTTTCTAAAAGCTCCTTTTCATTATATTTATAACCTAATTAAGTGCCGATAAATTTAAAATCGCGATTGACGATGTCTTTTTCTCGCTGTATAGGAGTCGGTAGTACCGATTGCCACCAAATAGAATTGGGGTACACCTTTGTACCCAGAACAACAGGCTCACCAATCTTTGGGGTTGAAATACATATTTTTTGCACATTTGCCGCTCTTGTTACCTGTTCAATCGGATCTGCCCACGCGTGCGCAGATAGGCTAAATGCTGCCCAATGGATGGGAATCATTATTTTTCCTCTAACGTCAATATGGGCCTGTACTGTTTCCGCTGGCATCATATGAATATCAGCCCATCTTTTGTCATACTGACCACATTCCATGAGAGTTAAATCAAAAGGACCATACTTTTGGCCGATTTGTGCAAAGTGAGGTCCATAGCCGCTATCGCCGCTAAAGTAGATTCGTGCTTGTTTTCCGATAACTATCCATGAACACCATAAGGTTGCATCCCGATCCCAAAAGCCCCTTCCGGAGAAATGTCTGGCCGGGGCGGCAATGAATCGTAATCCCTCAAGATTCGCCTCTTGCCACCAGTCGAGTTCCCTTATCCGTGCTTTTTCAATACCCCACCTTTCCAAATGACTTCCAATACCAAGAGGAACATAAAACTGACGAACCTTTTCTTTCAGCTTCCTAATGGAATCATAATCTAAATGATCATAATGATCGTGCGAGATGATAACGACATCAATAGGAGGCAAATCTTCTATTTCAATAGGCAATGTCTTGCTATACCTTTCAGCCCCAAACATCGGAACCGGGGAAGGCCTTTGGGAAAACATCGGATCGATCAATACTTTTTTCCCTTCGGTTTCCAGCAGGATAGTAGAGTGACCAAACCAGAAAATTCTTGTTTGGTCGGTATTTTGTAGCTTCGAAAGATCAATAGGGATTACAGGTAGCGGCTTATCTGGAATCCGCTGTGGATTTTTATCGAAAAAACCTTTTACAAAAGCTGTAACCATGAATTTGGCATCCATATTGATTGTCGGAGGAATCTGATTAACAAACTTATCTTGTCGGAAATTTGGCGATTGATGGAATCTAGCGAACCTTTCTGCCGAGGCATGACCGCCAAACGCAGGGTAGTAATTCATAAATGTAACCCCAAGCATGCTGATGCCAACAATAATGCAAAGCAGCACTTTTACAAAAGGTAAACTCCTCGTAACATTCAAAATAAATCCCTCTTTTACCAATCAGTAAATGTATCACTCTAAAGCGTTTTTTGCTATTTACCACCGCCTGTCAGCATAAAGAACTCCATAGCCCAGCCGCAGATAAAGGAAAACAGCAAACTGTAGCCTAGATAGAGCAGAAAATTACGCCGTCCAAGAATTATCTTCACTGCGCCCAGATTCGTGATTTTAGTCGCCGGACCGGCAATCATAAAGGCCACGGCGCTTCCCAGGCTCATTCCCTCCTGCATCCATGCGTATAGAAGCGGAATCGTTCCGCCGCCGCAGGCATAAAGCGGAACTGACAGCGACACTGACAGTAAGACACCAAAACCGCGATTTTGTATAAACAGCGCATCCATCCACGCCTGCGAGAAAAGCTGGGTGTATAGCGCAGTAAGCAGGATACCTGCCCCAAAATACGGTCCGGTGATACGAATGGCCTTTGCCAAATCGCGAAAATAGTTTTTTTGTCTACAGACTGTTTCCGTTTGAAATTCTGTAAAGTTGAATAAGCTCTTGTTTTTAAAGAACATATGGGTCAATACTCCTGCAAGCGTTCCAGCAATGAGGCAAAGTGCCAGCCGAAGGAATGCCACCGGCGCTCCGAGAGCAAAGCTCAGTAAAAAGAGGTTGGGATTGAGCAGGATTGAACTTACCATGAACGCTGCAATAGCCGGTTGTGGTACTTGTTTTTGGCCGAGGGCTGCAAGCAGGGGGACTGTTCCATACATACACAAGGGCGACGCAACTCCCCAAAGAGCGGCGGCAAATATGGAAACAAACGGGGCGGTGCTTTCAGCCAGCATGCATACGCGATCTACAATACGTTGTGAAAGATAAACGGAAACAAAGGAACCGGCCGCCAGCCCCACCGCCCAAACGGGGCCGAGCTGCAGCACCTGTATCCATATTTTCTCAAAGATCAACTGTGCTTCGTACGTTAAAATTTCCGCTATCATTTGGGAAACGGACTTGTAAAGTTCATGCGGATTTTTTCTAAATCAGCGCCCTCTACATGAATGTTTTGGAGGCGGAATTCGCCCAGTCCATTTTCTGCAGCAAGCTTGAGATGTGGCAATTTTTGCGGAGTAAATCCCATAAAGTAAGATGCTACTGTATCGGCAGCCAAGACATCCCAACTGGCAAACACAATCTGTGCATCAACAGGGGCATTGTTTGTAGGGCCGTTTCCTTCTCCGGCCACAATCCCATCAATAACCACAAAATCAGGCTTACGTATAAGGTTAATTTCTACTATCGAATTTTCTATGCCAAGATCATGCAGCCCCCATTTGTAAGCGCTGCCGTTGTTAACCAATGGCTTGGGCGGTACTCCAAAACCATTTTTCAAGCCAAGTGTGGCCCCCACAGCATAGTTTGTTTTTACCTTTGGCACGCTGATTACAACATCCGCATCCACATAGATTTTCGGCATATAAATCGGCTGGCTGGTTAATTTTTTCGCAGAACTTACATAATAGCAGTCCTCCTTGGAAATTGTATTGAGATCTAAAAGTTCCACACCTTCTATGGAGCCATATTTATTTCTTTTAAGGCTTTCTGGAGAAAAAGGCTTGCCAGAACCCACACCTTCAGCAATAATGATCCGACCAGCGCCCAATGCCTGCACTTCTCGCACTATTTCTGCCACAATGCGGTAATCCGTGGTGCGAGGAGAATCAGCTTCCGGGGATGCAGACAGGTTTGGCTTAATAAGTACCGTGCTGCCTTGTTTGACAATGCCTTGCAATCCACCGGCATTCGCGATTGCCTGTGCGGTAACGGCAGCATGATCAGTGCCGCGGCCAACTCCAACAACCGCCCCTGTTGTTGGAGTCTGCTTGTTTGCCATGTTCTGTTCTGACTGTGCCGACTCCCTTGCGACTGAAGATCTGGGCGCGGATAACCAGCATCCGGTAAGAAGCAGAAGCGGCAAAAGAAATATTAAAGGTACTCCTAGGTGTTTCTTCACAAGAATGCCTCCCCTTTTGGATTTTGCATGAGTTCTAGTGTTGCATTTACTCAGCTATATGTTATAATCACTTTAGCATCTTCGAGTAACACGAAGTCAAGCTAATTTGTTAGGTGGAGGATAAAATGTATACAGTTAAGGAAGTTGCTGAAAAATTAAATTTCACTGAGCATACCATCCGCTTTTATACAGATAGGGGATTAGTTCCGAGCATACAACGTGATAAAAATAATATTCGTCTTTTTGACGAGGAATCCATGAATTGGCTAATATGCGTCAAACATTTAAAAGAGTGTGGAATGTCAATAGAAAGTATCAAAAATTATGTTGACCTTTGCCAGAAAGGCGATTCAACAATTCCCGCCCGCTATGAAATCATATTAGAACAGAGCGCACACGCATATGCACAATTAGAGGAAGCAAAGCAACGAGCAAAATACATGAAAAAAAAGGTAGAATACTATTTAAATGTCATAACCCATGGTATTCCAGATAACTCCAATCCGGAGAATTGGGATAAGGAAAAATGTAAATAAACCTTTTTGCTGATATAAAAATCAGGTAGTTCCTGGCAATTTTATTGCGTTCAAGACTACCTGATTTAAACTTTATGCTATATTTAGTTCTTTTTTATTTATAGGAGTTCTTGTATATTTTAATACAATCCTCCTTGCTCAAGGAGATCCTGTCGCATTCGAAGTAAACGCCCATTGTATGCTTTGCATTGTCAAAAAGTACATCAAATTCATCCGGTAATATACCGTAATCGGACATCTTTAAATCATCAACACCACAATCCTGGTGCAGCTTTGTAAGCGCTTTGACAAAGTCCTTCGGCTTATTAGCTTCTTCCATCCCCATCGCCTTAGCCATGCGAATAAATCTGTCGTCACATGCATGCATTTCCACAAAATGTGTGAAATAGGCTTTACTTATCATAATTAATCCTGCACCGTGAGGAAGCTCCTGATGAAAAGCTGACATTGCATGCTCCAGCCCATGTTCACTTGTACATGCTGCCATACCCATGGCAAGACCCGATAAATAATTCCCGAACGCAACTTTTTCACGAGCTTCCAGATTGCTTCCGTCGCGGACCGCTTGAGCAAGATTTCTGCTTACGTTTTCAATAGAAGCAATGGCACACATGTCGCTCATCATATTTGCCTTATTTGAAATGTATACCTCAACACTTTGAAGAAGTGCATCAAATCCTTGAAAAGCCGTATAATGAGGCGGAACAGTTTTCATCAATTCCGGATCAATAATTGCAACAACCGGAAACAGCTTCTCACTAATAATTGGCACTTTCTCATTGGTATCAGAATTGGTGACTACACCGCCACAATCAGTTTCAGAGCCTGTTCCTGCTGTAGTTGTTATTGCTATTATGGGGAGCGGATTGTTTGCTATCGGCTTATTTTTGCCTGTACCTGCGCTTATATAATCCCAAATATCACCTTCGTTGGTAGCAGCTACAGCAATAGCTTTTGAAGCGTCCATAACACTCCCTCCGCCAAGCGCAACCACGAAATCACAGCCAGCTTCACGAGCAACCTTTCCACCTGCCATAATGGTTATCCTTAACGGATTTGATTCCACCTTATCGAACAAGACATATTCCACACCAGCTTTTATAAGTTGCTCTTCCGTGCGTCCAAGAGAGCCGTTTAATCTCGCGGATTTTCCTTTTGAAATAACCAGTAATGCTTTTTTACCAGGCATTCTCTGAGTATGTAGATTATTCAGCTCACCTGCACCAAATAATGCCTTCGTAGGTACAAACACTTGAAAACTCATAATTTTTTTCCCCTTTACATTTATAACTCTCGGGTTTTAGTAAACTTTTACTTCTTCATTGCTAAACTCTCCTTACTCGTTTTTTGTATATTTCGCATGCGAATTTCACTCAATACTCACTCTATCTCCTTCGGGTAACACGAAGTCAATATGTTAGATGATACAACGAAAAAATAAATGTAAAAAACTCTATCTGATTTACATTTATCTAGAGATAAAAGTATTCTTTTCAGCAAAGGTTTTTGCACAATGGGGACAGCAGTATCTGCGCCTGCGATAAACAAAAGAAAAATCTGTATGAATTAGAAGCAATGTTTTGATTGGCTGGTTTCTGTAGTCGTGAATTTTTGAAGTTTGGGTTTGGCAACGAGGACACGTGTGCGTGACTACAGGTAAAGTGAGTAGAAACGTGCGCTCTTCAATATGTTTTAAGCTGTATTCTGGTAATTTCGTAAGCGATGTGATAAAATTCATATTGGGCATGGCAATTTATCCCAATATCGGTTTTAGTCGATTGATATTTTACCAGAAATTCGCCATGTCTTTTACTATGTAAAAAAATAAATGTTGCAGTTTTGATTTTCATCAAAACCACAACATTTATTATAGAGCAGAAAAACCGTCTGCAGCAGTGCAAACGGTTGATTTTACTAGTTTATGGCGGAGAGGGTGGGATTCGAACCCACGAGACAGTTTCCCGCCTACTCGATTTCGAGTCGAGCGCCTTCGACCAGCTCAGCCACCTCTCCGTGACCTGATCTACTTCCATACTCATGCCTCAAGTATCTATCTTATTAGTATCGTTCTTTTTTCGTCGCTGTCTAAAAAAATCCTTCATAATTTGGGCACATTCATCTGCCCTGATTCCTGCCGTAACCATCATAGAATGATTTAAAGCTTCATTTTGTGCTATATTAAAAATCGATTCAATTGCCCCTGCCTTAACATCAGCACTGCCGTACACCAAACGGTCAACACGGCTCATAACCAACGCACCAGCACACATCGGACAAGGTTCTATCGTAACGTACAATGTAAGTCCGGTTAAACGCCATCTCCCAAGCTTTTGGCAAGCTTCCCGGATAGCAATCATTTCAGCATGAGCCGTAGCATCATGCCAGCATTCCCGCATATTATGCCCACTGGCCACTACTTGACCATCCATAATAAGCACAGCCCCAATTGGTACTTCACCAATATCATAAGCCTTCTGCGCCTCATCTAAAGCTAATCCCATGTAATAGTTATCATCCAATATCCGGTTCACCACACAAAATACAATGGTGCGCCCGGGAGGACTCGAACCACCGGCACACGGTTTAGGAAACCGTTGCTCTATCCGCCTGAGCTACGGGCGCAAATTATAATAAAAAAATGGTGACCCCGGCAGGATTCGAACCTGCGGCCTTTTGATTCGTAGTCAAACGCTCTATCCAGCTGGGCTACGGAGTCACTAACTTCGATGGAACTCTTGTCCCGTCGACAAAAAACATCTTACCATAATTAAATACATAATGTCAATGTTTTTTTACTTTTTATTTTTCAGATGTGGATAAATGGATGTGGATAACTTTATCCACATCCATTTATCCACATCTATATTTATAATAAAACCATGTAAATCCCTTATTTTCAAGAGTTATAGGTTAGATTTTCTCAAAGTTATCCACATTTTTATCCCTTTTGTTAATAAGTTTGGGGATAACTTTGGCTTTTCTGTGCAAAACAATAAAAAAACGACTTGAATACTCTTCAAGCCGTCTTTTATATTGAATTTACTTTCTTATCCTAAAAATCAATGACCCCCGCTCTGCCTTGTGCTTCATGATATAACTTTTGCTGACTATTGACTACCTTCCCCCTGCGATACGCCCGCCGATAGGTACCATCATTTTTTAGAATATAGGCTTTACGATTATCTTTTAGCATAATATGCAAGGTAGATTTTATTCGCTCCATAATTTCTTGGTTTTCTACGGGAAACAATAGTTCCACACGCTCATTTAAGTTACGATTCATCCAGTCGGCACTAGATAAATAGAATTTTTCTTTGCCGCCATTCGCAAAATACAAAATTCGATGATGTTCTAAGAATCGGCCTACAATGCTTCGCACTGTAATATTCTGACTCACATCCTTAATATCTGGTATTAAAGCACAAATTCCACGGACAATACATTCAATTTTGACGCCTTTACTAGAAGCTTCATATAATTTGAGAATAATCTCTTTATCCAGCAGTGAATTAACTTTAACAATCATATGTCCGCCTTTACCCGCTTCGGCAAAGGCAATTTCCTGATCAATCAGTTCTTTTATTTTCTCTCTCAAACCAGAAGGAGCCACCACTAATTTTTTCCACACTGGCGGTTCTGAATAGCCTAATAACATATTAAAAAAATCAGAAGCATCTGCACCAATCTTCTCATTAGCTGTAAATAGACTCATATCTGAGTACATACGAGCTGTAATATCATTATAATTTCCCGTTCCCATATGCACGTATCTTTTAATACGAGTATCTTCCTGTCTGATAACGAGAGCGATCTTACCGTGTACCTTGAAACCTAACAAGCCATAAATAACATGACAACCAGCTTCTTCTAATCGTCTGGCCCACAAAATATTATTTTCTTCATCAAAGCGTGCTCGAACCTCGACAACAACAGTAACCTGTTTACCATTCTCTGCCGCCTGTGCCAACGCATTAACAATAGAAGAGTTCCCGCTTACTCTATATAGAGTTTGCTTAATTGCCAAAACCTTAGGATCGATAGCTGCCTGGCGAATAAAATTTACCACCGGTGTAAAGGATTCGTAAGGATGATGCAGCAGGATATCTTTATCCCGGATGATATCGAATAATGCCTCCGCATCTTTTAGCCCCAAAGGAATTTGTGGCGTAATCGGTTCATAGCGCAAATAATCATAACCTGGCAGATCAATCAATTTCATAAAAAAGGAAACATCAATTGGACCGGTAATTTCATACAAATCCTGTTCATCCATATTAAATATATCTAATAAAAAATCTTTTATAAAAGGTTTGGTGGTTTTGTTCATTTCCAAACGTACTGCTTCGCCTCGTTTACGTTGGCGTAAGGATTTTTCTACTTCCGCCAGCAAATCCTCGGCTCCATCATCATCAATCAGCAAATCTGAATTTCTCGTAATACGAAAAGGTATAATATCTTTAATGTTATAGCCGCAAAATAAGGAGGAACAATGCGTTTTTATAATATCCTCTAATAATACGAACTGCTTACCTACCCCTTGATCAGGCACTTCAATAATTCTAGGCAACGCACTTGGCACCGGAATGATCGCAGTCTGAATCTCTTCCTTCCCTTTGTTTAGTAACACCGCAAGATTTAGACTGCGATTAGCCAATAACGGAAACGGATGGCTGGCATTAACAGCCAAAGGAGTCAGCAAAGGATACGTAGTATTATAAAAATAACTCTCCACCCACTGCTTTCCATTAACAGACAAACTAGCCACATCACTTAGATAAATATCATGATTTTGCATGCCACCGAGAATTTTCTTCAAATACCAATACTGTAAACGTACCATTTCCCGTACATCCAGGCCAATAAGCCTTAACTGTTCCTTGGCATTCAGTCCTGCTGGATCTTTCTTATCAATGCCGCTCTCCAACTGCTGTTTCAGCCCGGCAACACGAATCATAAAGAATTCATCTAGGTTAGAACTTGCAATCGCCACAAATTTTAATCTTTCTAGCAAAGGCTTTCCAGGATCATTAGCTTCTTCTAATACCCGCTCATTAAATTTCAGCCAGCTTAATTCCCTGTTTAGAAAATATTGTTCTTTATCAAACATGGCTCCACCCTGCCTATATTAAAATTTAAAACTGCATATTTCATTGTAAAATTTTACTTTCGACATAATTCCTGAGATTACCTGCCATTTCCACCTCTTTAAAGGTACCTTTTAAGTAAATTTACAATAACTTAACAATTGATTTATCTAAATATTAAAAAAATCTTATTGTATTGTTTTTCTATAAAAATCTTTACTAAAATTAAGCAATTAGCAAAGGATTTTTAATAAATAATGCTAATACTTAACAGTATAACTACTTGCAGTCGTACACAAAGGAGAACAGAATCATGAGTAAACGAATTGCCATCATCGACTTAGGATCAAACTCTGCTCGCCTAATAATCGTTGAAATATATGCAAACGGAGCCTATAACTTAATCTATCATCAAAAAGATGGCGTCCGTTTAAGTCAGGATGCAGATAAATACCGTAAATTGCAGCCGGAAGCTATGGCTCGTACTATGGCTTTGCTGAAAAGCTTTGCCCATATGTGCAATCTGCACCATACCAATAAGATTTTAGGCGTGGGCACGGCAGCAATACGCAATGCACTCAACGGTCCTGAATTCGTAAAAGAGGTACATAAAGAAACAGGAATTTCCCTCAAGATCATTAGTGGTGAAGTCGAAGCCAGACTGGGCTATTTAGGAGCGATTAATACTCTTACCGTTTCCGATGCTGTTTTATTCGATCTGGGCGGCGGCAGTACGGAATTAACACTGATAAAAAATCGTAAGGCTGAAAAAGTCATTAGCCTTCCCTTTGGCGCTGTCACACTAACGGAGCGGTTCAAACTACAAAATAAGGCCAGTGAAGCTCAATTAGCAAATCTCAACGATTTTCTGTCAGAAGAATTCGACAAAATCCCCTGGTTGAAAGATCTTGGTCTCCCCCTCATTGGCATAGGAGGAACAGCTCGCAGCATTGGTAAAATGGAACAAAAACGCAATAACTATCCGCTGCTCAAATTACATAATTATCGCACCAGCTCTTTTTCATTCAACTCCTTATGGGAAGATGTCACTAAAATGAGCTGTGCGCAGCGTCGTAAAATAGCTGGTCTTAGTAATGAACGTGCTGATATTATTATCTCTGGATTAACCATTGTCAAACATTTATTTCAAAAAAATGCTGCTACACAATTAATTATTAGCAGTTGTGGTGTAAGGGAAGGATTATTTTTCCAATATTATCTTTCGCAAACGGGACAAACAGAATTGCTCCCTGACCCTCTTACACATAGTACCGAAAATATGCTATTATTCTACGGCGGTAATACAAACCATGCCCATCATGTAGCCAAGTTAGCCAATCATTTATTTGATGATTGGCACGAAAGACTGGATTTAAGTCCCGCCACTAGGCCGCTCCTGCAGGTTGCTGCTTTACTCCATGATATCGGCATTAAAGTTAATTATTATGACCACGCCCGCCACAGTGCTTATTTAATCGAGAATGCCCGCTTATTTGGTCTGTCTCATCGAGAGCAAATTATGGCTGCTGTCATTGCAGGCTGGCATCATAGCCCCTCGGTAAAATATTCATACAACAGAATCTATAACGAGTTCTTAGACACAGCCAATTGGCAGACCGCGCGTAAATTAGCTTTACTGCTGGCATTAGCCGAAAGTCTGGATACTACGCAAATGAGCCTGGTAGAAAAAGTTAAAACGACCTTTGCCGAAAAACAAGCTCAGCTCGTTTTAACAACGTCACAAAGCATTGTATTGGAACTGCAATCGATTAGAAAACATGGTAAATGGTTTAAAAGAGAGACAGGTCTAGAATTGACAATCAAAGCATAATATATTCTTCTCGCATAAAAAGGGCTTCTCCTATAGGACGATTGCAACTGATCCTGTAGAAGAAGCCTTTTTCTTGCATGTTTTATCTATTTTACTAAATGGCAAGCTACAAAACGAGATCCAACCTGCTGAAATACAGGTTCTTCCTGACTGCATATTGCAATACATTCTGGACAGCGGGTATGAAAACGACAACCAGAAGGTGGTTTGGCAGGACTGGGCACGTCTCCCTGTAAAATAATGCGATTCTTTTTTGCTCCCGGACGAGGTTGAGGAATAGCAGAAATAAGTGTTTTTGTATAGGGATGCAGAGGGTTTAAAATTAATTCATCCCCTTCAGCAAGTTCCACCATTTTTCCTAAATACATCACACCAATTCTATCAGAAATATGCTTAACTGCATTTAAGCCATGAGCAATAAACAAATAAGCCAGCCCTAATTCTTTCTGTAAATCGACTAATAAATTGAGTATCTGAGATTGAATTGATACATCTAAGGCTGATACAGGTTCATCACACACAATCAACTTAGGCTGCACAGCTAAAGCCCTGGCAATACCAATCCGCTGCCTCTGCCCACCAGAAAACTCATGAGGATATCTTCTGGCGTGGTGAGGACCAAGCCCTACTACTTTTAATAGTTCTTCAACCTTCTTAGTTCTGTCTACACCACTGGCAATACGATGCAGCATGATAGGCTCGGCAATAATATCCCCCACTGACATCCGTGGATTTAAAGAAGCATAAGGATCTTGAAAAATAATTTGGGCATGACGACGAAAATCCCTTAATTCCTGCTGATTCATTTTTCCTACGTCTTGTCCTTCAAATAACACTTGCCCTGCAGTCATTTCTAATAGCCGCAATACTAACATCCCAGTGGTGGATTTGCCACAGCCTGACTCTCCTACAAGACCTAATGTCTCGCCATGTTGAATCCCAAAGGAAACGCCATCAACAGCTTGTACGGTACCAACCTGACGACCAAATAATCCACCATGAATAGGAAAATGTTTTTTTAAATTACGTACGGTCAGCAAATATTCCTCGCTGCTCATGACTGTATACCTCCCAGCGGATAATGACAGGCCACCTGGCGATCATTCGCTAAGAGCCTGATCTCCGGAAATTCTTCAAGGCACTTTGCCTGAGCATATTCACAGCGATCTGCAAAGGTACATCCTGCAGGCAATGCCGACAGATCAGGTACAACACCCTCAATGGTATGCAGCCTTTGTTTTTTACTACCTTCAAGCCGCGGAATAGAGTTCATTAAGCCAACCGTATAAGGATGGTGAGGATTGGCAAACACATCCGCTACAGCCCCTTGTTCCACAATACGTCCTGCATACATCACAGCCATATTTTGTGCGATCTCAGCAACAACACCGAGATCATGGGTAATCATAATGAGTGCCGTATTGAATTCTTTAGCCAATTTCATAATTAAATCAAGAATTTGCGCCTGAATGGTTACATCCAGGGCGGTCGTTGGCTCATCAGCCAGCAGGAGACGAGGATTGCAGACTAAGGAAATGGCAATCATGACTCTTTGCCTCATACCGCCGCTCATTTGGTGTGGATATTCCTTAGCTCTTTGTGCTGCAGCTGGAATACCCACCAGTTCCAGCATTTCTACGGCCTTATGCCACGCCGCCTTCTTATCCAGGCTCGTATGCACTCTTACGGCTTCCGAGATCTGCTCTCCAATAGAATAAGCAGGGTTCAAAGAGGTCATCGGTTCTTGAAAGATCATGGATATATGCTTGCCCCGTATATCCCGGACTTCCTCCATGGACATCTTTACGATATCACGTCCTTCGAATAAGATTTCTCCCTGCATTCTAGTAATGGCGTCCGGTAACAAACGCATAATAGACATGGCAGTAACACTTTTGCCGCTGCCTGATTCTCCAACCAATGCCAGTGTTTCTCCTGGATTGACACTAAGGCTTAAGCCATCGACCGCTTTAACTACCCGCTTCCCTATATGAAAATGTGTTTGTAAATTATGAATTTGTAATAATGGTTTCTGCATGTTAATACTGCTCCTCCTATTTCAACCGTGGGTCCAGCACATCACGCAATCCATCCCCCAATAAATTGAAGGCCATAACGGTAAGAGTGATGGCAAGTCCTGGAAAAGTTACGATATGGGGTGCATTAAAGATAGTCTGTCTTCCGGCCCCTAACATAGTCCCCCATTCAGCAGTTGGCGGCATAACGCCAAGGCCAAGGAAACCTAAGGCAGCAGCTTCCAGTATCGCTTCTGAAATACCGATAGTTGAACGAACAATAATCGGCGCCAGTACATTCGGCAAAATATGCACAAAAATAAGTCGTCGATCACGGTTGCCAATAGCCCTGGCAGCTGTAACGTACACATTTTCCTTTACTGACAATACACTTCCCCGCACAATACGGGCATATTGAGGAATGGATACAATACCAATAGCAATAACAGCCTTATCAATCCCCCGGCCAAGAACAGTCATAAAGGCAATCGCTAATAAAATACTGGGAAAAGACAACATAACATCCATAACTCCCATAATCATCGTATCTATTTTTCCACCGTAAAATCCGGCCAAAGCTCCCAGCACAATACCGAACAGCAATGCCAGAGACACCGCTTCTACGCCGACTACCAAAGAAACTCGCGCACCATACAAAATTCGCGAAAAAATATCCCGCCCCAGTTCATCAACACCTAATAAATGCTCCCCATTAGGTGCCTGCAGTGCGATTGGCAAATTACTTTCATAAGGATTATAAGGCGCCAGAGTGGGAGCAAAAACTGCACAACAAATCAATAGCAGGAGTATCCCCAGACCAATCATCGCTGAACTTGATTTTGTAAAACGCTCAACAAACTCAGCAAAAGGCCCTTTTATCTTTTCAGCTTGACTATTATCATCCATTTTAAAATTCTTTTTTACTTCTAAATTTGCTTCCATTACTTTTACATCACCACCTACATATGTTGAATTCGCGGATCAAGATAACTATACAAAACGTCAACAATTAAATTTACCAACACAAAAATAGTCCCTACTAACAAAACAGCTCCCTGCACCCGAGGATAATCCGAAACCATAATACCCTCTACCAAATAAGAACCAATCCCTGGCCAGGAAAATACGGTTTCTGTCAATACTGCGCCACCCAGCAAAGATCCCATCTGCAGACCAATAACAGTAACTACTGGAATAAGAGCATTTCGTAAGGCATGTTTAAAGATAACCACTTTTTCCGTTAAGCCTTTGGCTCTGGCAGTACGAATGTAATCCTGGCGAATGGTTTCCAGCATGGTGGCCCTAGTCATTCTGGCAATAATTGCTGTGGAATAAGACCCCAAAGCTAAGGCTGGCATAATCAAATGCTCGAAGGCATCCACAAAAGAACTCATATTACCTGTTAATAGAGAATCCACCAAATAAAAACCTGTAATATTTTCAGGCTGCATACCAATAGCAATACGTCCAGAAGCCGGCAGCCATCCTAAGATAACAGAAAACAAAATAATCATCATTAAGCCAAGCCAAAAGATAGGCATACTAACTCCCATGAGAGCTGCCACCATAGTACCGTAATCATAGACCGAATTTTGTTTCACAGCGGATATGATACCAAACAAAATACCTAATAGGGTGGCAATCATAATGGCTGCCAGGGCCAGCTCTACGGTTGCGGGAAAGCGTTTCAGCAATTCATCTGTAATGGACGTTTTGGTGATTACGGATGTTCCCAAATTACCTTGCACTGTATTGGAAAGATAGTCCCCAAACTGCACATACATGGGCTTATTTAACCCTAGTTCCTCCCGTAGAGCCTCTACTCGCTGCGTTGTCGCATGCTGTCCTAAGATGATTTCAGTGGGATCGGTTGTAAATAAATGCATAACCACAAACGTCGCCAGGGAAACGCCAAACAACACAGGAATTAATAGTACTAATTTACGCAATATATATTTGACCACTCATAACACCTCCTAGGATTAAGAAAAATACTACCTTGTCATTGCGAACGATAGTGAAGCAATCTCTTATCTTATAGAAGATTGCCGTTAACCATCGCCGCAATGACAATGACATCAAATAACAATTTTCGCCTTTAGACAAAGGCAGCTTCTAATTTCGCAAAAAGGGTGATTTCGCAAGGAAACCACCCTTTACTGCTTTATTATTATTTACTTACAATATTTAACCAATGGACACCAGTCGGATGCAACGCGAAACCTTTTACATTAGGACGTTCTGCCGCCATATCAATACTATGACTGATTAATACCCAAGGAGCATCTGCCGCAGCAATTTTTTGTGCTTCGCCGTAAATTTCTGCTCGTTTTGCAGGGTCAAGTGTCGTACGGCCCTGCGCTAATAATTCATCCATCTTAGGATTGGAATATTTCGAGGCATTCAGCCCCCCCTTGATGTTTGCTGTTTCCAATAACATCAAGAAGTTATCGGCATCCCCATTATCACCAATCCAGCCATAGAAATAAGCATCGCCTTCACCATCTTTAAGAACTTGCTTGAATTCCTTCCATGGGTAAGATTTTATATTCATTTTTACACCAATCTTAGCCAAATCTGCCTGAATAGCAGCTGCGAGTTTTTCGCCATTTACGGGATTGTAAGGGCGGGGATTGGAATAGGTAATGGCCGTAAATTCAAACCCATTGGCATAACCAGCCTCAGCTAACAATTTCTTGGCTTCTTCTACATTGTAATCATAAGGTTTTACATCTTTTGCATAACCAGGAATAAAGCTTGGCAGCATGGTGTTAGGCAGCTCCGCATTACCCTGATATAGATAATCAACTAAATTCTGACGATTGATTGCCATGCTAAGCGCTTTTCTAAGTACTACATTATCAAATGGCTTTTTGTAAGTATAAAAGCCCATATAATTAATATTCATACCAGGAGTTTTGATTACTGTCATGCCCTTAGCTTCCAGTGCTTTAACATCATTAATATCTACCCCATCCATTATGTCGGTAGATCCTGTCATCAGATCAGCAGCACGAACCGAATTTTCTTTAGTAAATTTATATACTACTTTTGGTGTTTTAGGTTTTTCACCCCAATAATCATCGAATTGTACTAACTCAATTTGTTGACCTTTATCCCACTTTACAAATTTATAAGGTCCCGTACCTACAGGGTTTTCAATAAACTTATCACCATATTTCTTAACACCTTCAGGACTAACAATCGGTGCAGCTAACGCCATAGCCAAATTAGCTAACAGCGTCGCTGAAGGCTTTTCTAAGACGATTTTCACGGTATAATCATCTACAACCTCAACTTTACTAATACCATCAAAAGTAAATTCTGCATAAGGCATATCATCGGTACGATTTGGAGGAAGCTGACGCTCAATGCTAAATTTTACAGCTTGCGCATTAAATGGCGATCCATCATGAAACTTTACGTTTTTACGTAATTTAAATGTCCATTCTTTACCATCAGGGCTTGTTGTCCATTCCGTTGCTAATGCAGGCTGAACTTCAGTACTGCCCGGCTTATAACGTACTAATCCCTCAAAAATCTGCATCATGATTTTTGCCGATTCACCATCATCGACAAAGGCAGGATCCAGCCCTCGCGGATCTGACCCCTGTGCAAACACTAACACACTGTTAGCACCACTGCTTGTGCTCTTAGATCCGCCACATCCGGCAAGCATCATGCTGGCTGTAAATACTAAAATCATGAATACTGCCAAGCTCTTCTTACTCAATATAAGTCTCCTCCTAAAAAACATCATTTTTACTTTACTCTATATTATCCATAAAAAGCAATATTCCTGCTATATTATCCATGTATACATTGTATAAATACATTTTTTCAAATAATCTTCCAGTTGTGGATTTTACGTTTTTCTGTACTATTTTTTTAATACTAAAGTGCTAAGTAAATCTATTTTTGTACTATTTTTTCATCATTTATTTCATCCCTCCAAAAAAAAACAAAAAGATGCCTCCGCATACTATGCGAAGGCATCATTGCCTATAAATATGAAATTTACAAAATGAATTATAGCAGTATCAAAGAATCGTGTCAATAGAGCCTTTTCCCAATACTTATTTACAACGAAAAAACAACATCCTATATTTACTTTCAAAGGTTAACTACTATAGAATGTAAGTGAAGTGGATACATTTGCAGCAGGAGGATCGCAATGAACTTTTTTTATAATCAAAACCACAATCTCATGCAAATTACGGCATTTATTCATAAGGTATTCCCCAGAGTGGACCAAGAATTAGCCTATTGGCGAAACTATGCACAAACCCACTGCTGCCCGGAACTTAAAGAACAAGCTCTCGCCAGCATCAAACATAAAAAGTTCCACTGCCAGGGCGGAAATATATACAGCCTGTATCCCGGAGTAAACACCACTGAATTTATCTCCTTCGTCGTAGCCCTGCAAACGATCAGTGACTATTTAGACAATCTTTGTGACCGAGTTGCAATTACTGATGAAAAAGCCTTCCGCCATTTACACCAAGCTATGACAGATGCTCTTAACCCGGAGGCTACACCGCAAGACTATTATGCTTTTTACCCCTTGAAAGAGGATGGGGGTTACCTCAGTGAACTAGTAAGAACATGTCAGCAACAGCTGAAAAAGCTCCCTGCTTATTCCAAGGTAAAACCAGAGCTGCATAAGCTAGCCCATCTTTATAGTGATTTACAGACGTACAAACACCTTGCCCCTAGCATCAGAGAAGAAAAAATGACTGCCTGGCTGCAAGAAAAACATAACTCCCAGATTAGTCAATGGGAATTTGCGGCAGCAACGGGCTCAACTCTAGGAATGTTCATGCTTTGTGCTGCTGCCAGTGACGAAACCCTTACTTCACAAACAGCATCTAAGATTTCCTCAGCCTATTTCCCCTGGATTAGCGGCCTGCATATTCTATTAGACTACTTCATCGATGCTGCCGAAGACCAGCAGAATGGGGATCTCAATTTTGTCGCCTATTATACCGACTCATCTCAAGTACTATCCCGTCTGACATTATTTATGGAACAAGCTTTATTGGAAGCCTGCACCCTTCCCCATGCTGCTTTCCATAAGCAAGTTGTTCAAGGACTGCTTGCCATGTATCTTTCTGACCCGAAGGCCAACGCTGTCAAAGAACGTTCTATTCGAAATTCATTATTAGATACAGCTGGGGGTTATACTAAATTCCTTTATTTTCTGTGTAAGATGATGCGATTAAAAGAGAAATTATAAGTTATAAAAGAAAAAATATTTTGAAACGCGAAGATGCGAAGACCACGAAGATTAGAAGATAATATACCTTAGTGTCCCTTGTACGTTTTCGTAATCTTCGTGGTTCATCGTTTTTTATAACTATAAATCTCATTGTTATTAGAGAATAAAGTAAAGGCTGAGTGGAATGATTCCACTCAGCCTTTACTTTATTTTATTTTTTAATAATCGCTGCCGTTTTTATGAGGGCAGTTACTAATTCGGCGCTATTATACAAATCTATTTCTTTTATAAATTCATCGGTAGTATGCACCTTACTCATTCCCACTCCTAACACTGCCGTGGGCACCCCATAATTATTAAAGAAATTAGCATCACTACCACCACCAGTAGCTTTAATCTCTGGATTCAAACCAATGCTTTCAGCCGCTTTCACTGCTATATTGACTACCGGAGCATCCTCTGACAATACATAAGGACCATAGGCCGTTTCCACTTTGACCTCAGCCTTTGCGCCGTTAGCCGCCGCCACATGCTCAAATGTTTCCTTCATGTGACGAGTCTGGACTGCTAATTTATCCATATTGCGACTGCGAGCTTCACATTTCACTTCTGCCAAATCAGGCACAATGTTGGTGGCAATACCACCGCTAATAATACCCACATTGGATGTTGTTTCAAAATCAATACGTCCAACCTGCATCTCAGCCAATGCCTTACCAGCTACAACAATGGCATTAATTCCATCTTCGGGAGCCACACCTGCATGAGCTTTCCTGCCATGTATCACAGCGGTAATACTGTTTTGTCCAGGGGCCATAGTAATAATTTCACCTGGTTCACCACCGGAATCAAGAGCATAACCAACATCAGCTTTTAATAAACTGGGATCAATCGCTTTTGATCCATTTAAGCCGCCTTCTTCTGCCACTGTAAATACAACCTGAATGGAGCCATGAGAGATATTTTGCTCCTTCACAAGACGCAAGGCTTCCAAAATGGCAACCACTCCAGCCTTATCATCCCCACCAAGAATCGTATCGCCCACAGATGTAATCACACCATCGATAAGTTGAGGTTCAATACCACCGCAAGGCTCAACACAGTCCATATGTGCACTTAACATCAGAGTCGGTGCATCCTTAACTGTTCCCTGCTTAAAGCCAATCACATTGCCGCAGTTGCCGCCAATTTTTTCCCCCACATTATCCTCAATAACCTCAAGACCCAACTCCTGCAGCCGAGTCTTAAGCACATCGGCTACTTCGCGTTCCTGCCGCGTCGAACACTTAATTCGTACTAATTCAAAAAACTCTTTTAAAACACGTTCTTTATTAATCATTATACGCCCCCCTGCCATTTAACATAGGAATATTATAATCCCATAGTAAATTTAAACTTACTCTAGTAACTAATTCTTACAATAGAATACGATTCCTGCTTATAGTAAATAAAAAATACATTTTTGCCTATAATCTTTATATTTACCACACATACTATAATAAGAACGAATCACAATAAAGGACGTTACATACTATGCCCAAAACCATTGCATTACAATCTGCCGATCAAAATCTAGTAAATCTATTGCAGCAGCAAGGCTACATCGTTATGGATATGTATCAAGCCCACCACCAGCGGGAACTCATTGATGCTTATCTATATACAACCCATCATCCCGATGCTTTAACCAACTATCACAGTACAACTGAACCACGGGACAGCATCTCCGCGAGTTCTGAAGAAGTGTCCCGCTCTCCTGCCACTCTGATGTTGAATATTGCCAACCTGCCACCAGAGCAGATACTGCTGACTTTAAAACGACGACTGCACCGGGAAGAAGCCTAAGTAAAGTATCTTTACTTAGGCTTCTTCGTAACTAACCGACCTTTGGTTACAATGCCTTCACCAAATTTATTTCTCAGCCGATCAATCGTCTCATACACAGCAGTACGTTTATGAGACTGCTGATCAAACAATGACAGCTGCCCATGGCCAGATTGCAAATTCGACATAGTAATCCCCAACAAGCGAATACCCTCGTGTATTGGTATCTGGCGACAAATCTGGACTGCCGTCTCATAAAGCACTTCATCGAACTGAGTAGCTTCTGACAAAGTTTTACTGCGCGTAATCGTTTTAAAAGAGGCAAAACGTATTTTCACAGTAATCGTTTTACCGCTATAACCATGCTGTCTAAGCCGCCAGCCTACTTTTTCAGCTAAAGCTAATAGTTCCATTTCAATTTGGGATACTGCTATCAGATCAAGAGGAAAGGTTACTTCATTACCAATAGAATGGGGCTCAAGATCTGGCATAACTGGTCTATCATCCTTGCCATGAGCTAAAGAATGAATGGTATAGGCAAGTTGACCACAATGTTTAGCCAATTGCACTACATTAGCTTTGGCTAACTGACCAATTGTATAAATCCCCAGGTTTTTGAGTACCTCCGCCATAGATCTGCCAACGCCCCACATCCGGGTAATCGGCAATTCGCGGAGTATAGCTTCTTCTTCTCCAGGCTGAACGACTACCAGTCCATCTGGTTTTTTAAGATCAGAAGCCAGTTTTGCCAGAAACTTATTCGGGGCCACGCCAGCGGAAGCGGTAAGTCCCAATTCCTGTTTGATACGCTCTTTTATGCAGCAGGCAATTGCTTCCGGACTGGCATACAGTTGCTCCATTCCGGATACATCC
Source organism: uncultured Pelosinus sp. (assembly GCA_963526485.1). Taxonomy (GTDB): domain Bacteria; phylum Bacillota; class Negativicutes; order DSM-13327; family DSM-13327; genus Pelosinus. The sequence goes on from CAURNS010000007.1 coordinate 82,976, forward strand.
AAAAAAGCTTCATCCAAGGATAGAGGCTCCACCACGGGTGAAAATTCAGAAAAAATCCGTTGCAATTCTCCAGAAACCTTACTGTATTTTTCATGATCACATGGTAATACGATTCCTTCCGGGCATCGGCGTCTGGCCTCCACCATGGACATGGCAGAATGCACCCCAAAACGACGCGCTTCATAAGAGGCTGTTGCTACCACACCCCGATTGCCGGTACCGCCGACGATGACAGGCTTACCTCTTAACTCCTCATGGTCACGCTGTTCTATCGCAGCAAAAAAAGCATCCATGTCAATATGTATAATCCAGCGTTGCATGAACTCACCAGCTCCTATTTTCCTTATGATCCCTTATCTGAGATTATGCAACAAACGCCTTTATCTTGTTCACAAGATAAAGGCGTTAACTTCTTAAAATAGATGGCGGAGCGACAGGGATTCGAACCCTGGCAGGCCTTACGACCTCTAACGATTTAGCAAACCGTCCTCTTGAGCCGCTTGAGTATCGCTCCATAATGATATATGGCGGAGGGGGTGGGATTCGAACCCACGGACCCCTTTCGAGATCGCTGGTTTTCAAGACCAGTTCCTTTAACCGCTCGGACACCCCTCCGTGCTTTTGGGCACGTTTCCGATGACACATTTGTTATTATACCAGTATTATTTTTCTTTGTCAATAATAGTATACATAAAATTAAAAATAATTTCATTATCGACTAACACTTTAAACAAATACTGTTATAAGTTTACGATAATATAACATTCATTACATTTCTATATCCTACACTAAGTGTCCTCGGCTAGCAATCACATTGATCACACCACTATCATATTTAAAAATAGGAATACGACGCAATTCAAACTCTGGCGATTCTTTCATGCAAATACCTTCCCGTACCGTCAACCCAGTTACATACCCCACGCTTTTGGCAATATTTACTACAACTTCATTATAACTGCCTCGCGGATAAGCAAGCGCATCTATTTTTTTACCTAAAATACTCTCCAGCGTCGCTTTGGAGTTAACTAATTCATCGTAAATTGCTGCCTGATCTAATTCTCCTAATGCTCTATGCGTTACAGAATGCGAGCCAAAGGACATGCCGCCCTGAGACATTTCAACAATATTCTCTGGCGCAAGCCGCTCTTTAGTCCACAACATGTCAGTAATAACGAAAAAGGTTCCCACCATCCCATGGTTCCGCAGTATAGGATAGGCATTCTGAAAATTATCTAAATATCCATCATCAAAGGTGATTAAGATGGGTTTCTCAGGCATTTCCACATTTCGATCATCTAAAAATTTTTGAAATTCTTCTAAAGAGATACTGCAATATCCTCGTTGCTGTAAACTGTCCAAATCATTAGAAAATCGTTCAGGCGTTACCGTCAGATTATCCGTCGTATATCCTACACGATGATATGCCAAAACAGGGATTTTCCGATTGCCCGCTCCGCTGCTCGTAGAGACCTGAAATAGCAATTCGGAACAACTTACCGCAGCCAATGAACTAGCACATAATTTTATAAACCTGCGACGAGATAACATGAAACCCTCTCCATCAAGGAATGGTAATTATTATTAATACTATATACATCCCTCTACTGATAATTGTAACATTATCTACATTTTTTGCATCTTTTTTTTATTAACTTTTCGTTAAATAAATTCGATTCTAATGCTCCAACTTTTACAAGCAGAAACACTGCTGCTTACTGTATTAGTCTAAGCGATAATACGACCAGACACAATGTAATCCTCTCATGGTACCACCACACTGACAGTTTTCATGACCGCATATACGAGAACACACCGTATCAACGCCAGACCGGCTAACACGCTCTGAAATCTGTTTCGCAGGAAGGACTGTCTGCCCTGCTTTCACTTTATAACCAACTTTCTGCTCGCCAATCTTACAAAACCAATGCCACAGTTTCAAAGCAACCACCCTTTCCCCAGCCCTTTTGTTTTCATTATAAACGGTCATCTTGTCCATAACTATGACTTATATCACAAATTACTGACCATCTATCGCCAAATATTGCTATAACAATTATAATGATCCTAACGCAATTGCAAAGTTAGCACTAACCAAGTATTGACAGAAAGGTATGATACCGTGGAACAGATAGACAAACATCGGCAAGAAGATTTTGTACAGCAATTATTTTCCAGCATCGCCAAACGATATGATCTGTTAAATGCTGTTTTTACCTTAAACCAGGATACCTATTGGCGCAACTTTGCGGCAGCAAAGGCCAATCTCCAGGAAGGTCATTCTGTCCTTGACGTATGCTGCGGCACGGGAAAGCTGTCCATTGCGCTGGCCAAAAGCGTCGGGACCAGCGGCCAAATCATTGGTCTTGATTTCTCCGAAAGCATGCTGCTGCAAGCCAGAGAAAATATCCAGAAAACCCCTTATCAACAGACTATTATGCTTATGCAGGGCAATGCCCTTCATTTACCCTTTGCTGATAATCATTTTGACTGCGCAGCCATTGGCTTTGGCCTGCGCAATGTAGCCGATATCCAAAAAACCTTATCTGAAATGGTTCGAGTCGTAAAACCTGGCGGCACTGTATTATCGGTAGAATTGGCTAAGCCTAGTGCCCCTATTATAAAAGAACTCTATTATCTATATTTTGAACACCTGCTTCCGTTTTTAGGCAATCTGGGTTTTACTAAAAATCAGCCTTACTACAATCTGCCTGCTTCCCTAAAAACGCTTCCTCCTCACTCAGTTCTACAAGATATTTTTGCACAAGCAGGTTTACAGCAGATCATCTGCTATCCATTAACCGGCGGTATTGCTGCCGTGCACCTAGGAATAAAAAAGACTTGATTCTATTGGGTATTCAATACAGGAGAACCAAGTTTTCTTCCTTTTTACTGAATGGTTTCCCTTAGCGAATAATCTTTGCTTTCATCCCCTATTTATTAATCAGCTACGAAGAAAGTCAGCAGATCAATACATCTGCTGACTTTTCTTATCTTTTAATGTTTTTTCCAGTCTAGTTTACTGTTTCATTCTTTGGACTACTACCGACCAATTTATATTTTTAAAAAAGTTTTCAATATACTCTGCTCGTTTTAAACCATAATCCAGCATATAAGAATGTTCCCAGGCATCCAGGACTAATAAAGGAGTGCGTTCTACAGGATGACCAACATGATGTTCATCAATCCAGAAATTATTTAATGTACCATTCGTATTATCTTGATACAATATGGCCCAGCCAACACCGCGAATGCTTGCCGTGGCTTTAAAATCCTCTTCCCATGCCTCATAGCTGCCGAAATCTTTTTCTAGCTTTTCTACCAATGGCGAACCAAGGCTTAAGGGACTCTGTCCACCCAAATTTTCAAAATATAGTTCATGCAAACGTATACCATCTATTTCCCAGCCCAGGCGACGCTTAAGACCTGCATACTCGATAGAATCTGCCTGTCCTTCTGCTAAGGAACGCGTAAGAAACTCCATAGTGATATTGGTATTTTTTACATATCCATTATATAAGGTAAAATGATTTTTTAGAAGTGTATCACTAAAACCTTGCATGCCTAAAAGATCACTGAAATCTTGTGCTTGATATGACATTTGCATTCCCTCCCACTGGAAGTATTTTCATTATAAACATTAGTTCTCATCATACGGATGCGTTTGTAACTACTTAATAGTATAACCAATCTATTTCATTATATGATAGTATTTTTGTATTATATCATTTTACAGTCATCTTTGCTCCATCAATACAACAGTTATACTGTATACTTTACAATGTGCTATAATGAAAATAATTATCAATAAAAAGGATGATGACAAATGGACTTTGTAAAATCCATCGGCTATTTTATTCTTGCAGGCTTATTTGAAATTGGCGGCGGTTACTTTATTTGGCTTTGGGTACGGGAAGGGAAAGGCATCAGCTATGCTGTCTTCGGCGCTTTAATTCTAATTGCCTATGGCTTTATTCCTACATTACAGCCTGCTAATTTTGGACGAGTGTACGCTGCCTATGGAGGCATTTTTATCGTCCTTTCTATTTTATGGGGCTGGGGCATTGACAAAGTCTCTCCTGATAAATTTGATATCATTGGCGGATTCATTTCTCTCGTAGGCGTCCTGATTATTATGTACTGGCCCAGATGACAGAGCTTTTTCAACCATAATGTCATTATTTATAAAAGCCATCCTAAAAAGGGCATAAAAATGCCTGGGAAAAAAATAATTTAACCGCAGAGACGCAGAGAACACAGAGAAAAGTTAAATAAGATTAAAAATCCTCCTCTGCGTCTCTGTGGTTAAATCGTTCTATTTTCTCTATTTGTAATTATCGAAGAAATCTCAAATAGCATATCTTTTCTGACTCACCTGTGATTTATTTCATGGCGGTTACAAGTGTGAGCAAACAATTCCCTCCCAGCTAAGAGATTGCTTCGCTCACGCTCGCAATGACAGGCAATGTTATTTTCATCCTAAAAGTTAATAAAAACTAGTATCAAAGAAGCTGTCAGTTACATTCTGACAGCTTCTTTGGTACTAAATACATATAAATATTTTTCCGCTACGGGCTGTTTGAATATCTTCTCTACAGCCTCGGCATACAGATTAAGCTGCACTGCATAGCGGTCAATTAGTTCACTGCTATCGGTAACCCAATCCGTCTTATAATCTAATAACACTAAACCATTCCCCTCATCAAACAAGGCATCAATAACCCCTTGGATGAAAATACCTTCTCCTGCCCCCACCATATCATCATAAAATTTCTCGGCAGGAAGGACCAGACTAAAAGGCAACTCCCGCCGTACTTTCGGCGAAGCACATAACCGCTGACCAAGACTGCTTTGGAAAAAGGCTACCACACCCTGTATATTCACAATTTCAGCATGTTCCGGCAAAATCATTTCCTTCGCCACCATCACTGCAATTTGCTCCTGGATACCTGCCTCAGACAAATCCCCCTGTAAATCCATCTGCTGCATAATACTATGCATTAACGTACCTCGTTCTGCGCCAGTCAGCCCCACAGACTGCTGAATAAATCGAGGACGTAAGGCAATAGACTTTTTACCATAACTCTGCTGACTACTCTCCACTACTTGTGTATCAAAACGCCGTTTGATTTCTGTTACCGACAATTTGGCGGGTTTTCCTACAATATGCTGATAACCATACTGCCAGCCGAGGGTATTCTCTACCCAGGCAAAATCCTCTCCACCCTCAACGGGCTGCAGAGTGCGAATGTTTTCTAATAAAGCGGCAGTCTCAGACGACGCCTCATCTGTTTCCAGCAGTTGGCTGCGAGAATAAATGTCCACCTGCCACTTTGAAAGATCTTCAGCAAAAATCTGGCTTGGCACCTGCCCGCATTCCCCATACTCACGGAGAGACATACCACCCTCATGCCGTGCTACCGCGGGGCATAGCCAATCTAAATAATTACTGGCTCCAGCGATCAGTGCATCTGGCAAGGTAGGCTGCAGACGATCCGTATATTGACACCATCCCGTCGCTTTTTTAGCCAGTTTGCTCACAGAACCCACGAGAATCAGCTTTTCCCTCGCTCTTGTTAAAGCTACGTAGAGAATGCGCAGCTCTTCCGCTTTTGTTTCCATGATAAGTTTATGACTAATGCCATGCCTTGCTAAGGTGGGATAGCGAAACCGCAGCTCAGGATTGGTCACATAGGGGCCCACCCCTAAGATTTTGTGACACAGTACCAGTGCTTTACTATCCTGCAGGTTAATATTTTTCCCTAAATCAGCTACAAAGACAAGAGGAAATTCCAGGCCCTTGCTCTTGTGAATACTCATAATCCGTACCACATCTTCGCTTTCCCCCAAAGCCCTGGCAACGGCAAGATCAGAACCTTTATCCTGCATCCGTTCCACAAAGCGCAAAAAGCGAAATAAACCGCGAAAATTCGTCGACTCGTATTGACGGGCCCGATCATGGAGCGCCCGCAAATTGGCTTGCCGCAGCATACCTCCCGGCATACCGCCTACATAATCATAATACCCGGTATCTCGATAAATCTGCCAAATGAGCTCAGGTACACCCTTACGACGGGATAAATTACGCCACTCTTCGAACTGCCTTACAAAGCTTGCCACCTTTTCTCTTATTTTTTCAGTCAGACTGCTCTGCTCAGTCTCATGAGTCAAGGCACTCCACAACTCTTCTCCTGGACAGCACAAACGGATTTCTGCCAACTCTTCCGTCGTAAAACCTGCCAAGGGTGAACGCAGTACCGCCGCCAAAGCAATATCCTGACGGGGATTGTCGATCACACTTAACAAAGCTACCATGATCTGCACTTCGATTTCTCTAAAATATCCGGCATCCAGTTCGGCATAAGCTGGTATACCGGCTTTGCGCAGTACATCCAGCATGACATTCGCCTTGCCTTTTACCGAACGCAGTAAGATAACAATATCCCGCCAAGCAAGGCTGCGATATTCTTTTAAGCCTTTATCGTACACGCGATAATTGCCCGTCATAAACGTACTTATCTTTTTAGCAATTAAACGAGCCTCCAGTTCAAAGCCACTGAGCTCTGCCTCTTCCATCAGCTCAACTGCGGGTCCCTCTGGAGCTTCTACCCCCTCACCGCTGTCCGATGCCCCCTCAGAGGAACCTGTCTGTTCCTCCGCCTCATCCCGATCTATAATGCATAACTCTACAGGACCTTCTAATAGTTTGCCCGACTCCGCCGGATAATCAGGACCAGGATTGAGTTTTTCGGCTTCTCCATACTCCAGTTCTCCAATACGCGGTGCCATGAGCTGCACAAAGAGAAAATTGACAGCGTGCAGTACTCCCGCCCGGCTGCGGAAATTTTGCGACAAATCAATACGGGCATATCGGCTGCCAGCAGTCGGATAATGACGATATTTTTCCATAAACAATTCTGGCTCCGCTAAACGGAAACGATAGATACTCTGCTTTACATCACCGACTAAAAATAAATTAGGCTGCTTGGTACTGGCTACCAAACGCAGAATCGTTTCCTGTACTCCATTGGTATCCTGGTATTCATCCACCATCACTTCGGCAAAACGCTCCTGCAGCTCAATCGCAACAGAAGAAGGTTGAAGTTCTCCATACTGACTTTCCGGTGCAAGCAATATTTCTAAACAGAAATGCTCCAAATCATTAAAATCCAATACGTCCTTGCTGCGTTTCATCTTACTAAATTCCTGACCAAATTCAATGACCAGCTTACCTAACGTTTCCACCACCGGGGCAATCAAACGCATATCTGTCAGCAGCTCTTCTGCCGGACGATCAAAGAAATGCACCTTGCAGTCATTGACTTTATCCTTTACTTTTTGCCTGCCCCGCTGAAAATACTTTTTCAGGGATTCATCTGTGCCTTTAGGCGCGGCTGCAATTTTCTCAAACTTGCAGCCAGCGATTACACCAGCCAGCCGTTCCCAGGAATGAGCGGCCGCCGACAGCAGTTCATCAAGGACAGCCCGATCGGCCATAAAAGTATCTGCATAAGCTTTCACCCCACCTGACTTTCCTGCCTCCAGGCAAAGAGCATCCAGCTGCTGCCCTGCCTGCTCCAAATCCAAGATAATTTTCTCCCGAATTAACTTAGACCAAGGAGTTTGATCAACGGTTGCGTCCTCGGGCAGCGCAAATTCCTGAGAAAGACCAGCTAACCACCTTGCCGGCCAGGGATGACTCTGGGAAAAATTATATAACCCCAACACCAGTTGATACAAAGAATCGTCGCTCTGCTCATCCCCATAGTGTTCCACCAAATCCAAAAATGCCTCATCCCCTTGGGCATATTTCGCCTCAAAGAGATGTTCCAGCACTTCTGTTTTCATGATGGTCACTTCTGCCTGACCTGCAATGCGAAACTGAGGATCTAAATCTAGGAGATGAAAATTCTGCCGTACAATGTTTTGGCAAAAAGCATGAATAGTCGATATAGCCGAGGAATTTAAGAGTGCCAGCTGCTTTTGAATATGCTCGGAACGAGGCTGTTTCTTGAATGCATCATTCAAAGCCGCGCCAATACGTCCCCGCATTTCAGCCGCTGCCGCATTGGTAAAGGTAACAACCAGCACCTTATCTACATCAATTGGCTGTTCTTTGTCCAGGATACGGGAGATGATCCTCTCTACCAATACGGAAGTTTTACCCGATCCGGCAGCCGCAGCTACTAAAAGGTTTTTATTACGAGTTTCGATTGCCAATAACTGCTGCTTAGACCAACTCATCAGGTTTCGCCTCCTGTCCTTGGATAATTTTTCCCATGATACTGCTCTCATCCGGCTTTGCCAGCCTGCGATATTGATTTTCCGGCAGCAAACTGTCAAACTGGCACACGGCAGTATACTGACAGAAACCGCAAGGCGTCCGCCTGTCGAGGGCATAAGGACTAATCTCAATGTTCCCCGCCATAATTTCCCGCGCTGTATCTACCAATTTTCGTTCCACATGACGCAGCAACAATTGAAATTCCTCTGGCTCTTTGACATAAGACAGGCAATTGCTATAAAAGGTATCATCCTTCTTCAAGGCAACCTTCAAAAATTCAGAATAGCCATCGATGGTTTGGTCCAATAACCGTATGACCTGAGAATCTGCTAACACCCAGCCCGGCATCTTCAAAAGACCATTGATTTTTTTGCAGATTTCATCCTCATCCAGCTTGATCTTATCGGATAAGTTCGGATTCTTTAAGAAATAATACAGTACTCCTGCGGGCAAACAATCCTCATATGCCTTACTCGCCACCAGGAGATAAGTTAATAGCTGCAGCCGCAGGCCATAATATACATCCACCAATTTAAGCCAGGCCCCTCCTGACTTATAATCAATAATGAGCATATATTTTTTGCCTGCCAGCTCGGCAACATCCAGACGGTCAATTTGCCCCACTATTTCCAAGGAAATATCATCCGGCAGCATATAAACAAGGGGCGGCAGGGCATCTTCACCCCGTCCAAAAGATTTCTCCATAGCCATAGGCTTAAAAGTACTTACCCGGTCAAACTCAACTAAACGACGTACGGCACGCGTCACTGTCCGTTTCAGTCTGCCTACCAAATGCTTATGCTGCTCCGAACTTAGCAAAATTTCATTTTGCAGCTTTGGTGCCAGCTCTTCCACTACCTGATTGACAATCTCCTTGTATTCACCTTCACTCATACTGCCCCAGTCACGCCCGGCCTCCTGCAAACTGTCACCGAACCCTTTAAGGGCAGCATGCAGAAACTGTCCCCAGTCAGGAGCCTGCAAACGAAACACAGCCCGTTCTTTAAGACTCAAACCATACTGAGCGAAATGCTTGAAAGGACACGCCTGAAAGGCTTCAAACCGCGTAACACTCCCCCGCAGTTTATTCTTTTTCGGATATAAACGCCGCGCTACATTTCCTGTCAGGGACTCCACCTGGTTGTGATGAAACAACCCCGCTACTGCGCGCTGTACAAACCACTCTAATCCTTGATGCTGTATCGCCCAGTTGTAAACATCCCACCACACACCGGCAATTGCCTCACCGCTCTTGTAGCTGCGGAGCACAGCCGCCAGAGAAGAAATACTCCTTTTTCCATGGGCAATATACTGCTGTTCACTCCCCGGTATTGGCTCTACCGGCAAAGAGTGAAAGGGTACGGCCGCCAATTCCCGAATGCGCTTGATTAACAAGGAAGGGCTCAATCCCTTGCCTTCCTCATCTGCCAATGGATAGCTCAGCCACAGATAGTCTCTCGCCCGTGTTAAGGCGGTATATACCAAAAACCGTTCAGCAAAAGAATCCGACTGAGAACCAGGTGCCAGTTCCAGTCCCAATTGGATCATCTGTCCCCGCTCTGCATCTGTTAATAATCCTTCGCCCCGACCACGCATGGGCAGTACGCCGTCATTTGCCCCCAGAATATAAATGCCGCGAATATTCACCAAGCTTGTCTGCTCCATAGGAGAGAGGGTAACATAGTCAAGACCAGGCGGTATGAGACTGAGCGTCAGACCTTCCAGCCCTTCATTCAGCATGATGCCATAATCGGCTATTGCCATTTCTTCAGTACCGCAGATCTCCACGATTTGTTCCAGCAGCTGAATGACCTGATCCCACAACTGACGGTGCTCCCGTGCCTGCTCCAAATCCCCGATTTCTTCCGCATGAACCGCCCACGCTTCCAATTTTTCCGGTACCATCAGACCTACTAAAAGTTCATATAAAGCAGTCGTCATTTCCAATACCGTAACCGCGGCTTTCATCTGCTGCTCAAACACAATAAGAGGTGCAGAGGCTTTCATTCTAATCTCATGAATCGATTGCAGCTGCTCCTGCTGCACTTCATTCAATTCCTCATCTTCCCCTAAAGAAAAGCGGCGAATAAAGGTCCACGGCTGACCATTCGTCCATTTCGTGCCGCGGATGCCAAACTCCAATACGTAATTTTCCAATTTATCAATATCATCTCGTGACAAATCAAATAAATCTGTTTTAAAACAGCGAAACAATGGTTCATAACTCCATCGTTCCGTGATCACTTCTAACACCGAACGCAATAATTCCGCTAAGGGATGATGCACGGGCTGACGTTTCCGATCACTAAAAAAGGGTATCTCATAATCCGCCAAAACCGTTTCCACAACATCCGCGTAACTTTCCACATCCCGCAGCAGAACCCCCATATCCCGCCAGCGATACCCTTCCTCACGGCATAGCCGCAGCATATCCCGTGCCATGCCTTCGACTTCAACCCGGCGATTGGCAGCCTCCGTTACCACAACCCCTCGAACTTCTTCCTCCACCCAAACCTTAGAAGGAAAGGTAAATAGCTGCTCTTCCATGTGCCCAAGGAGAGGAGCAGTAAACCGCTGGGCATGAGTTAATTCCACTTCCTCTACCTCTGCACCTATTTTCCTTGCCATATCCAGCAGCTTCCGCCGGGTATCCCACTGACGATGAAACAAGGCCGTCTCACTGGCCTGTTCACCAGACGCGGCATCTGCCAAACATAAAGTAATCGTTACACTGTCAGAGTTCTGCAACAGCTGCGCCACCACACCTGCCTCCTGGGGATTAAACCAGGTAAACCCATCAATCCACACCTGGGCCTGATGCAAAATAGCAGACTGAGGAATCTTAGCCGCCAACAAGGTCAGATAATCTTCCGGGTCGGTATAACGCCCTTGCAAAAAGTTTTCAAAACCCTGATAAACCAAGGCCAGATCATGCAGCTTATCACCAATCGGCAAATCACCGCACTGTTCCTCCACCTCAGCCAGCGATTCCGGCGATACACCATAAGCTTTAAATTCCTGAATCATGCTGACTAAAATATCGGCAAAAGTCCGCTGGGCAGCTGCCCGATGAAAGATCTTAAAATCTGCTTGATGCTCATGCAGCAATTTATTCAAAACGATTCGTTTCCCCAGTTCCGTGATATGAGGACGAACCGCACCACCTGTTTCCATTAAAATGCGATGTGCCAAACGGCGAAAGCCAAAGACATAGGCCCTCGTAAAACCCGTAATGCCAGGGATAGATGCCAGCTCATGCTCCACCTGAAAAGTAGCATGCTCCGGCAAAATCATGATCATGGACCGCCCCTCTGGTGAGGCCGCCAGCATTTGTCCCATTTCTTCCAAACAATACTGGGTCTTACCCGCCCCAGCCCTTCCTATAATTAAACGAAGCTTCACCTTGTGTTTCACCTCTAACCTTATACTGCTATTAGCAAGTACATTCGGTATGGAAGGTGAAAATTCCTACATGACACGACTGATCTGCACAGGGAAAGTATTCTCAGGGTTATAGCATTTCTTGGCTCAGCAAACAAGAAACGAATATTACCTGTAGTTACAATAAAAAACAAGAGAATTAACGCTTTTTCTAAGCGAACTCTCCTGTTTTTATGACTTTACTTGCCTGGTTCATTCAAATGTAAAGTATGGAACACATTCCGTAAGGCAATACCATCAAGAATCCCTTGCAGATACTCATGGGCAGTGACATACCCCTGCTCTTCCATCAATACCTTTTCATACTCCTCGAACAATTCCGGATTAAGCGTCCTAAACTGTTCACGGAATTTTTCCAGTTCTTCAGCCATCTTCCGATATTCCTTCGTCTTATTAAACTGACGATACACCCTAATGCATCGGGTGTCGATAAAACAATCCAAATCATTTACTACATTACTCACCGATTGCTCCTCCATAAAGTGCTGTAAGAAACTCATAATAATCCTCTCCCTATTCGTTGTGTATGATTTACAAAGAAATCATACACAATAAATAGTTTTTTGTCAATCATAAACAACACTATTTTCTTGCTATCTTTATATATTTTATGTCGTGTATGGTTTACACTTTATACATGAGGTGATTATAGTGGTCTCCAATAGATTAGGCGAGTTTATTAAAAGCATACGTGGTGATATGTCACTTCGTGATTTTGCTAAATTATGCGGAATCAGTCATACTCACATTGATAGTATAGAAAAAGGTGTCGACCCGCGAACCAACAAAACTGTACGTCCTACTGTTGAAACGCTCAATAAAATTTCTCTCGGAACTGGAATAAGCATAAAAAAACTAGTTGACCTATCTATGGATGTTGTTAGCGATGATATTATCCTAATAAAAACAAAAGAAGAAGTAAAATGTAATGACCTGGTTGAATTTCTCAAGCAGCCAGAAGTACTATTCAACGGTAGATTACTCACAGAAGAAGATAAAGTCAAAGTTAAAGCGTCATTAGAAATCGTATTATGGGACGCAAATTAAAAAAGAAATAGAAAAAAGTCATAGAATATCATCCCTGAACAATGTTTCATTCCTTTTTCCAGACATAACACAACCTCCTGTGGCAGTTTTAAAATGAACTACCACAGGAGGTTGTTTCTTTCATTTCTTTTATCGAATTTGCTTCACTTTACTAACGTTAGGCTTTTTTATCAATAATACTGTTTGTTTTTACGGCATTTGACTTTTGCTTCTCAATAGCTTTAGATACCCTATTCTTTTTTTGCAGCTCAGTGTAATACAGGCTATTGGGGTTTGGATTTACTGCCGATATTGCCATAGAATCCTCCTCCTTTTTTATAGTTGACTTTTATTGGGGGAACAATCTATATATCGTTTTTATAAATTTGAAACCCATTTAAAATTCAGTTTGAAATTCATTTTATTCTCGAGGAAAAATCCGCGAGTTCTCATTAAGGGACGGTTCTTGACTTGAATTTAATATCATTCAAGTCAAGAACCGTCTCTATCATATTCGGGATGCAAAACAATAAAAAGCGAGGAAATCGTAAACCGATTTTCTCCGCTTTTTTTCTGTCATCTTAAAAATGTAAGCAACTCATCACAAATGATAGGACATACTTCTTTTTAGAAATAATACAAACCCTTGCTCATCTATTATATAACAACACTATTGGTTTTACAGAATGGGAAGTTTAGATCAGGCTCTACTACATAAAATATGACCTATACTATTTCAATGAAAATTCAACGGCAGCAGCAGCATGTATTTGGGTTGTGTCAAAAATTGGAATCCTACTATCTTTTTGACTAATTAGCAACGGAATCTCTGTGCAACCTAAAATAACGCCTTCTGCTCCCGCGTTATGCATATTCTCAATAATTTTCACGAACCTCTCACGTGATGGTTCCAATATTTTACCCAATATTAATTCCTGATAGATGACAGAGTGAATCGCTTGGCGTTCCTCTTGCTCTGGTACAACCACATCAATGCCATGTTTTTGAGCTAAACGACCTTTATAAAAATCCTGTTCCATCGTAAATTTCGTTCCCAGTAATGCAACTTTACGCAAGCCTCTTTTTTTCACCTCAGTGGCTGCGGTGTCCGCAATGTGTACTAGAGGAATACCAACTTCCCTTTCAACCACATCTGCCACTTTATGCATCGTATTCGTACAAATTACAATAAAATGTGCACCGCCGTTTTTTAAACGCATTCCTGCATCAATCATTAAATCAGTAAGCTTATCCCAATCCCCTTGATGCTGAAGTTCATCAAATTCAGCAAAATCTACAGAATACATAATACTTTTTGCGGAATGAGTACCGCCCAGCTTAGACCTAATTAATTCATTAATAACACGATAGTACACGGCTGATGATTCCCAGCTTAAACCGCCAATTAAACCAATGATTTTCATATTCATGTTCCTCCATTTGTTGTTATCGTTCATACATACACTAAATACTATGATGAATTCCCGCATACATATGAAATTCCTGCTACATTCCTTGTTAAAGGGCCGGTCCTTGACTTGAATTTAATATCATTCAAGTCAAGAACCGACCCTATCATATTGAGGATAGAAAATATTAAAATGGAAATCCTGTATATAAAGGGGGGATAATCAAAAATGGCTCGTGAAGAGACTTTTATAATTAATAAAATATGGAATGAGTTAAGCGGAATAAATATGCATAAAATCAATCGAGTATGTCAGCAAAATCTTCAGATCGGGCTCATAGGCTCTTCAGAAATGATTGAGGAAATGAAAAAATGGTTGGTTAGCTTTCCTTATGCTTCTTTAAGTCTTCCAATCGATGGTAATTATAAGATATACAATAAAAAAGAAGTAATGAAGCGACTCATACTTGTCCCCACTTTAGTTGGAGCGGAGATTAACGAAAAGTTGATAAAAGCTTCAGATTTTTGTATTGTTGAGCCGTGCCTAGCCAATACAGTAAAAGAATATCATTTAGAGGTTTATACTTTTGATGTCAACGACACAGGCTTAGCAGCTCAGATATTAGCTAACCACGAGAGGATACGATTTGCCTTATCACATAATTTTCCTGTTTTTCGTCCTGAACATGCTAAAATCGAAATTCAGGAGACAGCTATTCAAAATACGGCATGGGTCTTTATCTCAGCATTACCCAGCTTTTTACCTGCTCCTCATAGAGCCATTGCCGCACCTTTAGAAATTTTTGCAGACTTTATCATTCTAACCGTTAATGAGATTAAGTTAATGTTTGAAATTATTGGCTTGATGGGTGAGAAAATACAATTGAAGCATGTGTTAGAAATTGGCTTATTATTTAGTTTAGCAAAGGCCTCAAGAGGAATCGCTAATCTCATTTTAAGATCAATCCCAACTCGATCCACCTTAGTCGTTAAAGCAGCATTAGCATACGCTTTTACTTGGGCTATTGGCGAATCAATGGTATTTTTTGTTGTAACAAGGCAACGAGTTAGTTTGAATTTTTTCATAACCAAAATGAAACATCATTTTAAACAAGGATTAATTCGAGCAAAATGCATAGAAAAAGAAAGATAATGTACTGCATGATGAGTGCATGCATGATGAGGGACGGTTCTTGACTTGATTTTTTTCCTTAAGATAATTTCGCCAATATTTTACTAACAGCCGATTCACTAATATAAAATAATCTCCCTATTTCTTTCAGTGACACATTAGATCTTTTTCTTATTTCCTTGATCATATCATCACGTATTGCTTTATATCCTGTGTTTTTACAGACTACTTTTTCATACTCTACGCTATGACCTTCTGCTATCTGGCGAATAATTATCTCTGGCTCCATCAAACATTCATTTATTGCTTTTTGACTTTCCATATTTCTATCCATTTCTGGCATATCTATTTTGGTATCGCTAACTTCATCTCTCATTAAGTATTTTACATACTGTTCGCTAGCTTTCTGAATATCCTCCGATAGTAATCCCAATATAAAATAGGTATCGATAGGAATTGGCACTCTATTTTTCTCACCTATGTATGCAGTAAAGCTATTCCAAGTATAGGAACCTAATTTTTCAATAGTAACCACACCCGCTCTAACGGGATTTAAATGAATATAGCGAGAAACTTCCAATAGATATTCATCTGAATCAATATATTCACTCTTAAATCGATCCTGAAACAAATGACCACAGCGATTATACTTCCGATTAAAATATATAACATAACTGACATTGATACTTTTCATAACTTGCGAAATATCTGATCCATTTGAACTAATTAATAAGTGAATGTGATTGCTCATCAGACAATATGCATATACCTTATATCCATATTTCTCCTTATTGCGTCCAAGTATCTCCAAAAACTTGATACGATCAGCAGCATCATTAAAAATGTCTTTTTTCTCATTACCCCGTTCAATAATATGGTAAATACCATCTGTACTCTTTTTTTCTCTTGCAATTCTAGGCACTTTTGACTCCACCTTATTATTTGATAATTTATATTATCACTTTAATAAATATCATTCAAGTCAAGAACCGTCCCTCATATTATTTTTTCTAAATTTGGATATACAATCCCTACGAGAATAAGGAGAACCCCTATCCATTGTGAAGAATTTACAGTTTCGTGGAGAACCAGTGTAGACATAAACACAGCCATTGGCAGCTCAGAAGCGCTCAGGATATTACCCAAACTGCGAACCTTAGGCATGCCAATATTGAACAATATTGGCGGAATCACTGAGCCAAAAAGTCCTGTCAGAATTCCATATTCAATCAGTCCATTTGTCACTACTCCATTAAACAGAAACATTGGTGGCATTAGAACAAGAACAACTATGGCTGCTCCACTGGTCATTATGACACTTTTATAGATTGGATGAATAGGAAAGCTGGTACGCCCACTTACATAAATAAAAGTAGCAAAGGACAGAGCTGCAAGCAGTCCCCAGGCTATTCCAAGCCACGATAAGGTGATGGCGCTTTTAAAAATACCAGCAGCAAGGGCTGAACCCCAAAATATAACGATAATCGCAATGACATTTTTCCGCTTCGGAATCTTGTTATCAAAAAAATACTGTAAGCCAAGATTCATCCATGTAAATTGCAGCAGTAAAATAATTGCAAATGAAGCATTACTATATTTCAGGCATTGATTATATAAAATGCCTGTTAAGCCCATAGGCACCCCGCTGATAAGAAGAATCGCCCATTGCTTTGCTGGCAGCTTTATTTTGGGAACAAAAATGGCCACCAGCCATAACATAGCAGCTCCCAAAAAATACTGACTGCCGGTTACTTCACTGGCGGTGAAGCCATTTCGATATGCAAGTTTAACAAACGTTGAAACAACGCCATATGAACATCCACCAAGAAAAACTAACATCGAATATTTCCAGAGTTCCATTAACAAAATCCTCCTGTTACCTAAAATAAAAATGCCACCCATCTCCTTGATAAGGAGATGAGTGGCGAAATGAAAATTTAGATTTTCAGAAAATCCACTGACTGCATACCATTATGCAGTTTTACTATAATTGTTATTTTGCATCATTATAATCTGGCCCATAGAAACTGTCAAGAATTAAACTTTTCAGGCTCAAGCCATATAAGATATTGCCCAATTGTTTCCATCGTGGTATTCTGATTAAAAAGGATGTGTGAAAATGATTAAAAAATCATGGACAACTCTCATTATAGTTAGTTTGTTTATGCTCATTTTTCAGGTCTCTGTTGTCAGTGCAGAGCCCTCTAATCAAGTAACCCAGGAAGAATCGTCTTCTCCTCTTAGTCAAGCAAGCCTTGCAGAAATTTTTACAGCTTTTTCAGAAATCAATACCTCTCTTGATGGGGAAATAAAAGATCTTCAAAATATTATTGATGATTATACGAGTGGCCGTACGACTCCCAGTGTAACGAATAACAACTTATTGAAGCTGAATGAATCAATCATAGACACACGCAGTAAGGTATATTCTTTAAAATTTACGGGTAAATACGAAGATGATAAAATTCAATTGATCCGAGCATGCGATAAATTGGATCAATCCTTAAAAGATCTGAAAATATCCGTAGGCCTTCGAAGTACAAGCTATTACTCAAAATCGCAACAAGAATTGCAGGACACTATACAATTTAAAAGCTTTACCTGGAAGCAAATAATTAAAGATCTTCAAGATGATGGCTACATTCCTTCAAAATAGAAATTAAATAAACCGTCTGCCTATGATATGCTCCCCTTGTAATCAATGTCATTAAGTTGACAGGGGGCACTTCACTAACTGGTTGACGGTTTATTTTTATCTTACAGCTCACACTGAGTTTCTAAATTGTCTCTATTTACTGGCAGCCTCTGTTTCAGACCGCCAGTTTCTTTGATCTTGCAGGTCCGTTAGCTATCCTTTTTTCTTGATGTTATAACTTTATAACAAGAATATGCAACTACTGCAACAAGTAAGGCAAAGGTAATCGGATTATTAAATTTTTCATTGAGACCAATAACTCCGATTGTAACAATAATTGTGATTATCTTTTCTTTTTGCATGTTAAATAACTCCCCCTCACCCAATTCACAGGCTGCTAAACTGGCAGTTTTGCTATCCTTTGGAAAGACTGCAGTAACAAAGTACTTCCCTCGTTATTTTCATATCTGATTTGTTATTGTCTTATGAGCTTTTCTCTTCTTCGTAGTTTTATGTTTAATCTCATGAGATATTACACTTATATTGCCGTCTACTTCTAGTACGGCTAAATCTACTTGTGCTATCTCTGCCACGCCATGCTCTCGAATGGCCTCCATAATTTCCTTAATTGATATTTTAGCTTCAATCATGTTCTTCCTGTAAAGCTTACCATGGTAAATTAAGAGTAATGGCTCTCCCTGTATTAGCTTATTTAATCTAGGAGAGCGGTACATGATACTTTTAAATAGATAATTTACAATAAATAATGAGGTTGCTGCCACCAATCCGCCTCCTAGTGATGAATCTGTACCTACCATTGCATTCTGAACTGAATTACTTATAAGCAAAATAAAAACTAAATCGATTACGGATAATTGGGTTAATTCTTTTTTCCCAGACAATCGTATGGCAAGTACAATAAAAAGATATACACTTACAGAACTTAAGATAATCTTCCAATATGGCAATAGTAGTGCCGTCATATTCCACCTCGACATCATCACTTAGTAATTGGCTAATACCTTAAACAGGCATGGGAACAAAGTTATATAGTAAAGCGTGCTATAAGTAGTGTATGGGTTGTTAAGGAAAAAAGCAATAGGGGTGATAAACGATCGTAATTGGCAAGTTTCTATTAATGGCATAACCCCACCAAGTATTGGTGGGGTTGCTGTTTATTTATCCAGTTGAGCTTGCCATCTGATCTTTTTCCATTATACCGCTGTTTGCAGACGCTAACTTTATGCTCCAAGGAAAATATATTTTTCTTGCGGTTTCTTTGGTCTCTCAAATGCTAGTGCTGTTTTTGTTGTATCCAGAATAATGTCAGCTATATTTTGGGAGCCATTTGTCAGAATCGGTTCTTCATAAGTCAGACTACCGCAGGCAGCAGAATTGGCAATTTGGTTAATTCTTGTGCATGCCTCGATGGGATTTGAACAATGATAGCCCAATTGGTATTTGTTAATAAAGTCAATATTACCTGTCTCTTGCATGCCAATTGCTTCTGTAACAATTAGCGGTTTTTTCATCGTCACGCCTTCCATCAGGGTACCAGGTCCAGCTTTAGAAACAATTACATCACTTGCTGCCATTAAGGTTTCCATATTATTAACAAAACCATAGACATGCAGTTGGTCAGTATGGGAGTTTCGACTGTTAAGTTCATTATATAAAGTTTTATTGTTACCTGTAATGACAAGGATTTGTTTATCGGGACAACGGTTTTGTAAAGCATGCACCCAATCACCCATATTTCCTGCACCCACGCCGCCACCTGTAAGAAGAACAGTAAAGATATCCTTTTTTATCCCAAGCTCATCGCAGGCTCGTGCTTTTGATAAAGTATTCTTTGCAAACTTAGGGTGTACAGGAAAGCCAGTATAAAGTATCTGGCTATAGGGAATTCCATACTGTATTAGCGCTTGAAAGGCTTCTGGTGTAGGAACCAGATATACATCGGCTCCTGGTGTTGCCCATGAGGCATGTATAGTAACCAGATCTGTAATAACGGCGATGATCGGCCAAGTCGCCTGAGACTGTTTACGGGTTTGCTGTAACAATCCAATGACGAGGGGATGAACCGCCACAACCGCGTCAGGTTGAGTGGCAGTAATTGCTCGTTTAAGACTATATTGAGATTGAGAATATACTATTTTGGTTAGTGCATTGATACGACGAATGCTGTTTGTCTTTTTAAAAAATAGATTATTTAGCCAGAGATGATTTCTTGAGCAATAATCATAAATTTCTGGGGCTTTTCTTAAACCAGGTAAATTTGTCGTCCGTAAAAAATCCACAATAGTAGACTGTATATTCAATTCTTTATCAAGTGCAGCGATGATGGATGCCGCAGCACTGCGGTGTCCACCGCCTGTGTCTGATATTGCGAACATAATCTTTATCGGCGTAATTGCCATAAGACACCTCTCATTATCAGATTTCTGCTGTTACCAGCGAAAATTTATCTAAGGTAACTACATTATACGAAAATCCAACCATTTTTTAGTTAATAAATGTTTAAGAAAATGTTAAATAACTTACAATAACATGAAATAGGGCATAAAAATAATTGTCAGGAAAGAAATACTAGAAAGCTGTTGTCGCATCACACGGCATCCCAATTATTACAGTTATCTAAAAACCTGCCGCAGCAATCACGCAGCAGCAAAATGAATGTGATCCGTGATATTTTAGCTAAAGAGGATAGGTATCAGCCAAGAATTAAAAATTCTTCTGTCGTAATGAGAAATCATTACGACAAAAAACAGTCCTGTAAGATGTTAGTTGCACCTTACAGGACTGTTTTCTATTAATTTAAAACACTGCCAGCAAATCAATCAGTTTGTCATATTGCTTCAGCACTTCTTCGTCTCACAGCTCTCTGCACCTGTTTACTTTTTGCTGTTTCACCAAATAATGCTCCAATTAGGTTAACAGTTAACCGCGCTGTAGTATCATCTTTGTCTAGTAAGGGATTGACTTCAACAAATTCAGCAGAAACCAGACTTTCAGAAGCCGCTAATAATCGTACAGCCTGCAGGCTTGCTTTGTAGCTGATACCATTTGTAACCGGGGTTCCCACACCTGGCATTTCCAAAGGTTCGATGCCATCTACATCAAAACTCAAATGAATGCCATCACAACGTTCCGATAGATAACGCAATGCCTCGGCTATCACTACTTCCATCCCCAGCCGCTTTACATCATTAGCTGTATACATTTTAATATTTTTCGCCTCAATAAGCTGCTGTTCACCTTTATCTATATCCCGGACACCGATCAACACAATATGCTCAGGTTTCACTTTTCCCTGATAACCGCCAATCTGAGTTAACGCCCCATGTCCTAATCCCATACTGGCTGCCAGAGGCATGCCGTGAATATTGCCGCTTGGCGAGGTCTCTGGTGTGTTCATATCTGCATGAGCATCATACCAAATGACACCTAGATTTTTATAATGTTTAGCAACACCAGCTAATGTACCCATGGCGATACTATGATCGCCACCCAAAACAAGAGGAAAGCGTCCTTCTTGTATAATATTTGAAACCTTTGCTGCCAACTTTTCACTGGATTCAACAAGGGTTTTTACATTTTTAATATTTTCCCCGCTCTGCCTAAAGCGTCCTGTTATACCAATGGCAAGATTGCCTTCATCTACAACTTCCTGCCCGATACATTTTAGACGATCGATTAAGCCTGCAGAACGGATACCTTGCGGTCCTAAGTTGGTGCCATAATGAGTCTGTCCCAGCCACATTGGTACACCAACAATTGAAATCTTTCTTTTCATGTTATTCACTATCACCGCCCCAATCTTTGTATTATTTTTTTTACTGCGAATTTCATTTTAAACCTTTCTTGTCTAGTGTGCAAGAAAAGTTTTCATAAAATACAATAACCTTTTTTCCATTTGATAATTGCCTCTTGCCAAGTTGAGGAAAAATTAGCATTCCAGTTGTTCTTCGGAACCTTCGGGATTAATAAATTACTGAATGGTTCAATAATTTATCAAAAATTGTATACATTCCTAAAAATATACCATATTCAGCTATTATGTATCATTTTTTTAGTACTTTTTTGCCATTTTATGTTATAATACAAACTATGCATTCTACTAAATTTTTACATAATATATCCCTAGGAGGAATACTATGCCATCTTACAAATTTTTAAAGCTATCATCATTCCATTCATTAGGGACTCGCTTAATTGTACTTTTTGTCCTGTTTGCTTTATTGCCGACAAGTATCTTAGGCATCGTGAGTTCTTATCACAACATTGCAGATAAAAAAGCAACCATCATTCAAAACAATATGGTACTCACTACACAGCTTGCAAATCAAGTAGAACGTCTTTTAGATGATTCCCAGGGTTTGCTCGTAACAACAGCTACGGCTATTGGCGCAGCATCGGTAAATAAAACTTTAGACGCCGCGGCGATTAAAACAGCACTGCTAGAAATGAAGAAACAAAATCCAATCTTCGAGCTTGTTATTGCTAATGATGTAAATGCTATACAAATTGCGCGAACTTCTGGGGAATTGAGAAACCAGGCAGGCAAAGCAAATATTATTTCAGCCCTGCAAGGGAAAACCTTCTTTTCAGATGTTTACATATCAGCTTCTACCCAGGCTCCTTGTGTAACAATCTACACTCCTATTAAAGATAAAACAGGCGAAGTTATCGGACTTATGTCTGCCGACATTAGCCTAAGCTCCATACAGGACATCGCCAACAGCGGTAAAATTGGCAGTACTGGCTACATTGATATTGTTGATAAACAAGGAGTCTTCATCGCTCACCCTAATAAAGAACGTGTACTGCAAAAAGAAAGTGTAGCCGAACTTGACTATATTGCCAAGGCTCTTAATGGTCAATCGGGCAGTACTACCACTATTGCTACCAATGGAGCAGAAGCACTCACTGTATTTGCCCCCATCCCTAAATACAATTGGGCTATTGCCGCTTATATGCCTTCTAAAGAAATTCAAAGCATTATTGTATCGGCTCTCTTATTTACCTTGCTATTAAGTTTAATAGCTGTGTTATGTGCCGGATTCACAGCTTTCTTCGTCGGGAAAAGCATTTCCCGCCCCTTACAGCAGCTTGCCGCTAATGCAGGTCAACTGGCTGAAGGTGACTTAACAACCCAGATCACGGCTCAAGGTGCATTAGAAATTAATCAACTTTCAGAGGCCCTTAATCAAATGCAAGTTAATTTTAAACAAATTATTCAAAATATCGTAGCTGCTGCTGAACATGTGGCCTCTTCTTCAGTGCAATTAATGTCCGGTGCTGAACAGTCAGCACAAGCTGTCGACCAAGTGGCTCAATCTATTACCCAAGTAGCAAGTGCCACTGACAACCAGCTTACATCTGTTAACCAAGCCACATCAATTGTCACTGACATATCATCCAGCATTCACCATATTGCTCAGCAAGCCAATATGGTTTCGACTACCTCTGAACAGACGGCCATTACCGCAAAGGACGGCGGTAAAGCAATTCACACCGCTATGGAACAAATGAATCATATTGAAAATACGGTTTTGAGTTCCTCTCAAGTAGTATCTACTCTGGGAGAACGTTCTAAGGAAATTGGTCAAATTGTGGATACGATTGCTGGTATTGCCGGACAAACAAATCTGTTAGCTTTAAATGCTGCTATTGAAGCTGCCCGCGCAGGAGAGCAAGGCCGAGGTTTTGCTGTAGTCGCAGATGAAGTACGCAAATTAGCTGAACAGTCGCATGTTGCAGCCAAACAAATTGCCTCTTTAATCAGCGGTATCCAAGATGAAACCGACAAAGCAGTGCAGGCAATGAATAATGGAACACAGGAAGTAAAACTTGGTACTGAAGTTGTAAATAATGCCGGACATGCTTTCCGCAAAATTATTTCTTCCATTGAGCAGACTTCCGGGCAAATACAGGAAATTTCAGGCGCTATTCAGCAAATAGCCAGCGGCAGTCAGAAAGTTGTTACGACGATGAATACCATTGATACGATCAGTAAAGATACTGCCTTGCAAACCGAAACCGTATCGGCAGCGACGGAGGAGCAGTCTGCCTCCATGGAGGAAATCTCACACGCCAGCCAGTCATTGGCTACCATGGCTGAAAAATTACAAAAGGCCGTGCACAAATTTAAAATGTAACTCTTGATAAGCAGCAATAATCACCACAATTCTATATCTTAGTGCAGTTGCCCCGATCTCTACCAACATTATCCTGTAATAGAATACCAGCGGTTGGAAAAATACTAACAGTATGATTGATACAAAAAAGATGCTGGAGGTAATTTGATGACCGTACAGAAGGATCTCGAAAAGGCTTTAGCTGCCGCTGAATCAGCAAAAGGAACGTATGCTACTTTTGCTGCATCCACGGATAACCAAAGCACTCAACAAATGTTTACAAAAATGTCTCAGGATATGGAACAACACATTTCTACTCTTGAAGAGCGTCTTAACTCAACAGCCACTGCGCAAGTAAACAGTGGAAACGCTTCCTCATTAACGAGCAGCAATAACAATGCAAGTATAACAAATCAGCAAAATTAATAGAAATATGATTTACATGAAATCTTTGCATGATATAAAAGTCCCATTCGATAATAAATCGAATGGGATTTCTGGTTGTTAAGAAATACATCTTTATTTGTTTTGCGGGCAGAATAAATAATAAGTGTTGCAAATCTCTATGTTATAAAATATGGATATAAAGGAGTTACTAACATGGTGGAACTTCAATTGGGATTCTTTGCTTTCCTTTTCATTGCAGTTTCCTTCTTGTTACTAAACGTTTTCCATGGTATGGGGATTATGTGAAACACTGTTAAGGCATCTAGAAGTACAAAATATAAAGAGCTCGTCAATAAATTGACGAACTCTTTATATTTTATTACGCTTTTTGTGCTTTCGCCCAGGAATCACGCAATCCTACAACACGATTAAATACAGGTAATGCCGCTGTAGAATCCTTGGCATCCAGGCAAAAGTAACCTTGACGTAAGAATTGATAACGTTGATCTGCTGTCGCCTGGAGTAAACTAGGTTCCAACATACAATTCGTAAGTCTTTCCAGGGAATTAGGATTAATATCCTCTTTAAAATCTTTTTCCCCCTGGTCGTTCTCTTCTCCGGAAAGGAGATAATCATATAACCGTACTTCAGCCTTAATAGCCTGAGCAGCAGATACCCAATGCAGGGTTCCTTTTACTTTACGGGTCGCGGTTCCTGTACCGCTTTTGGTTTCAGGATCATACGTACAGCGCAGTTCAATTATTTCACCAGTATTCTGATCTTTAACCACTTCTTCACATTTAATAAAATAAGCATTTTTTAAACGTACTTCTTGCCCAGGAGCCAAACGGAAGAATTTTTTGATCGGATTTTCCATAAAATCATCTTGTTCGATGTAGATTTCCCGTGAAAAAGGAATATTACGGTTTCCCATTTCAGGCTGCTCCGGATTATTCTCCGCTTCCAACTGCTCGATTTGACCTTCAGGGTAATTGGTAATGACTACTTTCAGCGGACGTAATACAGCCATAGCCCGCAGCGCTTTGCCATTTAAATCTTCCCGAATGCAGTGTTCCAGCATGGCAATATCCACTGTACTATTGCTTTTCGCTACGCCAATGCGTTCACAAAAGTCACGAATGGCTTCTGGCGTATAACCGCGACGACGCAGCCCGGAAATAGTCGGCATCCTTGGATCATCCCAGCCATCCACCAAACCGTCTTCCACTAACTGCCTCAGTTTACGCTTGCTCATTACCATATTTGTAACATTCAAACGAGCGAACTCAATCTGTTGTGGGCGACTTTCCATGGACAGAGAGGAAATCAGCCAATCATATAATGGGCGATGATCTTCAAATTCCAAGGTACATATGGAATGAGTGATCCCTTCTAATGCATCTGAAATAGGATGAGCAAAATCATACATCGGATATATGCACCAGGCATTGCCTGTACGATGATGTTCAGCCCGCATAATACGATATAAAATAGGATCACGCAAATTTACATTCGGCGATGCCATATCAATCTTTGCCCGTAATACTCTAGATCCATCAGCAAATTTGCCAGCTCTCATACCAGCAAATAGTTCTAAGTTTTCCGCTACGGAACGATTGCGATGAGGGCTGTCTTTGCCCGGTTCGGTCAAAGTCCCCCGATATTCCCGCATTTCCTGAGGACTTAAATCACAAACATATGCCTTTTGGTCATTGATTAATTTCACAGCACATTCATAAATTTGCTCGAAGTAGTCAGATGCATAAAACATGCGATCATCCCAGTCAAATCCCAGCCATTTTACATCTTCCTGAATGGAATCCACATATTCAACTTCTTCTTTACTGGGATTGGTATCATCAAAACGCAAGTTACATAGTCCTTTATATTGCTTGGCAATGCCAAAATTGAGACAAATGGACTTAGCATGGCCAATATGCAGATAACCATTTGGTTCTGGTGGAAAACGGGTATGCACCCTATTATTGTTTTTATTGTTTTTCAAATCTTCATTTATAATATTTTCAATAAAATTTGAAGATATTGTCGCAGCTGTCGTAGTCATCCTCGAAACCCCTTCACGATTTTTTTATCTTTTTAATCTTATTCATTTCGGCATTTATCGCCCTTTTCCTGCTTATGCCAAACGTACTGTAGTATATATAGATAAAATAACCATTTTTTATATAAATTAACCAATTTTAAAACAAGCTTTACTGCCTCGTTCGGTAGTCATAACTTCCAAGCGAGCATCAATTCGTTCCTTGAGTTCTGGTACATGAGAAATAATTCCCACCAGGCGCCCGCCCTGCTGCAGATCAATTAATGCCTTAACTGCAAAGTCCAGGGATTCAGGGTCAAGAGTGCCAAAACCTTCATCGACCAAAATAGTATCTAAGTGGATTCCTCCTGAATACGATTGCACCACATCCGCCAAACCTAAGGCTAACGATAAGGACGCTAAGAAGGTTTCTCCCCCGGATAAGGTACCCACACCTCTGGCAATGCCTGTATAATTATCAAAAACCTCCAGATCCAATCCCCCTGCCGCATTTTTTCTCGCCCGATCGAAGGTCCGCTGTAAATAATAGCGGTTGCGGCTCATCATTTTTAAACGTTGATTGGCTGCCACGGTTACACTCTCTAGCAGCGTTCCCAAAACAAACCTCTGCAGCGTTAGTTTATGCTCATTGCCGCCATTGGCGACTTCTGCTAAGCGTCCCGTCACTGCATACTGAGATTCTATTGTTCCTATATTCTCGTTCAATTCCAGTATTTTTTTCAGCCAAGCCCGCTGTCGTATGATTTGGGTTTCCAGATTAGCATGGGCCGCAAGGACTTCATTATACCGCTGCTGCATTTCCTCGGCCACTTGCTGCAGCTGTACTATATCAGGTAATACTAAGTCAGCAGCAGCCTTAGCAGCCTGTTCAAGGCGTATAGCCGCTCCGTTAAAGTCACGATCAAAAGCAGTAATTTTTTCTGCGGCCAATTGCATAGCAGCTTGGCTTTTTTTTGCTTTTTCATAATCTTCCTTGTCGATAAAACCAGCTGACGCCACACGCTCGTTAAAGCGTTGCTGTTCTTCCTCATAATGTCGCTTACTGTCACTTAAACGACTTTGAGCATTTTCCAGGATTGTCTGGTTTTTGACCAGCAGCTGCATGCCCTGCTGCATATTATGCTGAACTTGTTCCCATGCTATTTTATACTGCTGGGATTTACGCTCAGCCATTTGCAGTGCTGCTGTCAATTTGCCTTTAGCTTGGAATTCTTCTGGTATCCCCATTTTTCGTTCCTGCACCACGGCTTCTGCTGCTTTATAAAGAATATCTGCCTGCCGCCAGGTTTCATCAACCTGATCTAATTTTTTATTGTGCAGTGCCTGCTCTGCCATCCACTTTTCCAGCTGTGCCGCTACTTCTTTGACCTTCCTGTCAGCAGCCATCGCCTGCTCATACTGTTCTCGCACACTATGAGCCCTTTGTATTAGCTCCGGCAGAGGTATTTCTGCCTGTCCCTGCAGTTCTTCTACCAGATCCGTTATACGTTTTCCCCAGGTATTCCATTCTGTCTGAAGTGAGCTCCATCCTGTGCGGCATTGCTCCCGCTTTTTATCTATAGTTTCCATTTGTAATTGAGCTGTTTTGATCTGTCTTTCATCAGGCACATTTCCGCTTCGTTCCGCAGGCCTGGGATGCTCTGTTGAGCCACAAACCGGACAGCCGCTGCCTGCCACTAAGTTACTTGCCATTAAGGCCGCTTGCCCCTGCACCCAATCATGCTGCAGCTGAAGAAAGCTGTTTCTTGCTCTTTCCACTGCTTTATCTAAGTCAGATAACTGGGTCTCACCAGCATCTACCTGATGCTTTAATTTAGCAAAGGCTTGCCGACTGTCTTCCAGTTGTTTGCGTTTGGTTAATAGGCGCTGTGCCTCCAGCCATTGAACCTCCAACGTA
Organism: uncultured Pelosinus sp.; assembly: GCA_963526485.1. Classification (GTDB taxonomy): domain Bacteria; phylum Bacillota; class Negativicutes; order DSM-13327; family DSM-13327; genus Pelosinus. Next base: position 111,388 of record CAURNS010000007.1, read on the forward strand.
CCTACTTGTGAAGCGATTTGCATACATTGCTGCTGCTTTGCCTGCAGATGATCAATATTTTGCTGTCCCAGGGTGCATGCCAACTCAGCGTCCTGTTTTTCCTTTGCCGCCTGATGCACTTCGGTCTGGCGCAATGTTACGGTTTCTAAAGACTCCTGAAGGAGAATGATTTTATTTTCCAGCTGCTGCAAGTGAATAATATTACGAGTCGCCTCTGCCCGCTCGGCTTCTTTAGCAGCTTCCGCCTCGAATTCTTGCTGCAGCTTCTGTTGCTGCTCAATCCCGCTTTCTACGTTGGTCTGATAGTTCTTAATATTTTCTTCCAGTTTAACTATATCCTGAGCTAGTGTGCTTACATTCTTTTCGGCATCAAACAACCCTGCCGCCCCTGTCGCCCTTACCAATTGAGCCCTTTCCTCATCGATGCTGACCTTTCGTTCTGTAAGCTCGGCAAGAAACTGCTGCGCTAATTGTTTTTCCTTGATTTTCTCTTGAATCGCCATCCCTTGACTAACTGCCTGCTGGGCTTCCTTTAGTTCTTCACTGGTATTTTTTATTTGCAATGCTGCCTTTTCTATTACCTGCTGATTCTGTTGCAAACTCTCCAAAAGATCCCTCTCTTGGACTATACCAGCTTCCTGCAATACCCACTGCCTTTGTTTCGTCAGTTCATCATTGATCTTTTTTAATTGGCTGGCCTTATCCTTCAACTTTTCTTCAATACTGCGATAGAGATCCGTTTTAAATAATGCCTGCATAATTTCCTGGCGTTCACTGGAGTTGGCTGTCAATAATTTGCGGAATTCACCCTGAGGCAGCAGCACCACCTGACGAAACTGATTGCTTTTAAAACCCAGTATACTCTCGATCTGCCTGGTGACATCCAGCCATTTAGCAGTAATCAATGTAGGTTCGCCGGCTAAAGGAATACTCCACAACTCAGCTTGTGCCAGCATGGTCGTTGTCCCCTCGCCTCTTTTCTTCGGCCGCTCCTGCTCGGGAACACGCTTTACCTGATAACGAGACTCACCGATAGCAAAATCAAAAACTACCTCTGTAATCATAATACCATCAGCATGATCACTGCGCATGGATTTACCATCCCGCTGAGTGCCGCTGGCATCACCATAAAGGGCAAAACACATACCATCTAATATTGTCGTTTTCCCTGCCCCTGTAGGACCATGAATCAGAAAAAAAGTTCTGTCCTGTAATTCCATAAAGTCAAGCTTTTGTACTGCTGCATAAGGGCCGAAAGCTGTCATTGTTAAACATAAGGGTCTCATAGGATGTCCTCCCGTTCTTGACGATATAACTCCTCAATCACCGTTGACAACTGCGTTTGCTGCTCTTCAGTCATGGCTTCGCCTGTCATCTGAGTAAAAAAAGCAGCAAACAGTTCTTTTTCACTTAATTTCCGATGATCAGTAATTAAACCACTTAGTACACCCGTCTTCGAAAAACGCGGACTGTCAATTTGCAATACATTGGGATATATTTCACGCAGTTTTCCCATGGCATCCAAAATGGGCTCTACATCCAGCAAGTTCACCAATAAATAATCCTCTTTGCCCAATCCTCCCATAGGCTGCTGCAAAATTTGCTTAAAATAGCCTTTGATACAACGAACATCACGCCGGGGCGACAAAGAAAGTTTTTCAACAATGACGTCGCCATGCTGGTTTATTTCTACTAAATTAATGCCTTTTTGCTGTAACGCTTCGTCAAAAGAATATTTTAAAAGCGAGCCGCTATAACGGATGGTGTCAGTCCCAGCCTGCTGAGAATTATGTAAATGTCCTAAAGCTGTATAAGAAAAGGGCTGAAATACTGCTGGGCTGATCATACTGCTGCCCCCAATGGATAGAGGACGTTCTGATTCACTCTCTGTGCTTCCGGCAATAAAAGCATGTGCTATTGCTACGGAACGAGCACTGGCAGGAATATTTCTGATTACACTCTGTATCATAGCCTGCATTGCTTGTTCATGATTACTGACCTCGGAACAGCCAAGCCGCTCCCGGACCAAAGCGGGCTCCCCATAAGTAAGTGGTGCAAAATAAACCGGGCCGTACTTATCATACAGAGGTATGGGCTTTATTTCTTTTGTTAAAGATCCTACTACATGCAAGCCCTGGCCCGACAGCAGACGACTCCCAAATCCCAGCCGCTCAGCACTGTCATGGTTACCTGCAATCATAATAATTGGCACCTTATATTCCAATATGATTTGACACAATAACTCATTCAGCAATTCTACAGCCTCAACGGGCGGCACTGCACGATCATAGATATCACCAGCAATAAGAATGGCATCTGGTTTGCTGTCACGTACTAAATCGATAAATTGAGCCAACACATAAGCCTGATCCTCGGTTAAATGAACCCCATGAAACAGTCTGCCTAAATGCCAATCGGAAGTATGTAAAAACCGCACAATTCTTTCCTCCTGCAGCTATTTTTCTACTTTCTTCGCTATAGGATTTCAAAATCCCTACAACAATATTAAAAGGGGATAAATTCAATTCGATTCAGCGTAAATCTATAGCAAGCAGTATCAGTTAAAATTATAACTCCTTTACATAAGAAAAAGGGGGTAGAATGCGATCCATTCTAAAGCCCCTCTTTGTCTTAACCGCTGTTTATTCCTGGTAAGAAACAGGCGTATCCACGTATACTGGTTCTCCCCGAGTTAATTTTACCTGACCCGCAGTCCAGTCCATGACTTTTTGCTCCAATACCTCTTCTTCTCCTACTTTCTCCAATACAATTAAGGTTATTTTATCAGTAAATTCTTTGTCTTCTATGCTGTATCCTTGTATTCTAAGCTGATTTTCTAACATGCCTAGATAAGTATAATCAATCTCAACCCTAATGCGAGTATGACTTTGCCTTTGGGTCAATCCTACAGCTTTGAGACCTGAGCTGGCACTTTTTCCATAAGCACGAATCAAGCCTCCCGCCCCAAGCTTAATACCGCCAAAGTAGCGCGTAACGACAATCACGGTATCTTTTAATTTATTCTTCTTAATAATCTCCAAGATGGGTTTGCCTGCCGTACCCGATGGCTCACCATCGTCATCGGCCTTCTGCCACTGGTCCTTTTCCCCTACTACATAAGCAGAACAATTATGAGTAGCATTCCAATGCTTTTTCTTAATTTCTGCAACAAAAGCTACGGCAGCTTCTTCTGTTTCTACCCGCCCCACATAAGCAATAAAACGGGATTTATTAATCTCAATCTCGGCATCACCACAACCGCTAACCGTTAAATAAGAATGTAACATCTTATACACCTCAATCTATTTATCCACAACAATACCCATCTTACAGAGAAAAAATTTTTGCACTCCCCATAATGTACAATTTGAAAAATGTCTCTACGACTTTAACGGTCAAGCCGGGCCATGTACCAGCATTTCTTCCAAACAATGATAAAATTTACGATCTTCTAGTACTGTTCTTTTATTAGGCCCCTTAGTTCGTCCTCCACCGCGGCGCAGTTTCGCCTTTACCTCACGTTCCTCCAGCAAGAATTCAATATTTTCATTGGTAAATACTCGTCCTGCGGGGCTAATGCAGCCAGCTTTCTTACCTAATACCATTGCTGCCAAGCCCCAGTCCTGAGTAACAATGATGTCTTTAGCTTCCGTTACATTGAGTACTTTAATATCAGCTTCCTGAGACCCGTCTCCAACCACTACATGATGGTCGGATACAATATTATGATTAAAACTGGCTACAGTCCATACAGGGACAGAATATTTTCGTCCCAGTTCCATACATATCTGCAGCGCATTTTTGGGGCAAGCATCTGCATCCACTAAAATTTTCATACGATCATCCTTTATCCTTAGAAGGAACTAGCCTTACGCATTTCCTTTATATCCGCGTTATTCTTCCTTACAGAATTTTACCATACTTCTTCCGGATTATCTGCAAATTTTTTACTTGTCAAATAACCTGTACTATCTTAAGATAAAATAGATACCAATACGAACAGTTGGTTATACTATTATTACTACTAATAAAGGATGATATGAAATGGACGACAATACGGTATTAGATTTTTATGAACCTTTTGGCTTTTATGAAACAGAAGACGAAGACGGCTGTACAGCCCTTCTTTATGAAACACTAAATAATGGTGATTATGCCTTGGTTACAGATGGCGATGGAACTATGCCTGAAGATTTAGAGCAGGAAATTATTTTTGCCTACTATTCTGCTGATGGAGCTTTTTCTTGGAGCGTCAGTTTTGAAGATTCTCATCACTTCTTCGAACTGATCGGCAAAAATACAGAGGGCAGCCATCTGATTGACATTGTAAAAAAATACCGGGATAGCGGAGATTATTATTAAAAAATCACTAAGGGTTCTGAGATGAAATATCTCAGAACCCTTTAATTTATTCATGAATTTTATAAACTTTAAATCATCCTATTATTGTAAGCAACTAAAGCTTTGTTATGGCGTTTAAGCTGATGTCCTCTCTGCACTTACATTTGTGTATTCTGTATTCAATACCATTTTCCTGTGATATTATTTATTCTATTTTCGCTTCATACGAATGAGCGTCCGTCCACAAGCACAAGGGCTGTCATCAAGACTGCATAGGACTCCTGTACGATAACGTACTAAAGGCATTGCCTCTAATGTAAGGCTGGTCACTACCAATTCACCTGCCTGCCCAATAGGCAAGGCTTGTCCATTTTCAGGATGCACTACTTCAGGATAAAAACAATCTTCCTGCAAATGCAATCCCTCGCCACAATGGCATTCGCCCGCAATACCCATGCCCCAAATATCATTTATTCCGTATATTCCTACTGGCCTTATCTTATAAGCTTGCTGTATTTCTTCTGCTGTACCGTCTGCTAGAGACTGCATATCACAAAAAATATTCTGCAATGGCAATTCTTCTGGCTTACCATGCATCTTTTCAGTCTCCTGGGCCAAAGCTACAACTGTAGAAGCACGGGAAAACACTGAAGTCACGCCAAAATCCTGAATCATCTGTATCATATCTTTCCTGCTGCTTATTACCGGAGGGACGAACGTGGCACCAATCTGCTGAATCCCTTGCTGCATGCTAAAATTACCGGCAGCCTCCTCTGGTTCAGCAATAATCTGAAATACAGAGGTTACGTTAACGCCTCCAGCAACCAGCATACGGGCTATAAGTTCAGCCCACATGGCCATATCATTTCTGGTATAACTCATAGCTGTATTGCCAGCAACTGTGTCCTGGATATTATGTATGTAAGCAACACCACTGATCGGCATCGTTAATAATCCATAAGGATAGTTAACAACAACATCCTGCCTGGTTGTAAACGGCATCTTTTCTAACTCATGAAGCGTCGTGATATGTTTTGGCAATATACCACGCTCAACCATACGTTTGTTATATAAGGCATTTTTCTCATATATACGTTCTATTACTTTCTCTACTTTATAGGATTGCCATGCTGCCATATCCCCTCTAGGCAGCATTTCTACCTGTTGATTCCAAAACAATTTTATGCCTCCCCTTATCAATATCCTTTACCACATAACCTTCTTTCTTATTTCTCTATCAAAATAAGATTACCTTCACCTGTTAATTTTCGTCTACTATTTATATTTATTGTTATTATTGGGCAAATTAAGGGTAGGAGGTGTAATTACATGGATGGAATAATTTGTAGCCAATGTCATACGTGGATGACGCCACACGTAAAAAATTGCCCGAACTGTAATACCACTATTTTCTTGGATGGCGAAAATAAAAATATTATTGATCGCATTCAGCCCAATTGCCTTATTTATCGCTATCATGGATCTGATTTATTGGAGCCGGCAGTGATTATTAAACAACTGAAGGTGAACGTAAAAGTAGCTACAAAACTACAAGAGTACGCTAATCCTATACTAGTACCGAAAGAAAAAGTATTCACCTTTAACCAAAATATTTTAAGCTCTATTCAAAGCTTACGCAATGAACGTACTGCCACCATGGTACGTTTTGACCAGCTTATTCAATCCCACTGGCAGCATCTAAAGCCATATGAACACCTAGAATAAAGTACTCTCTATAATAAAGGCGATTAAAGATGTTGACCATAAATAGGTCAATCGTCTAGGATACTAAACACATCGTTTATTGAGTATTAATACCCTATACGATTGACCTACAGAATAAAATTTCTTTAGCAGCTAGAGAAACACCCTATTTAATTACGTACCTCATAATATTGTAATAGTTCACTTACTGTCACAATCTCATACCCCTGTTCACGAAGTTTATCAATAATGATACCAATTGCTTCAGGTGTCGGTAAAGGATATTGCCCCTCATGCAATAACACGATACTGCCAGGTTCCACATGATTCATTACACCGTCTACAACCTGAGTAACACTGGGGCGACGCCAGTCACCTGGGTCAATTGACCATAGAACTGTAGTGTACCCGCGCTTCTGGGCTTCTGCCAGTACATTGTCATTATAGGCACCACCAGGAGGACGAAACAATACTGGTTTGGGTGCCGCAGCCATAATTACTTTTTCTGCCTTATCCAGCTCTTCACCAATTTCTTCTTTACTCATTTTTGCTAAAGAATTGTGACTATAGGCATGAGTGGCAATTTCGTGTCCGTCAGCCACCGCCGCCGCTAAAAGTTCTGGATTGGCAGCAGCATTTTGACCTAAAATAAACAGTGTTAGTTTGACTTTCTTTTCTCTAAGCACTGCCAGCATTTGGGGTGTAGTTTTATAATGGGGACCATCATCAATAGTAAGTGCAATTACCTTATGGGTAGTCGGCACTTTTTTTATTACTTTATTATTATCAATTAGCATACCTTGTGCCAAGACAGCAGCTGAAAGAATAACACCAAATACTCCAGCAAAAAAAACTTGGCCTCTCTTTCTCATATTACCAAACCTCCTATTACTACCTCAGTGGATTTTACGCAAAAGTCTAGAAAGATATGCCATCTAACTAACATGATTATAGAGTAACAGCAATATACTATAAGAGCTTTTCACGAGGAGGATGAATATGTGGAACCAAATCGCTTGTAAGGTCATACTCCTAATCTGCCTTTTATTCTGCCTACCTACTTCAATTGTCAACAGTGCACCGCCAAACATTCAAGCCGAGGCAGCTATATTAATAGATGCTAAAACAGGTCAAATTCTCTATGAAAAAAATAGTCGCGTCCGCAATGCACCAGCCAGCACTACCAAAGTATTAACCGCAATCCTTGCTATTGAAAGCGGTCGACTTGATGATGAAGTAAAAGTTAGCGCACGGGCGGCAAATACCGCCGGTTCCTCTATGCATTTGAGCACTGGGCAAATTATCTCAATGCGTGAACTCGTTACAGGACTGTTACTACGTTCGGGAAATGATGCTGCTGTGGCCATTGCCGAACATTTAGCGGGCTCTGTAGAAAATTTTGTTGCTCTGATGAACGCGAAAGCTCAGTTGTTAGAGGCTTCTGGCAGTCATTTTGCCAATCCCCATGGTCTCACTGCTGCTGGCCATTACTCCACTGCCTTTGATTTGGCCTGGATTGCCAGATATGCCTTGACGAACCCGACCTTCTCTACCATAGTAAACACCAAGGAAACAAATATTGAATGGTTGGATAGAAAAGGCAAAGAGCACGATCAAAGTCTTAGAAACACTAACAAATTATTGTGGCTGCTGGAAGAGGCCGACGGAGTTAAAACAGGAACAACCAGTCAGGCTGGTCCCTGTCTCATTGCCAGTGCTACTCGTGGCAATCAAAAGTTAATTGCCGTAGTACTGCATGATCATTCTCGTTGGTACGACTCTATGCAATTATTAAAATATGGTTTTGATTCCTTTGAATTATATGAGTATGCTAACAAAGATGATGTTTTAGGTTCTATCCCTGTGGAAGATGGCTTTAGTCCCCTCATCGACGCTGTAGTGGAAACAACTGCCAGCTTAGTCGTCTCTAATGCAGATTACGAGCATATTACCATTGCCATTAATTTGCCTGAAAAAATAAAAGCCCCTGTATATCAGGGGCAGAAAATCGGTGAAATTGTATTTTTGGTTCGTCACCAAGCGGTGAAAACCATAAATATTACTGCGGGGCAAACCGTTGAAGAAAAGACAAACAGCAAAATCCTGCTTCACTATTTACTGCGTACTTTCCGCCAATTATCAAGTTGGGGCATACTTTAAATTTTTTCTTTTTCTATAATGGTTTTCGATAGAAAAAGGGAATATATTGCGTAAAACCAATATCACGGAAATTTAATATTGCCTCTGTACCGCCAACAAACAACACACCGCCTGGCTTTAGGGCACTTAAAAATCTTCGGTACAAACCATCTTTTGCTTCTTCTGTAAAATAAATAACTACATTACGGCATAGAATCAAATCAAAACCAGTTTCAAATTTGTCCAATAATAAATTGTGGCGCTTGAACTCGACCCGCGAGCGAATATCTTCATCAATCGTATAAGTACTACCAGCATGTTTAAAATATTTCGATGCTCTGCCAGTAGAAATATTTTTATATTCGGTATTTGTATATACCCCGCTTTTCGCCTTAGCCAACATCTCTACATCTAAATCAGTAGCTAATATGCGGTGTCTAGTAGTTGGCGTTACATCTTTTAGGATCATCGCTAAAGAATAAGGTTCAGCACCAACCGAACAGCCAGCACTCCAAATATTAAGTTTCGAGTTTTGTGATAATAAGTCTGGCAGCACTTTCGTTTCTAACTCAGAAAACTTCTCTGGTGTACGAAAGAACTCTGTAACATTGATAGTCATATAATCAATAAACTCTTTATACATTTTGGTGTCTTTATCCAGTAGTTTAAAAAAGTCTACATATGTACTTACACCATATCTCGTCATTAAATTATTAATACGCCGCTGCATCTGAGCCGGCTTATAATCATTAAGGTTAATGCTTGATTTTGCATTAAACTTTTGTTTAAACAATTCCCAATCTTGCCCATCAATCACTAAAACACCTCCTACTAATTTCTAAAATATATTCGACATGTCCTGTCAATTTCCTACTATCACTAAAAAAGACCTTAACTGCCTCATTCTAATCTACCTGCATAAACTTTGATTGTATCATTACTTCCCTGTTAAAAAGTTTATAACCTGCCATATAAGCTCTAAAGAAAATTAAGATTCAGGTAGAGAACTCCTACCTGAATCCTAATCACAATTTCTGCCGGGCAAATTGACTTGTAAGATGAAAAATTAGAGAGGCTTATTCATGGGATAAAACCTTGGTACTCTTTTCCCTACCATGCAGACAATCTCGTAATTAATCGTTCCCATTCGAGCTGCTACTTCCTCGACTGGCAAATCAGCACCACCAAACAGTAAAACTTCATCACCGATGACTACATTGGGAATGTGACTTACATCAATCATACATTGGTCCATACACACACGTCCCACTAGGGGTGCCCGACGCCCCTTAACAATTACTTCCGATTTATTGGCTAAAAGACGCGACCATCCATCTGCATATCCCACAGGCAGAGTAGCAATACGACTCGTTTGCGCCGTAAAATAAGTACGTCCATAACTTATCGACACTCTAGATGGTACATCCTTGACAAATCCCACCTGCGCTTTAAACCTCATCGCTGGTCTTAGCACCAGCTTTTTTTGTACTTCCTCCGAAGGCCATAAACCATAAAGAATAATACCAGGCCGCACCATATCCAGATGCATCTGGGGTAAATCTAATAAAGCTGCGCTATTGGCAATATGCCGGATTGGTATTGAAATACCTTGCCCTTCAATGGACTCAACACCCTCCAGAAATCGCTTATATTGTTCATATGTAAACTTTTTATCAGAACTATCTGCATCGGCAAAATGAGAATATACACCTTCTATTTCAATACCTGGCAAAGCAGCAACCGCTGCTGCAAACTGGCCAGCTTCCTGAGGGCTAATTCCAACTCTGGACATGCCCGTATCTATTTTTATATGCACCTTAACATTTTTGCCTGCTGCTACAGCTGCGGCCGATAAAACCTGGGCTGCATCCAAGGAAAATAGCGTCTGCGTAATATTATATTCCACGATCAATTCGGCCTGACAATTAGGTGTATACCCTAACACAAGGATTGGCACCTGAAACCCTGCCCGCCTTAATTCCACAGCTTCATTCACAATGGCGACTGCCAGCTGATCAGCTCCAGCCTGCAATACAGTCCCAGCCACTGCCACTGCTCCATGTCCGTATCCATCTGCTTTAACAACCGCACAAATTTTTGCATTGCCTGTTGTAGCAGCCTTAATTTGTTCCATGTTATGAGCAATTGCAGATAAATCAATCTCAGCCCACACTGCTCGTTCAAACATATACAGCCCCCCCTGTTTTAAAAAGACCTGGATGTTGCTGTCAATTCCATAAACGACTTTATCTTTTTATTTGAGGCATTTTTGCCCGTTCATACTCTACAATTAGCTTATCTAATTCTATACTGACGGCTGTGACTTCATGGTCAATCAAGTTACCAGCCTTTTCTTTCACCAATTCATGAAGATGTACACGTACACGTTCAATCTCTTGCGCTAGCTTCTGCAAATTTGACATCACTTGCTCTCCTTGCCCTTTTTATATGCACTTGCTCAATCAGCCAATTATACCAATCCTCTAATCCAGTACCATTCTGGCATGAAGCCTGCAATAAGGTCACTCCCGGATGAATGCCCGTAATGTCTTTTACGGCAGATTGCATATTAAAATTGGTATAAGGGAGTAGGTCCACCTTATTTAAGATCACAGCACTAGCTTGTTTAAAAATCAACGGATATTTTAACGGTTTGTCATCACCTTCAGTAATACTAAGGACTGTCACCTTAGCATCCTCTCCAATATTAAATTCTGCAGGACAAACAAGATTGCCTACATTTTCAATCACAATGACGTCAAGAGCCGCAAGATCAAGGCATTCCAACACATTATCAATCATAGCAGCATCCAGATGACAGCCGCCGCCTGTATTAATCTGCACTACGGGCACACCATGTTGTTCAATCCGTTCTGCATCCTTTGCTGTAAACAGATCACCTTCAATAACAGCCATTGAAATCTTATTTTTTAATGCGCCAATCGTATTTTCTAATAAAGATGTTTTACCACAGCCAGGGGATCCTAACAAATTCAATACGAAGATACCAGCTGCTAAAAATCGTTCTTGTAATGCAGCAGAAACTTGATCGTTTTTATCAAGAATATTCGTCATCACTTTGATTTGCATCTATTCTACCTCCAGATAATCAACTGCCAATTCTCGTCCAGAAACGATTGCAACACTAGCCGAACTACAGTGCGGACAAACAAAGGAAAACTGTTCTACTGTAAATTGCTGTCCACAGCTATTACACTCTCCGATGAGGGGAATAATTGTAATATCCACCTTTGCACCATCGGCTATTGATCCAGCGGACAAAGCCGCAAACCCAAATTTAAGAGATTCAGGTTCAACTTGTGTCATCTGTCCAATCAGCAGCTTAATGCAGCTTACTTTTACCGCATTATGTTCTGCTGCGGTTTTAAGTACAATGTCCAGTATTCCCTGAGCAATGGACATTTCATGCATATGCTTTCACTCCATATTACCATTTTCATACAATTAAATTCGTCAAGAAAAGATGATCTCCTGCCATAAAATTAAGTTCAATGATTCACATTTTATTGAATGCTGCTGGAACTATTTACATAATGTAAACTAGAATAATCACTTTCTATTTCGTTGATACTATGATTACACCAACATAAGGAGGTGATTTTCAATGGCTAGAAGTAATAAACCCGTTAACCCAGGTGCTGAAAACGCACTTGACCGCATGAAACTAGAAATCGCTAGCGAGCTAGGAATTGCTGATCAAGTACGCGCTCAAGGCTGGTCAACCATGTCCTCTGCTGACTGCGGACGCGTCGGCGGTCAAATGGTTCGCCGTATGATTCATCAATATGAATCAGGCATAAGCGGTAGCACTACTCAAGCAACTGGCAGCACATTAACTGCTCAATATGATGCTAACAAACAACCTTGATCACACTCGGGCGGCTAACAGGCCGCCCTTTATTTATTTGCAGCTGCTATCGCGGTTCAAATTGTATGGTTATTTCTGTTCCAGATTCAACAATTGTATTTTCTGCAATACTCTGTCTTACGGCTATACCTGTTCCAACAGGCACAATGGCCAGACCTGCTTGGTTTAATATTTCTCCTGCCTCCCGTATGCTCTTGCCAGTTACATTTGGTACAACTACTTTACCTGCCGGTGCCTGTATTTTGGGTGCTGGCTCTATTTTAGCAACCTGGGTGGGTTCTTTTACTTCAGGCAATTGATTGGCAATTTGGGGATAAATAGACAAATGAAGCATAATCTTTCCAAGGATTTCACCTGCAATCGGTGCAGCGATTTCACCGCCATAATAAGAACCTTGTGGATCATCAAGCACTACTAAAATTGCAACTTGGGGATCTGGCAGCGGTCCGAAGCCAACAAAAGATGCAACATAATGCCCCGCTGAATAACCACTGCCATCATCTTGTAATTTTTCTGCTGTTCCTGTTTTACCAGCAAAACGGTATCCTTTAACTGCTGCTTTTTTACCGCCTCCCTCTGAGACAACTTTTTCCATTAGTCCAGTAAGCATCCTGGCAATTTCAGGATTAATTGCTTGCCGTACAGGCTGCATTTGAACTTCACTGTCGGCAGAGCCATCCGCATTACGAATTTCCTTTATAATATGAGGCTTCAAGAGTACACCATCATTGGCAATGGCAGATACAGCAGTAATGAGCTGCAAGGGCGTAACCGCAATACTTTGCCCAATGGACATAGTGGCTACGTCAGAGTCACGCATATCCTCTGGTTTAAATAGCAGTCCTTCTTCTTCGCCAGGTAGTTCGATGCCTGTTGCTTTGCCAAAGCCAAAGGCCTTAGCGTATTCCGTCAACTTATATGCTCCTAGTCTCATACCGATTTGCACAAAAACGGTATTAATGGATTCCTCAATCGCCTTAACGAAAGAAATTTTTCCTAAGCTTTCGCCGCTCCAATTCTGAATACGCCGGCCAGATACCTCTACATAACCATTATCAATAAAACTTTCATCTGGATATAACTTGCCTTCCTGCAAAGCAGCTGCTGTTATAACACTTTTAAACGTAGAACCAGGCTCATAGTTATAAGCTACCGCCCGATTTTTCCATTCCTTAACGCTATACTTATAAAATTGGTTAGGATTATAGGTAGGCCGATTCGCCATAGCCAATATTTCTCCCGTATGAGGATTCATGACAATTACAGTAGCTCCCCGGGGATGATGCGTCAGCATTGCTTTATCCAAACTTTGCTCCACCATAAACTGAATCGAGCTATCCAAGGTGAGATAGACATTCTTTCCCTGTTTTTCCGGTGCAAAGGTAAAAATTGATTTAAAAATGGGAATACCGCGACTATCAGTATCCACTAGTTTTTCCATGGATTTTCCCTTAATTATTTTATCCAAGGCCATCTCCATGCCATCCAGTCCAATATCATCAGTACCAACAAACCCCAAAACCTGAGCCGCTAAGGTATCATTAGGGTAATAGCGTTTACTTTCTTCCAGAAAAGCCAGCCCTTTGATATTATGTTCCTTAATGGCCGCTTGAATCTGCTGAGCCACAGCCGGCTCGATCATACGCTTTAGCCAGATAAAATGACCACCTGCCGCTAACTTTTCCCGTATATCTTCAGGTTTCATTTCCAGTAAAGGTACCAAAATAGGTATGACAGACTCCGGATCTTTGATTTCTATAGGATCTGCATACAACGATTTAGTCATACTGCTAATCGCTAATTCCCGTCCATTCCGGTCATAAATAGCACCTCGGGGTGACTGTAAAACCATATTATCTTTTACTTGATTCGTAACTTTCTCCGTCATACGTGCACCATCGATAAACTGTACCCAGCCAATGCGCCCAATTAAAATAACAACCATCGCTAATAACATCACTAAAAACAAAGCTATACGTCGCTGTAACGCTACAGCGTTTTTTCCTAACATTTACAATCAACCCTTCCTAACATCCCAATACGGCAACGAATACCTATTCGTCTCAGCAGTAGTATTTCCCTGCCAGTAAGACCGCCACAGTACAAAGCTTTTTTCCACTGTTTCTCATCATTATACTACTAAACATTTCATTATGGCTGGCAGAGCAAGGTGTCAAGAGACAAATAAAAAAAACACCTTCATCAGGTGTTTTTTTATTCTTATAATCAGGACTATTTATTTACAGCAGTTTTTACCTCTATATTGTGTTTATGCATGCCTAGTCCATAATAAGAGGCCACCAGCATTCCAAACCAAATAGGTGCAATGTATAAGGCAATGCGAGTATCGGCATTAAAGAACATGGCAACAGCAACAAAAACTAAGAAAAGTAAGCTAATCCAATTGGATATTGGTGAAAATGGCATTGGATATTTAATTTGTGCAACCTGCTGAGCGGTCAATCCGGCACGATACTTCATCTGAATCAGCAAAATGACTGCCCATATCCATAATGCACCGAAAGTGGCTACACTCGTAACATAAACAAAAACCTGGGCAGGAACCAAATAATTTAGCACCACACCAATCAGCAGAAATCCTGATGAAACTAAAATACCTCTTACGGGTACTTGCCGGGAATTTAAACTGCTGAACATCGCTGGAGCTTTCCCTTGCAATGCCAAATTATAAAGCATTCTTCCTGTGCTAAATAATCCACTATTACAAGAAGATAAGGCTGCTGTCAATACTACAAAATTGATAATGCCAGCAGCTGCCCGTATGCCAAGTTTGTTAAACGTTAAAACAAAGGGACTGCCGATAGTACCAATCTGATTCCAAGGATATAAAGACATAATAACGGACAAAGAACCTACATAGAAAATTAAAATACGCCAAAACACTTTATCAATAGCTGCTGGCAAAGATTTTTCCGGATTTTTCGCTTCGCCAGCAGTAACACCAATCAATTCAATGCCCAAATAGGAGAACATTACCATAATGCTGGCCATAGCCATACCTTCCAGACCATAAGGAAAAAAGCCACCATTAGACCAAAGATTGGAAATACCAATGGCAACCCCCTGATTGGCGACACCAAATAGTATCATCGCTGCACCGGCAATAATCATGGTAAGGATAGTTACAACTTTGATCAGGGCAAACCAAAACTCAAATTCACCAAAAGCTCGAACACTCACTACATTGACGGCTGCCATGACAATTAATGCTAACAAAGCCGGCACCCACTGAGGTACTTCCGGCAGCCAATAGGAAACATAGACTCCTACGGCAGTAATTTCAGCCATGCAGGTAACAACCCACATAAACCAATAAGTCCAGCCAGTAATATATCCAGTAAGCGGCCCCAAAAAAATATTGGAATGGGCGCTAAAAGTACCCGATACTGGATAAGCAACTGCTACCTCACCTAAAGCTCGCATAATATAGAACATAATAATACCAGCAAAGAAATATACAAGTATCAAAGATGGACCAGCCGTTTTAATCGCGGCACCGGCCCCAAGAAACAATCCAACACCAATCGCGCCGCCAAGTGCAATCAATTGAATATGACGTTCTTCCAAGCCACGATGTAACCCTTCCTGCAGTGCATTATTTCCTTCCACAATAGTTTCCCCCTTTGTATTTAAGCTTAAACAGGGACGAATGAATCAATTGCCACCTCCTTACCAGTCACTTATCGACTTCTCTTTGCCATACTATGTCGAATTGCAGTTGTATTATTCTATATATTCAGATAATTCAATTTATATTATAAGCAAAAAGCATACTCAATATACAAATTAGAGTATGCTTTTTGCTTCTTCTGAAACTTTAAAAATTAACTTCTTATTTCAAAATTTCTGCAACTGGAGTATAAGGCAGGTTTTGGTCATCAGCCACTGCCTTAAATGTTACCTTGCCCTGATATAAATTCAGTCCTCTTGCCAAGCCAGCATCATCAATCAGAGCTTGCTTCCAGCCTTTATTGGCAATCTGCAGAGCATATGGCAAGGTGCTATTGGTCAGCGCCAAAGTCGAAGTCCGTGCTACTGCCCCAGGCATATTGGCTACAGAATAATGTATAACACCGTGTTTTGTATAAGTAGGTTCACTATGAGTAGTAATACGGTCGATGGTAGCAACAGAACCACCTTGGTCAATCGCTACATCCACAATTACAGAACCTGCTTCCATCGTTTTGACCATTTCTTCACTAACGAGTTTAGGCGCTTTTGCACCTGGGATTAATACAGCTCCTACTAAAAGATCAGCTTGTTTAACCCATTTCGCAATATTATAGCTATTGGACATGACAGTAGTGACTCTACCACCAAAAATATCATCCAAATAAGCAAGTCGATCTGTAGACTTATCAAGAATAGTAACTCTTGCGCCCATGCCAACAGCCATTTTAGCTGCATTCGTACCGACAATACCGCCGCCAACAATTACTACCTGCCCTGTTTCAACACCTGGTACCCCGCCTAATAGTATTCCTTTACCGCCCCAAGGTTTTTCCAGAAATTGCGCACCAATTTGTACTGCCATACGACCAGCTACTTCACTCATTGGTGATAACAATGGTAATGTATTATTGCGTCCTACAATTGTTTCATAAGCAATACCAATTACCTTTTTCTCGATGAGTGCTCTCGTCAACTCAGGTTCAGGAGCTAAATGCAGATAAGTAAATAAGATTTGTCCTTCATGAAATAATTCATACTCAGGTGTCAAAGGCTCTTTTACTTTAATGATCATTTCAGATTTATCAAATAATTCTTTTTTATCAGCAATAATAGAAGCCCCTACTTCTTTGTAACTTTCGTCAGAAAAACCGCTTCCTATGCCAGCATCTTTTTCAACTAAAACAATATGTCCAGCTCGGCAAAGATCTTCCGCTCCTGCCGGAGTCAACCCTACACGGTTTTCATTATTTTTTATTTCTTTAGCTACACCAATAATCATTATAAGTCCCCCTAATTTTTTTTACTATAGAAATATATAATATGCTTAAGCATTATTGTTTTTATTACGTTGCAAAAATCATGCCAATAGTAAAGCGTTACATACTCTTTTCCAAATATAAAAAAGTAAAGGACACAAGGAGAAAACAGTTAGGTTAATAATCCTCTCTGAACGTACTCTTGCATATGTAACTACTTCCTCTTTTTTCCTTTCTTCTTCACCAAACCGTATACTTTCTGGCATAAAAAAAAAGGACCTGGTTCATACCAAATCGCTTCTTCAAACATTATATAAGTTCTTTTTTTATAGGATAGACAAAGCAATTATTGCAAGAAAGCATCTTTTTGTAATCTTTAGTTTCCAATATTCATTCCACTGTTACGATAGGTTTCCATTTCTTCTCATTTAATTCCAATTATATCCATTTATTCTGACGTTAAATTATATTTACGCATCTTTTTTAGCACGGCAGTATGGGATATTCCTAATACTGCTCCAATACGTCTTGAAGAACGAAAGCGGCGAAGTGTTTCCTGCAAAATGACCATTTCCACTTCTGCTAATCGCTCTTCTAATGTTTGATAGGTTTCAAACTGTACGGCAGGCGGTGCTGCCGGAGAACCAGACAATCTTCCTAAAAATATATGCTCAGCCTGCACTTCTACGCCATCCACTAAGTTTGCAGCCCGTTCAATACTATTCTTTAATTCCCGCACATTACCTGGCCAATTATAGTCCTGCAAGCGCTGCAGTGCTTCCGCGGAAAACCCCTTGATGGGACGATGTAATTTTTCAGCAAAATGTTTTAAAAACAATTCCCCTAAGAAACGAATATCTTCAAAGCGTTCCCTGAGAGGTGGTACCAATAAAGGAATTACGTTTAACCGATAATATAAATCCTCCCGAAAAATTTTGTCTGCCACCATATCTTCCAAATTACGATTGGTCGCGGCAATAATGCGCACATCAACGGCCACTTCTTTAGTACTCCCTACACGTCGCACCCGCTGCTCCTGAAGTACCCTTAGCAATTTAACCTGTAGATGTGCTGATATTTCTCCTACCTCATCCAAAAATAAGGTACCGCCATTCGCCAATTCAAACATTCCTGGTTTACCGCCTTTGGCCGCACCAGTAAACGCTCCTCGTGCATAACCAAAAAGTTCACTTTCCAGCAGAGTCTCAGGAATAGCTGCGCAGTTAATAGGAACGAAGGCAGCATAAGCTCTATTGGAAGAACTGTGCAGCGCTCTGGCGAATAATTCTTTGCCAGTACCCGTCTCACCACGAATTAATATAGTAGAATCACTTGCCGCATATCTGCGGGCCTGATTAACCACCTGCCTCATCACAGCACTGGCAAAAGGAATATCTGCAAAGGTCATGGGGAGAGAGGCGGTCATGTTATGCATCAAGTTTCTTACTTCCTGGGTATCACGAATCAAAGCAACCACACCAACCACTTCATTACCATTGTTCCTGAGAGGAATGGTACTTACAACGCAATAACTATCACCGCTATCAATATATACCTCTCGATTATGGTAGTGACTGCCCGTTTGCAGTGTTTCTTGTATCAGCAAATTTCTAAATAAAACAGGCTCTAAGGGCTGTCCCAATGCTTTTTTTACTGGTAAACCGAGAATGCGTGCTGCTGCAGGATTGTATTGTGTAATTATACCTTCTTGGTTCACCGACAAAATTCCATCATGTACAGAAGTCAATATAGCATCCAGTTGTTCGGCTCGCTCCTTGGAAGGCATAAATGTAATCTCATCAATTTTCTGAATGCCGGCAACATCAGACAATTCCTTAATCCATGTTTTGTCCTGTTGCTCAATAATACTCTGGCATTCCAAAAAAATTCTATTTTGCTCTACTTCCATAGATACAATATTAATTCTACGTTTGGACAGTATCGCAGTGATATCATGAATGACGCCAATCCGATCTATATATAATATACGCAAATACACCCTTGCACTCTCCTCTTTTCACACGATTTCATTGATTTCTCAGCTGCCAGAGATTGACTTAATTATGTATAATACTTCATCAAGCCCAGCGTTATTCCTGCTGGAATGAAATGCTGCCAGTATAAAAAAAGATAGAGCCCAAGGGCTCTATCCATAATATCCGATTGGTTTTTTGGGCGAATGGCCAAGCATCTCCACCAAAATATCTTCAAATTTTTTTTGCGGTTTATTTCTTCTCCGTTCCTTGGATTGCTGGTTGTAATGTTCCTGAATAGTAACCTTATACACACTAAATACCTTTGTAATCATTATAACCACCCTCCTTGGTCTACTTATTATTGTATATATCGATATATAACAAACTTTTCTTAACTTCTTACAATTGCTTTTTATAAAAGATTATTAATTCAGAGTGCTGCAGCCTCTATTGATATCAGTAATATTTCTTAGAGATCGCTTAAAATTGATTCGCATCCTTTTCCCATATTAATCCCTAGCTTTGCAGACACCGGCTGACTGACTTCTATTGAGTCTTTATTTAAATTTTCTCACCAGTAATTAATTCTCGCTTAGTATGCTTTTCCGCTACTGCAGCCGTTTGTTCAATACCATTAATAATATGCTGCATCGATGCTTCGATATTTCCTAAAATATCATTGATTTTTTTTGTTGCCTCCACGCTATCTTCTGATAACTTACGAACCTCAGTAGCAACTACAGCAAAACCCCTGCCATGTTCACCAGCCCTTGCTGCCTCAATGGCTGCATTTAAACCTAACAGATTTGTCTGTTGTGATACTTTATTAATAAAACCAATCACTTCATGAGTGTTATTAATGTGCGATTTCGCCTCATTTACAGACTCAGATAAGACTGCAACCTTCTCATTTAGCTCTTCACTCATTAAGACCTGAGATTTAATCAAATGATACAACATACTAGTAATAAAATCATCCACTACTTTAACATTCGGAGCTTTATTCTCTTCAATTAATCGATTAACATCTTTGTTACCAGTAATATTTAATACGACATTAACATTCGTCACTTTAAGTCCATCCCGAACATCCGTAAAGGTGCGTATTCCCATTTTTTGCGCTAATTCTATGGCTACAGCATTTGTTTTTACATCTACGACCCCAATGATCTCCAAATCTGGTACTTGACTCACCATCTCTAAGATTCCAACGCCACCTCTGCCGCCGCCTACCAACAAAATATTAATCACAAATCCGCCCCCCAATTTTCTTGCAAATCCAAAAACGATAATAATGTTAATTATACTATAGTTTTACAATCTTCACATTAGCATTTATTACTCGTACTTTTCGCTTGTAAAAAACACAGGTTATACATTAAAAATTTGAACATTTTTTCGGTCAAGCAAATTGCAACTCACACTCTCCATGATTTCAGTGAGAGATACAAAAAATTATAAAAAAACGTCCCATAGGACGTTTTTAGTGCTGTTCTCTCACAGTTGTTAATTCAGTTTAATTTGCATTTCAGAGTAATCTTCATAGTGATCAAGAAGACCATCAAGAGCTTTCTCAACATTTGTAAGACGTATATTCAAAGGATGATGCGCATTCCCCAAATGGACATCAAAGTGAAATATCTGTTTACCATCCACATTATAGGCTTCATTATTATCAATATTAATATTAGATATTACCTTATTCTCAAAAAGTCTGCGAGATATATCTTTAAATAATTCCATATCTATTGTAACAGGTTCTTTTGTAACAATTTCAATCGAAAATATTCGATATGTTATATCATGGGAAATATACATCTTTAACACTTCCTTTTATTGTTTTATATATAGTTCGATAAAAAACGACATTACTCCTTTAAAGCCTATAGATTAAGTTTCAAACATACTCAGCCTTTAACCACACTACTATTTGGACATAAAAAAACGTCCACTTAGGACGCCTTCATCATATCTTGAAAGATTATTAATCATTCACTACTAATCGATGATAAAAAGTTTTTATTGCTAACGTAATAATGAGAACAGAAACTACCATGCTGGGTATTCTCGTATACCATGCATTTACTATATCTGTTATCCCTATAAAAAAAATATTGGCCAATGTTAAATAAAACATCATCATGTAAGCTGGACACGGTCAAACCCGCTAGCCAGATTCACCTCCCACATTATAGTATGCAGATTCTTTCATAATAGTCTATTTATTTCTAAAGCAATCTTCACTATACCTCTTTTTAAACAAAAAAAAGAGCCCTAAAGCCCTACTATCTCGTGTGACTTCTCCTTTTTGCTGAAGGTTTCCGATTGCTTTTTACTTTTTCATAAAATTCAATTGTCATTGTTAGTATCCCTAAAATAGTTGCAATAGTTGTTAATATTTTTTGAATTGTATCATAATCAACTCCCCCACGATCTCACCTCTTTTAATTATTTTATAGAGATAATCCTGTAAGGTTATATGTTAAATTTATCACAATTTTTAGTAAAAGTAAAATTTTAACTACTAGCAAATTCCGACAAATGGAGCACCCCATGAAAAATGGAGCGCTATGGAATAATCACCCTTATTTGTAATGAAACATAGTATGTATAAAGGGATTTCTATAAATTTCTATCCAACTTAGGAGGCGATACGACATGGACTATCGTCATTGGGGATACCCAGAAATCGAAGAATGGAAAGAAGACCCGGAATTTAGAAAACAAGTTTATAAATCAAATTTAGGATTCGGCTTTGGTGCAGGTTACAGCTTTCATCATTTTTGTTTCCCTAGACAAGGCTGCTGGCCGCGTCAAGGATGCTGGCCTATGCAAGGTTGTTGGCCTTATCATAGCTGCTGGCCCAGAAGATCCTGCTGGCCTCGACAGAGCTGCTGGCCGAGAGAGAATTGCTGGCCATGGAATGGCTGTTGGCCGAGACAAGGCTGCTGTCCAAGCTAGTCTTACTCCTACTTACTAGTAAAAGCTTTCAGGCTTTTTCTTTCTTATAAATAATATGAGAGACAATAGATGAATGTACCTGCCAGGCTTCCTGGAATAAATTCTGCCGGCCAACGTCTTTCAGTCACAAATTATAATAATTAACCATATTATGTAATATAGACTTTCTTTTGCTAACTATATAGCAATCCTCTATATTAGCTGTTCATAGAACAGCTATCCTTTTTTTACTGCATTTAGTATATATATTTCCCTAACCGGGCATACTATAATCAACGACGTCTCATGTCGTTCAACAACATCACATCTCTCCCATTTTAAAGCCCTCTTTGCGGGGGCTATTTTTTTATCTCATACACATATAGCATTGAAATGCATATGATATAGTACACTTCCAAGTTATTGCTTACATAGCAATAATCTACTGGCTGCCTTCTGAGCTGCCAGTATTTTTTATTTAAAAAAGTTGCTTTAATTAGTTTGTGCTTGAAAGCTAAGACCCGCTATTGATTAACATCAATAGTGGTATGCCGATTTGCTAAGTTGATAGGGAAACAGCCTATATGTAAAGCCCGCTAATTATATCAGCGAGCTAAAATCAAAGTTATCTAGGATATTCTTCTCTAGCCAATTCACAAACGATTCGAAGAATCTCGCGTACTATTCTTTCTATTTCTTCGACTTGCCGTTCTAATCTTTCTAATCTATCTTCTTCATGGCAATTTCCGTGTGACATCAATTAACACCTCCTTATGCTAACATAATATGTTTCTAGTTCGTTAAAAGTGATAAATATAAAAAAAGCCGCCAAGCTCATTAGTCTGTATTTGGGGTATAAGAAAAACGCCCCGAAGGACGCTCATAACCTACCAACAATGGTCATGTTTACAACCACACACACAGCATTCGCAGAAATTATCAAAACAATGATGACATACAGGACATTCACGACATTCTATATCGCATTCAAAATGACATCTTGGACATCTACGACGGCATTTTTTATGATGATGACAGCAATCCCGATCAGAATCAACACTCATTTTTATCACCCCTCCTTATCATGTTTATTACATAATATGTTGCTTTGATAAAAGAGGTCCCTCGGTGGAGGAAAAAAAGAGCTCTTAGGCACTATAGAAAATCCGTAATTTATTTACCTGTTGTCTTTTACTAATATAGAGCTTATCCTGTGCAAATTGTGAATTATATGTTAGTAACTCATAATAAAACACTCATACAGCTCATGGCACCCCAATGGCATTTTAACTAGTATTGAAAAACCATGGCTCAAATTCATCGGATACAAAGGGCATAATTTATATAGGCTTTTATCCGTAAAGCTTATATTTTTATATGTAGTAAGAAAATCATGCTTATAGGTGGTGTTATAATAATATTGGGGTTATTATTTCCCTTCTAAATTAGCACCACAACTATTCTATCATCATATAATTAGATATAAGTATGCTGGAGGTGCCTAAATGGATAAAAAAGTATTCCGGCAAGCAACTTCAGATTTACGTCCTGATATTGAAGATGCCGTAGAAGTTTTCTTGTATACAAATCTTGCTGCCATAATTTCTCCCAATCCATCTATATTATTAACTCCTGCTTTCCAAGCCGGACTCCAAGTATCATTGAATGATGTAGGTATCGATCATAATATGGGGTTAGCGAAGGACCTTAAGGATGTTTTAGATGCATTTGTTACAACAAATGCGGGTACAATAGCTGTTAGTACAACACCATAAATAAAAGCATTTACGGCTCTAAATTAATCGGTTGATCAACTTATCCCTCCCTCACATTCTCATGTATATAATCCCTATTACTAGGATATAATATTATTAACGACCTCTCATGTCGTTCAACAACTTCTTTCCCATTTTTTTGCTCTCTTTTGGAGGGCTATTTTTTATATGCCTGGCTAATCACTCTTATTTACCAAAGATCATATTATGTATAAATATCTTTCTATGAACATTTAGGAGGTGTTATTATCATATGGATTATCCTAAATGGGGCAATCCTGATATTGAAGAGTGGAGAGAAGACCTATACGATAGAGATGAATTCGGACTAGGATATAATACTAGTGGTTATCGTCGCCCTTGGTCCTGCTGGCCGAGGGAAGACTACTGGTATTATGGTCATCATCATCATCATCAGTATAATGGTTGTTGGCCTAGATACTTCTGCTGGCCCAGACAGTCCTGCTGGCCTAGAGGAAATTGTTGGCCATGGAAAGCTTGTTGGCCTAGACAAGGCTGTTGTCCACGTTAGTTTATTGCATACTCATTTATGTTTCAAAGCCTTCGGGCTTTTTCTTTTGTACCTATTTATTCTGCTCTTATCCCCAATTCCTCCCGTCCTCGTGTTCAGAACTCTAACTCTACTATCTGACTGCCATCATGATTATTTACTTATGCCTGGTAGTATTTACTCTATGAGATTGAGTCTAGGCAATTTGCTATTAATAACTCAACTTTCGCAGATAGAATCGGAAAATCGACCTTGATGTAATGGGACAAGGCCCCCCCTTGATGAAAAATTAATATTTAATAAATTTTGCCATATGCTCAATCTGGAACCCCTCTGCCTTCATTGATAATCAGCAATAGCAATACCATAGTTCGTAATAATTTCTTTCATAGCTGCAATTTTTTCAGCATCAGGAGTTGTGAACGCCTTATACAGCTCCCCTTTGGCTTTATGCTTTGGCTCTCCTAAATTATGATAGGGAAGAAGCTCTACCTCTTTTACCTTGGTATGCTGGATTATAAATTCACACATGGCTCTGATGTTCTTTTCACTGGCATTAACTTTTTCGATCAGAGGTACACGCACAATGGTATTTAGTTGCAACTCGGCGATGCGGATGACGTTCTCTAGAATGGGCACATTACTGACACCGGTGAGTTTTTGGTGAATACGATCATCCATGTGCTTGATATCGACAAACACCCCATCTAATAAAGCAATGATGTCCTTTGCTCTCTCCCAGTTAAAATAACCGCAAGTCTCAACCGTCATACCAATCCCAATTCGGCTGCAGGCCAATACTAGTTCCCGTAAAAAACTGAGCTGCATAAATGGCTCACCGCCCGAAAAGGTTACGCCTCCGCCTGATTCCCGGTAAAAAACAGCATCTCTTTTGATTACTTTCATAACTTCTTCGATTGTCATAACAGTGCCTATTTTTTTTCTAGCTCCGGCAGGGCAAATCGCGGCGCATGCGCCGCAGCCTGTGCATTTTTCTCTGTCAAAGCTAACGTTTCCATTTAGACTGCTGGCGGCTACTTGACAGCCAGCAGCGCAGCGTCCGCACCTAGTACAGCGTTCCTGAAAATAGAAGACCTCAGGAGCGCTGTTCCACGATTCCGGATTGGCGCACCATCGGCATTTTAACGGGCAGCCTTTGAAAAAGACAGTACTTCTCACACCTTCGCCGTCATGAATTGACCAGCGCTGGATTTGGAAAACCGTACCTTTACATGGATTCATAGGTGGTTCTCTCAATAATGGCATTTTGCGCTTCCCTCGACAAATTGATAAACTGAGTGCTGTAGCCTGCGACCCTCACAAGGAGATCCTTGTATTCTTCTGGACACTCCTGCGCCTTTCTGAGGGTTTCGGTCGAAATTACATTAAACTGTACATGGAAGGCTCCGAGGGAAAAGAATGCTCTGATAAGTGCAGCTAAGTTTTTTAGATTGCGCGCAGACTGCAAGAGTTCTGGCGCCAATTTGACATTCATCAGCGTGCCACCGGTATGGATATCATGATTGATTTTAGCAACAGAACGCATCGCAGCAGTCGGACTGGTAAGATCTGTACCGGCATGGGGTGAAACCCCTTCTGTCAAAGGGCTTCTAGCTATGCGCCCGTCAGGTGTTGCGCCAATTACACTGCCTGCCGGAATATAGTTTGATATACCCATAAAGGCCGAATTAAACCGCGATCCAAAATAATCGGTATAGGATTGTACTTCTTTATTATAAAAGTCGGATATTTCGCAGGCAATTGTATCAACATAGTCATCATCATTGCCATACTTGGGACAGGCAATCGCTGCTTGCCTGAGTTCATCATAACCAATCCAGTCAGCATCAAGCGCCTGACATATTTCATCAAGTGTATATTTTTTTTCTTCAAACACCAATTTCTTAATCATCGCCAGCGAGTTAGCGGTATCCGCTATACCAATACCTGTCAGTACAGGACCCAAGTTATATTTTGCCCCACCTTTGCTGAGATCTTTCCCCTGGTCCATACATCCATCCACTAACAGCGATAGATATGGTCTTGGCACAATTTCAGAATGAACTTGCTGGCAAGTAATCGAACCGATTACCGAATGTTTAACAAGATTAGAAATCTGCTTAAAAAAAGCTGCCTTTACTTCTTTATAACTCGCAAATTCACCTGCCGGTTTTTCGGCTAAACTCATCAACCCTTCATAAATACGGCTTTTACCACCGTTTAAGGCAAACTCCATGGCAGCCGCCAAATTAACACTAACCGCTGATGTCCATTCCCCGATTTTCCTAAAATGCGGTACAACACAGCCACAATTACTCCAGTCACGAGCATCTTCTGGTGAAAGTCCTGCCGCAAGCAGCATATCTGATCCCACACGGTCGTTATGAACTGCCGGAAATCCTGTGCCGACACGAATGAGTTCGCAGACAGCTAATAGAAATTCATCAGGACTGTCAGGATGAATGCGTACACTAAGACCTGGCTGATGTGTTTTTACATTTTCTGTAGCCTTGAGGCACATATAGGAAATCTCATTTGTTGCGTCACGCCCATTGCGTGTCCGCCCTCCCAATGTTAAATTTTGGAATGAATTGTACCCCGCAAAAAATTTGGCTGTATTACGAGAAATCGCCCATACCCATTCTGAAAGTTTTATCCACAGCGCTTCAATAAGTTCCTGTGCTTTTTCTGATGTAATTATCCCTGCGGCAATATCCTTAACATAGTACGGATACATATATTGATCAAAACGTCCTAAATTAAGCGCCAGCGAGTTCTCTGACAAGATAGAACCAAGCTGCGTAAACCAGACTGTCTGGATTGCTTCATAAAAGGTCTCCGGCGGATGTTCAGGAACTCGATGACACACTCTCGCGATCTCCATGAGTTCGGTTTTACGTGCTGCGTCTTTTTCTGTTTTAGCAAGCTCTACAGCCTGCTGTGCATAGCGTTTTGCTAAAGTAATAATGCCATCGCAAGCTAGCACGGCACTTTTGTAAAAATCAATTTTCTCTAAACCTTCACGTGTCACCAATTCAATTTCTGTCAATTTTTGCAGTGCTTCCGCCTTAAGTCCCCCAAAACCCTTTTTAAAAATAATATCCTGATAGTCAGGGGTAATTTCTCCCACGGCGCTGCGCCATTTTGAGTCATTATCAATAATACCTGTATCAATTAGGATCTTAGCTGTTTCGTCATTGATCCGAGATAAAAAAGTTTCTTCAAGTGATCTGCCTTTCCAGTATGGGAAAACTTCTTTGCGCAGTCGTTCCTTAGCTTTATCATCAATGCAATAAGGATCCTGCGACCTTGTTTCAAAGGAATCCATTTCTTCATCTACCCATTTCCAAGAGTATTCCGGGCAAATGATACCCGATTTACGGAATTCACCAATCGAGCCAATGATGATTTCTTTGTCAAAAATAGTAGTAGCTATGCACTCGCATACCGCCTTAAATGCTTTCGCTCGTCTAATGCCAACGGTTTCTCCCTCGGTTTCCTGATGGGACGTTGTAAAGGCAAGAGCACGCTCAATGCTGATAGCTGGTTTGGACTCAATATACTCTGCTTTAAAATCTTGTATTCGCTTACTTGACATAATATATTACCTCCCCAAATTTCTCTATATAATTTAAAATCCATAAAAAATTTTCGATTTTCGAAAATATACTTTAAGGGATACGTTTTGTATAACATATACCCTTACAATGAATGACTTAGGTAACCAACCAGTCTTGCACCTGCTGTCGTTATATGCGCACGCAATAACTTTTGGGCTGCTTGAATATCCCCCTGTGCACAGGTTTGAAGTATGGCACGATGTTCTTGTTGCGAATCTTTTTGATAATGCATTGCTGATAAATATAAACGCATATATCGTTCAACATTATTATGCATGTTCTGAATCAGCGACAAGAGCTTAGGCCGATTTGCCGACCGGTACAGAACTTCATGAAACTGCCAGTTTAATTCACCCCAGCGTGTACTGTGCTGTTCAGCGTCAATCGCTGCTAAAATTTCTTCTGCCTGCCTGATATCTTCTGGCATCAAATTCGGAATGGTCAATTCTATCGCTCCCAATTCCAAAAACAAGCGAATATCAAATATCTCCTGTGCTTCTTCAGCCGTTAACTCCGTGACCGTTGCCCCCCGATTGGGATAAAAGCGAACAAGCCCCTCAGCCTCCAAACTTTTTAACGCTTCCCGCAGAACACTCATACTGACATTAAATCTCGAAGCCAGCTCTTCTTGCTTGAGCTGCGATCCTCCGCTAAGTTCACCTGATAAAATCTCTTCGCGCAGAATGCCAATAAGCATCCCTGGCAATGTACGGTATGAACTCTTTATTTGTGTTTTCAAATCAAATTTTTTCATGCCCTTATTATATAATTATATCTTCAGTAATAAAATACCATTTTCGAATGTATATTGTATTTATTCGAAAATGGCATTAAGGAATTATTGTCAAAAAGAACATCTGCTTCTACGCAGAAAATTGCTGTTTAGGGTAATTCATTGGTATACACAGCAGCTGCTCTTTAGTCAGCAGTATCAAATTTTCAAAATATAAAAGCTCTTTCTCGTGACATTCCTTGGATGAAAGACAGAATTGCCTCCAATCACCACCAATATCTGAAGACGGCCAGGCACAAAAAAATAAAAAGCCGACTACCTACTCATAAAAAAAGCATCCGAAAAACCAACAACGTCACCGGTTCTCAGATGCTTTTTAAAATTCCTATTTTCCCCGCTCACAGCCGCACCACATATTTTTCTTACTCATATGTTCCTGTACATCATTCAAACATTCACCGAATCGTTGGAAATGTACCACTTCCCGTTGCCATAAAAAACGCAGCATATCTTTAACACAGGGATCATTAGTCATCTCAATGAGATGTTCATAGGTGACGCGGGCCTTCTGCTCGGCTGCCATATCTTCACTCAAATCTGCTATAGGATCACCAAGACAGGCAATATATTGAGCTGACCATGGTACGCCATTGGCATCTGTCCAAAACAATCCATGATTATGCTGGACATATTGACCTCCCCATCCAGCGTCCTCATAGTCCTGAGGGCTTGCTCCCTCTGTTAGTTTATATACCAGAGCTGCTATCATCTCCATATGTGCCAGCTCTTCTGTACCGATGTCTGTTAATAAGGCAATTGCCTTATTCGTCGGCATAGAATATCGTTGATTCAAATATCGTAGAGACGCTCCTAATTCACCGTCAGGCCCTCCATATTGAGTAACTACTAACTTGGCAAAAGCCACATCAGGCCGGCTTATTTTTACGGGATGCTGCAAACTTTTCTCATATATCCACACAACGTGTTACCCCCTATAGTTCCCACGGCCATGGACTTTTAGCCCATTCCCATGGTTCACTTGAATATCCGCCAAAACCAAAATTTAACAGGGGACCATATTCATCTTCATATGCTTTTTTATGTTTTCTTAATATATCAACAGCACAGTTAAAATCATTAAGTGCGTCTCTATCGCAAGGATGAGTATCCAAATATAAGTTAAGCTCTACTGTAACAAATTGCATTTCCTGAATCTTTCTCAGCATACTAAGCTGCTGTCCACAATCCACACTCTTCACCTCCATTTACTTTGGTATAGGATATACACCATACAAGTCAGGAAATAATGTGCCTCTCTTCAAAGCTTCCTGAGGATTAAAGGCTTCATCATAATGTTGCCATCGAACATATGCATGGGCTAACATCATTCTTCCATTTCCATAATCATATTCATACTGATGTGAACATTCGCATTCATTTTCATACTCATGTTTATGCTCATGTTCACATTCCTGTTTATGTTCATTCTTACAATTGCACATCTCCGTTTTTTTTCTATCTGGCTCTTCTATTTCTACTGCTTCTTCAATTCGTTCTTCCTCCACATCCCTTTTCACTTATCCAACCCCCTCTCATATTACTTACTGTATTTTATGTAATGGTCTACATGTATGTTACTGGAAACAAAAAAATCTGATTAGCCATTTGATGGCATAATCAGAAATGCAAGTATATATAATGCGATTCCGGCTCCACGATACAAAATCAGCAAGGCCCAAATGATACGAATGAGGCTAACATCAATGCCCGTGAAATCACTGACTCCGGCGCATACTCCTAAAATCATACCATGAGCCGGATCAAGAGCCAAATGTTTCTGTAATTCTCCGCTCATTCCACCTATGTCACCATGAAAAAACTGCCATACCGTCAGTCCACTGACCAAATAGGCACCAATACGAATAATGCCAAACATAATTACATCCGCCTCCTAACTATGTTATTCCACATCATTGGTATTATTATACTTTTCTATGAAAGAGGCAGCGTAGGACAATTTTTTCTATATTTATCTAGAAAACTTAATTATCATCAAGTTACAGATTGACAGAAACCTTAGTCAGCTAATTTTGTAGCAAGAGTATCTTTAATCTCTGCACGCAAAAAAACCAGGTGCAAGAGTACTTCTCTACAGCCTGGTCCTTAACAAAATAAAGATAGCAGGACATACCGATAAAACCAATAAATAATCATGGGAAATGAGTTCCAATAATATATATTACATTAAATGGATGTCTTCTTCTGCATTCTTAAAGTTATTTTATGCGGTTCAAACTTCTGGCTTGCCTTGCCAATTTTAGACGGGTACTGCCGCTAGAATCAGATTCTGCTATCGGTTGATGGGGCACAGCGCTGTCTCCTTGTCGTCCAACATTTAAAATAATACCAATAGACATCAGATTAACAATTAAGGATGTTCCGCCGAAGCTAATAAATGGCAGGGGCACTCCCACTACAGGAAATAAGCCTGAAACCATAGCAATGTTAATAATAGCCTGTCCTACTACTAAAATAATTCCACCAATGGCCAATAACTTTCCCAATCCGTCTGGAGCCTTTAAAGCAATCTTACCACCATAATAAGCTAATAAAGCAATGAGGCACAATACTGCTAGTGCGCCAACAAAACCCATCTCCTGGCACAACACTGCAAATGCAAAATCAGTATGAGCTTCTGGCAAATAATTAAATTTACTGGATCCCATACCAAGACCGGTTCCCCAAAATCCTCCCGAGCCGATTGCCAATAATCCTTGTACCGTCTGATAGCCAATTCCCAGTTGATAGTCCCAAGGATGAATCCAGGCGGCAATACGTTCTGCACGATAGGCAGCTGCAAAAGTTGCATAGAGAAATAAGGCGACACCACCACCAAATAATACCAGTATCTGTTGTCTGGGCAATCCAGCAATGATGTATAGCATGAGACATACTCCTACTATAATAACCGCAGTTCCCATATCTGGCTGTTTTAAAACAATAGCCCCTAATAATATAGCAATATAGAAGGGTGCCGATAACAGCGTAATTCTACGATTGCGATCAAGCAAAGGTCCTAAATATCCGGCTGTAACCACAAGTCCTGTCAATTTGGCCAATTCGGAAGGCTGAAATTGAAAGCCTAAATTCACCCAACGTCTGGCACCATTCACTTCAATACCGATAAAATGCACAGCAATTAATAAACCTACCGTTATCACCAATAGTGGAAATAGTAAACGATTCAGTCGATGATAATCAATACGGCGCATAATCATCATGGCAACGATTCCAATACCAAAAGACATAACATGCCTTTTCAGATAATAATAGCCATCCCCCATCCTTTGTCCGGCTTCAACAAAGCTCGCACTAAAGATATTTACCGTGCCAATCATAAATAATAACAGGGTAATACATATAACAGCTTCCGTACTGCTTCTCCATAATTTTGAAAACCTACTCATGTTGTTTCTCCTTCGCTGCTCTCTACCCCTATTATACCAAAATTAATTCTCCATACCCAATAACCAATTTGCTATTTCACGAATAATATATAAAGAAATCAGCAATTCATAAACTGGGATAAAACCGAGGTGATTACATGGAAATTTTGCCTTATAAACTAGTAGTCATTGATGATACGACTCATGCGCTGCTCCTTGTTGATGGCAACCAAGGAGAAATCATAGCTGAAATGCCTTATCCTTCAGAATATACCCCCACTGAGCTGCTACTTTCGCCTGATAACAGCAAAGTATATATGCCTGTAATCGGCACGAATGGCAAAGGCGGACTCTTTGTTGCCAATCTGGAACAAAAATCAATTTACCGTTTACCCGTAGAGCTTCCTCCGCCCACTCAATTCACATTAGCACCTAAAGGAAATTATGCATACATAGCAGATCCGAATGGCAAGTTATACTCTCTTGCCATACCCACCATGTCTCTAACTACCTGGGGGAATCCAGCAGAAGCTGCTTGCGTCGGCCTTGCTGCTGATCATACTGCAATCTACAGTGTCTGGGAATATGACAACCAGGGATCTTTGGCAGTATTCAACCCAGCAGGACAATTAGTGCAAGAACATCATTTGCCAGGTATTCCTACCAATATTATCCTTGATGGCAGCGGACATATTCTAATTCCTTTTACCAGCGCTGCTTTCACTGTGGAAGGGATCATCATTTTCACCATGACTGAGGAGAAGGATAGTGCCCCCGCCAGCATTACATCTCATTCCTGCATCTATTCCAAAGATACAAGCTTATGCCCGGCTTATCCTTCCCATGTTGCAACTTGTGCCAATGAACAAATTGCTTATGTGGTTAACGAGGAAAGTGCCTCCATCACTGTAATTGATATTACAAATGCTTCTATTATTCGCCAGATTGAAATTGGCCGCTCAATATCCTGTCTGCATATATTGCCTGGAGATAAACTAGCTGTTGCTACCAGCCATATATTAGCCGACCTTAGCATGATTGATTTAATTAACGGCCGTCTCTTGTCAGTTACAGATACGAAGCGCGAACTGCTGGGCTATATTGCAATTATACCCAGTCCCATTGCTGACCAAGAAAGAGTCGTCTAGGTAACAGAAAAGGACTTGGCATGATGCCAAGTCCTTTTCTGTTACCTAATTTTTCTTCCCTAATTGACGGGGCCATTTGCCGCTCCACTTGTACTTTGCATCACTGTTCTTTGTTTCTACGACATGCGTTGTAGGTGCTATGCCGTCTTTGCCTCCACTCTCGTCTTCCATTACTGCCACTTTTTCTTCCTTAATCTTCCCTTTGCTTTCAAAGTGGCTATGTTTATGTTCTTTATTTATTTTTATTTTACTGCTTATTTTTTCTTTTAAAAGTTCTTCAACTTCTGGTTCTAGTTCAGGTTCCAAATCCAGCACAGGCTCTCGCTCTGGCTCCGGTTCTCTCTCATTTGACTCTGGCATCATTTCCTCATCGCGTCCTGGCTTTATCGTAGGTATTCCACATATCGTCTCCAGATTCTGATCGTTTGCGATTAAAGAAAGTTCTTCACCATAATCCAGAGACGCTAATACTAAATTCTTCATAATCCCTTTTTCCATCATTGTTAAAATCAATAAGAAATGATCGGCTTCACGTCTGACATGATCGGCTAATAAGGCAGGAATTAATCCTACTAATCTACACTCTGCAATCATCTCTTCAGCGGCTCGTTTAAAATCCCGAATCCGCAACACAGCAGCCCGAACATCCTGCAGAAAACGTTTAAAAGAAGCAACTTCATTATACCCCTGCAGCATACTGGCAAAGTCTCTGCCTTGCAGATAAAGATCATCAAACTCTTGGGAAAAGGCATTCGCTGTTTGAATCAGATTCCGTTCAGAAGGATCCAATAAATGACTGATAAATTTAGCATGATCTGACATGATACGCAGCCAAAAAACATTCTCCTGGGCCTTCATTCCCCCGGATAAGCATACTTTGCCATTTTTCATTTTTTCGAGTAAACGCATAAAATACTCAGCTTCACGAGCCATATGATCAAGTAATAATGGGAAATTATAACCACCTAGTTTACACTCTAACATGCAATGCAGCAACTCACGCTTGAAAGTATAAAATTCTTTTAATAAAGCCTGCGTGTCATTCACTAACTCCAAGAATTTTTTGTCATTTTGCAAGCGCTCTGCCCTGGTACGCAAAGCCCCAAAATCCTGATAAAAAGATTGGGCCTCATCGAGCAAATCTGTTTTATCACAAGGTAAGCCAGACTTAATAAACAAAGCATGCTCTTCCATGATCCGTATCCAAAATTTCACTTCTTCTAAGTTAAGTGGCTCCAAGGGCTCAGGAACCATATAAGACGAAACTTGACGCGGCATAGCAACACTCTCCCTTTCTGATCCCACTACACATTTTATTACATTCTATGCCGCAATTTGATTTTCTGTCATAAAAAAATGAAAACTAGCATTATTATTTTACGGGAATTTTACTTCACACCGATTGATCGCTGTACCCATTCCACTGAATTTCATTTCATACTCAGTCATGACATTACCTTGATACTTACTATTATGCAAATCAAACGTTACTTCCTTTACCTCCAGGTCACAGGCGGCGAATTGCTCTAACGAAAAATCAAACAAAGGCCTGTTATCTGTCTTGAAGAATAATTCTCCACCGGCAGGTAAAAGAGTACGATATTTCTCCAGGAAATTAGCATGCGTCAAACGGCGTTTAGCATGCCTGACCTTCGGCCACGGATCGCAAAAATTAACATATAACCGGTCGACTTCACCGGGAGCAAAAATATCCAAAACATGATTAATATCAAAGACAAGTAAACGAACATTGGTAAGGCCCTTTTCCCGTACCTTTTGGGCAGCATAATATAAGACATCTTGCTGCGCTTCGATGCCAATGAAGTTGACATCGGGATTTTCTTCAGCCAGCTGGCTTATAAATCGGCCTTTACCTGTTCCTAATTCCACATGCAAGGGCGCCTTACGGCCAAATACTTCATGCCAGTGACCCTTGCGCTGCTCATGTACGTTTGGTTTATCCTGCTCACATTCACTCTTGGGCTTTAATGAAAGCCCGCAAGGTATCTCTTTAATAACTACAATATCATTGTATTCTTCTAATGCCGCATCAACCCACGGCTTTCTTCTCAGTCGCATGCCATTTCCACCTATACCTTTATTATTCTTTATCTAGACCAAATTTTTTCAAATATCTATACAGCGTAACACGACTAACATCCAACATATTGGCTAAACGACTAATATTGCCGCCAGCCACTTTCCAGGCATCAACAAATACCTCTTTATCTTCTTTCCATGCCGTACTGATACCCGTTTCCCCAAGCAGGCTAATCTCCTGCAATGCAATTTTATTGCCTTCTGTATTAAAAAATGCCTGCTCTACCACACCTTGCAGCTGCTTAATATTTCCAGGCCACTCATACGACATTAGAAGCTCTTTTGCATCATTCAGCAGCTCTTTGACTGGCATATTATGCTGTTCTGCCAATTCACTAATAATGTGGTCTGCCAGTAAAGGAATATCTTCACGGCGGGCCCTTAAAGCCGGGATACGAATCATGCTCTTGGATATAATCTCATATAGGGGAGAATAAAAAACCCCCTTCTCTGTAAGCCGTTTTAAATCACTATCGCAGGCAGCAATAATACGAATATCAAAATTACGCTCCACATCTTCCCCTAAACGGCAAAGCTTATGGTTTCTTAAAGCCTCTGCCAAACGAGTTGCTACGTGTGGCGGCATTTTTTCGATCTCATCCAGAAATAAAGTTCCGCCATTGGCCAATTCTAATTTTCCTGGACGGCTTTCATCTCGATATTCACCACTGCCAAATAATTCTTCTTCCAGCACATCTTGTAATATATCTCCACATTTTAACGAAATAAGCGGTCCCGCTGCTCTGGAACTTGCCTGATGTATGGCATGTGCCAGCCGTTGCTTACCTGTACCAGACTCACCTTGCAATAAAAGATGATGATTATTACGCGCTACCCTGCCAGCCTTTTCCTGCATCGTAATAAAAGCTGCAGTTTCTCCCACCATACTGGTCAGACTATATCTGGCCTTATACCCCACAGCATGGGCCACAAGGGTTCTTAAATCTTCAATTGGCAAAGATACAGCCACAACACTTGTTACTACTTTATCCTGCTCTAAAGGTACCACTGTCGTAATATCTTCATAGGTCTTTCGCTGCGTAATCCAGGTCACTTCTTTATTATAGGATGGTATTCCTTTAAAGCCTTTATACAAGGGTGTGTGACGATAGTTTAAGACTACATCATTTAAATTAGCTACTACGTCATTACTGGCAACTGCATCAATGCCTGCCAAACGGCTTTTTCCCAATTTATTACTATAAACAACGTCACCGCCCGGGACAATATGATATACAGCAAAAGGCACCGAATCCAAAATGACATGACGGGCCTCCAGTTGAGCTAACATGGTGAGATGCTGCTCCATTGCATACTTAATACTAAGCAGCAAAGAAACTACTGCACTATATGGTAAGTCTTCCTGCTCAACAGAAACAATGGTTACAATATATATAAGCTGTCCATCCACCATGATGGGTACAGAGCAGGCATCGCCATCCTGACATTCTTTAATCCACATCTCTGGTCCAAACAACAAAAAAGGGGCCTTATGCTCATGAACAATGCTAATACTAGAAGTTCCAATGTCTTCTTCAGCCAGCCTTGCCCCTTCTAACTCACCAGGACTTTTTTGAAAAAAAGGCAAAGCATAATTTTTAATCACATAGCAATCCTGATCTAACAAGAGCAGACTTAAATTATATACATTAAAATGTTCTCTCGTCTGATTGTATAATCCGTTCAAATAATCCATAGCAGCATGGTGCAATTTTTGCCGTCTGCTTAATTCTTCTTTTGTAAGTTTAACCAAAGGGGGCATATTTTTATCTGGAATTCCCATTTCCTTGCTCTTTTCCCAGGACTGAGACACCCATGGATGTACATTAGGATCCATTACACCATCCTCAGAGAACTTCTGATAGTATTTCTCAAGTTTGTCCTTACTCCGCCGTTCTCGAATCATAAAAAAATCCTCCATATATCTTATATTTTCTATCTCTATAAATAAATTACCAAACATTAGAAAATCATATTTTCTGATTACTAAAAAAATAATATCACAAATTTGACAAAATCCATAGTTTTCTTATGTATTATTCTTCCCAGCACGCACATTTTTAAATAACTCTTGTCAAAAAAATGGAGCAGGCAGGCTTATTGGCCCAGTCTACTCCATCAAGAAACTACTATTTTGCCATCAAGTACGATACTGATTTACATCTTCACCAAAATGTTGAATAACAACTTTAAATTCACCAATTTTCCCCATCATATCCTGTAACTTATCATTATATACTTGGACAGAGGCACTTACCTCCTCACTGGCAGCTGAATTTTCTTCCGAAATCGCTGCCAAGGATTCAATTTTACCATACACCTGACCAAGACCTGTCATTTCATGTTCCAATTTTCCAATCATTTCTACGATATTGGTGGCTACATTATGTATATTACCTACATGACGGCTATTACTTGCTACCACTTCATTGAGCTGATGGCTTTCCACTGCCAGGACATCATATTCTTCTTCGATCATCGACACCACACCACTGATAATATTCATCAAAACTTCCAAATCACTGGTGATGCTATTAGAATGCTGATGAGACTGCTCTGCCAGCTTGCGTACTTCTTCAGCAACAACAGCGAAACCACGCCCCTGTTCCCCTGCCCGAGCCGCCTCAATCGCCGCATTGAGGGCCAAAAGATTGGTCTGCCCTGCAATGGCAGCAACCATACCCGTAATCTCAGTTATTTTAGTCGCTTGGGACTGAAGATTTTCTGCTGATTTCCTTACCTCAGCAAACTTTTTTAAACTATGCTCTAATTTAGAACCAGATGCCTGCACTTCACCAAAGCCTTGATTAATTTCGGATACTGCTGCCTCCAGCTGTGTTTTATTGCGATTTTGTTCCACAACAAAGGTCTTTAAGGTTTCCAGATTACCACTTAAAATACCGACAGCCTCAGTAGTTTCCTCAGCCTGATTTCCCGCAGCAGTAGCTACATCATAAACCACCCCTGAAATACTGCGAGACGTCTCTGTCATTTTATCTGCCAGTTCATTAAAATTATCTGCATATTTATTCATTTCATCAGCAGTACCTTTAAAACCTACAAACTCACGTTTTAAACGTTTTTTATACAGGGACAACCCCTGCATTATACTTTCAAATTCATCACCAGTACACAACTTTGTTTCATTAAAATATTTACGATCCTGAATATTCGTAATTTCGGCCTGAATTGCAGCAAAAGGTTTAAACAATAAGGCCGACACAAGTGCTGCAATACCGCCGCTAATAAGAGCCGACCATAAAGGAACAGGTGTACCAAAGAATGCAGCTAGTCCATCTACTATAGCCGCTATTACAGCAACCGCTATACCAATCTTTACTGGCAGACTTTTGATAAAGCCAAAGGATAACAGCTTATTAAAACGATACGTTTCATTATGGGTAATGGGTTTTGAGAATCTAATTTTTATTTTCATATGGTCAGCAGATTGTTCCAGGATTTCTGTTTTAATCTCTTCTTTGAAATGTTCTGCTCCCCCAACAAGAAGACCCTTCAAATAGCCAAACATTCCTCGTTTGGAGCGATAACTAAAGATTGCTTCATATTCTGAAACGGGTTCGATCAAAATCTCTGGCGGATTTGCACCGGGAATTCGTTGTACAACTACAACATGTACGTCATACATTGATCGTAAAAAAGAATATAGCGTTTCCTGCTGAAAAAATGCTGGATATACAGCTAAGAAAGCCCTCACGTTGTCTTTACCAATGGTTAACCAAACCTCATCCTCTGACTGTCCTAAGGATGCAGCCAACGATGCTATGAATTTTTTTACCCCAGCGTCTTCAAAATCTTCTGTAGGCATTACAATCTGATCTTTTGCCCATCCAGCATTCTGCATTGCTTTGCCAACTAATTCTGCCCCCCACATATTGCGGGCAGTGCTTATCCAAGTAGCAACCACGGTTCCCTTCATTCCATCACCCCATTTTAAATATAAAACAATAAGATTTTTATAGTTCATATATAATTAGTATTGACTTTCGTTATATTTCTCCTAAATCCTGCATAGTTTGATATGATTATTAGCAAGAAGAGAACTATTAAAAAAGAAATATTATTCAGTCAATAATTATGCGACAAAATATTGCAAATCTGTGATATTGGTCACAGAACTTATCCGTTATTTATTTATAATGAAGGTGGATCAATATCATTAACCAAGGAGGATTTTCTATGACCATACCATTGGCCAGCATCCCTTTTTTAAACAAAAAAGTTAAGTTTCCGGTTACGCCGCATATTCCCGGTGGCATAACTTGCTCTGCCCAGCTTCGTAAAATTGCCGATATTGCCGACCAATATAACGGCTCATTAAAAATAGTGGGAAATACAATTACTATTATCGGGCTCAACTTGGCAGATGGAGAAAAGGCCCTAGCTGAGCTTGGCTGCCGGGGCGAATCCTTTATTGCCAAAGCCGTAAGGGCGGTCGCTTTCTGTCCTGGGAAACCAGACTGCCCCAGGGCGCTGCAAGATAGTTCGACCTTGGGCTTAGCCCTCGATAAAGAATTCTTTGGTCAAGAACTGCCAGGTAAGCTGCGCATCGGCGTTAGCGGCTGCCCCAATTGTTGTATTGAACCTCTCGTCAAAGATATCGGCATGTATGGTACAGCCAAGGGCTATACTTTGGCAGTTGGCGGAAGTTCAGGATTTTCAGCACAAATTGCTACCATGGTAGCAGAACAAGTCCCTGGTGATGAAATTTCCCCTATTATACAATCCATTTTGAACTACTATCGCCAATATGGAAAAACAAAAGAGCGCTTGGGCCAGTTGATTGCCAGGCTTGGCTTGGATCACTTTTGCGACGAAACCATACCTAACAAATATAGAAAAATATAAGAGAATCAATAAAGCACTTGCAAGAAATCTGCAAGTGCTTTGATTTAAGCAATAAATTAAGACATTATTTTAAACAACAAAGGCATAGTACACAGAAAAGAGAATAACTTGAGATTGAAAAAATAGCCCCACAGATTTTTCTGTACCTTCACAGTTTCCATAAAAACAAAAAAATCCCGCTTAAACGAGATCATTGGGTAAATATTCGGGGCAACGGAGTTCCCCCAAGATTAGCCCAGTATCCACCCCAACACTAGGTAATCATTAACTCCGTTGCTTCATTATTATTCTATCACAAAATACAAAACTATAAAAGCGAAAACGGTGATTCTTTCATAAAAATTCATATTTTTTTCTATGCATAAATTTTTATGTCTACCATATCACAAACACAGCTGAAATGTTGAAATAAATCTTGAACAATAACACCATCAATTTTACGATTATTTACCATACTATACATAATTTCCTTCACTTCACTGCAGGATAATACGCTCCTATAAGAACGGTGCTCTGTAAGAGCAGCAAACACATCTGCTACTGCCACAATACGTGATCCGCTTTTCAGCTGACTTTCCTTGATCCGAAAAGGATAACCTGCACCATCCAAAGTTTCATGATGATAGGCTGCCCATTCAGCAATCATTGCAAATCCATCGATTTGTTCCAATATACGATAGGTATAATAAGGGTGCTGCTTGATTAAAGCAAATTCCGTTTCTCGTAATTTACCCGGTTTTTCTAATATTTGATTTGGCACAGCCAACTTTCCTAAATCATGAAGCAAACCAGCAATCCGTATGGCCTTGCATTCATCCTCACTGTAACCGCGAACCGTTGCCAGAAAAGCGGCAACCATAGCAACATTACGTGAATGTGTACCTGTAAACGAACTGGTGTGATCAATAATATTGGCAAATATTCCAGCGATATCTAATACATCGTCTAGATTAAGACGCATATGTCCATAACTGTTCATCTTTTCAAAAAAACGTTGAACGTAACTTGCATCAGATAAATCCAGCCAAAAGCTTTCCTGTTTGGAAAACTCCTGAAGTGTTCGTACTATTGCAGGATCAAAATACGTTCCACCCAGTTTTCTCATGGATGCCAAAATACCATTTTTTTGCGCCAAAATATATTCTTTATCGTCAATTAATATCTCTAGCCGGTCAGCAACATTAATAATCCGACTAATGAGAGGTATATCATTACCAGCTAGTCTGGATGGGCTAGACCCGTCCCAGAAATCATGATGGTGACGAATCGGTTTAGCTAACATACCTAATGTCGGCGAATCTTTTAACAGACAATATCCAAGCTCTGTATGATCATAGATATCTTCATTCACTTCAAACTGATGCAGCTTTTCTCTTTCTTCCCAGCGGGCTACTGCCCCTAAGTCATGCAGCAGCGCCGCATAAACCAAAATTTGGCGCTGCCCCTCATTCATACCAACAGCTTCACCAATCCGATTACTAATCATTGCTGTACGCCAATGATGCCGGGACAATCCTCCATTTGACAATTCCAAAGCTAAGGATAAGGCTTTGAATAAACTAATAGGGCGAATATCATACAGCATGCCTATCCCTCCTTGTAAAATGTCTGATTATAACGCTGAAAACCGTAAAGCTGCCTGACCATCAGCTAAAGAGTGTAAAAACCAAGTTACAGCTAATAAATCAGCTACACCACCCGGACTGACATTCTGTAGAATAAATTCTTTATCCAGAGCAAGACACATGGCTCTGCCTTCAGCAGTAGCCATACCACCAGCTTCAATGATCAACTTGGCCTGTTCCCGTACCCATACCCTCATTTTATCAGGATGATGACGATGCATAACTGTAGTATCATCGACACAGGTCATTAGCACCAACAACGTATGGATTAATGCATCATTTACGGACAAGCCCGCTGCTAAGGCTTCACGGAGTGCAGGTAAAGCCTTAGCTTTCACTGCTGGTAACCCTGCTGCCAGTTCACCTCGAATCCCGGTAATGCCATAATTAAGATACAATCGCTCACCTGCCGTTAATTCTTCCGGATGTTTATGTATGGCACCTGCCAATTCCTTTTCCACAATTCCTGCTGCCATGATGGCTGCACTATCTAAAACCGTCTCTGCCGTTACTGGCTGAGATCTGCCGAGAAGACAACCTGTCACTCCAGCCATAATTCCTAATAAGAAAATCAAACCTTTTTGTGTATTCACACCCTGAGTGGCAGCTAACATGGCCTGCTCACCTTCTAAACCAATCAGACGCAGTACCGGCAATAATGTTTTTAAGCCTCCTTCATGCATAATTCCAGCCTGGGCACAGCGAGACATCGGTATACTAAGAGAAGCAGAGCTGGCCATAAAACTATAAAAATCCATATCATGATGGGCACCGCTATTCACCCGATCCACTAGGCCCGGTGAGGGAGTGCATGTCACTTCATACAGCATTGCTTCAATAGC
This sequence comes from uncultured Pelosinus sp., assembly GCA_963526485.1. Lineage (GTDB taxonomy): Bacteria > Bacillota > Negativicutes > DSM-13327 > DSM-13327 > Pelosinus. The sequence goes on from CAURNS010000007.1 coordinate 153,992, forward strand.
CAATGCACCAATCTTTTCAGCAGCAGTACTGACAAAGCGACTCTCATAGGCTCTAAATTGGTTTAGTAACTTCTCAACAATACACTGCAGATCTTCCTGGCTATGCCGTCCTTCCCGCCGGCAGACGACAAACGCTCCACCACAAACAAAACAACCCCGTCCTTTTCCTTCGTCACGACGTGACAACAACGTCCCGTCTGCAGAAAATACGTCAATATCTAACAATCGAGAAAAAGGATGAATCTCCTCTATTCTAATCGCGGTCTTTTTAACCAGCCATTCATCACTATCTATCGCTAATAACGCCTCCGGACCTGTCAACAAGTTAACCTGCTCTTCCGCAACTATAGCAAACTGTTTTTTGACTTCTTGTACTGCATAATCTCTAAGGCGTCTGAGTATGGGCATATCTTTTACCGCCCCAGGCATATTAATCGTAATACTAACTATTGTTGTATCATGCTTTTTTTTAAAGGCTTGCTGGCGATTACAACGAATCTCTTTCGCCGCTAAGACCTCTTCTAATGTAATCTCTTTATTTTTCATAATACACTCCATTTTATGAATCACTTTTACGCAAAGAAGTGAGAATTTCTACGACCTTCTGGATTAAGGTTTTATTCAAATATTGACGATTTTTACAAGTCAAAATATAATGGGACAATCGGCTGTCAGGCAGCAATATTGGTACACTGCTGTTATGCACCTTTACGTGTACCGATTCATTGGTAAATAATACGATTCCCTCAACCCACACGTTAATTCCCTGTTCCTTAAGGAATTTAGACAGCTTATATACTTGACCTTTTACCTGTTTTACTGGGTTGGCCATTTTTTTGGAATATTTGCCGCCGCCCCGCCCCACTTTATATTGTGTCCACTCTGCTTCCTGCGCATCTCCTACAATATGTCCATTGTGATTTTTAACTTCTACAATATATACACCTTTCATGCCAACAATAATCAAATCTGTTTCTTGGCTATAGTTCTGATAAGCAATTTTAACATTGGTAAATACATGGTAATCGTCAGGAAGATGCAATGCCTCTGCCAATCCCAATCTTTCTCCCCGTGCTCCAAAACGAAAAATAATGCCTCGCCGAACATAATAGCTGGATAAAATCATCGCTACGATCAGAGGAGCTAAATAATACCAGTTATCTACCCTTAATTTATATACAAATATTACGTAAAAGGCCATAAGTACACACATTAGTATCAATATACCGGCAATTAGGCTCCGGGTGGCTTTACCATTCAGATTGTCTTTGCCTTTATAAAATTGAGCCATTCATTTTACTCCCTATTTCCCCTACACTGCTCCGCCCCGTGTCTAGGTTATTTATTCTATCTTATTTTACATCATTTTTGATCAACCGAATACTAATTCTGTTTAAAATACAAAAAACCTCCACATAATTGGAGGTTTTATTCTTCAGGATGATTCTGTTACAATAACAAGTATGTATAGCAGCCAATCTTTTACTGCAATATATATAGTATGTAACCGTAGGGGGCCAGCAACATGTATGAGGATACTGCATTAAAAGCATATAAACGCAAAATCCATTGGCAAATGTTTTTAATTCTTGGTATTGTTTTAATCTTTGTCATAAATGCAGCTGGCTTATTTGCAGGTGCGCTTTTTTATGAGGAATTCTGCGTATTAAATACCCGTACCAGTTTAGAAAGGTTTAACCCTCTCAAATCCAGGCTGGAAAGGGGTCTTGAAACCAAACACTGGCAATCAGTAAACATCCTTTCTCCTTTCGGTTATTACTTAAAAGGTACTTATTTACCCAATTCCGTACCAACTCATAAGACTGTGATTATTGTACATGGTATCGCAGCTAACCGCTTAATGAGTTTATTATATGTCAATATCTACTTAGATAATGGTTACAATGTACTAATTTATGATTCCAGAGCTCATGGAGAAAGTGGTGGTACCTCTACAACTTGGGGTTATTATGAAAAATACGATCTGGAGCAATGGGTGAATTGGGTAGCAGCCGAGAATCCGCAGGGTATTATTGGTGTACATGGAATATCCATGGGAGCCGCAACAGCACTTATGCATGCAGAACTCAATGAACTTTCAAAACAAGTAGCCTTTTATGTCATTGACAGTGCCTACAGCGACTTAGAAGACCTCCTTACCAAACAAATCAGCACAATGATCCATTCCAATAATCCCATATGGATAAAAACATTATTGCAATACTCCAGTGCCGTAGCTTACAGCCAAGCCCATTTTCGTTATGATGAAGTCTCTCCTATTCAAGCAGTGCAAACAGTGACTACCCCTATTTTATATCTGCATGGTGAAGCCGATGCTATCGTTCCAGTTACTATGTCTCTGCAGCTTTATTCTGCCACAAAGGGCTATCGGGAAATTCATACCTTTCCTGGAATTGGACATGCCATGGCTATTTTTGACCGTAAGGCAGAATATAGGGACGTCATTACCAGGTTTATCAACAGAAATGACTAGTAAAAAAGGTTAGAAGTTCCTGAAAATTACGGAACTTCTAACCTTTTTTAGTTCTTATCTAAATGATTCGCAATACGTCTCAATGAATTTGCAATATGATATAACAGATAGAAAAAGCCTCCTGTCACAACAACATGAACGACACCAACGGCAATTCCAAAACCAGGATTTCCATACATCATAATTCTCTCCTCCTACTTAGGTTACTGTCATTATCACATGCATATATGACAAAATCATGACAACTAAAACAAGCAGGCATTATTGCCTTTTAAAAAGCACAAACCTAGGTATACTGCTCAAAATAAAAATTGGATGTCTGATAAACGGCGTTTCACTTCGGTAATGATTTGGCATTCCGCCTCTTCATCCTTTGCTTCAAAAGTTACTGAAATTCTAACAAAAGAACCTGCGTCATCCCATGGAACGGTAGATATCATTTTTTCTGTAAGAAGATATTCCGAAAAATCTTCTGCTGAGCTAAAATTACGCCCATCCTTCAAGCCTTTAGGAATCGGCACATACAGATAAAAAGAGGCCTTAGGCTTCTTCAGCGAAAAACCCATGCTGTTGAATGCTGCTACCAACAGATTGTGACGGCGGGAATATTTTAAAGCCGTTTTTTCGCTAATTTCAGGATGCTCCAAACAATAAATCCCCGCTTTTTGTATGGCAGCGAATTGCCCTGAATCATTATTGTCCTTGACAGCAGCAAATCCCTTAACAATTAATTCGTTGCCGCATAAAAAGGCCAGCCGCCAGCCTGTCATATTATAGGCTTTTGACAAGGAATGGATTTCAATTCCCACATCTTTAGCACCATCAACAGCTAAAAAACTCAAAGGCCGTTCACCATCAAAAGCTAGAGCCGCATATGCAGCATCTGCTACAACGATAATCTGATTTTCTCGCGCAAATTGTACCACCTTGGTAAAAAACGCTTTATTTGCCACAGCACCAGTCGGATTATTCGGATAATTTATATACAGCAATTTAGCTCTGCGACGCTGTTCTAACGTGAGAGAATTCAAATCCGGCAAGTAGTTATTTGCCGCTAAAAGCGGTAACTTTACCACTTCTCCCTGCAAAGCTTCTGTCATTGTCCCCATTACAGAATATCCAGGCACTGTCATAATTGTAATGTCACCTGGATTAATAAATGCTAAGGGTAATAACGCTAAAATCGGCTTAGAACCAATGCCATGATTTACTTCATTAACAGGATGTAACCCATAAACCTGAAAAACGGTTTCCATGTAGTGAACTGCAGCAGCCTTAAATTCTTCTATACCATTATCGGTATAGCCTCTATTTTCTGGCTGCTTGGCTTCCTTATATAAAACCTCAATAACCTCTGGTTCTGCCATCCAATCCGGCTCACCAACTCCCAAGTCGATTAGTTCAACGCCGGGATTTCTACAACGAGCGGCTCTTTTAGCCCGTTTAATTTTTTCAAATTTGTATAAGACTGTATCTTTACCGAACTGATTACCACCAATGCGCCGGGCAAATAATTGTTGGATAAAGCTCTCGTTCATTTTTCCAACCACCTTTTCTCTCAAAAATCTTTTAATAAATCCCTTAGCGACTCCCGTCTCCGAATTAACTGCTCTTCACCATTTTCTCTAATTAACACTTCTGCTGGCCTTAGGCGATTATTATAATTAGAGCTCATAACATAACCATAGGCACCAGCATCCATGATTCCAATAATGTCGCCTGTCACAATTTCCGGAAGCTGCCGATTGTGAGCAATCCTATCACCAGACTCACAAATATTGCCTACGATTGTGACTTCCTCCCACTTTACTGCACGCCGGCCGTCATGAGGATATACCTCTATCTCATGATAGGCATCATATAAAACAGGGCGCATCAATACATTAAAACCTAAATCGGTACCAATATATTTCGTATTATAATTAGTCTTTGTTGCATAAACACTGCCTAATAAAACACCGCACTCTGCCACTAGGTATCGGCCAGGCTCCACCTTAAAAGTAATTGATTTTCCATACTCAGTTACCCAATCCTGAAGTACCTGGTCAAGCTTTTTACCCAGCTCTGCTAAGTCTAGCCTTAAGTCAGGGTCTCCCTTATGATACGGTATCCCAAAACCACCACCAAAATCTATAAAATCTAACGTTTTAAAATTTGACGCTACATTTAATAATTCTTTAACACCCGAAATATAAACATCACTATTTAAAAACAGGGATCCAATATGTTGGTTTATACCCACAATTCGCAAGCTGTATTGTGCTGCAATCTTCTTAACTTCGGGAACATCTTGCACCATTATACCAAACTTGGTTTTTTCGCCACCAGTAATCACCTTTGCATGATGTCCAATACCAATACCGGGATTGAATCGAACAGCCACTTGACCACCTGGGTTTAGTCTGCCGAACAGTTCTAATTGGGAAAGAGAATCAACACTCACCTGAATACCTTGCCCAATGACATCTTCCATTTCTTCGCGTGAAACATTATTACCAATATAAAGAATCTCATCTTTCTTAAATCCAGCTTTTAATGCTACATAAATCTCACCTGGTGACATAGTATCAACATGAATGCCTGCTTCTCTTATTAATTTTAGCAGCGTTATATTACAATTTGCTTTTGCTGAATAATTGACTGTAAACTGCGGATATTGTAATAAATCTTTTATTTCTTTACATCTTTCTTTTAATATATATTCATTATATACATAGATAGGACTACCGTATTTCTGTATTAATGCCTTAGGATTTGTATTGCCATAAAAATTTGCTATCAGCGCTTTTGGCATAACTCTGTACCTCCATTTTGTTATTGTAATTCATCTTAAAATATTTGTATCATACAAGTATTGCTCAAAAAAAGATCCCTCCTCTTAATTATTCATTACTATGAGTCTTCTCTAAGGCTATTAAAAGCAATTCCACTGAGCTCATGACCTCGCGAACGTGACCACGGGGCAAATGTGAAATAACCTCTTGATAGTTTTTCATAATGCTTTCTTTCAATTTTAGTGCTGCCTGCTTACCTTGTTCCGTAAGTACAGCCTCCACAATTCGTTTATCCTGGGCCGACTTTTGACGCAGCAAAAGTTTATCCCGCACCAAATTATCCATAATTCTGGTAATTGTACTAATCTCTAACTTCATTTTACTGCTCACTTCATTCATGGTAAGAGAGCCGCATTTAAGAACTTCCAACAAAATATAACACTGAGAACTAGTAAAACCATGCTGTTTAATTTGCTCTCTTTCAAATAATTGAAAGATCCTGACTGTTTTTTGCAGCAAATCACCAATATCTTCTACACAGCGATTATACTTTTCCTCGTCCGTTAGTATCTCTGACAATTTTATCACCCTCATGTTATTTGTATCATACAAGTATATTTTTGTCAATAGCTAAGCGTATGCTTATACAAATAAACGTAGCCTCCTTGTCTCCTATCGTAGTATAGTATATCTATATTAAAATTTAAGCAGCAAATAAGAGGATGAATCAAATCATTAGGGAAATACTTTACATATGGAGGTGATTGTATGGGAAAAGTTTCCGAGAAAAGCAGTTACAAAAACATCAAGGCTGCGGCTAAAAGTACACAGTTTTTCATTGCCAAACAAGCACCGAAAAAACCAAAGAAAAAATAAAAAAATCATCTTTCTAAATAATGTACATTTCATCTGTGAGGGAAACCTTTTGCTTCAGTTAAAAAGCATTGACACCAAAATAGAATTATTTTACTATTAAGTTAACAAACGTTAACTTAATGGAGTGATGTAATGGAACATCTTTTTTCTCACCAAGGCAAAAAACAAGATCTGATAAAAGCCGGCCTAGAATTATTTGCGCTTAGGGGTTACGATAGAGTCTCTATCAGAGATATTGCAAAAACAGCAGGTGTTTCAGAGGCTGCTTTATATAAACATTTTAAAGGTAAAGAGGATTTGGCTTTATATCTCTTCCATGTTATTATCAAGGAATATTCTGCCCGGCTAATCAAAGTACATGATCAGCCAGGCAGCGCTGTTGATAAGCTTTGTAAAATCGTAGAAATTACCTATGACCTGTATCAAATGTATCCAGCAGAAATTCGTTTTGCTTTATTGTCTCAATATAATTTTTGGGATGCTTTGAGCAGTGATATTAAACCCCACTTTATTATGAAATCCATTATAGAGGAGGGAATGGCATCTGAGGAAATCCCTAAGCAAGAGGTCTATTTGTGGATAACAATCTATTCAGGTATCCTGCTGCAGCCATTAACACAATATCCATATTTTTATGAAGTTCTGCCAGAAATTCACACTCTTAAGTATAAAGTCACTGAAATCGTGCGTAAACTATTTAACTGAAGGATTATACTGCAATAGATGTAAAGACTCACTCCTAAATGAATCATGCCGGCAGAATTGGGGGAGAAACATGCTGAGATACTTGTTACGCATTGTACTGCGATGCCTTTTTAAAACAAAAGTAATAGGCTTTGATAAGATGCGTTTTGATGAGCCAACCATCATACTACCTAACCACGTATCTTTTCTAGACCCCGTATTCTTGTACGCCTACTTACCGAAAGACGTTTGCTATGTAATTAATACTAACATTGCAGCAAATATTAGTTTCTTTCTCAAATTTATCAATCATATTCGGATTGATCCTTTAAATCCCTATTCCCTGAAAAAAATAATAGGCGTATTAAAAGCAGGAAAGCCCTTGGTGATCTTTCCTGAAGGACGTATTACCAGGACAGGAAGTCTTATGAAAATTTATAGTGGCATCGGTTTTATTGTTTTTCGAACTAATGCCGTTATTTATCCTGTAATATTTTCTGGTTTGCAGTATTCCAAAGTCTCTCGCATTACAGATAAGGTACGCTCAACATGGTTTCCTAAAGTCTCCCTTTATGCTGGTGAGGTCGTGCGTTTAGAGGCCAGCGAAAATCGAAGTATTAAGCTGCAAAAAAAAGAAATTGGCGACACCATTCGTATTATTTTGGAAAATACCATGTTTAAGGCCAAAGAATATCTCAAAAAGGACGTTAATTTATTTGACGAATTATTAGCGGCGGGCAGACTTCATGGTATGGCTACTATTATGGCAGAGGATATCAGCGGCAAGACTACCTACCGTAAAACCATTATTGGCAGTTATATTCTCGGTAAGAAATTACATGAAACCCTGCTTGATGAAGATTCGGTTGGCATTCTGCTACCCAACTCTTTAGGTTATGTAGTTACCTTATTTGCTTTATTTTATATTAATAAAACGCCTGCTGTTCTAAATTTTAGTGCAGGGGTACAAAATAATCTGGATTGCGGCGAGGCAGCAGGAATAAAGACGGTACTTACTTCCCGTACATTTGTAGAGAAAGCTAATTTTACAGAATATGTAAGATTATTATCAGGAAAGTTTCGTATCGTGTACCTTGAGGATTTGAAAAATGCTCTGTCTCTTACTGATAACGTAATCGGTTTGATCAAATATCTACTAGGACAAAAATCGGCGATTCATGGCAATCGACATTTGATTTTATTTACTAGTGGCAGTGAAAATAAGCCTAAAGGTGTCGTATTACGGCATGCTAGCATTATGGCTAACATTCATCAGATTTCCTGCGTCATTGACTATACTCGCCAGGACAGGATGCTGAATGTCCTGCCTATGTTTCATTCTTTTGGTCTAACTGCCGGAACCCTGCTGCCTATTATGGAAGGATTTGAAGTTTTTTTATATCCTAGTCCTCTGCATTACAAAATCATTCCCGAAATGGCCTATGACCGTAACGTCACAATACTTCTGGGAACACCCACATTTCTTATGGGATATGGGAAATATGCACATAACTATGATTTTTATAAGGTACGGTTTGTATTAGCTGGCGGTGAGAAGTTAAAGGATGAGGTTCGTAATCTTTGGTATGATAAATTTGGTGTACGCATTTTTGAAGGTTATGGCACGACAGAAATGGCACCCGTTCTTAGTTTTAACACTCCCATGTTTAATAAAAGAGGTACGGTAGGAAAGTTTCTCCCAGGTATACAGTGGCGCACGGAACCAGTGGAAGGCATTGAGGAAGGAGGAAACTTATACGTAAAAGGTCCCAATGCCATGGAAGGCTACCTGCTGCATGGCAGGGGCTTCATGCCTGCAGAGGAATGGTATAATACTGGTGACGTTGTTACGGTAGATGCAAATGGTTTTATTACGATACAATCACGTTTAAAACGATTTGCAAAAATTTCCGGGGAAATGATTAGTTTGGATGCAGTAGAAAAAGTTGTCGAAAGCTGTTTCCTAAAGGATAAAAATGCAGCAATCACCATCTCTGATCCTAAAAAAGGTGAAAGAATCATCCTATATACCCTTAATAAAGAAGTCAATAAACAACTATTACGAGAATATCTTAGCCATACAGGGCAAAGCATGCTGCTTATGCCTGCGTCAATTCATATCGTGGATAAATTACCTTTACTGGGCAGCGGCAAAATTGATTATGTAACATTAAGAACAATCGCAGCAAAGGAGATTGATAACGATGCATCTTAAACTTTCTGCGTTGCGGGCATTACTGTTAGCCCAGTTTTTATCAGCTTTCGTTGATAATATGATCTTATTCATTGCCTTAGGCATTATACATAGAGATGGCTATCCAGAATACTATCTGCCTTTGGTACAAAGTACCTTTTTGCTATCATACATTGTTTTATCACCCTGGGTTGGCAGATTTGCTGACAAAAAACCAAAATCCCAAGTACTTATGGTTGGCAACATGATCAAGACATTAGGAATCATGCTGCTGCTTGTTAAATTTGACCCTGCCATAAGCTATGGGGTAGTTGGTGTTGGTGCTGTAATTTATAGTCCTGCCAAATACGGTATCTTACCCTTTCTGACAAGAGGAGAAACGGCCTTGCTAAGAGCCAATTCCAGCTTGGAGAGTTATACAATAGTGGCAATTCTCACTGGTTCAGTGGCGGGGGGGTACCTGTCGGAACTATCGATTCCTTACTCTTTACTTGCGTGCATCATTCTTTATGGCGTATCCATTGGTGTGAATACGTTAATACCTAAAGATCCCGGCAACAGAGGCATTCAATATCGTAATGCCGTTAAAGAATTCGCTGCGGATACAGCAGCTTTATTTCATAATAAACAAAGTCATTATTCCCTCATTGGCACCGGTTCTTTTTGGATGTCTTCTGCTGTGCTTAGAATGATTATCTTTGCTTGGCTGCCTTTAATCCTAAGTATTAACAGTCGCATGGAAATTAGTATGATTATCGCCGTTACCGGTATTGGAATCGCCATTGGTGCGCTCGTTACGCCTTATCTGATTACAGTAAAAGAATATCATAAGACAGCTTGGTATGGTTTGGCTATGGGGATCTGCATCTTGGCCTTTTTATGGATTAAAACCCTAGCCATTGCTATTATCTTTCTGCTCTTGATCGGCTGTATGGGAGGTATTTTTATTGTTCCCATGAATGCCAGTTTGCAAAATATAGGTCATCAAACCATCGGGGCAGGCAAGACCATTGCCGTCCAAAACTTTGTGGAAAATAGTTTTATGTTTCTTGGTGTGGGAGCCTATACTCTTGCTTTTAAACTTGGAGTGCCAATTCATAGCTCATTAGCTGCTGCAGGCGTTATCTTGCTTGCCTTTGTCGCCTATTTGCTGCTTTTAAAACGCCAAATCAAAGTGCAGTAATACTCAGATTTACTTTGGCCTAAGAGTCATTTCTTCTCAGTAAGAAAACTATACAGTAAGGTTAACAAACGTTAACTTCTAGGAGGTTATTCAAATGTTGCGTTCTATCCTATCTGCTTTATCCTATCATTCCTTTTCATTGCGTCTTATTATTTTACTTAGCATTGTTGTGATTTTTATTCTGGGAGTAATTAGTCTGCCTCCCATTTCTCATGACCTTACCCATCATCGTTTTGCTGATTGCCGCACTATTTTAACGATTCCTAATGGAAGTAATGTGCTTTCCAATATTTTTCTTTGTATCTCCGGTATCCTGGGATTTCGTCGCTTCAGCCCTTTTGCGGGTGGGCCTGGGGTGTTTCGCTGGCGATTTTTCTTTATCGCTATAACATTTGCAGGGCTAGGCTCTGCCTACTATCATTGGATCCCCTCCAATAATAGTTTGTTTTGGGATCGTCTGCCCATGACCTTAGGATTTGCCGCTTTGAGTGCCAGCTTATTTGCTGAACGTTTTGGTGAGCGTAGCGGGCAAGTTTTATTTGGCCCATTCGTTTTTCTTAGTACTGTGGGTATCATCTATTGGTGGCTTACAGAACAATTAGGTCTCGGCGACCTTCGCCCCTATCTTTTGGCTCAATACCTTCCCCTGCTATTGACCCCTGTCTTGCTTATCTTGTTCCCCAAAAGTTACTGCCGGGATTATCCCTATTGGCTTGTATTCATCGGGTGTACCATCGCTACGGGATTTGAATGGAAGGATTTTGCTGCCTATGAATGGACTGATCAGATAATCAGCGGCCATACGTTAAAACATATCGTGACCGCCATAGTGATATTGATTTTTCGACCTTATACAGGAGATTTTACCTTGTCAAAGGATCTCTCTGAAACAAAAGTGTAATCACGATTATATATCTCTCTTCTAAACAATAACTTCCCATAAATTTTATAATCCCAATTACCTATATTTTGTCACAAATTTGTCACAGCTAGCCATTATGCTAAAAATAATCAATAAAGGAGATGTTTACTAATGAAAAAACTGACAATGTTTTTGGTCTTGGTCTTCACGCTCTTGATGTGCAGCAGTTTTGCCTTTGCCTGGTCACCAAGGCTAGAAGGTAGACCAGATATGTTTAGGCCGGGAGAAACCAGAGGTTATTTTATCTGGCACAATGACGATGGTCTGCATCTAAGAATGACCACCCGTGGAAAAGAGCATGTATTCAGCGGCGTAATTCAAACGAACGGCAGATTTACGGATGTAGAGGAACGGAATTTAGAAAATGGTGATTTTTACAAAGTGGGTATTGATAAGGACAAGATTATTTTCCGTGATACTACAGCAGGTGGTATGGATGGGATTAACTTCAAAATTAAAGGCGGAAGCTATGTAAGATTTGATCTGTTCATGGATGGTCACCAAATTGACACCCGAGAAATTTATGTAGGTGATCATGGCTGGCATCCTGAGTTCAGTGATTTTACATTGCATCGATGATTCTAAATGAAACTCGAATCATTCCAATAATGTATTAATTAATGGTTTTCTAGATGAGAAGCATTCAGACTAGAAAAAAGGTACTTTACGCAAAACATAAAGTACCTTTTCCGTTTTATTTTAACAATATTGTATTAGCTAAGGCTGAGAATTTTTAAAAATTTATTTGGTGTCTTAAATTCCTTTGATCAGCTTTTATATCAGGATAGTTTGCATAAAGTGGTGCTAACGCCTGACGAAACCTAAGGATTCCATTGTGCATCGGTTAATCATTCTGCCTAACCATTCCCTCTTTGTATGAATAAAATTAAACGTTAACTACAGCTTAAATTGACTGACTGTCTCCCTCAGTTTTTCAGCTAAATTAGTTAAGTCTACACTGGCAGAAGCAATCTCTTCCATCGTTGCGGATTGTTCTTCTGATGTACTAGATATAGTTTGAATATTAGCCGTGGTATTATTGGTGATTGTCTGTATATTTTGCACCGAATCCACCATTGTGTCACTTGCGGTATGCAGTGTATCAGCCGCTATGCTAATGGATTGAATTTGACTGTTTAATCCTTCTATCAAACTGACAATATTCTCAAACTGTTCTCCTGTATTGGAAATAACAGCCGTTCCTTTCTGTACTTCTTGCGTCCCTTGCGCCATAATTGTGATGGCATTTAGAGTCTCTTTTTGAATCTCCTGAATGATCAAAGCTATTTCTTCTGAGGCCTTATGAGACTGTTCCGCTAGTTTCCTCACTTCATCTGCAACAACTGCAAAACCACGGCCAGATTCTCCGGCCCTGGCAGCTTCAATCGCTGCATTAAGGGCTAATAGATTCGTTTGATCTGCAATTGTCCTTATTACATTGATGATTTCTCCAATTCTGGTAGAACTCTGACTGAGCTGTTCAATATTCTGTGCTGATTTGGTAACTACATCATTTATCATTGCCATCTGCGTAATAGCTCCTCCCACAGCCTTCCCACCTTCTTTCGCAAGGCTTGCCGTTTGCGATGAATTGGAAAATACAGTTGTTACACTCTGTACAATATTACCAATCGTAGCAGATATATCTTGCGTTACCTGGGTAGTATGCCTAACACCTTCTTCTTGTTTAAAAGTATCCCCGGCAACGTGACTAGCGATTTCTGCCGTATAAGTTACTGATCTTGCTGTTTCTTCTGTACTCGCATTTAATTGTTGACTGGCCGCTGATACTTGCTCGGTGGCCATTGCCACCTGTTGAATTAAATTGCGCAGCTTGGCAACCATTGCATTAAAAGAGCCAATTAAATCCCCGATTTCGTCGTTATATTGGTATTTTACAAATTTAGGCGTCAGATTGCCTATGGCTATTTCCTCTGCAATCTTGGCGACATTGCCAAATAATACGCCAATTTTCTTTCCCAAGAGAGTAGCGGTAACGATAAGCAGCAGCAATATACCAATGTCAATCACCGCAATTACTTGCTGCATGCCAGTAATAGAATCATTGGTTTCAGTTATTTTTTCATTAATATCCTGATTCGTGAATATAATAAAATCCTCCATAATTTTACCGACAGCATCTGCCCGCTGACCTGTTGAATCCATATATTTAATAGTATCTTGCATTCCTACTTTATCTCGGACCAGCAAACCTTGCTCTAATGTTTGATCATAGGTTTTTACTGCCATTTTCAAGACAGCAAATTCATTCAAGGCTTGAGGGGAAACCATCTTTGCTTCTAATCGCTCCAATATGGCATCTGTCTTCTGTTTAGAATTTTGATACAATTGAGCATAATTAGAGCTTCCTGTTAGTATGTAGCCTCTAAATTGTGCGTTTTGCACCCAGATTTCTGTATTTATCTCTTTAACATCTTGAATTTCAGGAGTCACCTCTGTAATTAGATAACTATATCGCTCCTTCATTTGATTGATTTGATAAAAGGTATAAATATTAATGCTAACAAATAAAGAAATTAAGATAATAGCAGCTATAATGATTTTTCTACCAATCGTAATTCGCATAAAATATAGTTCTTAATATTAAGAATATTCTCAATCCTAAGAACCTTCTTCACCCGCCCTTCTAATATTGTCTTCAGCGACTTTTCCCTATTACAATAATGAAAGTAACCACATTCTGACTGAAATCAACATACTACAGTTATGCTATATCAACTCCAATTCTATTACTTATTTAATTGAATTAAGTATATCATAAATTTTACATAAATGTAAGTATAAACTAATATTACGACTTATTGATTTCTTATCTTGCTTGCTTTTTATTAGCCATAAAATTCACTATTTGGAAACTTATACTTCCCTCTTACATAGTGACGATTACCTGTTTTTATGATAAAATAGTTATTATGTAAATTAGATTGTATCTTAGCAGAAAGGATTTGGGATCATGCGTCCAGTGCGGAAAGGTATGTCGTTTCTTGATCTTTTAACTATTCCTGCAACGCTAATTAAAGTACTCCATTCTAAAAGCATTAGTATTAATCAGCTGCAAAAAAATATTGAAGTGAAGTCGGATATAATCGTTGAAAGATTTCAAGTGTCGCAGGTATGCAAACATTCCATCGAAAGATGTGACAGCTTTTAAGAATGAACCAAAATCCTCAATGGGCTCTAACGTAAAATATAATATAAAAGTACACGCTAATGCAGCCAAAACTGCATAGAATGGTGTACTTTTTTTATTTGTTCAAATTTATATCGTCCTTATCTCAACCTCTGTTCCCTCACCCTCTAATATAAATGAATCACCTTATTTACGGTCGCTCATATTATGTATAGATGGCGTTTCTATGGGCAGCTTAGGAGGTGATACCACAATATGGACTATAGTAGATGGGATGATCCCCAAATTGAAGATTGGGAAAATCGATCGGAAGATGAGCGGAGTGCACTCTTAGGTTTAGGCTTAGCCTTGGGTCTGGGCTTAGGATTTGGCTTTGCCTGTTCTCCTCGTCGCCGCTCTTGTTCCCCCAGGCAGTTTTGCTGGCCTGGACAAGGCTGCTGGCCTCGCTAGTTTCACCTATACTTACCTTTCACCCAAATCTTTTTCATTTATGCTCTCACTCGGACTGCTCTTTTTGGGGCAGTCTATATTTTTTAATCCCCTCTATCCCACAATTAAATAACATTTATTAGTAAATCACCTCTATTGACTATATTACATATTATGTATAAAGAATCGCTGATTAGTTAATCAGTGATTCTCCTACTCACAGTCTAAATTATTAATAACTTATGGATAAATTAATACCGGGAGATGATTTTTGTGGATACTAATCAACGGAAAAAAGTTGCCTCTAATTCTATAAAGATCACTTATGGTGGTCGAAAAGATACTTCCAAAACAACAAGTGACCAGATAGTTAAAACACAAACGAAGCCTAAAAGGCCTTAATTGGTAAAGATGGCTGTTCTTTATAGAGCAGCCATTATAAATTACAAACTTAAAAAAACTTTAAGATCATCCATGCAGTCTTCCCCACTATAACCACTCTCTAGCGAGCTCCCTCCTCCCTGCTCTCATGTATGAAATTCCTACTTATCGGACATACTATAGTTAGCTCCTTAAAACAAAATCTCTCCCATCTAAAGCTCTCCGTTGGAGAGCTATTTTTTTGTGTACCAAACATACTTTACATGTAATGAAAAACTAGGGGAAAACTACTGCCAGGAGGTGATTTCATGGACAAAAAAACAATAATTGATGGCTCATATACGCGCTATAGAATGCCTACAGAAAAAGGTCTGGCAAAGGATCTAGCAAATGGGGACATTGAAAAAGAAGTAACTAGTAAAACTAGCCCTAAAACCATCTCGGAATCCTACGTCTTCGAACATAATTCTGTAAAGTGATCATTTAAAAAGGTCAGTCGGGCGACTGGCCTTTTTAAATGATTACAGGGATTCTTTACCTCCCGTCGAATTATGATGACAAAGGAGATGATACTATGCAACATAAGGAAACTTCAATGTTACTGTCTGAAAAAGTTGATATTAAACGTTCTAGGATAATTTCTTTTGCTGCAATGATCAAATCAGCATCAAAGGATGGTAAATTACTAGCTAAAGATACTTCCGTGTCACTACTAACGCCCCTTGGAACAGTAACCGGTAAACTATTCATACCCAATACAGATACAGATAAAGAAGCGCTGCCAATTGAAATGAAAATCAATCTTCATTGTCTAGATTCTTTAAACCCCTTTGTATGTTCACTTGAAAAATCCATCAAAGAAGAAGGGCTTAATCCGCGCCCCGTAAACGATACCTCTATGATTATTATTGAAGATGCCGTGTTAATCTCCTCTTCGGGAAAACGTCAGACTTTTAAAATATTGAATCTATTTGTCGACCAAATCATTGGATTTACTGCTGGTAGTTTTCAAAACCATCCTGAATAGTATCATGCAGCATACTAAATCATTACTTCATACATTTATATAAACCAAAAAAACCTTGTATAGGACATTTAAGAAAATGTCCTATACAAGGGGGTCAGTTTAATTACGGCAAAATAGTATTTTATGTGGATAAAGCTGTTGGTAACGCATGTATTTTGTGGATAACTTTACCATATATGTAATGTATCTACTATTTATTGTAGAAGTTCTAATATAAAATCACTACTTCTTTCTTCGACTTTCTTTATTACTTGATAAGGTACAGGTTCAATGGCCGTCAGGGCCAGTTTTACTAATTAAAGGTAATGACAGGAAATCCTATTCACTGAATGTACCCTCACTCAAAACTGATAATTTTTACAATCCCTAAACCCTTTACTATATCAAATTGAAGATATATTAGAGGAAAGAGCTGTTTTTTGGATATCTAATTTATTTATGCTTTTGTACTTTAGCACATTATAAACAATTTTTGCAATGGCATAATCAACATATGCTTTTTGATTGGAGCTCAGCATTCTAAACTTAATTAGCATATTCTCAAATTCCATAGCATTTTCTAATTTCCCATTAATGTGCAGCTCCCTATTATTTTGCCCACAACATAGACAAGTTAGTATCTCATTGCCTGGCAATGTATAATATTTAATAATTTCATCATCAACAATAACTTCTAAAGGATAACCACATTCGCAGCATCGAACATCTAATTCCATATAATTATTCTCTCCTTTCCTATTAATGCCACCATCTGTCTATAGCTGCTCTCCCCCTCTTCTTAACTAGCTTTTTAGTCTTCGATATGACCATTTTCCTTGGACTTCAAGAGTAAAAGAATATCTGTCTGCCTCCATCTTTGCAAATTCAAACGTTGTATCATATTTTAAGTCAGTATTATCTCGCTTAGATTAGATATCTAAATCTAAATTTACCAATTGCTTGACTGACCACTTCTATTGTCATTTTTCCTTATACTAGCTCACTCGATTTAGAATCATCCATTACACCTCTTTGTACAGTATATTATTCTTGGATAACTTCAGTTTAGTCCATTTTTATTGGATTATCAATGTTTATGACAAAGTTTTTTGGACTTTATTTAAGTCCATACATTTTGGACTTATAATGATGATAGGAGTGATTTTAATGGAATTTAAAGACAGACTAAAAGAGCTACGATTAAATAAAAAGATGACGCAAGAAGAGCTTGGCAAAACATTTAATGTAATTAAACAAACTATTTCAAGTTGGGAAAATGGCAATAGCCGTCCTGACATTGATATGGCGAGCAAAATAGCAGATTTTTTTGAAGTTACTACGGATTATCTATTAGGTCGTACAAATGAATCCAGAGTAACAAAACAAATTCCAATAAATTCAGCTCACGGTACTGACCATCCAATACCAGACTTACCTCCTGAGGCACTAGAACGAGTTGAAGAATTTAAAGAACTAATGAGATTAAAATACGGTAAGAAACCTATTTAAAATACAGAAGATGGCACCGTGCCAGACGCTATGTTATAACCTGCAGAAAACGAAGCAATAGCAGTTGAATTTTTTAATTCTCTTTCACCAATTCGAGGTATATATTCCTATACTTACAGAACACCACACCAGAGCTGTAAAAAAGAATCCTGATGCATTTGTTGCTAAATCACTTGTATTTACATCGTTAGAAGGAACACTCGTAAACCCACAAACTGGTAACGCCTTTGGTGCAACTTATTGCACAAAAGGACATTGTGCATAAAAATTTCCATGCCCTACGCCATCCTCATGCCACTAAACTTTTAGCAACTGGAATGGCATTCATGGACGTAAGCCATAGACTTGGACATGTTAAACTACCACCAGATAAACAGGAAAAATCGCCGGATGAACCAGCGGAAATAATAGAAAAAATAACAAAAGACGGACTTCCTCTATAGGAAATTCGTCTTTTGTTTAAGCGGATTTTCTCCTATTACATCATATTGACTATCGAGTTGTTACGCCATGTTATAAAACCATTATATCTACTTCGTATATTCCATTACTTCAAAGTTTTGAATCTTATCAAAAACTAAATAGTCTTTGCGGCTTTGAAATGGCCCTAAGTTAAAATCTTTATTAAAAGCATAATGAGGTAAACCATTTCCAATGGATCGATTATCATACCAACTAATAAAGGTATTAATTTCATCTATTGAGAGATCATATTCTTTTTGTATTTCATCTGACATAGTAACAATTAGAAAGGCTTTGCCTACTTTAGGATTAGGGTCAAAATTAGAAGTCCAACGTACAACATTTGATATTCGAAATTCATCAATATACCCATTAAATGCATATCCATCCCCTAGGTTCTTACACCGATTACCTATCGATAACTCTGTTAACTTATCATATTTAGAAAAGTCATTGGGATATGTTTCTATCTTTCCGTTAATTGCGATATAAATTGTATCTAGTGTTATGGCCATATAAATGTGATTCCATTCATTTATATGGATTAAATTTGTAGTATCGTGAGTAACCCAAGCTCCATCCGAAGGGTGGTTTGTCCCAAATTGTAAAATACTATTTGGCATGATATTCATTTCAAACACATTTAAGATATTATTGTTGAATTTCATCCCAAAAATTACCGGTTTATTATCAACTTTTTGTGGGTATACCCAAAAATCCACGCTAAATGTGCCATTAATATTTAAACAGGAAAATTTCTTATACTCATTTGGATAAATTTTTGCAGCAGGATTGTTAAATAAAATAGATTTAGTGCCAACTTCCTTTACATTACTACTATATTGGACTGTATCGTCGCCACCCCAACTATTACCACACTCATCCTTTAACCCATCATCAAAATGCAATAACGATATCGTATACTCATCAATCTCATACATAAATTATTACCTCCCACTTTTTATTCTTAAAATCGACATACCCAAGGAACTCTATTAAATTGTGTGTTTCCTATATATCGACTTTCACTAATATACATTCTTTTGGTAATGATTATTAAACGAGGAGGACAATAATCATTTTAGACATAAGAAAAAGCACCCTGAACACCATTTCGGTACAATATAATTAACTCTGTTGCACCAAGTATCGTAACACTATAATTCTTTGACTAGTTCTAATAAAAAAGCACCACCCTACCAATTAAGATAAGACGGTGCTTAGTGTTTGCCGAAACGCCAGCTCTATTCAGTTAGTGGTATCACTTCAAAACTAATGATCTTTTCAAAGGACAAATATTCTTTACTATTCTGTACTGCCTTATTAAACATATATCCTGTAGTGCCAGTACCAATAGTACGATTGAACCATGTAACAAAATCATCAATTTCAGACACGGACAACTTATATTCTCGTTCGCTAGAATCGCTCATAGTAATCCGTAGCAATCCATGTCCACTTGGAGCCTGTGGGGTTGCAGATGCCTCATTCGAATTATCACTTGCATTACTAGAGCTATCCACTGCAGTTACTACATAGTAATAGGTAGTACCATTAGTCACTGTGGTATCAATATAACTTGTATCAGGTACGTTAGTAGCAATCGTTGTATATGGACCACCTGCAGTTGTTGAGCGTTTGACATTGTAACCTGCAGCTCCATCCACTGCAGTCCATGAAAGAGTGACTTTTGAATCATCTGCGGTTGCAGTTAGGTTGCTTGGTGGATTATTAGATGCAGGAGGAATAAAATTTGAAGTCCATCGGGCTATATTTGAAATACGGAACTCATCAATATATCCCTCAAAATAGTTGTTGTTATTAAATCTTCCTATGGATGGGCTCAATGAAGAAACTTGTATACTTGTTGGAGTGTACATTGTAGTTATAAGCTCACCATTCTGAAATCCATAATACGTATTATTTTTCCGACATATCGCATAATGAGTCCAAGCATTAAGAACAATGTTCCCCAATTTAACACTCCCACCGGCCATAACATCAAAACTAATAATACCATCCCTTGAAATACCACAACCATAAGGATAATAGACTGATGTGTCACGTGCAAAACAGGTTTTTAAATTAGCGTTAGAAGTCCTGTATTCCCACCAGTCAATTGTAAAATCTGCAGACTGAAAATCAAACTCTGAGCTATTAGCCGTTGTTAGGTATTGACCTGAACCATTAAGGTATAGTGAGCCACTACCAAACTTTCTTTGAGCTGTACTTGTACCAGCTCCGCCATTAGCTATCCATACTTTACCACTTTCATCTTTCAACCCATCCTCAAAATGCAATAGTGACACCGTATATTGATCCATTTCATACATAAATAAATTACCTCCAATTATTTTTAAAAACCAATATAGCCAAGGACCTCTTATTTCCACTATGTGTATCCTGTATATCGGCTTTCACTAATACACATTCCGTAGTAATAATAAATTAAACTACTAAATGCAGATTATTCTTCACTCTTTATCCGTACATGTAAGTTAGATTTTGGATAGATGTGAACCAGAATTTAATATCTTCTCTTTTGCAGTTATAAGTTATAAAAACTATAATTTAATGATGCAGTAAATTATCTTCACTCACAAAAAAAAGCACCGCCCTACCAATTAAGGTAAGGCGGTGCATCATATATTAACGACTCAACAAATATCCTCCTGCAGCAGAGTCCTACAGGGTCACAGAGCCCTACAGGGTCAGGCTTGAGTTATTTTAAATTTGACTTATTTTAGGATTTAGGATGACATGTCCCCCACCTAAAAGAAGCAAACTTATTATCTGCAGAGGTTAAGTGGCAATAACGGAGGGTTAATAAAGTTGCTCCTTGGTATCCATATAAGACTCCGCCCACAGTAACATGATCTAGGTATTAGAAGTATTTCTAATACCTAGATCAGCTAAAAATTCTTTTTTCATTTCTTACTCTTCCTAGAAAGCGTCATAACATACAAAGTAACATACAAAAGCTAAAAAAGCCTTCCGACAAAATGCCGGAAGGCTTGAATTTACTGGAGCGGGTGAAGGGATTCGAACCCTCGACCCACGGCTTGGGAAGCCGGTACTCTACCACTGAGCTACACCCGCACACTGTATTTAAGAATTGAGATACTGACAAAGGTTCTTCTCTCTGTCATGATTGGTTGGTATCCCAACGGTAATTATTATAACATATCAGCACAGGAATAGCAATGAATGACAATAATTTCATGTCACATCAAATTTAAGGTCTATTTGATGTGTTTTTGTTTTAGACCTTAAATTCGACGATTTCCCTTTGAAGTTTTTCTGCCAGTTGCGATAAGGCTTCACTGGCCACAGCAATTTCTTCAATCGATGCAGTCTGTTCTTCTGTGGAAGCGGAAACGGTCTGGGTCCTACCCGCTGTTTGATTACTTATCCCGCCCAGTTCCTCCATAGAGGATGCTACCTGTTTGGCTCCTGCCGCGATATCCTGAATGGCCGCAACAGTCCTCTGAATCTCATTCGTTACCTTATGTACCAAAGAATCGATTTCAGCGAAAGCCTTACCTGTAACACTAATACTTTCCGTTCCCTGCTTAACGGCCAGCGTGCCTTCATTCATCGCAGCTACCGCTTTTTCAGTATCTTCCTGGGTTTCACTGATTAATCGCCGAATCTGTTCCGTAGCAATTTCTGATTGCTCGGCCAGCTTTCTCACTTCTTCTGCCACTACGGCAAAGCCTTTCCCTTGTTCACCTGCCCGTGCGGCTTCGATAGCAGCGTTTAGAGCCAGTAGATTGGTTTGATTGGCTAAATTGGCTATTGTGCTTACGATTTGTCCGATTTCTTTCGACCGATCCCCCAATTTATCAACGAGGCCTGCTGATTTTACGACCGTTCGTTCAATATAGTTCATCTGACCGATGGTGGCTTCGATGGACGTTACGCCCTCTTTTGCTGCCCTGGCCGTCTGATTTGATTCCTCGGCTGCTAGATTGGTATTGTCGACAGCCTGCTGTACACTACGGGACATGCGTTCAACGATTTGAACTACATGATTGGTTGTATCATTCTGCTGCTCCGCCGCCGCTGCAACTTCTGTAATAACTGCTGAAATTTGATTTGCCACCTGGGATGATTGGCCCGCACTGGCCGTCAGTTCCTCCGATGATGCGGATACTTGTTCCGTGGTTTGCGCTACTTGCCTGATCAGCTGTCCTAAATTATCCGTCATATTATTTACCGCAGATGCTAACTGTCCCAATTCATCCTTGCTCTTGACTTGGATCTTTTGTGTCAAATCCCCACCACTATTGGAAATCTCAGTTATTTTAACGATTATATTCTTTATAGGATTAACAATCGCTTTTCTTGAAAAGGAATAAGCAAACAGTAAGGTAATTGCGAGTAAAATAACGTTAAGTAAAATAATAGCATGAATCTCATTCGAAACTATTTTCTCAACATCGTCTACATAGATCCCTGTACAAATAATCCATCCCCATGGTTCAAATAGTTTCACATAACCGCGCTTGGAAGAGGCATCTGTTTCATTGGGTTTAGGGAACCAAAAATTACTATAATATCCCTCAGACTTATGTTGAAGTGCTCCCTCAATATATTCCTTAACCATGTAATTGCCTTTTGCGTCCTGGGTATTGTTTCTGTTTTGCCCAACAGTTTCGGGTTTGGTGGCATGCATAAGATTGATGTACTGGTCATTGTCAATCCAAAAATAGCCGTCATTGCCATAACGCATTTTGCTGGTTGCTTCTTTCGCCTTTTCTTGCGCTTCTTGGGTTGTTATGATTCCTGTTTTAGAAAGAGTATAATAGTAATCAACGATAGAATAAGCAAGCTCTACGTTATTTTTTATTTGCAGATCTTTTTCAAGATAGATATTTTCTTTTGTTTTGGGAATAAGATAAAAACAACTAATTAGGATAAATAGTATGGTTGGTATAATACTTAAAATCATTAATTTTTTATTTAAATTCATGCGCTAATTTCTTCCCTTCATCCAAATTCTCATGATCGAATTCATCCGTCCATGATGTAATCCTATTTCGTCCTGCCATTTTACTCTGGTACATCGCATTATCCGCTTTTTTTAATAAATCGTAAATCGTATCACCGTCTACAGGAAAGGAAGATACTCCTGCACTAAAGGTAATGGAATTCTCACTACCACCCTTGCCAATAAACCTGCTTTTTTCCACTGCTTTCCTCAGTTTATTAGCAAAAATCATGGCTTTTTTCTTGTCAGTATGCGGTGCTAGTATGACAAATTCTTCACCTCCGAACCGACCGATGGAATCTGATTTCCGGCAGCCTCTTTTAAGAACCTGTACAAAATCACAAAGGAGCTTATCACCTAGCAGATGCCCATGGGTATCATTAAAATGCTTAAAATTGTCAATATCAATAAAGATAATACTCATTGCTGTGGAATACCGTTTCGAAAGCGAAAGGTTCTTTTCCAGAACTGTGTTTAAAGCATTTTTATTATATATATTAGTAAGGCAGTCATACATTGCTTGCTTTTGTAAGGCATTGACAAGTTTTACAATTTTTATCGCCTCACTTGCTTGTAAGCCAAACATATTTAGCAGAAAGATTTCTTGTTCCGAAAATGGTTCGATTTTTTTTCTCATTACCGTAATGCACCCATTACTGCTTTCTTTTCCCTTTAACGGCACGCTTACTACCGATCCTATACCTTCCATGCTGGCAGCTTCCTTATTGCTCCAATTCATCACTTGTGTAATATCCTCATGTATGAATGGTTTACCATCCGCCACTACACCGCCAATGACTCCTTCCCCAAGGCGAATCGGTGGCTGAGATAAATAGTTTTTGGAAAGCCCATAGCTTTTAACAATGGTGAGGCTCCCATTTTCAAGATCAAAATCTCTGATGATCACAGCATCAGCCCTGGTAATGATAACAGCGGTCTTTGCTATATAGTCTAAGACATCCTCCACACCATCATAGCCCACTAAGCGCTGTGAAATGAAAAACATCTTTTGTAGAATTTCTTCACTGGGTAAGCTAGAAAACATATATTACACCTCTACATACTAAGTTAGAAATAGTAGTTCTCACTTACTGGTATTAGGAGTTTCCTTATCTAAACGCTTCTTATTAATCGTCTCAATTTCCTTGAGAATCTCAAAAATATCACAAATTAGTTCGTCTAATTCTTGCCCTGTCACATCACTATCAATTTTTTTTTGATCTTCCATAAAAAAATCCCCCTCAAATAAAAAAAAATGACAGGTACATCAAATAATATATGATGCAACCTGGCAGTCATAGAATAATAGTATCTTTAGACCCACGGCTTTGCGTCCCTACCTTTCGGAAGGTTTGCTTAAAATGTAAATATAAATGTAAACAATTATACAATCTCTATTCGTGTCATTTTGCAATCTATGCCGATGTTCTTATCGCTCACTGATAATTATTTTATAAGTGCAAAATTTTTAATTATACTATTATTCACCACTATATAAGTATAATTCAGTATTGATCTATATTCTATTATCTCTGCAAGCTAATTTTCGAATAGAATTATAAGAAATCCTTATCCCTAAAAGATACAAATGTTGTATCTTTTTAGTTTTTCTTGAGAACTCGACTAACAGCATGCAATTTAAGTGCTACTGCAAGGGCAAGTCGATTCTCAAACAAATCAATGGATACGCCTAATATTTTCTCAATACGCTGTTTACGAAAAACGACTGTTTTAGGATGAAGAAACATTTTCTCAGCTGTTTTTTTTAAATTAGAATTCTGCAGGATCTCTTCCAGAGTGTCTAAAAAATTAGTTCCTTTCTCTCGATCATATAGTATCAGCTTACCGATCTGTTCCTGCACGAATTCATCAGCTCCTTCATTCCCTATATTCTTTACCAGAAGCTGTAGAATACCCAAATCTTTATAATGATAAATACCTTCTTCTTTATTTTGACATTGAGCGGCAATTGTTGCGCTCCATCCTTGCCAGTACGTCTTTCTAATGCTATCAAAGCCTGTTTGTATACCACTAACGCCAATTACCACCTTTAGCTGAGGGTCACACTGACGAATTTTTTCCATCAAGGAATGAGCAAAACAAACACTATTCTCCACATCCTCTGGACCTTCTTCAACTCCCTGGTATATAACGCCTATATCATTGCGACAATTCCATACAATGCAATTATTTTCATCACCCAGTACTTCAATGATGCTATTCTGCTCTTTTTCCCTGCCGATGAATCCCTTACTGACCACTAAACAGCAGAATAACGGCCGGGAAATATCCAGGCCAATTGTTTGCATGTATTCTTTAGACACTTCATCAACGGCCATACTTCCCATGATAATATCATTCAGAAAATCACTTCTACGCCGCAATTCATATGCTAAGTGAAGCATCTTTTCTGTCTTTCTCTGGAATGTAATATCATGTAACGTACCTAAAGTGCCCATGATATTTCCGTATTCATCGGTTGTAAGCCGGGTGTAAATTTCCATCCAGCGAAATTCACCCTTCTTAGTTGAGTAACGAATCTCGTAGCGGCAAAAAGATCTTTCCCTCCTGATAACCGCTAAAAACTGTCTATGATGAAATTCACGATCTTCCGGATATACATAATTTAAAAAGGATGTACCGATACATTCCTCAATGCCAAAACCTGTGATTTTTGTCCAAGCAGGGGTCAAAAACGTCCAGAATCCCTCTTTATCGGTCTGAAATATAACGCCTTTAACATTATCAATAATGGCTTTATGCTTTTTCTCTATATGTAACAATTTGTTTTCAAGATTATTAATATGCTTTAATAATTCCATGTTCATTTCATATTGATTTTTATGCTCTCCACTTTGTGGCAGTTCCAGTAATCGTTTTCCGTCTTCAAAAAAAGAAGATTCCTGGGAGGTAATGGTTTGATAAAAATAACGAAAGAGTACACTTTTTCCTATGCCTAATTCACGCATTATTCTTTCATAGTTATGATGTAATACTGCTGCTTCCCGTTTAAAGTCTTCTGTTAAAATTGGTTTAACATTGTTCAAGAGGCATACCTCCTTCGGTTTGTTTATATAATATCTCATCTTGTCCAAAAGAGAAGATAATGATTGATTGGAAGCTCTCCATTACATCTAAGCTCTATTTTCCATTTCTTGTGACGTAAATGTAAACTTACTAGTAAGATTATCCATTATAAACCTAGCCAAAATATTACAATCTTTCTCATTATTTATGATATTATACCATTCTGTGACAATTTCCCATAGTCCTCTTATGACTATGTAAATTATAAGAAAAACTGACCATTCTGCAAAACAGACATGGCCAGTTTGTTATTATCAACCTTTTCTACTTGCCTTTATAACAAGTACTTATTTAGCTTCTCTCTACCTATATTTTAAACTTATTTACGATTTCCATCATATCAGTAGCTAACTTAGCTAAATTTACAGCATTCTGATTGATTTCATGCATACCTGCATTTTGTTCTTCTGAGGACGCAGCTACTGTTCCAGAGCTTTCAGATGTTTTTTGCGCCACGCTGCTTATATTTTCGATACTAACTACCATGGTTTGAGTACCTTTAGCCGTTTCTTCCACAGCAACTGCGATTTGTTCTACACCAGTCTTAACCCCATCTAACTTCTCAAGAATGACTTTAAAGCCATCTTGGGTCGTAACAGCTGATTCCTTCCCTTTAAGTACATCCTGGTTGGCTTTCTCTACTGTAGTTACGGCGAAATTAATTTCTTCCCCCATATTGTCAATAATTTCAGCAATGTTCTGCGTAGCAGTCGCACTTTGCTCTGCCAATTTACGCACTTCATCAGCCACTACTGCAAAGCCGCGGCCCGCTTCACCGGCTCTGGCTGCTTCAATTGCTGCATTGAGTGCCAACAGATTGGTCTGAGCAGCAATTCCATCAATTACAGTGACGATACCTTTGATTTTTTCCGATCCCTGTGATAACTTGGTTGTCACAACTGAAATTTCATTCATTGATTGATTAATGTGTTCATTTTGACAGACTACCTCTGTTAGCATTTCCATGCCCCTGCCAGCTTCTGCTACTGCATTTTGTGTGCTTGCATTTACCTCAGCAGCTCCAGCATTAATTTCCTCTGAACTGGCTGACATTTCTTCTAAGGTAGCTGAGATACTGCTTATATTATCAGCATTTTCCGCAGCCCCCGCAGCAATCTCACTTATACTTTGTGCTACAATGTCTACCGACTTTACATGTTCTGATACGGTAGCACTTAGCTCTTCACTGGATGCTGCTAATGTTTGGCTGTTGTTGGCAATTTGCTTAACAAACTCTTTAAGTGAATGACGCATATTGTTAATTACAAGGCCCATATCACCAATTTCATCATTTCGCGTTGGAATTAAATCCGTGCCAAGCAGATTAAGAGTACCCACTTCCTTTAAATCGGCGCTAATATTCCCCAATCGCCTTGCCAGATTGCCGCTATACCAAAATGCTACCCCAAAAACCACTATTACAATAACGATACTGCCTGCAGCAGCCAGGTTACTGCTCGTTTTGGAAGACTCTAATACCCTCATACCGCTTTGCTCTAAATATTTTTTCTGAATATCCGATAATTGCAAGAAATCAGCATCAATCTCCTGCACCATAGACCTGCCTTCACCTGCTATGGCAAACCAGCTTGGATCATTGGCCTTGCGAGCAGGAAACAATCGGGTATCCGCGTACACCATATACTGATTTAACAATTTTTCTAACGCTTCTGCTTTTTCCTGTGCTTCTGGCAGCTTCAATTGTGGTTTAACTTCCCGTACCATTGCTAAACTGTTATTAATTTTGTCACGATATCCTTGTTCATAGGCAGCACCATCTGGATAAAATAAATAACCACGCATATCGAGCAGGGCTCGTGTGAATTCCGTTTGGGCATTTTTAACGGTGATCAGTCTAACAGCCGTCTGGTTCACAATAACCTCTGTATCACTACCTGCCTGCTTAAATTCATATAACGTATAGCCTAATACTAATAGCAATAAGACTGATACTACTGTAAACATACCAGCTAATTGCATCCTAATTGGGAATCGTTGTTTGTTCATTTTTCCTCCTACATTTTCTGCAAAATTTTAAGTTTCTCCCTTTTTTAAAATCATTGCCATTTTTCCCATATTCTCCATATTATATCGAAATAAATCGCAATAAATATAAGCGATTTAAATTATTATAAAATAAAATTTCTTATGTTATTACTAAAATCTGCCCGATGCAGGAACGCGCTGTTGAGTTGCCAATAAAACTCTGCCATTATGGCAGAGTTTTATGATTCCATGAAAAAATTGTAGGGATTAACTTTCGTTAACGATCTATGATTTACTTCGTTACACCTTAAATCGCTTCACAATCTCCATCATTTCTACAGCCAACTGTTCTAAACTGGCTGCATTGGTGTCAATTTCATGCATTCGGGCTGTTTGCTCTTCAGCAGAAGCAGCGACAATTTCTGCACTTGATGAAGTGGCATGTGCCACAGTAGTAATATTCTCTACACTAGAGACTACGGTCTGTATACCTTGAGATGTTTCATGTACAGCTGCGGCAACATGTTCAATCTCATTTTTTACAGTATCCATTTTTTCAATAATGATAGTAAAACCCTTCTGGGTAGCAATTGTAGAATTTTGGCCTTTTTCGACTTCCTGATTGGCCTTTCTTACTGTGGTAACTGCAACATGTATTTCATTTCCCATGTTATGAATAATTTTAGCAATATCATCTGTTGCATGCGAACTTTGTTCCGCTAATTTTCTTACTTCTTCTGCTACCACAGCAAAGCCGCGGCCAGCTTCTCCAGCACGTGCAGCTTCGATAGCAGCATTTAAAGCTAACAGATTGGTCTGACCAGCAATGGCATTAATTAAATCAACGATCCCTTTAATCTTCTCTGATCCTTGATCCAATTTCGTTGTAATATTTGTAATTTCATTCATAGAACAGCTGATAGATTCATTCTGAATCACCGTCTGAGCCAGCATGTCCATGGCTTTAGCGGCTTCAGCAACAGCATTTTGGGCACTCATGCTTGCTTCTGCTGTACTGGCATTTATTTCTTCTGAACTTGCTGATATTTCCTCCATCGTGGCTGAAATATTGCTGATATTATCTGCGTTCTGCGAAGAACCTGCCGCAATACTAGTTACACTTTCGGCAACTGTCTCTACTGCTTTTAATTGATCACTTACAGAATCGCTAAGTACACCACTCGTCGTATTTAATATCTGGCTGCTATGAGCAATTTGAGAAACGAAGCCTTTCAGTGCCTTCTTCATCTCAATGACGATAATTCCCATATCACCGATTTCATCATTTCGCGTAGGATAGATATCATTCCCTGTAAGATTGAGTTTACCAACCTCGGATAATTCAGCATTAATAGTTTTCAGGCGTCTGGCCAAATTCCTGCTGTACCAAATAGCCATGATAATTACAGCTAGAGAGATAATACAGCTATATATTACAGCTGTAGCAGCATTACTGGTAGCGTGTTCCAGTGCAGCAGCCCCTCTTTCTCTCAAGTATTTTTGTTGAAGTCCATCAACTTTTCGAAATTGATTATCAATGTCTAAGACCAGCTGCCGTCCTTGGCTTGTGAGTTGATTTAGATTAGGAGCGTTTACCTTTTTAGCTGCAATAACCTTATCACCTAAATTCACATAATCATCAACTAATTTTGCTAACAGTGCTCCTTCTGCCTTCGTCTCTGCTATGGTAGACGTATTATCATATTCTCTTGCCAACTCACTGCTCTTCTTTATTTTTTCCCGATATCCCTGTTCATAGGAAGCACCATCCGCATAGAATAAATAACCGCGCATATCCAGAAGTGCTCCAGTAAACTCCAAATGGCCCGCTTTCAAAAGGTTTGCTCTTGTTACTGTATTCTGTACTAATTCTTCTGTGTCATGACCACTATCCTTTAATTTGTACACCGTAAAACCCAATACTGAAACTAATAAAACAATAACCAGGATAAACATACAGGTAAGCTGTACTACGATTGGCAACCGTTTTTTTTCCATAATTCGCTCCCTCTAGATAAGTTTTAAACTTCTCTACTTTTCTCTCTAAAATTTATCCACACCAAATAGTATATTCTAGATAATATTACAAAATCCTCCATTTTTCTGCTAATTTAGCATCAGAATTCAATGTTTTCAGAAATTTATGTATATAACATAAGAAAGACTTGGCCTACGCCAAGTCTTCAGATACCTTAAAGGTCTCAGTTGAATCAGAATTTCTACTGCCTCTTTACGTAAAAAACCTCATGCCTTCTCAGCATGAGGTTTATAATTGCAAATGGTGGGCGATGACAGGATCGAACTGCCGACATCCTGCTTGTAAGGCAGGCGCTCTCCCAGCTGAGCTAATCGCCCGTATTTGGTGACCCGTGGGGGAATCGAACCCCCGTTATCGCCGTGAAAGGGCGGTGTCTTGACCGCTTGACCAACGGGCCATAAATGGTGGCTCACCCGCGGCTCGAACGCGGGACACCCTGATTAAAAGTCAGGTGCTCTACCAACTGAGCTAGTGAACCATAAGTGGTGCCTCAAGACAGAATCGAACTGTCGACACGAGGATTTTCAGTCCTCTGCTCTACCGACTGAGCTATCGAGGCAGGATAATGGCGACCCAGATCGGATTTGAACCGACGACCTCCGCCGTGACAGGGCGGCATTCTAACCGCTAAACTACTGGGCCATAATATATTGTAAAGGAAAGATGGTGGGCGATGACAGGATCGAACTGCCGACATCCTGCTTGTAAGGCAGGCGCTCTCCCAGCTGAGCTAATCGCCCGTATTTGGTGACCCGTGGGGGAATCGAACCCCCGTTATCGCCGTGAAAGGGCGGTGTCTTGACCGCTTGACCAACGGGCCATAAATGGTGGCTCACCCGCGGCTCGAACGCGGGACACCCTGATTAAAAGTCAGGTGCTCTACCAACTGAGCTAGTGAACCATCTCGCTCTCACAAGATATGATTATATAGTAATATCCCATTACTGTCAACTTCTTTTTTATGGTATTCTCATCATACACGTCAAAAAACTCATTTTTTCGCTTTATCAGTACAAGGCTAAGGATGCAATCTCGTAAATGAGCTGGAGATTTATTCCTTAGCCTTGAATGTAGCTGCTCTTTCATCTTGCAAGCATGCATTTTCTCAGTTCTTAAAGACTTCTTTTTTATTCAAGCCTTTTAAGACTCAGTTATACTTATGTAAAGCAAAACTTCAATTTTCTTAAGCCATTATTCTTGAGAATCAGGCAAACAGAATTTTTTCTGTTTTTCAATAAAATCTTCCACTGCATTATAGCCTGATTTATTAAGGCGATAATTCATCGCCGCTACCTCAATAATGTTGGATAAGTTGCGCCCAGGACGTACGGGAATGGTTTTGCATGGCAATCCCACGCCAAGAATCTCATGCTGCTCTTCTTCAAGACCAAGGCGATCATAGGCTTTACCCTGTACCCACTCTTCAAGCTGAATTACCAAATTGATTTTCTGACTGGGACGAACTGCACCAATGCCGAACAAAGCTTTAACATTTAATATGCCAAGCCCTCTAACTTCTATGACATGGCGCAGAACTTCCGGTGCAGTACCAGTCAGTATATTTTCGTCACTGCAGATAACATCGACAGCATCATCTGCGACTAATCGATGCCCTCGCTTAATAAGATCTAATGCCGTTTCACTTTTCCCGATACCGCTTTCTCCAATAATTAAGGTGCCTACACCATGTACATCCACCAATACGGCATGAATCGTAGTACTTGGCGCTAGTTTATGCTCCAGATAATTCGTTAGCTGGGCGATAAAACGAGTTGTCGGTAAATGAGTGCGGAAAACTGGCAATTGACGTTCTGCGGCTAATTGCAGCCAACGTTCAGGAATCTGTATGCTGCGAGTGATAATCAGACCGGGAAAACGCAGATTAATAAACGCCAGCCATCGCTCCTCAGCCAATGTTTCACTTAATGTGCTCAAGAATGCGATTTCCGTTGTACCGATGACTTGGATACGTTCTTCATCAAAATGCTGCAGATAACCCGCTAAGGCAAGACCCGGGCGATTGATATCAGATACTTTGACGGGACGATTAAGAGAAGAGTTGGTATCTACTATTGTAAGGCAAAAAGTACTAACGATATCCTCCAATAATAACGCTGCCATTTACATCACCTACATACATTAATAAAAAGACTTGCTACCGATTTTTAACGCCAACGTTGGCGTACTTATTACCGGACTTAGGCATCTAAGACTCCCACATACAGAAGCTGGGAGTCTTAGATTCGTTTAGTCATCAGACCTATTTCAATTTTTATGCAAAAATCTCATGTACAATAATAGTTTGATCACGACCAGGTCCTACCGATACGATACCAATCTTAATATCTGCCACTTCGCTCAAACGTTCCAAGTAACGACGAGCATTTAAAGGCAAATCCTCATAATTACGAACGCTGGTGGTATCACTTTGCCAGCCTGGAAGCTCTTCATAGATTGCTTCTACTTCTGCCAATACTTTTAAACTAGCAGGGAATTCCTCCAGTAACTTGCCTTTATATTTATAACCAACACACAGCTTTACGGTTTGCAATTCATCCAAGATATCTAATCGCGTGATCGCCATATAATCAATACCGCTTAATCTGCCAGCATAACCAACTACACTGCCATCCAGCCAGCCGCAACGGCGAGGACGACCAGTGACCGTACCATACTCCTGACCTCTGTCTCTAATGTGATTGCCGACTTCGTCAAATAATTCTGTAGGAAATGGTCCCTCGCCAACACGGGTCGTATAAGCTTTTACCACACCAACCACTTTGTCGATCTTAGTAGGTCCAATACCTGCCCCTACACATACACCACCAGCAATAGGGTGAGATGATGTAACATATGGATAGGTTCCATGATCCAAATCCAATAAGGTTGCCTGGGCACCTTCAAAGAGTACTTTCTTGCCTTCTTTTAAGGCTTTATTTAAAACTGCCGATGTATCACAAACATGAGATCGTAATTCATCTGCGTAACCTAAATATTCTTTTTTCACAGCTTCATAATCAAAACCTTTTACACCATATACTGCCTCTAGTAAATGATTTTTGGCCTCGATATTCCGCTTGAGCTTTTCAGAAAACTCTTCTTCATCCATTAGGTCTACGATACGAATTCCACATCTAGAGTTTTTATCCATATAACATGGACCAATACCTCTTTTGGTCGTACCAATTTTGTGATCACCACGATAAGTTTCTTCCACTTCATCCAATAAACGATGATAAGGCATAATGACATGAGCCCGATTCGAAATTTTTAATCCTGAAGTATCAATGCCTTTTTCCTGCATACCTTTAATTTCTTTTAATATGACTCCCGGATCAACGACCACACCATTACCAACAACACAAGTCTTACCTTTATATAAAATTCCTGATGGCAATAGCTGTAGTTTAAATTGTTTACCTTCTACTACTACAGTATGACCTGCATTATTGCCGCCCTGATAACGAGCAACTACATCAGCTTTCTCTGCCAAATAATCAACGATCTTTCCTTTACCTTCATCGCCCCACTGGGTTCCCATTACTACTACTGCTGGCATAAAAACTCACCCTTCCCATCTTTTTAAAATAATGTTGCCAAAAGTCCAATTGCTTCTTTGCTCTATCTGAACTTTTGCATCCTATTCTCTTCTATAATAAGAATAAGTTACTATCTATAAATCAAACCTAGCCATAATGTGATCAATATGGCGAAGATAATAGGAATATCCAAAACAAACATTACGCTCTGCTGAGAATACCATTTTTTATCGCTTCATCATTTGGCTGCGATCTGGATAAGCCACTATTTTATCCACAAATTTTACAAACACTTTGTACATCAAATTTGCTTCAGTGCCTTTTCTTTCACTATATTTCTAATTGTTTATCCACAACTTGTGGATAACTTTGTTAATAAGTTGTTTATAAATTACATACTTATTTTGTCCTGGATCATAAAATTCAATCATAATTTACCCTAATAAACCAACACTTGAATTCAAGATTTTTTCCCTTACATAGCATAGCACTTAGCACCCGAAGTGTCAATAACTTTTCGAATGTTATTAAGCTTTCGTCTTCTATCGTTCGGATTTTTTACGATAACTTTTATTATATTCATCGAATCCGCACTTCATTCTCAACTTTCCATAAGGAAATACTATATGTTGTTAAATTTATAGTATGCTACCTGGTCTCAGCAAATCATTCGTTATCTTTATATGATGTTTATGAACGTAATAGAAAAAGGACTATTGAACATAAAAAAATAGAGGAGATATAATCGCTCTCCTCTACCCTGGCAGTTTAGATAAATCACTAAATTTGGTAAATTGCTTATGGAAGAATAACTGAACTGTATCAACGGGACCATTACGATGTTTGGCAATAATCACTTCTGTAATATTTTTTTGTTCACTATCAGGATTATAATAATCATCCCGATATAAAAAAGCTACAATATCCGCATCCTGCTCTAGTGACCCAGACTCTCTAAGATCGCTGAGCATCGGTTTTTTTACTTGTCTGGACTCTACGCTGCGGCTCAGCTGGGACAAAGCGATAACAGGAACATTAATCTCTCTGGCTAAGGCTTTTAAAGAACGGGATATCTCTGAAATCTCTTGCTGACGATTTTCGCTCCCCTTCCCCTTGCCACTCCCTTGCATAAGCTGCAAGTAGTCAATAATAATCAAACTTAAGTTATGTTCTATCTTTAATCGTCTTGCCTTCGAGCGCATTTCCATTACGCTAATGCCTGCTGTATCATCGATAAAAATAGGAGCTGCTGACAGTCGATCTGCACCGCTGACTAGCTTGGTCCAATCTTTAGCCTCTAATTCACCAATACGCAGTCTCTGGGAATCAATCGCCGATTCAGCGCATAGCATACGCTGTACCAATTGTTCCTTGGACATTTCCAGACTGAAGAATGCCACGGCCTTTTTTTCAGCGATACCGATATGTTGAGCAATATTCAGTACAAAGGCTGTTTTTCCCATACTGGGACGCGCAGCAATAAGAATCAGGTCAGAAGGCTGTAAGCCGGATGTAAGCTTATCTAAGTCTTTAAACCCTGTGGATAAACCGGTGATACTGCCTTTGGAAGCATATAACTGTTCAATTTTATTAAATGCATCAAAAATGATACTTTTGATCGGTGTAAACTCGCCACCCATTTTACGACTGGATACAGACAATATCATTTTTTCAGCACTGTCCAATATGCTTGCTACTTCTTCGCTGCCTTCATAGCCCATGCCAGCAATGTTAGTAGCAGCATTAATCAGTTGGCGCAGAAGAGCTTTTTCTTCCACGATTCTCGCATGATACAATACATTCGCAGCAGTAGGCACACTGTTCGCCAATGAAGTTACATAGGCGATTCCCCCTGCAGCTTCCAGCTTGTCCTCTTTACGCAGAAATTCGATTACAGTAACCATATCCACAGCATCATTTTTATTAAAAAGTTCCAGCATGGCGTTATAGATGAGCCGATGAGCTTCTCGATAGCAATCCTCTGGTCTTAGTAACTCAGCAACTTTGGATATAGCTTCCCGCTCAATCAGCATAGCGCCAAGTACTGCCTGCTCGGCTTCAATATTTTGTGGTGGTATTCTATCTAACAATAAGCTACCTCCCCCCCATCTCTCTATGCGCTTTTTTGTTCTGCATCCGTAAGTAGAATCGCTAATGCTTCTTCTACATCATCTACGGGACAAATTTTTAAACCCAAATGTTCCTGGGGAATATCCTTTTCATTTTCTTTTGGAATAATCATTGTAGTAATGCCGGCCTGTTTAGCGCCATATGCTTTTTCAAACACACCGCCTACCGCTTTTACTTTACCCTGAATCGAGATTTCTCCTGTAACAGCTACATCTTGTCTGATTGGTTTCCCAGTAATTGCTGAAATAATGGCTGCCAGGATACCTGTACCTGCCGATGGTCCATCAATACGGCCACCGCCAATAACATTAATATGAACATCATAATTGGCTAAATCTTCACCTGTTATCTTGCGAACAACAGCTGCTGCATTAAACACAGAATCTTTTGCCATACTTCCTGCAGTATCATTAAAACGCATATGTCCTTTACCCTTTTCTGAAGCTGCAAAAGATACCGCTTCAATTTCTAATACAGAGCCAAGGTAACCAGCGACCCCGAGTCCAAAGACTTTACCCACTACCCCTCTGTTCGCAGCCTTAAGGCTTACAAAAGGAGTTAAGCGGCTAACCTGCACCACTTTATAGACATCATCACTCGTAATGGCCACTTTATCCTGATCAGCTGAGCGGTATAGAGCCAAGCCAAAGGCGTCGGACAAAATATTAATCGCCTTACGCCCCTCTATGGTATATTCACTAATTAAAGCAGATACATCGGGTTCCAGCACTACACCTAATTTACTTGCGGCATTATAAACAATCTCTTCAATGTGTTTGGGCGTTAATGGTTCAAAATAAATTTCAGCACAACGAGATCGTATCGCCGGATTTATGTCAGAAGCATCGCGCGTGGTGGCACCAATCAAAATAAAGTCAGCAGGTGCACCATCTTCAAACAGCTTTTTAATATATTTTGGAACATTAGGATCAGAAGGATCATAATAAGCGGAATCAAAAGTTACCCGCTTATCTTCTAATACTTTCAGCAGCTTATTTTGCAGCATAGCATCCATTTCACCTATTTCATCAATAAATAAAATGCCGCCATGAGCATCTGTAGCCAATCCAGTCTTAGGTTCAGGTACACCCGTCTCAGCTAAATCCCTGCGGGCACCTTGGTAAATAGGATCATGAACTGACCCTAGTAAAGGATTCGTCATGCCACGAGAATCCCACCTGAGAGTAGTACCATCTACCTCAATAAAAGGAGCCTCTTGGGCGAAAGGAGTAAATTTAAGCCTTTTTGCCGCTTCCAGTACTAAACGGGCGGCCGTTGTTTTACCAACTCCTGGGGGTCCATATAAAATAAGATGTTGTGGATACGGTGAGGCCAATTTAGACCGCAGCGCTTCCACAGCCCTTTCTTGCCCAATGATCTCATCCAAATTTTCAGGGCGAGTAATTTCCATGGCTGATTTGGTAAGCTTCTTTTGCTCTAGGACTTCTAACATAGCATACTTTTTCAACGTTTGAGGGTTCTCAACATTGTTTTCTTCCTCTTTAAGAACCTGCATTTTTATTTCTCTAACATATTCCTGATGACGTTCTTCCATTTTCTCATTAATCTTCTTTTCCAATCTGTCTTCCAGTGTACGACGAGCCATTAAGTCAGCAACCTCTTCTTCAACATCAAGTAAGATTTTGGGTATCTCTTGCTGCGAGGGTATCTGCTCAATTGTTGGATCCTCAAATACCAGCTTTTGCAGGGCTAGTACTCGCTCTCCTATTTTTTCGGAATTCATCAGTGCTAAGGCATCCATTTTAACAGCCTTCAGCACCACCTTATCTGGTCCAAAAACGCTTGAATACAGTTCATATAATACTGCAACTTGACGTTTTAACTGCTCATCTACATTGACTTTACCGCGCAATGGCCGTCTAGGAATCAATTTGTTAAAAAAGTTTTTCATATATTAATAATCCTTTCTAATCCCCCTGAGAGGAAAGCAAGAGCATACAATACCAATGCCCTTGGCTATTTTGCAATAATGTGTACCTGTATCTTGGCACTAATTTCAGGATGTAATTTAATGGATACAGGGTATGTACCTAATGCTTTAATAGGTTCTTTTAAATCAATTTTTCGCTTATCCATTTCAATCTTATGTTGGGCCAGGAGCGCATCTGCAATATCTTTACTCGCTACAGAACCAAATAATTTACCGCCTTCGCCCATTTTTACACCAATTGTCACTTCCACCTTTGACATTTGAGCTGCCAGGAGGTTTGCCTCGTCCAATGCCCGCTGCTGTTTACGCTCACCAGATGCTTTTTGTTGACTAGCGTTATTTATGTTAGAAGCCGTTGCCGGAATCGCTAATTTCTGAGCCAGTAAAAAGTTACGGGCATACCCTTCTGAAACCTCTACAATGTCACCTTTTTTACCTAATTTTTTAACCTCTTGTTGTAGAATTACTTTCATTCTCTGCACTCTCCTCTATATATTTTGCGCTAAGTTCAATAACCTGACGCTTTACATCTTCCATTGTTCCTTTTTTCACCTGAGCACCTGCTACGGTCTGGTGTCCGCCTCCACCTAATTCTTCCATAATAACCTGTACATTAAACGCTCCATTGGAACGAGCACTCACGCCGATTCCATCTTCCATGTAGAACAAGACAAAACTGATTTGAACTCCTTCCACCCCTAAAAGCATATCAGCAACCTGAGCCGCTACGATTTGAGCATTTTTGATATTGGCAGGACAATCTGTTACTACTACACCGCCAGGCAGCATTTCTGCTTGATGCAATATTTCAGCCTTGGATTTAATTGTTTCAAAATCCAAACGAAACATTTGACGAGCTAAAGCCGGGTCCGCTCCCGCTCTTCGTAAATAAGCAGCTGCATCAAAAGTACGGACTCCACTTTGCACGGAAAACTGCTTTGTATCAACAAGTATTCCCGCATATAAAGCCGTAGCATCTAATTTGTTAAACTCCAGGTAATCATCAAAATACATTAATAATTCTGTAACTAATTCGCAAGTGGAAGAAGCGGATGGTTCAAGGTAAACTAACAGCGGATTTACAATAAACTTTTCGGATCGACGGTGATGGTCAATAACCACAACACGATCTACCCGGGTTAATATTTCAGGTGCAGCCGTCAATTCAGGATGATGAACATCTACCACAAATAATAACGTCTGAGGAGTAATCATGCCTGCGGCTTGCGTATAAGTAATAAACAAATCTTGATAATCTTCGTAGTCTCCAAGTAATTCTTTCAACTTATCTAATGAAACGCCTGGTTGGCCTACAACAATGCGCAATTCCTTTCCTAAATGCCGCGCCATAATTCCTACGCCAATTGCAGCACCTAAACTGTCAAAATCCTCATTGGTATGCCCCATAACCAAGACTAAATCGGCATCATCAATAATTTCTCGTAAAGCTTGAGCCACAATTCGCGCCTTAACTCTGGTATTTTTCTCTACGGCTTTGGCTTTGCCGCCATAAAACTGAAGCTTACCCCCTACATGAACTGCAACCTGATCACCACCGCGCCCTAAAGCCAAATCAAGTCCTGCCTGCGCCCGCTCTCCCAAAACCGCTACTGAATATTCATCGGCTGCGACTCCCATACTTAAAGTTACAGGAATCTTATTGCCAATATGAATGGCCCGTACTTTATCCAATATATCAAATTTTTCTTGAAGACATTTATTTAAATTTTGGCGATTAAGCACTACAAGATACATATCATCTGCATATTTTTTTAAAACCGCCTCATTTTCTGCCACCCATTCCGCCAGCAGCTTATTTACTTCTGCCAGTACCGAGGTTCTCTGACTTTCACTTAAGCCTTGCAGTACATCATCATAATTATCAATTTGGATATATGCCATGACTGGTACGGAGTCGATGCATTCTACCTTAACTTTTTCACTGGCTGTAATATCGCTGATATAAGCGATCATTAATTCTACATCATCTGAATCATCGTTTACAGGTTCATATATAATTTGATAATATTTATCTTCGGTAGTGAACACTTCCCGCCCAGATTTGCCCCAAATTTTATCTAAAGGTAAATCTGGACACAACGTCATTATCGACTGTCCAACTTGGACTTCATCATCAAACCACTCAGCAAGTACGTCATTGTACCAAAACAGCTTTCCTTCCTGATTGATTATCATCATAACTAATGGCAAGCTTTTTAAAGCATAAGATGCTCCTTGTTCAATACAGTGGCTCATGGTATATAAGTAGTTATCTAACGCTTTCTGTCGTTCTTTATGGCGCTCTCGACCATACAAGTACAGGGAAACCAGTAAAATCGCCCCTAATACTGCTACATAAGGATTATAAAAGACAATCACCAATAATAAAGCTGTTGCAACAGCGAGATAAATGCGCGTATCAAACCAAAAAGATGGACCCTGCGGCATAATAAACCCTCCTTGAAGGCTACTCTTTCAACGCTCAACCTAATAACCAAGCCATTTTAACCAGGTGAAAGTTTCCAACGGCTAAGTCACGGGGATAAGTGCAGCTCAATTTATGAATAAACATGATCTGAATTAGTCTTTTTAGTCGTTAGAGTGAGGTCCTCGCAAACGTCGGTAATCCATAATCATATCAATTGCACCTGCAACAACTAAAATTTGCGCAAAAAAACCATTAGTGAATATCAAGAACAGTATAAGCCCTTTAACCATTCTTGACAAATTGTATTTATCGGCAAAGTAGTTAAATAACGCCAGCCCCTGCACTAAAATGAGCGTACTGGTGATTACTTGCAGATTCATGCCAACCTGAGATAATACAGCAATTTCTCTGCTATTACCCCAATATATCATCACCAAGGATAAAGCAAATAAATAAACGATCTGATAAGGTAAGCACCATTGTTTAAATGGGGGAAAAGCAGGGACACTATGACCAAGTTTCCTCAGCACTGTTTTGGCAATTAAAAAATTCAGCCATGTGTCAAGTACAGAAGCCATAATAAATCCAGCAGGCAAAATCACTTTCATTAAATCAATCATACCCTGCATAGCTTCTGCCATTTTGGCCAGTTCTTGTTCTCCCATGCCAAAATCTCGATATATATTTATCGCTTGCTTAACAGCGTCTGCCATTACATCACTTTGCATTGCAAGAGGATTAACCCCCAAAATCATTGCACTAATTACCAGTAAGGCGGCTTTAGAAAGCAAAGAAGCAACAGTTCCCCACAACATGGTTTTACTAGCACTGAAATTCATACGAAAAGCGTACCCTAAAACAATACCGATTAGGCCAAAGCCAACTACTACACTAAGAGATTGCAGTGGATGCATCAGCAAGGCAATCAGGATACCTGAAACCACTGTTGCCATAATGCTCCATTTATAACCATGACGAACGCCCAATAAAATAATCGGTACAGGCCACATCAAATTAACAAAGGGCCCAATCAACGGTAAATAAGCGCTAACCAAAGCAAAGAGGATAGCAACTCCGGATAATATTCCACCTTCCACC
Source organism: uncultured Pelosinus sp. (assembly GCA_963526485.1). Taxonomy (GTDB): domain Bacteria; phylum Bacillota; class Negativicutes; order DSM-13327; family DSM-13327; genus Pelosinus. The sequence goes on from CAURNS010000007.1 coordinate 195,307, forward strand.
ATAGGCCTGAGTTTTGTTTGTCCCATCGATTCACCCCTTTTGTCGAAGATGGCGTTGGTATTCACTAGAATCGCCAAACCACTTCTCCACTTCCCGTTCTTTTTTAATATCTTGCTCTACCTTTTCTAATATAGCCTTATCTAATGAGTCAAAACTAATTCCTAATCGTCTTCCCAAAATATAACAAGCAACTACTACGGCAGCTAACCCGTCAACAATAGCCTGTTCACTATTTTTGGCCATCGCCTGGTATAATTGACCAATATGAGTAATCAGATCTGCCTTAAGCCACTCTATCAAACGCATTTTGCGTAAAATTTCCGACTCATTCGAAAACAAAACAGCCATTCCTCCCTTTTAATATATCTAAATAGTATTCGCAAATCAAGGGGCTGTTTCCTGCTAGCAAATAAAGTATATCCCATATTAAGAAGGTAAAATCCAACCCTCTTCCAGAATAAAACAAAAGGGAGGTTAAATAACCTCCCTTTTGTTTTATTCTGCTGTGAATGGCAGCAGTGCAACAATACGTGCACGTTTTATTGCCAAAGTAACACGACGTTGATGTTTTGCGCAGTTACCAGAAATACGGCGAGGCAATATTTTGCCACGTTCTGTAGTGTAACGACGAATTTTATTAACCTCTTTATAATCGATAGTTTCTACTTTATCGACGCAGAAACTGCAAATCTTTTTCTTAGGTTTTCTTCCTCTTTCACGTTTCACCGATAATACCTCCCTTTAAAATGGAATTTCCTCTTCAGGGAAGACCTCTGTACCAAAGGAACTGACATCATATCCGGATGATTTTGCAGGACTAGCGGTATTGCTGCTGCCACTGCCTACAGCTTGCTTCGTATCTAAAAACTCAATGTTTTGAGCTACTACATCAGCTGCACGCCGTTTTTGTCCATCTTTTTCATAATCGCGAATTTGCAAACGTCCTTCAACTAGTACACGACGACCCTTGGTAAGATTGTTGCCACAAACTTCGGCCAGCTTTTCCCATACAACGACAGGAATGAAATCAGCACGCTTATTCTCACCAAAGCCGGTATCAACTGCTACACTAAATGAAGCTACTGCTTTACCAGTTTGTGTATATCGAACTTCCGGATCTCGAGTCAAACGACCGACTATTATAACCTTATTCATGGTTTAATTCCCCCTGGTCTATTCGTCTACTTTAGTAATCATAAATTTCAAAATATCTTCAGTAATCTTCATTATACGATCAAGCTCAAGAATGGTCGCTGGTTCAGCTGCAAAAGTCGTTAAGCAGTAAAAACCTTCTGTGAAGTCTTTTACAACATAAGCTAAACGTTTCTTGCCCCAACGGTCAATTTTTTCTACTTGACCACCGTTGTTATTAATCAGATTCTCAAATTTGGCAATTACCGCATTTGTCGCTTCTTCTTCCAACGGTTTAACAATAAACATGACTTCGTACTTTCTCACGAAATCACCTCCTCCTGTGGACTAATGGCTCCCTTATGGGAGCAGGGAAGGTTTGTAAACATTTATAACATTTTTTCAAACCTCTCTAGGCTATCCTAGACTGACCTATTATATCATTAATAACTATTAAAATGCAAGAATATAAATAGTAAATTACGATCTTTTTACTTAGACATTAAATCTAAAATAAGTAACATCCCCATCCTGCATGATATATTCCTTTCCTTCTAATCGTACTAGGCCTTTTTCACGAGCAGCATTGGAGCTGCCAGTTAGCATAAGGTCGTTATAAGAAACGATTTCCGCCCGAATAAATCCACGCTCAATATCAGAGTGGATTTTCCCGCCTGCTTGTGGTGCTTTCGTCCCCTTCTTGATTGTCCAGGCACGTACTTCTTGCTCACCAGCAGTTAAAAAAGTAATGAGTCCTAATAGCTTGTAAGATGCCTTAATCAGTTTGTCTAATCCGGACTCAGACAAACCAAGCTCCGCTAAAAATTCTTTAGCATCTTCCGCTGGCAGCTCAGCTATTTCCGATTCGACCTTAGCAGAAACGGCAACAACTTCGGCGCCCTCTTCCATTGCATATTTTTTCACAATTTTTACATACTCATTGTCTTCTGCATTTGCCACTTCCTCTTCGCTTACATTGGCAATGAATAATACCGGTTTTAATGTCATTAAGTTCAAATCACTGATCAGCAAAGACTCATCCTCGGTCATCTCAACTCTGCGGGCAGGCAATGCCTGCTCTAAAAGCTCTTTGATTCTCATCAGTACTGCCATTTCTCCCGGTGCTTTTTTATCACCGGTTTTTATGAGTTTTTGCACTCGCTCCATACGTTTTTCCAATGTATCTAAATCAGCCAGACATAGTTCTGTATTAATAATCTCAATATCACGCAAAGGATCTAATGCTCCTTCTACATGCGTAATATTCTCGTCCTCAAAACAACGTACTACCTGGGCTACTGCATCAACCTGACGAATGTGCGCCAAAAATTTATTGCCTAAACCTTCTCCTTTAGATGCGCCTTTTACTAACCCTGCAATATCCACAAAACGCATGGCTGTCGGAATACAACGTTTAGTTTTATACATTTCTACCAAACGAGGCAAACGTTCATCTGGCACATCCACTACCCCTACATTAGGTTCTATGGTACAAAAAGGATAATTCGCCGCTTCTGCGCCCGCTTTGGTAATTGCATTAAATAATGTACTTTTACCTACATTTGGTAAGCCAACAATACCTACTTCTAAATTTGTGCTCATTCATCTATTCCACCTTACTTACAAATTCTACTCGATAACATGTCTTATTGTAGATTATTCCTCTATTATTTTCAAGCAGCCACTTTTATTCTTTTATGCCGCTACTGAACATTTTTATGCACGACAATTTCCTTTACAGCCTTTTCAAACTTAGGACGCGGCACTAAGACATAACGCCCGCAGCCCTGGCATTTCAATCCGAAATCAATACCTGTCCGCGTAATTTCCCATCGGTCGGAACCACAAGGATGACTTTTCTTCATCTTTACAATATCACCGATTTCATAGTGTATCATCATCTATGTCCCTCCTTCTTTTATACCTTTAGCGATCTGTATCGCAGGAGGCGGAATGTGTGCCTCATCGAATAAGCTCTTAATTTTATAGCGAAGGGCATTTTCCACTTTCCCCTGCTCTAAGGGCACTGTCTTCGCCACCATACGCACAATTAATTCTTGAGACCTAATATCTGCCACACCTAACACGGTAGGCCCCTCCAACACTTCTATCATATCCCTGGCGATGGCAGTGCAAGCCTGCTCCAGTAAGGAAAAGACTTTATTTATATCAGCTTCATGGGCTACAGGTACATTCACCACAGCCTGCATATGTCCTCTCGTATAATTGCTCACCCTCGATATAGCGCCATGAGGAATAATATGCAGTACACCGTTGCCATCCCGCAGCTTAGTGACCCTTAAACCAATATCCTCCACGGTGCCGGCCATATCACCACTAACAATATAATCTCCGACAGCAAACTGATTCTCCAATACAATGAAAAAACCAGTTATAAAGTCTCGAATTAAGCTCTGAGCACCTACACCAAGAGCTAAGCCGACAATTCCTGCACCAGCGATAAGAGATGTAGTATCAATTTTAAATTCCTGTAATATCATAACAATAGTAATAAAGTAAATCACATAGCGAATCATACTTTGCAGCAATCCGCCTAAGGTTCGAGCACGCCTTTCATCAAAATGAAAAGCATTAATGCCAATATTAGGTATGAATACTTTATTCACCATGAGAGAAAACACTCTTAATATGAACGTTGCACCCAGCAATATAACAATAATTCGCAGCATTGTATTACCAGCAACCAGTAAAAATTCTGATGAAAACTGCATCGTTTTAGTCTCACTTCCTTCTTTGCATAATCTATTTAACAAACATTGGATTGCAATATGATAACCTTGATCAAGGAAAATAGGCCTTAGCATTTTCATAAGAGAATTTAGCCTTAATCTTTTACCAAGTTTTCTTTGCCTTGTGATTATAGAATTCCATATATATTATACGTTTATTGTACAAAATCCTTTTTTAGCAAGGATTAACCAATAGGCTCCGGTCAGCATATAATGTTGCACTAACGCTAAAGTGAGGCGACTATCATGTCAGATACCAATCAGAATCCTCAACCGATTATTGACCTGATACTGGCTGATATAAATGCTGTTATTCCAAACCTCTCTTCTCTAGTAGCCTCATATCGGTTACTAGTTGGCGCATCAGAAGAAATCCACCGTACACCAGAAGTTTGTCCTGATGTCTTTGAAAGAGCGGTGAGACGCGCTGATAATGCTGGTACCATCATTGATCTCTTTCTCGAATTACTTTGCTGCAAAGTGGCCTTTAGCAGTGAATTTTTAAAGATTTCCTGTGCACCCGTCGATTTATTCCGCTTATTAGCCAATCGTACCACAAATACAGACGTTCCTTTCCACACTGCTGAGCAAGTAGTGGAAATGGAGGCTTTACGACGCATATTAGAGCGCTGCCATCATCGAAGTAGCTGCCTGCCTGAGCAAGAGGTTGTCTGTCCCAAGGAACCTTCACCATCTTCTATTGCAAAAAAACCTCAACCAATAGGCTCTGATATTGCCGAAGTGGGAGCCGTTGCTTTAAATCAACTAATTAACCAATTAAGTGTACGTTCCTCAGAAGTAGTATGCCCAGATGAGTCATCACTCCCATCGTCGCCTCCACCCCCATCTCCACCAGTAGATCAAATTCCTGCAGAACCTAAAGAGATAAATATAGATGCCAATAATATAGAAAAAACAATAAATGAAAGCCGTGTTCGTTGCAGGCATTTACATAATTTCCATAGAAAAAACAACAAATTTAATAATGAAAATAAAAAATAAGCAAGAATTTAGTATTCTTGCTTATTTACTTATTTTATTTATTGATTGAGAGGACAGGGTCCTAATTCTTCATGATGATCACAGGGTTCGAGGTGTATAACGACATCGCAAGGACCTAATTTCTCTTTTATTTCAGCTTCAATCTGATCGCATACGGCATGGGCTTTGTTTAAATGCATATCCTTATATAAAATAAGATGCATATCAATTAAACGCCAGCTGCCAGAACGTCTAGTCCGCAGCTGATGAAAAGAAATTACTTCCGTATGACTCTTAATCACATCAACAATTACTTGCTCTTCTTCTGCAGGAAGGCTAATGTCAGTCAGCTCATATAAACTTTTCTTGGACATACCATAGCCAGCTTTGAATACTACGCCAGCCACCACTATGGCAATCACCGGGTCGAGCCAGGCAAGGCCTGTAAAGTGGATAATCACCAAACCGGCCAGCACTCCAACAGAAGTCCAAATATCAGCGCGCAAATGTAATCCATCTGCTTCCAAAGCATGAGAACCGGTTTCTTTAGCCACTTTAAAAAGCTTTCCCGATACCCAATAATTAACACCAATGGATATTATCATAAGGATAATACCATATTCTAAAAACTCTGGCACTCTAGCAGCATTGATTCTAGTACCAGCCTCATATACAATCCATACTGCGGCGGCCACAATCAGTACCGCTTCTATGGCTCCTGATAAATTTTCAAATTTACCATGTCCATAGGCATGATTGCCATCAGGCGGCTCATCAGCCTTTCGTACTGCATAAAAAGCAATGACAGCAGCTAATAAATCTACACCCGAATGAGCAGCCTCAGAAATAAGACTTACCGCTCCTGTAAAGAACCCCACTGCTAACTTTAAAAGCACAAGTAAAAAATTCGAAATAACCGACAGTCTTGCAGTACGCTCCTTTAGATTACTATCCACATACTCCAACAATACTACCTCCTAAATTTGGCTATGCAGTTAACCCTTGTTATAACCGTTAATAGTTTACACTATTCGTACTACAGCGAAAAAGTACCAATCCAACATATCCCAAGGATATATCAATCGTTGCCTTTTATTTAGTTAATTTTCAATAGAAAGAATTTTAATGCATCCTTTTATCAATCAGACCCAGTATATAAACCCTGACTAAATAACATGACGAAGCTTTAATACTATTGAAATTCATGAATTCACCTAGAATCCCAGCATAAAGAAAAAACCTGCGGATACCCTAAGGTCCCGCAGGCTGGTAACCTGCTGCTTCGCCCGGCTGCGCCATAGTTCTGGCCGCCTGTTCCATATTCTATAGTATCACACTACTGAAATAAGTGTAAATATTTACTGCCATAATTTAAATACGCTCTAAGGTGGAAATGTCCCCTTTACCTATGGTCGTAATTATTTAATATGTACGATATGACTAATCGGATATCCTTTAGCTGCCAAAGCTTTCACTAATTCCTCTGTTTCTATTGTATCGGCACGTATGATCATTTCTATTTTACCATCAGGCAAGGCATAACTAACCATACTGGTAATATTAATTTTAAGGGCCAAGAAGACTTCTGAAATTTCATGGAGTAGGCCAATTTTATCAGTTACATCAAGGGTTAGGCGGGTTTTGCCTTCCACTAAGCCCATAATATCAACAAAACTCTTAAAAATATCGGTTTCTGTAATGATACCTGCTACAATACCGCTATCATCAAGTACCACCAAACCACCAATGCGGTGGTTATACATCAAGATAGCCGCCTCTTCAATCGTTGCACCTGCACTAATAGTAATAACATTCTTTTGCATAATATCTTTTATTTGCATTTTAGCCAGCAAATAATTCAGTTCAAAAATGGAGAGAGCCGTTGCTGGTGATGCAGAAACTGCACGAAGATCTCGATCAGTAACGATACCTACTAATTTCCCATTTTCCACCACTGGTAGACGACGAAACTTATTATTGCGCATAATTTCTGATGCATCAGCAATGGTTGTATTTGAGGTAATAGTTATTGGATTAGCTGTCATCCTGCTTTCTACAAACATTTTTATCATCTCCGTTGATTTTATTTACTAATGAAAGGAAACGCACTAAAGATCTTTCACATCAGGAATTATGAATGCTGCAATCTTGAGATCTATCCTCGCCTTCCATAATATCCTGACGCTAGCATCCTTAGTGCGTTTCATATGGATCAACCACCTAAATAAGCTTTGCGTATTTCTTCACTGGCGGCCAATTCTTTGGCATCACCAGAAAGTGTAATGCGTCCGGTCTCCAGTACATAGGCCCTATGAGCAATGGATAAGGCCATATGTGCATTTTGTTCTACCAGTAAAACAGTCGTACCGCTGGCATTAATCTCTTTTATGATGGAGAAAATTTCCCGAACTAATAACGGAGCCAATCCCATAGAAGGCTCATCTAGCAGCAATAACCTTGGACGGCTCATCAGCGCCCGTCCCATGGCTAGCATTTGTTGTTCCCCACCTGACAATGTACCGGCTAATTGACTGCGACGCTCCGATAAACGAGGGAATCTAAGAAAGACCTTCTCCATATCTTCCTGAATTCCTTTTTTGTCATTGCGAATATAAGCACCTAATTCTAGGTTTTCCAAAACAGACATATTGGCAAATACTCTGCGTCCTTCCGGTACTTGCGAAATGCCAAGTTTTACGATATCTTGAGCTGCAACACCGGCAATATTTTTGCCTTCAAAAGTCACTTGACCAGCCTTAGGTTTTAACAAGCCAGAAATAGTCCTTAAAATAGTGCTTTTACCTGCACCATTTGCGCCAATTAAGGTAACGATTTCCCCTTCTTTTACCTCTACACTTATGCCTTTTAAGGCATGAATCGCACCATAAAATACATCAATTTTTTCTATTTTTAACATTATTCAACCTCCTCTCCGAGGTAGGCCTCAATAACCCGTGGGTTATTCTTGATTTCCTCAGGTGTTCCTTGGGCAATTACACTACCATATTCTAACACATAAATACGTTCACATACATTCATAACCAATTGCATATCATGTTCAATTAATAAAATAGTTAAATCAAATTCTTGTCTTATCCATTTTATCATCTGCATTAATTGTTGCGTCTCTTGTGGATTCATACCAGCGGCTGGCTCATCTAACAGCAGCAGTTTCGGCTGAGCAGCCAATGCTCTGGCAATCTCCAGCCGTCGTTGCTCACCATAAGGCAAGTTTTTGGCTATTTCATCTTTCTTATGATCTAATTTAAAAATTTCTAATAGCTTAATAGCCTTTTCTTCCAGCTCCTGCTCTTCTCTGTGGTATCGTCCCATACGCAGTACAGCTTCTAATACTCCATATTTCACATGAAAATGATAAGCAATTTTAACATTATCTAATACAGATAACTCGGAAAACAAACGGATATTCTGAAAGGTTCTAGCGACCCCTTTTTGTGTAATTTGATAGGGCTTGAGACCAAGAACACTTTTATCATCAAAATCTATTTCACCAGTTGTCGGCTGATATACACCTGTTAACAAATTAAACGCGGTTGTCTTACCGGCGCCATTAGGTCCGATCAATCCCACCAACTCACCTTTGTTAATTTCCATTGAAAAATCCGACACGGCCTTGAGTCCGCCAAACACTTTGGAAAGTTTAGTTGCCTTGAGTATTGCCACGCTTATTACCTCCCATCAAACGGCCAAAGATTTTAAGGCTGATTTCCCTATTGCCAAATAACCCCTGTGGGCGATATAGCATCAATACAATAAGCATTAAAGAATAAATAATCATACGCCATTCCGGATAGCTTGCAAGGGCTGCAGACACAAACGTCAATAATATGGCAGCTGTAATGGAACCGCTGATACTGCCTAATCCTCCGAGCACTACGATCGTTAATATATCAAAGGACTTCATAAAAGTAAACGATGCAGGATGAGCAATATAAAAGTAATGAGAAAACAGGGTACCAGCGATACCAGCAAAGGCTGCACCAATCGTAAAGGCCATAACTTTATACTTAGTCGTATCAATCCCCATTGCTTCTGCCGCAATTTGATTCTCACGGATTGAAATACAAGCTCGGCCATGCGTCGAATTGATTAAGTTTCTAATAAAAAACACAGTAATAACTGTGGCAAAAAACACCCACGTAAAATTACTATAGCGAGGAATCCCCATAAAGCCTGACGCTCCACCTACATAAGGAATATTGAGAATGGTTATTCGAATAATTTCTCCCAAACCCAACGTAGCAATTGCCAGATAGTCACCATCTAGACGAAGGGTAGGCAAACCAATTACAAATCCTAAAAAACCTGCTGCCGCTGCGCCACCTAAGATGGCAACAATAAACGGCAAGTGTAATTTTACAGTGAGAACAGCTCCGAGATATGCGCCAACAGCCATAAAACCAGCATGCCCAATGGAAAACTGACCCGTAAAGCCATTAATTAAATTCAAACTTACAGCCAGGATGATATTAATACAAATTAAAACTAAATTTAACTCCCAAAAAGGCCCAATAATATCTAACATAATGAGTCCTTGCACAATTGCATAAAAAACGAGACATGCTGCTAATGCGAGCAATTCCTTTTTATTCTTTCCCATTATTTTGCCACCTACACTTTCTCACGCACATTTTTACCCAATAAGCCAGAAGGCTTAAATAGTAAAATAATAATTAAAATGGCAAAAGCTGCAGCGTCACGGAAAGTCGATGAAATAAAACCGCTTACCATAGCTTCAATAATGCCCATAATAATACCACCAAGCATAGCTCCTGGAATCACTCCGATGCCACCAAGTACAGCGGCAACGAATGCTTTAAGACCCGGCATAATTCCCATCAAAGGATCGATGGAATTATAATAAACACCCACTAACATACCAGCAGCGGCTGCTAATGCAGAACCAATAGCAAAAGTAATCGAAATAACACGATCCACGTCAATTCCCATTAATTTGGCAGCATCCGTATCAAAAGATACTGCACGCATTGCTTTGCCAATTTTAGTACGCTGTACTACATAGGTCAAAATAATCATAAGCACTACAGATATAGCTAATATAACAACCTGCTGGCTGTTCACAACAATATTGCCAAATTTAAAAATCTGTGGTTCGAATAAGGTCGGGAAGGTTCGAGGCTGAGGTGTAACCAGTAGCATTCCGCCATATTCTAATAGTAAAGATACACCAATTGCCGTAATTAATATAGCAATCTTAGGCGCCTTCCTCAAAGGGCGATACGCTAGTCTTTCAATCGTCATCCCAAGTAAAGCAGCCACTACCATGGATACAATCAAAGCTGGGAAAAAGGAAAGCTTGAAAAGAGTTGTAGCAAAAAAGGCCACATATGCACCCACCATATAAATATCACCATGAGCAAAATTAATTAATTTGATGATACCATACACCATCGTATAGCCTAAAGCAATAAGTGCATATATGCTGCCAAGTGATATACCATTAATTAATTGTTGTATGAATTGCTGAGTAAATGAAAAATCCATGATCCGCCTCCTACCTTTTTTTTTATTTTAAAAGGGCTAAGGCAAATGCCTTCTCCCTTTATCTTTCATCTTAGATCGCAAAGTCTAACAAAGTCTAATAGAGTCTATTTCAAAATTCCCATCTACCTTTGTTGCCCCCCTGCGCGTTTTCGTTCAACATACTTCTTTGTATGCCTCACTCAAATGTTCGTAAGGACTAGCATCTGGACATTTAAAAACAGCCTCTTAACAGGTTGTATGTTTTTTTAACCCACTCTACGCTATTTACTATTCCTTGATGAAATTTGTGCCTATCTCTTTGTTAAACCCACTCTATAATATATACGTAATTATAGATATATTGTCCTCTCCTGTCAATACTATTATGATCTTTTTCCTACTTTTATCTCTTTTAAAAGAACAAAATTCCATTTGGATAGTACATTCTTGTCTTTAGTTTTAATTTTATTGGATTGTTAACAATCATATTGTTGAATGCATTTAACATTGATAACATGCAAAAATCATGCCACGCAATTTTTACGATATACAACTTTCTCTTAAGAATAGCTCCTGACATCTTTTCAGGTAAATTAAAGCCTTATCTCGAATTTTTCAATTAACAATTGAATACAGAGTTCTGTAAACTAGGCATCATATTCAGTTTTTTCGTCTGTATTCCGACATTAGCGTCGATTTATTGACGAGATTAATAGTACTTGGCGGCAATTTTGCCGTCTTTAATTCAAGGAAGTATCCATAAAATTAGAGAACCACAAAAGCACAAGCACACAATCGTGTCATTATGCTTTTTGTGGTTCATAAAATATCGATTTGAATCTAAAAAAGTTATTTAAACTTGATGAACAAGACACTTTTGTTCACAGTAAGTGTCAGTTTGCCGACACTTTTGAATATACTCATTATGGATTTATTTTTTCTTTAAAGGTTTGTTTGCCATCTTTCATTTCAATAATGACAGCACTTTTTACTGCATCATGAGTTTCATTCAGTGTAATTAATCCTGACACAGCATTATAATCTTTCGTCTTGGCTAACTCATCTTTTATCTTCACTGTGTCCACACTATTAGCCCGCTTAATAGCCTCAATAACCATCATTGTTGCATCATAGGATAATGCAGCAAAAGCGTCCGGTGTTTCGTTATATTCTGCTTTATAGGCCTCAACAAAGGATTTAATCGCTGGGCTGTTATCATCTGGTGAATAATGATTTGCGAAAAAGGTATTATTTAAAGCTTGTGCCCCTGCAATTTCTGGCAATTTAGCAGAATCCCAACCATCGCCACCCATAAATGGCATGTTTAATCCAATTTCGCGAGCCTGCTTGACGATCATACCCACTTCCTGATAGTAACCAGGTACGAATACCACATCCACGTTTGCAGCTTTTATTTTGGTTAATGTAGCTTTAAAGTCTGTATCCTTCGCTAAATATGCTTCTTCTACTATTACTTGACCACCATTTTTAATAAAAGTTTCTTTAAAAAATTGTCCTAAACCTTTAGCATAATCACTGGAGTTATCAATATAGATTGCCGCTGTTTTGGCATGTAAAGTCTTAGTGGCAAAATTGGCCATTACTGAACCTTGGAAAGGATCAATAAATGCAGCTCTAAATAAATAATCACGGACTTTATTCGTTGTAGGATCTACCGTCACCTTAGGATTAGATGCCGTCGGGCTAATTGCCAGAACCTTATTATCTTGATTTACCTGAGCAGCTGCTATTACACTGGAAGAAGCAATTGGGGCAATGACTGCCACTACTTTATCCTGGGTGATCAATTTCTGCATAGCATTTGCGGCTTCTGCTGCCTCACTTTTATTATCAGCAATTACTAGACTTAACTGTTTACCCAGTACTCCACCATTGGCATTTGCCTGCTTAATAGCTAAGTTTGCACCATTACTTGCTGATTTGCCGAAAGTTGCATTACCACCTGTCATTTCTAAATCTGCACCAAACTTAATTACATTCGCATCTTGTTTACTGCTGCTGCACCCCGCCGCAGCTAATCCCAGCATGACTACCGCCATCAGAACACCTAACCACTTTACATTTTTTCTCATAAACACTTTCTCCTCTGCTATCTTTTTATCTTCTAAAAAAAATCCTATGTACTTTTAAAATACGCCAAGTCCTCCCCAGGCGAATAATCGTACTTAATACAAGCTGTATTATAGACACATTGTGCTTTACTGTCAATACTCCCAACGAGGACATTGAGTCATTTGTCCTTGCAGTGAATACATTCTCTATTTTTTATTATACATTACTCCCATTCAGTCCTTTTTATAACTCTTTTATAGGTAAAAATCCTCCAATAAAAATAAATAAAAAAAGACTTGGCCGCAGCCAAGTCTTTTTTTATTTATTTAAGGATTAATTTTTTCTTTAAAGGTCTGTTTACCATCTTTCATTTCGATAACAACACCACTCTTAACAGGATCATGATTGGCATCTAGAGTGATTACACCGGTTACAACCTGTAAATCTTTGGTTGCTTCTAAGGCATCTCTTATTTTTCCAGGTTCAGTGCTGTTTGCCCGCTTAATTGCATCAATTACCATTAAGCCTGCATCATAACCTAAAGCTGCTAAAGCATTTGGTTCTTGACCGTATTCTTTCTTATAGGCATCAACAAATTTTACAATCCGTGGGTCCGTATCTTGAGAGGAATAATGATTACTAAAGAATGTGTTATTCATTGCTTCTGCGCCAGCAACTTCCACTACCTTAGGATCATCCCAGCCATCTGTACCGATAAGGGGAACAGTAATGCCAAGCTCACGAGCTTGTTTGGCAATTTTACCGACTTCTTCATAATAGGCAGGAATGAAAATAGTATCAGCATTTAACACTTTTATCTTTGTTAATGTAGATTTGAAATCTTGGTCTTTTTGCAAGAAAGCTTCCTTACCTACAATTACGCCACCATTCTTTACAAATTGAGCTTCAAAAGATTCGGCCAATCCCTTAGAATAATCAGAGCTGTTATCAATATAAATAACTGCGGTTTTTGCTTTTAATGATTTAGTCGCAAAATTGGCCATTACGGTTCCTTGGAATGGATCAATAAAGCAGCTGCGGAATGCATATGGCCTTACTTTTCCATTATCATCCACTGTAATTTTAGCATTTGTTCCAGTGGCAGTAATAACGGGAATTTTATTATCTTGCGCAACTTGCAATGTTGCCAAAACATTAGAACTAGCAACAGGTCCCATAACAAGAGCAACTTTATCTTGAGTAATCAGTTTTGTAATTGCATTTGTAGCTTCAGACGGCTCAGATTTATTATCAGCCAATATAAATTTAAGCTGTTTACCCAGAACGCCTCCTGATGCATTTGCTTCTTTAAACGCTAACTGAATGCCATTGGTTGTCATTTTACCGAAATTGGCCACCCCGCCCGTCATTTCAAAATTACCACCAATTTTAATCTCTTTAGAATCGTTAGCTGATGGAGTTGAACTACAACCTGTCAACATCAAGCCAAACATAGCTACTGTCACTAATAAACCAATAAATGATAACCCTTTTTTTGACATTCTTCTTCCTCCTCTTATTATGTCACCATTACACTCTTTACACTTAAAAAAGTACTTTCCGTCATTAAGTGCGTCACCAGAATATATTTGTGTATGTATGATATTATATTTATTCCTCTCTTTACTGTCAATACTTTTTTACTAGGACTTAAATTCCTCTTTATTGGTATATTTTTAATACAGTTTACACCAGAATTCCTTGCGTTCCCTCATTAAAATATATACTCTATGATAATAAAAAAGACTCGGCATCAGCCGAGTCTCTTTTATTATGGATTAATTTTTTCTTTAAAGACTTGTTTACCATCTTTCATTTCTATTACTACGCCACTTTTAATTGGATCATGATTCGCATCAAGTGTAATAATACCAGTTACAACTTGCAAATCCTTGATTTTTTCTAAAGCTTCTCTTATTTTTTCAGGCTCGGCACTATTTGCTCTTTTAATGGAATCAACCACCATTAAAGCTGCATCATAGCCAAGAGCTGCAAAAGCATTAGGTTCTTGCCCGTACTCTTTCTTATAGGCTTCTACGAATTTTGCAATATTGGGATCTGTATCTTGAACCGAGTAGTGATTGCTAAAGAAGGTGTTATTCAATGCACCAGCACCAGCCACTTCTACTATTTTAGGATCATCCCAGCCATCCGTGCCAATAAGAGGTATATTGAGTCCCATCTCACGAGCTTGTTTAGCAATTTTGCCTACTTCTTCATAATAAGCAGGAATAAAGATCGTTTCAGGATTTAGTGCCTTTATTTTAGTTAACGTTGATTTGAAATCTTGATCTTTTTGTAAGAAAGCTTCCTTGCCTATTATAACACCACCATTTTTAACAAATTCAGCTTCAAAAGATTCCGCTAAGTTCTTGGAATAATCCGAGCTATTGTCAATATAAATGACAGCTGTTTTTACATGTAGTGTTTTCGCTGCAAAATTGGCCATTACAATTCCTTGAAACGGATCAATAAAACAGCTGCGGAAGACATAGGGTCTTACTTTACCATTTTCCACTGTAATTTTAGCATTTGTGCCGGTAGGAGTGATTACCGGAACTTTATTATCTTGAGCTACTTGCAATGCTGCCAAAGCATTCGAACTGGTAATGGGCCCCATAATAAGGGAAACTTTGTCTTGCGTAATTAATTTAGTCATTGCATTGGTAGCCTCAGATGCCTCTGATTTATTATCCGCAATGATCACTTTAATCTGCTTGCCAAGAACCCCTCCCGCAGCATTCACTTCTTTAAATGCTAGTTGAATACCATTTAAAGCCGATTTGCCATAATT
Organism: uncultured Pelosinus sp.; assembly: GCA_963526485.1. Classification (GTDB taxonomy): domain Bacteria; phylum Bacillota; class Negativicutes; order DSM-13327; family DSM-13327; genus Pelosinus. Next base: position 210,541 of record CAURNS010000007.1, read on the forward strand.
GGCAACGCCGCCGGTCATCTCAATATTTGCGCCAATTTTAATTTCCTTAGAATCAGCAGCCGACGGAGCTGAACCACATCCTGTCAGCATTAATCCAAACACAACTAATAAACTAATGAATAATACCCCTTTTTTTGACATCATTCTACCTCCATGCTCAATCTTTAATAAAGAACCCTGCACTCATTGTTTCTACCGTACAAAACAAAGAGCGTCTTCTATTCTCAACGATTACGAAACTCCTTTCCTATATCACAGCTGTTTTTTATGCCCTTTAACGATACAATCATTACATATTTACATTTTTCATTAACCAATCCGTCGAAAAAGTACATAACCGCAATATATTTGTATATGTAGGATATTATATTTACTTCATCCTCAGCTGTCAATACTTTTTGTAATAATTTTTCATTACTTTGCATCACCCATTCCTCTACTAGTAGACATTATTCTTTTTGAACTTGCTAAATAACGCTTTTTTAACATCCTCCAAATAATAAACCAGGAAGATACATCAGCACACTGCGTCTGTGTCTTCCTGGTTTATTTTGTAATTGAAGTTATCAAAATACCTTAACATTTTATATGATCTCTAATATTTTCCGTTGTGGCATACGTTATATAGGTCAGTTCGCCGGTGTTGTAACAAAGGCAGCTCAGCCCGTACCTTATTGATAACAGCAAGATCAATTTCCACTACAAGCATCGTTTCTTCCGAATCCGCCATGGATACGATATTTCCCCAAGGATCAACGACAATAGAATGACCATAGGCTTGATAAGGCGCGCCAGAGAGTTTCGCTGGTGCTGCCCCAACGATAAATACCTGATTATCAATAGCCCTTGATTTCATTAATAATTCCCAATGTGCAGGACCAGTCGTCATACCAAAAACCGCAGGAAAAATTAATAGCTGCGCCCCCGCCAATGTCATTAGGCGCGATAGCTCGGGAAAGCGTATGTCATAACAAATTCCTATTCCCATCGTCAAACCTGCTGCCTTTACCACAGTTATCTCCTGCCCCGGAGATAAAATACTCGATTCTTTAAAAACTGTACCACCCTTAATATCTACATCAAATAAATGTACTTTCCGATGCCGTCCCAGCAAACTTCCTTCTTCATTAAAAATAAAGCTAGTATTGTAGATATTTCCGTACTCATCTATCTCAGGTACGGAACCGCCTACTACAACAATTTTTTCTTTTGCTGCCGCTTGCGACAGCATTTTAAAAGTAGCTCCCTCAGGATAGTGTTCTGCATATTGAGTAAATAGTTCAGCTTCATAAGGACAATTAAACATTTCCGGCAATATAGCAACTTGACAGTTGTCCTTAGCTGCTGCCTGAATCATGGCTTCAGCCTTACTTATATTTAAAGCTTTATCTGGAGTTACAGCCAATTGACATACTGCCAAATTAATTGAACTTGACTTCACGGTTACCCTCTCCTTCTAATCTAGCAATATTTACTCCTAATCTAAGTTATATCACGTTAACTAACGAGTTCAATAGAGGATCACAAATTTCGCCATTAGGACATCCAATTAGATTTCTACCGCTTTCCTTAGCATTATATAAAGCATCATCAGCAATTTTAAATAATTCTTCTGTAGTTTTTATCTTCTCTGTGCCAATCGCATAGCCGATACTAACAGTAACATGCAGTGTTGTTTCATTATTAAAATGAAATGGATATTTCTTTATATCATTAGAAATTCGCTTGGCTGCTGACTGTACTTCCATTTCATTGCTGCATTGCAGTATGACTGCAAATTCTTCACCTCCATAGCGAAATATCATATCCATTTCCCGTAAACTGCTCTTCAGCACCGCTGCCATATCCCGTAATACAGCATCGCCACATAGATGCCCATAGGAATCATTAAATACTTTAAAATAATCAACATCAAGCAGTAATATCGCTATATTCCTGGGTTGCATTTCATTTAACTTCTTCCGAAAGGAGCGATAGTTATATAAAGTGGTTAGTTCATCTTTCTCCGCAAGATTACTAACTAATTTATAGGAACTTTCCATCTGATTGAGCAATTGGTTAACTTTTTCATTCTGAGCAAGAGCACGCCGCTCAAGCTGCGCCAAATGCTGGGCCAATATCCCCATATTAATAATAAGGAAAAAATGCATATATACCCATAAACTATTCCTTTGGGTTGTTTCTATTTGATTTATGCTGATAATCATAAATATACTTGCAATTAATAGTGTCCCAAATAAGGCAACTTTACGATTATATTCTAAACCTAGCTGAACGGTATAAAAGTAGAACAGTACAATTGCCATAGAATCGGGTGTATACCAATACAAATAACTTAATAAACAGACTGTCACTGCAAAAGAGAGTGCTTGATGGACAGAACTCTTCCTCAAAGGAAATAATAGCAATACACTATATACCACCGCTGCCATTATATATAGATAGAATTGATTACTTTGTACGTCTGGTACATTCGTAAACTCTAGTGCCAAGCAAAAGCCTAAAGCAATTACATTTGCAATGAATCCAATTCGTGCCTTCCTTTGAATCTTTTGTTCAAGCATGCCAAACCCTCTTTTATGTTATTACAGTGGAACAAGTCTTGATCGGGCGGAGTGGTTAACTTCCTTGAATGATTTATTTATCGCCGGACTTAGCGCCTCTCAGACCCGTACTTACGGCAGGAGAGCCCGAGAGCGGCTTACCCAGATAATAATCTTACTTTTCTTCTATAGTTACTCCACTTTTTACCAAATTCCTGCTTCCATTACATATCTTTCCAATATTTTAAAAACGCATTCATTTTCCTAAATACTAATAGAAAATGAATGCGTTTCCCATGAAGCAAACTAAGATTCAAGCAGAGTTTAACTCCACTTGAATCTTAGTCTGTTACTGGCCTTTCTATTCAGGGACGAACCCTTTCTAATTTTTATAGTAGTTTTCCCAGCTGTCCAATAAACAGGATCTTACAGAATGTTAACAGATAAGCCGAATACCTTATATTAGGCATGTAATGGTTGTTTATTCTCATGCATTGACCAAATACCACAAGGGCAAATACCAGCACAAATACCACAGCCGATACATTTATGAGAATCAGAAGTATATTCAAAATTTCCATCAGCCGTAAGGGTACGATTAATCGCATTTTCTGGACAGGACCGCTCACACATATGACAATCACGGCAAGTACCGCAGCTGATGCAGCGCAGATGATCCTCATCTGCTTTTGGCACATCGCAGCTATGACATCTTTTAAAATAGGCTGTACTTAACCGATTTTTATCAATCTTAGTTTTTTGTTGTGGCTGATAACTAGTTCCTGTCAAATAAGCTTCTACTGCCAAAGCCGCTTGTTGCGCCGCACCAATAGCATCTACCATACGCCCTGGTTTTACCGCATCGCCTGCTGTATATACGCCTTCATCAATGCGATAATCCCCAGCAACTTTTAGATGACCTCTTTCAAGTGCGATATTTTCTGGTAAAAAATCAAGCTCAGGTATTTCACCAATGGCAATAATAATGGTATCGCCCTTAATAAAATCATTATTTTGTGTAATAATGCCTTCCGCTGTAACTTCCTTCGTCACAACTGGCCACAGCAGCCTGGCACCTAATTCTTCTACATGGGCAATTTCTTTATCATCGGCTGCAGGTCTTTGTACATCAATGCAAGTTACCTGTTCTGCTCCCATTTGATAAGCGCCTACAGCCGCATCCATTCCAGAGTTGCCACAGCCGATAACAATAACCTGCTTACCAACTTTAGGAGACTCTCCCTTATTAATCGCTTTCAGAAAGTCAATACCCTTTACAATACGTTCATGTCCTGGCCAAGGGATCACTCTGCCTTTGTGTCCGCCCGTAGCAACCACCACAGCATCATAATTCGCTCTTAATTCAGCAAATTTTTCTTTATCTACAGGGGTATTGGGTTTAAATACTACCCCCATATCTTCAATACGTTTTAACTCCGCGGCTAATGTTTGCTGCGGCAAACGAGAACGTGGTATAACCTGCTCCAGCTTACCCCCCATCTTTTTATCCGCCTCAAATACAGTTACCTCAAAACCTTTACGCACCAGCTGCCATGCTACTGTAAGACCCGCTGCACCACCGCCGATTACAGCAATACTTTTCCCTTGGTAAACAGCAGCTTTTGTTAAGGTAACATCTTTGGAGTAAGTACCCAGTTCCCCAATTTGCACCGAAATATCCAAGTTTTTGCGAGTACAGTCTTCCATACAAACATTAGGGCATACCGCACCACAAACGGAACCTGGAAAGGGAGTATATTCCAATACTAGCTTATAAGCCTCTTCTACTTTTCCCTCACGCAATAAATTATAACGGCGCTGAGAAGGAATCGAAGCGGTACAATTGAACTCGCATGGAGATGCATAATATGCATTTTCCCATACTGGAACACGCTGCCGATACACATCAGTAGCCACCAAACCAACTACGGAAAAATCATCTCGCAATACATCACTAAAAATACCATTTGGCACCCATTCCTCTGTGCGGAAAGGTAAAATCTTGGTCTGGGCGGTTTTAGCACGTTCATCATATTTTAATGGTTCCACCTTATACCAATCGGCCCAGTTACTTAATTCTTTTCTTATTTCTATTCTGTCAATGGAAGTTAGGAAGTCATCCATTTTACCATCAAGATAAGCAATATCTTGTTCACCAAGAGACTTTATTTTGACATCTTTCTTAGAAATTCCCGAAGCATTTCCCCGGAAATATAAAGTCCCTCCTACCATACCTACACAAGAACGGTCACCTAAAACAGACTCAAATTTTTCACTGTCATAACCGCAAATTACAGCAATACCGCCTGACATAAATTCAAAAGAAAAACTGCCGCAATTTTTTAAAACCCAAAACTCTGGCGGCGCATAAAGCGGATCATGTTTCATCAGAGACCCCGAACGGGTACCTGCTCGGCCACCAATATAAATATTACCGGAAGCGGCGCAATGAGCAGCCGTATCACCTGCATCGCCACGCACCACAATTTTGCCGCCTGCATTCAGCCAGCCCACATCAGCAGAAGCGGAGCCATCAACAACAATTTCGGTACCTTCCAAGCACATTGACCCAACCCGCTGACCAGGATTTTTCACCAAGAATTTGAGATCTTTTCCTTCTGGATGCCACAAAGGTCCTCCAATGTCATGCTGGCCGGAAGCCTCTATATGAAATTCTGTCTCTCCTGCTGCTACAGCCTCATTAATAGCTTGCAGCAGATCCTGAGTGGACATCCGCTGATTTCCGTCAAGACTATTTATCTTAAACATATTGCTTCCCCCTAACACACATACTGGATTGCCAATTTTTCAGCAACTGCTTGATCCGTAGTTACTAAAGCATCCGAGCGTCCCACTGGCAAAGAACTATTGCCGATTGGCGCCATCAATTTTCTTAATTCACTGTCAAGAGCCAACATATAATCTACAATATTCTGTGCCCCTTTATCAATATCCAAACGCTCAACAAGACGTGGATTCTGGGTACAAATACCTGTTGGGCACTTACCTGTATTACAGGCATTGCACCTGCCATGTTCATTACCAATACAGCCAAGTAACTGAATTAATATTTTTCCCAAAAATACACCATTAGCACCTAAACAAATTACCTTAAAAGCATCTGCTGCTGCATTGCCAGTAAGCCCAATTCCACCGCCGGCCCATAGAGGGATCTGACCTTGACGTCCCTGTTTTACTGCCGATAAATAGCATTCCCTGGTTTTCGAAACTACAGGGTGGCCAGTATGATCAAGAGATATCTCATTCGCAGCACCAGTACCACCCTGAATACCATCAAGGAAAAACCCGCCGCATATTTTATAAGGATCACGTAACAAATTATTATATACAGATACAGATGTCGCAGAAGCAGCGCATTTAATGGCCACAGGGACTCTAAATTTAAAGGCAGCATTCATGGATAAGAACATCTTTTGCACTGATTCTTCAATGGAATATAGCCCCTGATGATTGGGCGGTGACATCAAATCAGCCTTAGGTACACCACGAATAGCCTGCACATGATCAGCTACCTTGGCCGCAGGTAAAAGCCCGCCGTCACCAGGTTTTGCACCCTGACCTATTTTAATTAATATTCCTGCCGGATCAACCTTCATTTTAGGTATTGCTTTCACAATACGATTCCAGCCAAAATGGCCTGAGGCAATTTGTAAAATCATATATTTTAATTGTTCTGATTCCAGCAGTTTAACAGGCATCCCGCCCTCACCCGATGACATGCGTACAGGCATATTATGTTTTTCATTCAAATAAGCTGTAGCCAAGGCAACTGCTTCCCATGCTCTTGTCGATAAGGCACCAATTGACATGTCACTAAAAATAATAGGATATATCCAATTTACCGGAGGCAGCTTCGCTGTCAGATTTAAAGTTCCATTTGCCGCGCTCAAAGGCAATTCATGAGGCATAAGTACCCGGCCGAATGGAGCCAAAATATCAAAAGTATGTCGCTCTGAATCGAGGGCTGGGTCAGTCATTTGCGAGATACGCCCTACAATAATATTATCTAATGTGCGTCCGCTGTTTAAATTAGTACGTCCACCCCTCTTTAGCGGCGAGCCGCCTTTTCTTGCTAACAGATTAAAGCGGGAATCGGGGTTGCGAACTGGCTTAATTGCTTGATTTGGACATGTTTTTTCACACATGCCACAGCCAGTACAGGCATATTCAATGCTATTTCTTTGTTTAATTATCAGCACTGCACTGTGTTTTTGGCTGGGTTCCGGACGATAACCCGTAGAGACGGTAACGGAACGGCGTTCTACAGCAGGCTGAATCGCTTGGAATGTGCAAGCCGCAACACAGCTGCCACACATCGTACAACGGTCTGGTTTGTATTCAATTTTCCAAGGCAAATCATTTACTGTTACATCCTGAGTCTTTACTGTTTCCATCTCTCTACCTCCAATGCCTGATTAATAATAACCACTTCACGCTCGTTTGGATACACATCCAGTTCCTGATTACGATTAGGTAAAATGGCATTTAAGCCACATACTTCAGACGCAATAGCAACCATAGTATCATCGCCGCCTACTACTACAGGACGCAGTTTCTTCGAATCACAGCATGTCATGATATTACCACTCGGCAGCATGCCGATTACAGTATTAGGTCCATTGATTTCCAAAGAGCCTAAAGATTGCCTGATTGCTCTTAACTCGGCACTATCAGACCGCTGCGTAATTTCATTGAACGGCAGGGGTGTTATGACATGCTTATAATATTTAATCGGCCATTTTAATTCCTGGAGTACATAATGCAATGTATAAAGGAAATTCTGCGAATCAGACTCAAAACCAATATATCCCCGGTGTAATGATTTCTGATATTCTTTATTTTTCGTATAAAACGTATTTTCACCATTAGCACATAAGGTGTAGCCCTGTAAGAAAAAGGGGTGAGCGGCATAACGCACAATATCATAATTTGTATTTTGTCTACACTGAACAACCACATTTTTTGCCATTAAATCACCATTGTTGTCCCATAACTTAAAGTAGGTAGCAATATCCCAAGGGTCACCAATTTCTTTCAAAGTAAGAACATCAGGCCAAAAAGAATATACATAACCTTGTTCTTCTTTCTCGAGTAATTGCCGTAATGCCAATCGAGTATCTAACAGCAGTTCTCCTTTAGCCTCTTCAGTGGCATCATGGTAGTATTCAGGATAGTCATAATTCCGGAAAATATAATATGGCATCGCCTTAATATCAAGCTTTACATTTTTAACGCCGCGAGGAATCCACTCTGCCAACTGCTGAAAATCATTTGCTTCCATATAATCTTCCACTAATTTAGCACCCTTTTGTGTACAGGCCAGGGATAATAATGGCTTATCTTTGTATTTTGAAAATACTCCGGCCAAATCCTGCATAACCATAGCAAACCCTGAATTATCATGCCCTTCCTGCTGCGGTAGCATTAAATGCAACGCTGCTGATGGGTGGAAATATTCCTTGCTTTTAATGGCACCAATTCTACACATATCTTCTCCCACTCCTTCATATTAAATATTTATATGCAAATGTATCTAGATATCCTTGTATGGCTACATGACCAAAGATTAGAACGTGAAAAATACAACTTATGCCATTGCAACAGAAAAGACCCCGAAAGCCACTGGATAATCAACTCGGCTATTAGTAGAAACCAGCTTTTTCTCTACCATTACACCTCATTTACCCAGGACTTTCCGCAGGGCCTTTTTTACCCACGGTGTTGTGCAAATAGCACCTGTACCGCTCGGACCAGTCCGCTTATAAGCGCGGAACCCTAGGTACACTCCTAAAAATCTTTTGTATTATTGCAGGATACATTTCTGTTTTACTTACTCCATTATAAAAACGAAATCTTTCACTGTCAATATGTATATAAAATAATACATTATACACTCAATATACATTAGAACTATAATATTATTCTGAAAACTTATATGTTTATCAGATAATAAAGAACTTTTATTATTAACTTTGGTGTATATTTATTCACATTTTTTCAACCCCAAAAGGAATAATTCTTTCATAAATGTGTTACTTTCGTTTGCTATTACTGCCCTCTTGCCCTTTTTATTTAAAAGCTAGTACTACATAGAATCAACAAAGTACTGCATTGTTTTTCAGTATACAGAATATCTGTTAACAACAATTGTTTTTACTATAAGAATCTCTGTCTTTTGGCCAATGCATAATCTACTATACATTAACATATAATATTCCTATATTCCCCAATTCAAATTATGGGCTTACCAATAAATATTCTGCTTATAGGAGTTTTCAAATGCTAAATAATCTTTTCCAATTCCCTAAACTAAGCTCCGAATTTAAACTCAATATCAATCAACCTACCGCCATGTATGATATTGCTACCCATTTACGCGATATTATGCGGGATGCTGCTGCAACTAATTATTCTTTAGTCGTATTATGTATTGGCACTGACCGTTCTACTGGAGATTCTCTAGGACCCCTTACTGGCACGAAATTACGATCTTTCAATCCCTATCCTCATATCTATGGTACACTTGATGACCCTATCCATGCCTCAAACTTAAAGGATACGATCAACTCGATTCAAACAAACATTACCAACCCTTACGTCATTGCCGTAGATGCTTGCCTTGGCCGCATGGAAAATGTCGGTTGTGTCTCCCTCGGCAAAGGTTCTTTAAAGCCAGGTGCCGCCGTACACAAAGATCTCCCTTCTGTAGGAGATGCATACATTACAGGCATCGTAAATGTAAGCGGCTTTATGGAACATCTAGTACTGCAAAGTACTAGACTGAATTTGGTGATGAAAATGGCTGATACCATTGCCCATGCTATCTCCTACGGTCTACGAACTCACATTAAACCCTAAAGATGCTGTATGTCCTCCATCCTATGAATAGCGAAGCGTTCCCGTAACCAGCAGGATTGCTTCGCTATGCCCACAATGACAAATAAATGTTGCTTGCATTGCCAAAGCTAATTTTGATACTGGTTAGGCAAAGCTATACCGTCTTGCACATAGAGAAAATATTTTTGAAATGCATTGTAGAAGAATAGGAATGCAGTCAATGTCATAAAGGACACTATGGGAACATTCCATAGTGTCCTTTATGACATTGACTGCATTTTTGTATTACATCCGCCCTAATTCATCAATAATCTCATTAAAAGTTTTGCCGGTCGCATTAATAACAGGTACATCTGTAACTGAATCCTGGATACCTAATACATTTACATCGGTTCCACCTACTATGATAGCATCTACACCCATAAGATTACTTTCACTCAAATCTACTATTTCATACCCTTTTGTTTCTAGTATATCCGCTAATGTCGATAATGTTTTTTCTACAGCAATAATACCTTGCATATTATCCACCTCCGGCTATAGGGTTCCCAAAAACTTAAATTATTATCCAGCTTTTTCATATTTTATGTTATTTTTTTCTATAAACTTATTATTGATAAGAATCTGAATGAGATCTGAATGAATTACAATACTATACTTGCTTGTCCGTAATAGGCATCTTTCCCATGTTTTCTAAGAAAATGCTTATTAAGCAGTGTCTGATCAATCTCTGCCGTTTCTTTATCTAAAACATAGGTAAGCAGAGCCATCTTTGCAAGTTCTTCCAATACTACTGCATGATAAACTGCACTGTTAACATCATCTCCCCAAGAAAATGGCCCATGATTTGCCAGTAGAATCCCTGGGACATGCAGGGGATTTTTCTCTTTTAAAGTTTCAACAATAACATTTCCCGTTTCTTCTTCATAATTGCCTTCAATCTCAGCTTTTGTTAATTTGCGGGCACAAGAAACTTCGCCATAAAAGTAATCTGCATGAGTTGTGCCAAGGGCAGGAATCCCTTTGCCGCCTTGAGACCAAGCAGTGGCATAGGTAGAGTGAGTATGTACAATGCCGCCGATAGCAGGAAATTTTCGATATAATACTAAATGGGTGGGGGTATCTGACGAAGGTCGAAAATCACCTTCCACCTGCATACCTGCTAAATTGACTACCACCATATCTTTAGGTTCTAGCTTATCATACTCCACACCACTAGGTTTTATAACAACCAGGCCTGTTTCTCTATCAAAACCACTAGCATTACCCCAAGTATATAAAACCAGCCCTCTTTTCTGCAATTCTAAATTTGCTTGCCATACTTTGCTTTTAAGTTCTTCCAGCAAAATTAAACATCTCCTTTTCATTAATCATGCAGCTTTCAAAAAATAAAAACATTGGTCAAATTTTTTATGAATAATAAAGATCCGTAATCATTTCAACTGCATCTTCCAAAATTCCTAGATCTTCTAACATTTGCATCACACCGAATCTTTGACGGATTTCTTTTGCCGTAAGCAAACTTAAGCGAAATGACTCCCTGTCAAGTTTAAGATCGATAGGCGTAAGGGTTGATCCGGCTGCTTCCATCATTTTGCGATATGCAGCCGGGGATGGCATAGATTGAAATATGTTTTTTTTCATTTCATCCCACTTATCTACGATCTGCCTGGCAGCAAACTCTCTAGCTGTTTCATTAAAATTGATATGAGGTTCTTTTTTGCGAATAATCTGAGACGCAACATTGCTAAATAATTGCTTTATATTCTGCTCCCACTTCTCTCGCGTAAAAGTCCTGAATTTTCCCTCAGCATACACTTTATGAATATCTACTGATAGTAAATACTGATAAATATGGAGGATGATTTCCGTACCGATCCCTACTTGGTTTCCATGTAAATGTGTTTCCCTGCCATGAATGAGTCCTAGCATTTCCCATGTATGGGATAATAGATGTTCTTCCCCCGAAGCAGGCCGTGAGCTTCCCGTCATGCCAATACACATTCCCGAGAGAATTAACCCTTCAATGATGCTGCGGATAGATTCTGGGGTTCTTTCCTTGATGCCAGAAGCACTGGAGACACATTGCTGAACAGTTTTCTCAACTAATCGGGCTGTTGTCTCACAATAGTATTCCTCATGAAGAATGTTAGCTAATTTCCAGTCAGCTAGAGCACTATATTTTCCAACAATATCTCCCAGACCAGCATGAAGCATATGAAAGGGTGCCTCTTTCATGATTGCAATATCTGCAATTATGCAATAGGGATAAACCGCATCATACGTAACTTTAACCCCTTTGGTAATTAACGGCGAAACCATAGAAGCATAACCATCCATAGAAGGTGCCGTGCAAACAACAATATAAGGAACCTTAGTCTCATAACTTAGATATCGGGCGAGATCGTTGAGAGTTCCCGAACCAACAACAACAATCGCTGTGATGTTAGAATTCATAGCTGCCCGTAATTGCTCTAATGCATCTTCGTCTGGATGAAGATGAACATTAGAAAAGATCACTTTTTCGCTCTGAAACTCACTGTTAATGATAGACTCAACCTGATTTCCTCCAGCTTTATAAGTATTATGATCAGCTATCAATAATATAGTCCCCTTTTGCAATGAGCGTAAAGAATCGAGGATTGCAGGAAAGATATGACTGCCAATATGAACCTCCTTTATCGCTATATCATGTATTTTCCCACATGAGCAGGAAATGTTTAAACCTGCCATCTCTTCTGGAGTCATACTTAATAAGTCTTTCATCGCTAATCACCTCATAATTTATATAGTTCTACGCCACCTGGCAAGTAATAGTTAAGAAAAGCACCAACACCGTTCTTAAACAGCAGTCCGAACAGAATATACTGTGAAAGTGCTGGGGTTTTAATAATTTTTTTCCTGCTAAAGTATCCTCTAGTTTCATTAAGAAATCAAAGGCATTAGATAGGCTGCAAGAAAGGCAATTCTTGCAGCTTTACTATTACGCCTGACAAACTGGACTATTAACCAACATTATATTTTCTATCTTATGCAATTAATGTAGTTTTTCTAAGGCCTCTTTTACTTCTTTCAACGATTGGAAGATGAACGTCGGCTGCACTTCTGATGTCTCTAAATCCTGTAATTTGGTTTCTCCAGACAATACAAGGATGGTAACTGCATTATTGCCTTGCCCAATCGCAATATCTGTATACAGCCGATCGCCGACGAAAGCAATCTCTTCTGCTTTTAATCCCGTATTATTGAGAACATATTGCAATGTATGATAAGATGGTTTGCCAAAATACTCTGGTTTTACTCCTGTGGAGGCAGTAATCATTGCACAAATCGAACCGCAGTCTGGTATAAAACCATTTTCAACAGGACAATTAAAATCAGGATGTACGCCTAAAAAAACTGCACCATTTCTGATAAATTTGCAAGCCTTAGAAACATTCTCATAGGCCAAAGATGTATCAAAGCCTACCACAACCACATCAGGATCTTCTTCCACTATATTAATATCAGAGTAGATAAAATCACTTTTTAAATATTCATTGCCTAAAACAAATACTTTTTGATTAGTCATTGTTTCTTGTATATGCTTGATAATGACTTGATTGGAAATTAACATCATGTCACTTGTTGCCTCATAACCCATACTCTTAATTTTTTTAACATAAAACTTCGCATTTTTAGAAGAGTTATTTGTGAAGAACTTAAATTGTATCTTATTCTTTTCCAGAGTTTTTAGAAAGTCTATTGATCCATCTAAAATTTTTTTCCCTAAATAAACCGTCCCATCTAAATCAAGAATAAAACATTTGACTTGTTTCAATAGCTGCAAATGATCCACTATACTCCTCCTTTTAAGAGTGAAGCAACAATAACCACATTATTTCTAAACAAAATTATGCATTTATCGTTGATTCAGTAGATTCCATCGTATTCTTCATTGCATTCTGGTCTAAATAATCATATACCGCTTGTTTATTGTTCCTGAATAATAGATATAAGATTAAATAAACTCCTATGGCAATGCTAATCAATAGTGGAGATTGGCTAAGGAAGGCCAGGAATACTAATCCCATAAGGGGCTTTCCTAATATATTAAAACTAGTAATTAATAAAGCTCCTACTGGCAAATGAACTCCTACAGATGCACAAATTTCAGTGAACATGGGCGCTGTATAAGTACACATATATAAACCTGCACTAAACCAAATAGCACCCGTAATCAATACCTTAAATATATTGCCGTTGACCAGCGGAACAATGCCTTGCACCATGAAAGGCAATGCTAGTAAATCCACTACAGGCAATACTTGATTCCCAGGTAAAACAATGGCAAGAAAAACCATAATGGGAATGAGGATAATGCCTGAAATCAACGTGGCAGGCTCACCATAGCCAGTGGCATCATTTACACCCAAATACCATTGACGCGACTTGCTATCGTTCTTAACCGACTTTCTGGCAGCCTCAGTGATTGGCAGGAATGCTTGGGCGAAGATACCAGCGACACGAGGGAAGATAGCCATGATGGCGCTGGTGGCAATACCCATTGTCATAATTTGCCCCCAGGCAGCCAGCGTACCTAAACTTTTGAAATTTCCCATAATACCAATAAATATTCCTAGCAGTAATCCCAAGGAAACAGGTTCGCCAAAGAATCCTAACTTCTTTTGCAATTCCTCAGGGCTTAATTTTACTTTATTCAGACCAAAGGCATTCAGCAATGGATCAAAAAATACGGTGAAGATTGCTGCTTCAATATTATGCATCGCAATAATGGTGCAATTAGGATATTTGTAATACGTCGACCATCTTTTAGCCATTAACTCGGCAATCAGCAAACTGTACATATTCAATAGAATCATACATCCTAACGATAATATCATATTCTTGGTTGCCATATAAACCATCGATCCCCATACCATATAAGAATAGTTGTTCCATAAATCACCAGGCTGAAAAACAGATGTCCAGCGCGTCAAAAACAACACTGTTTGTACTAATAAGCCAACACCAAGGAAAACCATACCAGCTTCAGTAGAATAAGCCACTAATGCAGTAGCCTGCCAGCCTACATCAAACACAGGAAGTTGAATTCCCGTATTTTCCACCATGCTTTTTACTACGGGTGTGATAATAGGCGTAAAAGCATTTAGTAATAGTGTGAACCCTTCGAGTCCCACACCTGCGTATAATGCAGAGAAAAAGGCTTTCTTGGTTGTTACTTTTAATATTTTAGCAATAATAAAAATAATAACTGGAACAAACACAGGAGAGCCGAAAGTTTGAAAAACATCTTTTAATGCTTGTAAAAACATATGTATACCTCCTAAATTTATTTTTCTATCTTACTTTGTTACTTTTTCTAACTTTTCAATTACAGTCATAATTTCTTCCAAGAATTCATCCTCCCCAAATCCTGTAAGAAACCCTACTGCATTAATCGTTGGAATTCCATAATTGGCAGGCGGTAATGGGCTGGTATGAGTGATAAAGTCAAATCTGCCGCCTTCCGCTAAGTTCAAAGCTTCTGTTGGTTTAGCCTCCGTTGCCGTAATTTTGATGCCCCTTTCCTCCATAGCCTCCTTTAACTTTTCTGCAATCATGGATGAAGTAACTGTACCCGAACCACAGACTGACAAAACATTAAATATTCTCATTCTCATTACTCCTTACCTATTGAATTTATTACATTGTCTTGCTTACTGCGCAAGGCAACTTAATAGCCCGGAAACCTCTTCTTTGGAAGTAGCATACCGTAATTTGATTAGCAATTCTTTATCTTGAAAAACCGACATAAGATTCTTTAACAATTGAATCTGTAAATTGGGATCTTTAACAGCTAATAAAAACACCAACTCTACATTTAGTTTTTCTTCTGGATTTACCATAGAATGAAATACTGAAGAATGTTTTAAAGTTGCCATGGCAATATTAGATTGATTAACATGACTTGAATCTGTATGAGGGATTGCCACACAAAAATCACCGATAGAAAGTCCTGTCGGAAGATTTTTTTCTCTTTCCAGTACAGCCTGAATATAGCTTTCTTTTACATGCCCTTTTGCTAACAATAAAACGCCCAGCTTTTCAATAATCTCATTGGAAGTTTCTGCTTCCATATTCAATACCACCAAATCTAAGTCCAACATACTTACAACCACTCCTTAAATAAATAACTGCATTTATATAACGCATGAAGCAACTGCTTTTTAGCAGACCCAACACTTTCACGATTTAACTTAGCCTAGGCGTCTAATGCCTTATAGTCAGAATCATTCTTTCATTTTGGCATAAAGAGTTTCTTTAAATTCGCCCATATCTACTATTTTTTTCCAATTTTTTATAAAATCTAAATTTAAAAAAGGCTTTAAAAGACCCTTAACCATTTTTTTGTCATTGATTTTAAAGGCTGGTAAACAGACAATACTAGCGTTACCCCTTCCCCATTCAATAGGTTTTTTTAATTTAGCAACCACAATGGCAGGTTTATTAACAATATGAGAATCCCCATGAGGAATCGCCATATCTCCTTTCATAAAAGTGGAAGACATTTCTTCCCTCTGTAGTACAGATTCCAAGAATTCCTTTTTTACATAACCTTTATTGATTAACAATAGGCACATCACTTCGATTAATTCTTTTTGAGAGTTGATCTCTGATTCAAAAACAAGTAAGTCATCTTTTGAGAAATTTTCTAAATTACTGCCTTTGTCAACGTTTAAGATAACGTCAAACTCTCTTATCCCGCTCTTAAGAAAAGAAGGTTCATATACTACAAAGTTGATACCTTCAATTTCTGGATTAATCGTCCCAACAATCGCTAATATCTTGAATCCTTCCTGAATTTCTTTTATTTTATCTCGTAGATATTCATCCATAACACCAACTTGAAAAACAGTCACATTTGTATATTTTTTTTCAATAGCCTGTCTAATATGATAAGCTGTTCCTTCTCCCGTAAGGCATAGAGCAACAATAGCAATCGGTCTGCTCGTTTCCTCGATACTTAATAACGGATAATTATAGCGATTTTTTACCAAGCTGGAATAAATTTCATTCAGACTATTTTCTGCAATCGTTGCTTTACGTACTGCCTCTAAAACAGTAAGCAAGTCTACCCGGTCAAGAGTCTGAGTTGGTATTCCTAGTTTGTCTGTAACCATTTTACCTACACTTACAAGAGAACCCATATCGACTAAAAATAATATTCCTCTTCCTTCATCTACTATTTTTGATATGCCAAGAACCTTTTCATATATAATCGATGGACTTTCATCCAGCGGCATATCAATAGCTATAGGAAACGTCACATTTAGTAATTCTCTTACTACATTAATAATTTCGGTGGCGATTTTACCATGAGAAACTACAATAACCCCTACCCTATTTTGTGACAGTTTATTTTGAATCCCTGCCTTAATATACATGGCAATAAAGCCAATTTCATCTTCTGGTATCTCTACATTTTTCAAGTCTTCTAGCCAAGTACCAATTTGCAGGGCTAAGCTATATTCTTTGGTAAAATCCTTTTTAATTTTTGCTAAATTAATGTTTATAATCGGTTGCTTTAAGCGTATTCTTTTGATTGTTTCATTTAAATGAATGGCTAAGTAAATAAAAATATTTTCATTTATATCATGATACATATGTTCTGTTACTAGCTGCAGCCTTACTTTTTTCACTAAATCAATGATATCTTTATCGGCTATGTTTACTAATTCTGTTAAAGAAAAATATTTACTTTTACTATTAACGTTAGGTTCAAGGTTATTAAATTTGTTAACAATAAATGTCCATAAAATTTCTTCTACTTCTGAAAAATTTATATTTAACTTAATCAGGTCGTAATATTTTTTTTCAATCTGCCGATAAAAATCTTCTGGAATAGAATACTCACCATTTTGAATATTTTTTATAAAATCAATATTATTTCTAACGAAGGGAATAAATAACATATCCTGGATATAGTTTCTTATTTCTATAATATTAATATCTTCTAAAATAAAATCATGCTGAATGCTATTGGTTTCTAATATATCCTCATACCCTACACTAATAATCTCCTGCTCTTTGCCTATGTTCTTCATAAACGCCCTGGCACAGATGACTTGTATGGTACTTTTTAGCTGACCAATGTTACCGTTAAATCGTTTTAAGGTTAATATCTCTATCACCTTAGACTCTACAAAGATTTTCACATTAATCCGATTGCATTCTTGTTGAAAGAAATCGTATATGATTTCAATTTTTTCAATACAGGTTCTCTCATGTAAAGAAGGGATGGAAATGATCATTGGAATACGTCTTCTAAAACTTAATAACAGACTAGATTCTATATTTTCGGTGGTAGCGCCGATGAACATAATTTTTACTTTTCTTTCATCCTTAGTCTCACCGAGTCTTCTAAATCGCCCCCTGTCTAATATAGAAAAAAGAATTTCTTGTCCCTTGGGCGGTAATCGATGAATCTCATCTAAAAAAAGTATACCGTTATCCGCATTTTCTACTAATCCTTCCGTATCGTAGTCAGCGCCAGTAAAAGCCCCCTTTTTGTATCCATATAATAGAGAAAGTAACAGTTGCGGATTGTCACTATAATCTGCACAGTTAAAAACGATAAAGGGTATGGTATTGGCTATAACCTTTTGCTGCCTTGCAAAATTGTACATACATTCGGCAAATTGTGTTTTACCAACACCACTTTCGCCAATTATAAGGGTTGCTAAACCAAAAGGAGGATAGAGTATTGCCGATTTGGACTGAGCAATGCTGTTTGCTAAGCTGCCATCGTGCCCCACTAGATTGTTAAAAGGATCCTGCAAAATTTGGATTTCTTCTTGCTCATGTAATTCATCCTTATTACATTCACTAAAAAAATCTTCTACCACATGCCTCGATATATCAAAACCTGACTCCATTAGTTTCTTGGTAATTTCAGTAACATTTAATTTGTTATTTTCTTTCACTATTTTTGCTATCGCTTTTTTTAAATGAGGCTTACGCCGTTCTCTTGAATTACCAATCCCTAACTCTTTGCGTAAAATAGTAATTTGTTCTCTTGTCGTAGACAGCATTTTGGCTAACCTTACATCTGTAAACGGATCCTTCATATTTTCAGTTTTTATAATACTTACCATCTTTTCCTTCAAATCCATTACAAAACCCCTCTTCTGCTTATATAATACGCAAGTCTCATGCCATACAAAAAAATTTTTAGTAAAGCCCTCCAAATCCGGTATTTCTCTTAAAACGAAATGCCATCTTACCATTTTCTGAAAAATTTATACAATTTATCATATTTTCATTACACTATATATGATTTTCCTTCTGCTAAACAATAGAAAAGATGCATGTCCTTTTCGCGATCAGTCTAAACAGAGGGTAAATATTATCAGTGCAGGTAAAAAAATGACAGACCATTCGTAACATTACTTTGTACAGCTCATAAAAAAAGATATACGTCAGTTGAATTCTGGCGTATATCTTATCTATATGAGATCCTTGCTCTTGTTATCATCCAAATATTATCTTTTTTGTCCATAAGGTTTAAATTTTTTTAAGAATTCATCCATTTCTTCCGAAGAGAGTAATACCGGATTGCCGACACACTTGGCTTTATAATAAATTTGGGCAACAAACTCAATTTCTTCAGCAGTATCAAATGCATATTCAATACTTTCACCAATTGTCAGTAGCCCATGATTAGCAAGGAGCACTGCATATCGATCTTGAATATATTCTAATGCTGCTTGTGCCAATTCTTCACTGCCAAAAATCTTATAAGGTGCACATCTTACATTTTGCCCTGCATATCCGATTAAATAATGTACTGGTTCGATATTCCAATGCAGAGCTGCTAAAGTAGTCGCATAAGTAGAATGAGCATGTACTACAGCTGTAATTCCTTTTCTGTTTTGATAAAGAATTCTGTGCATATTATATTCACTCGAGGGACTGCGTTCTCCATCAATTTTATTTCCTTCCAGATCCAAAACAACAATATCCTCCATTGTTGTTTTAAAGTAATCCAAGCCACTAGGAGTAATCGCCATAAGACCTTCTTGTTCATTAAATATACTAATATTACCCCCGGTCCCTTTTGTTAAGCCATGAGTTATCAGCTTTTTCCCATACTCTACAATACTCTCTCTTTCTTTTTCTAATACCATCATGTTCCTCCTTATAGTTGCAATTCTTATCTAATGAACAAACGGAATTAAGACAATAACGATGCCTGTAAAGTGAAGACTCCACCAGAATTAAATATTTTCCTATAACTATAATCTACTCCCATATCTTATTCTTTTAGAGGTTCTTTTTAAATAATATACTTGCTAGTATAATGAAAAAAGCCTCTAGCATCTTAACATTGCCGAGGCACTGATCTCTTACTGCTTTTTAGTTGAATTCTTTTTACTAGCAGTATCTTCAATATTTTGGCGCATTTCACATGCCCCTTTAAAAATTGCTCCTTCACTGATGCTTAATATACCAGCCTTAATATCACCATAGATTTGGGCACTAGCCAGTAATTCTAATTTTTCTGTAATGTCAATATTGCCATACACGGTTCCAGCAATGGAAGCGTTTGAGGCATTACATTGAGCAGTAATCTTAGCATTCTCCCCAATCACAATATTGCCAGTTGTATTGAGATCCCCTTCAAACTGACCATCAATGCGTATGGCTCCTTTACCACTGATACTTCCCTTCATCAAAGTATCTTTGCCAATAATGGTTTCAATTTCACCAACATAGCTAGTCGCCTTTTTTGTATTACCAAACATATTGCACACTCCTGTAATCTTTATCTGCTTATTCTACTTTTTATTTATATTCATTATTAATTCAAGAAGTTAGCAGGGTTAACAGCAGTACCATTGACCCTAATTTCGTAATGACAATGAGGTCCTGTACTAGCTCCTGTATTACCAAGATAGGCAATAACCTGGCCTTTTTTAACAACTTGACCAGCATGTACCAATAATTGAGAATTATGTCCATAAATAGTCATAATGCCATTTCCATGATCTATCTGAACCATATTTCCATAGCCGCCATACCATTCACTATGTACGACTTCGCCATCTGCGGTAGCAACAATAGGTGTCCCAACGCTATTGGCAATATCAATCCCCGGATGATAATCACCGCTACTGCCCCCCCAGGGTGAACTGCGCCATCCAAAACGAGATGTGACATCTCCGCTTGTTGGCCAGATAGATGGTGTACTTGCAAGCCTAGCTTGTTTGACCAATAATTGTTCTTTTAATTCCTTTAGACTCTGTTCCCGTACTGTAACTGCCGCCTGTAATTCACGTACTACATTCTTTATATCATCAATATCAGGCTGTACCGGCCCACCTTGTCCAGTATAAGTAGCTGAAGGCCGGACCAAGCCAGCCCGAGATGTAGTTACTGTATCTTCATTATTAACAATATGTCTTATTTCAGCATCAAGTGAATTTAATCTTTCCATATCCGACTGTAAGCTGGCAGTCGTCTTGGCCAACTCCTCAATCTCTTTGACCTGCACGCCATTATCCTGTCGTAAATTCTCCAATTCAGCTTTCTCTGCCCTGGCTGTATTAACGGTGTAACGATAATTTATAAAAATTCCTACCATAAATAGGATAAGCAAACACAAAAAAGAAACGGCATATTTTACCGCTGCAATTGGTATTGTAATTCTACGTACTGCTTGTCCTTGATGAGGCACGAGCATTAAAGTATATTCTCTTCGATCTGGCTTGCTATCTTTTTTTATCAAACTAACTTTACTCCTCCCTGGAAAATTCTGCATTTAAAACATATTTTATATTCGTGTTAAATTTAAAAATTCCTGCTACTTTAATTTTTTATTTTCATTGCCTGAGCCAATGCCTGCTTTTCTTCTTCTGTTAATAAATAAGTTGAGTTTCCTGAGACAATAGGCTTAGAATAGGTACGAAATTCATTACGGCCATAAATGCTAGAAATTACGATGCCATTATTATAAGAATCTAAAAAAGCAATAGCAAAGCTTAAATCACTTCCTACATCTTCAAAAGCATTAAATCTAACGAGAGCAACCTTTTGTACGCAGTCTTTTGCGATGCTTTCCAATCGTTTACAATCCTCAGATAGACCATCTACTTTCCGTACAACCTGTTTTACTTCTTCAATATGTGAGATTAGCAGTTTTTCTAGATTTTCACCTTCCATGCCCTGCATCATCTTACGATATCGTTTATTCATCTTAGCAAGTTTAATATTAATATTAATAAATACCAGTAATGCCATTAATATCATAACCGTCATCGTTAATAAGACATATTGCAAATTATTCATAACTATATTCGATAATTGTGTCACAAAATCCATTTCATCATACCTTTCGATGTAGACTTAAATTCTTAATAAGGGCCATATATATGAAATAATGGCAGCAAGAGGAATTGCCGGCAATAAGTTAGCCACTTTAATTGGTTTTATTTCTAACATCAGCAGACTGATACCAAGAATTAGCAGACCGCCAACTGCACTCATTTCAGTAATCATCCCATCAGCAATGATACTGCTCAGGCTACTTGCTAATAATGTGATCGTGCCTTGATAAAGCAAAATAGAAATACTGGCTAATGCTACACCGATGCCCATACCAGATGCAAATACCGCTGATGCAACAGCATCTAACATGGATTTTACATACAGAGTACTAGCATCACCTGTTAAGCCTTCTTGTATGGAGCCAACAATGGCCATTGCACCTACGCAAAATACCAAGCTGCCAGTAATAAATCCTTCCCCGACGCTACCATATTTATTGCTTATTCGTAATGTCAGCCATTCACCAAGCTTTGCCAGCCAATTGTCTATTGCGATAAATTCACCAATTATACCACCAATTACTACACTAAGAATCATAATAAGTATATTCTGTGTCTTTAAAGCCATTTGTAAACCAATAAGCCCTACAGCTAAAGCCAGTCCCTGCATCAACGTATTTTGATATTTTGTCGAAAGTCTTTGCTTTAACAATAAGCCAACAATTGAACCACTAAGTACTGCAACTGAGTTTACCAAAGTTCCTTTCATGTAGCTGTAATTGCCCTCCTTTCTTGTTGCAAACTTTCAATATTAGATTTTCCCGTCCCTAAAAATGCAAGGACGCAAAAGGTACGCAAGGCCTAAGCCGCTGCAGCATTCCCTTTGCGCCATATTTTTTTTACTTCTTTAAAGTGAGCTTTTTCTACAATACCTGATTTAATATATTTTATCATATTATCTATTTTTATTCACTCAATATTTTCCAAGGCTGCTTCTACTTTTTCTATATCAAAATGAATCTCTACTTGAGATCTGACTTTCTTTTATTTACTCGTATTATGTTTTTTACAAAAAGTGTCAAATTATGTTTCACGTGAAACATAATTTGACACTTTATTTTTATACTGCAAAATTTCCCCGAGATTTGGCAGCTATCGCTTTCTCCTCACCACTTAAAGCCTCAATAATACGATCCAAATCATCCGTAGAGTAAAATTCTATTTCAATTTTACTCTTTAACTTTCCAGGTTTAATTTTCACCTTGGTACCTAGGATCATTTTCAGCCGATCTTCAGCTTCCACTACAAAAAAGTTCTTATCTTCTACCGTCTTTGTCTGTTGTTTTATTTGCTTCGGCTTTTCGGATAATCTTTTTACTAATTCTTCGGCATCGCGGGCAGATAAATCATCCTCAATAATCATGTTGGCTGCCTCTAATTGCAACTCAAGCGTTTCCAGACCTAATAAGGGTCTAGACTGCCCCATGGATAATGTTCCACGTGAAACATAATCCTGTACTGTTGGATGCAGATTCAACAGGCGAACCATATTTGCAATCAAAGAACGACTACGACCAATTCGTTTAGCGACTTCTTCCTGTGTCAGATTGAAATCATCCATCAATCGACGATATGCCAAAGCTTCTTCGATTGGATTTAAGTCTTCCCTCTGTATATTTTCAATTAAGGCAATTTCCGTCATTTCTCCATCAGTATAGTCTTTAATAATAGCGGGAATTTCTTGAAGTCCAGCTTTTTGCGAAGCCCGCCAACGACGTTCGCCAGCCACTAATTCATAAAAGTTATTATTTTTACGAACTACGATAGGCTGTAATATACCATATTGTCTAATGGAAGCTACTAACTCCAATAATGCCTCTTCATCAAATACCCGACGTGGTTGAAATTTATTAGGAATAATCTGTGCAATAGAAACAGTACTGACAAGAGGCTGAGCTTCTACCGAATTAGAACCTGAGAATAAAGCATCCAATCCTCGTCCTAAGCCTCTCTGAGCATTATTACTCATCATCAATCACCTCTTTCGCCAAGTCAATATATACTTCTGCCCCTTTGGATTTCGGATCATACCTTGTTATAGGTTGTCCATGGCTAGGTGCTTCACTAAGACGAACATTACGAGGGATAATCGTTTGATATACCTTATGGCGAAAGTGGTTTTTAACTTCATCCACAACTTGAATTGATAAATTCGTTCGCGCATCAAACATCGTCAAAACTACACCTTCTAAGGACAATGCCGGATTTAGATTCTTCTGTACCAAAGTAATGGTATTCATTAACTGTGATAATCCTTCTAAAGCATAGAATTCACACTGAATAGGAACTAAGACAGAATTAGCAGCCGTTAATGAATTAATCGTTAATAATCCTAAGGATGGAGGGCAATCAATAATAATATAATCATAGTTATATTTAATTTTATCCAACACCCTTTTAAGTTTAGTTTCACGGGACATAATAGAAACTAATTCGATTTCCGCCCCTGCCAATTGGATCGTGGCCGGCAGCAGACATAAATTTTCAATTTTGGTTTGTAAGATGACACCCTCAACAGGAGCATCATTTACTAATACATCATAGATAGACTGTTTAATTTTCGTTTTATCAAAACCAAAGCCACTTGTAGAGTTTCCCTGTGGATCAAGATCAACTAATAATACCTTTTTCCCTAAATCAGCCAAACAAGCACTTAAATTTACAGAAGTTGTTGTTTTTCCAACGCCTCCTTTTTGGTTGGCAATTGCAATTACCTTCACCAAAATCGTTCACCCCATATTCTCATTCATATTTTAAGAAAGACTAAGACAACTGCCAAGTCTTTAGAATCCAGGGCAAGTCTTAGTCTATTACTTGCAATTTACCTATACTCCCGATTCTAATTTCTATATGCTAATGCATTCCACACTCTAGAGAATATTTCCTGCAAAAAAACAGCAGGCAGCGGTAAAAGTCCTATTATTTAACTAATATTAAGTTGAAATATAAGATATATAAAAATCTATTGACAATCGATTCATTTTGCTTTATCATAAATTCCAATTTAATAAATACTCTTATCGAGAGTGGTCGAGGGACTGGCCCTATGACACCCAGCAACCGGCAGTAATGCAAATGGTGCTAAATCCAGCAGATTTTAAACTTCTGAAAGATAAGAGGAAAGAACGGATGAAAAACAGCCTCTTTCCTCAAGGAAAAGGCTGTTTTTCGTTTTTACATCAATATAACAGTAAATAAACATTAATTATAATGCGAGGTTAATCTATGAAACTCTCTGATCTATTTAACAAAGAAAAAACGGTTGTCTCCTTTGAGATTTTCCCTCCAAAGCAAACGATTACGTTAGAAACTATTTTTAAAACCACAGAAGGTCTGCAAACACTTAACCCTGATTTTATTAGTATTACCTATGGCGCAGGTGGTAGTGCATCCGATCGTACTATTGAAACTGCTGATAAAATCAAAAATACTTATGGTGTAGAGGCCTTAGCCCATTTAACTTGCATAAATTCTCACAAAGATGATATTGAAGACATGTTAAATCAGCTGCAAACCCACAAAATTAATAATATTTTAGCCATGCGTGGCGACTATCCCCTGGACAAAAATTCTACTAAAATAAAGCCTGACTCCTATCAATATGCCAAAGATCTGATCGCCCATATAAAATCGCATCATGATTTTTGTATCGCTGCTGCGGCTTATCCAGAAGGCCACTTAGAATGCCCCGATCTTACTATTGATACTCTGCACCTCAAGGAAAAAGTCGATAGTGGTACGGATTTTCTAATTACTCAAATATTCTTTGATAATAAGGTACTCTATAACTTCCTGAATAGAATTAGACAAGTAGATATCACCATTCCAGTCTGCGCTGGCATCATGCCCCTGTTAAACAGCAGACAAGTAGCGCGAATTTACAGTCTATGCGGCGCCTCTATTCCTAAACCCCTGCAAAGAATGATCGAGAAATATGAAAATTCACCTGCTGACTTTGAAAAAGCAGGAATTGAATATGCCTGCAGCCAAATTACAGATCTAGTTGCCAACAAAGTAGATGGTATACATCTATATACGATGAACAAACTTGATCAATCTAAAACAATTATTCAACAAACTGGATTGCGTTAAGCAAAAGTAATCATTACCGGAGATTAGAAGGAGGGATATTATGCCCGTTTACAACCCTACAATAAAAAATTTTGATATGAAGGAAATGAAACGCTATTCAGGACTCACGCAATGCAGTAAATTTCCGCAACAATTATTAGATCAGGCCTGTATTGAAGCCCAAATAATATCCCAACCAAAAGCAGTCTGGCAAATCTATGATTATAATGCAGATGCTTCTACTATAATGAGTCCTAAACCTCTTAGATTACCACAAACTGTTATTAGCAAACATCTTGCTAATGCTCTAAAAGTAGTTGTGATTGCAGTTACCATAGGATCTAAATTAGAAGAGCTAGTAAATGAATATTTTACTAATAATGAATATACGTTAGGGCTATTATTAGATGCTGCCGGGACAACTGCTGTAGAGATCGCTGCCGATCAAGCTTGTGAACTTATTAGACAGGAAGTAAATAAACAAGGTTATTCGCCCCTATTTCGTTTCAGTCCCGGTTATGGTCAATGGGACATCACAGTGCAGCCACAAATTTTATCATTAGCCCATGCTGATGATATCAATGTATCTGCAACATCTTCCTGCATGCTTTTACCTCGTAAATCCATAACTGCTGTCATTGGACTTACTGCAACTCTCCCTACAAAGAACCTCAACCAAAATAGTAAAGATTCTAAATGCCATCAATGCCAACAAGTAAATTGCTTAGCTAGAAAGGATTGACAACTATGATATATATTTTTGACGGTGCCATGGGAACAATGCTGCAGAATGCCGGATTACCACCAGGCTATTGTCCAGAATTATGGAACATACAGCAGCCGGAATCTGTTACAGCCATACATAAAAGCTATATTGAAAGTGGCGCAGATATTATTGAAACAAATACCTTTGGCGCTAATCGGATTAAATTAACTCATTATGGCTTACAAGATAAAGTTGCATTACTAAATACTGCGGCAGTTCAAGCAGCACGGGCTGCCTGTGGCCCTAATACCAAGATAGCAGGATCAGTAGGTCCTACAGGAAAACTGATTGTTCCCTTAGGAGACTTAACTTTCAACCATGCTTATGATGTATATTTTGAACAAATACGTGTATTAGACGAAGCCGGCGTAGATATGATATTAATTGAAACCATTATTGATATCCAAGAAATGCGGGCAGCATTATTAGCTGCCAAGGCTGCAACCCATAAACCCGTTATTTGTCAGATGTCTTTTGGCGTCGATGAAAGGACGGTGACTGGTACCGATCCAGTGACTGCCGCTATCATCTTAGAAGCAATGGGCGCTGATGTCATCGGTGTAAATTGCTCATTAGGGCCAGCGCAACTATTACCAATCGTGCAAAAATTGGCCCAAACCACCAACTGCCCCATCAGTGTTCAAGCCAATGCTGGAATGCCAAGTCTCATCAATAAACAAACTGTATTTCCTATGAGTCCGGATGAGATGGGTATCTGGGCAGAAAAGCTAGCATTGGCAGGGGCACGTTATATTGGTGGCTGCTGTGGTACAACTCCCGAACATATAAAATCAATGCGACAAGCTGTAAGGTATATTTCCCCTTCTACTGTATCTATAGCACAAGAAACTAATAAATCAACGGCTTTAACCAGCCGCACTAAAACTATTTATATAGGTTCCAATCACCCTACCGCCATCATCGGTGAACGAATTAACCCCACAGGACGCAAACAATTAGCCGCCGATATCGCTTCGGGACAATTTATTTCCGTAAAAAAAGAGGCACTGTCCCAAATTCGTGCTGGAGCTGATATCCTTGATATTAATATGGGTGTTCCGGGTATTAACCAAGCTGAAGCTATGGAATATGTAATCCAAGAACTATCCATGCTGGTAGATGCCCCTTTTGCCATTGACACAACGGATCCCGCTGCGTTAGAAGCTGGATTAAAGGCTTACCCAGGCAGAGCATTGATTAACTCAGTCAGTGCTGAACCTGAACGTCTGGAAGCATTTTTACCCTTAGCAAAAAAATATGGGGCTGCTATTCTTTGTTTACCTATTAGTCCGGATGGTGTCCCAAAAACAGCCCAAGAACGTTTGCACGTAACCCAAGAAATTATTCATAAAGCATTTGCTGTTGGCCTTAAGCCAGGTGATTTTGTGCTTGATGCCCTAATCCTTACTGCGGCTGCTGATGCCACCGCAGGCATTGAAGCCCTGGCCACACTAAAGTTGTATCGTAAACATTTAGGCTACCCAACAACTATGGGCCTTAGTAATATCTCTTTTGGACTGCCTCGCCGCGATGCTGTAAATGCAACTTTTTGTGCAATGGCTTTAGATGCAGGTCTTGATGCTCCTATTCTAAATCCATATGATCCTCTCATGCAGCACACTCTAGCAGCTTCTGCCCTATTGCTCGGTCATGATCCAAGAGGCAGATCCTACAGCATGATATATGCTCCCAACAGTCAACCAGAACAGAGAGCCACCACCCCTAAGAACGTAATAGAGCAAATTCGTCAAGCTATTGTATCAGGAGAAAAAGAAGCTGTGGTTCCTCTAGTAGAACAGGCATTAAGAGAAGGTATTAACTCCATTACAATCAGCGAACAAGCCTTAACTAGTGCGATGAATGAAGTAGGTATTGCCTTTGGCAGCGGTCAGTGCTTCTTGCCGCAAGTACTGTTATCGGCTGAAACCATGCGAGCTGCTTTTCTAACGATAAAAAAAGTACTGCCATCTCATACTGCTGCTAGTCTCGGAACTGTAATTTTAGCTACTGTTAAAGGCGACATTCATGATCTTGGTAAAAATATCGTCGCTGCCTTACTAGAAAATAACGGCTTTACTGTTATTGATTTGGGCAAAGATATTACACCAGAAAAGATTGTACAGGAAACATTAGAACATAACGCTGATATCGTTGGTTTATGTGCTCTTATGACTACTACTATGCCGCAAATTGATAATACGATTGCAGCTTTAAAAGCAGCAGGCTGTCAGGCTCAAACCATTGTAGGCGGTGCAGTATTAACCCAAGAATACGCCAACCAGGCTAATGCCGATTCCTATGCAGCAAATGGTGTGGATGCCGTCACGATTGCTAAAAAGATTATGGAAAGCAAAATTCATTAACATTAACTTCTCATCATTTACCATCAATGATGAGAAGTTTTTTATTCGTTGATGCAGGATTTATGACAAATTACGAGGAAGATTTCATAGGAACACGACAAATTAACAAGATTCGAAGAAATGATGGTGGTAAACACACGATGGATAATGAGGGAATTATAGACCAAGCAGAAATTGATGAACTTTTAGCAGTTGCAAATAAGGAATTACTTGCTCCTGAAATAGAACCAGCAAAACTTGCAGACAGTGCAGCAAACCAGTTATTAACATCACAGGATAATAAAGTTTCAATATGGTCTCAGATAAAACAGCAACAGCATATAAAACAAATCGTAACTACTGTCATCCTATTGTTCATTTTAACCATGGTTAGCGGTGGTTTTTTAGGTTATAAACGAGAGCAACAAATACTTACAGCCCCCCTCCCTCTTGAAAAAATAATCCAAATGGGAATCACCTTTGAAGTGAAAAATCTTGTTGCCTATGCCGAACGCGGTGATAAAGATATTGTGACTGCCTTTCTATCTGCCGGTATGGACATCAATTCCCAGCGAAGTACTGATGGTTGGACTGCACTCACTGCTGCCACTTTCTACAAGAAACCCGCTATCGTTCAATTACTAATTGAACATCACGCGGCTATTAATATACAAGATTTATATGGCAGAACCCCTTTAATGTATGCTGCTGCCATGGGTACTGAAGAAATTGTGAACTTACTGCTGGAAGCAGGAGCAGATCCCAATATACAAGATAAAAAAGGCCGTACTGCACTTATGGAAGCCTACTCCAAGCAGGAAGCCAAAATTGCCGAAATTCTTAAAAGTGCTGGTGCTAATACTACACTTTCTCCTGCAACAAAATTAGAAGAAAGTTCTACAGCTCCCTCTAAAACAATAAGTAAAGAAAATCTGACTCCTCCTGCCTCGACAATTCCTGAGGAAATCCGACTTTCAATCGGCCGAGCTGGCCTTATAAAAATTGGCATGTCTATAGAGGAACTACAAGAACTATATCCCTCCCTTACCCTGCGCGAAGAATATATTGACGGCAGAAAAAGAACAACTGCTACAATTTATTCACAAAATAGCGCTAATCCATCCTTGAAAGTAGAACTATCAAGCGGAAAAATACAATTAGTTTCTCTTATCAATATCTATGATTCTACCCTTATGACAGATAAAAATATTACCCTTAATTCTACGGTTGGTGACATTCGCAATCAATATTCAGTGTCTGAGGTCAGAGTAATTGATAATTCTTTGTTCCTGGTAATAAAAAGTATGCGAATGCTATTTGAGCTAGATATGCGAAATGCAGAAATCCCTATTGAGTGGTTAAAAAATGGCAATGTAAATTCTATACCATCCACTACTAAAGTAATTCGTATGGTAATGTATTAAAATATAGTTCTCTTATATCGAAAAAGAGGCTAACAAATTGTTAGCCTCTTTTTCGATATAAATTATAACTACTGCTATTATTTTCGTTTAGGAATACGTAAATTAATATGAATAAATTCCTCATCCTGCTCTTGTTTTACTTTTATCTTAAGGCCTGTCTTCTTCATTTCTCCTACTACATTATTGATAGTATTAATAAAAATCCGCACGTCACGAATCACTTTTACAACATTGCGCTTTGGAGTATTCTTAGCTTCTACCTGCTTAGCAATATCCTCCAAGAACTCCTCAATTAGCTCTTCCGTTTCCCGTACATTTAAACCTTTTTCACTAATAAGTTCTAATACTTCCATTTGTAATCTAGAATCATCTATTTTAAGCAAAGAACGAGCATGACGCTCTGTTAGCTTCTCTTTCGCTACCACAGCTCGAACTTCTGGTATTAATTTTAATAAACGTAGCTTGTTGGCAATTGTCGACTGATTTTTACCCATACGTTTTGCCAATTCTTCCTGCGTAAAACCAAAACTAGTAATTAACTGCTGGAAACCTTCCGCTTCTTCTAAAAAATGCAAGTCTTCCCGCTGTAAATTTTCAATCATGGCTAATTCAGCGACTTCTTTATCCGTAAATTCCTTGATAATCACCGGAACTTGACTTAAACCAGCCAATTTGGAAGCTCGCAGGCGACGTTCACCTGCTACAAGCTCAAACCCATCGGGAATAGCACGCACAATTAAGGGCTGAATAATACCATATTCCTCAATAGAAGCAGACAACTCCTGCAAAGATTCGGAACTAAATATTTTTCTTGGCTGAAATGGATTGGGTACAATCTCACTAATCTGTACCTGCTGTACATTCCCTTCTGTTGCTGCATTTTCTGTATCATATATAATGCTGCCAGCTTGTATAGTATCTATTTTATTTGCTACTATGTTTTGTTCTTTTGCTTCTTTAGCTATTTCTGGATTATCCGAAGTCAGGCCTAATAATCGGGCCAAGTTTTTCATCTATACACCGCCTTACCTATAATAGCCTTGTCAATAAGGTAATATTCGGCATTTCCACACAAGTTCCTCTTTAACATGACTGTATTATAGGGGATTTTTTTCCACAACACCTGGTCGCCGCGGATAGATTGGTAAAGTTCTCTTAATTTTCTTGATATAAATTACAGCTCGTACATCATCTAACCTTGGCAGCTTTACATTCTCAATTTTGGCGATTTCACCGCCTAGCTTCCTCAGAGCCTCTGTAGACGTTTTTATTTCGTCACTGTACTGAGATCCCTTAAGTGCGATAAAAAAGCCTCCTAGAGCCACAAATGGCAGACAAAATTCACTAAGTATATTTAATCTTGCTACTGCTCGGGATACAGCAATATCATACTGCTCACGAAATTGTTTATTTCTTCCACCATCTTCCGCACGGCTATGAACGAATTTAACATCATGAATCCCTAATTGTTCTGTTACAGCTTTTAAAAACAGAATCCGTTTATTTAAAGAATCGAATAAGGTAAGTTTTAAATCTGGACGAAAAATTTTAAGCGGCAGACCGGGAAAACCAGCTCCTGTTCCCACATCAATAATCCTCGCTCCTTGTTTAAAAATATCACTATCAAAACACGATAAGGAATCAATCATATGTTTTACCGCTACTTCGGTAGGATCGGTAATGGCTGTTAGATTTATTTTCTGATTCCACTCCACCAGCATTTCAAAATAAGTAGTGAACGCAGCTAGCTGCTCGTCTGTTAAAACTAGTGAATATTCATCAGCAACCCGGGCTAATACATCATGAAAAATCAATTTGCTCCATCCTTCCTGCGCCTTTGTTCCAAGTAAATCATTAAAATAGATATATCAGCAGGTGAAACTCCAGAAATACGTCCCGCTTGTCCTATCGATAAAGGACGAATTTCATTCAATTTTTCTCTGGCTTCTACAGCCAAGCCGTGCAATTGCATATAATCAACATCTTCTGGCAGCCTATTTTCTTCTAATTTAGCAGCACGAGCTACCTGTTCAAGTTGTTTACTAATATACCCTTCATATTTGACATAAATTTCGATTTGCTGTGCCACTGCCCAATCAAGAGAAGGTACGTCGAAATGCTCTGCAATCATTTTATAGGTAATTTCCGTACGACGCAATAAATCATACAGTGTAATACCTGTTCTCAGCTCCGTTGTACCCATCGCCTGCATTTTTAGCTGAACATCCGGAGTGGGCGTAATCATTACACTTCGGAGGAACTTAAGACTTTCTTCAATTGCATCACGTTTAATAACAAACTTGGCATAGCGCTCATCACTCACCAAGCCAATTTTCCTTCCTTTTTCTGTTAAACGTAAATCTGCATTATCCTGACGCAAAATAAGCCTGAATTCAGCCCGGGAAGTCATAATCCGATAAGGTTCATTGGTACCTTTAGTAACCAGATCATCAATCAATACACCGATGTATCCATCAGACCGTGATAGAATAAAGGGATCACGGCCAGTTACCAATAGTGCAGCATTAATACCAGCCATTAATCCCTGAGCCGCCGCTTCTTCATAACCTGAAGTACCATTAATCTGTCCTGCTGAAAATAAGCCGGAAATATTCTTAAACTCAAGGGTGGATTTAAGTTGCGTAGAATCAATACAGTCATAGTCAATGGCATAACCTGGACGCATAATTTTTACATTTTCCATGCCAGGGATGGTACGCAGAAATTCATATTGCACATCAATTGGCAAACTGGTAGACATCCCCTGAACATACATTTCATTTGTATGATAACCTTCTGGTTCAATAAATAACTGATGAGCGTCCTTATCGGCAAAACGCACAATTTTCGATTCAATCGATGGACAATACCTAGGTCCGACCCCTTCTACAATACCCGTATACATAGGAGCCCGATGTAAATTATTGCGAATAATTTCATGGGTCTTTGCATTCGTGTAGGTTAACCAGCATGGTATTTGCTCTCTAGTTGTGATCTCACTTAAAAAAGAAAAATTATGAACCTGTTCATCCCCTGGCTGAAT
Source organism: uncultured Pelosinus sp. (assembly GCA_963526485.1). Taxonomy (GTDB): domain Bacteria; phylum Bacillota; class Negativicutes; order DSM-13327; family DSM-13327; genus Pelosinus. Next base: position 243,956 of record CAURNS010000007.1, read on the forward strand.
ACTCATTTTAGAAAAATCTAATGATCGTCTATCGACTCTCGCTGGCGTCCCAGTTTTAAAGCGCATGATGCGAATATTCAATTCTTGCAGAGAAGTTGTCAACTTTTCCGCAGCTCGTTGTCCATTAGGTCCGCCCTTATAGGCTAATTCTCCAATAATAATTTTTCCGCCTAAATAGGTACCCGTAGCCAATATTATACTTTTAGTATAATACACTTCCCCAGTTTCCACTTCTATTCCATATACTTTAGCATCACGGGCTAAGATTTTTTCAACCAGTACCTGTTTTACGTCTAGATTAGACTGGTTTTCAATTGTTTCTTTCATCGTAATGTGATATAGATCTTTATCGGCCTGAGCTCTTAAGGCATGTACTGCCGGCCCTTTTCCCGTATTCAGCATCCTCATCTGCAAGCTGGTCTTATCAGCATTAATGCCCATTTGTCCACCCAAAGCATCGACTTCTCTAACCAAATGTCCCTTTGCTGGTCCACCAACAGAAGGATTACACGGCATAAAGGCAATATTATCTAAATTAATGGTAGTCAGAAGCGTTTGACACCCCATACGAGCTGCTGCCAATGCCGCCTCACAACCAGAATGACCAGCTCCAATAACAATTACATCATAATGTCCTGCAATAAACACATTTGCCACTCTCCTATTTACCAATACAAAACTGAGTGAAAATCTGATCAATAATATCTTCACCAACTGTATCCCCAGTAATTTCTCCCAGCTTGTCCCAAGCATCTTTTAAATCTATTACAATACAGTCAGGTGGCATAAACTGGTCAATTGTTACTATCGCAGCCTCTAAACAGCGTTTAGCCTGCTCTAATAAATATGCTTGACGCAAATTAGTAATAAATGCTCCCTCTTTTTGCTCTATTTCTCCCCCATATACCATATCTACAATAAATTGTTCTAATTCTGCCAAACCGCTGCCTTCCATTACTGATATTTTTAACACTTTTTTATCTGATATATAGGTATATACTTCATCCAAATCTAAATGTACAGGCAAATCCGTTTTATTAACTAACACAATCGCTTGTTTACCAGCAAGCATCTCCAATACATCCTTATCTTCTGTTGACAAAGGTAACGATGCATCCAGTAATAATAAAATTAAATCCGCGGTGATTACAAATTCTCGGGTTTTTTCCACACCCATCTTTTCAATAATATCTGAAGTCTCGCGAATACCAGCTGTATCCACAATTTTTAAAGGCACACCACGAATATTAACAAATTCCTCAATGATATCTCTGGTTGTACCAGGAATATCCGTTACAATTGCTCTTTTTTCCTTTAATAAGGCATTTAATAAACTAGATTTACCCACATTAGGCTTACCGATAATAACCGTCTCTAAGCCTTCACGCAGTATCCGCCCTGTTTCTTTCGTTGCCAACAAGTTGTTAATTTCTTTTAATAACTCGATTACAGTTTCTTTAACTTCCTGAGACGTCATTACTTCAATATCTTCCTCAGGAAAATCAATAGTAGCCTCCAAATTGGCAATCATTCTTAAAATAGCATATCTCATCTCTTTAATTTGCTGTGATAGGGTTCCAGATAAATGCCCTACAGCCATGCGTAAGGATGCATCCGTTTTCGCTCTAATAATGTCGATTACGGCCTCCGCTTGTGATAAATCCAGCCTGCCATTTAGAAATGCTCGCTTTGTAAATTCACCAGGTTCAGCCAGCCGAGCACCATATTGAAGTGTAAGTTCTAAAATTTTCTTCAAGGGTACTGGCCCACCATGACAATGAATTTCTACTACATCTTCCCGCGTATAAGATTTAGGTGCGCGCATGATCAGCAATAGTACTTCATCGACTTTCTTTTCACCTTTGGGATCTATAATATATCCATATGCTACATGTTGTGATGCAATGTCTACAGCCCTTTTCCCATTTATTCCACGAAAAAATGTATCGATTATGTTAATCGACAAGGATCCGCTCATCCGAATAATACCGATGCCGCCTTCACCTGGAGCGGTGGCTATGCCGCTAATTGTTTCTTCTTCAAACACCTTACTTCCTCCTTACACAGGATTATAACGATATTCCCCATCATTGAATCGTCTATTATAAACAGCTTTAGAATATTTTATATAGATCCATCAATTTCTACTATTTTTCACTTATATTCACAAATTATTTACTCATTAGTAGCAAAACCCAGTAATAATTAATTATTACTGGGTTTTATTATGTAAAACATTTATCGTTTTAATGCTATAACAATTTTGCGATAAGGTTCTTCCCCTTCGCTATAAGTAATAATTCGCTGATCATCTTGCAATGCCATATGAATAATTTTACGTTCATTCGGGCTCATGGGCTCCAAGACTACCTTTTCTCCTCGCCGTTTCACGTTATCTGCTAAACGGGCAGCTAAACGATTTAAGGTATCTGTACGGCGCTGCCGATAATCTTCCACATCAAGAACAATTCGCACCTTGCTATCAGCATCACGATTCGCTGTTAAATTGGTCAAATACTGCAACGCATCCAAAGTCTGACCATGTTTACCAATCAGTATTCCTAAATCATTGCCACGAATGTTAAAACCGATAGAATCCTCAAGAGCTACTTTTTCAATCTGTACCTCTAACTTCATTAATTCAAAAACAGTTTCCAGAAAGTCAAGAGCCACTTTTATAGGGTCAATTGGCTTAATTGTCACTCTGACTTTAGCCGGCTTGCAACCAATAAAGCCAAATAAACCTTTACTTGGCGCTTCTAACACTTCATATTCAATACGGTCTTCTCCGACTTGAAGTTCATGCAAAGCCAGACGTACCGCCTCTTCAATGGTTTTACCAGTCATTTCCATAGAAGTCATCGTGTTAATTAGCCTCCTTATTTTTGAGCCTCACCACGGTACATCCACCACTGTTGGAATATTTGAAAAGCATTGCTCATTACCCAATATAATACCAAACCACCAGGAAAATTGATACTGATATAACCAATAAATAATGGCATAAAAGTCATCATCATCTTAGCCTGTTGGTTCATATCAGAGCTTGTCTGCTTTTGCTGAATATAAGTAGTGGCTGCTGATAAAATTGGCAAGATATATAAATGATCCGGTTGTGACAAATCTGCAACCCACAAGAAGCTAGGCAATTGCTCATAATGATAATCACGAATCGCATAAAAAATTCCCATAAGAATTGGCATTTGAACTAAAAGTGGTAAACATCCTGATAATGGATTTACTCCTGATTCTTTATATAAAAGTGCCATTTCCTTATTTAATTTTTCAGAATTTCCTTTATATTTTTCTTGCAATTCTTTCATTTTAGGCTGCAAATCCTGCATGGATTTCATACCCTTGACTTGTTTTACTGTTAAAGGGTACAAAATAAGCTTAATAGCCAAAGTCAATAATATAATAGCTATTCCGTAATTAGCTATCCCTACACTTGCTGTCAAGTTATAAAAAAAGGTTAATATATGTTGTAATATTTCAATAGCCGAATTAAACAGAGCCAATACCTCACGTCCTCAATATTAATTTGTAATAAAACAATGATTGTCTCAAACCATTATATATATATATCAAACAGGATCATAACCCCCTGGATGAAATGGATGGCAGCGCAAAATGCGCCTTATCGCCATAATACCTCCACGGATCGTCCCATGTTTCTCAATTGCCTGTAATGCATATTCTGAACAAGTTGGCACAAAACGGCAAGTAGGTGGTTTAAGTGGTGAAATAAATAAACGATAACCTTTTATCAATATTATAGCTATTTTTTTCATAATCAACTACCTACTTAGCCAAAATTTTAGCCTTTTCACACAAATGAATAAATGCCTTGGCTACAGCCATAGAATCAGATTTTACTGCAGCTTGTCTGCCAACTAATAGTAAATCAATACCATCAACTAACCTATATTGGTTCAAACGATAAGAATCCCGCAACAGACGTTTTACGCGATTGCGTATTACCGCATTCCCCAATTTTTTACCTGCAGCAAATCCGACCCGGCGCACATTACCAATGTTAGGTAATACATAAAGTACTACCATTCTATTAGCATATGATTTACCAGCTTTATATACAGCTTGGAAATTTTTATTTTTGTGTAGCATTCCTTGTTTAGATAACTTATATATCACAGTTTATCATCCCGCCATATGGAAAATAGACCTTTTTGGCGTCCTATTATGCAGATAATGTCTTTCTGCCTCTAGCACGTCTTCTTTTTAGGACTAATTGACCACCTTTGGTTTTCATACGTTCACGGAAACCATGTGTTCTTTTTTTCCATAAATTATTTGGTTGATAAGTACGTTTCATCTATTTACACCTCCTTGCTAAAATGCCAAAACTATATGTTAAAATGCCTATATTTTAACACTAAAGATTATAGACTAATCAAGGCCTCAGTGTCAAGAAATATACTTATTGCTAGTTTTAGGCCTTTGTGGATAAATTTGTAGATAGAATGTCCTATTTCAGAAAAATCTGTTGATAACTTATACAGTTTTTGATAATATAAAACATGACAAGATATCCACATATTCTTTTTAATCTCATTTTTATCTACATAAAGTAAAAGTTATTCACAAAAATACAGCTTTATGCACACTTTTATCCACATCACTTAATAACTCTATTATACTTGATGAATACAAGACTGCGAAATACTTTTTTATTTTGCTGTTGTATTTTTTTTTCGTTTAAACCAATCTTTTTAAAATAAGTTATACACAAGTGTTGATAACTATGTGGATAACTTATTCAGCTGTTAATAAATTTTGTTGATATATTCACAATTATTACAAAAAAACCTTTATTCCCATCCTCATTTTGTACGATAAAATTCTTGTTATACTACATATTTTATCTTTCATATAGCGCACTTCATATTTATATTATTTGTATAAACAGAAAGGATTGAACGTATGGACGACACCCTGCAAGCAACAATAGTATGGGAACAGGTATTACAAAAATTAGAACAAGAGTTATCTAAATTAATGATTGATACCTGGTTAAAACCAACCATTCCCCTAAAGCTAACTGAAACAACCCTGGAAATTGGAACACCAAAACAAATCATTAAAGAATGGTTAGAATCTCGTTATCTCCCCATTATTTCATCTACAGTCCAATACATTACAAACAAGCCTTTGAATGTAATTTTTGTTAATTTAGATATAGATGATGAAAGCGTAACGAATACAGCAAAGGAAATCTCTCCCGCAGCACAGGCACCAGTAACACCCCAACTAATTTTAGAATCGGAATTAGAATCCAAAGATGAAATAAAAACAGATTCTTTGCCAACATCCATGTCCACAGCTAAACAGCCCCATATATATAAGCCATCTTCTGAATCAGACCAGAATTTTTCCTTAACGCTCAATCCAGCGGAGGAATCAATGGCAGTGTTAAATCCTAAATATATCTTTGAAACCTTCGTTATTGGCAATTCAAATCGTTTAGCTCATGCAGCATCGTTGGCAGTTGCTGAAGCACCAGCTAATGCATATAATCCATTTTTTGTCTATGGCGGTGTTGGTCTCGGAAAAACCCATCTTATGCATGCTATTGGTCACCGCATTTTAAAAAATCATCCTCACTTAAAATTACTATATATATCAAGTGAAAAATTCACCAATGAATTAATTAATTCCATACGTGATGGTAATCCAGAAAGTTTTCGTCAGAAATATCGTAATATTGATGTGCTCTTAGTTGACGATATTCAATTTTTGGCTAAAAAAGAACATACGCAAGAAGAATTTTTCCATACTTTTAATACTTTACATGAAGCAAATAAGCAAATTATCATGTCCAGTGACCGACCACCCCGTGAGATCCAAACCTTAGAAGATCGACTACGATCACGTTTTGAAATGGGTCTTATTACCGATATCCAACCTCCAGATTTAGAAACACGAATTGCTATTTTACGTAAAAAGGCGATAATGGAACATTTAAATGTTTCCAATGATGTTATGGTGTATATTGCAAGTCGTATTGATAATAATATACGGGAACTAGAAGGAGCTCTTATCAGGGTAATGGCATATGCCTCTTTAACAAACCAAAATATTGATATTGATTTGGCAACGGAAGCTTTAAAGGATATTTTCCCCCATGGTAAGCCAAAACAAATTACTGTGGAACTCATTCAAGAAACGATTGCCTCTTATTTTAAACTTAAAATTGATGAACTTCTGGCTAAAAAACGTACGCGAAATGTAGCATATCCTAGACAGATCGCCATGTATTTATCCAGAGAATTGACAGAAACCTCACTTCCCCGCTTAGGAGAAATGTTTGGCGGCCGTGATCACACCACAGTCATCCATGCTTATGACAAAATTAGCCGCGAACGAAATGCCGACATAAAACTAAGTAATACGATTAAAGAATTAATCAAACGAATTGAAAATACTTAATAACTATATCCTTCTGTTTATTGCAAAAACCGCTATATTACTAACATAATCCACTCTTCTTTTACAAATAAGTGTATAAATCTGTTAGTAACCTTAGGACTAGCCTGTAGACTATTTGTGTATAATTTCTCCACAGTAAAAACCTGTGGATTTGTGGATAACCCCTATATTAGTTACTGACATCTTATTAACAGATGCATTTTACTGTGTATAAGGCAATTTTAGAGTTATTAACATATCTACAGCCCCTACTACTATTACGACTATTTTATTAATATATATATTATTTAGTATTAATATACCGAACGGAGGCCTAAAAATGAAAATATCCTGCACAAAAGACCAATTAAATCATGCCGTACAAACTGTACAAAAAGCTCTTGCCAGCAAAACACCAATGCCTATTCTGACAGGTATCTATATGACTGCCTTTGACAATAAAATTGAATTGCAAGCTACTAACTATGAAATTGGTATTAGTTGTACGATTGATGCCACTATTGAAGAACCAGGTACCATTGTCATTTCTGGTCGCTATTTTCAGGAACTAGTTCGTAGATTACCGGGAGAAACCATCGAAATCTCTTCGAATGCAGAAGACAGAACAATTCAAATTACTTCGAATCAAGCTCAATTTAATTTGCTAAGCCTGCCTGCTGAAGAGTTTCCCGTATTAAAAAAACCAGCTAGTGAAACCGTCATAACTGTCAAAGACAATATATTGAGAGAACTAATCAAAAAGACTGTATTTGCATGCTCTAATGATGAATCAAGGCCTATTTTTACTGGAGGATTATTAGAGATAAACCAGCATGAAATTAATATGGTAGCTACAAATACTCATCGTTTAGCAATAAAAAAAGACCATATCGGTCATAATACAGATAATGTTAAGATTATTGTTCCTGCTAAAATATTAAATGAACTAGCTCGTGTTATGGTCTCTGATATTCCCATGGATGTAACTATCTACTGCCAAAAAAACCAGGTATCATTTGCTTTTGACAACGTATATATCATTTCTCGCCTAATTGAAGGTCAATTTCCCGACTATAATAAAGTAATTCCTCCTAGTTTTGCTACAACCATTACCATAAACACCCACGCTTTCATGGATGCAGTAGAACGTGTTTCCTTACTTGCCAGAGACGGCGATTACAATATTATTAAATTGGCTTTTAAAAATGATTGTGTTATTATTACATCTAACAATCCTGATATCGGAAAAGCATGTGAAACAGTTGCCACAATTATGCAAGGTAACGAAGTTGAAATTGCTTTTAATGCCAAATATGTAACTGACATTTTGAAAAATATTACTAGCGAACAGTTAATATTCTCGCTTAATACCCCACTTAGCCCAGCAAGCGTCAAACCAATTGATGATGAAACCTATAACTATATCATTACGCCTGTGAGGACAAACTAAATGGAAGAAATTGGAATATCTACAGCTACTATTCAGCTAGATCAGTTCTTAAAATGGGCTGGTATTGTAGAAACAGGTGGACAAGTTAAATTATTTATTGAAGATGGTTTAATACTAGTGAATGGCATACAAATTACCGAGCGACGTAAGAAAATACAGCCTGGTGATATAATTGAGATAAGAGACATTGGAATATGGAAAGTGACGACTGAATAAAAGGTGTTACAATGAAAGTAAATAAAATAATACTGCGCAATATTCGAAATTATGTAAACCTTTCCTTAGATTTTACGCAAGGTATTAATATCTTTATTGGCCAAAATGCTCAAGGCAAAACAAATATTTTAGAATCTATTTATTATGGAGCAATGGGACGTTCTCATCGTACTAATGTAGATGCAGAACTGATCCGCTGGCAGCAGGAAAGTGGTAGTATTACTATATTTTTTTCAAGGATGAATATTGAAAATAGCTTAATTATGAAACTGAGTAATCATCAGAAAAAAGAAATAATATCGAATAATTATATGATAAAATCTCGTGAATTAATTGGCTTACTCAATGTAGTATTATTTTCTCCTGAGGATTTAATGTTAATAAAAGGCATGCCTGCTATGCGTAGGCGTTTTTTGGATATAGAAATATCACAAGCTAACCCTACTTATTACCAACAACTTTTAAAATATAATCGGATCGTAACGCAGCGTAATAACCTACTAAAGAAAATTAGAGAGAATAAAGATAAACCAGATATGCTAGATGCTTGGGATGATCAATTAGCAGTAGCCGCCAGTAGGATTGTCAATAAAAGACAGGAAGCGGTTAAAAAATTAGCGATGTTAGCAAATTTAATGCATCGCAAAATTACCGCAAGTAAAGAAAATTTAACACTTGTTTATCAAAAACATGAGATTTACGGAACTGAAAGTGAAAGTCTTATGAAAGAATATAAAAGCAAATTGTCAGAGTTCAGACAAAATGATATTTGGCGTGGCAGCACTAGTATTGGACCTCACAAAGATGATCTTATCCTTACCGTAAATGGTGTTAATTTAAGGACTTTTGGTTCACAAGGTCAGCAGCGTACAGGAGTATTATCGTTAAAATTAGCAGAGTTGGAATTTATTAAATCCGAAACAGGGGAGTACCCCATATTGTTGCTTGATGATGTTATGAGTGAACTGGATGCTGTTCGTCGGGAACATTTGTTAGCTTTTATTAAAGACCGTGTACAAACTGTTATTACAGCAACAGAAGAAAAATATTTTCCTGACTGGGAATTCGGAAAATATTATCATGTAGTAAATGGTGCAATAGTGGAGTGAATGCTATGCAAAAAATGGGCGATATCGTATCTATTACAATAAAAAAATTAGGGCTGCAAAAAAAATATAATGCCCAATCTATTATTTTACATTGGCAGGAAATTGTTGGTGAGGATATTGCCGCAAATACTTATCCCCGTGTAGTACAGCAAGGAACATTAATGGTTAGTGTCAATAGTTCGGTATGGTCTCACCATTTATCCATGATGAAAGAAAGCATTATAGATAAAATAAATGGATTTATTGGTGAAAAACTTATCTTTGATATTCGATTTCAAGCAGGATATTTTAATAATAGCCAGAATGAAGAAAATACTGCAATAGATGTAGTACCTAATATAAAATACAAATTAAGTAAAATTAAATTAGATGAATGTGATTTACAAATAATGCAAGAAACAATTGCTCATATTAACGATAAATATTTAAAACAAAAGATATTGCGTATCATGCGTAAAGATTTTGCATTAAAAAAAATAAAAAAACAGCATAACTGGCACCAGTGTGCCAGTTGTACTGTTTTATGTCCGCCAGATCAAAGCCAGTGTACTGCATGTACACTTAATAAAAAACACAAATTACTGTATACTATTATCAATACATTAAAAGAAATTCCCTGGATCCGCTATAATGAATTAAATAATCATATTACTTGTACAGAAGATGAATTTCGTCAAGCTAAATATACTTTAGCTGCATCAATTAGTCGGGATCTTCAAGAAGGAGATAACGATAAGTTAAAAATCATGAGTTTTATTATGTTAACTACAGGAGCTAAAATTGAGGCCATTAATGATGCAATTATTAATAAAACTTTGGAAAAATTCAGGAGGAAAAAGTAATGTTTTTACATCTGGGAGCTGATATGGTCGTTCCTTTACGGGATGTTATTTCCATTACTGATTTAAAATCAGCAAGATCAGGTATAAATAAAGAATTTATCAAAAAAATGCGTGACGAAAAGAGAATTTTTGATGTTTCTGAAAATGACCCAAAAAGCTTTATTATTACAACGAATAAAGTATATCTATCAGCTATTTCATCCCTGACATTAAAGAAAAGGGCGAGTCACTTTCATATATATGAAAACATTTAATACTATATTTGAGCTGGCTTTAAAAATAGAGCCCAGCAGTTAGTTGATTTTGAGTTGGAGGTTAATTATGAGTATTGAGGAAGAAGTAATAGGTAATGGTAATTATGGAGCAGAACAGATACAGGTACTAGAAGGGTTAGAAGCTGTCCGTAAACGTCCGGGGATGTATATTGGTAGTACTTCAGCCAGAGGATTACATCATCTGGTTTATGAAGTTGTTGATAATAGTATCGATGAAGCACTTGCAGGATATTGTAATAAAGTAGATGTTACGATTTGTCAGGATAATAGTATTATTGTGGCGGATAATGGACGTGGTATTCCAGTCGGTATTATGCAAGAAAATGGCAAACCGGCTGTAGAAGTTGTGTTGACAGTATTGCACGCAGGCGGTAAATTTGGCGGCGGTGGCTATAAAGTTTCCGGGGGTCTTCATGGAGTTGGCATATCGGTAGTTAATGCTCTTAGTACCCATTTGGAAGTTGAAGTAAAAGTAGATGGAAAAATTCACAATATTCGTTTTGAACGTGGTTATACAGTTAAACCTCTGACCATTATTGGTGAAACTGAAGAAACTGGTACAAAAGTTACTTTTAAGCCAGATGGTGAGATCTTTGAAGAACTGGTGTATAGCTATGACACTCTAAAGCAACGTTTAAGAGAACTGGCATTTTTAAATAAGGGGATTACAATCAATTTAACAGATGAACGTACATCCATTCATGAAATGTTTTTCTATGAGGGTGGTATTTCTTCATTTGTTGATCATTTAAATAAAAATAAAACAGTATTGCATCCTAGTCCTATTTTTGTTATGGGAAAAAGAGATACCAGTATTGTAGAAATCGCACTGCAGTATAATGAAAGTTATGTAGAAAATATTTTTAGTTTTGTTAATAATATTAATACCCAGGAAGGTGGTACCCATCTTAGTGGTTTTAAGATTGCCTTAACTAGAACAGTCAATGATTATGCCCGTAAATTGAATCTGTTAAAAGAAAATGATGAAAATCTAAGTGGTGAAGATGTAAGAGAAGGATTAACGGCTGTTATTAGTTTGAAAATAGAAGAACCACAATTTGAGGGACAGACCAAGACTAAATTAGGGAATAGTGAAGTACGGGGTATTGTAGATAGCATTGTTTCCGATAGACTAAGTGAATTTTTCGAGGAAAATCCAGCGATTACTAGAAAAATAATCGAAAAATCCGTAATGTCTGCTCGTGCCAGAGATGCGGCTCGTAAGGCTCGTGAACTTACTAGGCGAAAAAATGCCTTGGAAATCAGCTCTTTACCTGGCAAATTAGCTGATTGCTCGATAAAGGATCCTATGCAGACTGAAATTTATCTGGTGGAAGGAGATTCAGCGGGTGGTTCAGCAAAACAAGGCAGGGATCGTCGATTTCAGGCTATTTTACCATTAAGAGGAAAAATACTAAATGTAGAAAAAGCTCGTTTAGATAAGATACTAAACAGCGATGAAATCAGGGTTATGATTACTGCTTTTGGTAATGGTATTGCCGAAGAGTTTGATTTAGAAAAAAGCCGCTATGGAAAAATTATTATCATGACAGATGCTGATGTGGATGGTGCCCATATTCGCACCCTGCTGTTGACCTTCTTTTATCGTTATATGAAGCCTCTTATTGAAGCTGGCCGTGTTTTCATAGCACAGCCGCCTTTATATCAGGTAAAAAAAGGGCGTGAAAGCTGGTATTTATATAGCGATCCGGAATTGGATAAATTATTGGAGCGTATTGGCCGGGAGAATATTAATGTGCAACGTTACAAAGGGCTTGGTGAAATGAACCCTGACCAGTTATGGGAAACTACCATGAATCCTGAAGGAAGAACATTACTACAGGTAGAGTTGGGCGATGCTATGGCTGCTGATGAAATGTTTACTGTTCTTATGGGTGATAAGGTAGAGCCCAGACGTAAATTTATCGAAGATAATGCTCATGATGTAAAAAATCTAGATATTTAAATATGAAAACTAGCCGTTTTATTTTGTGCGCTGGTTATAATACAAGAAACAGCTTATGTCTAAAACATAAGCTGTTTCTTAATTAATAATGCTGCCCAAATAAACGACAAAATGATTATATTACTGGTAAGATTTTATCAAGATAATAAATAAAAATGTTATTAGTGGAGGAAAATGCAGTAAAGATACGGAATTTTAGTAGATGTCTGGACGAATATGAAAAAGTTCTATTTTTCTCGGAGATGATTCGTAAGGAGGAGACTATGCGTATTGCGGTGATTGATGGGCAAGGCGGAGGAATGGGAAAAGTAATTATTGAAAAATTAAGAAAAGAATTTAAAGATAAAATTGATATTCTTGCATTAGGAACAAATGCTCTGGCAACATCAGCTATGTTAAAGGCTGGAGCTAACGAGGGTGCTACAGGAGAAAATGCTATTGTATATAACAGTAAGAATGTTGATTTGATTATAGGATCATTAAGTATTATTATGGCAAATTCAATGCTTGGTGAGCTTACACCTAAAATGGCAGAAATAATCACAAATAGTAAGGCTCAAAAGTTGCTAATCCCTATTTATCGCGGTAATATTGATATTATTGGGCTAAAGATGGAACCACTGCCCCATTTGGTAGATACTTTATTATTACAAATAAAAAAATATTTAGGAGGGGAAAATTCATGTGTGAAGCTAACGTTTATGTCATAAATAAAGAAATCGAGGAATTGTTGCTTGAACGGGTAGACAAAATAATACCAAAAGGTGAAGAAATATACCTTGAAAATATTTTTGGACAACGGAAAACATTGTCTGCACGGATCAAGGAGCTTCACTTAGTTGATCATAAAATTATCTTAGAGAGAATTTGACTATAGCCTCATATGTTATTTATTTTAAAAGCTCATTCCATATAATGTATTTACATGAATTAATACTATATGGTATCATATAGTTAGAAAAATTCGGTTGTGGTATCATAATGCTAAACAGAAGTTTAGTCTAACCGAAATGTTGTTTCTCAATATAAATATGAACATTAAAACCACGAAGGTAATGGCGGTAAGAATTATCGTTAGCTTTGTGGTTTATTTTTTTGTGGAGGTGTTAGAACGGGTATTTAAATTTACTTGAATATTATTTTCTTTTAAAATATAAATATGGAGGTATTTTATGCACATACCTGATGGTTATTTAAGTCCATCCACGTGTTTCTCAATTGGCGCAGTTATGTTACCTGTATGGTATAAAGCTTCTGCGGTGATTAAAAAGAATTTAGATATATCTCGGGTACCATATATGGCTATGGGAGCGGTATTTTCTTTTTTAATTATGATGTTTAATATTCCTATACCTAATGGGACGACGGGTCACGCTGTGGGCAGTGTATTAATTGCTATTGCTTTAGGTCCATGGGTCGCGGTAATCGCTGTTAGTGTGGCATTATTAATCCAAGCCCTGGTTTTTGGTGATGGCGGCGTAGTTGCTTTCGGCGTTAATGCTTTTAATATGGCCTTTATTATGCCTTTTGTTGGTTATTATATGTTCCGTCTGATTGCTAAGGATACAGAGATTGGATCTGCCAGATATGTAGCTGCTGCTGGCATTGCTGGTTATATTGGAATTAATATAGCTGCACTGCTGGCATCAATAGAGTTTGGTATTCAACCTTTATTGTTTACTGCTGCTGATGGAACTCCCTTATATTGTCCCTATGGTTTAAATGTTGCTGTTCCTGCTATGATGGCAGCACATCTTACAGTTGCTGGTGTTATAGAAGGTTTCTTTACAGCACTTGGTATACGCTACATAACCAAAAACTCACCTGAACTCGTTATTAATCAAGGTAAGGAGGGTTAAGAATGCAGAGAAAGTATATCATGATATTATTATTTTTGGCGATTATATCACCTCTAGGTTTATTAGCCGAAGGGACTGCATGGGGTGAGTGGGGCCCAGAAGATATGAATGAATTAATAGGTTATGTGCCTCAGGGAATTGAGCAGGCTCAAGAATGGTGGAAGGCAATTTTTCCTGATTATAGTATTCCCTATTTTGGCGAAGAAAAGATTTTTGCAAGTATAGGGTATATCTGCTCGGCAATTATTGGCTCTGGTTTAATTTATGGATTAGCAACGGCTTATGGGAGAATCGTAGTCAAAAGAAATTCAAAGATTGATCAGAAATTATCTACATTTTAAAGTTAGTATAACAATAAAAGTGAGCTACTAGATCTTATAATCTAATAGCTCACTTTTATTGTTATACTTAGAAATATATTTTTTATTCTTCGTAGTCTTCGCATCTTTGCGTTTCAAAATATTCTTTTTCTAGGTTTATAAGACCACATAGCATTTTTAGCTTGATAATTAAAATTTATACTTTTTTAGTATAGAAATTAAGGGGTAACCTATAACAAAGACAATAATTGCTTCACTAATTAATATGGATAATATTGTAAACCAGAAAGGCATAGCATATAATATAGAAAGATAGCCGCCAACGATGAGGGCATTGACAACAATTGGCGATAGATAGGCAAAAATATTAGTCCTAAACCGATAAGTCAGGCAAGCCGCAATGAGTGTAGCTAAACTGCCACCGAGAATATCCCAGATACCTAAACCACCAAAAATATTGGCTAATAGAGTACCGATAAATAGACCATAGATGGCTTCGGGATAAAGAATAGGCAGCACTGTTAATGCTTCACTCAAGCGAAATTGTAAAGGGCCATAAGAAATGGGTGCTAATGCATATGTAAAACTTGTATATAGAGCAGCAATCATCGTAGCACGAAGAATAGAATGAGTATTCATAAAGACCTCCACGTAGTGTATATTGGCTCTTAATTATATTATAATAAGAGAAGATTGACTAGAAAAGTTTTATGATACGTAAAAATCGGCGATAATAAAAAAATAATATATTAAAACAAACATATGTTCCTAAAATATTTGTAGAGTTGCTCCAAGGAATGGTATAATGCTATGAGAATAAATAAAAAAGAATTAGGTGGTACATATTGTCTAAACGTAATGCTGCAAATAATATAGAGTCTAATAAAGAAAGTATTGTAAATCCAAGACTTCGTTCTGAAGTATTAGGTATATTTCTCTTAGCTGCTGGAATTATTTCATTGATTAGTTTGATGGATTTTAATACTGGTACAATCGGTTTATATATAGCTAAATTTTTAAAATATTCTTTTGGCATAGGGGCTTTTGTGATGCCTTTATTAATGATGATTATTGGTGGATTTTATATTAAAACAGACCATGGAATTGTATATAGTGTGCGCTTTTGGGGTCTTTCCTTATTGTATATTTCTTTATTGGGATTAATACATCATTTTTTAATTTTGGAAAATAGAGAAATACTTCCGGAAAGCTTAGCAAATGGAGGCGGTCTCATTGGTGGTATGCTATTATTCTTATTGCGAAAATTTTTCGGATTTTATGGTGCTCTTATACTATTAATCGCTTCTGGTTTATGTGGGATATTAATCGCAACTACCTGGTCTTTGTATCAGACTTTTATTACCGCTAAAGAAAAGACCCATCAGGGCTTAACTACTGCATATGAACAATTCGAAAAAGTCGGTAATTTTTATAATCAGGAGAAAGACAGGCATTTTATCAAGAAAAACAATAAACAAGAACAGTTACATGAGGATCCTGCAGTAGAAAGGATTGCGGCTACTATTGAAAAGCCTCTCTTAGATCGTTTATTGGAACAGGCTGCTTTACAGGAGGAAGAGGAGACTCTCTATAGAGGGAAGGCAGAGGAGCCTAGTAATAAAGTACAAGAAAATAATGCTGAAATAAAAGTAAAACATATGAACAAGGGAAAGATTGAAGATAATCATTCTATACTGGAACCTGAAAGTAAGATTGTTGCCGGCTATGTATTACCGCCGTTATCACTATTGCAGAAATCTACCAATCAAACAGACAGTAAACGGGCAAAAGAAGTAGCAAATAATGCAAAGATTCTTGAAAATACATTGGAAAGCTTTAATGTGAAAGCCAAGATGATCCATATTAGTCAGGGGCCGACTGTGACTCGTTATGAATTGGAGCCTGCACCGGGAGTGAAGGTTAGCAAGATTGTTAATCTGGCAGATGATATTGCACTTAGTTTAGCTGCTTCAGGAGTTCGTATTGAAGCTCCTATACCTGGCAAGGCAGCAATTGGCATTGAGGTCCCTAACAAGGTGTTGGCTAGTGTGCCTTTACGGGATGTATTAGAATGTGATGAATTTATAAAATCATCCTCTAAATTAGTGGTGGCTCTAGGGAAAGATATTGCTGGCCAGACAGTTACGGCTGATTTAGGAAAAATGCCTCATTTGTTGGTGGCAGGTTCAACTGGTTCCGGGAAAAGTGTATGTATTAATACATTACTGACAAGTATCTTATTTAAGGCCACACCACAGGAAGTAAGAATGATTTTAGTTGATCCTAAAGTAGTGGAATTAACAAGTTATAATGGCTTGCCACATTTATTAACACCTGTAGTTACTGATGCGCAAAAGGCAGCAGCAGCGCTGCGCTGGGCTGTTCAGGAGATGGAGCGCCGGTATGAAATGTTTGCTGCAGCCGGAGTACGTGACATTGGCCGCTATAATGATTTAATTGATAGTTTTCCTGTTGGTGAAGGATCAAGTGGGGAAAAAATCCCTTATATTTTGATTATTATTGATGAGTTAGCCGATTTAATGATGGTTTCACCAGTTGATGTGGAGGATGCTATTATTCGTTTAGCACAGAAAGCTCGGGCAGCAGGTATTCACATGGTGCTGGCAACCCAAAGACCTTCTGTAGATGTCATCACCGGTCTGATTAAAGCAAATGTACCTTCCAGAATTGCTTTTGCTGTATCTTCACAAATCGATTCTCGCACTATTTTAGATATGGCAGGAGCTGAAAAGTTATTAGGAAAAGGTGATATGCTGTTTTATCCTATTGGCATGTCAAAGCCTCTTAGAGTTCAAGGAGCTTTTATTGCTGACAGTGAGGTAGAACAACTTACTGAATATATTAAAAAACAGATAGAGCCTCCAGAATATATGGAGGGAATTACTGCTTGTGAAAGCTCTGCAAAAGGCGAAAATAATCCAAGTGTTTTTGAAGATGAATTGTTTGAAGAAGCGGTACGTATTATTATGGAGTTAAATCAGGCTTCTGCATCTATGTTACAGAGAAAGTTCCGTATTGGTTATACACGGGCATCTCGATTAATTGATACAATGGAAGAAATGAAAATAATCGGTCCTAATTTAGGAAGTAAACCTCGAGATATTACGATGACTTATGATCAAGTATGTGAGCGTTATTTTACTAAAGAGGTCCCTTCTAATAGCGCAGAAACGGAATAGATGAGGTGATCCCTATTGTCCGGCAGATATAAACAGATTACTAAGAAAGTGGGCATGCCTCCGGGTACGCTTCTACACATTGGTACTAGCAAAAATGAAAAAATAAAAATAAGAATGCTAAATTATTGTAGTGATAATTGGATTGAAAAAGAGTTCGATAATGTAGATGATTTATTTGAGTATACAAGTACCGATACTATATGCTGGGTACATGTTAGCGGTGTACATGTTGTAAATGTAGTAGAAAAAATTGGCGCGGTATTTCAAATACATCCTCTGGTATTAGAAGATATTGTTAATACAAATCAACGTCCTAAAATCGAAGATAATAAAGAATATCTATATATTGTAGTCAAAATGATTCATTGTTATGAAAATAAGAAAATAGATTTTGAACAAGTAAGTATCATTGTTGGCAATCATTATGTTTTATCTTTTCAAGAAAATGATGATGATACCTTTGAGCAAATCAGAGAAAGAATAAGAAGCACCACAGGAAAGATAAGAATGAAGGGGACGGATTATCTTGCCTATGCCCTGCTGGACTGTGTTGTCGATTATTACTATGTAGCTCTTGAGCTTTTAGGGGAAAAAATTGAATTATTGGAAGATAAAATAATGATAGATCCAAAGCCTAAGATATTAAGGGAAATACACACCTTAAAAAATCAAATGTTATTTGTAAGAAAAGCTGTTTGGCCATTACGAGAAATTATCAATGTCCTGGCGCGAGGAGATTCTGTATTATTTAAGCAGGATACTCTTATTTATATCAGAGATGTTTATGATCATATTATTCAAGTGATTGATAGTATTGAAATGTATCGTGATATGGTTACTGGTATGCTTGATATTTACCTTTCCAGCATAAGTTTTAAAACAAATGAAGTTATGAAGGTTTTAACAATCATCGCTACCATGTTTATTCCTCTCACTTTTATTGTAGGGGTTTATGGTATGAATTTTAAATACATGCCAGAACTGGAATGGGAGTGGGGGTATCCGATTGTTTGGGGTATTATGGCAGTTATCAGTATAGGCATGATAGTTTTCTTTCGTAAGAAGCAATGGTTATAGGTTAAAGCTAAAGGTAGCATCTTAGATAAGATGCTACCTTTATTGTAAAAAAATATAGTTTTCAGATTTAAATATCTGAAGTATAGAAAGAAAAGTTTGTTGATTAACTTATAAAAATTTATATCGGGATATAAAAGAATTACAGATTAGTTTATAAAGGCAGGTCTAATTTAATACCAAAATGTTCACTCGTAAATTTAAGCCATGCTCTGGTGGAAAAGGATAAATAACGATCTTTCTTCCAAATCATCCCTAAATGCCAGGGGATCATGGGTTCAGCTAGAGATAGGGTTTTAATGCGTGTAGGATCAAGTTCATTACAAATCGTTCTAGGCAATAAGGCAATTCCTAAATTGATAGCAACCATTTCTGATATAAAATCCCATTGAGAACTTTCACAGATAATTTTAGGATCGAAGCCACTCTGTATACAGCGGTTGACTATACGGTTATGAAGTGAAAAGTCTTCTCGGAATAAAATGAAGGATTCATTTTTTAGCTGACTTAGTTCGATATTAGATTGTTGGGCTAATTCATGATCAGGGTGAACAATAAGCATAAGCGGTTCCTTAACAAAAGGAAACATTTCAAATGTATTTTCGTTCACAGGTAACGCTACCATACCAATATCTAAGGTACCATCTTCAATGCCATCTTCTACTTTCTTGGAACCTACTTCAATCAAACTAAGTGAAATTTGCGGATACAGCTTAGTAAAATCAGCAATAACTTTAGGAAAGAATCTGGCACCGATCATGGGGGGTAAGCCTATTACCAGTGAGCCTTTTTTTAGGTTAATTACATCGGCTAACTCTGAAGTTAGGTTTTGAAAGGAGGTCACAATTTGTTGGGATTGGTGGAGCACGGCCTTACCCGCATCCGTTAACTCTATTTGTTTTGCAGAGCGATAAAATAATGTTGTTCCCAATTCATCTTCTAAAATTTTTATCATTTTACTGATTGATGGCTGTGTTATATGTAAGGACCGAGCCGCTTTTGTAAAACTACGATGTCTAGCTACTTCGATGAAATAGGTTAAATGACGAACATCCATAGCAACATCTCCTTTATTATAGTTTATAAGAATAAGTTACCTTATAATTATAATATAAAATAACAGTGAATGCTTGTAATAATATAGGAAAAGTATAAATTATTTGAAAATTTTGTAGACTAAAATGAATGTAAATGACCTTTAATACATGGTATAATATAGATAAAATCATTAAAGTGAGGGAATATTTTTGAAAAAAGCAATCATTGAGCTGGATAAAGGCAATGTTGAAATTGAATTATTTGAAAATGAGGCACCAAAAACTGTAGCCAATTTTGAAAAATTAATTACAGAAGGTTTTTATAATGGTTTATCTTTTCATCGAGTGATAAATGGATTTGTGGCGCAAGGTGGCTGTCCTAACGGTACAGGAACGGGAGGGCCGGGTTATACTATTCCTTGTGAGACAAAGGATAATCCTCATATTCATGAACGCGGATCGTTATCAATGGCTCACCGGGGACCGAATACGGGCGGTAGTCAATTTTTTATTGTTTATGAACCCCAACCTCATTTAAATGGCGTACATACTGTCTTTGGTAAAGTTATTGAGGGTATGGAGCTTGTTGATCAAATTAATCAAGGTGATATTATGAAAAAAGTTACGATCGTTGAAGAATAAGGAATATTATTATAAATGAGAAGCATAAGGGGTGAGGAAGCATCGCTGGATGTAATCTCACTCTTTATTTATGTATTTACTATCTTTTGTCCCTAGAGTGAAGATCATGTATTGCTTTAGAACATAAGTTATTTAATCAGGAGGTAAATCATGGAACATATTAATTTAGATATGATATTCTTTTTAATGGGAGCAGGATTTATTGCGTCTTTTATTGATTCTGTAGTAGGTGGCGGCGGTCTTATTTCTTTACCAGCATTATTGCTTACTGGAATGCCGCCGACTCTGGCATTAGGAACGAATAAAATGGCCAGTGTTATGGGAAGCTGTACTAGTACCGTTTCGTTTATGAAGTCAGGAAAAATAGATATTGGGATCATAAAATATTTATTTCCACTGTCCTTTATTGGTTCAGCACTAGGAGTAATTGCCGTTCAACAGATACCTTCCCAATTTTTAAAACCATTGGTAATAGTGATGCTAGTAGTTGTCACTATTTATACTTTTACAAAAAAAGAATGGGGCGATATATCAACGTATAATGGTCTGACAAAAAGAACCGCCTATTTAAGTGGCATCATTTCATTTGCTCTTGGTTTTTATGATGGATTTTTTGGTCCAGGTACAGGTTCTTTTTTTATTTTTGCCTTTTTAATGATTGGTTTTGACTTTGTCATGGCAGCGGGTAATTCGAAAGCTTTAAATTTTGCCAGTAATATCGCGGCTGTTATTACTTTTATGTATTTTGACTCGATAAATTATTATTACGCTGTACCTATGGGAGTAGCAATGATTTTGGGTGCTATTGTCGGTTCTAATTTAGCAATAAAAAAAGGGGCTGCTTATGTGCGCCCACTGTTCTTATTTATGTCAGTTGTATTAATAAGTAAGCAGTTGTGGGACGTACTTCATTAATGAATTTGAAATAATACATAAAAGGTGGTACCACGAGGACCTGTTATGGGCTGTATAGTAGCATTATGCCGGTTGGCAATACTATAACAGACAGCTAATCCTAAACCAGTACCATTTTCTTTGGTAGTAAAAAATGGCGTACCAATTTTTTTCATTACTTTTGCAGCGATTCCATGTCCTTCATCTTGTACGGCTAATACCACTGTACTATCATAAGTGAAGGTTTTTATATAGATATTCTTTCCTGGGTCCATAGCATCCAGGCCATTATTAACTAAATTTAAGATCAACTGACGAATTTCTTTTTCATCAAGTAATAAATTAGGAATTGGTGCTAATTCTGAATGGATATACTTATTATCGACAATACCATTGGCTTGCATTAAAGGCATTAGGGTTGTTACAATTGTATTAAGATTATGTTCATTTAATTGAACGGATTTATCTTTTGCTAATGATAAAAATTCAGAAAGAATCGAATTGGCTCGATCTAATTCTTCAATCATAATATTGAAAAATTCGGTATGCTTTTTATATTCAGTCTTTAATAACATCATTTGTAAAAAGCCGCGTACTGTTGTCATGGGATTTCTTACTTCATGACCGATGCTGGCAGCCATTTCACCTACTAAATTCAGTCTGTCAAGACGAGCCATTTCGGTAGCCATGTGTTTATGAGTTGTAATATCTCGCGAAGTACATAATGCATATTCTACTGAACCATCCGTTCTAAATTCTGGTTCAATACGAGCATGGAAATAGCAAATACCTTGTATACCTGGATATTCATATTCAAAAATATTTGGTTGTTTCGTAGTAAATACTTTTTCTACGTTTTTTTCCCAGAAATCAACATAGTTTTTATCACAAATTTCACGTAAGGTTTTATTAAAAAATTCCTGAGGTGATTTACCGGTTAATTTCGTAATAGCTGGATTGATAAAAGCGATACGCATAGTTTCATCAATGCGGGAAATAATATCGGGTGTATTTTCAATAAGAGCTTGAAATTCTTGATGCTGTTGATATAGTTTTGCTTCCATATTTTTGTGATCTGTAATATTCATTAGGGTATAAAGAGCGGATTGAATATGTTCTTCTTCATTGAATTCAGGCACGACCCGACATTGATAAAAACAGTGAGTTCCTTGATGATTAATAAAATCAGATTCAAAAATAACTTCTTTGCCTGTAGAAAATACATAAGAAAAAGTCGCTTCCCATAAAAGACAAAAATTGTTGGGTAGACCTACTTCGCGAAACGTTTTACCGATAAAATCTTGAGGCGAGATACCGGTATCCCGATGAATAATAGGATTGATATAGATATGCTGGCTTTGTAGATTGACACGCGCGACTATTACTGGCAGGTGCTCTACAAGTGTTTCATATTCCTTCTGGCTTTGCCGTAAGATTCGTTGGTATTGTAAATGCTGAACTTGGGATTTTTTCAAGCGGTTCAATTCTTTGCCTAATTCAAGTATTTTTTTTGAGAGCGTTTCTTTTGTATTTAAATCAATATTCATTTATTTCGACTATCCCCTCTATAATAAAATATAAATTATATTGGATAGTTAGGAATATTCCATAAAAAATGTAAATTACCTTTCTAATTAAACTAATCTTTACAATAAAAGGTAAATCTTTTTTTATTATATTAATCTTATAAGGCCCAATGTTATTAAAATAAGGCCGGGCAAATAGGGAATCTTTTTTTTGAACTGTTCAGAAACGAAGTGGTGAGAAGTATATATACCAGATGAAATAACCATAATTTGAATACAGCCCATAGAAATGGGAGTATAAAAGGGTAATGGACTCACTAGAGCAGCGGCAAAAATTGCTATCATATTGTCAATGCCAAGAGCTAGTCCGAGAAGTATAGCTTCTAGTGGACTGATCAATTGAGAATGGTCGACGTCTGCACTTTCTGGTTTCGTCATTATATTAATTACTAATCGACCAAATGAGAAGGTTACATTAGGGGATTGGTTTTCTGTATTGTTAGGTGCAACTTGAACCTTTGCAGTACAATATTCTTGGAATAGGCTGAATAAACCCATGGCGGTAAGCAATAATGCACCTACTAGTATTGCTACTTTAGTATTGATAAGTGCCCCTAAAAAATGAGCACTACCCAAGGCTAATCCTGTACAGAGAGTCGTTGTTATTCCAACTATTGATAGAGAAGTAATAGGTATGTTAATATTTTTTAAACCATAAGAAATGCCAGCAATAAAACCATCAATACTTACTGCAAAGCCTAATAATACCACATAAAGTAAGGTCATATTTATTTAGCCTCCTATAGGTAGAGTAGTCATAGAATGCGCTCAAAATTAATATATGGCAGAGGCTAATTTTTGGTGACGATGAAGCTTTTGTATTGTTATTAGTGGATTAGAAGGATTTTTTTCATATATAGGGAAATTTATGTTATAATAAGTAATTGGCAATGAAATAATTGCAATGTAGTCACAATGCTCTATAAATAGTATGTTTCTGCATTATATTTGAGAAGACAAGTCTGAAGAATTTCGTAATGTTAAATTGCGTTTTTGAGGTGAGAGTGTGGATTTTGGTTTAGGTAAAGTATTACCCCGCAGTATTGAACAAGAAATGAAGAGTTCTTATATTGACTATGCTATGAGTGTTATTACCATGCGGGCATTACCAGATGTCCGCGATGGATTGAAACCAGTACATCGCCGCATTTTATATGCTATGCATGAAGCTGGTATGGCAGCGAATAAGCCCTATAAAAAATCGGCACGTATTGTCGGTGAAGTACTTGGTAAGTATCATCCTCATGGAGATAGCTCTGTATATCAGGCCATTGTACGTTTAGCTCAGGATTTTTCTACCCGTTATCTGATGGTGGATGGCCATGGTAATTTTGGATCGGTTGATGGAGACTCGGCAGCTGCTATGCGTTATACCGAGGTTAGAATGTCTCGTCTTGCTGAGGCCATGGTATCTGACATTGAAAAAGATACAGTAGATTTTACTCCTAACTATGATGAATCAATGCAGGAACCATCTGTATTGCCAGCCAAAGTGCCGAACCTTTTGGTGAATGGATCTTCGGGTATTGCAGTAGGCATGGCAACGAATATTCCGCCTCATAATTTAAGGGAAGTTATTGATGCTTTAATTTTAATGATTGACAATGCAGATATAACTATTCCTGAATTGATGAGTGCAGTAAAAGGGCCCGATTTTCCTACGGGTGGTCTTATTTTAGGAAGAGAAGGAATTTTATCAGCCTATTCTACAGGGCGTGGTGTTGTTAAGATGCGTGCTCAGGCTCGTGTTGATAAAATGGCCAATGGTAAACCACGTATTATTGTTACGGAAATTCCTTATCAAGTTAATAAGGCTAAGTTAATTGAAAATATTGCGGATTTGGTCCGGGATAAAGTTATTGATGGTATTACGGATCTCCGGGATGAGAGTGATCGTAATGGTATGCGTATTGTTATTGAACTTAGACGAGATACCAATGCGGATGTTATTTTAAATCAATTGTATAAGCATACCCAACTACAAGATACATTTGGTATTATTATGTTGGCCTTGGTGGAAGGGCGCCCTAGAGTACTTAACTTAAAAGAAATGCTGTATTATTATATTGAGCATCAAAAAACGGTAATAGTACGTCGCACTGCTTATGAATTGGCAAAAGCGAAAGCTAGAGCTCATATTTTAGAAGGATTAAAAATTGCTCTTGATCATATTGATGCAGTTATTACGGCAATCCGTCAGTCCAAGACTGTTGACGTTGCTCGTGCAGCCTTGATTGAAGGCTTTAATTTAAGTGAAAAACAAGCTCAAGCTATCTTGGACTTGCGTTTACAGCGTTTAACTGGTCTGGAACGTGAAAAAATTGAAAATGAATATAAAGATGTGTTAGAGACTATTGAATGGCTGGAGTCTGTATTGGCAGATGATCAAAAAGTGTTGAACATTATTAAAGAAGAATTATTAGATGTTAAGAAACGTTTTGGTGACGAGCGTCGTACCATTATTACTGATGATTTATCTAATTTGGCAATAGAAGATTTAATTGCCGAAGAAGATATCGTGCTGACTCTGACTCGCTCTAGTTATGTGAAACGTTTGCCTGTTGATACGTATCGTAACCAAAAACGTGGTGGTCGTGGTGTAGCAGGTATGGGAACAAAAGAAGAAGATTTTGTAGAACATTTATTTGTAACAACCACGCATCACAATATTTTATTCTTTACCAATAGAGGGCGGGTCTACAGACTTAAAGGGTATGAAATCCCCGAAGCCAGTCGTACGTCGAAAGGTACCTCCATTGTTAATTTATTACCGCTGGAAGGACAAGAACGAGTTACAGCTGTAATTCCGATTAAAGCCTTTACTAACACTCGTTATCTGTTTATGGCTACGGCAAAAGGTATCGTTAAGAAAACAGAATTAATGGAGTTTGATACTGCAAGAAAAACGGGCCTGATTGCCATTTCCTTAGACGAAGATGATGATTTAATTGGTGTTAAGTTAACGAATGGTGAGCAATATGTTCTTATGGGGACCCGTGATGGCTTAGCAATTTACTTTCCAGAAACTGATGTTCGTGATATGGGACGTACAGCACGTGGTGTAAGAGGCATTCGCTTACATGAAGGTGACAGTGTTGTTGGTATGGATACCTTAAAACAAGAAGGAGAAGTACTGACAGTAACAGAAGAAGGTTATGGAAAGCGAACCCCAGTTGACAGTTATCGTAACCAAAAACGCGGCGGTAAGGGTGTCATCAATACTAAAGTAACTGAAAAAACAGGTCAAGTCGTGGGTATTAAGGTAGTACGCCCAGGACAGGAACTAATGTTAATTAGTAGTGAAGGCATCGTTATACGCATTGATATTGATACAATATCAGTAATTAGCCGTAATACTCAAGGGGTAAAATTAATGAAAACGGCAGAAAATGATAAAGTAGTAGCGTTGGCTTCTGTAGAGAAAAAGGCTGATATTGATTAGGAAATGCAATAACCGAAATATAAAAATAAACATATGATAAAAAGGTACTTTGGACTCCAGCCCAAAGTACCTTTTTTTACCGCTAAGGACAATATGAAATCATTTCCATATAGAATAATTATTCTTGTTTAACAGCTAAAACACCGTCTACATTCATTAATTGTTCAATGATACGGATAATATCTGTAGAACTAGGTAAATCAACAATGATGTCTAAAGATAGATGGTGGTCTCGACCTTCTACTCGTATGTCACAAATACTGACGCCGACACTTCCTAAACAAAATGCAATCTTACCTATTTGACCTGGGCAATCGACCATATCAACAATTAGATGGAATCCTTGGCATCTTTGAAATAGCCGTTCACAACGAGGGAGAAGAGTAAGAGCAAAAACTACCATTATAGTACAAACGATTGCACTAAAAAAATATCCAAAACCAATTGCTAATCCGATTGCTGATACAACCCACAAACTGGCGGCAGTTGTTAAACCCCTGACGGTTGCTCCTTCTTTCATAATCGTGCCTGCACCTAAAAATCCAATACCACTAATTACTTGTGCTGCTAGTCTTGCAGGGTCGGCATTGGTAAGTCCTTGAACACTGGCATATATATTAACCGATAAAATCATAATT
This sequence comes from uncultured Pelosinus sp., assembly GCA_963526485.1. Classification (GTDB taxonomy): domain Bacteria; phylum Bacillota; class Negativicutes; order DSM-13327; family DSM-13327; genus Pelosinus. The sequence goes on from CAURNS010000007.1 coordinate 270,932, forward strand.
AAAGATGACCCAAGACACACTAGAATATGTGTCCTCAATCCTGCGGACTTATTACGAGACTGACGTTCATATCCGACTAAGCCACCCATAAAAAAAGATACTATGAGTCGTATTACAATATCAAACTCACCAATCAATTTGTAAATCTCCCCCCCATAAAATCATTGTTTAAATTTATATATAACCATAGAAAATTATTATTAGAATTAAGACGAAAGAGACTGACATTGCTTCGATAAATAAATTCCAAACGTCTTTTAATGTAACTATATCCATGTTTTATCAACCACCTTATAGAGGTTAATCTATAAAAAAAAATCCCATTATTTACACAGAACTGGTGTAAACATGCAGGAATCTCTCTTTTTATGTTTATTTATCTTCCATGCTATGCTGCAATTCTTTTTAGAATGAAGAGGGGCTGTAACTAAATTCATAGATGGATTTAGAAACAGCTTCCCCATTTATTCTACGAATAGTAATGACTATATTCGCTTTCACTACTATTTAAATTTTTTATTATTTAACCATCATATGTGGTATTTTTTATTATATGCCTAATGTATTCTATAGTTTGATCTCACAAGTTAGATCAGGTTCTTGATAGTGGTCTTTTTCACCTCGATATAAGAGTGGGAAACAGAAGGCTCCGACGATTGCTACCGCACCCGCTGTAATAACTCCAGCTGTATAATGGCCAGTAGCTTGAACAATGTAGCCCATAAATATTGGTGCAATAATTCCCGGTACATGGCTAATAATTTGTACCAAGGCACAAGCATAACCTGCAGCTTTCTTACCACCGACATCAGGTGGAATAGCCCATTGTGGACCCAGAATAAACATGATAAGTGAATAGCCGATTGAAAGTAAGATTACTCCCGTTATAGGATCTTCAGAAAGAGCAGCTGGAATCATCATTGCTCCCCCTGTAAACAGTCCTACCATGATTGGGATATTTTTCGAAAGCTTTAAATTACCAGTTCGCTTATACAACCAATCTGCAAAGATTCCTCCACAAGGTATTGTGATCATGGAGAAAAGAAATGGTAACATGGCCACGAACCCTGTTTTTGTAATTGTGAAACCTCGTTCATGCTGTAAGTATAATGGCAACCAACTTGTATATGTATATAAGGTCCAAACCAATGCTCCGTTCGATAAACAAGCAGCATACAAAGAACGCTTTTTAATGACAATTTTTATTGCTTGCATGAAGCTTAATGGTTTTTCTGTTGCAATATTTTTTATAGATTGACTAGTATCTTCCATAATATGACTAAGTTCCGAAGGGCTAACGTTTGGATGCTTATCGGGTCGATCATTCATTATACGCAGCCAAAAAAATAGCCAAATAAGTGATAAAACAGCTGAAACGAGAAATGCGCCTCGCCAACCATACATAACCATGAAATAAGTAACGAAAGGGGGAGCAATTGCTAAGCCAACAACCATTCCATTAGCCTGCAATGACATGGCACGAGATCTTTCTGACTTAGGAAACCAAGTGGCTCCTACTGTAGATGCAACTGGCCAGCACATTCCTTCAAAGAAGCCAAATACTACTCTAAATATTACAAAAGCAGTAAGGGTTGTAGCTAAGGTTGTCATTGCTAAGAAAGCTGACCAACATAAAATAGCGATAACGTACATACGTTTTGCACCAAATATTGATGAGAGCATTCCACCTGGTAATTGCCCTATAACATTCCCCCAGGTAAAAGCACTAAAAATTATACCTAATTGAATTGGAGAAAAGTCGAATTCTTTCTGAATTAAAGGAGCTGCAATAGAAATATTAACACGATCTAAATAGTTAAGAGTAAGAATGACGAAGACCATAAACATAATTTGCCAACGAATATTCGTCATTGGTGCTTTAACAGTGTTTGTTGATAATGGTATATTAGACAACTAAACCCCTCCCTAATTGTATTTAACTTTGTTACAGCATAAACTTTTCTTTCAAATTAAAGTGTGTGAAACTAAGATTAGATAGAAGCATCTCCGCCGTTAGCTAATTTCTTAGTTTCTACATTATTGACAGCAGTACCCGTATGGTAAGGACTTGCTATATTTACAGTTGACGGATGTAATTCAAAGCCTCTTTTGATTAGAACATCTTTAAGGACCCAAGGTTTGTCACTAATCATTCCATCAACGCCCATATCAATCAGCATATTCATAGCTTTGGGACTATTTACCGTCCAAGGTACGACTTTCATTCCCAGCGCATGCGCTTCACTTACTAGTTGTGGGGATAATTCTTCCCAATAAGGAGATACAACATCAGCACCAATGGCATGCGCTGCTTTTACATAATCGTCATTATAGTCATGAATGTTTAAACCTCCTAACCAAGGCGAAGCTTTCTTATCATATATTTTAAGATAGCAGCCCTCCTGGCGACCCCATGATTCTTGTTCAGATGATAGAGCCACTAGAGTGATATTAGGATTTAGCTTCTTCATTTCTGTTAATATTCTCCAATCAAAAGATTGCAGAGTTACCCGATCCTCCATATGATATTTCTTTACGATATCATTTACTGTTTTTACAAATGTAACTATATCGGGATTATTTTTGTAGCCTGGGTCTAAGGGATCAGCATAGGATTTTGTTTCGATGTTGAAAAGTATGTTATGATTACCATAAGAATTAGCTAATTCAAAGACTTCTTCTAGAGTAGGCATTGTAGTACCTGGAACTGCTATTTGTGTTTTTCCATGTCCTTCAAAATAATCTCCAGCGTTGGGGTTCATTGTGCCAATATCAAATTGTTTTACTTCCCCTAAAGTCATAGTACGAATATCATACTGACCAGCTTTTACATATTTTCCATCGGGACCTTTCGCTAAATTGGGACTCATAAAGGGATTATGACTGATAACAATATGACCATCCTTAGTCATTTGCATATCCATTTCCAAAGTTGTTTCACCTATTTCCATACCATAAGCAAAGGAAATTAAAGTGTTCTCCGGGCGGGCATCTCGACCACCACGATGCCCTTGAAAATCGAATACATCAAGGTTTACCTTGGCATACGCTGCGTGCATACTTGCAAAATTAATACCTGCTCCTAACACTACCGTAGCTAATCCTGTTGCGAGGAAACGTTTCCATGTTAGTTTGCTTTTTTTCATACGACCCTCTCCTTTTCTGTTAGAATCTCGTGCACTTGAATTATTACATTATTTCGAAAATTTAACATCAGCAAAATATCTGATTATATCGTAGGAAAAATACAGATAAATCATGTAAGAAAAATTCCTACATAATTTATTGATTTGATAATCTATAAAATTTAAATAGAAAAAGTGAGTAAGGTAAAACCTTACTCACTTTTGACTAATAATAAGTCATATTTAAGTGCATAGTCAACTAACTGACTTTTTTTAGTGAAACCTAATTTTTCCATCATACGGGTTTTATAGGTATCTACCGTTTTGACACTCAGACATAACATCTCTCCTGTTTGACTCATGGAATATCCTCTGACCATGAACTTTAATACTTCCCTTTCTCGTGAACTGAGAAGTGTATATGGGTTATCTAAGTTTTCTTTAGGTGTATTCTTGAGAAGGCTATTTAACAATAACTGGGAATTATGGGGATTTAAATAAAGCTGGCCAGAATATACTGTTTTTACTGCGCCAAACAATTCAGTATCCACAGCATGTTTTTCTACGTAGCCCAGAGCACCGGAATGCATAACTTCTTTTACATATTGTTCATCTTCGTACATGGTGAGCACCAAAATTTTAATACCATAACCTCGACTTTTGATTTCTTTTATACATTCAAGGCCGCCCATATTAGGCATTGATAAATCAATTATAAGCACATCGGCAGTTATTTTTTCCAATAAAACGAGAACTTCCTCGCCATCAGATGCTTCACCAACAACAATGAAATTAGCTTCATTATTAAGGAGTAATTTTAAACCAGCTCTCAGTACGGAGTGGTCATCTGCTAGAATAATTTTAATTTTGGATTTCATATTATTTTCACTCCCAATATGTTTATGTTGTAGGTATTATTACAGTAATTGTTGTCCCTTGTGCATTAAGAGAATCAAAGGTAAAGGTGCCCCCTAATAATTCAACCCGCTCTTTCATGCCGTAAATTCCTAGACGATTTTTTTGCTTGGCAGCTTCTAATGCGCCGGAACGGATACCTAGACCATTATCGTAAATAATCAATATTATACTGTCAGTAGTTTTTTCAAGGTTAATATTCACATCGGTAGCACAAGCGTGCTTAGAAATATTAGTTAAACTTTCCTGCAAAATACGATATAAAGTCAGTGCGACTTCATTACTTAATATTAATTTTTCATCAGGAATAGAAAAGGAAACAACTAGATTCTGTTGATTACTAAAGTTAGTAATGTACTTGGCCATTGCTGCGACAATTCCTAAATCATCTAAAACTGGCGGACGAAGTTCAACAGCCATTTTACGTAAGCCACCCAATACATTAATGGCTACATCTCTGGCATCTAGCAATAATTCTTTCTGCTTATTATCCGTTAACTTTGAAAGTAAAACTTTCATATAGGCCAGTAAAGAGGCTAAAGATTGGCTAGTTTCATCATGTAATTCACGGGAAATGCGTTTTCGCTCTTCTTCTTGAATAGTAAAGAGCTTATTCATTAATACGGTACGAATATCTTCTTTAGCACGCAATTCTTCTAGCAGCCGGTCATTTTCATGTTCCTTTTCCTGTAGACTTTGAATCATTTCATTAAAGACTCCAGCCAAGCGACCAACTTCATCTTCTGTCTTTATTTCAGTCTGTACATAAAAGTTACCTTGTTGAATTTGTTGAGCAGCTTTAGTCAAGTTACGCATGGGGTGAATTATAAGATAAGCTAAATAAGTAGAACCTACAGCAGCTAATAAACAGACGAGTAGAGTAGTAATAAAAAATTCTTGAAGTTTAAATTTTAATAGCTGTTGTGTACTTTTTTCTGACATACCAACACGTACGTAGCCAATAGCACCGTTTTCGATTGGCACAATTAACTCTCGTATAGATCCTTCGTTACTATTAAATTTCATAATTTGATAACCATCTTCGTCTTTAATATGAGTTGATACTGTTATTGGTAATCCTGTTGGTAGATTACCAGCGAAAGTATGAGCTAATATGCGGCCAGCAGAATCTGTAATTAGAATATAGCGTACATCTTCTGTATTATTCTTCGCCCGGTTAATGCGGTCAAACAAAGCATAGTTATCGTCCAGCAAAATGTCATTACTGCTGAGGGCCGCAATATAAGTAGCTATCTCAGAACCTCGTTTTTCTATTTGCTGATCCATTAATTTAGTTGTAGTATCAATCATAATGATGCCAATGATAATACTTAGCAATAATAGCATACTAATAATAATGCCATTGATTTTGTAATAAATACTTAATTGCCTTAGCCATTTCATAAAAAAGTACTCGTCCTGTCATATAATTTGCGCAAAGGTTCATAAAGATCAGGAGTGGGGATAACAAAGCGATCAATTACTAAATGTTGCAGGGCAGCAGCAGTTTCGGGGTCTTCATGCATAGTAAGGAAAATGTGACGTAGCTGCTCCTTTTGTTCAGGTTTAAGTTTTTTACTAATTACAACGGGGCCAGTTGGCACAGATTCCATAGAGGCAATAAAACGTACTTTAGCGGCGAGTTCAGGGGTTTTTTCTTTGGCATATTCATAAATCTGACTATCAAAGCTAGCACCATCTGTAACTTTTGTAGCTACTGCCCAAAGTGATTTATCATGACTATAGGTATAAAAATATCGTTTAAAAAATTTTTCCGGGTCCGTATTTTTTTGCCTTAAGTATTCATTTATAACCATATGCCCAGAATAGCTAAGTGGATCAGTGAATGCAAATATCTTACCTTGCAGATCGTTAATCGTTTTAATATTACTATCTTTATGTACAATAATTTCGGGTGTATATAAACAATTTCCTTCGTGTTCCGCCATAACAAATAATTCAATTTCGTTCATGCCTCGGTAGGAACTGTAGGCACCAGTAGATAAGAATGCTATATCAATATCGCCATTAGCCAAAAGCATATTGACTTCTGCATAGGTTTTACGTTGCACAAGAATGGTTTGCCGACCTGTCTGTTTAGATACAAAGTCGGCTATTTTACGATAATAGCCAATTGTTTCATGGGGAGAAACGACAGAGGCTAAAGCAATAAGAATCGGACGTTGATCTGAATTTTCATGATTGGAGAGGACTGGGTTTTCTGAAGGTTTACTAAAATCGATATAAGGAGTGGTGCTATTTCCACAACTACTAGTAAAGAAGAGTAAAAACATGAATATACTAAAAATTAAGAATTTTAGTTTCATAATAGATATATCACCTTTTAATGCAATTCTATATTTTTTATAGGATTTATCAGTCTTTGAAAAGATGAGCATTGATTGCTAATATTATAACATAAATCGTTTTTTTAAAATCAAGAAAGAATAAAGGCATAAAGTTTAAGTAAATAGTATAGAACGTTGCTTTTATTTACATAAAGCAGACACGCTTGGAGAGAGGAAGGTAATCATTTTCTTCATAGTAACAAATTGTTGGTACGACTCTACTACTATTATATAGATCCTGTGGTTATAAGAAATTAAGTCTCAGGCTGATAGCAAGGAATATCATTGTTTAGTTAATGATTTAGTCTCTCGATAATGTTTTTATAAATAGAAGTTGACGATAATATGAGTTTATGATATACTTTCAAAGTAGCTCGCAAGGGCAACTAATCATAAATTTAAAATTTAAAAAAATAGTTGACATGTTATTATAAACATGGTAAACTAAAGATCCGCTGTAACAAGCGAATGTGTTCCTTGAAAACTAAACAATGTAAGTAAGGTTAAAATAAGCCAG
>CAURNS010000008.1:0-247707 GCA_963526485.1 uncultured Pelosinus sp.
CAATTGACAGAGATTCGTTAAGGCTAATGTCCAAATATAGGGGGTTAGACCGGTTCGATGGTTTTATATGTTGTAAAGGACGCGAAGCGTTTTTCTTAAGTATAAATTTTTTACTGTCTTGCAAGATTTAATGATTAGCGTTCCTGCATTGTCATCTACTTACGGTTATAAAATGCCTGTCATTATCAAGAAAAGCCATCCTGAAAAGGGCATAAAAATGTTTGCTTGCGCTCGCAATTGATAGAGAATATGGTACCATCTTATAAAAAAATATAAAATTTTATAAACTAGCAGGATATTATAAAATTACATAGAATGATTATCATTATCAAATGATAAAATGAAAATATTAAAAATATTATTTGATAATCTTTTTGCTACTGTGTTTATTCATCGTGGCAAAAAGATAAGAGTGAAATACCATCTGAAAAGCAGGCTGAGGGAACTTGGATACTCATGCCTGAATTCTGAGGGATTTTCACTCATGGTAAAACAAAATAAACTTAAGGAGAATCTTACATGAACAAAAAATTAGTAGCATCCTTGGCAGCGGCGATGGTATTAGGTGTAGCAGGTACTTCCTTCGCGGCAACAAATCCTTTCACTGACGTGCCTGCAAAACATTGGTCGTATGATGCGGTAGCAAAATTAGCGAATGCCGGTATCGTTGACGGATATGGTGATGGTACATTTAAAGGCGATAAGGTGATGAGCCGTTATGAAATGGCGCAAATTGTAGCTAAAGCGATGGCCCATGCTGACAAAGCGACTGCTGAGCAAAAAGCTTCTATTGATAAATTATCCGTAGAATTCGCTAGCGAATTGGAAGGCTTAAATGTCCGTGTAACAACACTTGAGAAAAATGCTTCAAGTATAAAAGTTTCTGGCGAAGCACGCTTACGCTATGAAGACCTTTCAGCAGAGAATAATCTTGATAATTCGGTATTCTTACGTACCCGTATTAATCTGGATGGCACGATTAATGATCAATGGTCTTACTATGGCCGCCTGCAATCCGAGAATAACTTAAGAGGAGAAAGTGGCGATGATTCTGTAACCATGGATAATGCCTACATAAAAGGACAGCTGTTAGGCACTACAGCCACCCTTGGCCGCTTTGATTATTTCTTGAACAATGGACTTATGATTGATAGTACGCTGAACGGTGTTAATTTTGAAGTTGGCAATACTTTGAAAGCCAATTTATTTTATGGTAAAGAAAATAACAAAGACGTTTGGGGCGCAGATGCAGATACAGCTACCCATTACCTGGAAGTGACTGGCATAGGCTTAAATTATGAAGCATCCAAATCTACGACATTAACCGGCGGTTATTATCAGTTTAAGAATAAGGATAATGATACGCTGAATAATGAACAATACTTTGGTACAGGCGCAACAGATAACAATCGTAAGGTTTGGGAAGCGGGCTTTAATACAAAATTCAGTTCTAACTGGGCGCTGAATACATCGTACGGCCAATCGGATGCAGACCGTGACAAGAAGGCTTATTATACTGAACTTGCTTATAAAGGCGCTGATGTGGCCGAGGTTGGATCCTATGGTGCATGGGTTTCCTATCGCCACTTAGGAGCTAATGCTGCTCCCAAGACTACTTTTGATGGTCCCTATGCCGGTGACCAGGTGAACGGTGGTAAAGGCTATGAAGTGGGACTAGCCTATACACCAGTGACCAATGCCCTGATTACTCTTAAATATGCTGATTTGAAACCAACTGCGGATAATGCTTCAGTAAATAAGACAAAATACTATCTGGCACAAGCTGAATTCTTTTTCTAAAAAACTACGCAAGAAACCGTTGACTTTTATGTCAGCGGTTTTCTTTATTATTAAATGTATAAATATTAAATTTAATATTTATACATTTAATAATAACTACGAAGGTAAGAGTATTTAACAAAGTATCTCCACATGCTATATCATACAATTTTAAAATTGTATGATATAGCAAAGGAGTCTAACCTAACAAAATAGAACAGATAATATATTATAATAATTCCCCTCTTGAGAGGGGTGCCTGAAAGGCGGGGTGTGTCGTATGAGCCAAACCATTATTAGTATCGACCCAGGACGAGAAAAATGCGGAATTGCCGCTGTACATAAGCAACAAGGCATATTACATCAATGTATCATCGAAACTCCAAACTTAGCTGCCATCGTTAAAGAGTGGGTTAGCAAATATCAAACTAAAATCGTTATTATGGGGAATGGGACTTCAAGTAAAGAAGCAAAGATATTATTAGAGAATATCGAAATAGATGGAAATGCATTACAAGTTATTTTAGTCGATGAATACCGCACAACAGATGAAGGCCGTCGTCGCTACTGGCGGGAGAATCCTCCCCAGGGAATTAGGCGTTTAATACCAGTAACCATGCAAACGCCACCTCACCCTGTAGATGATTATGTGGCGGTTATCTTAGCCGAACGTCATTTGGGAAAAAAATAACATATCTTTAATATAAAGTTAACATATTCACAATAAAAAGTTAACAAATTTTTTCTAAAATTGAATAAATAAAGAAGGAGAACGAATAAATATAGAGAATATAATAGCAAGCAAGGTAGGAACTGACATAATAAGACTAAATAGGAGAGATTGAGGAAACATGGACACTCGATTAGGAACCCTCTTTAGACTTATCATGCAACCTGACTGAGCAAAAAAATAAACCTAAGGAGAGATTTCTAACAATGAAAAAGAAATTAGTAGCTTCCCTCGCAGCAGCCATGATACTTGGTGTAGCCGGTACTTCATTTGCTGCCTCCAATCCTTTCGTAGATGTTCCTGCGAACAACTGGGCTTATGGTTCGGTAAGCAAATTGGCACAAGCTGGTATCATTGACGGTTACGGCGATGGCACTTTCAGAGGCGACAAAACTATCACTCGTTATGAAATGGCACAAATCGTAGCAAAAGCTTTGGCTAACGAAGACAAAGCCAATGCTGAGCAAAAAGCTGAAATCAAAAAACTGCAAGCTGAGTATTCTGATGAATTGGACAAGTTAGGAGTACGCTTAAGCAAAGTAGAAGCTAAACAATCTAATCTTAAACTTACTGGTGACGTTCGAATTCGTTGGAATAATACGCAAGATAAAGCAAATAGCCAACAATTCAGAGATCGCTTCCGTTTAAACATGACTTCACAAATTAATGATACAACTTCCTTATATGCTCGTTTTGTATTCGCTGATGATAATTTCAATCAAGATAATGGTCAAAGATTGTCTGATTTGGCGCTGACTACTAAAGGCTTGCTTCCCAATACGGATGTAACTCTTGGTCGGTATACTTTAAATCTGGGACCTACCACTACTGTTGCTGGCACTACCGGTGACGTAGAAGGTATCATGACTAATACTAAAGTTGGCAACTTTGCTTTAATGGGTGGTTATGGGCAAGCTAGAAATACTGGTGTAACTAGTCTTGTGAAAAATAATCTTTATATTAAAAATATCGCATTTGCCGAAGCAACTTATCAAGTAGGTAAAGCGAAATTAAATGCTGATTACTTCAAAAACCTTAATGCCGGAAGTTCTGATGGAAATGCTCATGTAGTTTTAGATGCATATGACATATTCGGTGGTGGTGTAACCTACGGATTTGATTCTAATGTGAAATTAATCGGAGAATATTACAAAAATAGTGCTGACGCTGCTAAATTAAATGGTTCTTCTCCTACTGCAACTATTGCGCGTGTCGCATATAAAGGCGCAAGTGCTGCTAAACCTCAATCTTGGGGTGCTTATCTGGAATACAATAAATTCGAAGGAGACTCACTGCCATATGGTTTCCAAGGACCATTCAGCAAAACTAACTATACTGATGTGGGTATTCCTAATGGTCATGGTCTTAAATCCTATGTATTCCAGGTTGATTATACTTTAGCTAAAAATGTAGTATTTAATGCTGATTATCAATTCAACATTAAAGATGCTATAACTGGTGCGGATGCTCCTAATAAATCCTTTAGCAGAGTTCAAGTAAATTATCTGTTCTAAATCAACATAAAAGAGCTCACATCTTTCGAGGTGCGAGCTCTTTTTTTGTATAAAACATTTAGTTTTCTTTAGAACAGATTAATGATACTACTAAATGAAGTGGGAACCGTAACATATCGTTTTTTTTAATACTCAAAATAAAAAGTACATTCGGACGATACAAATTTAGGTAAAATTAACTTGACTTATTAGTCATTTATGTGTATTATTGGAAATGTAAATAGTATGTTAAAATTTTCATTAAATGTTAATATAAGCGTTATAAAAAGCAGGAATTTCTAGTAACAATGTAGAATATTTTTGAATATATAGAATATATTGTTTATAGAGCTTTGTTATTTGATGGTCTTTCACTGCTTAGAATTAAATTCCAGCAGTAGAATAGATATGAACAATAAGCCTGGCAAGGATAACCTTGAGGGAACATGGATACTCAGAGATGTCCTTTCTTAGGTGGCGTTCATAAGTATGACAAAAAATAAAACCTAAGGAGAGATTCTAACATGAAAAAGAAATTGGTAGCTTCCTTGGCAGCTGCAATGGTACTTGGCGTAGCTGGTACTTCATTCGCTGCAACAAACCCTTTCACAGATGTCCCTGCAAAACATTGGTCCTATGATGCGGTAGCAAAACTAGCTAATGCTGGTATTGTTGACGGCTACGGCGATGGCACATTCAAAGGCGACAAAGTGATGAGCCGTTATGAAATGGCGCAAATCGTAGCAAAAGCAATGGCTCATTCCGACAAAGCCAATGCTGAACAAAAAGCTTCTATCGACAAATTGTCCGTAGAATTCGCTAGCGAATTGGAAGGCTTAAATGTTCGCGTAACCAAATTGGAAAAAAATTCTTCCACTATCAAAGTTTCCGGTGAAGCTCGTTTGAGATATGAAGATTATGATCGTAGTGCAATTGTTTATCCTGACGGCACATATACTACTGGTGGTTCGTCTGACAGTTTCAAAATTCGTACTCGTGTTAATCTTGATGGTCAGATTAATGATCAATGGTCATACTATGGCCGTTTGCAATCTGAAAATAACTTAAGAGGCCAAAATGGCGACGATTCTGTTACTATGGATAATGCGTTTGTAAAGGGACAGTTATTTGGAACGACGACTACTGTTGGTCGTTTTGATTACTTCCTAGGTAATGGGTTAATGATTGATAGTACATTAAATGGTGTGAATGTTGGTTTTGGTAATGTACTAAAAGCAAATGTATTCTATGGTAAAGAAAGAAATACAGGAATTTATTTTGATCCTAACCATTTAGAAGTAACTGGTTTAGGTTTGGATTATAATTCTTCGAAAGCAACGTATCTTCATGGCGGTTATTACCAATATAAAGATACAACAGATGCTGCTGATGACGCTAAAATGAAAGTCTGGGAAGCTGGATTCAAGACTCATCTTTCAACCGATTGGGCTTTGAGCGGCTCTTATGGTCAGTCAGATGCTGACGACTATAATAAAGCATATTTTGGTCAATTGGATTACAAAGGCGCTGATAAAAAGAAAGTCGGATCTTATGGCGTGTGGGTTCAATATCGTAACTTAGATGCTTTGGCAGCTCCTGCTACTACTACTGATGGTCCGTATGCATATAACCAAAAAGCTTTTGGCGGTAAGGGTTATGAGCTAGGATTTAACTATACTCCAGCTTTAAACACTGTTCTTCGTGTTAAATATGCTGATCTTAAAACAACTACTGATGGTGCTCCATCCGACAAAACAAAATTCTTACAAGCACAAGCTGAGTTCTTCTTCTAAGAATAACTTACAAACAAAGGCCGCTAACAAATTGTTAGCGGCTTTTCTTATATAATTCCACTCTTGAGAGGGGTGCCTGAAAGGCGGGGTGTGTCGTATTGCATCTCACACTTTCCCTGTCATTCCCAGCAGGAGATAATAGACGATATATCGAAATGATAATGGGACAAAATAATCTTGAAAGGTGGGTTAATCATGAAGAAAAAATTTATTATTGGTCTCTTGGTACTCTGCATGGCATCCGTTGTTGCCGTACCGGTTACCCAAGCCTTTGGTCTTGGTGATATTTTAAAAGTTGGTGGTATTTCCATTCTGATTGATAAGTTTTCAGGTCAATTGAATGGCTTTATTAACACCTTAACGTTTAAGCATGGTGTTGGTTCTGATTTCGCGACCAAAGTGGTTCCGATCCTCAGTTTCGGAAATGGTGGTTACATAGGTGCCGCTCAGGTCATCGGCACACAGGAGCTGATAGACAGAACCCAAGCCGTAGTGCAAATTGAAGGGGACTTTAGCGGCAATACATTCCGCGTAAAAGCCTTAATTCCAATCGACAGCAAGAACCCTGTGAACTTCTCCCGCGTCAATGGTGTAGGCGTATCAGCCATTATTGATGTAAAAATTTAGTATAAAGAGTATCATTCTGAACTGCAAGAAATACATGGCCGCTAGTTGGTTCTGTGCTCTTGCAGTTCATTTTTTTTATTAAATAAGCCTTTTGAATGAGAGCAACATTTGATGTCATTGCGAACAGAGTGAAGCAATCTTCGGCTTAGATTGCTTCACTCTGTTCGTAATGACACAAGAGTAACAGTCAATTTTTTATATCCTAGTATTATGGTCCAGCAGGATAATTTTGTAGTTGTCGCGAATTAATCATGATATACAGATAATAGAAAAATCAAAAGGGGGATATGTATTGCATGCTGCGTAAATTCATAAGTTTAACAATCCTTACATTATTTATATGTTCGAATATGGGACTGGCTTTTGCGAATGTTGCTGCTGATAAAACAGTTCTTGATAAAGTGGTGGCAGTGGAGAAGTTTTATTATGGTACAGAAATGACAGGGGCCTTGGTGGACCGTGTTAGTACATTGGAGAAAGATATAGCTGGCAAAGAGACCAGGAGTCCATTGCTGACAAAAGTAGATACCCTGTATTCCTCTACATTTGATAATTTTGTAGATGAACCATCTTTTTTAATTCAATTAAATGCGGTGGAGTGGTCTCTCACTCATAGTGTAACCACGCAGCCAGCAAAACTGAGAATCGAAAATCTGGAGCGTGTCTTAACGGGTAATGCCTCAACAGGATCCTTACATGATCGTCTGGCAAAATTGCTGAGACTGGCTTATACAGATGGAAAAGCAACGATTAGCAATGTAACGGTAGCTAAAGAAAGTTTGCTCAAAATAAAATTAGTTACGCCATTAAGTACACGTACCAGTCGTCCAGGAGACATCGTGACCTTCCAAGCAGCAGATGATATTTATGTTGATGGGAACTTAGTGATTCCTAAAGGTGCCCTAGGTAATGGGAAAGTTACCAAAGTGGAAGGGGCAAGAAACTTCGGACGCGATGCTGAATTGCAGGTAAGCTTTGATACAATTGAAGCCATTGATGGTACCATTATCAATACGATATTAGGGGATAAAGCGAAGGCTGAAAATAAATCCCTGGCTACAGCTGCAGGTGCCTCTATTGCAGGCATGGCCATCTTGGGACCTATAGGCATTGTAGGCGGAGCCTTTGTCCATGGGAAAGATGTAAACATTCCAGCTGATGCTGAAATGTTTATCCAAACCAAGGATGATGCCAGTGCCTATGCTATACAAGGAAAGTAAATAAAATACGATTTTTTTATTAAAAATAGGTTTATTTTACAAAAGCCGTCATTAGACGGCTTTTTCTACATATTGCCGTATGAAGTTATAAGGGAAAAGTGGTATAATAATAGCATAAAATGAGTTTTATATAAAATTTTACGAATCACTGAGAAACAATGCAACTAATGTGGTACACAAAGGATAACTCTAAATTCTATAAATAGTCTCCTTTGTGTCCTTGCTCCTTGGTGGTTCGGTTATGTTTGTATGTTTTAAACGTGAAGAAAAAAGTCATAATGTTAATACGGTAAATATTTTTGATAGGAGAAAGTAATGCAAATAAAGAAATTGATGGTCTGTGCATCTGTATTGATGTTAGTTTCCAGTGCATCTATGGTCGGACAAGCTGCAGATCAAGAAGGACATGAAGCCGATCATACCAAGGGTAAAACGCAAAAAACAGCCGACACCAAACCGGATACCAAAGCACCGATTGTAATTGAGGCCGATAATTTGTCATTTAGTGATGAAACTGGTGATGTATTTGCCAACGGAAATGTTGTGGTAAAACAGAATACAGATGTTATTTTAACAGATGCTATGCGCGGTAATCAAAAAACGACAGAAGTGTGGGTAGATGGGCAGGCTACCTTGCAGCAGCCTGGCACTAACCTCGTTGGTACACATACCCATTACAATTATACGACGAAATTGGGTAATATGCAGGAAATGAAAGGGATCGTTGGCAAGGATCATATTGCTGGTGATAATGTAGAACTTTCCCCTGGTAAACTGGTAGCCTATGATGCAACTTCGACCAGGTGCCCGGCGATAGTACCTGATTATCATATGAGTGCTGATCGAATAGAAATTTGGCCTGGCGATAAAATGATTGCTTATAATGCAAAAATGTGGATTAAGAATGTAGTCATTTATTCTGTGCCCAAGTATCAGAAATCTTTAAGTAAGGATGGAGAGGAAAGTGCATTTCCGCGAGTTGGGTACAGATCCAAAGATGGTGCATATATAACACAGCATTTAGAATATCCAATTGGCGATAACGTTGCAGCATTTACTGATTTAGGAATTTACTCTAAATCAGGTTTTAGACCCATCTATGGAGTAATTGACAGAGAAAAAAGTCATAACATAAGCTTGGTGCAAGGACAGTATCGGGATGGTAATGACAATTGGATTAAGAAAGAACCAGAAGTTAAGTTTGAATTATACAGTAAACGTTTAGGCAACTTACCTGTTAGCTATACATTTAATACCAGCTATGGTAAATGGACGGATGATGTTAAATCAAGCTGGCATCAAGAGACAAATCTTTATTTTACGCATGATACGATCAACCTGGGCAAAGGTTTATCCTTAGGCCTAGGAACAGGACTACAACGTATTCATGAAAGCTATAACGATGTAGCTTCTAATAGCTTCAGATTTGATACAACTCTTACGAAGCAATGGTCACCTAGATTTACGACGACGACGGAATATCATTATATTAATAATCGGGTTTCCGTATTTAATTATAATGTAGCTGATATGGGACGAGAATTTGATGTAGGATTTACCTATAAAATCGATAAAATGAATACGGTTGGTTACCGCCAAAGTTATGACTTAGAAAATGACAGAATTTATGACCAGGATTATACCTGGTATCGTAATTTACACTGTTGGCAGGCCGCTATTACGTATAGAGCCAAACGTCACCAAATTAATTTTGATTTAAGTACGACACGCTGGTAAAAGGAGTATAAATCATTGCAGAAGAAACTTTTGAATCATATTGCACAACTAGAAGATAGTAAGATTATGGTTGTTGGTGATATGGTGGCAGATGTCTATTTAGAAGGTAAAATATCGCGGATTTCCCGGGAAGCTCCAGTCTTGATACTGGAACATACCCAAGAAAATGTAGTTCCCGGCGGAGCATCCAATGTGGTGCACAATGCAGCCACGTTGTGCGGCAATGTGTATGCCGTAGGTATCGTAGGGCAGGATTATGCCGGACAAGAATTAGTACGGATTTTGCAGGAAAAAAAAGCAGAAACAGCCGGATTACTTGTGGATCATAGCCGCCCTACTATCACCAAAACACGTATTATGGCTGGCGGACAGGCGACAGTGCGTCAGCAGATTGTACGTATTGATAAAGAAAAGAAAGAAGCATTGGATGTTTCTATAGAGCAAGCCGTCAAAGAATATATTACAACACATATAGTTAATATGGACGGAGTAGTGATCAGTGATTACGGTAGTAATACCATCACGTCCCAATTAATACGTCATATTATTGACAGTTGTCGAAAAATGGCTATTCCTTGTATCGTGGATTCCAGGTATAATATAATGGAATATAGTGGCATTACCGTAGTAAAGCAAAATGAATCGGAAGCTGCAGCTGCTGTTGGGTATGAGATTGTAGATCAAAATACCTTGCTCAATGCCGGCAAGGCCATACTGGCAAGACTTAATGCTGAGGCAGTCCTGATTACTCGCGGACCGGATGGTATGACGCTGTTTGAACAAACAGGCTTGATTACTCACATTCCTGTAATTAACAAAAGCGAAGTTTATGATGTAACTGGCGCAGGAGATACAGTCGTAGCCACCATGATCTTAGCCTTAGCCGCAGGAGCCTCTTATGAAGAAGCCGCCCGCTTATCCAATTTTGCCGCAGGCATTGTAGTAAAAAAACCTGGTACCGCAACCACAACCCCAGAAGAACTCTGCCAAGCTATCGGTGAACATTTTAAGTAAAAAAAACAACGTAAACGCGAAGATACGAAGCCGCTAGCGCGGGACACGAAGATTGCGAAACCATTTTATAGAATATCCCTTCGTGAAATCTTCGTGCCCTTAGCGTCTTCGCGTTTAATTTTTTTTGGTAGGTGTAATATGAAAATTATAGATCATAATCAATTAGAGAATATAGTAGGACAACTTAAAGCCGATGGTAAAACAATTGTTTTCACCAACGGCTGTTTTGACATTCTCCATGTGGGACATGTCCGCTATTTGCAGGCTGCCAGAGAACTAGGCGATTGCCTGATCCTGGGCCTCAACAGTGACCAATCGGTACGAACCCTAAAAGGCCCAACCCGACCCATTAATAATCAAGCTGATCGAGCCGAAGTCCTGTCGGCTCTTTCTGCTGTTGACTATGTAGTAGTTTTTGAAGAGCCCACGGCAGAAAATTTAATACACCAGATCAAGCCAGCCATCTATGTCAAAGGCGGCGACTACAACATCAAAGACCTCCCCGAAGCCTCCATCGTCTTCCAATACGGCGGCCAAACCATCCTCATCCCTGAAGTAGTCGGCAAATCATCGAGTAATATTATTAAGAAAATACAGAAGTAAAAAATAAGTGAAGCGCGAAGATGCGAAGCCGCTAACGCGGTAAGCGAAGGAGGCACGGGATATGGACTGGCGTGGAAGTTTGGACGATGATATAGAAATGTTAGCCAATAAGATGATTGGCTCAGCTATTGAAGTTCATCGTATTCTGGGGCCAGGTTATATTGAAAGTGTGTACGAAGAAGCTTTGGTAAGAGAATTACATTTAAGAGCCATCCCTTTTGAACGTCAAAAAATAATTGATATCAGATATAAAGGTTTTTCAATAGGCGAAGGTAGGCTGGATTTATTAATTAACCGTAAAATAATAGTTGAACTAAAATCTGTAGAAAGTCTGTTACCTATCCATAATGTTCAATTGTATTCTTATCTAAAGGCTACAGGACTGCAATTAGGTTTACTTATTAACTTCAATGTACTTCTTTTACGTGACGGTATTAAACGGATAATTCTAACATAGAAAACTTCGTGCATCTTCGTATTCTTCGCTTCTTCGCGTTTAAAATTTCTTATCCGAGGTATTTATATGACTTACAAGAATATTCTTATTGTAAAACTTAGTGCCATTGGTGATGTGATACATGCTTTGCCTGTGGCGCATGCTTTGAAGCAGACCTATCCGAATGCTCGTATAACCTGGGTTGTAGAGAAACCAGCCTATGATCTTTTAACAAATAATCCAGATATAGACGAAATTATCATCTTCGATAAACCAAAATTCAAATCCCTAACAGGTCTACTATCAAATGGCTATAAATTCTCAAAACTACTTAAATCTCATAACTTCGACTTAGCCATTGACCTGCAAGGACTATTCAAAAGCGCCGCCATTTCTTATCTAAGTGGTGCACCTAAACGCTTGGTTTATTGCAATGCACGAGAACTAAGTGATAAAATCGGCCAGCGAATTTGTGGAGATCATGAGAATGGCCATATCGTAGACCGATATCTCGATGTAGCAAAGCACCTTGGGTGCAACATCGATCCAGTAGAATTTCCGATGAACATCACAGAGGTAGAAGCCCGAAAAGCAGAAGCTATCGCCAACCATGCTGGATTACGACTAGAAAATCCGTACGTCGTCCTCGCTCCAGGCACAAATTGGCCTTCTAAATGTTGGCCGACCCCTCATTTTGCCAAGCTTGCTGACAAACTTTATGACAAGAATATAATCCCAGTCATCATTGGGGGTCCGAATGATCAGCAGCTAGCACAAGACATTATTACAAATACCAGGATACCCCCCATTGATCTTACAGGCAAAACCTCACTGAAACAATTAGCCTATCTTATAAAAAAATCACAAGCCTTTGTAGGTGGTGATACGGGTCCGATGCATTTGGCCGTAACCGTTGGAACGCCAATAGTGACCATGTTTGGCCCTACTGACCCTAAGCGGAATGGACCTTACGGGAAAAATCATAAAGTACTGCTGGCACCGCAGTCATGTCAAGGCTGCTGGCAGCGTAAATGTCCGAAAAATAGTAATTGCCTGGCAGAAATCACAGTGCAGCAGGTATTTGATAAATTGCGGGAAATCATGTAATTAAGACGAGATATGCTGCCGTATAAGGCTTGGGGAATATCGTGTTATGGAGTGGTTTTGTTATGGGACGCTTTGGTGTGTTTTTTGAAAATATCCAAAAGGATTTAAAAACATATATTTATTTGATCGTTTTGTTCTGCGTATACCGGGGTGCATTTATTCTTATTATGCAGGAGTATATGGGACCCCATACGTCGCTGACTGAAATAACTGGGGCCATGTGGGCAGGATTGCGGCTTAGCTTAAAATCGGCAGGGGTTATGGCGATGATTTCTTTCTTGCTGTGTACGATAACAAATGTGATTTTGCCTAGACTGAATACCAATCGACTTAGAGTTGTCTTAGGATATGTATATATTATAGTTTTGTCTATTCTATTTCAGGCAAGAATTCCCTATTATCGCGTTTTTAATGTGACATTTAATCAGAACATTTTTAACACATTCAATGATGATGTTTATGCACTATTTATTACGATGATGCAAGAATACAATCTGGTTCCTAGAATCCTAGGTGCAGTCCTAATTGGCATTATCATTTGCTATTTATTTAAACGCGTCCTGTTTCGTGAAAATTATAGATTACCTCAGTTTAGTGCAAAAAAATACAATTTACTATTGCGATATAGCGTAATTGTCATGATTCCTGTCTTTATGATATGCATGAGATTTGGAGGCAGCTTTTCTTATAACCATTCCATTAACTGGGAGAATGCTGCGATTACTAAAGATGCATTTCTGAATGAAGCCATTTTGGATGACATACAGGCATTGTATCGTGCTTATAGCGTTAATGAACGTATGTCCCAGGGGAATCTGGCCAGTGGTGTGGATAAAAGGAAAATCCGAGAATACGCTAAAATGGCTGCTGGCAATAATATTGAATCGAATCATATAGAGGATTATTTAGTGAGACATGCAGCTGGGGCAAAGATTGCAAAGCCGCGCCATATTTTTATTATATTAGGTGAAACATATGCCCAGTGGCCGCTAATGGAAAAATACAGCAAGCTAAATCTGGCAAATGGATTAAAAGACATTATTCAGCAGGATAATGCTATCTATACGAGTTCTTTTCTGCCGAATGGTTCATTTACACAAATGGCAGTTTCCGCAATGGTATCCGGATTGTCAGATGTCTCTGTCCCCGTAAACTATCAGCCGCGCAGTTATGAAAAACCCTATGCTACGGCTTTGGCTCCTCAAATGCAGAAGCTGGGATATAAAGTTGATTTTTGGTATGGTGGGTTTCCTTCATGGGAGCGAATTAAAGATTTTACATTAGCACAGGGCTTTGATCATTTTTATAGTTCTACAGATTTTGGTGCTGAACAGGATAATATTTGGGGAACTAAGGACGAATATATTTTTCAAGCACTTTTAAATCACCTTTCTGAAGAAGAGCCAACGGTTCATTTAATTTTAACAGTGTCGAACCATCCCCCCTATAATCTGGATTTGGACAAAGCCGGATTTGATCCAGCTACAATCGTTGACGGGTTACCTGAGGAACAGAAAAATAACAAAGAACTGATTCGCCAGCTGGGGCATTATTGGTATATGGATAAGGTGGTTCATGATTTTGTAAGAGAGACGGAGCAAAAATATCCGGATAGTTTGTTTATTATCACAGGGGATCATGCAGATCGTGTTAATGTTACGAAGACTCCGGCACCGTTTGAACGGTATTCAATTCCTCTGGTGATTTATGGACAAGGTATTACCAAAGACATGTTACCAAAGGATCGGGCAGGTGGACATGTGAACATAATGCCGACATTGATAGAGTTAATGGCGCCAAAAGACTTTACTTATTATTCGATTGCGGACAGTCTCACAAAAGAAAATATAGTCGGCTTTAATCCTGCTTACTGGATTACACCTCATACAATGGGAAGTATAGCGCATCCAGATGATTATGAAGTATTATCTCCCACCAATGATCAACAAATACAGCATGAAAAAGAAAAAGCCGAAGAAAGACTATCAATGATGCGGACCATATCATCCTGGCTTCTATTAAAAGGAAATCAGCTTTAAGGAGTGCGTAGATTGAACATTTTGATATTATTCTCACAGCCGTGGCGGGTTGGCGGGGCAGAAACACATGTGGAGGCGTTGCTTAAAGGACTAGAAGAGCATAACCTGTTTCTTGCCGTTAATGAAGGCAGTGATGAAGATAAACTGGCACAGTTGAAGCAAAAGTTCCCTGGTCTAACAATTGTTATGATACAGGCGCGTGGTGCAAATTTGCTAAGATGGAAAAGGGATATTGCATTGTTGTGTGATTTAATAAAACGGGAGCAGATTGATGTAATTTCTGCGCAACAGAGAACTGCTGGAATATGGGCACATATTATTCGTTACCATATGCAGGTTCCTTATACCGTAACCATGCACGATCCTTGGCATCGCGCAATGTTTAAATTCATTTATGGGAAAATGTTTTCTGCAGTATTTGTTGTTAGCCGTAACCTTGCAGACAAACTGATTGAACAATTTGGCTTTTCTAAGGAACAAATTGTTTTGATCAATAATGGTATTGATTTTCATGCATTTAAACCGATGCAAAAAGAAACATGTCGAGAGAAACTGGGACTTCCACCGGAAGGTAAAATAATTCTGCATGTCAGCCGGCTAAGTAATGTAAAAGGTGCAGTTTCTTTAACAGTAATTGATAGTATGAAACATGTCCTAAAAATACAGCCAGATGCAAAATTGATTATTATCGGTGAAGGACCGATGCGCAATGAAATTAATGAGGAAATTGCTGCATTCAATCAGAAGTATGGTGATATAATTAAAATTTATGATTTTGTTGCCAATATTGCCGATTGGTATAATGCAACGGACATTTTG
The DNA here is from genome assembly GCA_963526485.1 of uncultured Pelosinus sp. Classification (GTDB taxonomy): domain Bacteria; phylum Bacillota; class Negativicutes; order DSM-13327; family DSM-13327; genus Pelosinus. The sequence goes on from CAURNS010000008.1 coordinate 15,398, forward strand.
GTTGGTGAAGGCAGAGTTGCCATGGAGACGTTAGCTTGTTTAAAGCCGATTGTTGCCATTCGGAATGTCCAAACGTTTATTGGTGCCATTGATACGAATAATATTGCCTATGCTTGTGATGTGAATTTCGATGGGAAGGATCACAATGTTACGGCAGAGAATATGGCAGGACAGATAGAGAAAGCATTGCAGTTAGCACTAAGGGAAAGTGAAAAAATTTCCGACTATATTAAAGAACGTTTGAGCCTAGAAAACATGGCAAAAGCATATCTTGATGTATTTACGAAGCTGAAATAGGAGGGTCTATGATGAGAAAAATTTTGATTATCAATCGCCTTGGCATTGGTGATGTTGTTGTCACCACCCCATTGGCAAAACTCATCAAGGACAATAACCAGGCAAAGGTAGGATTTGTCGTTGCGGCAAAATCGGCAGATTTATTGGTGAATCATAATTATATTGATGATGTGTTTGCCTATAGTAAAAAAAATAAGAAGAAAATTATTTCTGAAATTAAACAAAAGGGATACAAGGAAGCACTCATTATCGATGAAAGATTTAGCTCGACTTTACTCGCATGGCAGGCAAACTGCAAGTTATTGAATAAGGGGTTTGAAATATCATTAGGCGCAAATCGATTATTTCAGCGAAAAATACGTAACGTAAGGTCCATTGAAGATTTTTCATCCTATATTCAACTGATAAATCCGGAAATAACCAACTATGAAATATCTGCCGTCTTGGGAAGGCCGGATGAAAATAGATTACAATATATTGAAGAATGGTTGAGAGAGCAGAAAAAAATAAGCAGTAAACTGGTATTGATTATTCCTAAAAGTGCGGCACTTAATAAAAATTGGCCCGTCGCCTATTTCAGTGAAATTAACAGTTTTTTTAATCATAAAGGAATCACTCCTGTATACATCGGCTCAAAAGGTGATGCAGCATATATAGATGAAATAAAGGGAACAAAGACAAATGCCGCAGGATTATTTAGCTTAAGAGAACTACCGGCACTTGCAAAACATGCTGCATTTGCAATTTCTGTCTGCACAGGACCGATGCATATCATCAGTACAGCTAAGGTGCCGACAATTATCTTGTATGGACCGAGTGATCCTGTACGATGGGCTCCGCCCAATGCAATTGTTTTACAAAGTAAATTACCGTGTATACCTTGTGAACGCCTTGATTGTACACTGGAAAAAGGACAAACTTGTATGGAATTGATTTTACCGGAACAATTGGAACAAATCATTAGAGAACAGGGTTGGATATAGCTAGAAATGTAGGAGAGAAATTTATGAATTTAAGTCAAGCAGTGCTAGAGCAGCAAACTTTTGGCAGAATCAAATATGGAGAAAAAAAGCCAATTCACATCGCATTTGGTGTAGATGCTAATTTTATACGTCCAATGGGTATAACGATGACATCCTTGATTGATAACAATCGAAACCAAAACCTTATTTTTCATGTTTTTGCAAATTCCATTGAAATGGTCGATGTGCAGCGTTTGAAAATACTGGCAGATACAGAAGCTGTTTTCATTCATTTATACCAGATTAATCAGAATATCTTTCAGTCGCTGCAAACGACTTGGAATTATACTGCAGCTACTTATAATCGGTTCATCGTTGCGAAACTCTTATATCCGGAGGCTGAACAAGTTATTTATATGGATGCAGATATAGTGTGTAAGGGTGATTTAAGTGAACTTGTGAAGATGGATTTTGAAAATCATATTGCAATGGTTGTACATGATCAAGGAAAATTTGTTGCCGGTCATATGAAAACGTTAGGTTTGAAACATGACCGCTACTTCAATGCTGGTATGCTCTATATCGATTTAAAAGCATGGAATGACAATCAAATATCAGAACAAGCAATTGAATTGTTGCAAAAGCGAAAGTTTTTTTTGCTGGATCAGGATGCATTGAATATTCTGCTGGACGGCAGAGCGAAATTTATTGAACGTAAATGGAATGAAATTTGCAATATGGAAAAAAAATATAGTAAAATTTCAGATGAAGCTGTGTTGGTACATTTCGCCTCCCGCAACAAGCCATGGCATAGCTGGTGTATTCATCCGGAGAAGGAATTGTTTATTCGCTATTCAAAAGCTTCTATGTGGAAGGATATCCCCTTGTTGGATCAGCCGCGCAGTTATAAAGAAATGAAGAAGATGGGGGCGGCAATGCTCCATCGCAGAAAGTATAGAGAAGCACTATCTTGGTACTGGAAATACTTAAAAGCGCGAAAGTACGAAAAAAATAATGAATAGGTGGAGCATATAATGAAGCTTTTTAATAATGCAATTTTAAATACGAAGAAGTTGTATGAAAAGAAGAAATTTGAGAATACAAAAGAGGTTTTGCATATCGGTTTTGGTATCGATGCCAGATTTGCTCTTGGTATGGGTGTACTAATGACTTCGATTATTTTGAATAATCCAGATAAAAATATTGCATTTCATGTGTTTACAGATGGAATAGAGCAAAGTGATACTGAAAGATTACAGACATTAGCGCAAAAAGAACGTGTCGAAATTACAATTTATTATATTAATTTAGAAGTCTTTATAAATTTTCCAACGTCGTTAGGATGGACACATGCAACCTATTATCGATTTATTATGGGAGAAAAGTTATATGGTATAGCAGACAAAATGTTATATCTGGATGCAGATATCTTGTGTGTTGGCTCTTTGCAGGAATTGTTGGAAACGGATATGGGGAATAACATTATTTTGGGCATTGATGACTGTATGACTGATTTTGATGTAAAAGTAAAAAATTTGTCAATTCAGCATGGCAGATATTTCAATGCTGGTGTTATGTATATCGATGTAAATAAATGGCATGACGAAAGGATTGCTGATCAAGCAATGCATTTAATTATGGAAGACCCACAAAAATATAAATCTTTGGATCAGGATGTATTAAATGTTCTTCTAGATGGAAGAACCCAATATGTAGATATAAAGTGGGATCATATTTATAATATGTCATTTATGAGTCATAAATTGCCTAAAAATACGGTATTAATTCATTATACAGGAGACAAACCTTGGCATCGCTGGACGGAGCATCACTTTATGGTGAAACGATATTATGAATATATAAAGAAATCACCCTGGAGTGATGTTCCTCTAGCAGAGCCTGTTCACTATAAGGAAAAACGCAAAATGGCTAAATCATATAAAGAAAGAGGAATGTATCTGCAATATTTAAAGTGCTATTATGAATATTTAGTATCAAGAACGAAGCTGAAATTGAATAGTTAAAGAGGTTCAATTTGGGGCAAGATTGAGAAATAAAATTGTTGTGTATAACATACTCCCTGATGAACAAATTTTAAAAGTAAAAGATAAATTTCATTTAACATCGGGCACTAGTTCGGCCCGCCTTCCTTAATAATAGTATGGAGTGTTGATTTTTTTTGTTAAAGTTTAACTATTTACATGGGCTGCGAGGTATAGCTGCTTTTATTGTTGTAATAGGTCATTATTTATTAGCCTTTTATCCCGATTTTATCCAAGCAAGTTTTCATCCTTATCAGGTATCGGATCCAATATTAAAAATGTTTATATACTCTCCGGTTCGTTTTTTTTGGAGTGGTGAACTCTCGGTGTATATTTTCTTTGTCTTGAGTTCTTTTGTCTTAAGTTATAAATTTTTTAAGTATAAAGATAAGTCAATACTTATTTCCAGTGCGGTCCGACGTTATATTAGATTAACAGTACCCATTTTATTTACTGTATTTATTTCGTGGGTCATAATGGTATTGCACCTATACAACAATAAAGAGGTTGGAGAATTTACAGGCTCAATTTTCTTAATGAGTGGATGGGATTTTACACCAAATTTTTTTACGATGATAAGACAAGGACTATGGGATGTCTATTTTAATTTTGACGGTAACACCAGTTATAATGGAGTCCTTTGGACCATGAAAATTGAACTTTTTGGATCGTTTATGATATTCTTTTTTATGTATTTCTTTGGAAATTGGTCTAAACGATATATTCTATATGGAATTTTAGTTATTAGTCTTTTAAGATCCAACTATGTCGCGTTCGTATATGGTTTAATGATCAGTGACCTGTATTATTCTAAATATTATCAACAGGTAATAAATAGAAAGACTGCGGTTACATTGATGGTATTAGGATTTATTCTATGCATATATAATCGTTTTGCTGTTCCTGGTCTAACTCGTACAGCAATGATGATAGGGTCGTTCTTCATGATATTATCACTGACAAAGTTAGGTTGGATGCAATCAATACTCGAAAAAAGGGTCTTTATATTTTTAGGAAATATATCTTTTTCTTTATATTTAATACATCTTTTAGTATTAGGATCATTTTCATGTTTTCTCTATAAATATATGTTTATAATGGGAGTATCCCATCATAGTAACGTCTTTATTACTACTGTAGTAAGTATTCCATTAATCTTAGTTATATCTCATCTTATGTATAAACATGTGGATAATGCTGCAATCGATTTATCTAGAAAGTTTGAAAAAATAATCTTAAACAAGAGCAAATCGAATGAAATGAAAAGCGTTACTATAAAATAAATAATAACATAGGAGGAATATTGTGTCTGAAATCACGATAGTAAGTGCATTCTTTGATATTGGCAGAGAGAATATCAAAGGTTTTGAACGCAGCACTAACAAGTATGTAGAATATTTTAAGTTTTGGGCAAGAATGAAAAATAGACTTGTTGTATATACCGATAAAATCACTGCAGAACAAGTTATAAAAATCAGAGATGAATTTCATTTAAAAGATAGGACGCAAGTTATTATTGTTGATGATGTATATGCGCTTGAGCCGGAAGTATACAAAGAAATTCAAAACGCATTATCTAATGATGCGGCAATAAATTTTAGGACCTGTCCTAAAAATCCGGAATCATGGAATTGCAATTATAATTATGTGACGTATTTGAAGCCATATTTCGCTGCAGATGCTGTCAATAAAGGCTATGCTGCTGGCATGGTTGCCTGGGTAGATTTTGGATATAATCATGGCGGAGAAAATTGCATTTATGCTGATGAATTTGATTTCTTATGGTGTTATGATTTTTCTCCGAAAATACACCTGTTTGCGATGGAGCAACCGGATGATATGCCAATCTTTGAAGTGGTGAGGATGATGCGGGCCTATATTGCAGGGGCAATTATGGTAGCTCCGGCAGAACTGTGGATTGATTTTGCCAGGTTATATAAAGAATCAATGCTGCATTTAACACATTGTGGTTTTGCCGATGACGATCAGACCTTATCAATTATGGCATATCGAGAAAGACCTGAATTATTTGAGATTCATCCGGTAGATGATTGGTTTATCGCGTTAAAAGACTTCGGTGGGGCACATTTGACAAGAGCACCAAAGATACAATATAAAGAATCAAAAAGACAGGCACAAAATTTTTGGCAAGAAGGAAAATATTTGGATGCAATAAAATGGTATAACAAATACGCCAGAGAGAAATTGCAGGCAAAATGATAAGTTGAGGGTAATAAATTATGGATATTTTTAAAAATATAATTCTAAAAATAGAGCAATTAAACGAACAGGTTGGCTTTCAGGAAGAGCAAGCTGATTTTCATATTGCTTTTGGTATTGATAAAAATTTTGCCAGAGGTATGGGAATAGTAATAGATTCGATTCATTCCCATAATACCGAAGAAAAAATTGTGTTTCATGTTTTTACCGATGGAATTAATCAAAGTGATTTAGAAAAATTGAAGAAACTTACAGTACATCAGAATATTGCCATTAAGATTTATTATATTGACATAAATGTTTTTAAAAATTTGCCAACAACCTTAGCCTGGTCCTATGCTACCTATTATCGGTTTATAATGGGAAAAGTTTTATATAAACTTGTAGATAAAGTATTATATATCGATGCAGATATTTTATGTATTGGGTCATTGGCGGATCTAAAGAATATAAAGATGAATGAGAATATAGTGCTTGCAATTAGCGAAGACGGTACGTTTAATGTAAAGCGCCTTGGCTTACAACAAGGAAAATACTTTAATGCCGGTGTTTTATATATTGATATTAATAAGTGGAATGATGCACAAATTGCCGAGCAGGCAGTCGAGTTGTTGCAGAAAAATCCAGAGAAATATACCTATCTGGATCAAGATGTGTTAAATATTCTGTTAGACGGCAAAACCTGTTTTATTGATAAAAAGTGGAATTACCTTTATGATATGCGCAAAATGGATAGTAAGTTGCCAATTGGTGTAATTTTCATCCATTTTATTGGTGACAAACCCTGGCAGCGGTGGTCTGAACATCATTTTATGGTAAAATTTTATGATGAATATGCAAAAAAATCACCATGGGCGAATGTTCCTTTGGTAGAACCCAGTCATTATAAAGAGAAAAAGAGAATGGCAAGGTCTTATGCGCAAAGGAAAATGTATATAAAAGCCTTGTATTGGTATGGTAAGTATGGGATGTCGAAAATAAAAGCAAAAAAATAAGATTATCATTTGATGGTATGGTGATAACATGACTGAAATTACAATTGTAACGGCCTTTTTTGACATAGGCAGGGAAAAATGGCAGGGATTTGAAAGAGATAATAATAAATATGTAGATTATTTCAGATTTTGGTCAAGAATTAAGAATAATTTGATTGTCTATACAGATGAAATAACAGCTGAAAAAGTTTGGAAAATTAGAGAAGAATACGGATTAGAGAATCGAACAAAAGTGATTGTCATCGACAATGTTAATTTATTGGATGAAGAAATATTTTCTGAAATTCAACGGGTAGTATCCAATAAAGCCTTTACAAGCTTTAGAGAACGACCGGAAAATCCAGAATCCCATAGTGCTCAATACAATTATGTTACGTACTTAAAACCTTATTTTATTGCAGATGCTGTGAAAAAAGAGTATGCGGATGGCATGATTGCCTGGATGGATTTTGGTTATAATCACGGTGGGGAGGCTTGTATCAATTCTTCTGAATTTGATTTTTTCTGGAATTATGATTTTTCTGCTAAAATTCATATCTTTGCAACAGAAGAAATAGATGATATGCCCGTTTTTGATATTGTACAAAAAATGAGAGTGTATATATCGGGTGGCATCATTGTAGCACCTGATTTGCTCTGGCAAAAACTTGCGGATTTATTTAGACAATCTGTACTCCATTTAACACATTGCGGCTTAGCGGATGCTGATCAGACTTTGTTGGTTATGTCCTATAGACAGGCATCAGAATTATTTGAAGTGCATCCTGTAATGGACTGGTTTATGGTTTTGAAAGAATTTGGCGGAGAGCATTTAACATTAAGAAAAGCAAAGCCCCTTCATAAAAAATATAAAAAAGAAGCAAAACAATATTGGAGAAAAAAAGAATACCAAGAAGCGATTCATTGGTATTTTAGGTATATTAAAGCAAAAATAGTAGGAGATCAGCGACATGGAAAATAAGATAGTCCCTATTGAGCTACTTAATAAAATGATCTATTTCTTGGTTTGTGCATACGTCACATTATCTTTGACAGAAACCTTGGGTGCCATGCATTTCATAAGAGGAGCATTATTGCTTGGAATAATTCGCCTTATGGTAAAGCCTGTGAAAATAACCATGCAGACGAATCATTTCTGGTATATAGGAGCATTTTTGCTAGCAATTATTCTTACTATATTTTTCGATAAGGGAAATTATTATGAGGGACTCAGGTTTTTGCGCTCAGACTATTTGGGGACGATGCTTCCAATGGCATGCATTTTACTTTTTGTCAAAAAAGACCAAATTAAAACGATTATCTTATGTTTAATGGTTTCCCTCAATATAACGAATCTTTATGCCCTATGGGAAGCCTTTCATGGTATTGATCGTGTACATGGAATGGCAGGGGGGTATATGCAATTAGGAAGTGCATTAATCTTACTTATCCCTCTAACGGTATTAATAATAATAAATAAAGACTTTATGCCTTCCGCATATCGCCCATTTATGATAGTTACCGTAATATTGGCAATTCCTGTTGTGTTTTTTAATGCGACGAGAATTGCCTGGATTGCCTTACTGATAATCATACCAATCCTGCTACTTTGTGTGCAAAATAATAAGAAAAAGGCAATCGCTTATAGCTTGGTTATCATGGTTCTATTTCTTGGAGTTTGCAGTGCAATTCCAAATGCACAAGAACGGTTACACATTATGGTTGACAAATCCTATCAGTCTAATTCGGAGCGCATTTTAATGTGGCAGAGTGCGTGGAATATGTTTATAGATCATCCTGTTACAGGTGTGGGTCTAGGAAATTATAAAGAGCAATATTATGAGAAATATATATCACCTTCAGCGAAAGAACAAACAGTACATGCACATAGTAACATGATGCATTTAGCGGCAACAACAGGCCTGCTGGGGGTAGGAGCGTATTTTGCCATGTTTGGATACTTTTTATATGAAAGTTTCAAAAAATGGCGTTATAAGAAAACAGTGGCACCACTTATTTTCTTCTTTGCAACATTAGGATTTTTAATTCAGGGAATGACAGACTACAATATTGGATTTATTGGGGTTGCCGCCAAGATATATTGGATGCTGATGGCAATTTATTTAGTACTAGATGGAGCTGTTCGCGTAGAGGGGAAGTGAATGTATGTCTTTAGTAAGTGTCGTTATGCCGATCTATAATGCGGAAAAATATGTATCCCAGGCAATTGAAAGTGTTTTAAATCAAACGTTAAAGGATTTTGAACTTATTTTGGTGGATGATGGCTCAACAGATAAGAGTCCGGAAATTTGCGATGCGTATGCTGAACAAGATTCTCGCATTCAGGTGATTCATCAGTCAAATGGTGGCATCTGCGCAGCTCGCAATTGTGGCTTAGAAATGGCCAAGGGCGAATACCTTGCATTTATCGATAATGATGATGTGTATTTGCCAGATTTATTAGAAGAAAACTATAATATTGCAAAAAAGTTCAATGCTGATATTTTGAAATATGGTAATCAATATATAAAACATAAAAATTTTTTACCAACTGGTATTTGTTCTTCAGAAAGATTGGATGAAAAGAATATATTGATTATACAAAAAGAAAACCTTAAGGAAAAATACAAACAGCTTAATGATGATGACTTACTTGTATATGTTTGGGATGGTCTTTTTAAGACATCCTTAATTAGAGAACAGCAAATTAAATTTGAAACTTCATTTAAACATGGCCACGAAGATCGCGTGTTTTGTATGCAATTATATCAACATATTAATTGTATAATAGTAAATCCTAAAATTTATTATCAACATATCGTATACAAATCATCAACATCCAGGATTTTTTCAGTAGACCGGATTTCTGATACAGAACAATTACTGAATTATGAACGGCTACTATTTGATGCGCTGCATTTGGATACTATATACCCTGCTTATTGGCAGGAAAGAGTTATGACCTATGTTATTTTGACTTGCAGCATAATTAGGAGTCCTGAAGCAAAATTAACTTTTGATGAGGTTATCGCTGTCCTTCAGGTATTAAGGGAAAAATATTACGTTAAAGCATTCGTAGGTACGTTACAAAATGTAAAATATAAACAAAAAATGAAAAATAAAATTTATGCATGGCTTTTTGAACAGAATCAGTTGAAAATAATGACCAATATTTTACTAGTGGATAGAAAAGTAAAACACGTTTTGTATTCATTAAAAAATTAAATTCATTAATTTGAAAAGTATATAAAATTCTAAGGATTTACAAAGAAAATAAATAAGAGTATAATAATAAAGGTCTTTTTAATGGAAAAAAATGAGAATATTGTCGTAAAATGTCGATAACTTTGCATAAATTAACAAACGTAAACAGCAGGATTATGACATTTTTTAGTGAAGTTTATAGGACAGAAGGAGTTATTGTCGAGTAAAGGAGGATGGGATATGGCTGAACAGGTCTATGCTGCTGCAAATAAAAATAATGCTATTATAAATGCAGTCTTATCGGAAAGAATCCGTTCTTGGATTTTTGCAATACTTTTAGTAGGGATGGATTATATGGCAATTTTATTTGCTGTTGGCACGGCATATTTTTTACGTGCGAACGTGTTGCTCTTAGATCGTCAAGTCTTTAACGTGTCCAATGTATATCTATTTATAGTTATTCCTTTCGCCTTTATGTTCTTTTTACATTTTGATAGACAATCTATCAGAAAACTTTATTTTTGGCAGCAGGCAGAGAGACTTTTTAAAGCAAGTGTATATGCCATGCTATTGGTATTAGTAATTTCTTATTTTAGCGGCTCTGCACAAGATATTTCCAGAGTATTTATGCTGCTTGTTTGGATATTTAGTTTTATTTATCTGGCTGTTGGGAGATATATATTAAAACGCGTAGTTACTGTAGTAGGTGCCTTGCAAGTTCCAACAATTATAATCGGTGCAGGCAAGACGGCTGAACTCTTAATAGAAGCATTTCAACAAAATATGGGAGCCGGATATAAAATAGTAGGCTTAATAGAGGATGACCCACAGCCATCCTCTATTTTGCATAGATATCCAATTATTGGTACTTTCGCTCAAGCCCAAAACGTTATTCGGTACGCTGGTGTGCGAAATATATTGATTGCAGCTCCTGGTCTAGCACGCGAAGAGCTACTAAAGTTACTATATAGTCTCCAGCCACATGTTGATAATATCACTATTGTTCCTGATTTATTCGGGGTACCAGTAGGTGGTATGGAATTAGAAACTTTATTTAACGAAAAAACAGTGTTATTAAAAGTAAAAAATAATTTAGCTACTATAAGAAATAGAATATTGAAATATATGTTAGACTGCTTTTTAGGTGGCATTGTATTTATTGGTGTATTACCAATACTGCTCATTATTGTTATTCTGATAAAATTAGATTCACCTGGTGATGTTTTCTATTTAAGCAAGAGATTAGGTAAGGATGGTAAGGAGTTCGTATGTTATAAATTTCGTACAATGTATAATAATTCGGAAGATATATTACAACATTATTTAAAAAATAATGCAGATGCTGAAAAAGAATGGCAAGTATATGCCAAAATTCGAAGTGAAGATCCAAGAGTAACACCAATGGGCAGATGGATGAGAAAATACAGCTTGGATGAATTACCGCAAATTTTTAATGTATTGAAAGGCGATATGAGTTTAGTAGGACCGAGGCCATACTTACCATCAGAAGAGCAACGAATGGAATATTACAAAAATACAATTCTTATGACGATGCCGGGCATAACGGGGTTATGGCAGATTAGTGGACGAAATGATATAAGCTTTGATGGTAGACTCAATCTTGACTGTTGGTATGTCAGAAATTGGTCTATGTGGATGGATCTTGTTATATTATTGAAAACGATAAAAGTAGTACTCGCAAAGAAAGGGGCATATTAGATGATAAAAAAAGGGATTATTCTAGCTGGCGGATCAGGTACAAGATTGCATCCACTGACAATGGTGGTAAGCAAGCAATTGATGCCTGTATATGATAAACCAATGATTTATTATCCCATCAGTACGCTAATGCTGGCGGGAATCCGAGATATTCTGATCATTACGACCCCACAAGATGCAGCTGCTTTTCAAGTATTACTCAATGATGGCAGTCAGTGGGGCATCCACATTCAATACGCTGTTCAACCGAGCCCGGATGGACTGGCTCAGGCTTTTATTATTGGTCGGGATTTTATTGGTAAGGATGGCTGTTCACTGATTTTGGGAGATAATATTTTTTATGGAAATAGGTTATCTGAATATGTGCAACGAGCTGCTAAACGTGAGTCTGGTGCAACGGTTTTTGCCTATTGGGTAAAAGATGCAAAAAGTTATGGAGTAGTGGAATTTGATAAAGAGGGACATGCTATTAGTCTAGAGGAAAAGCCGCTTCAGCCTAAATCGAATTATGCTGTGACAGGCCTTTATTTTTATGATAACCAAGTCGTCAATATGGCGGCAGATCTAAAGCCTTCTGCCCGGGGAGAGCTAGAGATTACCGATATTAATAAATTATATTTAGCGCAAAACCAACTGTGTGTGGAACAATTAGGACGAGGCTATGCATGGCTCGATACAGGTACTCATGATTCCTTACTGCAAGCAGCAAATTTTGTTCAAACAGTCGAACAACGCCAAGGCCTCAAAATTGCCTGTCCCGAGGAAATTGCCTATCGAATGGGCTTCATTGACCTAGAACATATGTTAAAGCTGGCTGATCCATTAAAGAAAAATGGCTATGGTCAATATTTACTAGACTTAGTGCAGCAAGGCATATAACAACATAAAGGGGAGTAGCCAACATCCTATTCCCTTCTTGAGAGGGGTGCCTACAGGCGGGGTGTGTTCGCTCCTACTAAGAATTATGGGAGATCCTTAGTAACCTATTTCTTTTAAACGGGGGAGAAACATTGAAAGTAATTAAAACAGAACTAAATGATGTTTATATTATAGAACCAGCGGTATTTGGTGATAATCGTGGCTGGTTTATGGAAAGCTATTCAAAAGTAAAATTAGCTGAAGTTGGAATTGATTGCGATTTTGTACAGGATAATCAATCTTTTTCTGCCTACAAAGGCACTCTTAGAGGGCTGCATTTTCAATTAAATCCTAAGGCACAAGCTAAACTAATACGCTGCACTAGAGGAGCTATTTTAGATGTTGCGGTAGATATTAGAAAAGGTTCACCTTTGTATAAAAAATGGGTAGCTGTTGAATTATCAGTAGACAATAAAAAACAGCTGTTTATTCCAAAAGGATTCGCCCATGGTTTTTTGACACTCACTGACGATGTAGAAGTACAATACAAAGCCGATGAATACTATGCTCCCCAACATGATGGGAATATTTTATATAATGACCCGCAAATCGGCATAGACTGGGGTGACGGTGAGTTTATCTTATCCGAAAAAGATAAGAAGGCACCGCTGTTAAAAGATCGTACTGATTTAAACTTTATTTATCAAGGGGAAAACGAATGAAAATAATCGTAACAGGTGGCGCTGGATTTATCGGTGGCAACTTTGTCCACTATATGTTAAAGAAATATCCCTCTTATCAGATTATCTGCTTAGATTTATTAACTTATGCTGGCAATATAGAAACATTGATGCCAGTAAAGGATAATCCTAACTTCACATTTATTAAGGGAGATATTGCAGATAGGGAATTTGTTTATCAGCTTTTTGAAGTAGAGAAACCGGATGTCATCGTAAATTTTGCTGCAGAAAGTCATGTGGATAGATCTATCGAGAATCCAGATATCTTCTTACAAACGAATATTATCGGCACCGGCGTATTACTGGATGCCTGTCGAAAATATGGCATCAAACGATATCATCAAGTTTCAACAGATGAAGTATATGGTGATCTGCCTCTTGGCAGGCCGGATTTGTTCTTCACCGAAGGAACACCGCTTCATACCTCTAGTCCATATTCAGCATCGAAAGCATCAGCAGATCTATTGGTGCAAGCTTATCATCGTACATTTAAGCTGCCAATAACAATTTCGCGCTGTTCCAATAACTATGGACCATACCATTTTCCAGAAAAACTAATTCCTTTGATGATTGCGAATGCCTTGAATAACAAAAAATTGCCTGTGTACGGAACAGGTGAAAATGTTCGTGACTGGCTGTATGTTGAAGACCATTGTTCTGCTATTGATTTAATTATCCATGATGGTAGGGTTGGTGAAATATATAATATTGGCGGACACAATGAGCGTACTAACCTGGAAGTGGTAAAGACGATACTTCACGAACTCGGCAAAGAGGAAAGTCTTATCGAGTACGTGTCTGATCGCCCTGGGCATGACAGACGTTATGCAATTGATCCTACTAAAATAAAAACAGAGTTAGGCTGGGAACCAACAACTCTATTCGATGAAGGAATTCAGAAAACAATACAATGGTATTTAGATAATAAAATTTGGTGGGAACGTATTATTAGCGGTGAATATCAGGATTATTATGAAAAGATGTATGTCAATAGATAGGCTATTGAAGCATGATTTGAAGGACGTGTTTTTATGAAAGTATTAGTAACTGGTGTAGGCGGGCAACTAGGTTATGATGTTATGAAAGTTCTAAAACAACGCGATATCGAATGTCTTGGGACAGATATTGAACAATTTGATATTACAGATTTTGCTGCTACCAGTGCATTTATCACTAAGTATAATCCCGATGCCGTTATTCATTGCTCGGCTTATACTGCTGTGGATAAAGCGGAAGATAATTTGGAAACCTGTCGGGCAGTGAATGTAAAAGGGACAGAAAACATTGCAAAGATTTGTCAAGCTATTGATGCAAAAATGATTTACATTAGCACAGATTACGTATTTCCTGGTATAGGGGATACATATTATGAAGTAAGTGACAAAACAGGTCCCTTGGGTGCATATGGACAAACTAAACTTGATGGAGAAAATGCAGTAAGAGCAACTATAGATAAACATTTTATTGTTCGTATTTCTTGGGTATTTGGTAAAAATGGCAATAATTTTATAAAAACAATGCTTAGACTTGGTAAAGAATATGATCGATTGAATGTGGTATGTGATCAGATTGGTTCTCCTACCTATACTGCTGATTTAGCACCTTTACTATGTGATATGGTAATTACTGAAAAATATGGTACATATCACGCAACTAATGAAGGTATATGTTCGTGGGCGCAGTTTGCAGGGGAAATATTTAGGCAAGCGGGTTATATGACTAAAGTAAATTTTATTCCGACAGCTGACTTTCCAACTAGAGCTGTCAGGCCACTTAACTCTAGAATGAGTAAGAATAGTTTGGATGATGCTGGATTTAGTCGGTTGCCAAGTTGGCAAGATGCAGTTAGTAGATATTTGAAAGCATTATCATAAAGCATTGGGTAAAAAAAATACATTAAGTATGATGAGATTATGAATTTGATAATAGATAGGACGAATTTAGAATATGATAATGGATATTATAAATAATTTTTTACGTTATAAATGGCTATTATATGAATTAGTGATAAGAGATTTAAAGATTAAGTATCGCCGATCAATTTTAGGTTATCTTTGGAGTTTATTAAATCCATTACTAATGATGATAGTTTTAACAGTAGTTTTTTCTACTTTATTTAGATTTGACATACCTAATTATCCGGTTTATTTAATTAGTGGTCAAATAATTTATAATTTTTTTAGCGAATCAACAAGCATGTCGATGACTTCCATATTTGGAAATAGTTCTTTAATCAAAAAGGTATATATACCTAAATATATTTTTCCTATATCAATCGTTCTATCTTCGTTTGTTACTTTATTATTTTCTTTAGTAGCAATAGCAATTGTTATGATAATTACAAAGGTTGCGATAACACCAGTCTTATTATTGTTTCCTATCCCGTTAATCTATATTTTCTTCTTTTCTGTTGGTGTAGGTATGACATTGTCTGCTTTATCTGTTTATTTTCGGGATATAGTTCATTTATACGGTGTTTTATTAACGGCATGGATGTACTTAACACCTATATTTTTTCCAATTTCCGTTGTTCCCGATTATGTAAAAAAAATAATATATTTAAATCCATTATATTATTTTATAGAAATATTTAGAGAAATTATTTTATATGGTAAATTTCCTAGTATAGAATTACATTTAATTTGTATTTTCTGTGCAATTGTTAGTTTGTTGGTCGGAGTAGTTGTATTTTATAAGAACCAAAAGAACTTCATTCTTTATATATAAATAGAAGGGTATGAAAATATATGACGGATTATGCTGTTGAAGTTAATAATGTATCAATGAGATTTAATTTGGCAAGGGAAAGAGTAGACAATTTAAAAGAATATTTTATAAGAAAAATACAAGGTAATATAAAATTTGATGAATTTTATGCATTGCGAGAGATTTCCTTTAAAATTGAAAAGGGGGATGCTTTTGCTATCGTCGGATCGAATGGATCAGGCAAAAGTACTATGTTAAAAATAATATCAGGGATAATTCAACCAACAGCAGGTGAAGTTATTAAACGTGGCAGTATTGCTCCATTGATTGAACTTGGAGCAGGTTTTGATATGGAGTTAACAGCAAAAGAAAATGTTTTTTTAAATGGTGCTATTTTGGGGTATTCAAGAAATTTGATACAAGAAAAATATGATGAAATCATTGAATTTGCGGAATTAGAAGAGTTTGCAGATGTTCCGGTAAAAAATTTTTCATCAGGTATGATTGCTAGGCTAGGGTTCTCGATTGCTACGATAGTAAAACCAGCAATATTAATTGTTGATGAGATTTTATCGGTGGGCGATCAAGCTTTTCATAAAAAGTGTGAAATAAGAATGAAACAGCTTATGGCTGGTGGCACGACTGTAATTTTGGTTTCCCACGCTGCCGCTGACATAAAGAAGATTTGCAAAAATGCTGTATGGATTAATAAAAGTAAACTTATGTGTATTGGTTCTGTTGATGATGTCTTAAAAGCATATTCTAATGGAAGAGTTAAAAAAAATGAAGAAAGTAATGTCTTTGGAAAAATGGATTATCGATATATAACTTATTCAATGCAATTATTGCCTAAATATAAAATAATGATGGAGAAAAATAAAAAAGATTGTCAAAACTAATATTTGAAATTAGAGGAGTGTAAAAAATGTTGCATCAAGGTATAGAAAATGAAGATGGTAACTATAAAAAAAGATTATATACGCCAACATTTATTACAAAAGAGATTTGTAATGGAATATCATTATATTTTATTGTAGATTCTTGGCATCATAGAATTATATATAGTAAAGATTTAGACTTACCAATCAAAGAATGGAAATTATTAACGGAAAATATAGCAGGACCTCTTTCATTAGCAACAGATGGAGAATTAATTATTACAGAAGACACAGGGCGTCACGGTTTAATGGTATTTAAATGCATTGACTACGAAACATTTAATTATGCACAATATATATCAGATGCTGGCATGAGACCACACAGAACCATTTATGATGACAATACACAATTATTTTATTGTATCGGCTCTTTTTCACAAAATATTATTGCAATAAGAAATGAGTCTGGGACAGCACGTGTAAGGTATAATTACAAGTTGCCATTTTTAGAGGAATGCTATGTGCGCGCTATTAGGATTATTGATGGTATGATGTATATGATCTCTGCAAATGATTATATTTTTGTTTGCGAATATAGGGATGCATCATATGATATTATTGATAAAATACATATTGGTAGTCAATTTGTAGGAGCAAACGATGTTTTTAAGATTGGTGATTATTTTTATTTAACAGCAAGTCCACAAAAATTTATTAGAATAAAAAATTTGAAGGATATATCTACAGGAAATTATGAAGATTTATACAGCGATTTGGGCATGAAGGGAACCCCTTATTTTATTAGCGAATTCAATGAAAAATATTGGATTACAGAAATAGCACAAGCATCTCGAATCAATTCTTTTAAAGTCGAAAATAACCAAATTAAAGATTTTAAAACATTCATTGATGATGGTGAGCCGGCAAAAGCTGATTTGAATCGCTTTTATGCGCTTCCTAAATGAAATCTTGACTTATAGGAGATAATTCATGATATTGCAATTACAAAATGGTAGAAAAATATATTCAGATGGTAATGAAACTGAACTTAATATGCTAAAGATCGCTCAAGAATATCCAGAAGACCTATCACAAGATTATATTGCTGAAGATAGTAGATATACAATAAATAATACTTTCTCTGCTGTACGCCATAATATATTAAATTGGTATCCCTTTAATTCAAATGCTGATATATTGGAAATCGGTGCTGGTATGGGGGCACTTACTGGTATGCTTTGCGATAAATGTAAAAGTGTAACATCTATAGAAATGAATGAGCTTCGTGCTGATGTTATTAGAGCTAGATATAAAGAAAGAAAAAATTTGAAAGTTTTAAGCGAAGATATAAATATTTGGAAAACTAATGAAAAATTTGATTATATTGTATTTATTGGGGTATTAGAATATGCTGGTATTTTTTCAGATGGCGAAAATCCTTTTGAAACTTTTTTAACTCATGTAAAACATTTACTGAAAAAAGAGGGGATAGTGCTCTTTGCTATCGAAAATCGTTTTGGTTTAAAATATTGGTGTGGTGCTTCTGAAGATCATCTACAAAAACCTTATGTTGGGCTAGATGGCTATAAGAATCCCGAGACCCCTGTCACATTTTCTAAATGTGATTTAACAAAGATGGCCCAGAATGTGGGGTTTAACAATAGTCGTTTCTATTATGTATTGCCTGATTATAAATTTCCTCAAGTGATATTTACAGATGAATTTCAACCGAGTAGCCATGAAATAGAAAATGTTCTGTTTACTTATGGTCGTGATAGTCAGTTGACTTTAAACGAAAAAGAACTTTATAAAAGTATTTTTGAAAACAATGTCTATGATTTTTTCGCTAATTCATTTTTAGTCGAGATGAGTGAAAGTGTTTTGCCGAAAAAGCATGTTATTTACGTTTCTGCTAGAGGCGAATGTAAAAAAGAATATCGTATTATAACTACTATTGATAATCAAGACAATGTAATTAAGTCTATCGCCCATGAAAAAGCAAAAGACCATTTAAAAAATACTTATGATAATGGTGAATATCTAAAAAAACGTGGAATTTCTACGCTCAATGTGAAATTTACGGAAAATCAGCTCATGTCTAAAAGGTTCCATGGGGCAAAGGCTGATGGGGTATTGGGTGAATATTTAAAAAAGAATGACTTTAATTCTGTATGTAAGTTATTAGAAGATTTACGTGACTGTATTATAAAAAGTTCACCAGTATCTACTACTAATAGTAATATTATTACGCAAAATAGTTTATCTTCTGAAACCTTTGATTATGGAATCATTTTGGAAAAAGGTTTTATAGATATGACTTTTTATAATGCATTCTATGAGAATGGGGAACTAATCTTTTTCGATCAAGAATGGTGTTTTGAAGATGTTCCAGCTAAATTTATTTTATATTATGCGGTTAAAAGTGCTTACTCTAGACTGAGAATAAATTCAACGATATCCTTTGAAAAAATTTTATACTACCTAAATATTCATGAAGAAAGAAAAATCTATGATGATTTAGAAGATTTTATATGGTCTAGGATATTAAATCGTTCTGGTGATATCTATGGTGAAGATGGTTATTGTAATATTTATAATGAAAGTATGACCTTAAATAGTATGTTAGAAAAGAAAGAAATGGAAAAGATTAATGAGATTAAGAAAAGCTACCAGATTATCTTAAATAAAGATGCTCATATTGAATTATTATTAAAAAGTGATAGAGAATTAGCAGCAATTAAATCATCACGAGCCTGGCGGTTAATGAATTTTATATGGCGCATTCGTGATAGGATTATACCATACGATAGTAAACGTAGATTGTTTGCTAAAATGATGGTAAAAACAATAAAGAGACCGTCTACTATATTTAGCAATTTCAACTCAATGAGAATTCGAAAATTTTTTTATTATTTAAAAAATGAAGGTGTAAGTGGGGTATCTCATAGGATCGATAAGTATTTGCAAGATACAAGTATAAAACCTATGGATTTAAATATTATAGATTTCAAAGAAATAAAAGAAATAAGTGATTGCGAAAAATTAAATTTCTTGCAAGTAGAAAAGCCTATTGTATCAATTATTATACCTGTATATAATCAATTTACTTATACCTATCAATGTTTGGGCTCTATTTTAAAAAATAGTGGAAATATATCTTACGAAGTAATAATCGCAAATGATTGTTCTACTGATTTAACGACTAAAATCGAGGAGGTTGCGAAAAACGTTATTGTAATAAATAACACTAAAAATATACATTTTTTAAGAAATTGTAATTACGCTGCAAAATATGCAAAAGGAAAATATATTTTATTTTTAAACAATGATACTCAAGTTCAAGAGAATTGGCTCAATCCCCTAGTAGAACTAATAGAAAGAGATCTTACCATTGGTATGGTAGGATCTAAATTAGTATATGCCGATGGACAGTTACAGGAAGCTGGGGGCATCGTATGGGATGATGGATCGGCATGGAATTATGGCCGATTATCTAATAATAGCAATCCTGAATTTAATTATGTAAAAGAGGTTGACTATATATCAGGAGCAAGTATTATGATTTCCAAAGAGTTGTGGGATTCTATTGGCGGTTTCGATGAAAGATACGTACCAGCATATTATGAGGATACAGATTTAGCGTTTGAAGTACGTAAACGTGGTTATAAAGTAATGTATCAACCACAATCAGTTGTGGTGCATTTTGAGGGTATATCGAATGGAACAGACATCAAGAGTGGAAGTAAAGCATATCAGATAGAAAATAGGAAAAAGTTCTATGAGAAGTGGAAACATGTATTAAAAGAAGAACATTTTCAGAACGGTAAAAATATATTTTTTGCTCGAGATAAATCGACTAGGAAAAAACATATTTTAGTAATTGATCATTATATACCACACTACGACAAAGATGCTGGTGGAAAATGTACTTTTATGTATATTAAATTGTTTATAAAATTAGGAATGCGAGTTACATTTATTGGTGACAATTTTTATAAACATGAACCATATGCCTCAGAACTTGAACAAATGGGCGTAGAAATTCTTTATGGGAATTTCTATTCTAAAAATTGCAATAATTGGCTTAAAGAAAATGTTAAATATTTTGATTATGTTTATTTAAATAGACCGCATATTTCAATTAAATATATTGACATTATAAAGGAGTACTCCAATGCTAAAATAATATATTTTGGACTAGATCTACATTACTTACGAGTTTATAGACAGTATGAGATCGAAAAAGATCCCGATCTGTTAAACGAATCAAATGAGTGGAAGAAAATAGAATGGAAATTATTTTCTATGGCAGATGTTATACATGTTGTCGGCTCTTATGAAGAAAATATTTTAAAGGTTGAGTTTCCAGATAAGATTATTAGAAATATACCTGTATATTTATATGATGGTTTGAAAGAAAATATAAACACAGATTTTAATACTAGAAAAGATATTATCTTTGTTGGAGGTTTTGTACATAGCCCCAATGTTGATGCTGTCTTATGGTTTGAAAAAGAAATATTTGAAAAAATAGTGGAAAGGCATCCTGATATTCGATGGTTTATTGTCGGTTCTAATCCGCCTGAGAGTGTAAATAAATTAACTTCAAAGAATATTATTGTAACGGGGTTCATTTCAGATAAAGAGCTAAGTACTTTATATGAAACATGCCGTATTGCGGTTGTTCCTCTACGCGTTGGGGCTGGGGTTAAAGGAAAAGTAATAGAGGCAGTGTATAATAGAATTCCTATTATTACTACTTCTATAGGTGCTGAGGGATTGAGTTTAACTGAAGAGGCATTTGTTGTAGCAGATGGAGCAGATAATTTCGCCAATGCAATAATTGATTTATATGACAATACTGAAAGATTATTAGAAATATCTAGAAATTGTAACTCGTTTATTGACAAATATTTTACTAGCAAAATTGCAGAGAAAATTGTTCGAAAAGATATAGATATATAAATTAAAACTCTCAGAGAAATATGTTTATTGTCAGTGAGAATTGTTAACAGAAATAGCAGGATTTCCACCATTTTAAATTATAAATGAGAGGTGCTTATTTATGAAATCGGCATTAATTACTGGTGTTACTGGGCAAGACGGAGCTTATTTGGCTAAGTTATTGATTAATCAAGGTTATAAGGTTTACGGATTAATTGCTAGAAGAGCTACCTGTACTACTTGGAGATTAGAATTTTTAGGTATAAATGAAGAAGTAGAGCTCATAGAAGGCGATTTGACGGATTTATCATCTTTGATCCGAGCCGTTAGAAGGGCTAAACCATCCGAGATATATAATTTAGGGGCACAAAGTTTTGTAGCAACTTCTTGGGATCAACCACTGCTAACGGCGCAGTCAACTGGTGTTGGTGTGCTAAACCTATTAGAAGCAATTCGTTTAATTGACTCTTCTATTCGGTTTTATCAAGCTTCTACTAGTGAAATGTTTGGATTGATACAAGAACCTGTACAGTCAGAAAATACACCATTTCATCCTAGGAGTCCTTATGGAGTGGCTAAACTGTTTGGGCACTGGATGACAATCAATTATCGAGAAAGCTACGATATGTTTGCTTGTAGTGGTATCTTATTTAATCATGAATCACCCTTGCGTGGTATTGAGTTTGTGACGAGGAAAGTAACGGATGCAGTAGCCAGAATTAAAATCGGTCAGCAGAAAGAGCTAAGACTTGGTAATATTGATGCCAAACGTGACTGGGGATTTTCAGGTGATTATGTTGAGGCCATGTGGTTAATGCTACAGCAGGACAAACCAGATGATTATGTAGTAGCAACAGGTTGTACAACGACAGTCCGTAGTATGTGTAAAATTGCTTTTGAGCATGTTGGATTAGATTATCAAGATTTTGTGGTGATTGATCCTAAATTCTATCGCCCGGCGGAAGTGGATATCTTGTTGGGTAATCCTGAGAAGGCCAAGACGAAAATGGGTTGGGAAGCTAAAACAAGTCTTGAACAGTTGATTCATATGATGGTGGATGCCGATATGGAACGTGTTTATCAAGAAAAAGGCATGCGTAGTTGTCTAGTCAATGCAGCGGCAACTCTCAAGTAACCCTTATCTGGTAGGTTAATTCGAGTAGTTAAGGAGGGGGATTAATGCGTGTACTGGTTACTGGTGCTGGTGGGTTTGTAGGTGGGCATTTGGTCAAAGCACTCATAGATATAGGGCATCAGGTTTTTGCTGGTGGAATACAGAATAATTGCTATAGGTTTGATAAAAAAGTGGATGTATTAAAATTTGATATTACTGATTACCAAAATTTAATAGACATTATAAGCAAAATTCGTCCTGATGGAATTATACATTTAGCGGCACAAAGTATGGTTCAGCGTTCTTGGGAAGATCCTGCTTATACAATACATGTAAATACGATAGGAACGATTAATCTAATCAAGGCTGTTAAGGAAACTGTTGTAGACAGCAAAATTATTAACATAGGGAGTAGCGAGGAATACGGCTTAACCGGAAAATTTGGACAAGCTCTTGACGAACAATCACCATGCTTACCTCAAAATCCCTATGCTAGTAGTAAGTTTGTAGCTGGTCAGCTGGCGTTGCAATTAGCAAAGAAAGATAAACTTAGGTTGATTCATGTTCGTCCTTTTAACCATTTTGGTCCAGGACAACAGGTAGGCTTTGTAATAAGTGATTTTGCTTCACAGATTGCTCGGATCGAAAAGGGATTGTATCCAGCGAAAATTTATGTGGGTGACTTGAGTGCACAAAGGGATTTCTCTGATGTGCGTGATATAGTGAACGCTTATATTATGCTCCTGGAGAATGATTTGGAGAATGGTATATATAATGTTTGTTCGGGAAAACCACGTACGATTGAATCCATATTAAAGCAATTGATACAGCAGTCTACTTCTGCCATTACCATTGAAATTGATAAGGAACGATTCAGACCATCGGAAGTTTCCATGTTTTTCGGATCAAACCAGAAATTGGTGGAAGCAGTAGGATGGAGGCCTAATAAAGATTTTGCTACTAGTTTATCGGAAACATTAAAATGGTGGCGTTGTCATGGAAGATTGGCTGCTGCAACTTTGATCAAATAAGGAAGGACCATTATTTGATCAAGTTCTTACACCATTAGCATTACACAATGACCAGTGGGAGGAAATTCTGACGAGGCGTCATCAGTATGAGGCTCTAAAAGTAATAGAGACGAAAAGCTATCAATTAATTTATAATAAAAGTATGGTCAAAATATTGAAAAATTTCGGAGTTGAAGATAAATTAAAACAATACTAATAAAAGAATTCTAAAAAATCTTTTATAATAATTAATTTACGAAAAATAGCTGTAAGAGAATTTATTTAATTCTAAAATTTTAAGGAGTAGGTCATTTGTAATGAATCATTCAAATGTAACTTATAGTGATATTAATACACAGATGAGTAAGATTAGTCGAATTGAATGGGTCGATATTTTTAAAGCATTAACTATTGTTAGTGTTGTGTTAGGACATACTACTGGATCTTATAACATGTATATTTATCAGTTTCATATGGCAGCATTTTTTTTTATTTCTGGCTATACAACGAAATTAGAAAAACGAAGTTTTCTTGAATTGATTTGGGACAAATTTTGTACAATAATCGTGCCTTTGATAACAATATTTCTTATTATGTTAGGTATGCTATTTTTCCTAAATTTATTATTCCCTGGTTATGAATGGAATAAGCCATTTTTCAATATAGATTTAAAGTTTATATTCTTTCAATTTTTTCTAAAAGGTAATATGTATATTTCATGGCTCGGTGCTACTTGGTTTCTTAATGTATTATTTGGGTGTTTTGCTATTCAAAAGATTTTTTATGTGATTTCTAAAAATCGAGTTGGTATAGTCTATGTCATAGGATCAATCCTAATGTTTTTTTTAGGATACTTTATGGTTTCAAATCAGACTAATCAATATCGTTATTTAGATTTGATTTTTATTGCACAATTCTATTTTTTCACGGGCATTTTATTTAGATACACCAATATTTTTGATAAGTATCTTTCAAATCATAAAAATATTTTTATGATTTTAATATCCATTGCCGGATTATATTATTTTGGTATTGTAAATCAGAATACAGTGGATTATCCATCTAGAAAATTTAGTTTTATTGTAACTAATTATTTAGCTGCAATAAATGGAATTATATTTATCTATTTATTATCTTATTATTTATCTAAATTCTTCCCCAAAATAAAACAACTACTTTCGTATATTGGTCAAAATACAATATGCATCGTTTTTTTTCATTTCGTATTTTTCAAAATTAGCTATATTATTTTTTATTTTTTAGGAATTGTTCCTTTCGACTATGTGCAAAACTTTATCCCAACTTCTGAAGTTGGAAATAAATATTATTTTATTTTTGTTGTTATATCAATTTCATTAAGTATCTTAATGTGGAAAATACTTAATCAAAATAAATTTATGAGGATATTATTAGGGGGAGAAAAATTGATTTACAAAAATATTTATAAAAAGATTCATGATAGTGTGTATTTTTATAAGCAGGATAAAATTTGTAATCAATTTAAAAATAGATTTGGATATTACTTAGTTACTACAAAAATATTTTTAAAGAGCCATAGTATTTTATGTATTTCTATTATGTCTTTAATAATACTCATTTGTGCACCAATGATGTTACAAGGAATAATGTGCAATGATGAATTACAAAGACGATTTTCAAGAATGCAAGGGTTTGGGCCATTAATTTTACAAGGTATTGATCAGGAGTTAGCTCAAGGTAGGCCAATGCGTATATTAGCACCTATACAAAATTCATTAAGTTATTTAAGCAATAACATATATGTTTCTAGGTTTTTTCAAATTTTGCTTATTTTAAGTAACATAAGTCTATTTAGTTATTTTATTTTTAAAATATTTAATAATAAAAAGTTTGCCCTTTTAATAGGAATACTTATTCTGATTTTTTTACCAATTACTTTTGAACATACATTACCCAATGCATTTGTGGGCTTGGTGGCAATTCCTATGAATTTTTTACTGTTATCATTTATTTGTTTTATAAACTATGTTGTAAATAAATCGAGTAAAAGTCTGTTTATTTCTATGAGTTTATTTTTTATTGCGATGCTCGGATATGAATTCATAGTAACTTTTGTCTTATTATATCCTGTTCTTTATTATGCCAAAGCAAATAAGGAACAATGTAATCTTATAAGTGTTATTAGATATAATATATTACCCTTCACTTTGGGAATCATATTTATTATTTTAACAATTAGTTTGCAAAAGTTTTATAATGTTGGTTATGATGGGGCTAAGATAGGCTTTGTTTCTATAGAAAGTTCATTTAAGATTATCTGGACTTTATTTAAAAGTTCATTGCCTGGGTATTATTTGTTTAACAGTAAATATGTGTATTTATTTAATATATATAATAATAATACATTGCCTATAAGTACCGAACTTATTAAACAAAACTTATCGGGGCAAGTTAACTTTTTTGATTCATTATTACTATTAGGGTCAGGAGTAATGACTTGGATTAAATATATATTAAATAACTTTATAAGTATGAGAATAATATTAATATTACTTTTTTTGTTTTTGACCTTATTCTCGATTCTGTGGTATAAAAAAGACAATAAAGAGTATAAAGTTCCTAAAATGGCATTATTTATAGGATTAGCTTATATGATTATCCCATCATTACCAAATTCTTTAGTTAAATTATATCAAGGTAATGTTTCGGATAAATTCTTTACAGGGTTACCAGTAAGTTATTTTCTGTTTTTTAGCGCTATATTTGTATTTTCTTGCTTAATATGGGAAGTAACACAAAAAATAAGAAATAAATATTATATAAGTTTAATTATTTTTTGCATTTGTATATACTGTTCGCTAATACAGTCTATGAATAATACATTTGCACAAGAACAAAATAGAAACTATCAAAGATTGATTAACATTGAACAATTATTTGATACTCAGGCTGTTAATAGTATGAAGAACCAATCCGTTTATGCGCCAGATTTGTATATGACTAAAAATCTATTAGCCATTCATAAAGATTATTGGACTCAATTTGCTAAGTTTAAAGGATTAGATATTCACATTAATAATGCTAAAGAAATGCGCGAAGAACAATTTATAATTTATGATCAAAATGAATATTTTGTATTATGTGGTAGGGATGAAGTTATTATACTTTCTGATAAGCCACTTAAGGGAATGTTACCAGTAAAAGTTTCTGATGAATTATATATTCAAGGTAATTTTGAACAAAACAGTATTGACGGAAAATTTTATAGTTATAGTTTTATAAAAGAATTAAAGGATGGAAGAAAGGTCTTGCTGAACAACAATACAAGTAGTAAACGTCCTTTTGAAAAGTTATATAAAGATATTGGCAGTACATTAGAAACTGCGCAAATTATACGAGGCTATTCCAAAGATGGTTGGGTTGAAAAATACAGCGTATTTAAAATAGGTACAAAAAGTCAAGGGAAAATTATTTTAAAGGGTTATTATCCCAATGAAATTACAGGGAATGAAATAGTCACGATTAGCGTTAATGGAAACTCGGTAAAATCATTTAATCTTGATAAGAAAACTTTCCAAATAGAAGTAACAGCCGTTGCTAATTCGGATATTACTGTAGAAATCAACAATAATTTTAATATTATTCCATCAAATTCTGATACTAGGCAGTTAAGCTTTATACTATCTTCAATTGAAGGAATATAAGCAATAGCTCCGTAGTTCATGATATTAACATATAAATAGATACAGGGGGTAACTGCAATGAAAGCTGTTATTTTGGCAGGTGGACTCGGTACACGAATCAGTGAAGAAACTCAATTAAAACCAAAGCCCATGATTGAGATAGGTGGTAAACCTATTATATGGCATATTATGAAGATTTATTCTTCCTATGGTATTAATGAATTTATTATCTGTTGTGGTTATAAAGGCTATATAATAAAGGAGTATTTTGCTAATTACTTTTTACATATGTCTGATATAACTCTTGATATGCAGAATAACTCTATGGAAGTTCATGAGGGTCATGCTGAGCCTTGGAAGGTTACTTTAGTAGATACTGGCGAAAAAACAATGACTGGTGGTCGTTTAAAAAGAGTTCGCAAATTTATTGGTGATGAACCATTTTGTTTTACCTACGGTGATGGTGTAGGTAATGTGAATATAACTCAATTGATTCAATTTCATAAAGAACAAGGCCGATTAGCTACATTAACTGCTGTACAGCCGCCAGGAAGATTCGGTTCAATGGATTTTGAAGAAGGTAGTGTAAAACGTTTCACTGAAAAACCGCAAGGTGATGGAAGTTGGATTAATGGTGGATTTTTTGTATTAGACCCTAAAGTAATAGATTTAATTGATAATGATGATTGTACTTGGGAACGTCAGCCAATGGAGTCATTAGCTAATGAAAATCAATTGTCAGCATTTAAACACACCGGTTTTTGGCAACCTATGGACACATTACGGGATAAAATGAAACTGGAAGAATTATGGGAAACCAATAAAGCACCTTGGAAAATATGGGAGATATGAGGTGACATAATGGTAAATAGACAGTTTTGGCAAAGTAAGAGAGTTTTTATGACAGGTAATACTGGCTTTAAAGGATCTTGGTTGTCCCTTTGGCTGCTATCCATGGGGGCCGATGTATACGGTTATTCATTAAATCCACCCACAACACCTAGTTTATTTAAATTATGTAGTTTAAATAAAATGATTCAAACTAAGATCGCAGATGTGAGAGACTATCAGTGCTTAGAAAAATCCATGCAGGAGTTTCAACCAGAGATAGTGATTCATATGGCAGCACAACCCTTAGTTCGTGATTCATACGACATTCCTGTTGATACGTATGCAATTAATGTCATGGGAACAGTACATGTATTGGAAGCTGTTAAAAAAGTTCCTAGTGTGCGTACCATACTTAATATTACGACAGACAAGTGTTATGAAAATAAAGAATGGGTTTGGGGATATCGTGAGAATGAACCAATGGGTGGTTATGATCCATATTCGAGTAGCAAGGCTTGCTCTGAGTTAGTGACATCAGCATATCGCAACTCATATTTCAATCCAGAGCAGTATCAGACGCACAAAGTATCTCTTGCTTCTGCTAGAGCTGGCAACGTTATTGGTGGTGGTGATTGGGCAAAGGATAGGCTGATTGCTGATTGTGTAAAATCATTAATTAATAATCAGCCAATACTAATTCGTAATCCTAATGCAATTAGACCTTGGCAGCATGTTTTAGAACCATTAGCGGGATATTTGATGCTTTGTGAGAAACAATACAATGAAGGTGCAAATTACGCGGAAGGTTGGAATTTTGGACCGGATGATAAGGATGCGAAACCAGTAGAGTATATAGTAAATAAAATGTGTACTTTATGGGGCGGGAACGCTAAGTACATCATTGATGGTGGACAGCATCCGCATGAGGCCCATTATTTGAAATTGGACTGTTCAAAAGCCAAAAACATTCTAAATTGGCAACCTAAGTGGTCATTAGATATAGCACTAGAAAAGATTATTGAATGGAATCATGGTTATATAGCTGATAACAAAGCAGTAAAAGATATTTGCATTAAACAAATTAACGAATATATGAATGTAGTGTGAGGGAAAGATCATGGATAAAATGAAAGAACAAAAATTACGGCAAGCCGTGTTTGAAGCTGTAGAAAAACATTATCAAGAATATCATGGGACTAAGCCGGAGTGGCATGAAGGTGATAGAATATCTTATGGTGGTAGAACCTTTGACCAAGATGAGATTATCACATTAGTTGATTCCGCTTTAGATTTTTGGTTAACGACAGGTGTATATGCTGACAAATTTGAAAAGGAATTTGCTGAATTCTTGGGAGTGAAATATTGTTCTTTAACCAATTCAGGTTCTTCTGCTAATTTGTTAGCTTTTATGACTTTAACATCGCCTAAGCTTGGTGAGAAGAGAATCAAAAGAGGTGACGAGGTCATTACAGTTGCTGCTGGTTTCCCAACTACCGTAGCACCCATTATCCAATACGGAGCCATACCAGTGTTTGTTGATGTTGCGTTACCCAGTTATAATATTGATATTGAACAGTTAGAAGCTGCCAAGAGTGATAAAACGAAAGCTGTAATGATTGCACATACCTTAGGGAATCCCTTTGATCTACAAGCGGTTAAGGATTTCTGTGATAAATACGATTTGTGGCTTGTAGAAGATAACTGTGATGCCTTGGGCAGTAAATATTGCTATAATGGGGAATGGAAATATACGGGGACTATTGGTCATATCGGCACTTCGAGTTTTTACCCGCCACACCATATGACAATGGGTGAAGGTGGGGCTGTATATACGAATGATATTACACTAAAAAGAATTATAGAATCATTTCGTGACTGGGGACGTGATTGTTGGTGCCCATCTGGTAAAGATGATACTTGTAAGCATAGATTTACCCAACAATTTGGTGAATTGCCATTAGGCTACGATCATAAATATGTATATTCACATTTCGGCTATAATTTGAAAGTGACTGATATGCAAGCTGCTGTAGGATGTGCACAATTGAAAAAATTCCCAGGGTTTATTGAGGCACGACGTAGAAACTGGCAAATGCTTCGGGAAGAATTAAGTGATCTTCAAGACGTATTGTTATTACCTGAACCGATGGATAATTCAGAACCTAGCTGGTTCGGCTTTCTTATTACAGTGAAAGAAAATGCTAAGTTTAAGCGTGATGATATTGTAAAATATTTAGAAGAAAATAAAATCCAAACTAGAATGTTATTTGCGGGTAATTTAATCAAACATCCGTGTTTTGATGAAATGAGAGCAATGAAAACGGGCTATCGTGTAGTTGGCGAACTAACGAATACCGATACAATTATGAATAATACTTTTTGGATTGGTGTTTATCCGGGCATGAATGAAGGCATGATTCGATGTATGATAAATACTATAAAAAATGCCGTTAAAAATGCTTGATGAAAAAATTACTGTGTTAATTAAACAATTTATTAACTTCGGAATTGTTGGTGTATCGAATACAGGTATTTATCTTGCGCTATATTATGTATTGCTATTTTTTAATGTGGATTATATTATTTCGTATTGTATAAGCTTTGTAGTGAGTGTTCTAAATGCATATTATTGGAACAATAGATATGTTTTCAAAAAGCAAACAAAGGGACATGTAAAACCGTTTCTTAAAACTTTTTGCGCTTATGGCAGTACGTTTATACTAAGCTTAGGATTGTTGATTTTAATGGTAGATTATATGGGGATTTCAAAAACGATTGCACCGGTAATTAATTTATTAATAACAGTACCATTAAATTTTCTGCTTAATAAATTGTGGGCCTTTAAGTAAGAATGTAAGGAGTATGAAATGAAATTAAGCGACTATATTGTATCCTTTTTAGTAGAAAAAAAGATAACAGATGTATTTGGTTATCCTGGTGGAATGGTAACACATTTAATGGACTCTTTTGATAAATATAAAGATCAAATTTCGGCTCATACTGCTTATCATGAGCAAGGTGCCGCCTTTTGTGCTTGTGGCTATGGGCAAATATCTCATATGCCGGGGGTAGCCTATGCTACCAGTGGTCCAGGAGCAACAAATTTAATTACGGGAATCGCCAATGCATACTTTGATTCTATTCCTTGTATTTTTATTACGGGACAAGTTAATACTTACGAATCTAAGGGGTGTTTAAAGGTTCGGCAAAAAGGATTTCAGGAAATGGATGTCGTTAGTGTAGTAAACAGCATAACTAAATATGCGATACAAGTTACACAGGCAGAGGATATACGGTATGAATTAGAAAAAGCTTTTTCTATTAGTATGAGTGATAGACCGGGACCAGTACTATTAGACATACCCATGAATATTCAACGAGCAGAGATTGATCCTGAGACATTAGTTGGATATAGTCATAGTGGAAATTGCATTTGTTCTTATGAGAGCAAAGATATAGTTTTTCATGCTTTGTTGCAAGCAAAAAGGCCACTTATTATTGCGGGCGCAGGTGTTAGTAATTCAGGGTCTAAAAAAGTTTTTCAGGACTTGATTGATAAATTAAGAATACCAGTTGTCACTAGTATGATTGGTATTGATTGTATATCCCATGAATCGCCCTATAATTTTGGGTTTATTGGCGCATATGGTCATCGTTATGCAAATTTTGCAATTGCGAAGAGTGATTTAATTATATCAATTGGCTCTAGACTTGATTGTAGGCAAACAGGCTCTAATAAAGATATTTTTGCCCAGAGTGCCAAGATAATTCGTATTGATATTGATGCAGGCGAAACTACGAATCAAATAAAAAAAGACGATACTGTATTAATTTGTGATATAAGAGAGTTTATTCCAGCTATTATAAACGATCCACGTTTTCGATTTGATAATAGATATGAACATTGGTTAAATCAATGTAGAGAATTAAAAGATAAGCTCAAATGTATTGATAATGAGCCATCTAATGCAATTGTTCGTGAAATAAGTAAGTATGTTCCTGGTGAAGTTGTGATTACTACTGATGTAGGACAAAATCAAGTATGGGTAGCTCAAGATTTTGTAGTGAAAAGTAATCAACGTGTTTTGTTTTCAGGTGGTCACGGTGCTATGGGGTACTCTCTTCCAGCTGCGATTGGTGCATACTATGCAAGCCGTAAACCTGTTATCTGTTTTACTGGTGATGGTGGTTTACAAATGAACATTCAAGAATTACAGTTTATAGTAAGGGAAGGTATTCCTATAAAAATTATACTAATGAATAACCATTCACTTGGAATGATAAGGCACTTTCAAGAAATGTACTTTGATTCTAATTCTATGCAGACTACCGTTGATAAAGGATATACAGTTCCAGATTTTAATAAAATTGCTGAAGCATACGGTATTGAAACTTACACGGTTAAAAATATGAATGAAATACCACAGTTAGAAACCGTCTTCCAAAATGCTACTCCGGCCTTTATTCATGTTATATGTAATGATAAAACCTATGTGTATCCTAAACTTGCCATGAATAAACCAATTCATGATCAAGAACCGTTAATGGATAGAAATTTGTTTGATAAGCTATTGGGTACTGATTGAGGTGAATATGAAAGAAGTTATTATTACTGGTGCTACTAGTTTTATCGGTGTCTATTTAATTAGCGATCTGCTTAATTGTGGTTGTAAGGTTACTGCTGTAGTTAGGAAAAATTCTAATAATGTAGGTAAATTACCTAAGCATGATAATTTATCTATTGTATTAGCTGATATTGCAGATATAGAGTATATAAAAGAAGTAGTTAATGATAAAAAGTTTGATGCATTTTATCATCTAGCCTGGGGAGGCGTTCGTGCCCCAGAACGTGATAGTAGGGTATTACAGGAGAATAACTATAGGGCGACCATGAGTGCAGTAAGATTAGCTATTGAATTAGGTTGTAACACCTTTATAGGTACAGGATCGCAAGCTGAGTATGGACAATGTAAGGGGAAAATTTCAGAGAATTATCCTACTCATCCTGTTACTGAATATGGCAAGGCTAAGTTGCGAGCGTGTCAAGATGCTATGAAACTATCAGTCCCAACGAATATGAATTTTATTTGGACACGCATTTTTAGTCTCTATGGTGACAAGGATTATTTTGGTACATTAATAATGTCTAGTTTGAAAAAAATGATGAATGATGAAGTAATTGCGCTAACAGAATGTGTGCAAAATTGGGATTTCCTCCATGTAAGGGATGCAGCCAATGTATTGAGGTTGCTTGGAGAAAAAAAATGTGCTTCAGGTATATACAACCTTGCTAGCGGCTTGTCTAGACCATTAAGAGAGTTTGTTTTACAAATGAAGGAAATAACTAGCAGTAAAAGTGATTTGAATTTTGGAGCAATTTCATATAGCGTAGAAGGAATTATTAGCTTCGAGCCTGTTATAGATAATTTAAAAAAAATGACTTTATGGCAGCCTAAAATACAATTTGATGACGGTATTCGAGAAATTTTCAAAAATATGAAACTAAGGGAAATAACCAAAAATGAAAACTATTAGCATATTGATCCCTACATATAATGAACAGGACAATGTTATACCCTTAAGTGAAGCGATTATTGAACAATTTAATAAAACATTAGCAAATTATAAATACGAGATTATTTTTATTGATAATTGCTCACATGATAATACTAGAACACTTATTAAAGATTTGTGTAAACAAAATAAAAACATTAAAGCTATTTTAAATGCTAAAAATTTTGGGCAATTTAATTCTCCATTTTATGGGCTCTGTCAGACAACTGGTGATTGTACAATTTTAATGTGTGCGGATTTTCAAGATCCAGTTGAAATGATTCCAAGCTTTATTCATGAATGGGAAAAAGGATACAAAATCGTTTGTGGCATTAAAACAGCAAGTAAAGAAAATGGACTTATGTATTTTTTACGATCTTGTTATTATAAAACTATAAAAAAAATGTCTGATATAGAGCAGATTGAACATTTTACAGGTTTCGGATTATATGATAGAAGCTTTATTCAAGTGTTAAATGAATTAGATGATCCAACGCCGTTTCTTCGCGGTATTGTAGCAGAGCTTGGTCCAAAGCGAAAAGAAATTGAATATGAGCAAGCAAAAAGACGGGCTGGGAAAACCAGTAATAACTGGTATAAGCTTTATGATGCTGCTATGCTTAGTTTTACATCTTATACAAAGATAGGTCCACGAATAGCGACGATTATTGGTTTTGTTTTTGCCAGCATAAATATGCTGGTTGCATTAGCCTATTTAATTATGAAGATAATCTATTGGAATACATTTTCGATAGGAATAGCGCCGATTATTATAGGTATGTTTTTCATTGGTTCAGTGCAATTATTTTTTATTGGTTTGCTTAGTGAGTATATACTAAATATGAATACTAGAATAATGAAACGTCCGCTGGTAGTTGAAGAAGAACGATTGAATTTTGAAAATAGCACGATTAAAGGTTCAACAAGTAACTCCCATGATCAGTTAAGAAGGATGATCGAAAAATAAGCTTATAAATGCAAAGTTCTATATTGGAACTTGTCGAGAATAATATAAATAAATGTAATTATTATTATTCAAATATTATTGAGTTTTGTCAGGGAAATTCTCAATTTATGAAATGATTTTTAGAAACATATGCATTTTAAGTTAGTAAATGAAAAGTCGTAATTATTGATCCCTATAGGCAACATCCTTTTATGCTGCCCTTTGATTTACCCATGCTACTAATAAAATCGATGTAACTTTCAGGAGAAAACTATTTCGCTATATTACAGATCTGTCTGTTAAATACCTTAAGACTTGTCAGGTCCTTTCTCATTGAAACTGAAGCAGGGATACAAACTATAAAATCTCTGGTAATCGAATCCTAATTTGTGTGAAATGGGATCGATGTTAGTTGAGGTATATTGGGCAGTCTGGTTGGATGTGCCTTTAGGTATATTATAGTGGCGGCAAGTGATTGAAATGGGTACCATGAAGAATTATTGGTAAAGCGTAGCGTATATGTTAACCTATATATACAACAGTATGTACAGTAGAAAGGGTAGGTAAGGATTTTGTTTAAAGTAGCCTTAATCATCCCAACCCTGAATGGCGGGGAATTATTTGAACGTTTATTAACTTCTATTTCAATTCAGTCATATCAACCTTATCGCAAAATCATTATTGATTCAGCCTCTAGAGACCAAACTGTTATGCTAGCCCAAACAGCTGGTTTTGAGGTTGTTTCGATTTCACGTGATACTTTTAATCATGGGTTAACTCGTCAGCAGGGAGTAGAAATGGTACAAGATGCGGACATTGTACTATTTCTTACCCAAGACGCTATCTTGGCTGACTCTGAAGCGCTAGTTAGGCTCGTAGAGTCTTTTGCTGCTGCGAATATTGGAGCAGCCTATGGTAGGCAATTACCTCATTTAAATGCTATGCCCATAGAGGCACATGCACGTTTGTTTAATTATTCTGCTGTTAGCAGTGTGAAATCACTAGAAGATGCATCACGGTTGGGGATCAAAACAGCATTTATTTCTAATTCTTTTGCTGCTTACCGGCACTCGGCTTTAATGAGCGTCGGTGGTTTTCCACCAAATACTATTTTAAGTGAAGATACTTATGTAGCGGCAAAGATGTTACTTCATGGCTGGAAAATTGCCTATTGTACAGAGGCTCAAGCATATCACTCTCATAATTATTCATTTATCCAAGAGTTTAAACGTTATTTTGATATTGGTGTATTTCAGGCTCGTGAATCTTGGATTCGGGAGAAATTTGGCCAAGCAGAGGGCGAAGGTCTGAGATATGTAATTTCAGAAATGAGATATTTATGGAATCATTGTTCCTATCTCATTCCTTTTGCTTTTATTCGTACCGTATTAAAATATATAGGTTATAAGTTTGGCTTATGGGAAAAGAAAATTCCTATTTCTGTTAAGCGGCACATTAGCATGCATAAAGAATATTGGAAGTAGCAAGATAATGATTGATAGATGCAAGTCATGTAAAAGATAACTTCATTCTCGCTTTATACTTTTCTAACTCTAACCTGTGCCAATAAAATACACTACTAAGTAGTGATAAGGATTTTATATTATTTTGTTAACTATAATGGCCATGTATAGCAGATATAGAGAGGAGATTTATTTTTGAAGATTATTATTTTAGCCGGTGGTGGTGGTACTCGTTTGTTTCCTTTATCGCGTACTTGCTTTCCGAAGCAGTTTTTAAAGCTGGGGGGGGGGGAGTCTTTGCTTGGACAGACGTTGACAAGATTTTTGCCTGTAGCTAAGGCTGAAGATATGGTGATAGTTACCAATCATGAGTATGTTCATCATGTACAATCTGAATTGATAGCTTATGGGCTGCAGGGTATTCATATTCTTCTAGAACCAGTGGGACGTAATACGGCTCCGGCTATTGCTTTAGCTGCACAATATTGTCGGGATAAGATGGGAGCCTCCGATGATGAAGTGCTGTTTGTAACTCCCTCAGATCATATTATTCGTAAATCTGATTTATTTATAAAAGCAGTACGCCAGGGCGAACAGGCAGCTAAGGAACAGAGAATCGTTACTTTTGGTATTACGCCAGATCAACCTGAAACAGGGTATGGGTATATTGAGGTAGGTGATGCATATGGTGATGCATATATTGTAAAGTCTTTTAAAGAAAAGCCAGATGAGGAAACTGCTAAAGAATATTTGGCAGCAGGCAGATATTATTGGAATTCAGGAATGTTTACATTTACAGTAGGACATATTATGGCAGAATTGCAACTTCATCAGCCAGAGATATATGCTTTGTTAATAGCAGGGTATACCGAAGCTTTGCAGAATTTTGCTAATATGCCGAATATATCAATTGACTATGCAGTGGCTGAGAAGTCAAAGCAGGTGGTAACCATTCCTTTAACGGCATATTGGAATGACATTGGCTCATGGGATGCTATTTACGACATATTAGATAAGGACGGATCCGGTAATGCAGTAAAAGGTGACTGTATTCCTTTAGATTGTACAAATACACTCATGTTGGGTCGGGACAGATTGATAGCCGGAATTGGGTTAGAGGATTTGTTAGTCGTCGAAACAGATGATGTTATAGTAGTGGCTAAGAGGGGAGAGTCCCAGAAGGTTAAGGATTTGGTCGGGGAGCTTAAGCAGCGTGGCCGTAAAGAGGCTGATGAGCATACGACTATGTATCGTCCATGGGGGAGTTCGACCCTTTTGGGTGAGGGACCCGGTTACAAGATGAAAAAGATTATAGTGAATTCTGGACAAAGTCTGACTCTACAGATGCATTACCATCGCAGTGAGCATTGGATTGTTACAGGTGGTACTGCTCAGGTAACCCTTGGTGATAAGGTTAAGATGGTGCATGAAAATGAAAGTGTATTTATTCCTATATCTACGAAACATCGTTTAGAAAATCGGGGAAGGATTCCTTTGGAGATTATCGAGGTACAGAATGGTAAGTATTTGGAGGAAGACGATATTGTAAGGTTTGATGATGTGGAGGGGCGGGAGTGAAAAAACCTTGCTTACGTTAGACGAAATTTTGGAACAGACGCGCTACCCCTCTTAAGAGGGGATTTTTTTGTTTTGATTTTTTATCAAAATGGCAGGATAAGAATCAGAATACGGCAAAGGTTTATTAGCATATATTACTTTAATCGGGAATAAAATGAAGATTGAAGATAGGAAGAGGGGGCTTTCCGTGGCGCAAGATATTATCATAAAAAGAGACGCCTTTAAGGCCTATGATATTCGTGGCAGGGTGCCTGATGAGCTTAATGAGGAAGTAACATATCGTATTGGGTGGGCTTTTGTTGATCTGTTTGCTGCTAAGACCGTGGTAGTAGGTCGGGATGTGCGGTTATCAAGTGAGAGTTTGACCAAGGCATTGATACGGGGCTTTACAGATCGGGGCTGTCGTGTAATCGATATTGGTTTGTGCGGTACGGAAATGGTATATTTCGCTACCTCCCATCTAAAAGCAGATGGAGGAATTATGGTGACAGCTAGTCACAATCCTATGGATTATAATGGACTAAAGCTGGTGCGTAAAGACTCCAAGCCGATTAGCGGCGACACTGGGTTAAGGGATTTGGAAGAGCAAGTCGTTGCGGGTGACTTTTCACGGGATAACTGTGCTGGTATTAGCAAAGGCAAGGTTGAAGAGTATGATGTGATGAAAGAGTATGTACAGCATTTGCTTACTTATATTGATGCTGCTGCATTGAAGCCTTTAAAAATTGTGGTGAATTCCGGTAACGGCTGCGCAGGTCCTGCTCTGGATGCTCTCGAGCAGTATTTGCCTGTTGAATTTATCAAGGTATATCATGAGCCGGATGGCACTTTTCCTCACGGTATCCCCAATCCCTTGTTAGTGGAAAATCGAGAGGCTACAGCTAAGGCTGTGAGAGACAGTGGTGCTGATTTTGGGATTGCCTGGGATGGAGATTTTGATCGTTGTTTTCTGTTTGATGAGCAGGGTAATTTTATTGAAGGATATTATATTGTAGGTTGCTTGGCAGAGGCATTTTTGCGCCGTTATGCTGGGGCGAAAATTATTCATGATCCACGCCTGACTTGGAATACTATTGAAATAGTACAAGAGGCTGGCGGTATTCCTGTGTTGTGTAAAACGGGTCATGCTTTTATCAAAGAACGTATGCGTCAGGAAGATGCAATCTATGGCGGTGAGATGTCGGCCCATCATTATTTTAAGGATTTTGCTTATTGTGATAGCGGCATGATACCTTGGTTATTAGTAGCAGAGAATATCAGTGTGTCTGGCAAACCTTTATCCCAATTGGTAGGAGAAAGGATGAAAAAATTCCCTGTAAGCGGCGAAATTAACCGCAAGGTTAGGAATGCACAAATGGTTGTAGCTGAGATTGAGAAACAGTTCGTAGTAAAGGGCGCGATTGTTGATTATACAGATGGACTGAGTGTCGAGTATGACAATTGGCGGTTTAATCTAAGGATGTCCAATACAGAACCGTTGATTCGGCTGAATGTGGAGAGTCGGGGCGATGATAATTTGATGCAGGAGAAGACTGAGGAATTATTAGCTTGCATTGATAGGTTGGGGTGACGAACACACACTTAGAGAGACGACACACCCCGTCACTGCGTGCCACCCCTCTGGAGAGGGGAATTGGATGTCATTGCGAGGAGGTACGACGAAGCAATCCCTTTCATGGGGCGGGATTGTTTCACTGTTGTTCGCAACGGCCATGAAATAAATCACAGGAGAGTCAGAAAAGACATGCTATTTGGGATATTCTTGATAATGATAGACAGAGCAATGATTCGAAGGAAATGAGAGAAAAAATATATCTCCATGATGAAATATAGTTTAAAAAATAAAGTGAGTCTTAGAACAGCCATGACATGCTTGCCACTGCAGTTTTTGAAAGATGAATAATGATAACCAAGTAATTTGAGCTGGATGTAGCCGTATTAACAATATGTTACGGCTACATCTATTTTAAGTTATTGTTATAGTACTCTTAAAATTGCTTTGTCAGGTTCGTACTTATCAGATAATTTTTGTCGGAAATTCCATTTTGATAATTTTTATTTTTGATGTATGACATACCAAGTGCAGCATCTAAAAACAAATCATTCTGTATTTTTCGTCTTGCTGACAGCCAAATGGAATCCATATTCTGTGATGTAAAAGAGTCAGAAGTCGTTTGTTGTGATAAGTGTTCTAAGTGAAGAGAAAGTTGAGAGCCATTTGATGCGAAATGAGTGAATTTGGCATAATAACGATTGGCGTTATTGCCCATGGCATCACCAATAAGATTACCTTTGTAAGTGTAGCCATCAGTATAGGCCCAATGACTATACCAGGACGGACTGGTATTTGCCCACTCAACATGGAGATCCCAATTGCCGCTTGGCGTCAGGTGTGGAAAATACAGCCCGATTAATTTTGCAGTATCAGATGGAGCAGGAATGACTCCTAATATATGAGATTGATCTTCACCATAGAGTTCACCATATAGTTGAAGTCCATTTAATTTCGGCAGACGCCAGCGAAAATCTGCACCGGCAATTGAATTCCATTTGTCGTTATTGGGACTATCGGCATTTTTCCCAGTTAGAAAATCCAAGTAGTCATGAGAACTGAGCATATGGCCTTGTCCCCCAACCATGGAAGTACTTGCAACTGCAAAGGAAAAATGCTTAGCAGGGTTGAAATCAGCACGTATTCCAGTGAAAGCAGGATATTTTATATCGGTACGGTTACTTTCCAAGACTGAATAGAAGAAGGTTGTATTTGTCGGACCTAAAAATGATAGAAATCCGTTGAATTTCATTGGTTCAAGATTAGATAGTTTAATTGAAGTTTGTGGTGTCGCGTTATCCGTTAGAAGCAGGCTGCCTCTATAGCCTTGTCCCCACCACATAGGATCTTTCCCTATTTGTACAGACATATTATTGATATGTGTTTTAATATATGCTGATTGCATTGAGTAGTTTGTGTCAGTATCGTTATGAATAATTTGGGGAGTGAAAGAGAGTGCGAAATCATTGTTAAGATTCCCCTCATACCGTAGAGATATTACCTCGTTTGCATGCTTAGCGTATGTATTGCCGTTGTCATTGATGTGCAGAGGCTGATAATAAGATTTTGTATGTTTATTTGGCAAAACGTCGCCATTATAGTAATATTCACCCAGAGAAATTTCTTTGAGAGTCATTTTGCCAGCCTGCTTATTTTGATTAAGGTCCGATAATTCCTGATTAAAATCTTTAGTTAGTTCGCTAAGCATTTGATGTGCATACTGTGGTGCTGATGATTTGTTTATATTTTTGGAAATTTGGCGGACATAGGTTGCCGCTTGGAGCCTAGTATAAGGCTTGGAACCGGAAAGCATAGCATCAAGATACCCTAAACCGTCCAGTTTTTCTAAATAGTCATAAACGTAACTGTTTAAAGGAACGTTAGGGGATACCATATATTGATGAATGGGTTTCTCGGCAGCAGGTGCACTATGGGCTAGGGGCAAACTGACGCTGGATACGAGAGTTAATGCAATCAAACATTTTTTTGCCCAGTATTGTTTCATTCTCCTTCTCCTTCTCTTTTTGTTTTTTAGTAGATATATTCTCTTGAAGTCCTATGGTATTTAAGTATAATATAAAATGTAAAATTATTCCATATATTAAAATAAATGCAGGAAAATGCAATACATCTTTCAAGAGCATAGTAATATACAGAATCACAGTTTATTCTATTTTAGTTATTTTGTTTTCATCCAATTATTGGTATAATATAATAAATAATGGTAATTTTATATTTTTATATCATGCTCTGATGCCAAAGCTATTTGTACCAGGAGCCGGCTTATGTATTAAAATGAAAAAGGAGTAAATAGAGTATGTTTGATTTACATAGCCATATATTGCCGGCAATTGATGATGGGGCAAAAGATATGGGAATGTCCTTAGCCATGCTGCAAATTGCTGTTGGAAATGGGACAAAAGGAATTGTTGCGACTCCTCATATCATAGAAGGGAAATGGCTGCCAACTTGGGAGAGAGTTCTTGCTGCATGTTCCATGCTGCAAGATAGGGCTCAAAGCGCAGGGATTCATATACCTATCTTCCCTGGGGGCGAGGTTGCTGTACATCTTGATATTCTAAAGCTGATCAAAGGTCCGGGTGCCTATTGTATTAATAGTGGCCGGTACATGTTAGTGGAATTGCCTGCTGCCCACATTCCGAGTTTCACCGATGATTTTTTCTTTACCCTGCAGGCTAGAGGCATAACTCCTATTTTAGCTCATCCGGAGCGTCATCCGGGTCTAGCCAAGCATCCGGAGATTCTTGCAGATTGGGTCAATAGAGGCGTATTAAGCCAAATAAATGGGACAAGCATTACCGGACGTATGGGGGAGCGTGTAATGGCCACAGCTGAACTATTTCTTGTCAATAAGATGGTTCATATTCTTGGATCTGATGCGCATCAGGTACATAATCGCAATACCAATTTGACATCAGCTGTGGCAAGAATGATTCAGCTGATAGGATCAAAGGCGACTGAGGATATTCTGGTGGTAAATCCAGATAATATTCTTTTTAGCCGAGATGTAGATATACCTGAGGTTAGTGAAGTCAAAAGAACTGCAGAAAACAAGGGCGTTATGAAGTGGATAGCCGGATTATGGAGATGAAGTAAATAAATTCAATTATAAAAGAACGGTCAGCAAATATTTTCGATGAAAATACTTGCTGACCGCTCTTTTTTTTTACGGAATAGAAAGTATAATACTTCCTTGAATCCAAGTAAGAGCGACTAAGGCTTCTGCCTGCGTCTAAGGACTTGGCTTAAGCCAAGTCTTTTCTTATGTAATAACTATAAAAAATAAAAGATACTAATTTTAGAATGCAGCATATACTGAAAAAGTAGATTCAAAATACAAAAATCAAACATGTAAATTATAGAGAAAATTAGGTATTTATATCATAAATACAAATAAATATAAAACAAATTATTACAATTCATAGGTAACTTCTAATAATATATTACCTTAAATTGATGAATCGATAAATATATATATGTATCATGGGGGAAGATGTAAATAAAAGTGGTATTATTTTACTTTACTGGGTATAAAATGAATATTATACTGGGCATACAATATATGTTTACCATAAATTGTTGAGGGGATGATAGTGTGAATAATCAGCTAGAACGAATACTGGAACTAAAAAAATTAATAGCAGCTGCGGGTTATCATCCTGCTCAAATTAACGACATTGTTAGAGAATCAATTGGTGACACTAGTTTAACTAACATCACTCCTGAACAAAGTTGTCAATTAATCGAAACATTAGAATATTATTGCGAGTTTGCTAAGAGGTGTCAAAAAAGCAAATTATAGAAAGTGAATTGAGACCTCTAAAGAGGTCTTTTAGCTTTTTAAGGATAGAGCAAAATAGGATAGCTATTTATATGGAAATGAATTTTAAAGCGAATAGTACTTAGGAGGTATTTTAGTGAAGCATGTGATTCACATTTTTATTGTAACTGTATTTATAGTAACTATAACTACGCATGTTGTTTGGGCAGAGGAGTATCGCCTTGGTCCAGGTGACATTCTTAGTTTTGGAGTATGGGGCTATGAAGATCTGCAGGTTAAAGAACTTGTGATTAGACCTGATGGAAAAGTTGCTTTCCCCATTATAGGG
This sequence comes from uncultured Pelosinus sp., assembly GCA_963526485.1. GTDB lineage: Bacteria > Bacillota > Negativicutes > DSM-13327 > DSM-13327 > Pelosinus. The sequence goes on from CAURNS010000008.1 coordinate 58,781, forward strand.
GAAGTCAACGTTATGGGAAAATGTGTAGGTCAATTAACAGAACAACTTACTGAAGGCCTCAGTCATTATATTTATAATCCTAAAGTAACCGTAAATATTATTAAATTTCGTACAACCCGAGTTTATGTGCTGGGCGAGGTGATCAAACCAGGATTGTATGAAATCGAAAAGCAACATAATCTCTTGGATGCCATTGGCATAGCTGGAGGCTATACCAAAAACGCTGCTAAGAAGAAGGTCATGATTTTGCACAAAGATCAAAGGAGTAATCCGATTAAGGTTAATTTGCTCAATATGTTAAAAAACGGCGACATGTCGCAAAATTATGTTCTTAGTGAAGGTGATGTCGTTTATCTTGCCGACAGTGGCAAAATCAACTTTGCAACTGACATTCTTCCGTGGATTTCAGCTACCTATCAAGTAGTAAGAATGGATAAAGATTAATCTTCTTGGAGGAAAAAGAGTGGAAGAGAAAACAGTAGATTTAAAAGATATTATAAAAATTATAAAAAAACACCGTATTCTTATTAGAAACGTATTTGCAGCTATGGTTATTATTACTGTGATAGTGAGTTTTATTATTCCCCCTACCTACGAGGCCGAAACGACATTGCGTGTGAAGCAGCCCAAAGGGCTTGCTGATTCTCTATTGGCTGATCTGCCAATGGGGAATAGTGCGAATACTAAGCAGTTGATGACAACCTATGCCGAGATTTTAAAAAGTAGAACGGTGGTAGAAACCGTCATTGAGAAGACGTTGGCTGACAAAGAAGAGGTGCCTCAATATGAGGATATGCTGAAACGTATCACTACTCTACCTGTAAAGGATAGTGAATTATTTAAAATAAAAGTCACGGCAAAATCGGCGGAAGAAGCACAGTTAGTTGCCAATACGTTGGTTGACACTTTTACTGAAAGAATGACCCTATTGGTACGTTCTGAACAGTCGGAAGTGCGTAAGTTTATTGGCGAGCGGATGATGGAGTCAAAGAAAGAACTGGAAAAGGCGGAAACCCTACTACAAAAATATAAAACAGAAGAAAAAATTGCAGCTCCTACAGAAGAAATGAAAGCGATAGTAGAGAGGCTCTCCTCTATAAGTAAACTATCAGCCGAAAACACTGTAGCGTTAGCATCTTCAGAGGCTAAAGTGAGTAGTGCAAATTATCAATTGGCACAGGAAAAACCGGGTTTTGTAGCTGATAGTCCGCTCATTCAACAATACAAAGGCAAGTTAGCTGATTTAGAAGTCCAGTTAGTGACGTTGTCTCAAAATTACACAGAACAGCATCCCCAAGTAGTAGCAACCCATGCAGCTATTAAAGAGACGAAGGCTAAATTAAATATGGAAGCAGCTCGCGTGGTGAATTCGGAAGCTCCCTCAATAAATCCTATACATCTGGGATTGTTGCAAGAAAAGATACAAGCGGAAGCCGAAATTGCTGCAGGTAATGCACAAAAGAAAGCGATTAGCAACATTGTAGCGGAAGGTGAAAAAGAACTCAACAAACTGCCTGCCAAGGAACAGGGATTGGCTCGTGTCATGCGCGACGCTACAGTAGCGCAAGAAATATATATCATGCTAGCCAAGCGTCACGAAGAAGCTCGGATCAGCGAGGTAATGCAGCCTACTGATGTACAGGTCATTGACGTGGCTGCCATGCCGGTTAAACCGATTCGTCCGAGAAAAGTATTATATGCGATGATCGCTGGGATACTTGGTTTACTCATGGGACTAGGACTAGCCTTTATGTCAGAGTATATGAACAAAACGGTAAAAAGCGCTGAGGATGTTAAGGATTATCTCGACCTTCCCGTATTGGGGAGTATCCCCCACTTCGATAGCGAGACGAAACCGGCAGTAAAATCTGGCATGTGGGCTGGCATAAAACAACTAGTAGCAACTAAGACCCAAAAGGGGGAAGAATTATGAGCAGTGGTAAATACAAATTGATTGTGTACGAAGATGCCAAATCACCAATTGCTGAGGCATATCGTACACTGAGAACAAATATTCAATTTTCTAAAACCGATAGTCAACTGCAAACTATCTTGTTCACCAGCTCTGGACCAGGTGAAGGGAAATCGACTACTTTAGCAAATACGGCAGTGGCCTTGGCTCAGTCTGGTAAGCGGGTCATTATAATGGACTGCGATCTTCGAAAACCGGTCCTGAATAAGATATTTAATAAGAAGAATCGCGGCATTACGAATATTTTGGTTGAGGAGTTTTGTGTAGAAGAGTTGATCCAGGATACACAAGTAGAAAATCTCAGAATACTGACGAGTGGACCGATCCCGCCTAATCCATCAGAATTACTAGGATCTACCAAAATGCAGAGTTTATTCAATACTCTCAAAGAACAGGCAGATTATTTAATGATTGACGCTCCGCCAGTTATTGCTGTAACGGATGCCTGTGTATTGGCTTCAAAAGTTGATGGTATTGTTTTGGTTGTCAATTCTGGTACAGTACGCCCGGAAATGACCCAAAAGGCGAAAGATTTGCTGATAAAGGCTAACGGGCATCTATTAGGAGTAATTTTGAATCGTGTGGAGATTGAGGAGGAACACGCTTATTATTACTATTATTATGGCAGTGATACAAAGAAAATAGCGAAATAGATAGATGGTTACATTGTAATAAATTTAATCGGAGGTGATTTTGTGCAAACACGATTTCCCATGCTGAGAAAGTTAATATTATTAATTGGTGACATGGGATTATTAATATTGGCGACTTATTTGGCAGTTATTATGGTCTTTTATGACCATACATCTCAAATGGATTTACCTATGTATTACAATATGACTCCAATTATGATTGTAACTGCAGGTATTTTATTCAATATAAACGGACTCTTTTCACTGTCCCGTAAAAAATTCAGTGAACTATTACTAAGTTTGGGAGTAGCACTGTTTAATTTATTGGTTGTGATGATGGCTATCAGTTTTTTCTTAAGAGAGTTCGGTTATTCGCGTGGTGTGTTGTTCATTACAATGATGCTGCAATTCACAATGCTGGCAGTTTGGAAATATATTTTTTGGCAGGCAGAAAAGGCTTTAGGTAAACGTAAAAATACACTGCTGATTGGTAATCCAGTCGAGTGTGCAAGGCTTATTGCTCGATTACAATCTCAGCCGCAGTTAAACTATAATGTACGATATGTTTGTACGGATTGTGAAAGTGAGACTTGGAAAAACGTCAATCAAGACATTGATTTAATTATTGTTTGTGCCGAATTGAGTTTGAAAGATAAGGCGGAAATAGTGCACTATTGCCACGCCAACAGTAAACAAGTATTTCTGATACCCAACATGTACGAGATATTCTGCAGTGGAGTAGAACTGGAGAAGATTGACGACATTCCTGTATTCCACCCCTGTTATCTAAAGCCAGCATTAGAGCAGTGTACTCTAAAACGCATGCTTGATCTAGCCGTTTCAGGCGCAGCCTTATTATTTATATGGCCCTTACTCATTCTTGTGGCAATTGCCATAAAATTGGATAGCCCAGGTCCCATATTATACAGCCAGGTCCGAACAGGACGTGATGAGCAAGAATTTAAAGTTTATAAGTTTCGCAGCATGCGTGTAGATGCGGAGAGTGCTACTGGCCCCGTGTTAGCAGGGGAAAATGATTCGCGAATTACAAGAGTGGGGAAATTCTTGCGTGCTGCCCGCCTTGATGAATTGCCTCAGCTTTTTAATGTGCTGTTAGGTGATATGAGCATTGTGGGACCTCGCCCAGAGCGTCCATTTTTTGTGAAACAATTCAAGGCAGAAATACCTGAATATATATACCGGCACAATGTCAAACCAGGGATTACAGGTTTGGCTCAGGTGTATGGTAAGTATAATACGACGCCGTACAATAAGTTGATTTATGATTTGATTTATATACAAAAGTGCAACGTATTAACGGATTTAGTGATTATGATGCAAACAATAAGGGTATTGGTGACTAAAAGCAGCACCGAGGGTGTAGGGTTAAGTAATATGAAAGGAGATTTATCTAAATACCAGATAGAACGCTTAGGATGATTGGACTATTTGAAACCTTAACTGTTAGCCGCATTTTTCTAGGGTAATAAACGTATTTTAGCACATTGCGCTATTTTTATTATTCTAGAAAACGGCTGCTTAGGATATTCAACTAATAAAGGATGTTGTTGTCTGATATGAGTAAAAAAAAATTATTGCTAGCAGTTACACATGCAGGATTTGGTGGAGTTGCAAAACATGTGATTGATTTGGCCAACCATATAAAAAAGGATAGTGATTGGGAGGTTGATATTGCATGCGGATCAAGAAAAAATGATTTGCTGAGTTCATATCAGCAGGCCGCAAATGATGTAGTCGTCGTTGAGGGGCTGATGAGGGAAATATCTCCGATTAACGATTTAAAAGCGTATAGTAATGCGAAAAAAATTATACAGAGTGGTAACTATGATGTTGTTCATGCTCATGGGGCAAAAGCTGGTATTATCTTTAGGCGGGCTGCATTTGCATGTAAGGTTCCTAATATTTATACACATCATCTGGTTGTTTATCGCCAGTTCAAAAGTTTGCTTAATCCACTATACCGATTTGTTGAAACAGTGGCGTCTAATTGGTGTGACTATGTGGTGGTTGTTAGCAAGCAAAACAAGAATGTATTGCGCATGGACGGTGTTGTTCCGGAAAATAAGTTACAGGTAATTTATAATGGGATATCGGAACTTAAACCACAGTACACAAGAAGTAATGCAAGGGAAAGATTGGGGATAAGTGAAGATACATTTTTTATTGTAACTGTCACCAGGCTAGATAAACCAAAAGATCCGCTGACCCTAGTAAAAGGCTTTGAAAAATTATGTAGAGACAAGAAGAACTGTATATTGGCAATCGTTGGCGATGGTAGCTTAAAAAGTGATATTGTAACGGAAATAAATGCAAGGGGTTTAAGCAATAAAGTTAGGATGCCTGGATTCGTTAATGATGTAGATTTGTATTTAGCTTCAGCGGATGTGTTTTGCCTGGCTACCGAGAAAGAAGGTCTGCCGATTTCTATATTAGAGTCAATGAAATATTCGCTACCTGTTGTCGCAAATGCAGTTGATGGAATTCCGGAGCAGGTGAAGGACGGATGGAATGGCTATTTGATTCCCGTTGGTAATGATACTGACTTTGCTAATAAAATAGGATTACTTTATGCTAATCGTGAGCATGGATGTTGCTTAGGGAGAAATGGTAACGCTTTCTTACTGGAAAAATTTATGGCGCAGGCAAACTATAATGGACTTATTGATCTATATGATAGCTTATATGATTCAAAAAGAATGGAGAATAATTGATAAACGCATTTCAGATATAAATACTGATTCCAAATATGTTCATTTACAAAAGGAAGGATATAACCATGACGTTTTGGATTTTTATATCATTTATATTAATTATGTTATTTATTTTAGAATATAATCTGAATCCTAAACAAACAAAAATAATCCATCTGTTTTCAATTGTATTATTAACATTTATTGCTGCTTTCCGGTATCAGATAGGATGGGACTATGATAGTTATGTTGCCATTTTTGATAATGTTGATAATTATACCAACATAGAAGAAACCCTGAAAATTATTATATCTTATCTTAAGGATTATGGATTCCAATACCAAAGTATATTTGTTGTATATGCATTATTAACGTATCCCATTTTATATATGGCTCTGAAATACAATAACAAAACTTCATTTATGATGAGTATCATTTTATTCTGGTTTATTCCAGGACTGTATTTTAATTCTTTATCTATCATTAGGCAATTTGCGGCACTATCAATATGCTTCTTTTCTGCAAGATACATATATAAAAAACAATTTATTAAGTTTTTCTTGTGTGTAATACTTGCCACAAGCTTTCATTATACCGCAATGATCATGTTGCCTTTTTATTTTATTGCTCAGAGAGATTATCCTAGATATGCACATTTTTTAGCGATTGTTATTGCCTGTGTTATATTTCAATTTAATATAATTTCAGGTTTATTAATTTCTATTGATTTTCCTTATGCTGAATATTTATTTACACAGCCTCAGACAGTAAATTATGGTCTTACTTTAATAATGGAATTTATAATTTGGGGTACTATTGTTCTTTTGAAAAATAAAATAATTAAAACGAAAGAAGATAAAATAAATCTGAATATGTTTACTTTTTACTACATTCTATTTCTACTAACTTATTTCTCGGAATCGATTAGTAGAATAACAATTTATTTTGCTGTGTTCAAAATATTAGTGATACCGAATCTAATGAATATAGGAAAAAGTAAATCCATAAGATTATTGATAGGTCTCTTTATTTTAGTATTATATTTTGCAATTTTTATAAATTACCTAGATGTTTTATCGACAATACATTATAGAGGAGGATCCCCTGGTAATATAAATTATGATTTAAATTTTGATATTTTTTAGAAATTGAATGGAGTAAGCTTATCAGATCTAAGTTCTCTGTGACTATATACAAAAATGGAATCATTAAAATAAATTTGGATATAGGTGAGTAGTTTGAGAATTGCGGTTATATGTTTATCTTGCCGAGGAGTTATGGGCCTTGCGGCGGCAAGTTTTACGAATGCTTTATCATTACAAAATGAAGTGTGTCTGGTAGCAGGAGAATATTTTCCTATCAATGAGGTCAAAAAAGATGTAGTTACCCTGACATACCCAGTTAAGGGGCAGGGGCTGAAAGATTTATTTAAAATAAACTTATACCGGTTAATTACTAAGGATATTCGCTGTTTTCATCCTGATGCAATTGTGTTTTATTCATCTCATTTACATAATATATATTTATTGTTATGGTCCAGAAGATGCGGATTTAAGACTTCTTTTGTATTCCATGATCCTGCTGAGAGAGCAGAATATACTGTATTGTCGAAGCAATACTTATTTAATCGTGGAATGCAAATACACAATAATATAATGGTGAAATTTGCCGACAAAGTCATTACAACATATAAAGATGCTACCAGTTTTGTAAAAACAAAGTATGGCATAAATTCTAATAAGGTCGTAAACATTCCATTAATACCTTTAACAGAATTGGCTACATGGAAGCATTTTAATCTATATTCTGATGATAAAAAATTTGAAATCGTGTTTTATGGGAGAATTGATAAGTATAAGGACTATGCTACTTTTTTTAAAGCACTAGATATCATTCAACAGAAAGGCATCCATTGTTCTGCCCTTGTGATTGTTCAAGGGGACGCAACATTATTAGAACAATATTGCAGCGTTCCACTAAGGGAACGTATCACGATCATTAATGATTTTCTAAAAGAAGAGGATTTTGAGGAGTTAGTCTCATCAGCTAAGGTTGCAGTATTTCCCTATTCAGGTGCAACAGGCTCACACGGACCAAGTGTAGCGTTCTCACTAGGGTTACCTGTAGTGGCAACTAATGTGGGATGTTTTGATGAATATATTAATGATTTTGGTGTTGGTATGTGCGTTGATCCGGGAAATCCATTTGCGTTGGCAGATGCAATTAAACAGATTTTGAAGACCCCAACATCAAGAGAAGTAATACATCAGAAATTTTTAGCTGGTTCCATAACCGCAAAAAATAGACTATACGAAGTTATTAATCAGTTGTAAAAGTATTAATAACCGATTGGTTTTTAAATTTTAATTGTTTGGAGATAAAGTATGAGAATGACATTTGTGACTCCTCAGCCACCAGAACAATACGGTGGTGGGGGCATGTTAGTATATGCTCACTTATTGGCACTAAGCCATATATTAGGCAGCGATAACGTATTATATTTCGGTCCTGAATCAAAAACGATTGATATTAATAAACTTGCAAAACAAGCGTACTATGTTGAAAAAACCAGTAATATCCAGAAGCTCAAAGCTGTAGTTTATCAAAGGGATTATACGACAATGGGCATATACTTTGACGAGAATAAACAGCAAATTATGGAATGTATTAAAAAGTTTTCTCCTTATGTATGGGTAGAGTTTACTAAAACTGGATATCTGGTAGAAAACCTACGTAGACAAGGGTGTACTATTATATGTTATGCACACAATTATGAACACGACTATTATAAAATATCAGAAAAGAAAATGTATAATATTTTCCGCAAGGCTATAGTAACCAATGAAAAGCTATCTTGTGATAATTCTACTACTATACTTGGCGATGATTCTTATCTAGAGCAAATGAAAAAAATTTATAAAAATAATAGTACTTATTCCAGCTTGCCTTTTTTTTCACACAAAACTGAAATTCATGTGACTTTTCAAAATACAACCAACTTTGAATATCTTATTTTAAGCGGGTCGTTTGCTTATGGTCATAATTTGATAGCATTGAAACAAATACTTGAATACTGGAATACAGCGAAGAATTCTACAATACATCTTGGTATATGTGGATCGGGGATGGACGCTGTAAAACCGTATCTTACGACGATACCAAATTTAATTATTTTTAATAAACCATTTGACGAGCATCCAATCATTAAAAACTCTAAATTATATCTAAATCCCTTTATATCCAATACTGGTGTACTTACAAGAAATCTAGTGTCAATGTCAGCTGGAACTCCAATTGTTGGACTAGTAGATAGTTTTAAGGGATATGGTCTTGAAAATAGGAAAGAGGTTATTATGTGTGATAATATTGTGGAAATTATCCAAAAATCATTACAAGTTGCACAAGATGTGAAACTTATGGAATCTCTGCGAAGCAATATTGCCAATACATTTAATAACAACTATTCTTTTTCTACTGGAAAGAAAAAAATAGAATTCATTTTAGAAAAGTTAACAAAATTGTGATCCCCAACAAATGCAACAGTTATATTTAGCGCTTATGTCAACTTCAGAATAATATCTAGAAATAGTGTAGCAGGGGAGGAGGCACCGAAATGGATAAAGCGGTAACGGTGATAATACCTACATATAATCGAAGCAATATATTACCTAAGACAATACCTTCCTATATACAGCAAGGTGTAGGCGAGGTGATAGTAGTCGATGACTGCTCGATAGATAATACACAATTTGTGGTCGAAGGCTTACAGGAAGTTTATCCTGAAATACGATATATGAGGCTAAATGAAAATAGAAAACAGGCTTTTGCTAAGAATCAAGGTATTAGGGCGGCAACAATGCCATATCTATACTTTGGTGATGATGATTCAATTCTAATTGACGGATCAATCAATACATTATTGAATGATTTGAAAAGATTAGAGGCTGACATTATAGGAGCAAAAGCACTCTATATGGACAGCTTATCGGATATGGATGATTTATGCTTATTCATTCAAAAAAATGATATTTACAGCGAGAATGTTTCTGACATAATTGATTTACATAAGTTTCAGGTCAACTTTGCCCTGTCTTATAAAGAAGCTGTTGAAGTTCCATTTACTCAGGCATCTTTTTTGATTAGAGCGGAGTTAGCGAAGAAAGTATTATATGATGATACCTTTGTGGGGAATGCTTACCGGGAAGAAACAGACTTTTTGATTAGAGCAAATCAGATGGGAGCAAAAATATATTATCAATCGAAAGCTGTACAGGTTAATCTACCCAGGAGCGCATGCCCAGGGGGGGCCCATTCAAATGGTAGATTATATTGGTACTTATCATCGATTAAAAATAACTGGAAATTTCTAAATAAAAATTATCCATATTTAAAACAAAGATATAATCTTTCAAAGAGTATGTATACATTACAATTAATGTTCATAAAAGAATTTTTATCGAAGGGTGCATTTAATTTTACTAGAGGGGTATCAAGGTCAATTTTTAAAACAGCAATAAACACTAGTAAATGATCTAATACTTAGTCAAAGATAATCAGAATGGAGTGTTCAAATATGAAAATACGCATTACTCATATACCTAATACCTATAACTATGGCAGTGCAATGATGGCCGTATCTCTGATTAAAGGACTAACGGAACTGTTACCTGAAATTAAGATAGACTATTATACGGATGTAAGCAGTGATGCTGACTTAGAACGGTTGAAAAGTTCTACAGGGATAAACAATATCTTTAAATATAATGATAGTACAGATAGACAATGGCATGAGTATGGCACATATGAAAAAGTAGTAAAACTCCCAGGAAAGATAAGAAAAATAAAAAATAAACTGGATCGAATAATCAATGAATTTGACGCTTCCATAATTTTAGGCGGTGATGATTTTTCTGAATATTATGGTACTGCCCATGTAGTATTAGAATTACTTAAAGTTAAATATCTTTCCAATCGAATGCCTGTATATCTGGCTGGACAGACGATTGGACCCTTTACATCTTATAGAGCTCTGTTAGCTGGTTGGTCTTTGCAGAATACTCGCATATATTCTAGAGATCAAATTTGTTTTAATTATTTGCGTAATACGCTAGGGTTGATAAAAGTGATGAACTCAAGGGATTTAGCGTTTTTAGATATACCTCATCAAGGGGATGGAATGGCTGCAGGTACTATAATGCAAAAATATGGATTACATAATGGGAGTTATTTAACCATTGTACCATCTGGTCTAGTTGATTCTTATACGAAACATGAGGATTCATATGTTAATGCATTTGTGTCAATTATTACAGAGGTCTTGCAGTGTGAGCCGCGTATAGAAAAAGTTCTGCTTTTGCCGCATGTATTTAGTCCCAAGGGACCAGAAGACAGCATTATGATAGAAAAAGTAGTGGCTAAGATTAGTTCGAACCTATTAGACAAACTAGTAATTATTAAAGAGAGTATGCTTCCCTATGAGGCGCGAATTTTACTTGGAGGGGGATTATTAACGATCACTGGGCGTATGCATGCTGCTGTATCGACCTATCAAATGAAAAAACCAGCCATATGCCTATCCTATAGTGTTAAGTATAAGGGAGTAATCAGCGACGGGCTTGGTATGGATAAACTGGTTTTAGAATGTGCAAATGATGAAATATGGTGTTCAGGTGATGTAGTAACTGAAATAACAGAGAGGGTAAAATACATTCTCAATAATTATGACAGTCTAATTAGTCGAATTAATGAGTCGTCAGAAAAGGCGAAACGATATGCTTTTGCACAATTGGAAGATATAGCATCACATCTAAGGACTATAATCAGGACGGGCACTAATTATATAGAAAAGTAGGGTCTTATTTTGAAAGTGAATCAACTTAAAGCTGGGGCTCTGATGTCTTATGTATCAATAGTCATTACTATTGTTATAGGACTTCTTTATACTCCAATCATGCTCAGACTTCTAGGTCAGTCGGAATATGGATTGTACTCACTCATAGGTTCAGTGGTGGGATATCTTAGTATATTAGATCTAGGACTTGGCAATGCCATCGTAAGATATACTGCGCGAAACAGGGTCTTAGGGGATAAAGATGCTGAGTCAAATCTGAATGGGATGTTCTTGGTTCTTTATAGTCTAATTGGTGTTTTAACCCTTATTATCGGTGCAGTATTGTATTTTCATATTGATACTATGTTTGGTACCACTCTGACGGCCGCAGAAATGGAAAAAGCTAAAATTATGATGCTGTTACTGATTGCTAATTTGGCAGTGTCATTTCCATTAAGTATTTTTGGTTCTATCATGCAAGCACATGAGAGATTTGTATTTGTTCGGCTGATTGCTATTCTTCGTTCCATCATAAATCCATGTATCATGCTGCCATTGTTATTTTGGGGTTATGGATCAGTGTCTATGGTCGTAGTAAATACAGTATTAAACATTAGTTGCCTGCTAATCAATGTTGTTTATTGCTTTAGAGTGTTACATACAAAGGTCTATTTTAAAAAATTTGATGTGATTCTCTGCAAGGAGATAGCCGCTTATTCTTTCTTTATTTTTTTGAATGTTGTTGTGGATAAGGTTTATTGGAGTACAGGTCAATTTATTTTGGGTATCGTATCAGGCACGGTGGTGGTTGCGGTTTACGCAGTAGCTATGCAGCTAAATACCATGTATATCATGTTCTCTAATGCTGTAAGTGGAGTGCTGCTGCCTAGAATTACTATGTTGGTGGCTAATAATTCCAGCAATGATGAGTTGTCCCAGGTGATGATTAAGGTAGGTAGAGTGCAGTATGTAATAATAGTCTACATCTTAAGTGGATTTATACTGTTCGGAGAAGCCTTCATAAATCTATGGGCAGGATCAAATTATATTGATGCCTATTATATTCTTTTGATGGTGATAATACCTATAACCGTTCCGTTGATTCAGAGCGTAGGAATTACCATTTTGCAAGCCAAAAACAGAAATGCATTCAGATCGGTAGTTTATCTTTCCATTGCGATTCTTAACGTGCTAGTCAGTATTCCATTGGCACAACTGTGGGGTGGTTTCGGTTGTGCCGTAGCGACAGGTGCATCCTTACTTATCGGCAACGTTGTTATCATTAACATTTACTATTATCGACAGATCGGACTTAATATACCGCTTTTCTGGAAAGATATTGCTAGGATGTCTATGCCGGTGGTGATGTCTTTATTATGTGGGTATGGAATCAATCATTTTATAGTACAGAATAGTCTGTTACTTCTTGCTGGTAAAATAGCAATATTTTCAATCATTTATAGTTGCTTACTATGGCGATTAGGGCTCAATCAATATGAAAAAGATTTGTTTTTGTCGCCAGTTAAAAAGATTTTTATTAAATGGGAAGCTCGTAGAGGTGCGTCTTATGATTAATATAATTGATAAATTCAATTGTTGTGGGTGTCATGCCTGTTATAACAGTTGTCCGCAAAAGTGCATCAGTATGCAGTCTGATGAGGAAGGTTTTTGGTATCCGGTCGTGGATCAAAGAGGATGTATGGATTGTGGCCTGTGTGAGAAGACGTGTCCGATTCTAAGTAAGCCTATTACAGAAAATCGTCCGGCGGCATACGCTTGCCTGAATAAAGATGATGACATCAGACAGCAAAGCTCCTCTGGCGGCGTGTTTTCGGTTATAGCAGAAAGGGTTCTTAATAATCATGGTGTTGTATTTGGAGCAGGATTTAGCGATGAATTTAACGTGCTTCATAGCTGGACGGATTGTCTGGCTGGTCTCCGTAACTTTCGAGGTTCTAAATATGTACAGAGCTCTATCGGTAATACCTATGAGCAGGCAAAGAATTTTTTAAAACAAGAACGACAAGTGTTATTCTCTGGTACTCCCTGTCAAATTGCTGGGCTTAAGTCCTATCTTGGTAAAGAAAATGAAGGATTAGTTTGTGTGGATATGATTTGTCATGGCGTTCCATCACCGCTTGTCTGGACACAGTATTGTAACAAAATGGGAAACAATAACGAACTACGGTCGATTAGTTTCAGGGATAAAACCTTCGGGTGGAAAAGGTTTAGCTTGAGATTTACAGATAAGAACGATCATAAATATATAAAAGACCTAACTTCGGATGAATATATGCAAGGATTTCTTAAGAATCTATACCTGCGTCCATCCTGCTACCATTGCAGCTTCAAAACGCTTGCACGCCAGAGTGATATAACATTGGCTGATTTTTGGGGTATCGAAAGCATTCTCCCCAGTTATGATGATGATCAGGGGACATCGCTTATTCTAGTAAACTCCAATAAAGGAAAAGAAATTTTTCTAGCAGCAGCAGATAGAATGAAATATGAAAAGGTTGATATAGATCAGGCTATCATGTATAACACAGCGGCGATAAAATCGGTTGCGTGTAATTCTAAAAGAGATAAATTTTTTCGGGACTTATTGGATTCGGCAGATATTAGACAATTGATAGCTAAGTATACGAAAGTTAGTTTTTCAAGAAAGGTATATATAAAAGTACGACTGCTGCTTTCAAGAATAAAGCGGAAGACTCTTTATTTATGGAGGGATCTTTCAAAGAGGCAAGGTATTGAACAGTAGATATTTAGATAACGTGCTTATTGTGGTGAACTTGGGTGCCGGTTTGAACTGCTGCTTGCTGATGGTGTAGTTTCAACGTATAGAGATATTAGAAAAGAGGTATAACCTTGAAAATAATAATTCTAGCAGGGGGTGGAGGTACACGGCTATTTCCGCTATCCCGCACTTGTTTTCCTAAGCAATTTATGAAAATTGGCAATGAACAATCGCTATTAGTTCAGACGGTCATGCGTTTTGCATTAATGGTAAAGGCGTCGGATATTGTGATTGTGACTAATCAGGAATATCTTCACTATGTTAAAGCGGAGCTAGTGGTTTGTGGGATGGAAAAAATACATATTCTATTAGAACCTGTGGGGCGTAATACGGCTCCTGCTATTGCTTTAGCAGCAAGCTATTGTATCGATAAATTAGGTGCCGGTGAAAAGGAAGTCATGTTTGTTACGCCTTCGGACCATATTATCCGTCAAGATGATCTATTTATACAGGCTGTCAGACAAGCTGAGGAAATGGCTAAACTGGACCACCTTGTTACGTTTGGTATTAAACCTGATAAACCGGAAACTGGATATGGATATATTGAAGCTGGTGAAGTTTGTGGTTGTGGATTTGCCGTAAGTTCTTTTAAAGAAAAGCCTGATTTGGCCACAGCCGAAAAGTATTTGGCAGCTGGTTCTTATTATTGGAATTCTGGTATGTTTGGCGTTACTATGGGGCAAATCATGAGAGAATTCCAAATACATCATCCAGAGATATATCAATTATCAGCTATCAGTTTTGCGGACACTTTAGCTCAGTTTAAAGCTATGCCGAATATCTCAATTGACTATGCAGTGGCGGAGAAATCTGATAAAGTGGTGACTATTCCACTGTTAGCTTATTGGAATGACATTGGCTCATGGGATGCTATTTATGACGTTTTAGACAAGGATACGGATGGTAATGCAGTAAAGGGTGACTGCATGCCTATTGATTGTACAAATACACTCATGTTAGGTCGTAGTCGTCTGATTGCTGGTATTGGTCTTGAGGATCTGCTGGTAGTGGAAACGGATGATGTCATAGTGGTAGCAAAAAAAGGTGAATCTCAGAAGGTTAAAGATCTGGTAAATGAACTTAAAGGTCAGGGGCGGCGTGAAGCAGATGAGCATACTACCTTATATAGACCGTGGGGTAGTACTGCGGTATTGGGCGAGGGACCTGGATACAAGATGAAGCAAGTCAAGGTTAATCCTGGACAGGGCTTAACTCTACAGATGCATTATCATCGCAGTGAGCACTGGATTGTTACAGGTGGCACTGCTCAGGTGACCCTTGGTGATGAAGTGAAGATGGTACATGAGAATGAGAGTGTATTCATTCCTATGTCTACCAAACATCGCCTGGAAAATCCGGGACGGATTCCGTTGGAGATTATTGAGGTACAAAATGGGAAGTATTTGGGGGAAGACGATATTGTGAGGTTTGATGTGGATGGGTGGGAGTGAAGTGTTGGCAGTACGCGGTTCGTTTTGACTCTGTAATTATGTCATGCTACACTGATCATAGTGGCACTATATTATGGAAAGGACGGTAAAGAAATATGATGCTTCCATATATACGTCTGTCTACTTCTCATCCGATACTGCGTCGACAAGAATGGCGTCCTTGGAAAAAGCTCGGCTATCGGGTATTGGATGAAGATGGTATTACTGTTTATCATGAGCAGGAAGCAATTAAGAAGAGTATTCTTAATGCGTTTGTTAATGTAGATGCCGATATATTTTTATTTGGCTCCCGGGCGGCAGGAACCGCACATGAAAAATCTGATTATGATGTGGGATATTATGCAGAAGATGGATTAACTGCAAATGCACTATCAGACTTAAAAGAGAAATTAGAAGAGTTTCCTATTCCGGCACGGGTGGATTTGGTTGATTTTGCGGTTCTTGCACCAGAATTTATCAAAATTGCCGTGAAAGGTGGAGTGGAAATATGGAAACAAAAAAAGAAGAGCTCGCTTTTCATCTAAGTCGATTGAAAAAAGCTTTGTCTACGTTAGATGAAGTATTGGAACATCCCTTTTCTGAGATTGTCAGGGATGCAACAATACAACGATTCGAATATTGTTTTGAATTATCATGGAAGGTGCTAAAGAAAGCATTGAAAATAGATGGAATAGAAGTGGTTTCACCAAGACTGGCGATCCGAAGTGCTTTTGAGGCAGGCTCTTCAGAATGTTGATATTTGGTTTGAAATGCTAGAAGATAGGAATATGACGTCGCATACTTATGATCCGGATATTGCGAATCGGGTTTTTGAAAGCGCAAAAAGGCTGCCTGAGGAAATTCGAAAGATTATAGTTGCCATTGAATAATAAGGACGGACACACCCCGTCACTGCGTGCCACCCCTCTCAAGAGGGGATTTTTTTATTAAAGGATCTTTAGGATAATGGCAGGATAAGAATCAGGATTCGGCGAAGTTTATTAGCATATATTACTTTCTCTGGGAATAAAATGAAGATTGAATATAGAAAGAGGAGGGCTTGCTGTGGCGCAGAATATTATCATAAAAAGAGACGCCTTTAAGGCCTATGATATTCGTGGTAGGGTGCCTGATGAGCTCAATGAGGAAGTAACATATCGTATTGGGTGGGCTTTTGTTGATCTGTTTGCTGCTAAGACTGTGGTAGTGGGCCGGGATGTACGGTTATCGAGTGAGAGTTTGACCGAGGCGCTGATACGGGGCTTTATGGATCGGGGCTGTCATGTAATTGATATTGGATTGTGTGGTACAGAAATGGTGTACTTCGCTACGTCCCATCTAAAAGCAGATGGCGGCATTATGGTGACGGCCAGTCACAATCCGATGGATTATAATGGACTAAAGCTGGTGCGTAAGGACTCCAAACCGATTAGCGGTGACACTGGGCTAAGAGATTTGGAAGAGCAAGTCGTTACAGGTGATTTTTCACGGGGCAAATGTGCTGGTATTAACAAGGGCAAGGTTGAAGAGTATGATGTGATGAAAGAGTATGTACAGCATTTGCTTACCTATATTGATGCTGCTGCATTGAAGCCTTTGAAGATTGTGGTAAACTCGGGTAACGGCTGTGCAGGTCCTACTCTGGATGCTCTAGAGAATTATTTGCCTATTGAATTTATCAAGGTATATCATGAGCCAGATGGTACCTTCCCTCATGGCATTCCCAATCCCTTATTGGTTGAGAATCGGGAGGTAACGGCTAAGGCAGTGAGAGACAGTGGTGCTGATTTCGGGATTGCCTGGGATGGAGATTTTGATCGTTGCTTTTTGTTTGATGAGCAAGGTAATTTTATTGAGGGCTATTATATCGTAGGCTGCTTGGCAGAGGCTTTTTTGCGCCGTTATGCTGGGGCAAAAATTATTCATGATCCACGCCTGACTTGGAATACTATTGAAATGGTACAAGAGGCTGGCGGTATTCCTATATTGTGTAAAACGGGTCATGCTTTTATCAAAGAACGTATGCGCCAGGAAGATGCTATCTACGGCGGCGAGATGTCGGCTCATCATTATTTTAGAGATTTTGCCTATTGTGATAGCGGTATGATACCTTGGCTATTGGTAGCGGAGAATAGCAGTGTGTCTGGCAAACCTTTATCCCAATTAGTAGGTGAAAGGATGAAAAGATTCCCTGTGAGTGGGGAGATTAATCGTAAGGTCAAAAATGCTCAAATGGTAGTAGCTGAAATCGAAAAACAGTTCGTAGTAAAGGGAGCGATTGTTGATTATACGGATGGACTGAGTGTCGAGTATGACAATTGGCGGTTTAATCTAAGGATGTCCAATACAGAACCGTTGATTCGGCTGAATGTGGAGAGCCGGGGTGATGCTGACTTGATGCAGGAGAAGACGGAGGAATTATTAGCTTGTATTGATAGGTTGGGGTGACGACGACACAGGGAGACGACACACCCCGGCACAGCGTGCCACCCCTCTCGAGAGGGGAATGGAAGGATGTCATTGCGAGGAGGTACGACGAAACAATCCCTTTCATGGAGCGGGATTGCTTCACTATCGTTCGCAACGGTCATGAAATAAATCACAGGAGAGTCAGAAAAGACAAGCTATTTGGGATTTTCTTGAATGACAAACAGAGCGAACGACTTAACCACAGAGACGCAGAGGACGCTGAGGGGGCGATTTTTAATCCTATCTATCTTTTCTTTGTGTTCTCTGAGTCTCTGCGGTTAAATTATTGTTTCTCCATGCATTTATATGGCCTTTTTAGGATGGCTTTTCATGATAATGACGTGGAGAGTGTAGTAGTTTTTAGCAACGATTAAAATATGTGTCACAGATAAGGATGGTGCTGAGATGAAAAAAGGAATTGGACAAGTTCGTAAAGCGGTGATTCCGGCAGCGGGGATGGGCACGCGGTTTTTACCAGCGACAAAGGCCCAGCCGAAAGAGATGCTGCCGATTGTGGACAAGCCTGCCATTCAATATATTATTGAAGAGGCTGTGCAGTCAGGGATTGAGGAAATTCTCATTATTACCGGGCGTAATAAGCGGGCCATTGAGGATCATTTTGATAAATCCGTCGAGCTGGAACTGCTCCTTAAAGAGCAGGGAAAGTATGAATTGTTAAACCTAGTAGAAGAAATTGCCGATGTTACGATTCATTATGTGCGGCAAAAAGAAGCCAAAGGCTTGGGACATGCGGTATTATGTGCCAAGCAGTTTGTTGGCAATGAGCCCTTTGCTGTGCTATTAGGCGATGATATTATTGATGCCAGCGTTCCTTGTTTAAAACAAATGATAAGTGTCTATGAAGATACTCCGGGTACCATTTTAGGGGTGCAGAACGTGCCTCAGAAGAAGGTTTGTAATTATGGCATAGTGAAGCCTGTGGAAGTTAAAAATAATTTGTGGCAGGCCGTAGATTTGGTGGAAAAACCCAATGTTGAAGAAGCTCCTTCCCGTTTGGCAGTACTTGGCCGCTACATTCTGCAGCCGGAAATTTTTGCTATTCTGGAGAATACGCTTCCTGGTAAGGGGGGGGAAATCCAATTAACGGATGCTTTACGTACGCTGGCAATCCAGCAGCATTCTGTATATGCCTATAATTTTGAGGGACGCCGGTATGATGTGGGTGATAAGCAGGGATACTTAGAAGCAACGATTGAATTTGCTTTGAAGCGTTCTGATTTACGAGAACCTTTTTTACAGTATTTACTAAAGACCGTTGGCCCTTTAGTAGCCGAAAAAGATAGCAATCAAGGCTGTAAATAGAGATTAATAGGAAATTAATGGGACGAAATAGGAGTATTTGTGATACAATACTGGATATGAATATGCAAAGTAGGAGGCTGTTATGGAATGAGTAATGTAAAAGAAAGTTGTTTAACGTTATCCTCGGGTTTTTCCTTTGACTATGGAAATTTGTATGGTGATGGAAAAGTAACAGCAAGTGATGTGGCAGCATTGTCTGAGAAGCTTGCTGCTGCTCAGCAGGCTGTTGAGCATATGCGGTCCAGTGGAGAAGTACGTGGTCATTTATCAAAGGACGGCGCACCGGAAAAAGTATTGTTTACCCAGCTGCCCTACGTGGTAGAAGGGAATCTAAACTCGCCGTCTTCCATTGCTAAATTAAAGGAATTTGGCAAGTCCCTGCAAAATCGTGTGGATGCAGTTGTGTCCTTTGGCATTGGCGGCTCTTTCTTAGGGAATAAAGTGCTATATGATGTGCATTGCGGTGAATTCTGGAACGCCAAAAGCAGTGCGGAACGCAACGGCTATCCGAAGCTTTATTTTAACGGCAATAATATTGATGCCAGACGAACAGCCGATATGGTGGAACACTTAGTAGCGGAAGCTCGTCTCAAAGCCGTTCATGGTCAGCCTAACAGCTACAAGGTGACTTTGGTGGTTATTTCGAAATCCGGTGGTACCTTGGATACGATGTCAACCTTTATGGTGGTATATGATGCTTTACTGCGCCAGGCTCCTTTGCTTCAGGTGGAAGTAGTGGCTGTAACTGATCCTGCAGAAGGCGAAAAGGCTACTTTATTGAAAAAATTGGCTGAGGAACAGGGCTGGCCTACTTTTAGCGTGCCGGATGGTGTAGGCGGCAGGTTTACTATTTTTTCGGAAGTGGGCTTAGTAACTGCTGCTTGCATTGGTTTTGATATTGATGCTTTTTTAGCAGGCGCTCAGGCTATGGACCAAGTATGTCAAACTTCTGATATATACCAAAATCCTGCAAAATTAAATGCGGCCCTAAAATTTATTGCCGCAGAAAAATATGGCAGGGATATTGAAGTTTTCATGCCTTATGCTGATTATTTAAAATCAGTGGCAGAGTGGTATGTGCAGTTATTGGCAGAATCGTTGGGCAAACGTACGGATCGTGAAGGTAAAGTGGTAAATTACGGACGTACTCCGATTGTTGCCGTAGGCACAACAGATATGCATGCCCAGACGCAGCAGCATCAAGATGGCAAAAAAGATAAAGTGGTTCAGTTTGTGAAGGTAGCAGAATGGGAAAAGGACACGATCATTCCTGATGTATTCCCCAATGTCCCTAAGCTCTCCGAGATATCTTCCATCTACCTGAGTCAGGCTCTGGATGTGGCACGGGAGGCCAACGCTCAGGCTTTGATCAATGATGAGCGTTTCAATGCTACCTTTGTACTGCCGTCACTAAATGCTTACCATTTAGGCGAACTGCTATATATGCTGGCATTGTCCGTAGCCTATGAAGGGGAACTGGCGAATGTGGATGCCTTTGACCAGCCTGGTGTCGAAGCATATAAGCGTTTAATGGGTCCCAGATTAAAGGCTTTAAAAACAAAATAAACATTTTCCATAAAAATCCTGTTAATAATAACAGGATTTTTATTTTATTTGGAGAAATTTACTATAGAGAGGTAGGTGATAACTGTGGCGATTAAAATTATGATTGCAGACGATCATGTGTTATTGCGGCAAGGAATACGCAATGTCCTTGAATTAGAACAAGATTTTCAGGTGATCGGGGAAGCTGGTGATGGTGAGCAGACGATAGCAAAAGCCATTATTTTAGCACCCGATATTCTCCTATTGGATATAAATATGCCCCGCGTTAATGGTTTGGAAGTAATAAAGAAAATTTATGAGCAGCAGCAAAACATTAAGATTATTGTGTTAACCATGCATGATGATGAGAATTATGTAATAGAAGTCGTAAAAGCTGGTGCTGTAGGTTATCTGTTGAAGGATATCGAACCGGGGATGCTGGTTACCGCTATTCGTACCGTATATGCTGGAGAATCTTTCATTTATCCGACTTTGGCAAAAAAACTATTTAGTGAGCTGAGCCGTCAGCAGGAAAAGACGGCTATGGTTGTTAATTCTGTGGTGAAACGTCGAGAAGAAGGGCTTACTTACCGGGAACTTGAAGTATTGCAGCGAGTCTGTCTAGGTTTAAGCAACCAGGATCTTGCCAAGAGTTTATTTTTAAGTGAAAAGACCGTTAAAAATCACCTGACGAGCATTTTCCGCAAAATTGGCGTGAATGACCGTACACAGGCTGTACTCTACGCAATCAAGCATAAAATTGTAACGCTGGAGTAAAGAGGAAAACACCTTTTTTCTATCATTGCATATCATATCCTATCCCAGGGAAAAGGGGGTAGGATTTTTTGTTTTTTTCTTATACAGCAAGTGTGATTTTATTGTCATTGGCGATGTACGGTATCTGGTATTGTATCCGCGATTTATGGAAATGGTGGTTAGAACCTCGCTTACTGTCGGTACCGAGTTGCAGTTTTTTAATCGTAGTAAGGAATTTGGATTATAAAGTGGAGGATATGCTGCGGTATTTGGCTCATGAGATTGAGGAAGCGGAAATTGACTGTGACATTGTAGTCGTTGATGTGAGTTCCGATGATTTGACCGCTGCCATTTTGGAAAGGTTAGCCGAGAATATTTCTATGTTGAGAGTGGTAGTGTTCAATGCAGGTATGCGGCCTGCTAGTGAGGCGATCGCCTTGTGCCGTGGTGCCGTGGTTCATGTAATGGATTTAGCAAATCGCATGAGCGTGGATGATTTTATGGTCGCAGTATGTGGACTGCTGCGTCAGGATTACCATAATGTCATGATTAAAAGAGTAGGCAGGTAAATACGTTAGAGTAGATAGACGATTTCAACACAGAGGACACAGAGAACCCCTGAGAGCGCAGAAGGGCGATTGTCATTAATTAAAAAAAGTCTCAGTGTCCTCTATTCTTCACATCTTCGTATCTTCGTGTTTAAACGGTTTTTAATCTTACTCTTTATTCGTTTTTAACACTAGAATATCATAAATAATCTCCACCAGCTTTTGAGCGATGGGCATGAGATTTGGATGGGATTCGGAAGATTGAGCGGTATGGGATATAGCCAGTCTGGCGGATTGTAAATGTTTCTTTACGGTTGCCGAAGTCCAGAAAACTGGTATATCCGTACCCCCAGCCAGCTTTACCGTTGCCTGGTAGGCAGAAAGGTTACTTTCTGCTACGCCAGTTACAGCATGAAAATTGATATAACCAGTACTGGTATCTCCTGCTACACGGGGAATTCTGGTTTTAACCGGACAGAGGACAAGTCCGGGTGCGATCGGCAGAGGCTGCAGAATGCTTCTGCCGGTAGCAAGGGTTGTATGTTTTCTGAGGGCTGTCAAATCTGTTGAACGGTTATGAGCTAAACGGCGGAGAACTGTGCGAATGCGAGTCGTAGTAGAAGTCTGTTTGCCATCTGTGGTAATGATGGTGGTAGTATCTCCTGCCGTGGTATAGTGGGGAAGAATGGCTGCAATGTGATTGTAATTTGACATTTTTTCTGACATATAGAACTCCTTTTAATCGAACATATGTTCGATGTTTTTGTTTTTATAATAACAAAAATTGGATGATATGACAAGGGAAATTAATACTGAGATATTTTGTATAGTTCGCTCTATTATGTCATATACTGAATACAATGGAGTCAATAAGGAGGAATATACCAGTGTTGAACGAACGGGCAGACAATATAGAAAGCAGTTATAAGTGCAGTCGATGTGGTGCTATGTTTGGCTCCTATAATGAGAATATTGTGCGCTGTCCTTTTTGCTCTCAGATTTGTGATGAAGTGAAATGCCGTGTGATCGAAATGAGTAATGAAGAATATTGAGAAAAGCACAAAAGAATACAAGGAAAATCATGGGTCACGTCGAAAGAATAGTAAGAAGCAGACCCTTAGCCTGCAATTTAGCGTTAGGGAATTGTCGGCTGAGGGTCTATTGTTAATTTAGAAGAAGGGGTTGATGAGGTATGGCTTATGGCAAGTCCGAAAGCAAAAATGAAAGTGCAACAGATAGTGCTTTAGAACAAGTCATCATCTGGCTGCGCGAAGATTTAATTGGTGAATTAGAAGCGATCAATCAATATCAAACTCACATTGATAAGATTGATAATGAGGAAGTTAGGGAATTGTTACAGCATATTCGCGATGATGAGAAAGAACATGTCGCGGAGATTACCCACCTTTTGGCGCGCATTGATAGCATTCAGCGGGAAAAATTTGCAGAGGATCATACTGTGGCGCCAGAAGAACGCGTAGTGAATGATGCTGCACATGAGGAAAAAGTACCAACCATCGGTAATATGTTTGGTAAGAAATAGGTAGAAAACGAGAGGAGAGATAATATGGATATTTTGGATCGCGATTCAGCTCCATTGACTGAAGTAGAATGGTCAAAAATTGACGAAGCTGTAGTCAGTACTGCCCGTCGGATGCTAGTAGGCCGACGTGTAATTGAAGTTTTAGGACCAATGGGACCTGGAGTATATACTATTCCTTATTCCATTTTTAGCGGTACTTCTTCTACAGGTATTGATATGGTAGGTGAGCAGGAAGATTTCATTGTTGCCCCCAGCTCTCGTGCTACGACCAGTGTACCTATGCTGTATAAGGATTTTAAAATTATGTGGCGTGATGTGGAAGCCGATCGTCATATGGGACTGCCTCTTGATGTCAGCACGGCTGCAGTAGCTGCCAATTATGTGGCCGTTCAGGAAGATAATTTGATTTTCAATGGTAATAAAGAACTTGGACAAGTAGGATTACTGAATGTTCAAGGTCGTAAGACTGTGAAGATCAGCAATTGGGATGAATCCGGCAGTGCCTTGGCGGATGCAGTAAAAGCCGTAGCAGCTTTAAGTGAAGCTGGCCATTATGGTCCTTACGCTATGGTAGTAAGTCCGATTCTGTTTGGTCGTATGGTAAGAGTATATGGCAATACAGGAATGCTGGAATTGGATCAAGTAAAAGCATTAATTACTGGGGGAGTTTATTATTCCAACTCCATCAGCGGCAATAAAGCTGTAGTATTGGCTACCGGCGGTCACAATTTGAACTTGGCCATTGGTCAGGATATGACTACTTCCTATATGGGAGCAGCCAATATGAACCATACTTTCAGAGTATTAGAAACAGCGGCCTTATTAGTACGCCGTCCAGATTCTATTTGTACCATTGAATAGTACAAAAGATTTTCACTGTTGAGGCACAAAGGACAGAGGGATTGATCTCTCTGTCCTTTGTGCCCTTCATATTCAGTGTCATTGCGAACGCCAGTGAAGCAATCCCTTTCCTGACAAGAGATTGCTTTACTGGCATTCGCAATAATAAATAAGGTAAAGAGTTTTCTTGCAGGTCCTACTGTTGCCGAGTATAATGTTATAAGAATAAACACAGCCTTACGGGGTTTGTTTGAGGTGGATATATGGGAATATTGCGGGTAGAGGGTTTGCATAAGGCTTTTGGTATTGAGACATTATTTACAGATGTGGGTTTTGAACTGGACCGTGGGGACACCATCGGTTTGATCGGTGCCAATGGCACAGGTAAAACGACCCTCATGCGCTGTTTGCTGGGATTGGAAGCTATTGATGGCGGGCGGGTGGCCGTACCCATTGGTGAAACCATTGGCTATGTACAGCAGGATGCAACGTTAAGTCAGGGGACACTGTATGAGGAACTATGTTCTGCCTATCAGGATGTTTTGGCTTATCAGGATAAGATGCATGAGCTGGAGCAGGTCATTGCGGTGACCAAAGAGGAAGCAATCCTGGAAGGTTTGATGAAAGAATATGCCAAAGTTGTTGATAAGTTTGAACGGGGCGGCGGCTATGAATATGAAAATATGATTCGACGAGTTGCCTTTGGCTTGGGCTTTACTGCTGAGGACTTTATCAGAAGGATTGAGACATTTTCAGGAGGGCAAAAAACACGAATTTGCTTGGCCAGAGCCTTAATTCGTCAACCTGATTTTTTATTTTTGGATGAGCCGACCAATCATTTGGATATTGGCATGGTAGAGTGGCTGGAGGACTTTCTTGTAGGGTATCCAGGAGGAGTCCTCATTATTTCCCATGATCGATATTTTTTAGACAAAGTAGTCAATCGGGTCATTGAATTGGAAAATAAAGCATTGACTGTCTACAAAGGAAATTATAGTTCTTATCTGCAGCAGAAGGCGGAACGCATGGCAGCTTTAGAGAATGCTTATGATAAGCAGCAGGATCACATCGCCAAAACGGAAGCTTATATCCGTATGTATCGAGCCGGGATTAAGTCCAAACAGGCACGAGGAAGGGAAAAGCAGCTGCAGCGCTTGGAGCGTATTGTGCTGCCTGCCGATATTGCCCGGTTCGACTTCTTTGGTTTCAATCCGCCTGGTGAATGTGCCGAACGAGTCGCCGAGCTGGAAGAAGTAACTGCTGCTTATGGCGAGAGAAAAATCTTCGAAAAATTGTCTTTGCTCATTCGCAAGGGAGATGGCGTTGCTTTGGTTGGCCCCAATGGGGCAGGCAAAACTACCTTGTTAAAATTGTTGACAGGTGATTTGTCCCCGGTAAGCGGCAGAGTTAAGTTAGGCAGCCGGGTAAAGGTAGGGTATTTTTCTCAGGAACATGAAGGTCTCAATGGGAAAAATAGTATCATCGATGAAATTATGCATGAATACGGTTTTAGTGAGGAACGAGCACGGCATTATCTGGGAGCCTTTTTATTTCGCGGTGATGATGTCTTTAAAATTGTCGGCGATTTGAGCGGTGGTGAAAAGTCAAGGCTGGCGATGCTCAAGCTCATGCTGACAGGTGCTAACTTTTTAATCTTGGATGAACCGACCAATCATCTTGATATACCGGCAAAAGAAGCGGTGGAGGAAGCTATTTTAAGTTTTCCTGGCACCTTCCTTACCGTATCTCATGATCGATATTTTCTCGATAAAGTAGCAAACTGCATGGTGGAATTGGCCGACGGCAAACTAGCAGAGTATGCGGGAAATTACAGCTATTATCGGGAAAAGAAGCTGGCTCAGCAAAAAGAAGCCGCCGCAGCTCAAGTGGTAATGACCAAGACGGAGGTCAGCAGTAAAAAAAATGAACGGCCAAAGCTGCGCAAAGTGGATCAGGAAAAGAGCCAGAAAAATCTGCAGAAGTTAGAGGGCGAGATTGCCATGCTGGAACTGGAGATTAAGTCTCTTGAATATCGGCTCAATGATCCTGCCAGCCACGGTGACCAGGCAGCCAGTCAACAATTGGCTGATGAATACAGCAAAGCTCAAAGTGCCCTAGCAGAAAAATACGATGCCTGGGTAGAGTTAACGGAGGAATAGAGCAACTAAAAGACAAAAGAACGTGAAACGCGAAGGTCACAAAGAGAAACGAAGAACACGAAGACAAGTTTGATAATTCTCCTTTGTGAACTTCGTGTCCGCGTTAGCGGCTTTGTGTCTTCGTGGTTCAACGTGCTTTTTTATAGCAACTCAAGCCGACTTGTGTGTCAAGTGACATGCAGGTCGGCTTTTGTTTTGCGCTGATTGCCGTGATAGAGTGAAACCAGCGCTAATACAAGAGAAACCGGTTTCTCGCCATAAGGTGAGAAAAAATGGAACTAAATCAGTTGGTTAAAAGAGCACAAGCGGGTGACAATCAGGCTTTTCAGGAAGTCGCTGCACGTTTTGCCGGATTAGTAAAGAAATATGCAGGGAAGGATCATTTGCGTCCCATTGCTGAAGAGGCCAAAGCACAAGGCTGGCTGGCAGTGGCTCAGGCAGTGAAGTCCTATGATGAAGATTGCGGGGTTCAATTTGCTGGCTATGTGGATAGTAAGATTAAATTTGCTGTTTGGAATCTCTTTAAAAAAGAGCGGCGGCGATGGCAGGAGGAAGAGCTCTCAGAAGGCAGTCTGGGGGGAGAAGGGCTGGACGTTTTTGCCCAATTGGTTGACAAGGCTGATGTGGCACAGGAGGTAGAAACGAAATATCTGTCTGAGGAACTTATGAAGGCGGTAAGAATGCTGCCTGCTAAACAACAGCAGGTAGTGCTTGAGACCATTGTAGGACATAAACGCTTAAACGATGTGGCAGGCGAGCTGGGGATAACGGTTCAGGCTGTATATAATTTACGGCAGCGCGGCTTGGCTCGTTTAAAAACTTTATGTGCTGGAATGTATAGCAGTGAAAGGGGGTGAGAGAGATGGCAGTGAATAAAGTACCGCAAACCAGTAAGGTAATTATCACGGTAGACAATGGTGTGAATGCCAGTGGGCAGCCAGTGCAGGTTCAACGCAGTTACAAAAATGTTAAGGTAGGTGCGCAAGATGCAGATGTGTATGCAGCAGCCCAAGCTATTGCTAATTTGCAAACCCATGCAGTAGTTAGCATTACCAGGCAGGACGAAGGCAGTCTGGTGAACGCCTAAAATGTCTTAGAGAATCTCGGGAAGAGAGAAAAGGAGGTGACGGGGAATGGCAAAAACTTTAGAGATGGTTTTCCGTAATGAAAGTGGTAAAGAAGTGACGTTGAATGTTGCTGATCCGAGAGAAGATCTGACGCTGGCGGAAGTGAGAATTATAATGGAAGACATCATCGCCAAACAGATCTTTGAGAGTAAAACCGGTGATTTGGCACAGATCGTAGAAGCACGGATTAGCAGCAAAGACACAGCAGTATTGGCATAATAAAGGTAAAATAACCCCCAGAGCATCTATGGATTAGATGTTCTGGGGGTTATTGCTGTTAAATGTAATTCCCCTCTAGAGAGGGGTGCCCAAAGGGCGGGGTGTGTTATCCACTACTGCTTCATTTGCTTCAATATAGCGTTTACCAATTGATCCGTACAGGAAGTAGTCTTGTTACCACAGGTTATACCTTTAAGCTTTTTAATGACTTCTTCTGCAGGCATGCCTTCCACCAATACGCTGATGGCTTGCAGATTTCCTGGACAGCCGCCATTGAACTTCACATTTTTTACAATTCCATCCTGTATGTCAAATTTTATCTCTTTGGCACATACGCCAGTTGTGTTATACGTAGTCATTTTTATCGCTCCTTTGCTTATTTACCTGCATTCGTTGCCGTGGATATTTCTTAAAGATACACCGAAATTTTCTTATTGTCTAGCACTAATTTTTAAGATTAGGGGCTTATTTTACCTCTCGGCAGGATTTAGCCAGAAACCTGCGAATAAAAAGTAATATATTATTTAGAGTGGAGTAACGCTGTGGAATATTTAGAAGGTACCGTAGAGAATATTATATTTCAAAATACTGACAATGGTTTTGTCGTATTCAAACTAAAACCTGCCAATGAAAATGGAACAGTAGCCGTTGTTGGCAGCATGCTGGTACCGTTAGTCGGTGAACAGTTGGAGCTGACAGGGGAATGGGCGGAGCATGCCCGTTTTGGCCGTCAGTTTAAAGCAACCAGCTATAAGAAGGTGGCGCCTGCCAGTGTGAAGGGTATCGAACGGTTTTTGGCCTCAGGAGCTATTAAGGGCATAGGACCAGCCATGGCAGCACGTTTGGTAAAACAGTTCGGTTTGGATACTTTGAAGATCATCGAAGAAAAACCTAAGCGATTACAGGAAATTGAGGGGATTGGCAAGAAGAAGGCCGAGGCCATTCATGAGGCTTATTCTCAGCAGTCGGAAATGCATGAGGTCATGTTATTTTTGGAAATGAACGGCGTAACAGGCGCTTATGCAGGCAAGATTTTCGCGCAATATGGTTTTTTAGCCATTAGTGTTTTACAGGAAAATCCTTACCGTTTAGCCCAGGAAGTGCAAGGCATTGGGTTTCGTACGGCAGATCAAATTGCCATGTCCTTGGGATTAGAACGCAATCATGAGGAGCGGATTTCTGCAGGGATTGATTTTGCCTTGCTGCAGATTTCCCAGGCGGGACATTGCTGTGTACCGGAAGATATTTTAGTGCAGGAAGCCGCCAAACTGTTATTGATTGAACCGGTGGATGTCGCCAGGCATGTATCGGCCTTAATTCGAGGTGAACGCCTATGTGTTGAAGACTTCCATGGCATGACTCTGATTTATCCTCGTCATTTATATTATGCAGAGAAACGAGTAGCTGAGAGACTGCTGCGTTTAAAGGATCGGGCAAAACAGGCACCGGATGAAGATTTACCGGCAATTGTTGATGGCTGGGAAAAGCAGTCCGGGATCACTCTGGCCGAGGCACAGCGTGAAGCGGTATTATCCTCTTTGCTGCACGGCGTATTGGTATTGACCGGCGGTCCGGGGACAGGTAAGACGACAGTCGTGCGGGGTATGCTGGATGTCCTTGAATCACAAGGTTTCAAGCTGATGCTGGGGGCACCTACGGGGCGGGCGGCTAAACGCTTAAGTGAAGCAACGGACCGGGAGGCGATGACGGTACACCGACTGCTGGAATCGACAGGCGGGGTTGAGGGTGCGCCTTTATTTATGCGTAACGAAAATGAGCCTTTGGATGCGGAAGTCGTTATTATTGATGAAGTCTCCATGATGGATATATCCCTGATGAATTCTTTTCTTCAAGCGATTCCCGATGGCTGCCGTGTAATATTGGTGGGCGATGTGGATCAATTGCCAGCTGTTGGACCGGGATCTGTACTGAAAGATATTATTCGTTCTTCCACGGTGCCGGTCGTACGCCTGACAGAAGTTTTCCGTCAGGCGGGTGAAAGTATGATTGTTATGAATGCCCATCAGATTAATCGCGGAATGTCGCCTGATTTAAAAAGCAGTAAAGATTTTCAGTTTCGAGAGATCAATGACAGTGATAGTGTGGCACAGGCGATTGTAGAATTGTGCCGTGATGATCTTCCCCAAGAAGGTTTTAATGTGTCTTATGATGTACAGGTGTTAGCCCCTATGCACAGGCTGGTGTGTGGTGTGGAGAATTTAAATAAAATTCTCCAGCAAGCATTAAATCCCGAGTCAGAAAGTAAAGCTTCTGTTTCCGGTGGGAATCAGGTGTTGCGGGAAGGTGATAAAATCATGCAGATGAAAAATAACTACACCAAAGGGGTCTATAACGGAGATATTGGTTTTATTACAGGCATTCAAAATGGCAGAGTTGCCGTTCGTTACCCGGAACAAGATGTAATCTACGAACGGGGTGAGTTGGATGAATTGCATCTGGCCTATGCCATGAGTGTACACAAGAGCCAGGGCAGTGAATATCCTGTGGTAATTATGCCTCTGATTTCAGGACATCACATTATGCTGCAGCGTAATTTATTATATACGGCCGTTACCAGGGCCAAAGAACGCGTCATCCTGCTCGGCAGTAAAGCTGCCCTCAATACCGCTCTCTCCAATGATCGGACAAAACGAAGGTATTCTCTCCTGGCAGAGCGCTTACGTGGGGATGAACTGTGACACGCCCCGCCCGTTGGGCACCCCTCTCAAGAGGGGAATGGAACTCGTACGTATTCATAAATAAGATTTGATCATGCAGCGTCAGATATATTCATTTGCAAGTTGGTATCTTCGTACCATTCCCCTCTCGAGAGGGGTGGCGCACAGCGACGGGGTGTGTCTTTCTTCAGTCATCAAGTAAAGGAGTGAGATCTTTGTCTAAGCAAATTCTCTCATACGATCCTAATCTAAAAGAACTGGCCAAGCAACTTCGTAAAAACAGTACTCTATCAGAAGTCTTATTTGGCAACAGCTTAAAGGGAAACAAATGAAAGGCTATGATTTTCATCGCCAAAAACCAATTCAACGTTATATTGTTGATTTTTTCTGCCATGAATTAATGTTGGCAATTGAGATAGATGGTGTTACTCATAACGAAAAGATTGATTACGATATACAGCGGCAAAAACAAATAGAATTGCTAGGGATTCAATTTTTAAGATTTACTGATGAAGATATAAAGGGTAATCTAGCAGGAGTATTAGAAAAAATTGAAATATGGATTGATGATCAACACACTTCTGCTCGTGGGGGCACCCCTTTCTAGAAGAGAATAGGATGAGAAAGAAGACGGTTCGTAATTAATCCACTTGAAAAGAGCATATATTCCTAAGCAGGTCTCTGCTTGTCATTCAACCAGATGAAATCCTATCTTTAGTACCCGTATTCCCCACCATTCCCCTCTAGAGAGGGGTGGCGCGCAGCGACGGGGTGTGTTAGGAGGCAACATGTAATGGTGACTAACTTTTGGAATACATTGTTAAATATCATTTACCCCCCGAAGTGTCCTTATTGTAAAACCTTAGTGCAGGAGCATGGAGCATGGTGCTCACGTTGCTTGGCTGATATCCTGTCAGTGCGGGAAATTAATGTAATGGAACATCGTCTTAACTATCTGACTTCCTGCCGAGCCGTGTGCGAATACACAGGAGGCCTGAAGCGGATTATTCATGACATGAAGTTTCGTCAGCAGCATCGATATGCTATTCATCTAAGATGGCTGCTAAACAATAGCAGAAGGCCTGCTTATTTTTCTGTCATCGATTATGTGATACCTGTACCCTTACATGTTGATCGTTTAAAGGAGCGGGGCTACAACCAAGCAGAGATTATTTTTAAAGAATGGTCGAAACAAGAAAAATTAGTATGGCTGCCTGATCTTTTAGTGCGGAGTAAACATACGATTCCTCAATGGGAACTTACACTGACAGAGCGCCGGGACAACATAAAAGGCGCGTTTCTTATTACGCGCCCTGAAATGGTGAAAAATAAACATATATTGTTGGTAGATGATATCATTACCACCGGAATAACCCTGGATGAATGTGCTAAGATGTTAAAAAAATCAGGAGCCGCTTCTGTCCATGGGTTTTCGGTAGCGAGTGGAGCGAGATAAGGGTTACCCTAGGGATTCAATAAAAGCTTTAACAATTTCCGGATCAAAAGCTGTACCTGACATATTTTTTAGTTCGCCGACAGCTTCTTCTTTGGTCTTTCGCCAATGCTCCGTACAAGGATTGATAAAACGGTCATAATAATTCACGACCGAAATAATACGGGCACCTAAGGGGATATTAACACCCTTTAAACGCTTAGGATAGCCCTTCCCATCCCAGCGTTCATGATGATAACGAATATAGGGAATATGTTCCTGGCACTGGGCAATGTTTTCCAGCATATAGCTGCCAGCATTACAATGATTCTTAAATACATTCATTTCACGGGTGGACAGATAGGGAACTTTTGCTAAAATTGCATTGGGAACGGTAAGATGGCCAATGTCGTGCAGCAAAGCAGCCAGGCGAATGCGTTCAATTTCCTCACGAGGCAGACGCATCTTGGCAGCAACACTGACGGCGTAGTTTGCTACCTGCTGGCTGTGCATATATAAATTTGCATTTTTCAATTGAATAAGCTGCATTAGGTTGGCGATGACATTGTCGATACTGTCATCGCCAGAATAAATTTCAGGACCTTGCATAAGTGTCAACATAACCACGGCAGATTGCCCTTTCTTATAAAAGTATAACAAATTATATTCTATGTTTGGCTAAAAGACAACAAAATCCTGCTAATAAAAATAAAAAGCTAAAATTTCCATAATAGTAAGACAAGAATTGATAGAAATTGCTAGAAAGTATTGCTATAATGAAAGCAGAAAAATGATGATTTTTTGTATTATTCATGGAATTCTAAAATTTAAACAATTGTTCTTTATTATGGCAGGGGGGAATGGTATGGGTATTAAGAATTGTCCAGAGTGTGGAAAATTATTTATGGAGAATCCCAGTGGTCTATGTCCAGCGTGTTATGCGGAAGAAGAAGTCTATGAACATAAGATTGGTGAATATTTGCGTGAACATGGCAAAGCATCGATAGAACAAATTCACGAGGCTACAGGTGTTAAAGAGAAAATTATCTTACGTATGTTAAAGAGTGGCCGACTGATGATTGATGGAATAAGCATGATCAGTTATCCTTGTGATATGTGTGGTGCACCTATATATGAAGGTCGTTTATGTTCTAAATGTGGCAGCAGTTTTACCAAACAAGTAAATGATGTCTACCACAGTAACGAGTATACAGCGGATTCTCAGCGTGGTGTACGCATGTATACCAGCCAGGAACCGAAAAAAAAATAAAAAATTTAATGGCAGGGATTAATGTCCCGGCCATTTTTGTCGATACTATTAGTGAAGGATTTTTTTGTGAGATTGTGAGGTGCGAATGGTATGATTATTTCAAACAAACAAATTCAAAATGTATTAAAAGTATATAATGAACAAAATAATGCAGCGAAGAGTGCAAAAACAGCAAAAACACAGCCTGCAAAAGGGTTGGATCAGGTGATATTGTCTTCCGGAGTGCAAGAGTTCGGGCAGGTGCTGCAAAGAGCGGTTGCCATGTCTGATGTGAGACCAGAAAGAGTAAAAGAGCTGTCGAAGAAAATTCAATCCGGTACGTATCAGGTAGATTCCAAGGATGTTGCTGATAAAATGGTTGGACGTTCCCTGGTGGATAGGTTGCTGTAGAAGGAGAATATTGTGAAGAAAAAATGGGAAGAGCTCACCACGGTTTTTATGGAGATGCTTGCCTTATATCAAGAATTATTAGGATTAAGTTATCAAAAGCAGGAAGTACTGGTACAGCGTAATGTACATGAGTTAGAAAAAATTATGAAACAGGAAGAGAGTTTGCTGTATCAAGGCACTAAGCTTGAGAAAATAAGTAAAAGTATGATTAAAGAACTGGCTGTTATCAATGGTCTTACTGAAAAGGAATCTACTCTGTCACATATTAAGCAAGCAGCTGATCCGAACTTGGTAGGTAATTTGGAAAAAATAGAGCACCAACTTCATGATGTGATTCAAAAAATCACTGAAGTTAATGGCGTAAATAAAAAACTGGTGGAACAAGGATTGTTGATTGTGAATTACAGCCTTAATTTATTGGCACAAAGTTCGGTTGGTCCCACCTATCACCCTAATGAGCAGGCTTCTTTTGTGTCTCCTAATAAGGCTTTATTTGATAGTAAGGCCTGACGTTGTATCATAATGAAAAATGAAAGGCTGACGAGTTATGATTTTGCAGGAAAAATATGATTTGGTTGATGAGTTATTAAATATATTTGAAAAATTAATTGAGATTTATACGAATTTTAAGGTCTTATATAATGCTAAACAGCGTGTTTTAGCAACAGACAATCTTAAAGACTTACAGATGCTTGTTCAGCAAGAAGAGGAAATTGTTTCTGTCATTACAGCATTGGAAGAACGCAGAATTATATTGCAAAGCAGGATCGATCCTTCTCATAAATCAGTTAATCAGCTGATTGCATTGCTGGAAGGGCCTAGAAAAGAAAGGGCTGTTTCTTTGGTTGAAGATTTAAGGAAAGCAGTGAAATTAACGAGTGTAATGCAGGATGCTAATTCCATTGCTCTTCATAACTTGCTTAACTTAGTAAAACATAAAAGAAATGTGCTTTATAAAGTAAGTACGGTTCCGGAGTATGGTGGTAATTGCAGTTTTGCTAACAATAGCAGTATTTTTAATAAAATTATTTAGATAGGAGAATGAAAATGGCATCAACTTTTGGCGGTTTAAATATAATGACGCTTGGTATGGCGGCACAGCAACTTTCCCAAAATACCACTGGACATAATGTAGCAAATGCCAGTACCCCTGGGTATTCGCGGCAAACTGTGAATCTAATCACAACAACACCACAACAAATTTATACGGCTAATGGCATGTCTATGGCAGGGACTGGGGTCACCACGGCATCTATTACAAGAGCCCGGGATTTTTTAGTGGATAGTCAATACTGGAAGGAAAATGCCACGAAAAGTTACTGGTCGACTCAGTCAGATGTTATGTCTAAAGTAGAGAATGTGTTTAATGATACGAAGAATACGGGAATTGAAAATGCAATTGAGGCATTTCAAACAGCTTTAGGAAGCTTAGCCACTAACTCTAGTGAGAGCAGTACTCGCACTTCTGCTCGCGAAGCCGCTAATACGCTGGTAGAAACATTGAAGTCGAGCGGCAGTGAACTTATAACGCAGGCGAATAACGCATCCAGCCGCATTGATACTCAGATCACACAGGTAAATAGTTATTCTAAACAGATTGCGGATTTGAACAAACAAATTGTCAGCCAGGAGGCTACTGGTGCTACGGCAAATGATTTGCGGGATCAAAGAGACAAGCTGGTTGATGGATTATCAGAATTGACTCAGGTGAATGTATCCGAAGAAAAAAATGGTTCTTATACGGTAATGATCTCAGGGGGAATTTCTTTAGTGCAAGGGGACCACGCCACGGAATTAACCGTTGAGGATGGGAAAAATGCACCCTATGGATATGATACAACTCAGGTTACGGCGTTAAATGGTACTGTAAATGTTAGTTTTAAAAATGGTTCAATTGCTAGCTTGATAGATCTTAGAGATAATACAATCAATGGGTATCTAGGGGATTTAGATGCCATGGCCCAATCACTGCTGCAGGATTTTAATGCGCAGCATAAACAAGGATTAACGAAAGACTTGACAGCTGCAGACAATTTTTTTGGAAAATCATTTGGTACGGCGTCAACGGTTGATGATTATGCGACAGGGGGAGCCAATGACCCTACGGTACAAGCTTCTCCTGCCAGTTGGCTTAGCATACTCCAGGTGAATCCGGATTTATATAGTGCGAACGGATATAACAAGATTGCTGCTGCAGGTGCTTCGGCAGCAGGAACGGCGGATGGAAGTAATGCAACGGCTTTGGCCAATTGGTTAGTTGATGATCCTACTACAGTTTCGGCGTCATTAGGGAAGAACAGTCTTTCTGGTTATTATTCTTCCGTGGTTAGTAAAGTAGGGGTCCAGACGCAGCAAGCGCAAAATATGACAACCAACCAAACGGTTATTTTAAATTCTGTGGCAACTACCCGGGAATCGATATCAGGTGTAAGTATGGATGAAGAACTATCGAATATGATTAAATTTCAGCAAGCCTATGGAGCATGTGCAAAAATGCTGACTACTATGGATGCCATGCTGCAATCATTGTTGAATATAAGATCTTAGGATTTTTACAAAATGAGGAGTGAATTTTTAAATGCGCGTTACCAATAATATGATGAGTAATCAATTTTTGTCCGGCTATCAAACTGCCTTATCACGTATGACAGATATACAAGAAAAAATAGAGGCGTCAAAAAATATTAACAGGCCTTCAGATAATCCTGTAGGTGCGACACGCAATCTACAATTTACAGCTGCTACTAGTGCTAATGCGTTATTTACACAGAATGCCAATGATGCTATTTCTTGGATGAAAACTAGCGATTCTAATTTGTCAACGATTGTAACTACGATGACGAACATTAAGACTGCTATTTCCAGTGCTATTTCGGCAAATCCAACAAGCTCTTATGATGCAGTTGCAAAACAAGTGGATCAGATGATTAACGCACTGGTGCAGGCCGGTAATGCACAGGTAGGGGATCGTTACGTTTTTAGTGGACAAAGTGACAGTACGGAACCATTTACTCGAGACGCAACTACCGGTGTCGTGACCTACCATGGAACTTATAATGGACAGGGTGGCGTGGCTACTGCAGGAACCATAACAATGCAAGTTGTTCCGGGAGATGTGAATGCATCAAGGGACAAAATTAATTTAGATGGTTCAGAAGTATTTGGTGCAATAGATGGGGCTGGTGTCCCTAAAATTTTTCAGGATTTACTGAATATTAAGCAGCATCTGACTGATATCCAAACTGGTGCAAATGGCGTGACGGCAGATACTTTGTCAAATGACTTGGGAACAATTGATGATGATATGAATTACGTTATTTCCGGACAAACGACAATTGGTGCAAGGCAAAACTCGTATCAAACAATAAAGGGACGTTTGGCAGAAGATGCTACTACCATTGCAGAGGATGCTACCAATAATGATGGTTTTGATGTTGCAAAAGCTAGTATCGAATCTCAACTAGCGCAAAATGCTTATAATACATTATTGTCAGTAGGTGCTAATGTATTGCCTAAATCTTTGGTTGATTATTTGTAATGCTTTAATTATAAAAATGTAGATAAAAGGGGCGAGGTAATCTTGAAACCAGTAGAAATTCAAATCCATCAGGTATCTGCTCAATTGGGGCTTAAGATTACCCAGCCCAATATTAATTTAAAAATTACAGCACCGGATATTAAAATGAAAACGACACCTGCAAATTTGGACTTAAAAATTGAACCTCCTGAAATTCTCATTGATTTACGGGCATCTTTTGATAGTATGGGATTGCAAGGAACATATTCCTACGCCAATTCTTTGGCTGAAGAGGCTAAGCAGGCCTGTGAACGAGGCATTGATCAAACGGTTTCTATAGGAAGGCAAATGGCCGATCCTCACACAGCTTCCATTGGAAAAATTGTAGCAGAGGCTAGTAAACCACCTGAAAAAGAAGTAGTAATTGGTCTTTCACCATCTGTAGGGCCTGAAATATCGGCGAAAATGGGAACTATAAAAGGAAACTATACTCCTGCCCATATTGATGTTACCGTAAATGAGGGTAAGATAACCAACAACTTTACTTGGGGTAAAGTGGATATATATATGGAACGGGAGCCGTCAATTGATATTAGAACATAACCGGGGGGTGCAATATGGATAAAAGTATAGCTAGCGAACAGCCTGTAGAACAGAAAAAAATACATTTTTCCAAAGGGTTAATTGGCTTAGAACAATATCGTGATTTTATCCTTACAGAATTGCCTGACCAAAATCAGTTTTGGTTACTGCAAAGTGTACAAGATGAACATTTTGGATTGGTGATGACCAATCCATTTTGGTTTATGCCAGACTATGATTTTGAATTGGCAGAGCAGGAAGCAAAAGAAATCGGAGAAAAGCAAAATTTGGATGTTTTTGTAACTGTAAATGTGGCAGCAATCCCTGAAAATATTACGGTAAACTTAATGGGACCTATTATCGTAGATCAATATGCTTGTAAGGGTTTACAAATACTAGTCTCAGATAAAAAATATACGACACAGCACAAGTTGATGTCTGCAACATCGGCAGGGGGTTAATTGAATGCTAATTTTAACCCGCAAAAAAAATGAAACGCTGCGCATTGGTGATGATATTCTGGTAACAATTGTAGATGTACAAGGAGATCAAGTCCGTTTAGGAATTACAGCACCCCGAGATGTGTCTATCTTACGGCAAGAACTGTACGAGGCTGTGAGAAATTCTAATACACAGGCGGCGCAAACAGTGCAGAATATTAATGTGTTGGCATTATTGAACAAGGTGCCAAATAAAGATGAAAAAAGGTGATATATGTAGATAAAAGTTGATAAACTTAGGAAAAGTGAGATAATATGATGAATTAAATAAAAAAACTATGAATTTAGACGAAATTTATCCTTAATATACTGGGATAAGCTTACGATATATATAATGACAGTATAAAATACTGAATGACGCAGCTGGCCAGCGGTCATATTTTGTAGGCAAGGATGCCATATTAAAAAATTCAAGGAGGAAATTAAAAATGAGTGTTGTAAATACTAATATCGCTTCTTTAAATTCTTGGAGGAATCTTCAGGCTAGCCAAGCAAGCATGAACAGTTCTTTAGAGAAATTGTCTTCCGGTAAAAAAATCAATAGAGCTGCTGACGATGCGTCAGGATTAGCAATCAGTGAAAAAATGACTAGTCAGATTAATGGTTTGGATCAAGCTACTCAAAATGCACAAAATGGTATTTCTTTAATCCAGACTGCTGAAGGTGCATTGAATGAAACGACTGCTATTATCCAACGTATGCGTACTTTGGCAGTAGGAGCTCAAAATGATACTAATACCAATAATGACCGTGGACAAACTCAAAAAGAAATTACAGCATTAATTGCTGAAGTGCAACGTATTGCTACTACCACTCAGTTCAATACGAAAAATTTGTTGACTGGTTCAGCAAGTGCTCTTGTTTTCCAAATTGGTGCTAATAAAGCGCAAACTCTGAAAGTTAATATTGGTTCTATGTCTGTTGCTGCTTTAGGAATAAGCACAGCTAGTGCTGCTGTCAGTGTTTCGAGTACTACAGCAACTTCCAAAGCTATTTCCTTGCTGGATGCTGCTTTGAGTACCGTTTCCAGCCAACGTGCTAATTTGGGTGCTATTCAAAATCGCTTGACTCATACAATCAATAACTTAGAAGTAGCATCTGAAAATCTTAGCTCTGCTCGTTCTAACTTACAAGACACTGATATGGCGAAAGAAATGGCTAACTACAGCAAACAACAAGTATTGATTCAATCCGGTACTGCAATGTTGGCTCAAGCTAACCAATCTTCACAATCCGTTCTTAAATTATTACAGTAATTTTTTCAAAAGTTAATCGGACTGATAACCGGCCGGCAAATGCCGGCCGGTTTTTAATTAACAAAGGAAGGGTTGCCTTGTGAAAATCGATAGGGTTAGCTCATCTGGAACGATGCAGAACAC
Organism: uncultured Pelosinus sp.; assembly: GCA_963526485.1. Taxonomy (GTDB): domain Bacteria; phylum Bacillota; class Negativicutes; order DSM-13327; family DSM-13327; genus Pelosinus. The sequence continues at coordinate 98,433 of CAURNS010000008.1, forward strand.
GGATAATACGTCAGATTATGCTGAAGTGAATAAAGTAACGGATACGGCAGAAGTGAATTCTTTCCAGTTGGGTAAAGCAGTAGATATTTTAAATAAAAAAGCAGAAGAAGAAAAAAACTACAATGTGCGATTAGCCATGTATAAAGATACACATCGTGTAATTGTTCAAGTTGTGGATAAGATAACGAATCAAGTTATTTCCACATATCCTCCTGAACAAATTCTTAAAATGGCGGAAATGGTCGAGCAAGAATTCAAGGTAATTGATAAAAGAATTTAGAAAGAAGGTGAAAGAATGGCTTCTGTTTCTGGTTCATCGACGACACTTTCATTGTCCACTACCACCTCGTCTGCTCTAGGATCCACTCACTTGAACAGTACGGTTGGAGGGCTGGATATTGATGCTTTAATTAGCGCAACAATTCAAGCAAAAAGTTTACCTATTACCCTTTTACAAAATAAGAATGCAGTTTTACAAGCGAAATTGAATGATTACACTACGATTAAAACCTCATTAAGAACTTTGCAATATGCTGCTCAAGATTTGACATACAGCAGTGCTTTTTCGGGGAGGTCGGCTACCTCTTCCGATGAAAAGGTGGTGTCTGCTAGTACGTCAAGCGGAGGTACCACAGGAAGTTATATCATTAAAGTAAATTCTTTAGCAACTATGACAAGTAATACAAGCTATGCTATTCAAGCGACGGACCCTACAGTGAGTTCTGATGGAACAAAAGCTACGCTGACGGCAAAGTTAACAGGGAGTGCTGCCCTTGATTCTGATGGTGATGGTGTCATGGATGCTACGGTTGACCTCAATCAAGTAATAGATGGTACTACTATTAAAGCTGGTAGCTTTAGCATTAATGGAAAGAGTATTACTGTGACTGATACGGATACGATTAATACAATAGTGAATAAAATTACGGCTTCAGGTGCTGGCGTAACGGCTACGATCTCAACAGATGGTACAGTGACTCTTACGCAAAAAACTATAGGATCAGCCGCAGCAATTACATTAGGGAGTCCTGATACAACTGGATTTTTAACAGCAGTTGGTTTAACGAGTGGTACTTTAAAAGCAGGGATAGATACCGCTGAAACCCGGAAATTAGGTGATGTTTATACCGGTGCAGATGCAATCGATAAAGGATATTTTTCAATCAATGGGACTTTCTTTGCTGTTGATCCGACTGTAGATACGGTTGACTCTATCATCCAAAAAATAAATGCTTCCACAACAGCAGGTGTTTCAGCGTTTTACGACTCTACTACGCATAAAATTTCTCTAACTTCCAATAAAGCTGGTGCCGAGACAATTACACTAGGAACTAAAGGAACAACAGATAGTTCCAACTTTTTAGCTAAGGTAGGCTTAACTACTGCGGGTGCTACTGCTACTAGTGTTGTTCCTGGTGCTGCTGCTGATGTAACAGTAAATGGGGTAGCGGTAACACCCGTGGATAATAAGGTAACATTTCAAGGAAATACCTTTACTTTAGTGGGGAAGGGAGACGCTATTGTTAATGTTAGTCAGGATCTTGATGCCAGTGTAAAAAAAGTGCAGGATTTTATCACTGCATACAACGCTACCATGGATGCGATTATTACTAAGGAAACGGAAAAAGCGGACTCTACTTCAACAGATGCATCAGTTGGTGACTTGTTTGGCGATTCTCTGCTAAGAAATGTAGAACAATCATTGCGAAACTATACTTCAACAATTCTGTCAGGACAATCAACTACGATGCAGCAACTTTCGCAGGTTGGTATTACTACCGGAAGTGCAGGGACATATGACGCTGCTAAAGTCCAAAGTGGACATTTGGAATTAGATGAAAGTAAACTTCGTGCAGCGTTAACATCTGACCCGAGTGCGGTTCAAACGCTTTTTGGTAATACAACCGTTAATGTGACTGGGGAAAAAGTCGGTCCGGGAGATGGATCGACAACAACCTTTACTCTTGCTCATGGTACTGACATTATCGGTGACCCTGCTATTCAGGTTAATGGTAAGAGTTATAAATTAGTCAAAGCCGCTGATATGAAAACATATGCTGCAACTGCAGATGCTACACATACGACGGAACTACAATTTTCCTTTGATAGTGCAACTGGAAAGATTACACTTAATACGCAAGGCGCTGATGCACCAATTTCTACTGACAAGATTACCGCCGATTATAACTATGATGTTAGTTCAGGTAGCAGTGCGGGGATTTTTGTGCAAATGAACTCGCTCTTAACTAGTTACACTCAGTATGGCGGTATTATTGACGCTTCTATAGGAACAGATGGAAATCTTACAAAAGAGATGACTTATAACAATGATCGCATTACAGACCTGAAATATCGCTTATCTCAGGAACAAGCTACCTTGTATACTAAGTATCAAAATATGCAGACAACGTTACAAGGCCTTCAATCTCAAGGAAGCTATATTACGGCGCTGCTTGCCAGCTTGACTAAAAGTAGTTGAGAATCGGCAGATTTAATGGTCAACTAAGCAAAGTTGGCCATTAATAAGGTATATAATGTATACTAATGTCTAGTTGTGTTAACTTGGAGGAAAGTATGTGTAATTATTTGCATGAAGAAGTACTCGAATTGCTGGCTCAACATGAAACGTCTTATGCTAAACCAATGAATTCTCAGGAAATTGGCGGGATATTAAAAGTTACACCATCTTATATTCGAAGTCAACTGTCCCAATTGGCTAAAATAAGACGAGTAGGAGTCCGGCGGGGAAATGGCGGTGGTTATTACCTGATGAAAGAGGAGATGCAGCAAAATGCAAACAGTAAATGAAAATTTGAAACAGATCGAAGACCTAAGCGAACTGCTGGAAGATATGAAAAATTATTTATATAAAGTAGAACAAGGATGTCAAGAGCTGCTAATTAATCTACATGTAATTGATAAATCGGAGTCTTTGAACACACTAGTTCAGGTTATGGAAGGACTAGGATATTATGAAAAACTATTGAAGTCTGCAGCTGTTTTATTAAATATTGATTTTTCCGAAATTTTATATCAGGAAACATCTGCAGCTCTGTTATTCGACCAATTACGTGAAATCTTTGCTAATATATATCAGGCAGTAGAAAATGAAGATTATTCTTTGCTGTCAGATAACATAGAATATGATCTGTTACCTGCTATTAATATATCTCAAGGAATATTGATTACTGTTCAGAAACGGCATGGGGAAAGGGCTAGATAGTTAATGCAAGAAGTAAGCGGTATGTGGGAAAAAGAGAACTGGAACCTATTTAAAGAACGCTATAATATTGATAAATTTACGACAAGTAGTCAAGAGAGAATTGAAATCCTGGATAGTCGTGTTGGAATGCCGACAGTAAGGGGACTCTCTTCCAATGGAAAATGGATTTTTTTGCATAGCTCTATTGATCCGATGAAAGAAGCAAACAAAATTGCTGCGAGTGTCACCAAGGAAGCTGGCAAGATTATTGTTGTTTATGGGTTTGCTCTTGGATATTTGGTTGAAGCATTGCTGGAAGCTGTGGATGAAAGAACGCAATTATTTGTTATTGAGCCTGATTGTGATTTATTTTGTGCGGCGATGAAGAGTCGGGATCTGAGTAAGCTTATTTCTTCTGAACGTATTTATATTCTGGTCAGTGATGTTGCAAGCAAAATAAAAGCGACTTTTTTTATGATTTATGATCCTGCCAAGCACAATGAGATCATCTCAAGCAGTTTGCCAGGGCATCAGACTTTATATGCGGATTTTTTTACCTTGGCGATGTCAGCTATGAAAGAGGTTGTAAATGTAAGATTACTTAGTTTAGTAACTATGATTAAAATGGGTCCTGATTTTATCGTTAATTCTTTACTGAATCTGGTTGATTATTTTACTCATCCTGGTGTAGCAGCTCTATTTGACCGCATGGCAGGGTTACCAGTTATTATTGTTTCTGCAGGGCCTTCATTAAACAAAAATATTCATTTATTAAAAGAAGCAAAAGGCAAGGCGGCTATTTTTGCTGTGGGTACAGCTGTTAAAGCGTTAAAAAAATGGGATATTGAACCGGATTTTATTTTTAGTATTGATCCTCATCCTTTAAATTATGAACATCTAAAAGGTGTAGACGTTGGACAAGCTGCTTTAATTGCTGAGATACAATCTCATCATATGATATTTGAAAATTATCAGGGACCGGTTTTTGTATCTGGAGACATGCCTATATTAAATTGGTTTGATGATAGCATAGAAAATAAGGGAAGAATCGAAAGTGGAGGATCTGTTGCTAATAATGCATTCGTGGCAGCTTATAAAATGGGAGCAAATCCTATAATATTAGTGGGTCAAGATCTGGCCTATGGACGAGATGGACATTCTCATGCTGCTGGAACAAACTATGCAGATAATATTTACTCTGGAGGAGAAACCCTTGATTATTTTTATGTAAAAGCCAATGATGGAGGAGAATTGCTCACAGATCGTGCATTTTATCAATTTCTTACTTTTTTTCAAAGTTGGATTGAGAAATATCCTAAATGTGAATATATAAATGCTACAGAAGGCGGGGCCTACATTAAAGGTACAAAAATTATGAAACTCCAGGATGTATTGAATCAATATTGCGTAAAAACAGTGGATATACAGGCAATTATTCAAGAACTCCAACATACGTTTCAAACACCTGACCTGAGTCCTATACTTAAGATATTAAAACTTCGTTTGAAAGATACGAAACGAGTCATCTTAGAAGCGAATACAGCGATTAAGCGTTTAAAACAATTGGAGAAGGCATGCGAAAATAAGCAAGCAAGGAAAATGCAGCAGCATCTAAAAGCAATTGCTCAAATATATGAAAAGTTTGAGGCTGACGAATATATACGAGAGATAGCAGAATGGTTTTCTCAATATAATTTACATGGGGTACTTACGCGAACTTATGAGGCAGGATACTCAGAAAAGGATGATTATAACGCCGCCATAGCGGATTATTCGATCTATTATCATAGTATCATTGGAGGGACTAAAGAAGTGGAGGTTCTGCTCCAACGTTGTATTGAAAGAATTAGGGGGAAAATTTCTAATGATAAACAATCCTTATGATCACTATAAACGGATGCAGGTAGAAACAGCTAGCCAGGGACGATTAATTATCATGCTTTATGATGGAGCCTTGAAGAATTTACAAATTGCAAAAACGAGCATTAACAATAGAAATGTGAATGAAGCCCATCGCTGTTTAATGAAAGCGCAAGATATTATTAAGGAGTTAAATTTTACATTAAATTTGAATGTCGGGGAAATTGCTCATAATTTGCGTAATTTATATTTGTATATGCTGCAGCGATTGGTTGAGGCCAATGTGAATAAGGATGTTGCAAAGGTAGAAGAAGTTATTGCATTATTAACGACATTAAAAGAGGCTTGGGATACAATCATTCTTAAAAATAAATCAGTTATAACACCTTGATGGAGGGTTCAATGTGCAACAGAAAAATATGGAAGAGCTTCTTATAAGGCATTGTAACAATTTACACCGATTATCTGTTGAGCAGCTTCAAGCAATCAGAGAAGAAAAAGAAAATGTAGTTACTGAATTAACTGCTCAAAAGCAAATTATATTAGATAGTCTTTCGGCTCTACAAGAACAGTTTGAGATCCAAACCTGCCGTCCGGAAATCCAAGAACAAGTGATGACTTTATTACGCCAAATTGTGGCTAGTGAAAATGAAGGCCAGCAAATAATAAAAGAACGCTGCACAAGTATTAGTAAAGAAATGTTAGCCAATCGAAAGGAAATGAATATTCAGCAAGCCTATGAGGAAACTTCTTTTCAAATTCGAGGGAACTTGTGCAATATCGAAAAGTAAATATATATAATCTATCTGGAAGGATTGAATTATGAATTTAACAGGAAAAAAGATATTAATAACTGGGGCTGATGGTTTTATTGGCTCACATCTTACTGAAGAATTAGTACGTCAAGGTTATGATGTGAAGGCATTCGTTTTGTATAATTCATTTAATTCCTGGGGGTGGCTGGATCATGCACCTCAAAGTATTAAAAATCAAATTGAAGTTTACACGGGAGATATCCGTGACCCTCATGGAGTGAAAACTGCAATGCAGGGATGTGATGTAGTGCTACATTTGGCAGCACTTATTGCTATTCCCTATTCTTATCACTCGCCAGATACTTATGTTGATACAAATATTAAAGGAACACTTAATATTCTACAGGCAGCGAGAGAAATAGGTATAGAAAAAATTGTTCATACATCTACAAGCGAAGTCTATGGGACTGCACGTTTTGTTCCTATAACAGAAGAACACCCATTGCAAGGACAGTCGCCTTATTCAGCAACAAAAATTGGTGCGGATCAGTTAGCAATGTCGTTTTATCAGTCTTTTAACATGCCTGTCTCGATTATACGCCCTTTTAACACCTATGGTCCGCGACAATCTGCCAGAGCTATTATTCCTACAGTAATCACTCAAATTGCCAGTGGCAAGGAAGAAATCAAACTAGGAGCACTTCATCCCACACGGGACTTTAATTATGTAATTGATACTGTTAAGGGATTTATTGCCATGGCACAGTCTGATCAGTCGATTGGCCAGGTGATCAATATTGGCAGCAATTATGAAGTGTCTATTGGTGAAACTGTGCAGCTGATTGCAGATGTTATGGGGAAAAATGTTAATATTGTGACGGATCAAACTCGATTGCGGCCTGTCCAAAGCGAGGTTGAGCGTTTATGGGCCGATAATACTAAGGCTAAAGAACTTCTTAATTGGCACCCTCTATATGGTGGAAAAGAGGGGCTTAGAAAAGGGTTAGTGGAGACAGTCGCTTGGTTTGCACATAAAGATAATATAAAAGGCTATAAAAGTGATATTTATAATTTGTAATGATATATGAAGGATGGTAACTATGGCGAAGATCTTGTTAGTGCTTGCAGCAAGAATAGAAAATAGAGCTCAATTTGTAACATTGTTGGATGCCTTTGAGCAAGAAGGCTATACAGTTCATTTGTTTGAGGATGAAGAAATCTCGAATTTTGAGTTAGATACGTTAGATAGTGCAATGGGATATTTACATCATCATTATAAAGAAATAGAATCCATTTCAGTAATGAGTAATATTAAGACTCTTTTATTCGCTTGGTATCATATGCAATACTTCGCCGTTGAAGACTATATATTGTATGTTGATAGCGAATGGAAGGAAAATAACTTCGGCAATCGTGTGGCTGCGCTGAATGATTTCTCTGATTTTTCAATAGTTGCTGAAATGAAGCCAATTCAAATTATATTTGAAGATTGGGACCATATAATTCCGCTTGTCATTAATTATTTAATGTATATTTCACTATATGAGAAAGATCGAAGCCTTTCTCTACCCCGTCCTAATATGTCACAAGAATGGGAAGATGTTTTAGGTAGTAAATTAGTTCAAGATTTAATCTGTTATCTTACTAGAAAGTACGAGTTGCCAGTAAGTATCTTAATGGCTATTTTTATCCCTTTTGCTTATCATACCTTTAAGAATTTTGAAATCGTTCATTGCTTATTTCAGAACATAATAGAAAAATATACTCAGTTGGATTTGTTGTTAAAAGAAAAAGCAATAGCTTACCTTGAAGGATTATTTCCTAGATTTACCTTAAAAAGTCAAATTTGTCTCAGCTCTCTTTTATTTAAGCTAACAAAGGATAAAAAACATATATTAAAAATGTTTGATGAAACCGTATATAATCAGCTAAGTATTCACGAAAAATCTTCTATATTTTGGACGATTAAGAGTTTGTTATTCGTCGGAAAATTAGAATTCACCATAGAAGAAGTTATTTCATATAGGCGCTTTTACCAACATTGTGTTGATGAGGTCATCAATATGGTTGAGTTGCCAAAGGCAGAATCTCAGGAATTACGAAATAAAGATAGAGTTGTGATCATTACCAGCCAATTCTTGGGGATAGAACATGCCCCAACTCGGAATGTGCTTGACTATGCCCGTAACTTGAGAAAAATGGGTAAAGAAGTGTTTATCATTAATTCTGCGGACATTTTGAGAGAGAGTTCATTGCCTCTTTGTGAAACGTTTAAGGCTAATTTTAGTGAAGTTTATAACACCATAGACTATATTGAATTTGAGAATGAAAGATATAAATTTTATCAAGCTAAATTGAATATGCCCAATCTTCAGGAGATACAACATATTGTAAATCTAGTGAATGATTATAATCCCGAATTTGTAATATCTGTTAGTGATACTACCTTAACTGCTGATGTATGCAGTTGTTTTACGACTGTTGTAACCGTTCCTTGCGGAGGAATCTTACCAATGTATGCAGGGAGTTGCTGGGCGATACCAAGGAAACCTTTACCGAGTGATCAAGAAATTTTTAATGCTTTTAATATAAAATCAGAAAGAGTTTTTCCTATTCACTATACCTTTATGAGGAAAGAAAAGAAAAATCATCTTATACGAAGTGATTTACATCTTCCTAATAATGCCTTTATTATTTGTATTGTTGGAAACCGACTGGATGTAGAAGTGACTCAGGAGTTTATTCAACAGATAGAACAGATATTGCAGGAAGTTCCAACTGCTTACATCTTATTTATTGGCGGATATCATAACTATGAAAAAGTGATGCTGCAACGTAGTCTGCTTAAAGAAAGATCAAGTTGTACAGGACATCGAAGCGATATTCAATCCGTTTATACTTTGTGTAATGCATATCTCAATCCTCTAAGGCAAGGGGGAGCGACATCAGGGGCAGAAGCTATGATGGAGGGACTTCCTATTATTACAAGGCCGCATGGCGATGTTTATTATCAGTTATGGCTAGAACAATCATTTGATAAAACGGAAGAAATTATAGCTTTCTTGCAAAAGTGTATCGCAGATCCGCAATTTTATCTGGCTCAAAGAAACCATGCTAGATTACTTGGTGATAAACTATTTGACACTGCTGGTATGATGCAGGAACTATTATCGTATACTGAAAATTATCTCAGTAATAATCCATAATAAAAACTATTATTTTTAAAGTAGGAGGCGGATTTCACTCTGGTATTCGATACAAGATACTATAGTGGCCGATATAGAATGATGACACAGAAAAATTTTGATACATCTATGGTGATGAAGGTTTTCAAAACATGTCTATCTGAAGAGAGAGAGTCCGTCGCTCTTCATGAACCTTGCTTTCATGGTAATGAATGGAGCTACGTAAAGGAATGTCTGGATACTGGCTGGGTTTCTTCCGTAGGGAAATATGTGGATCAGTTTGAGCGGGAGCTGGCGAACTATACAGGGGTTAAAAAGGCCGTTGCTGTGGTAAATGGCACGGCAGCATTACATGTCGCTCTGAAATTAGCAGGAGTAACAAAGGGCGATGAAGTTATCGTGCCGACCCTTACGTTCATTGCTACTACCAATGCTATCACTTATTGTGGGGCAATTCCGCATTTTGCTGATAGTGACGAACAAACCTTAGGATTAGATCCCTATAAGCTAGAATCGTATTTATTACAAATTGCTGAGAGTAAGAAAGATGGTTGCTATAATATAAAAACAGGTCGTCGAATCAAAGCAGTGCTTCCAATGCATACATTCGGGCACCCTGTGGATTTGGAGTCTTTACTAGCTGTATGTCAGAAGTTTGAGTTAGAATTAGTTGAAGACGCTGCGGAATCTCTGGGTTCTTTTTATAAAGGGCGTCATACAGGAAATTGGGGTAAGCTGTCTACATTGAGCTTCAACGGTAATAAAACGATAACGACCGGTGGCGGCGGTGCCATTTTAACGAATGATGAAGAGCTGGGTAAAATGGCAAAACATATTACGACAACGGCAAAGCTGCCGCATAAATGGAACTTTTATCATGACCAGATTGGCTTTAATTATCGCATGCCTAACATTAATGCAGCTTTAGGTTGTGCGCAATTGGAACAATTGCCAGAATTCCTGGTACGAAAAAGGAATTTGACAAATCGATATATTGATGCTTTTTCTTCATTAACCGGAGTACGTGTTTTTCAGGAGCCCGCTTTTGCCCAAAGCAACTACTGGTTAAATGTGTTGATGCTTGAAGATGGTTATCAAGAATATCGTGATGCTATTTTAACGGCCACTAATAACGATGGGATTATGACCCGGCCTGTTTGGATCTTAATGCATAAACTGCCAATGTTTTCGAATTGTCCTAGAATGGATGTTCATACTGCTGAAGAGCTGGAAGCACGAATCATTAATATTCCCAGCAGTGTATTCTTATGAAAGAGGCAAGTATGAAACATGCGCAGAAGAAAATCTGTGTAGTCACTGGTACTCGTGCAGAATATGGACTGTTACAAAGACTGATGAAGATGATTGGAGAGGATGACCAATTACAATTGCAGCTGATTGTCACAGGAATGCATCTTTCACCTGAGTTTGGTTTGACATATAAAGAAATTGAAGCAGATGGATTTATAATTGATGCGAAGGTAGAGATGTTATTATCCAGTGATACTCCAGTTGCAATCACGAAATCTATTGGAATAGGGATTATTGGTTTTGCAGACGCTCTTGAACGATTACAGCCAGACTTCCTTTTAGTATTAGGGGATCGTTATGAGATATTGGCAGCAGTGCAGGCAGCAATGGTAGCTAGAATTCCCATTGCGCATATTGCTGGCGGTGATACTACGGAAGGGGCATTTGATGAAGCCATCCGCCATAGTATTACTAAAATGTCGCATTTACATTTTGTGACAAATGAAATTTCAGCAAAACGAGTGAAGCAAATGGGCGAGAACCCAGATCATATTTTTTGTGTTGGCAGTCCTAGTATTGATCAAATTAAAAGTTTAGAGCTATTTAGTAAAGAAGAATTGGAAAAGGAACTAAACTTTACATTTAAATCTCGAAATGTGTTAGTAACCTTCCATCCTGCCACCCTCGATCAGCAGCAGCCAGCCGAGCAGTTTCAGGCCATATTAGATAGCTTGGATTCTTTTGGTGAGAATTTAGGTGTTATTTTTACCAAACCAAACTCTGATACTTGCGGACGAGCTTTAATCCAAATGATTGATGAATATGTTATGAAACATCCTCATCATACATGCGCTTATACTAGTTTGGGACAAAAACGTTATTTTAGTGTTATCAAGCAGGTCGATGCAGTATTGGGAAATTCCTCTAGCGGTATATATGAGGTTCCATCATTTAAAAAAGTGACAATTAATGTGGGAGATCGGCAAAAGGGACGTATTCAAGTCGGATCGGTGATCAACTGCTTACCGGAGAAACAGGCTGTTATTGCTGCTATTAAAGCCTCCTTTCATTTAGATTGCTCACATATTATCAATCCATATGGTGATGGAACTAGCTCACAAAAGATAGTTGGGGTATTAAAAAATATTTTTGATAGAAATTTATTAATCAAAAAACGATTTTTTGAGGTGGATTGCACAAAATGAATCAGGCAGGAAAGACCTACATTATAGCGGAAGCTGGAGTGAATCATAATGGCTCGTTAGAGATGGCAATGGAACTGATTGATATTGCTGCGCAAAGTGGTGCTGATGCTATTAAATTTCAAACGTTTCGTGCGGAAAATTTGGTAAGTAAAGATGCTGGCAAGGCAGAATATCAAAAAGCGACAACAGATGCGGACGAATCTCAATTTGCAATGATACAAAAATTGGAACTAGATGAAAAGGCTCATCACCAGTTAATTCAGCGTTGCTTAGAGAAGGGCATACAGTTTTTGTCGACTCCCTTTGATTTAGAAAGTTTGAAACTATTAACCCGTTTTAAACTGCCATATATCAAAATTTCATCAGGAGAAATAACAAATGCTCCTTTTTTATTAGAGGTTGCCCGTACCAATCAAGCAGTCATTTTATCCACTGGTATGAGCACGTTAGGTGAGATAGAAATGGCACTTAGTGTACTAGCGTTCGGATATATGGAAGATAGCGTAATTCCGAGTGCTGGTGCGTTTCAGGAAGCCTATTCATCGATCCATGGGCGAAAACTGCTGCAGGAAAAGGTCAGTTTGCTGCATTGCACTACAGAGTATCCTGCACCTTTTTCCGAAGTAAATTTAAGGGTTATCGATACCTTGAAGAATGCATTTCAGCTGACAGTTGGTTTTTCTGATCATACACCAGGTATTGCTGTACCTATTGCCGCAGTGGCTCGAGGTGCAGTGATTATCGAAAAACATTTCACGCTGGATCATAGCTTGCCAGGCCCAGATCATAAAGCATCTTTGGAACCGGAAAATTTGAAAAGAATGATTGAGGCTATACGACAAGTTGAAGAAGCGTTAGGAAATTCTTATAAGCTTCCCATGCCCTCGGAGAGTAAGAATAAGATTGTGGCTCGTAAGAGCCTGGTGGCAAGCCAGGCAATTAAAAAGGGTGAAGTATTTACAGAAAAAAATCTGTCGGCAAAACGTCCGGGAAATGGTCTTTCTCCGATGCTGTATTGGAATTGTATGGGAAGAATTGCCCAGCAGGACTATAAGCCAGATGAAAGGATCAAATTATGAACCGTCCTGTTATTGTTGTCGGCGCTGGGGGTCATGCTAAAGTTGTGGTTGATACTTTATTGGCATCTTCGGTTAAGATTTTGGGTCTTACGGATAACAATCCGGAGAAGCAAGGTACGTTTATTTTGGGCATACCCATAATCGGTACTGATGAAGTTATTCCTCAATATACGCCAGAAGAGATTTTTCTTGTTAATGGACTAGGTTCTATAGGTCTTCCTACAGTTCGAACACAGATTTTTCATCAATTTAAACAATTAGGGTATTCATTTAAAACGATCATACATCCTTCTGCTATTGTGTCCTCAAATGCTACGGTTGAAGAAGGCGCTCAAATCATGGCTGGGGCGATTATACAGCCAGGTTGTCAGATTGGAATCAATTCTATTATAAATACAGGATGTTCTGTCGATCATGACTGCTTGATTGGTTCCCATGTGCACTTAACTCCCGGGGTAATTCTTTCAGGAAGTGTTCATATAAGAGAGGGAGCGCATATTGGAACGGGAGCAGTTGTGATTCAAGGCATTCAAATTGGCAGTAAGTGTATAGTGGGTGCAGGTACTGTTGTTATTAAGAATGTAGCAGAAAATAGAAAGGTAATAGGAGTGCCGGCTCGGGAGGTATAAGAATGCAAGAAAAGTCAAATATATCTGTGGATATGCAGTTCCCAAAATTGAAAGAAAAAAATTGGTTAATTTATCAGAAGCATTATGCAGATATTGCTCTCACGATGCAATCTGCCGCAAATGATTCTGCTGTTGAAATACTTCCAAGCCGCTCTGAGCTTCCTACATTGCGTGTTGCTGGCAAAATGGGGCAGCGTGTCTTTCTTCATAGCTCTGTTGACCCTATTAAAGAAGTGCGGCGGTTGGTTAATACACTTGAAGTGCAAGTTGGTGATTTGCTTGTTGTATACGGTCTGGGCTTAGGCTATCTGGTTGAGGCGCTGCTGGAGCAGTTGGATGAACGAATTTCTCTATTTGTGATAGAGCCGGACCGCAAAGTATTCCAATTAGCTATGCAGACCCGAGACTTATGTAATATCCTTGCATCGAAACGGGTCTTTATACATATTGGTGATTCACTGGTGGATCTGCATAATAACTTTTTTACTTTTTATGATGCGACTCGTTTTCATAATATTGTCATTACAGGATTATCTGGTCATCAGACTGTATATAATGATTTTTATTCAAAAGCTATGACATCTATAAAGCAGGTTGTCGATTCGACAGTTATGGAATTAGAGACTATTGCAAAGATTGGACCAGAGATAGTTTCTAGTACAATTTTAAATTTCATGGAATATTGTACTCATCCAGGAGTTGATTCCCTTTTTGATAAATTTAAGGGAGTTCCTGCGATTATCGTAGCTGCAGGTCCTTCTCTCAATAATAATATCGAACTGCTGCGTGAAGCTAAAGGACGCGCTGTTATAATAGCCGTGGGGACAGCAGCACGGCCATTGCAAAAACACGGTATTATTCCTGATTTTATTGTTAGTATAGATCCTATATCATTTAACTATGATCACTTCAAAGAATATGACAGTCAAGAAGTTGCTTTGATTACCGATATACAATCCTATCCGGCGATTCTACAAACATTTCAAGGACCAATCTTTGCTGCGACGAACCAATCCTTTATTCATAACTGGTTCGAAGGTGCTGTAGAATACAAGGGTGATTTGGAAACCGGAGGTACGGCTGCACATAGTGCAATGACAGCTGCTTATAAAATGGGAGCTGATCCAATTATTTTTATTGGGCAAGATTTGGCTTTTGCAAATGATGGTCGTACCCACGCGTCTGGGACGAACTATGGCGAAGCTGGAACTAATATTAATACATATTCAGCCGGAGATAATGTCGAACTTTTTCCGGTTAAAGCAAATGATGGCGGGCAGGTATGGACAAATCGCACCTTTTCTCAGTTTCGGTTATTTATTGAAAAGTGGATTAACACTAAAAATAATCGTGTGTATATCAATGCTACTGAAGGTGGCGCCTTGATTGCAGGTACGCAGATCAAGACACTTAGGGAAGTACTGTCTACTTATTGTGATAAACCAATAGATGTCCGATCTGTAATCGATCAGACTCAGCAGGAATTCTGCAAGATACCGATAGAACAAGTACTTGCCATTCTTTACTGTCGCCTTGCAGATGCGAATCATGTCTTTGATGCAATGGCATCAGTTCTTAAACGATTAAAACAGCTGCAGCTGGCTTACGAAAGTAAAAACGTAAATAAGATTCAAAAATATTCCAATAACATCAACGATACATTTCAAGCATTTGAGAAGGATACTTATATTCGTCCAGCAGTTGAGATTCTCGCTCATCACACAATTCATCATGTACTTTTTCGTCGCAATGAAGCGATGTATTTTAAAGATAATGATATTCAGAAAGCTATTGCTGATTACAATATTTATTATGGAAAAATCTTTGAAGGTGTTGAACGTGTAAGAGATTTAATTGAACAGACTATAATGTTTGCTGAGGAGAAAAAGCATGAGTGAAGCTAAGTCCATATTTGATAATAAGTCAGTACTAATTACTGGTGGTACAGGTTCTTTTGGTAGGGGTTGCATTAAGACTATATTGGAGAGATATAAACCAAAGCGACTAATTGTTTTTTCTCGTGATGAATTGAAACAATATGAGATGCAACAGGAATTTAACGCACCCTGCATGAGATATTTCTTAGGTGATGTAAGAGATGCAGAGCGTTTGAGACAGGCAATGCGAGGTGTAAATTATGTAATTCATGCTGCGGCATTAAAGCAGGTGCCAGCAGCTGAATATAATCCTATGGAATGCATTAAAACCAATATCAATGGCGCAGAAAATGTAATTAAGGCAGCAATTGATAATGGAGTAGAAAAGGTAATTGCTTTATCTACCGACAAAGCTGCCAACCCTATTAATCTTTATGGAGCAACCAAGCTGGTGTCTGATAAGCTGTTTGTAGCAGGCAATAATATCGCGGGCGGTCATGAGACACGTTTTGCGGTTGTTCGGTATGGGAACGTTCTTGGTTCTCGTGGTTCGGTTGTACCTTTCTTTAAAAAATTAGTGGCTGAAGGGGTAAGTGAAATACCAGTAACAGATCTTCGTATGACACGGTTTTGGATAACATTACCTCAAGGGGTTGAATTTGTATTGCAATCCTTTAGCAGAATGTATGGTGGGGAGATATTTGTGCCTAAAATTCCGTCAAGTCGGATCTCAGACTTAGCTAAAGCTATTGGACCTAAGCTGCCTATCAAAGAAATTGGCATTCGTCCAGGAGAGAAATTACATGAAATCATGTGTCCTATTGATGATTCTCATTTAACCTTGGAATTTGCTGATCATTATGTAATTCGTCCATCCATTACGTTTGTAGCACCAGTTGATTATACAATTAATGCTATAGGGGAAAAAGGGCATTGTGTAGCACAAGGATTTGAATATAATTCAGGTACTAATCCTCAAATTTTGACTGTAAAAGAGTTGCAGGAGATGATCTAGGTGAAATATATTCCATATGGCAGGCAAGATATTAATCAGGCCGATATTGAGGCTGTAATTCATGTTTTACAGTCAGATTGGATAACCCAGGGACCAACTATTGAGCAATTTGAAAAGAAAATAGCGAAGTATTGTGGCGCTAAATATGCCGTAGCGGTGAATAGTGCAACCTCCGCCTTACATATTGCATGTATGGCGGCTGGTCTTGGACCGGAAGATATATTGTGGACGTCACCTAATACTTTTGTAGCATCTGCTAATTGTGGACGTTACTGCGGTGCAGCAGTTGATTTTGTGGATATTGATTTTCGTACCTATAATATGAGTGTTGAAAAATTGGAACAAAAGCTAATTGTCGCCAAGAAAGAAGGGAAGCTGCCCAAAGTAGTTATCCCTGTACATTTTTCTGGGCAGTCTTGCGAAATGGATAAGATTTCAATGCTTGCTAAAGAATTTGGTTTTACTATTATTGAAGATGCATCTCATGCTATTGGCGGTAGTTATAAAGATGAAAAGATTGGTTGCTGCTTGTATTCTGATATGACAGTCTTTAGCTTTCATCCTGTGAAAATTGTTACTACTGCTGAAGGCGGAATGGTACTAACGAATAACCAGGAACTTTATCAAGAACTCATTCAATTTCGCAGCCATGGCATTACTCGAGATCCAGATTTGATGACGGAAGACCCTCATGGTCCATGGTACTATCAGCAAATTGATTTAGGCTATAATTATCGGATGACTGATATACAAGCTGCATTAGGGATTAGTCAAATGGAACGATTGGATGAGTTTGTGATGAAACGACATGTAGTAGCTGACAAGTATAATCAGGAACTACAAGGCTTGCCAATCGTATTACCATGGCAACATCCAGACACATACTCAGCATACCATTTATACGTAATCTGCTTAGAGGAAGATAAAATAGCCAAAACTCATAAGCAGATATTTGAAGAATTACGTCAAGCTGGTATTGGAGTGAATTTACATTATATTCCGGTTCATACCCAACCTTATTATCGTCAATTGGGTTTTTGCTGGGGCGATTTCCCTGTAAGTGAATATTATTATTCGACAGCAATTAGCATTCCTCTATATTCAGCAATGATAGAAGTAGACCAAAATTATGTTATTAAAACTCTCAAAGAGGTTTTAGCATGAAAACAGTAATTATCGTACAAGCAAGAATGACATCAACTCGGCTTCCGGGAAAAGTAATAAAGACTATTTTAGATAAGCCTTTGTTGGAACTTCAAATAGAACGGTTAAAAAGAATAAAATCGGCGGATGAGATAGTCATTGCTACTACCATCAATGATACCGACCAACCAATTGTGGATTTATGTGAGCGACTTTCTGTGACCTATTTCCGTGGCTTAGAGGATGATGTGCTGGCGAGGTATTATGGTGCTGCTATAGCCCATCAAGCTGATGTAGTAGTGCGTATTACTGCTGATTGCCCAGTTATCGATCCAGCAGTATGTGATGAAGTGATCAGCTATTTTTTGAACCATTACACCCAGTATGATTATATTCGACTAGAAAAGTGTCCTCGGGGGCTAGATACAGAGGTCCTGTCCTTTAAAGTGTTGGCTGAATGTTTCAAGGAGGCTACTCAAGGGCCAGAAAGGGAGCATGTGACACCCTTTGTTTATATAAGTAATCCAGAACGATACAGGATAAAATATATGAATTTTCCAGAAGATTTGAGCCAGCATCGCTGGACAGTGGATACAGCTGAGGATTTTCAATTGATCAAACATATTATTGAGGAATTATATCCGCTTAATTCGGAGTTCAATTATGTCGATATATTAAATGTTATGACGAAATATCCAGATTGGTATTTTATTAATGCTGCTGTGCAGCAAAAAAGGTATGGAGAATAAATTTAATTTAGAGAGGAAGACGATGCAGTATTTTGCATCTTATTTATTATAACAAATAGGTTTTTGTTTATTTGAATTACTAATTATGGTAAAAATGTTAGATATATTGCTCTTTTAGCCTTTGCTTATCCTAGTGTTAAGTGGCGTGTTAACTCCAGAAGAGGTATTTGCTGGAGTGTCAAAGTGCATCACCTAGAAAGCTCCTAATTTCTTTATCTTATGCCGCAAATTTAATTCTTTACTTGATTATTACACATTGGATGTATATTAACGTTTTGGTCTGGATATACAGCGTGGATAGGACAAGCGGGATTATGCAGTGAATGGTAAGGCATTTTTATATAATCGGAAAGATAGCAGGAATGAAGGGGTTATGGTGAGTAATCAAATGGAAAATGTTTTGAGTACACGAAGGTGTAAACATCTCTTTTTGTCTTGCAAAGTGGAACTGCAATGAGTATGGAAAGTCAATAGATTTTCCATACTCATTTGGAGGTATATTATGAAACTTGCAATTAATTGTAGGTACATCAAATTCACTGTTGACAGATGGCTGGGTGGAATATTACCGGGAATTGATAAAGGATATATAACTGGATCGGTTATTACATTCAAGTGAAATATGTACTATCTTAAGGGGCATTATAACGAATTGGTATTTCTTATAAACACAAAACTGTCCTCAACATTGGGGTATCTATAGGTATTATAATAAAAAAATAAGAAGGGGAGTTTATATGACTCAAATCCGAAATGATTATTTACCTTTTGGAAGACCAAATTTTTCTAATGAAGAGATTAAGGCTGTCACCAACGTTATGCGTTCAGGATGGATAGGAATGGGGGCAGAAACGATAGCGTTTGAGGAAGAGTTGTGTACATATTTAAAAGTGCCTCATGTCGTAACAGTGAATTCTTGTACATCAGCTCTTTTCTTATCTTTATTTGCGAGTGGCATAGGACCAGGTGATGAAGTAATCTGTCCAAGTTTGACATGGTGCAGCACAGCGAATGTGGTCTTACATTTAGGGGCAAAAGTTGTATTTTGTGATGTAGATCGGGAAACAGTTTGTGTAACACCAGAAGAAATATTAAAAAAGGTAACTCCGCATACAAAGGCTGTAATGGTTGTACACTTTGGTGGCCTGGCGGTGGATGTAGCTGCAATACGAAAGGTATTACCATCCCATATAGCAATAGTTGAAGATGCAGCTCATGCGTTGGGATCTAGGTTTACAGATGAAAGCCTGGTTGGTTCCTCAGGAAATTTGACTTGTTTTAGTTTTTATGCAAATAAAAATCTTTCAACGGGTGAAGGCGGAGCCATTGCGTTATTTGACAATGAGATTGCGGATCGTTTGCGTTCCTTGCGTCAGCATGGATTAGTTTCAGATGCCTGGAAACGGTTTATTCAGCCCCAATCAGGGTTTACTCCAGCGATGATGGAACTAGGATATAAGGCGAATTTTACAGATTTACAAGCTTGTATTGGTAGAGTGCAGTTAAGAAGGCAATCCGAGTTTCATGATATTCGACTAAAAATTGCACAGGAATATTGTAATAAGCTAAGTGAAGAATTACCGGAAATTAGATTTCAGACTAATATATTACATTTCCATCATTCTCGTCATTTGCTCACTGTCCAATTACCATTAGAAAATATGATTCTTTCTAGAAATGAAGTAGTGTTAGCATTACGCAAACTCAACATTGGGGCCAGTATACATTATTCCCCAGTACATACAATGCCATTTTATTTAAAAGGTGTTAAACTGCAAAAAAAACTTTTGAATACTGAACGAATTGCTGAACGTATTATGACGCTTCCCATTAGTGCCAGTATGACCCGTGATGATGTTGAGTATGTGATTCGGCATTTAGTAGATATCATAAAATAATAGGGAGTTTTTTATGGAAAATCAACCAACTTTCGAATATGGCTTTTATGATCGATTGAAAGCAGAATTTCCTTCGCAAATTATTGTTGATGTGACCGAAGTTTGTAATCTTGCTTGTATTCATTGTCCTCATTCCGAATTTAAAAAATCTAAATATTACGGAGCGCTTTCTTTGGAAGCTGAACTTAATACTAAATTAGTGGATGAGGTAAAAAAAGATGGTCAAGGGTCTACACAATATATTCGTTACACTAGTAATGGAGAACCGCTATTACATCCTAAAATCTATGAGATGCTGGAATATGCTGTTCAATATTCCGGTGTATTTGTAACTCTTACTACAAATGGAACCATTATGAATGAAATAGCGATGAAAAGACTTTTGGATTTAGGTATTCACATGATAGATATAAGTATTGATGCTTTTTCAGATGAAATATACTCCAAAATCCGAGTCAATGGTGATTTAGGTACTACTCGAAAAAATGTTTTAAATTTAATAGAATGGGTGAGTAAATCAAAATCAAAGACAAAAGTAGTGGTGAGCTTTGTTGAGCAGCCTTATAATACACATGAAACAAATGCATTTGAAGCTTTTTGGAAAAATAGCGGAGCGGATTATGTAGTTGTACGTAGATTGCATTCTGCGGCGGGAGCAGTCATGAATATAGCAAGTGAGATGCATGAGGAAGAAGTAAAGGAAAACCGATATCCTTGTCTTTATCCTTGGGAACGCATCGTTTTAAATGCAAGAGGATACTTATCTTTTTGCCCTGCAGATTGGAATCATGGTGCTACCTTTATAGATTATCGAACCACTTCTATCAAAGAAGTGTGGCTAGGGGCGTTTTATAAACAACTTAGGCAAGCACATTTGACAAACAACTATTCGGACCATTCATTTTGTGGACAGTGTCCGGATTGGCAAGCAATTCGCTGGCCAGGAAAAGGTAGAAGTTATGCGGATATGGTACAGGAGTTTAGAGATGATTAGGGGTGGGAAAATTGAATGTTGGAGATGCATTTGTTGCAATTGTATGTTATTTATTATTTCTATTATTAGAATACTACCGTTACCGCTCTATTTAATTCGTAGCCCTAAGGTAGTGGGGCGATATTTGAACTGGTGTGATGGTCCTAAGTTATTTGATTTGAGTCATGGAGAAAAACTTAAAATAATATTGCCAGTCAAGTATCAGCTAGCCGTAGAAGGGGTATGGTCTCAGTAGGTTTCTAAGGAAGAAAATATTATTATATTTGGTGCAAACGATGTCGCTGAGTATATATTGTCAAACTCGAAATTCGCCGAAAACATGCTCCATGGGAATTCGGCTTTTTACTTTTTAAGGCTCTTGAAGGTTTTCACTTTCGTAAAACACTTTCGCATTTTGGAGTGCAACATCCTAACTGTGAGTTTGGAGTTGAGGATGCGGTTGTATCAACCTTGCATCTAAGTGTTGCCAATTATGTGGACGTAGGTTGTGAAGTGCTTTATTGGTTGGCTGTGAAAAAAATGCTATTCAATATGTATTTATTAGATGAAGTTTTGGTTTCCAAGAGTAAAAAGGGGCTAAATTTTATGATTGTTTTGGAAAAGGAGTACCATTATAGGATCTGCTGAAAAAGTTACTAATTTGTAAAAAAATATTTTAGCAAGTTAAAAATACTGGAGGGGTTGCAATGAGTAATATAAAAGATCCAATAATTAACCAAATTGAAAAGATGGTTCAGGATATTCCAGGGTGGAGTCCAATTGATCAACTGTACACTTTATTTAATCTAGTATATATGACTTGTGGTTTGCAAGGTGATATTATTGAAATAGGATCATGGTGTGGAAGATCTGCTGCCGTTTTAGGAAAGGCTGCGCGATTAATTGGTGGCACTCAAGTGATTGCGGTAGATTTGTTTCCAGAAAAAAATGATTGGAAGGAAAATGCGGATGGAAGTTATTCACTTGAGGTTGAAATAAATGGGAAAAAATATGGCGGATATATGGAACAAACAGTTTGGAAAGAACCGTTTGAAAATCAAATTTTACCAATATATCAGCAGAATGAAAGCAGCTTAGAAATCTTCAAAGAAAACATGAGGCGAAACACTCTTCTTGAAATTGTAAAACCATATAGGGGTGATTCATCAGCACTTCTAGAAACACTGCCCTCTGATTTTAAATGTAAAGTTGCGTTTATTGATGGAGACCATAGCTATCAAGGAGTTTGCCAAGATGTAAAAAATATTGAGAAATATTTGGTCAAAGGTGGATGGATCTGTTTTGATGATGCCTTTTCGTGTTATGAGGGAGTCAATCAGGCTATTACTGATTTAATTATAAATAATCCTAATTTTGAGTTGGGACAGCAATTTACGCGGAAACTTTTTGCCGCCAGGAGGAAAAGTATATAGCTGTTATGGGATGAAATCTTTATTTCAGTGGTGCTATAAGGAGGAGAAATGTCAACTTTATCATTAAGGAATCAATTTGCGAAATCATGTAAGTCTTTGAAAGTTGGTATTATACAATCTAATTATCTCCCTTGGAGGGGTTATTTTGATTTTATTGACGATGTTGATTTATTCATTTTTTATGATGATGTACAATATACAAAGGGAGATTGGCGTAACAGAAACCGAATAAAAACAAATCATGGACTTAAATGGATTACTGTTCCGATTAAGTGTGGACCACTATCTCAAATAATATGTGAAACTTGCATTGACTATTCATTTCCTTGGCATATAGATCATAAAAACAAAATTAAGGAGAATTATAGAAAGACTCCTTTTTTAGAAGATATACTCTTTATATTAGATGAGGCTTATAAAAGTTGTGATCAATCAATTAGTGAACTCAATATTCGGCTAATTAAGTCAATATGTAGATATCTCCAGATAAAAACTCCATTTGTAATGTCCAAAGAGTATGAAGTGACGGGAGAAAAAACTGAGCGATTGATAAGGATATTGAATAAAGTCGGTGCTACGGCGTATGTTTCAGGACCCAATGCAGGTTCTTATCTAGATGAGGGTCTTTTTAGGGAAAATGGTATTGATTTAGAATATAAAAGTTATGACTATAAGCAATATAATCAGGCATGGGGAGAGTTTGAAGGTGCGGTATCTGTTATTGATCTAATAGCAAATTATGGACCAAGTTCTAGAGATTACTTAAAAAGCTTAAGCCCTAATATAGTTGCAGTTCCAAATTAATAGAAAGCATGCTTATTGTTTATTTTATTGAAAATAAGGAGGAGCAAGGTGGAGCTTTTACATAATTCATGGCAAGATGATCTGGAAAACGTATTAGAGCGGGTGACTTCTGGAGAAAAAATAGCATCTGATGAGCTTCTCCCTTATATGTGTCTTGAGGGGAAAGAAGACCGAATCAAGGCTAATGTAAAAATGGCAGAAGCCTATTTTAAAATAAAGGATTTTGAGCAGGCAAGAATATTTATAAATAGAGCATGGATTACGTCAGAGTATTCTATGGAAATTGAATCTCTGTTTGTTCAGATTTGTGAGGCTTTACAAGATTATAATGCCATTAAAGAAGCGTATAAGCGGGTAGGCATGCGTTTAGTCAAACAAAATAAAATTGGTGTAGCGTTGAATTATTTTAATATGAGCAAGATGGCTCTATATCATCATACAAAAACTGATAACTATGAATATGATTTTGATATATTAGATCGCATTGAACAGCTAGCAACGCCATATCGATTTACGGAATATCCTTGGTGCGATAATATAACAGAGAGAAAAATACGTGTAGCATATCTCGCATATGGTGCCATTGATAATAATTCTTCATTAATGAAGGTACTACTTACTTTTGTAGAATACCATGATAAATCAAAGTTTGAGGTGGCTGTGTTTATTCCAGATACGCAATCCAAAATAGATTTATCTGTGTGTGGAAATGAACATATCGCGTTATTGCGCAAATGTGGTTGCCAGGTGATTATAGGAGATTGGAATGATAATTCAAATACCCACCTACACTTTAATTGGGTAGCAAGTCAAATTTACAACTTTCAACCTGATGTATTAGTCTTCAGTGCGTTGCTTGCTGATCTTCACCATTATTATATTGCATCATTATGCCCTGCTCCTGTTATGATAGGGCAATTATCAGGCGCACCCTCTGTATTTTCAGCCCATTGCCTTGATGCGACAATATCTTGGACTGCAGCTGAAACTATGGAGAGTATGAGTGAAAGTTTTAGAGTTAAGCTGGAAAATAAGTATACATCTCTTGATAAAATAGAATGTTATCCCCGTTCCAATTTCGCAATTGCCAATGATGCTATTATTTTGATGATGGCCGGACGGTATAATAAATTTCAAAATATTGAGATCTGGGAGGCGATTTTGGAGTTACTGGCTTCTAATAAAAAATTGCATTTCATTGCTATGGGCGTTGCGGGTTATGAACCAGATTTCCTTAAAAATATACTGAATGTAGAATTGAAAAAACGAATCACTTTTCTTGAGTATCGAAAAGATTATCTAAGTATTTTAGGCATGGCTGATATCATGGTTGATACATATCCATCGGGAGGCGGACTAGTTCTCGAAGATGCAATGTCATTGAAAATTCCTGTAGTATCGTTTAAATATAATTATTTTCTACCCTTCGATCAACGGACAGCTTGGTCGGTTATGGGAGAATATGAGAGTGAGGGGAGATTCAATTCTGAAATACTTCCTTTAATTGTAGAACGTGATGATTTTACGCAGTTTAAAGCAGTCCTAACAAAGCTGATTGATAATAAAATATATCGGAAAAGGTGTGGAGAAGCATGGTATAACTATATTAATACTAGTGCTAGTAATCCTGCCCATATGGTACGTTGTTGTGAAGACATTTATAGGAAAGTCATTTATAAAAAGAATTTAGAAAAAAAAGAAGTTGGAGAGTGAAATCGTAGATTTTATTCGTGAGAATATGATACCGATACCAATTTTGAAAGAACATAAAATTAGACCTTTTTCAGGAAACTTGTTGCTTTTAGGACAAGCTGATATTTACTTTGGTATTAATCATTTTCGCAGAATGGCGAAAATTACAGATGTTAAGCTTAACAGCAATGTAGAGGTAACAAGATCTTATAGAACAGATTTTGCAGCAAAAGGCTACCTCTCAGGAGAGACGGTATTTAAGAGTATAGGTTTCGATAACATTAGTGCTTCAGATTGTAGTACTTTTGAAGGATGCGATATCATTTTAGATCTTAATAGTGAATGCATACCTGAAGAATTGGAAAATAAATTTGATGTGATTATTGATCATGGGACTATAGAAAATGTATTTCACATTCCTAACTGCCTCAAAAATATTTTTAATATGTTAAAGGTTGGGGGCAGAGCCATACACAGCTCTCCCAGTTCTAATTATTTTCGATCATGGTTTTTATTTATTCTCACCTACTTTATTTTATGATTGGTATTCCCAAAATAATTGGAAGGTGAATGGAATGCAAGTTGTCCAATATACCAAGCAACAAGAAACAGAACCACCATTCTTTTGTGATTATTCGCCAGGGCTATTTGATAATCTATCTTATGAGGATTGGATGGTAAAATATATTGTACTGTGTCCATATTCACCAAATTAGAAGAAAGTACGTGTACGGTTATTCCAATGCAAAGTGCATACAAAAATTTGGACAATTGGTAATTCTCTATATTTGATTGTGGAAAATTTCTAAAACAGAGTAAGACTCCCAAAAAGGCCTGGATATATTTCCAGAAAACTATAAAAGCTTAGAATCTCAGCTTAAGTATGTGCCTGGCTGAGGTCATAGGGGTCATCAATAGCAGGGAAAGAAGGAGTTTATGTGTATAAGCAGGTAACCTTTGAGATTTCTGGGAAATGTAATGCATTGTGTCCGTGGTGCTATACGGGTAAAAAAAATCGAGACTCTAATATTCAAGGCAAATCAATTACTCCCGGTGTATTTGAACGAGCAATCAAATATATGTTTGACAATAAGATGATAGATAAATCATCATTTATTCATCTGTACAATTGGGGGGAACCTTTTCTAAATCCATACTTAAAAGATATAATTAGTATTCTAAATAATTATGAAATTAAGTATGGATTAAGTACCAATGCTTCTGTATTAACAAGTTTTACAGACGAGGATATTTTGAGAAATCTAAATTATATTACTTTTTCAATGCCGGGTTTTAGTCAAAACTCATATGATAAAATTCACGGATTCAATTTTGAAAAGATTAAAAAAAATATACTTACTATAGTGAATAATTTTAGAGAGTATGGGTTTAAAGGTGAAGCGCAGATATCATATCATGTATATCAGTTTAATTTAACTGAAGTAGAAGATGCATACAAATTTGCTTGTAAAAATGACATTAATTTGTATCCTGTTTACGCATATATAAATGATCATAACATGCTGAAAAAATATTTAAAATCTGAGTTTACTTATCCAGAGATAAAAAAAGCGTCAGAAGAATTAATCTTGTTTTATTTAGAGAATAAAGTAAATGAAAAACCCAAGCAGTATAAATGTCCTCAATTTGAAATGCTAACGATAGATGAGCATTGCAATATTTTAACTTGTTGCTCAGTAGGAAACGAGTGTGATGATTATTCTTTAGGAAGTCTGTTCAGCTTATCCTTAAATGAAATACAAGAATTGAAATTAACGAGAGAAATCTGCAAGGAATGTGACACGTTAGGAATTAATTATATTATTCATAACGCACAACGAATAACCAATTATCAATATAAATTGCAATACACTAGACTTATATTACAAAAATTATTTAGTGATTCCGTAGAGAAGAATATTGGTATTTATGGCACGGGTACTCATACAGATAAATTGCTGGTAATGTACCAGGAACTCATTGGTACCTTTGATTGTAAGTTATTCTTCTTTGATCCAAGTGAAGAAAAATGGGGAAAAAGCTATCAGGGTAGTTTAATATCTAGTCCACAGGATATGGATAAATGTAATTTGGATCGTGTAATAATTTCTAGTTATACATTTCAGGAGGAAATATATAACAGGATTAAAAGCTTAGAGAATTTAGGTATTAAGGTTATAAAAATATACAATGAAAATGACACAATTCTATTTTGAAAATTGCTCATCAAGATATAATATCTAGAGAGGAATATGATAAAAGAGATCTTGAAAACAGTAAGTTGTTCTGGCGTGTTATACCCATTATGATACGGAAGTGAACCCCCTAAAAATTTCTATTTCACAGAAGGTAGGTAGACGCAATGAATGTTGTTAAGCAAAAAGAAAAAAATATAGGACCGACACAATCAAATTTTCAACGATTACTTAAGGAACTTTGTGATGCGGGAATTTCAAAGGGAAAAAAAATAGGCATATATATTTTTGGTACTGGGCTGGGAGGGCAAGTTACTTTACAGCACTTAAAGGCTTACCAATGTGATGATCGCAAGTTTACTATTAGAGGTTTTATTGATAATAACACCTCCAAACACGGAAGCAAAATAGAAGATATAACCATTTTCCCACCTCATAAACTAGTTCTTGGTGAATTAGATTTTGTGCTTGTTTCGTCTTATTCTTATTCTCAGGAAATAGAATTGCAGTTATTAGAGTTAGGTATGGATGAAGATAACATTATTCTTCCTGAAAGCTGGTTGTTGGAATTATTGCCATCGTCAGCTAACCAAGAAACGAAATATACATATGCGAAAGAAGCGCATTCAGAATTATATAAGCAGTATGTTGAAGACCTGTTTAGGCAAGCAAGCACGAAATCGGAAGAATTTGTTGCGTATGATGAAAAATTAAAAATTGAATTACAAGAAAATGATATTAAGTTAATTACTTTCTATTTGCCACAATTTCATCCTATCCCGGAAAATGATGAGTGGTGGGGTAGGGGATTTACTGAATGGACTAATGTAACAAAAGCTATTCCTCAGTACATCGGGCAACATCAACCACAGCTGCCAATTGACGTAGGCTTTTATGATTTACGAAATATTGATGTAATGAAAAGGCAAGTTCAACTTGCCAAACAATATGGAATATATGGGTTTTGTTTCCATTATTATTGGTTTGCTGGTAAGCGGTTATTAGAAACTCCAGTGAACAATTTCTTAACGCACCCAGAGTTAGATATACCTTTCTGTCTTTGCTGGGCGAATGAGAATTGGACTCGGCGTTGGGATGCGAAGGAACATGAGATACTTATTGCTCAAAACCACTCTCCTGAAGATGATGTAGCATTTATCAAAGATATAGCACGATATTTCGTTGATAGTCGATACATTCGAATAAAAGGCAAGCCAGTATTAATAGTTTATCGGTCTTTGCGTATTCCTAATATAGCTGAAACTGTTGAACGTTGGCGAGAGTATTGCATTAGCGAAGGAATTGGCGAAATTTTTGTAGTGGGTGTAAAGAATTATGGCTTTAATAATCCGCGAAAGTATGGGCTTGATGCGTTAATTGAGTTTCCACCACATGAATTTCAACATCATAATATAACAAGTGAAGTATTACTGATAAATGAAAAATTTAAAGGGCAGATTTATGATTATGCAAAGGATATCGAAAGAAGCCTTTATTATTTAAATAAAACTTTGCAAGTTAAGAGAAAAAAAGAAAGTCCTATCATTTTTAGAACTGTTATGCCAGGATGGGATAATACAGCCAGAAGACCTAATGATCCGCTGATTTTTCATGGGGCTAATCCACAAAAATACCAGGAATGGCTTGAAAGTATAATTGCTGTTAGTAAGCAGCAATTGCAACCGGAAATGCAAATGGTTTTTGTAAATGCCTGGAATGAATGGGCGGAAGGTGCCCATTTAGAACCAGACCGCAAGTATGGGTACGGTAATTTGCAAGCAACGGCTAATGCATTACTTAACTCTCGGAAATAAAATGGTAGTGGAAAGTATTGATTTCAGAGAAATAACAGAACGGAGTAGAGCACATTATGGGCAAAAAGATAATGAATTTTACGCATTTGCTAGCCGAATTGTCACAAGATGGTGAATTTGGTGTTTACATTTTTGGTACTGGACTTGGTGGAAAAAATCTGCTAAGACACTTAAGAGACTACAAGTGTTCTACCGGTATTAATTGTAGTGTTAAAGGTTTTTTTGATAATAATCCATCCAAACATGGAACTATGCTGGATGATGTAATGATAACAGCACCGGGAATCAATAATATAGGTGTACGAGATTATGTATTTATCGCATCATTTGACTATGGTCCTAGTATGGAGTTGCAATTATTAAATTTAGGTTTAGAAAAAGATAAAATCATTTCTCCCAATAAGTATCTAAGTGATCTTCTAATAAACGATCGGTTTAAGTATGACATTAAAATGGATGCAAATTGTAACAATTCCCAATCAGTTATACTTTCCCATATAAAACCAGGTTCGTCAGTTTTGGAAGTTGGCACATCTACTGGCTATATGACAAAATATTTAAAAGAAGAGTTAAATTGCAGTGTTACAGGGATTGAAGTATTCGAAGAGGCAGCGGCAAAAGCTGCATTGTTCGCTGATAAGATCATTGTTGCGGATTTAGATATGCTGAATTGGGTAAGTGAATTGGGAAATAGAAAATTTGACTATATTATTTTTGCTGATGTTTTAGAGCATTTGCGTAAGCCTTACGAAGTATTTAATAACGCAATGAAATTCTTGAAACAAGGTGGGCAAGTGGTAGCCTCTATACCAAACATTGCTCATAATGCAATTATCATGGAACTCATGGAAAACAAATTTAATTATAATTCTACAGGGTTGTTGGATGATACCCATATATTCTTTTTCACAGAAAACACTGTAAAAGACTTATTTGACAGTAATGGAATGGAAATATATGCATGGGAAAAAGTTACGATCTTGCCGCAGGATACAGAATTCAAGCAAGAATATGATAAATTTCCAATGAGTGTAAATGATTTTTTATCGAAAAGAACAACTGGGCATACATATCAGTTTGTCGTCTTTGCTAGGGCAAGAGTGGATTTGATTAGGGGAAAGAAAATTATATTCTTTGGCGCAGGCTTAATGGGGCAAAATATACTTAAGCGATTTCCATTAAAAGTGGAATACTTTGTGGATCATGATTCGCAAAATTGGGATTGTTCATTAAATGACATAATGATATATGAGCCTAAGAATTTAATGCAAGAAAATAAAGAGAATGTGGTTATTATTGTATGTAGCCAGTATTACATTGAAATTGCCAGACAGTTAATAAAAATGGGATTCAAAGAAAATGTACATTTCTTCGATGGATATTATTTTGAAAAGCTACCTCTTAGTGACTGATAGTGATACTAATTCAAAAAGACTGGAAGATTTCATTCTACGAGAGGCAGGTAAAGGTGATGAATGATACTAAACCTGAGAGGATTGATGACGCCCGGTCGCTTTTATCTAATCTTCAGCGTATATATAAGGAGATGAGTAGTAAAGGAGACTTACAGGGGCAGGAAATTGGGATATTTATTTTTGGAACGGGGCAGGGGGGACAAGCTGTATTACAGCATTTAAGCGAAGGTATTTTATCTGGTAACTTTCAGTATCAGATAAAAGGATTTTTTGATAATAACGCATTGAAAAATGGAACTACCATTAATGGAATTCCCGTTTATAATCCCAAAAGAGAGAGGGTTGGTTTTGGAGACATTGTCATTATTGCCTCATTGATGCACTCATACGACATGGAAGTTCAGTTGTTGGAAATGGGAGTAGAGGAAGGTAAAATTACTTTACCAGGCAATTGGCTAGGGGAATTGTTGTCCTCCATGCAAGAAGATCAGTCATCGCTATCTCATTCAAGTGCTGTAAAACCTACAATTGAACAATATGAGCAGTATATTAATAGTCTGTTTAAGAGTACTAGCAGTAAGTCCGACGAATTTATAGATTATGATGAGAATTTTTACGTTGATTTTCAGGAAGAGGATGTCAAGTTAATAGCTTTTTATCTTCCACAATTTCACACTATACCTGAAAATGATAAATGGTGGGGGAGAGGTTTTACGGAATGGACCAATGTGACTAAAGCTGTTCCGCAATTTATAGGACATCATCAACCGCAACTGCCAATAGATAGCGGATTTTATGATTTGTGTAACATTGAAGTAATGAAGAGACAGATTGAGCTTGCCCGTAAATATGGAATTAGCGGATTCTGTTTTCATCATTATTGGTTTGGTGGTAAAAGACTGTTAGAAACACCAATTAATAATTTTTTGGTCCATGAAGAAATAGATATGCCATTTTGCCTTTGCTGGGCTAATGAAAACTGGACTCGTCGTTGGGATGGGTTAGAGAATGAGGTGCTCATAGCACAAAAGCATTCACCAGCAGACGACTTGGCTTTTATAGAGGACGCTGCACGATATTTTAGGGATAAACGATATATTAGAATAAATGGTAAGCCACTATTTATTGTATATCGTCCTTTGCTTTTTCCAGACATAAATGCAACAGTAAAACATTGGCGGGACTATTGCCGCCATTCAGGTATTGGCGAAATTTTCATTGCTGGTGTAAATGCTTTTGCATTCAACAATCCGCAAATGTGTGGTTTTGACGCTGTATTGGAATTTCCACCCAATAACTTCTTTTCTAATGAAATTACGGAACAATTTTCGACTATGAACCCTGGTTTTACCGGACGGATTTATGATTATTCCTGTTGCGTAGAAAGAAGTAATAATTTTAAAAAAGACGGTTTTATCACTTTTAAGGGCGTTATGCCAGGATGGGATAACACTGCCCGTAAACCCAATAATCCAGCTATTTTTTATGGCTCAAACCCGCAGGTATACCAAAAATGGCTTGAACATGTTATTCAGTTCACTAAGAGGAATTTATCGTCTGAACATCAAATTGTGTTTATCAACGCTTGGAATGAATGGGCGGAAGGTGCACATCTTGAACCTGATCGGAAATACGGATATGGTAATCTTCAAGCAACAGCCAATGCAATAATTAATTCTCGAAAAAGTTACTAAGGAGTGAACAAAAAATTGATTTCATTTTATCATAATGAGTTATTGAAAATTGATAGTAAAATCATGGGAACGAACGAAAAGGAAATCCCCAAATTATTTAGTGAAATTCCTTTAGATGTATTTGGTTACCTACATCTGTTAGATGAAGAATATCCTAATATCAAAAGAATTTTGCCTACGATGGCAACGAAAGAAGTACAGTTAGCGTGGACTGGGGCGGATGATAGAACACTGTTGTTACAGAGCCTTTCTTTTGTGAGAGCCATTGTTAGTTTTTATGAAAAAAAGAGTGCTACTGATATACAAAAGGCCAGATTGCTTGATTTCGGATGCGGTTGGGGGCGGTTATTGCGCTTGTTTCTGAAATATATTCCAGAAAGTAATATATTTGGTGTAGATCCTATGAAGCAGTCGTTAGATCAGTGTGCAATGCATAAGGTTAGAGGAAATTTGGCACAAAGTGATTATTTATGCCGCAGTCTACCTTTTAATGATAACAAGTTTGATTTGGTTATAGCATTCTCTGTTTTTACTCATTTATCTAAGAGAGCAATGAATGAGGCGCTATGTACGATTCGTAGTCGAGTAACTGATAATGCTATCTTTGCGGTAACAGTGAGACCAGCTAACTACTGGAAGGTTAGTAAGCGGTATGACAACAAGGATATTGACGTTAAAGAATACATAAAAAGGCATAATACGGAAGGATTTGTTTTCCATCCTCAAAATTGTGCTCCTGTCGATGGAGATATTACATTTGGCGATACATCAATATCACTTAACTATATTAAGAAAAATTGGCATGGCTGGGAGGTAGTAGCAACGGATGTCAATCTGTCAGATAGTTCTCAGATCATAGTATTCTTAAGACCTTGTTGATGAAGAAATAAGGTAATTAAATGAATGACACAACACTGTTAAATGCTTGTAATGGAATTGCTGGATTTCCTGTGGAGGCAATAAAATTACCTATGTTATATCTGGGGTAGCATAATAATAGAATATAATTCTACTAAAGGCTGGATCACTTATTTTTTTGAAAATGGGATAAGGTGTTTATATGAGCAATATTATTGTAAATATTTTAAACAATGCTTTTTTAGGTTTAGTTAATAATGTAGAAAATGTAAATAGTATTGATAAAGGAATATATATATTTGGGACAGGACAAGGTGGAAAGGAAATTCTAAAACAATTAATGTATTTGTGTGGTATGAATAGCAGTAATTATATCATAAAAGGTTTTTTTGATAATGATCAATTAAAGCATAGTACTCGTCTTGAGGGGGTAAAAATAACGGAACCACATGTTATTGATCAAGGAGATGTGGTTTTGATTGCATCATTGAAGTACGATGCTGAAATGTTTAAACAATTAATTAATTTAGGGATAAATAAAAATCAAATTGTACACGTGCAAGAATGGTTACATGACATTCTCGTTGGAGATGATCGAATTTTAGGGCATGAAGTATCTAAGTATGCAGCATTTATTGACATTGTTGACACTTGTAATTTAGGCTGTGCAACATGTTTTAGGAGTACAATAAAAGGTACCAGGGAAAGAATGAAATTCTCATTATTTTGCAAGATACTAGATAAGTTACAAGCATTAAATACCCAGATAGTCGGATTATATAATTGGACAGAGCCATTCTTACACCCTGAATTACTGGATTTTGTTAGAGAGGTAAAGCGTCGTTCAATGATGTGTAGCTTATCATCAAATTTGGCTTTAGCGAATATTCCCCAATTATGTGATGTATTAGAGGTTTTAGAACCTGATGATGGTGATTGCCTAGTAGTATCTGTCTCTGGGATGCAGCAAAGTATTTATGAAATTAATCATATTGGTGGAAGAATAGAAACGGTTTTAAAAAACCTAGAACTAGCAAGTAAATCAAAAAATAAATTAGCATTAAGAGTGAAATTTCTTAGGTTTGATTATAATCACGAGGAAGAAGATAAATTAATTGATTTTTGCATGAAAATAGGAATATCTTATGAAATTATAAATGCATCAGGAAATCCTCGCGAACACAGAGATATGAAAGTATCTAATGCAAGCTCATCTTCTACTCGTGAATTAAAAAGTATGGCCCCGTGTGTATATACATTTAATCAGATGATGTTAGATGTTAGAGGAGATGTGTACCTATGTTGTTGTACACCACCACATCAAAATTATAACGTTGGTTCATTTTTGGAACAGGATATAGCGGATATAACTATAAAAAAGTATTTTCATCCGGCGTGCGCTGTGTGTACGATGCAATCTCGACGGGAGTTTTCCAAAGAAAATTTACGTCTCATCACGGAAGGACTTCTGCATGTGCGTCCATAACGTAATGACCATTATTGTAAAAATAGTTATATTTTAGACTTTCAATAGAATGATTTTGTTAAAAATAATCTTGCTAGATAAAGTTGCTTTCTAAATCAAGGATTAATGAGGAATATTATATGGACAATAAAGTATATGTAATCTTTGGCGCAGGGAATGCTGGCCAAGAGCTTGTTGATGTTTTCCCGGAGTCGATTTCTTATATTGTGGATAATGATCCGAAAAAATGGGGTACTTATTTCAATGGGATTTTGATCAATAATCCAGAAATGTTACTGCAAGAAAACAAGAAAGATTTAAGAATTTTCATTGCTAGTATGTATTTTGATCAAATCAAAAGTCAACTAGATGCGATGGGATTAAAAAATAAAAAACATTATTTTAATATTGTCCCCTATTATAGTCTTTTAAGTGGAAGAACCTTTTTAGATGCTATTAATTTAAAATTAGAAACTGCAGATGAGCATGGACGCAATTCTTCCGTTGATATTGTAGACCGTCTTCAGATGATTTTTGAAATTCAGGAGGAGGTTATTAGTAGGCAGGATAATGATAGAATAATGTTAGTTACAAACTCTAACGAATATGATGCAGAATGGGCAAAGAATGTGCAATATTGGTTGAAGGAACTTTTTAAGATAAAAGTCATTTTGATTACGGCTGATATTTTAGTAGAAAAAGATCAATTGGAAGACAATATTCGAAAATTTAAAAGTCTGGGCTATTCTAGATTATTATACTTGGGGCAGCATAGCTCAGAGGCAGACTCGCTTGGAATGCATTTCGACAATTTTTATTATGTAGATACGACATTAAAGTTATGTGATAAAAAAAGTTGGAT
Source organism: uncultured Pelosinus sp. (assembly GCA_963526485.1). Taxonomy (GTDB): domain Bacteria; phylum Bacillota; class Negativicutes; order DSM-13327; family DSM-13327; genus Pelosinus. Next base: position 133,486 of record CAURNS010000008.1, read on the forward strand.
TGACTATATGTATCAAATCGTAAATCAATTGGGTTTTACTTATGAGAAAGTAAGTGTAGTCGTACCTAATTATAATTATGATCAGTATCTTCGTAGGAGATTAAGGACTATTATAGACCAGCAATATCCAATCTATGAAATAGTATTTTTAGATGATGCATCTAGTGATGCTAGCGTGATGTTAGCAGAGGATTTACTTGATGAGTATTCAGGATTAAAACAAATTATCGTAAATGATGAAAATTCTGGTTCTGTATTTAAGCAGTGGAAAAAAGGAATAGAGGCATTACAAGGAGATTATGTTTGGATTGCAGAAGCAGATGATTATGCTTCTTTACTCATGCTTCCTAATCTGATGAAGTCTTTTGTAACAGAGGAAAATGTTGCAATGAGTTTTTGTGATTCCATGTTTGTAGATAGTCAGGGGGAATGGGAAGGTTTTTCTTCTGATGCGCGTGTTCAGCTTATTCAGGATAGTGGATTCGTTGGAGGAATCCAAAATGGCAGAGAATTCGTAAAAAAATACCTATCAAAGTTTTGTTCAATCCCGAATGTTTCTGCCGTAGTAATGAAAAAGACCAGTGTAAAGCAAGAGGACCTTGAAGAAATCTCCACTTTTAAACAATGCGGTGATTGGTATTTGTACCTTCGACTTCTAATGGAGGGGAAGGTAGCATATCATGTGACGCCCATGAACTTTTTTCGCAGGCAGTCTAGAGCAGTTACCACTAACACGAATCAAGATGGACAGCAGCAAGAGCTAGCTCTTGTTGCTCGTGCCATAGAAGAAATTCTACATAGTTGAAGATCTGTCTGATAAATCGCACTGATCGTCAATTGAAAATTGGGAGACTATAACTACTTATGGCGAAATGAAGGAGTAGTATATATGGATAATTTCATCACAAATACAGCTATGACCGTTTCCGCGGTTGTACCCGTCTATAATGCAGCTGCCTATATACATGAGACTCTCGCTAGCCTACTCCGCCAAGAAGCACCACTTGACGAAATAATTGTCGTTGATGATGGAAGTCAGGATAACACTTGTGAAATCGTAGAAAAAGTGGCGAAGATAGATGTAAGGGTGAAATTACATCAGTTTTCTTCTAATCAAGGCGTATCCTCGGCTAGAAATTTTGGTATTCAGGCAGCGAGTAGTGCTTGGATATTATTTGTAGATGGAGATGATATTGCCGATGAGAGATTGCTGTCAAGGCAATTAGATCGTATGCAGCAGCTAGCCGATTATGGGTATGGAGATATAGTCCTTGTTCATAGTGCTTACCAACAAATTGATGCAACGGGGAAAATGTTGAATGGTATTACGCGTTGGAAGCAAGTATTCCCCCAAGAATTATTAGGCTATTTGTTGCTAAGAAATCACATTATTACTGCGTCTGGTGTACTAGCAAGCAGAGAAGCTTTGGCACAGGCAGGCGGCTTTAATTCGAATCTTCACTACGCAGAAGATTGGGATTTATGGCTTCGTCTGGCACAAAAGGGTGGTTTTGGTTATGTAGATGAGCCGCTTGTATTTGTGCGCCGACATAGTCAGAATACCTCAAAATCAGTGATAACTGGACTGGAAGGCGAGCAGCGTGTTCTAAAACAATATAGTTTCGAGGTAATCAGACAAGCAATTTTTCGGCGCGAGTTATCTTGGGAAGTTAATTCTGCAGATTATACTGCAATGCTTTTTCGTTTAGATAAGTGGGAGGAAGGTTATCATTTTTTAGGACAAGCTCTTGGAATTAACACCGAATTTGCCACGGGACACTTTTTAAAGGGAGTGTATTATGTTAAAAAGCAAGACTGGCTAAATGCAAGACAGAGTTTTGAACAGACGCTGGTACTAGATGAACAACATGGTGCTGCTCTAAATAATTTAGGGGCATTGCTGGCAGCGAAAGTGAGAAAAAATGAAGCTCTACATTATTTTAATAGAGCTTTAGATATCTTTCCAGGTTATTTAGATGCAAAACGTAATATAGAACTATTATCAAAGATGAACGGCAAAAGTCTCAATCATGATGAATTGCATTTTACATGGCGGGAGTTAAGACCAGTTTTGCTTGCTTATTCTGAATAGCATAATTAACATTACAATGGGAGAAAAGTGATGAAGAGTTATAAATGCCTAAAGCTTGACCGATATGTTTCGGAAGATTACACATTGCTACCTGTTCGTGAGCAGGACATTATGCTAATTAAGGACTGGCGTAATTCGCAGCTAGACGTTCTCCGCCAAAAGCACATTCTGACAGAGGAAATGCAGCGCTGCTATTTCGAAACAGTAGTTTGGCCTTCTTTTGAATTGGAACAGCCGCAGCAGCTTTTATTCAGTTTCCTTAAGCAGGATGTTTGCATCGGTTATGGCGGGATCGTTCATATTAGTTGGGAAGATCGGCGAGGAGAAGTCTCTTTTTTGCTGAATTCAGAACGTGTGTCAGCTTCTGATGTGTACCATCAAGATTTTCTATCATTTTTAAACTTGATTAAACAAGTAGCTTACAAAGGTCTTGATTTTAACCGTCTGTTTACTGAAACATTTGATATTAGACCATTTCATATTTCAATTTTAGAAGAAGCAGGTTTTCTTTGCGAGGGTCGTATGAAACAGCATGTCTACTTGAATGACGCCTTTGTTGATTCGGTACTTCATGGGCATATAAGGGGGTATGTTAATAGTGTGGACAAATAAACGAGTTTTTATTAGCGGTGGCAACGGTGTGATCGGGAGGGAGCTTGTTCAAAAGCTTCACGAGCAAGGGGCCACAATTTTTGTTGGTGATTTAAAACCCTTTTCGTCCGATCTTCCTCAGGATATTATGTACCGTCAAGGTGATTTGAATTATGTAACACCACAAGAAATCTTAAGTTTCAAGCCGGAATATTTTTTTCATTTAGCCGCAACATTTGAGCGTTCGGTAGAAACTTATGAATTCTGGGAAGAGAATTTTTGGCACAACGTTAAGCTAAGCAATCATTTAATGACGATTATGAAAGATTGTCCTACTTTGAAACGGGTTATATTTGCTTCTAGCTATCTAATATATGATCAGAATTTATATCAATTTGATACCCCTCAGGATAAGGCATGCCGGTTAACTGAGACTGCTTGTATCAGTCCGCGGAATTTAACAGGAATGGCCAAATTGATGCATGAAGTGGAATTGGGATTTCTGCATGAATTTAATCAAGAACGCTTTAGTGTGGTAACTCCACGTATTTATCGCGTGTATGGTAAGGGCTCTCGAGATGTCATTTCACGATGGACTCGGATGCTCTTAGCAGGTGAGACCATAAAAGTATACGGGCAAGAGGGGATATTTGACTATATCTATGCTGGAGATGTAGCAGAAGGGTTAGTTTGTTTGGCCGATTCATCTGTGCAGGGGGTGGTGAACTTAGGCAAAGACCATGCACGTAAAGTAAGAGATGTATTGGAAGTTTTTAAAAAATGTTTTCCGGCGATGAAAACGGAATTAATGGCAGAGCACACTCAGTTTGAAGCATCACAGGCTAATATGGACTATATGTATGAACAAGTAAATTGGATACCAACTGTTGAAATTGAAGACGGGATTCGTCTGTTGGTGGAATATGAACGTCGGGTCTTAAGGTCCCAAGAAAGCATTAAAACAAAAGAAACCAATGTTCTGTTGACTAGCGCTTCGAGAAAGGTGCCACTACTTCAGGCTCTAAAAAAAGCGATGCAAAAGGTTGGGTCATATAGTCAATTGATCGCTGCAGATAGTGATGAGTCATGCTTAGCCCGATATTTCGCTGACGACTTCTGGCACATGCCATCGTTAGACCAGTTGACAGATGATATGTTGATTAACGAACTTAAAGCCAGAAGTGTAAAAGCTGTAATACCTTCTCGTGACGGTGAACTTGCCTTTTGGAGTGTACGTAAAAAGTTACTCAGTAAGAATGGTATCCAGGTAATGGTGTCAGAGTTACCAGCTGTCGATTATTGCCTTGATAAACTAAAGTTTTATGAGTTTTGTTATCAGCATGATATTCCTGCTATTATGACGACTGATCAATTAGAAGGACTACATGTTGAGAAGTTTGTTGTAAAGGAACGTTATGGGGCAGGGGCGGAGCACATAGGAATAAACCTTTCTTGGGAAGAAGCGCAACAACATGTGGGTAAGCTTAAAAATCCTATCTTCCAACCGTATATAGAAGGGCGGGAGTATAGCGTTGATGCTTATGTAGATCGTACTGGTAGATGCAAAGGCCTTGTGTGTCGTTCCCGGGATCGTATCATTAATGGTGAGTCTCAAGTGACAACAATCATACATGATGAACGATTGGAACGGCTTTGTGGAGAGTATATTACAAAGTTACGACTTTATGGACATGTTGTACTGCAGTTGATCGTAGATGAGCAGCAGAAAGTTCATTTAATTGAATGTAATTCTCGTTTCGGCGGTGCATCTACGCTTGGACTGGCTGCTGGAGTAGATAGTTTCTTCTGGTTTTTGCTGGAAGCTGGTGACCAGGAAATCAGCCAGTACCCATTTTTAAAAACCGATCGTACTCTTCGGCAAGTTCGATTTCCAGCTGATACTATTCTTGATATTAACTTATAATCTGTTGAAGAATTTAAGAGAGTCGGTATCTATTATAATAGAGATATTGACCAGGATTGATGGACACTTCATAATCAAATTAGGGGATTAGAAAATGAAACATAAGTATGATAAATCTTGGGATTGTAAAGGTCATACAGTTATTGACTGTCAAAGCTGTGGATTCAAGCATATCTATCCTATACCTAATCAGGATGATTTAGATAAATTTTATGTAGAAGACTACTATAGAGATATACAACCCTTTCCATATGATAAAATTACCGATGAACAAGTAGAGATAACTAAAAAACAAGCCATTGATAATAATTCATATAGAAATATTTATGAAAAAGTAATTGAAGTAAGCAATTCCTCATATCAAGGGATTGTAGATATTGGCTGTGGTAATGTATTATTGTCCTATTTCTTTAAAAACAAGGGATGGTCGGAGTATATTATTGAGCCTAGTACGGATGCTGGATTATATCTGAAACGATTTGGTCTTAATGTGTTGAATCAGCCAATTGAAGAGATAGATGCTTCTCAAATTCAAGAAGTGTCTTTTGTAAATTTGCAATTTGTTTTAGAGCATCTTACGAATCCTTTAGAAGTGTTACAAAAAGCTTATCAAATTTTATCACCGGGTGGAATTATTCGGGTTTGTGTGCCTAATGATTTTAGTGAAGGTCAGCTTGCGTATATGGATTATTTCAAAGAAGAGCCAAAATGGGTTTGTTTGCCAGATCATATTAATTACTTCAATTTTGATTCTCTAAGCAGATTGATAACAAAGATTGGATTCGCTGAAGTATATCGAACAACTGATTTTCCTTTAGAGTTACTATTAATGGGGGGCATAAATTATTATGCTAGTGAAGTGGAGCGACAAAAAGTTGGTCCTTTTATTGCAAACTTTCAGGGTTCATTAATAAATACAGGTAGAAAAGAAACACTGCAAATATTTTATGAGGCAATAGCTAAGGCTGATTTTGGTCGTTCTGTCTATATGTATGCTATAAAACCAAAATAAGAAATAGTGAAGATCTAAAAAGTTACTGTATCTTAAGCAAATTGTAGTTAGTTTGCATAATAGATAAATTAGTTCGTATTACATAGGAGAGGTTTTATGAGATCAATACTACAGTTTTTCCATAGGCATTTTAATAAAAAAATTATAATCTTTGGTGTCGGGGCATCTGCGAGGAATTATTTAGACTTAATTCCATGCGAAGTGGCTTATTGTGTGGATAATAATCCCCGCTTATGGAACGAAACAATTGATAAACTAGAAATAAAAACTCCTGACATTTTAGTAAATGAAAAAGAAGATGAAGTGTGTATATTAGTTATGAGTTCTTTCTACTCTGAAATTTCAAAACAACTTATTAGTATGGGATTTTTGGAAAATAAGCATTTTTTTAATGGATATAAAATGATAGGAGCAATAGGTAGTAGTAAGCAACAAATTCATTTAGAATACCCGGTTAATTCCGTGCCTCGCTATGGATATGGAAAACCTCCTCATAAGGGGTTATTTGATATAATCAATCGAAATAGAAATTTTTATCGTTCTAATTTATCTGCTTTTCAGCAGTATACAGATAAATTAAAAGAGATTCAAGTTTCTTTGAAAGATCCTTGCTCGACTGAACCCTTATGGTCAAATAATTTCTTATCAGGCTTAGATGCTATGAGTCTGTACTGTTTTCTTGACATGTATAAATCTAAGACTTATATAGAGATTGGATCAGGTAATTCTACTAAATTTGCAAAAAGGTCTATAAGAGATAATAAATTAGGTACTCGAATTACTTCTATCGATCCTTGTCCACGAGCTGAAATTGATGGACTATGTGATAAAGTGATTCGCCAACCTCTCGAAGATGTTGATGTCGGAATCTTTTCAGAACTAGAAGAAAATGATATTCTATTTTTTGACGGCAGTCATCGATCCTTTATGAATTCGGATGTTAGTGTATTTTTTCTCGATATTCTTCCTAATTTAAAATCTGGAGTTTTAGTCCATATTCACGATGTTTTTTTACCATTTGATTATCCTGTTGAATGGGAAGAAAGGTATTATTCAGAGCAATATCTTTTAGCTTGTTATATGCTGGCGGAAAGTCAAAAGTTCCAAGTTGTGTTTCCTTCTTGTTTTATTGCTGTAGATAATGAATTAAATTTAGAACTTTCATCTTTGTGGAGCGTTCTTGATTCTCGAATACAAAATACTGGCGCTTCTTTTTGGCTTAAAATAAACTAAAGCATAGCTTGCATTTAAGGGTAAATGTTATAAATATATTGCGTATAAAGGGGGAAGCGTCCGATCAATGGACTTTTTCCCCTTTTTAATAGTTTAATGTATAATATAAGTAAACGAAACTTTGATTTTTTACGATAGTAATATAGGGTGATGATAATGGTCATAGTTTTTGATCTTGATGATACGCTTTATAATGAAACCACATTTGTAGAGAGTGGCTTTAAAGCAGTAGCTAATTTTTTATTTAAAACCTACGCTGTATCTATTACGGATAGCTATTTATTCATGAGTGAACATTTGCAGCAGGGTAGAGGGAAGATCTTTGATGATACTCTGCTGCATTTTGGAATATTTTCGAAGAAGGCAGTTTTACGCTGTATCACTGTTTATCGTAGCCATGATCCTAAAATATATTTATATGAAGATACTATAAGGTGTATGAAGAGATTGACGGATTTCCCTGTATATATTGTCACTGATGGTAATAAAATAGTGCAAAAAAATAAGTTGGTAGCATTAGGACTTTATCAGAGTGTTAAATTTTGCTTTATTACTCACCGGTATGGTGTAAAAAATGCCAAGCCTTCACCACATTGTTTTTTGAAAATATGTGAAAGAGAAAGGGTTAATCCTCAAAAGGTTGTATATATTGGGGACAATCCTCATAAAGATTTTGTTAATATTAAGGCATTGGGCTTTAAGACTGTACGGATTATGCGAGGACATTTTAAAGATGTCGTAAAGTCTGCTGAATGTGAAGCTCACTTTCAAATTCAGTCGCTAGATGAAATAAACAGTGAATTTTTGCAAAAGGTATTTGAAAATTAAAACCAATAAGAGAGGCTTACTTATGCAGTCAATTAAAATTGAAGAATATAACATTGGAAAGGAACAGCGTCCCTTTATCATTGCAGAAATGTCAGGAAATCATAATCAATCACTGGAGCGTGCTTTAGCTATTGTAGATGCTGCAGCTGATTGCGGGGTACAAGCACTAAAACTGCAGACATATACCGCTGACACTATGACAATTGACAGTAATGAAGGTGAATTCTTTATCAATGATCCTAACAGTCTATGGCAGGGCAATTCTCTTTACAAATTATATCAGCAGGCTTATACACCATGGGAATGGCATAAGCCGATTTTCGATCGCTGCCGGAAACATGGCATTCTTGGCTTCAGTACGCCTTTTGATGAAAGTGCGGTTGATTTCCTTGAATCCTTAGATGTACCTTGCTATAAGATTGCTTCCTTTGAAATGACAGATTTACCGTTGATTCGAAAAGTAGCTGCTACAGGAAAACCTATGATCATATCCACGGGTATGGCGACTGTGTCAGAAATTGATGAGACGGTACGGACGGCCAGGCAGGCAGGGTGCCAGACTCTTGTTCTACTTAAGTGTACGAGTACCTATCCCGCAACACCGGAAAATACCAACCTAATGACGATTCCACATATGAAGGACTTATTTAGTTGCCAGGTGGGGCTATCTGACCATACTATGGGAATTGGCGTATCGGTAGCTAGTGTTGCTCTAGGGGCTACTGTTATCGAAAAGCATTTTACTTTGTCTCGCGCTGATGGTGGTGTGGATTCAGCCTTTTCTTTGGAACCAGCGGAAATGAAAGCATTGGTTTCAGAGTGTAAACAGGCTTATCAATCATTAGGACAGATCAGCTATGGTCCGTTACAGGAAGAGAATTCATCTTTGCGTCATCGGCGTTCTTTGTATGTGGTGGAAGATATCCAGGCAGGTGAATTTTTCACTGAACAGAATGTAAGATCCATTCGACCAGGATTAGGGTTACCAACGAAATTTCTTGATATAGTCATTGGACGAAGAGCACGAAAAAATGTATGGAGAGGTACGCCTGTAAGTTGGGATATCCTGTGATTTGCTATAAATTAGAACCGAAGAATTAAGCTTTTACAAGGAGATAGAATGGCAAATATAATACTATTTAAAGGTGAATCTCAATATAATGCTCTGCAGCTTTTTACAGATCGTTTGGGCGAATCCTTTCAGCAAATGGGAAAACAAGTTCGTACAATAGATTTTATGGATTCGGATAGTATATCAAAATTACAAGAGGTATTAACTCAGGAGATTGATTTTGTTTTTAGCTTTAATGGTATAGGCATTGAGTTATCTTTAGGTAGTGATTTACTATTTAGCAAGTTGGATATTCCCTTTATAGTTGGTTTAGTGGATCATCCATATCATCATTGGGGGCGCCTTCATACTGGGATTAATCAATTATTAGTGACTTGCGTGGATCGTGAAGCTTGTCAATTCCTGAACAGTTCTATGCCAATGGCAAATATAAAAGGTAGTGCATTTGTACCTCATGCAGGTGTTTTGGAGGATAAGTCCACTTTTAGTTCAGAGATCTCAGAACGAAATATACCTGTTTTATTTTGTGGTTCGTATCAAGCGCCAGATTCGATATTCAAAGATTACTCTCTTTCATACAATATGCAAAAGCTTTTTCGAGGAACAATTGACTTAGCATTAGCAAATTCAGGAGAACCATTACCAAAGCTTGCAGAAAAAGTTCTAGAAAGCCAATATATTTATTATGATGATTCTTTTTGGTATAAGTGTTTTAGCCTTTTACCAATTGTTGATCGATATATACGTTCCTATAAGCGTCATCAGGTGATTCGTAGATTGTTAAAGGATGGTGTACCAATTGCTGTGTGTGGAAGTGGTTGGGAGTCCTTTCTCAGAACGGATCAACTTACTATATATAAGGCTAGATCATTTAAAGATGTAATTGCTTTGTTAAAACAAGCAAGAATTTGTCTGGAGATTGATGCGAATTTTGCTTATGGGGGACATGAGAGGCCACTCACTGCAATGCTAAATCGCGTACCTGTTGTTGCTAGCTATAACGATTATTACAAAGATAATTTTGTTGTAGATAAGGAAATTATTCTTTATTCACCGTTAGAACGTTACGAGTTGTCTGAAAAACTTACTGTTTTACTTCAAGATTCTTCAGATTTGCAGGAAATGTCTAAAGCTGGACATGACGTTGTTTCCCGTAATCATACATACTTAAAGATGGCAGATAAGATATTGACTTTAGTAGATACTTATAAAGATTTTAAGTCCGTTGAAATATCTCTAAGATAAATTATTTTCTTTATTTTTAAAATGGTGTGAAATACAAAGGGAATCAGTTCATCCAATACAGGAGGTATGAGCATGAAGGAATGGAAGCAAATATTAATAAAAAAAGAAGTAACAATTCACGATACCCTTCGAATCATTGATTCTAGTGCAATGCAGATCGCGTTAGTAGTTGATGAGGAAAACCACTTGTTGGGGACTGTCACAGATGGAGATATACGCCGGGGTATCTTAAAAGGCATTCATTTAGAAGATTCCGTCAAAAATATTATGAACCCTCATCCAACTGTTGCGAAGTCTTATGAACGGCGGGATATTGTACTGGCTGTTATGAAATTAAAACGATTGAACCATATACCCGTTCTGGATGATGAGGGACGAGTTATTAATGTAGAAACCTTGCAAGATTTACTGCAGACAGATGTAAAGGATAATATTGTGGTTCTAATGGCTGGGGGATTAGGTTCCCGGTTACGGCCATTGACCGATGAATGTCCGAAACCTCTTTTGAAAGTGGGAGGAAAGCCTGTTTTAGAGACTATTCTGGAGAATTTTATGGAGTATGGCTTTAGAAAATTTTATTTGTCGGTAAACTATAAAGCCGATATGATCAAAGAATATTTTGGTGATGGAAATCGATGGGGAATTGAAATTTACTATCTTCAGGAGGATAAACAATTAGGAACGGCAGGAGCTTTAAGCTTACTGCCTGAAAAAACAGAGCAGCCTTTGTTAGTGATGAATGGTGATTTATTAACGAAAGTGAATTTCCAGCAGCTTCTTGATTTTCATAGTATGCATCAAGCTCAAGCCACCATGTGTGTAAGAGAGTATCAATTTCAAGTTCCTTATGGTGTTGTAAAGTTAGAGCAGAATCGTTTGATAGGTATCGATGAGAAACCAGTACAACGATTTTTTGTCAATGCTGGTATCTATGTTCTTGATCCGAAAGTAATAGAGCTCATTCCTAATAATCAATTCTTTGATATGCCTAACTTATTCAAGAAGATTTTCGATCAAGTTGGAGAGACAACGGCCTTTCCTATTAGAGAATATTGGATGGATATAGGTCAACTAAACGACTATGATCGAGCCAATCTTGAATTTAATGAGGTATTCGGATGATCGGTGACAAAAGTATTTTAGCTATTATCCCAGCAAGAGGTGGTTCAAAGGGGATTCCAGGGAAAAATATTATTGATGTTGCTGGTAAGCCTCTAATTGCTTGGACTATTGAAGCAGCCAAAGCTTCAAAATATATTGATCGTCTTATTCTTTCCTCTGATGATGATGCAATTATGGATGTTGCTGTTCAGTGGGGATGTGAAGTTCCCTTTAAAAGACCGGACGATCTTGCCAAAGATGATACACCAGGTATAGCACCAGTTTTACATGCTTTGTCCATGCTGCCGTCATTTGATTTTATTGTTTTACTGCAGCCTACTTCGCCTCTTCGCAGGGCAGCGGACATTGACGGTTGTATTGAACAATGTATTGCTCAACAGGCAAATTGCTGCGTTTCTGTTACGGAACAGGATAAAAGTCCTTTTTGGATGTATTATATTGATTCAAAAGGTTTTTTGGAGCCTGTGATTTCTACTACTAATAATATAGCTGTTCGCCGGCAGGAATTACCTGTTGTGTATGCTTTAAATGGTGCAATATATGTTGCTCGCTGTGAGTGGCTGGCAATCAATAAATCTTTCTTAACACCGGAGACAATTGCCTATTCCATGCTTAAGAAATATTCTGTTGATATTGATACATGGATAGATTTACGATTGGCAGAATTGTTGTTAAAAGAAAATTTGAAGGATTAATGGAGTTGTATAGATGGAAGATTTAGCAGTAATGTATCACTATGTTCGAAGATCAAACTGGAAAGGAATTGTTCCTTTGGAACCAGAGGATTTCAGCGCGCAATTAGATTGGTTGCTTCAAAATTATGAGATTGTTAGTCCAGATGACTTAGGAAAATCCAAAAAAGGGAAGCCGCGTTGTGTATTAACCTTTGATGATGGGACGAAAGATCAGTATGAAGTCGCTTATAAAATTTTATGTAAAAAGGGGTTGCCTGCCTACTTTACAGTTATGTCAGGACCTTTGCTCCATCGCAAAATTCCAGTTTTTCATTTAGTTCATAGTATTTTATCTTTTTATTCGGACAAAGAAGTATGGGAGAATCTTTGTCAGCTATTTGATATGAGTAGTATTCCTGCATTAAGTGGAGTGTATTCTTATGAAAAGGATCTTTATCGCAGATATAATAAATATGCGTTTAATTTCTTTTTAACAGAAGAACAAAGTAGAGAAATTTTAGAAAAAAAACTTTTGGAAGTTTATCAATCCTTCGATAAATTTATTGAAGAGTTTTACATTAGTGCAGAAGAGTTTATTAAAATGAGACAGGCTGGTATGGAATTAGGGGTTCATGCTGTTCATCATCGTCCCTTTGATGGAGACGGATCATCGTTTTATCGGGAAGGAATTGAGCCATGCCGTGAATATATGAAGAATGTTCTTGGAGTTATACCTCGCTGGTATACGCCAGCTTTTGGTGGCGGAGAGAAGTTCGCTCAAATGATGCAGCAATTGGAACCTGTGTTACAGGAAAATGGATTTGTTGGTGGTTTTACTACTCAATCAGGCTTAAATGATGGTATGAAGCAATTCTGGTTATCACGTTATGATTGTAATAAATTACCTCCAAAGGGGCATTTGTTTGAGAAAATATAGTTTTTCGATGAAATAAAATTTCATACCAATGATTTTTTTGTGGTAATGATTAAAACTGCGTATTACAAGGATGACTGGTATAGTGTTATACTAACAATATACTACAATACAAATGAAATGAGGTTATATGATATGACAAATAGAGAAAAATATGATGAAATTTTTGTGACTTCTTTTGAAATTGATAAAAGTAAATTAAATGATAATTTGGTATATAATAGTGTTCCTATCTGGGATTCGGTAGGGCATATGGGAATGATTGCAGCAATTGAAGAAGCTTTTGATATTATGATGGATACAGACGATATTATTGATTTTAGTTCCTATAACCGAGGAATGGAAATATTAAAGAAATATGAAATTGAGATCTAAATTATAATTGTCTTTAATATTTTCGTTTTGAGCACGATTTATAATGTGTGGGGGTATACATGAATTTCTTTGACGATATTTCTCAATATGAGAATTCTATTGCCTTTATTTCTGAGAAATCAGAACAGATAACTTATAATGCTTTCATACAGATGGCCGATGAGATAACTAATAATATTGATGGAAGATGTCTCGTTTTTTGTGTCTGCCAAAATCGTTTGGAGTCGGTTGCAGGTTATATAGGCTTTTTACGTGGACGGATTGTACCTATTATGGTAAGTGAGTCTTTGAAACCAGAACTTTTAAATAAGCTTTTAGAAAAATATAAACCTAAATATATATGGTTACCTCAGAAGAATATTGAGTATATCAGCAACATGAAAGAAATTTATTCATTGAATCATTATGTATTACTAAAAACACCTTATACTATAGACTATTCATTGAACGATGAACTTGCATTACTGCTGACTACCTCTGGTAGCACTGGCAGTCCAAAATTGGTAAAGCAATCATATAAAAATATTATTAGCAACGCAAATGCCATAGCCCAATATTTGAATATCAGCAAAGAGGATAGACCTATTACAACGATGCCAATGAGTTATACATATGGTTTGTCTATTATAAACAGCAATTTGTTAAAAGGTGCTTCATTGATATTGACAAGTAAAACTTTAATGGAGAAAGAATTTTGGGCATTATTGAAAGAAAATAGAGCAACTACTTTTGGTGGGGTGCCTTATATTTATGAAATGTTAAAAAAACTGCGCTTTGAAAGAATGAATTTACCAAGTCTTACAATGCTTACACAAGCCGGGGGAAAACTGAGTTTAGAAGTGTCCCAAGAGTTTTCCAAGGTATGTCAACGTAAAGGTATATCATTTATAACTATGTATGGTCAGGCAGAGGCGACTGCTCGGATGGCTTATTTATCTAAAGAATTGGCTATTGAAAAAGCTGGAAGTATTGGTATGGCAATACCAGGAGGAGAATTTTGGTTGGAAGATAACAAGGGCAATATCATTACGGACAATGAAGTTGTAGGTGAATTGGCGTATCAAGGTGAAAATGTAAGTATGGGATATGCTGAAAATAGTTATGATTTGGAAAAAGGTGACGAAAATAAAGGCATTTTAAGAACTGGAGATCTTGCTAAGCGAGACTGCGATGGATTTTACTACATTGTGGGTCGGAAAAATCGGTTTATAAAGTTATTTGGCAATAGGGTGAACTTAGATGAGGTAGAAAATTTATTAATATCAAATGGATATGAATGCGCTTGTGCAGGGGAAGATGATCACTTGAAAATATATACAACTAGAAAAGAAAAACATGAAGAAATCCGGAAATTTATCATAGATTATTCTGATATTAACCCATCTGGTTTTAAAATAATACATATAGAGTCAATTCCACATGGTGACAATGGAAAAATTCTTTACTCAGCGCTAAACTAACAGGGTAGGCAAGAAAAGGAGAAAAAAATATGTTTGAGTTTGAAGAGAAGCTTGATGTACCCCCCTTTTCCCTAAAGCATGAGGACAAGCTTTCTTTTTTTTCTAGGGATTTATATGAATTAACTAAACATCATTATCATAACTGTCTTCCTTATAAAAAGATTCTTGATATATTGCGCTATGATATTAATGTGTTGCATTCAGAAGATTCTATTCCTTTTATCCCTGTGCGTTTGTTCAAAGAGTATGAGCTTTTAAGTGTAGAGCAATCTCAGGTGATCAAGACAATGACTTCTTCTGGTACAACAGGACAGCGAGTTTCAAAAATTTTTCTGGACCGAATGACAGCAACGAATCAGACGAAGGTCCTTACGAAGATTACATCATCTTTTATTGGCAAGAAAAGATTACCTATGCTTGTGATTGATACAAAGGCAATAATAAAAGACAGTAAACTTTTCTCTGCGAGAGGTGCAGGAATATTAGGATTTTCTATGTTGGGTTATGATGTCACTTATGCATTAGATGAGCAAATGAATATTAATTATGATGTAATTACGGCCTTCCTGGAAAAGCATAAGGGAGAACGTATTTTATTATTTGGTTTTACATTTATGATATGGGAATATTTCTTTAAATGTCTAAAGAATTCAAATAACACCATGAAATTTGATGATGGAATATTGATTCATGGTGGCGGATGGAAAAAATTAGAAGATCAAGCTGTTGATAATGCTACCTTTAAAAAAAATATTAATGATGTTTTTGGAATTACAAAAATATTTAATTATTATGGAATGGTTGAGCAGACAGGTTCAATTTATATGGAATGTGAGGCGGGTCATCTCCATGCATCGATTTATTCGGATGTGATTATTCGGGACCATCGGGATTTTTCGAGCTTAGGTGTTGGCAAAAAAGGATTAATACAACTTCTTTCCTTATTAGCATACAGTTATCCTGGGCATTCTATTTTATCGGAAGATATTGGTGAATTATTGGGCGAAGATAATTGTGATTGTGGAAGAAAAGGAAAATATTTTAAAGTGTATGGGCGTATAAAAAATGCTGAAATAAGGGGGTGTAGTGATACATATGCTTCCTCTCGGTGATAATGTTTCTTATCTGGTTGGTGATCGGAATACTATATTAGATAAACGTGCTTTAAGGCCATATGATAACTTAGTTTGTGAGTTTTTGAGTGCATTATCTTTAAACTTATTAAAAAATCGTGAAGCAAAGCAATATAGTGATGTTATTTCATTTGCTTTTTGGTGTCGAAAAGCAAATATAGCCAAATTAAAGAATCAATTTGCAGAACAATATATACGATTGGGCTTAGGTTCGGTTTTTCATGTAACGCCGTCAAATGTACCAGTAAACTTCGCTTTTTCTTATGCCTGTTCACTTTTAGCTGGAAATGCCAATATTGTCAGGGTACCGTCAAAACCATTCAGGCAGATTGATATTATCTGCAACGCAATTAAGGAATTATTTCAATGCTCTCAATTTAAGATGTTAGCGGATATGACTGTGTTCATAAGATATGATAGGAACGACGCAATTACTAGTTTATTATCTTTAGATTGTAATGCCCGAATCATCTGGGGTGGAGATGATTCCATACGGCAAATTCGGCAATTACCTATTTCAGAAAGAAGTCGAGAAATCACCTTTGCTGATAGGTATTCTTTTTGCGTTATTAATGCAAAAGAAATCTTTGAGTTAAATAAAGAACAATTGAAACGACTAGCAATTAATTTTTATAATGATACTTACTTAATGGATCAGAATGCTTGTTCATCTCCTAGTCTTGTTGTGTGGTTAGGAAATTTTAACGACATAAATTCGGCTAAGGAACAATTCTGGAAAGCTGTATTAGAAGAGGTAAGGGGAAATTACGAACTTGCACCTGTGAATGGAATAGATAAATATACACATCTTTGTCAGGATGCAATCGACTTAGCCAACATAACTACCGTAGAGAAATATGGTAATTATATTTATTGTATAGGGCTGGACGCTATAAATGAAACAATAGATATGTTGCGAGGGAAATTTGGATATTTCTATGAATATAGTGCAGAGAATATCAACTCAATAGTACATATTGTTAATAGTAAATACCAGACTCTAACGTATTTTGGAATGGATAAACAAGTATTTGTAGACTTTACCATAAACAATCGAATTTCGGGTATTGATAGAATTGTGCCAATAGGATCAGCTTTGGATATGTCGATAATATGGGATGGGTATGATTTAGTACGGTCTTTATCAAGGATAATTGACATTAAGTGAGGGGGGGGTTATGAATGTCGAAATATGGTATTTCTATAAGACATGCTGAATTGGAAGATCAAAATAAGATTATCCAATTTTTAAAAGAATATTGGAAAGAAGATCATATTTTTGTAGTTTGTCCGGAGTTATTTGAGTATTATCACGTAATTGATGGAAAACTTACTTTTGTTATTGCCGAAGATGACATCTCAAAAAAAATATATGGTTTACAAGGATATATTGCATCCAACAGAAGCGACAATCCAGATGTATGGGGTGCAATATGGAAAACGATACCGTGTCCATATCCTTTTTTAGGCATTGATATTATGAGATTTATCAGAAAAAGTATCAATTGCAGAATATTTGCAGGTTGTGGTGCCAATCCCAAGACTACGATTCCTTTATTAAAGTTCTTAAGAGAGAGAACTGGTAAAATGGATCATTATTATAGAATAGCTGATCAACCAAGCTATGAAATTGCTGTAATTCATCAAAAAACAATTCTACCTTTCAACAATAGTCCACAATATAAACTGATAAAATTCAATAATATTGATCAACTCACAGAACGCTTTGATATTGAAACATATAAAGATAGAAAACCGTATAAGGATATTTGGTATGTAAACAGGCGATATTTTGAGCATCCGATTAATGATTATCATGTATATGGGATAGATAAAGGGATTAATAGAATAGATTCCATTCTTATAGCCAGAGAACAGTTACAAAATGGAGCTAAGATTTTACGGATTATTGATTTTATTGGTGATGATTGTGATTTGGCTGGTATTGGGTGCTGGATACAGAATCTAATGGATGAACAGCATTTTGAATATGTCGATTGTTATTGTAAGGGAATATCTAATGAAATAATGAATCAGGCAGGTTTTATACTAAAAGATGAGAATGATACTAATATTATTCCCAACTACTTTGAACCATTTGTAAAGGCAAATGTCGATATCCATTACAATACCAGTGATGATGAAAAGTATTATATTTTTAAGGCTGATTCTGACCAAGATCGTCCAAGTATAAGAAGATAAGTAGAGGATGGTTCATTATGCTAAAGGGTAAAAATGCAGTAATCACCGGTTGTGCTCGTGGGATAGGGAAACAAATGCTCGAAATTTTTGCCTGTAATGGTGCAAATATATGGGCATGTATACGCAAACCAAGTAAAGCGTTTTCCGATCATATACGTGATTTGTCTGATCAATATCACGTTACAATTACACCAATTTACTTTGATTTTTCTAAACCCGATGAAATAAAAGCAGCGATTAAAGTAATTATGGGATCGAAGCAGAAAGTTGACATTCTCATTAATAATGCTGGAATTACTTATAATGCGCTTTTTCAAATGACAACAATGGATAAATTAAAAGAAGTTTTTGAGATTAACTTTTTTTCTCAATTTTTATTTACGCAATATATAGTAAAGTTGATGGTGCGTCATAAGTCTGGAAGTATTGTTAATATATCATCAAGTGCTGCGATTGACGCTAATTCTGGCCGCTCTGCTTATGGTGCAAGTAAAGCGGCAGTTTTATGTATGACTAAGGCGATGGCAGAAGAACTTGCAGAATATAATATTCGTGCTAATATTATTGCACCAGGAATTACCGAAACAGACATGGTAGCAGCAAGCATGACAGAGGAAGTTATTAATAAAACTGTAGCGAAGACCTGTCTTAAAAGAATAGGAAAACCTTCTGAAATCGCGCAGGCAGCATTATTTTTAGCATCGGACATGTCCTCCTATATGACGGGACAAGTATTACGAGTAGATGGAGGAATGTAAAGAATGGAAACACGGGAGCAGATCATTCAAAGAATAGAACAAATGGCAAACCGTATGCGTAAGCATGCATTACATATGGCATTATCTGCAGGTAGTAATGGAGCTCATTTGGGTCCTGGTCTTTCCATCATGGATATAATGGCAACTCTTTATGGAACTATTATGAAGTATAATTGTAATGATCCCTTATGGGAACAACGCGATCGTTTCATTCTCAGTAAGGGGCATGGTACTTTAGGTTATTATACTGCTTTAGCCGAAAATGGTTTCTTTTCAATTGAAGATTTGTACACGTTTGAAGAGAATGATGGCTTCCTGCCTGGACAACCCGTAATGAACATGGAAAAAGGAATTGAGTGTTCAAGTGGGAGTTTAGGATTAGGTCTTTCATTTGCCGCAGGAATAGCTTTTTCTGCCAAAAGGAAAAAGCAAGATTATATGACATATGTTTTGTTGGGAAACGGAGAATGCAATGAGGGGACAGTATGGGAAGGTGTAATGTCAGCAGCCCACCTTAAGCTTGATAATTTAGTAGCGATTGTAGATGATAATAAAATGCAAAGTGACGGGGATAGCATAGGTATTTTAAATATGTGCAATTTTCCAGACAAATGGAGAAGTTTTGGATGGGAAGTAGTTGAATTAGACGGTCATGATGTTGCTATGATTTATGATGAGTTAATTAAACCACATAAAAGAGAAAAACCCCTTGCTGTGATTGCCAGTACCATTAAGGGAAAAGGGATATCCTTTATGGAAGGAAACGCTGAATGGCATCATGGTCAGCTGACTAAACGGCTGTTTGATGAGGCAATGCTTGAGTTGGAGGAAAAGTGTAATGCTTAATATTAACCCAGCAAATACTCGCATGTGGTCGAGGTTAGGTTCTAGAGGGACGATGGGGTTGGCGATGTTAGAATTAGGAAATCGAGACGATTTAATGGTTTTAACAGCTGACCTGGGTAAAACCTCTGGACTTGATCGTTTTAAAACAGCTTTTCCAGATAAATTTCTCAATATGGGAATTGCAGAGCAGAATATGATTGGCTTTGCAGGCGGTATGGCAAAAGAAGGGCATTTAGTATATATTACAACGTTTGCTAATTTTGCAGCAATGCGAAGTTATGAGCAGATGAGGCTTAATCTAGGATATATGGGTCTTAATGTAAAGGTAATAGGGTTAGCAAGTGGTTTAGCCATGGCAATGTTCGGAAATACTCATTATGGGATTGAAGATATTGCGCTTATGCGTGCTATTCCCAATTTAACCGTTATTTCACCTGCTGATGGAGCTGAAATAGTAAAAACTGTAATAGCAACAGCAGAATATGATGGGCCAATTTATATAAGACTTACGGGTGCTATCAATAATCCGATAGTATATAAAGAGGATTATAATTTTCAAATTGGAAAGGCGATTACATTAAGAGAAGGCAGCGATATTACGATCATTGGGACTGGTACGATGGTACATCCATCACTGGAAGCCGCTGAAGTATTAGAACAGTCTGGTATTTCTTCAACCGTTGTAAATATGCATACAATTAAGCCTCTTGATACCTCTGTCATAGAAAAGGCCTGTCAGAGTTCAAAATTGATTGTAACGGTGGAAGAGCACAGTGTAGTTGGTGGATTGGGTGGTGCCGTTGCAGAGTATAAAACAACATTACACAATGCACCTAGACAACTTTCCATTGGTTTACCTGATACATTTGGGAAGGCAGGAGAGTACAAATATTTATTAGATAAATATGGTCTTACTGCAGAGAAAATCGCAATTCAAATCAAAAATTTCATAGGGAAATAATGGTTAGGAGTTAGATGGATTATGCTACTTAAAGATAAAAATGTGGTTATTACTGGATGCCTTAAGGGGATCGGGAAAAAAACTGTGGAAGTATTTGCTCAGAATGGCGCTAATATTTGGGCTTGCTGCGAAGCAAAAAGTGAAGAATTTGAGGTAGATATCACTAATTTATCTAATAAATATAATGTTACAATTATTCCTGTCTATTTTAATCTTTTGGATTCGGAAGAAATAAAAAAAGCAATGAAAATGATTATTAATGCTAAAAAGAAAATTGACATTCTTGTAAATATTGCTGGAGTGACTTATAGTGCCTTATACCATATGACAACTATAGATAAAATGAAACAGGTTTTTGAGATTGATTTCTTCTCGCAAATGATTGTGACGCAATACATCACAAAAGTGATGATCAAATACAAGACTGGAAGTGTAATTAATATTTCCTCTGTATCAGCAATAGATGGAAATAGAGGACAGGTTGCTTATAGTGCTGCAAAAGCAGCCTTTATTGGAGCTACAAAAACACTTGCAATTGAGCTTGCAGATCATGGTATTCGAGTAAATGCCATTGCTCCAGGTGTTATCCAAACAGAGATGACAGAGACAATTCCTGAGGAAAATTATCAGGGATTAATTGGTAAGACTAGTATGAAACGAGGTGGCCTTCCTCTGGAAGTTGCAAATGTATTATTGTTTTTGGCATCGGATTTATCCTCTTATGTTACTGGACAAGTGATAAGAGTAGATGGAGGAATGTAATATTGAAATTTTATTTAAGAGTTATAGTGAATTTCTTAAAGTGACTAAAATGGAGAAAAATTGCCTGAGCATGTTTGGAGACCCTCCGAGGGTTATGACATTATGGAAGAATCACATGGGTGTGGCACTAAGGCAAGAATTGCTTCGTGCCTCGCAATGATAAACAATGTATCAATACTTTTTATTCAGACTTGCAATTTATCTTTAATAAGCTTATAATATAGGGTAAGAACCTATTGCTTAGGTCTGTGGTTGAAAGTCGAGGCCAGTCGCAGGCGAAACGATCCACATAAGGAGTCCAAAGCGGCTCTGAGCATGGTGCGGTTTAGGGGTAAGTCCTGCCGAGTTATTAGCTACGTCAGCTAGATTCGAGAGTGGCAGTAGTGAGGAGATTGATTTCTTATTAGCGAACCTTCCAGCAGGCGGGTGTGGGGGCAAAGACCAGGTCAGCTAAGCAGTGTGGTCCTTTAAAATGCATAAGGTGAGGGGATTTCTTTAATGGCTTTTCAGGACAAAACTCTAAAGTGTAAGGACTGTGGCGTAGATTTTGTGTTTACAGCAGGGGAGCAAGAGTTTTACGCAGAAAAGGGATTTGAAAATGAGCCTGCACGTTGTCGCGAGTGCCGTGATGCTAAAAAACGCAGTCGCGATGGTGGGGATCGGACAACACAACGTGAAATGCACGAGGTAATATGTGCTGGATGTGGCATTACCACACAAGTACCATTTAAACCTCGTAATGATAGACCGGTTTATTGCCGCGAATGTTTTAATGCCCAAAGACAATAAGTACGTAACGCTCGGATGAGAAATCATCCGAGTTTTTTTATGATACTCTGCCGTTTTGTATTCTGTTTTAGGGGGAGATTGCTTCGTACCTCGCAAAGACATAAGAACATTTAGAATATATATTGACTAATTATACAATAATAATGTATAATTATGAATGAATTGAGGAACTACATAGGAGGTATATCATATGTCGAAGAAAATGTTATCATTAATAATTGTAATGGTGCTCATCGCATCATTTGGTTTAGTGGGGTGCAGCAAGGAAAGCACATCGACTGCTAAGGTTTTGAAGGTTGGTACGGATGCAGGCTTTGCACCTTTTGAGTTTCAAGATGAAAAGTCTAAGGAATATGTGGGTTTTGATGTAGATTTAATCAAGGCTATTGGGAAACAATTAGGCTATGAAGTGCAAATACAAAATATGAATTTTGATGGACTGATTCCTGGGTTAGAAGTCAATACCATTGATGTTGCTATTGCTGGCATGACGATTACCGATGCGCGAAGTCAAAAAGTTAACTTTTCCAAACCTTATTATCAGTCGGGCTTAACGATTGTGGTGAAAAGTGATAATAACACTATTAAGAGTTTTAAAGATCTGGAAGGCAAGAAAATTGCTGTACAGATTGGTACGACTGGTGCAACCGAAGCTCATAAGATTAAAAATGCTCAGGTTCGTGAATTTAATAATGCTCCCGAAGCTTTCATGGAATTAAAAGCCGGCGGCGTAGATGCAGTGGTGAATGATAAGCCAGTGAATGAATATTATATTGCAAAATCAGGCAGTACGGATGCTAAAACCGTAGGGGAACCGCAGCAAGCTGAGGAGTATGGTATTGCTGTGGCCAAGAAGAACACCGAGTTAGCTGGTAAATTGGATAAAGCCCTCGATGAACTCAAAAAGAATGGGGAATATGAAAAAATATACGTAAAATGGTTTGGTAAAAAACCAGTAATGTAATAGTATAAAGTATTTTGTATACAACAAAGGACTTGGTTGCGGCCAAGTCCTTTGTCTTTAAATTCTTAAAAAAAATGTTGACTAAATATCCGAGCGGTATGTATAATTATAAACATTACAAGATTACATATGAGAAACGAGGGGGAAAATTAAATGTCCAAAAAAATAATAGCTTTGTTTATCCTGGGACTATTTATTGTATCATTTGGTTTGGTAGGCTGTGGTAAACAAGAGGCTAAACCTGCCAAAGTTCTAAGAGTCGGTTCAGAAGCGGCGTTTGCTCCGTTTGAGTTCCAGGATGAAGGTTCAAAAGACTATGTGGGCTTTGATATTGACTTAATCAAAGCAATCGGTAAACAAATGGGCTCGGAAGTACAAATTCAAAATATGGGCTTTGATGGACTCATTCCTGCATTGGAAGCCAATAATATTGATGTAGCGATTTCCGCTATGACAATTACAGATGAAAGAGCTAAAAAGGTTAGTTTTTCGAAACCTTATTATAAATCTGGTCTGACGATTGTAGTAAGAGCTGATAATACTAACATTAAAAACTTCAGTGATTTAGAAGGTAAAAAAATTGCGGTGCAAATCGGAACGACTGGTGCGGATGAAGCTAAAAAAGTTAAAAATGCCCAAATTCGTGAATTTAACAGTGCTCCAGAATCCTTCTTAGAGCTTAAGGCCGGCGGTGTTGATGCCGTTATCAATGACAGACCTGTTAATGAGTATTATATTGCCAAAGCAGGCGGTAAGGATGCTAAAATTGTGGGCGAACCATTGACTGCTGAAGATTATGGTATTGCTGCTTCCAGTAAAAATAAAGAATTAACAGCCCAAATTGACAAAGCTTTAGATGAACTGAAAAAGAATGGCGAATACGAAAAAATGTATGTAAAATGGTTTGGCAAAAAGCCTTAATTCCATAATCGTACGGAGGGACCTGGAAGCGTTTATCAGTAAACGTTTCTAGGTCTCTTTTTTTATAATTAATAACTTATAGATTTTAGATTAAAGGCATGTCATTGCGAGGCACGAAGCAATTTCGCTACTCCAAAGAGATTGCTTCGTACCTCGCAATGACAGTTGTAGGGTGGACTCTTTTCGCCATGTAGTATTTTTTCGACACAAAAAACACTTGATGATTTGAGGAAAAGATGTAAAATAGTATAGAGAAAATAAATAGATATGCTATGGGAGGTTATTTGATTGTCGAAAAAAATGATGAGCTTTTTTATTGTAGGGGTTCTGTTATTGTCCTTGGGTTTAGCTGGCTGTGGTCAAAAGACTGCTGATACTGGCAAAGCTAAGGTGTTGAAAATTGGTGCAGAGATGACATTTCCGCCTTTTGAATTCCAAGATGAAGGCAATAAAGAATACGTTGGCTTTGATATGGATTTGGCAAAAGCAGTTGCCAAACAGATGGGTTATGAAGTAGAAGTTCAAAATATTGGTTTTGATGGATTGATTCCTGCTCTGGAAGCAGGCAATATTGATATGATTGTTTCTGGCATGAGCATTACCGAAGAACGCAGCAAAAAAGTAGCATTTTCCAAGCCGTATTATAAATCTGGCTTGTCTATCGTAGTAAAGAGTGATAATAACTCTATTACCAGCTTTAAAGATTTAGAAGGCAAAAAGATTGCCGTACAGATTGGTACTACAGGAGCAGAGGAAGCTAAAAAAATTAAAGATGCTAAGGTAAGAGAATATAATAGCAACTCCGAAGCCTATATGGAACTGAAAGCCGGCGGCGTAGATGCAGTAGTCAATGACTTGCCGGTAAATGAATATTACTTAGCGACAAGCGGCGATAAAAATGCCAAGATTGTTGGCGATATTGTAAATGCAGAAGAATATGGTATGGCTGTAACGAAGAAAAATACGGAATTGATTGAGAAAGTCAATAAAGCGTTAGATGAATTGAAAAAGAATGGTGAATATGAAAAGATTTATGTGAAATGGTTTGCTAAAAAACCTCCAATGTAATTCTTCTAAAAGACGCAATTTATATTGCGTCTTTTTCATGAGAATATATGTCATTATCAAGAAAAGCCATTCTAGAAAAGGGCATAAAAATGTGAGGAACAAATAATTTAACCGCAGAGATGCAGAGAACACAGAGGAAAAATAGATAGGATTAAAAATCCCCCTCAGCGTCCCCTGCAGCTCTGCGGTTAAATCGTTCCATTTGCTCTATTTATCATTATTAAAAAATCCCCAATAGCATGTTTTTTCTGACGTTCTCCTGTGATTTTATTTCATGGCCGTTGTGAATCTTAGTGAAGCAATCTCCTGGGGGTAGGGGATTGCTTCACTAACGCTCGCAATGACAGGAGAGTGATTTTAAATAGCAATTGACAGCTTTACGTCGTATGATTATAATCATAGTGTCGCATTATTAGACATGCATACATATTTTTAAAATTAAGGGTGGAAACTATGAATTTTGATTTTGATTTAATTGTACGCTCCTTTCCTCTTTTATTGGTAGGTGCAGGAGTTACTGTACAGATTACAGCGTTTAGCGTGAGTCTTGGTTTGTTAATCGGGATGTTTGCTGGCATAGCCCGATTGTCCAATAAGTGGATTATTAAGGCTTTAGCTGCCGTATATGTAGATTTTATTCGTGGTACCCCTTTGCTGGTGCAGATTTTTCTCATTTATTTTGCACTGCCCATTATTGTGGGGCAGCGGATTGATCCTTTTATTGCTGCAATTACGGCTTGCAGTATTAATAGTGGTGCCTATGTTGCTGAGATCTTCCGGGGAGGCATTCAGTCTATTGATAAGGGACAGATGGAAGCAGGGCGTTCACTGGGAATGACGTGGGGGCAAACCATGCGTCATATTATTTTACCCCAGGCTTTTAAACGGATTATTCCGCCTCTTGGCAATGAATTTATTGCGATGATGAAAGATTCTTCCTTAGTATCGGTAATTGGCTTTGAAGAGCTTACCAGAAGGGGACAATTAATTATTGCTCGTACCTATGGATCTTTTGAAATATGGTTATCGGTAGCATTTATTTATTTGATTATGACCTTCACTATTTCCCGTTTTGTAGATTATTTAGAGCGGAGGTACAAAATCGATGATAAGCATTAAAAACATTCACAAAAAGTTTGGACAGCTTCATGTTTTAAAAGGCATTAACGCCCATATTGAGGAAAAGGAAGTAGTGGTTATTATTGGGCCCAGCGGTTCGGGGAAGAGTACACTGCTGCGCTGTATTAATTACTTGGAAGAACCGACGGAAGGGGAAATTGTCGTTGACGGTATTCCTCTTACGAGTGAGGCTAACATCAATAAAGTACGGGAAGAAGTGGGCATGGTTTTTCAGCGTTTTAATTTATTCCCCCATAAATCCGTGCTGGATAATGTAAAATTGGCACCTATGACGGTACGTAAAATGCCGAAAGCAGAAGCTGAGAAAATTGCTCTCGATTTGTTAGCCAAAGTAGGTTTGGCTGATAAAGCAAATGCCTTTCCAGAGCAGCTATCCGGCGGACAGCAGCAGCGGGTAGCTATTGCCAGAGCGTTGGCGATGAGACCTAAAGTGATGTTGTTTGATGAACCTACTTCTGCTCTTGATCCAGAAATGGTAAAAGAAGTGCTGGATGTTATGAAATCATTAGCACATGAAGGCATGACCATGGCGATTGTTACTCATGAAATGGGATTTGCCCGCGAAGTCGGGGATCGTGTTATTTTTATGGATGAAGGACGCCTGGTAGAGGAAGGTACGCCGGAAGAAATTTTTTCAAATGCGAAAGAAGAACGAACGAAGGCATTTTTGTCTAAAATATTATAAAAAGAAGACCACTAGACGAAATACCAGAAGGTGTCACATTGACACCATTATCCAGGAATGATATACTTTATATTGTGGTCACGTGGTTGGCCTCAGTTTATCGTTTATTTTAGGAGGAGTTTCATAATGATTGGTAAAGTAAAATGGTTCAGTTCTGAAAAAGGCTATGGTTTCCTTGAAAGAGAAGATGGCGGCGATGTGTTCGTACATTTCTCAGCAATTCAAGATCAAGGCTTCAAAACTTTAACTGAAGGTCAACAAGTTGAGTTTGACATTGTTGATGGCGCACGTGGACCGCAAGCAGCTAACGTTGCTAAAGCTTAATAGATTTTGAACAAATATACCCGGCTATTTTAGCCGGGTTTTTTGATATATAAGGTCTCTATTGACTTCTCTTTGTCCTCAGTCAATAGACTATATCTTACAAGTGTAAATTAAATTATCTAAATAATATAAATTCATAAAGGATTTTATTGCTCATATGGAGAATGCTATTTATAAGACACTGAAAGGAGATGGGCAATTATGGCAATCACTGTACGAGGAAAAAATATTGAGATTACACCAGCACTAAAGGAGTATGTAGTAAAGCGTACTAGTAAAATTACTAAGTATTTTGATACTCTGGGAGAAATCACAGCTATCTTGGCTGTAGAAAAAGGTCGCCACATTGTTGAATTAACTGTGCCCATTAATGGTATGATTCTCAGAGGCGAAGAAGCCACTGCTGATATGTATACTTCGATTGACTTAGTTGTAGACAAGATTGATAAGCAGATTGAAAAATATAAAACTAAAATTTCCCGCAGACTGAAAGCTGGCGTTTTCAAAGGGGAATTAGTAGCAACTACCGTAGCGCCAGAGGCAGAAGAACTGCAGGTTGTTAAAACGAAACGCTTTGCTGTGAAGCCGATGGATACAGAAGAAGCGATTTTACAAATGAATCTTATCAACCATGATTTCTATGTATTCAGCAATTCCGAAACAGAAGAAGTAAATGTAGTGTACCGTCGTAAAGATGGCAAGTATGGTTTGATTGAACCAGATTTTAACTAAGATAAAGATTACAAGAAAACCAGGGCATTTGCCCTGGTTTTTTATTACACCATTAATTTTCTAACGCGCCGCTGTAAGGAAATTTCTCTTACGGTGGCATTTTCTAATTCTGTGGCTTTTTGTGCGAATTCTTCTCTGGTGAAGAAGTTCTTTTCTATTAGTAATTCGAGTAATGTAGTAATGGCGAGTGTATTTTTATAATCCGTATCTTTTAAGTCGGCAAGTTGTCCAATGATATTAACCATGTTGGGTTTCAAAATGTTTCCTCTCCTTAATGGCATGTTTTGATATATTGTTAAGGATTCCCATAATATGATTAAAATATACATTTGTGGAATATGAAAAAAATCTCTTATTTACTTTAAGGCTTTAGACCTATTGTAAATTTAAGGCTTTAGGCCCATTCCATATTGTTCCATGATGTTATATCCTTATTCTATAAGGATAAGAGTATAGGCGGTGAAATGAATGCAGATTAATTCATCTTCTTCAACAATTTCTTACTATAATCAAGGCTTAACTAGTAGTCAAAAAGCCATGCAGCAAATATCCTCTGGAAAGAAAATTAATAGTGCTGCAGATAATCCAGCGGTGTTGGCTATATTATCGCAAATGCAGGGGCAAATTGGTGGGTTGGATCAAGCATACAGTAACACACAGCAGTCAATATCCTTACTGAACACGGCTGAGGGAGCAATGGCCGACAGTACAGATGTTATCCAGAGTATGCGGGATCTTGCCGTACAAGCCGGTGATGGGACATTAACAGATCAGGATCGTATCGCAATCCAACAGCAAATGAATCAATACGCTTCTCAATTAAATAACAATGCAAACTATACGCAATATAATGGGATAAATACAAATGATGGTAGCTTAAACAACTTTACAACACAAGTTGGAGCAAATAGTGGACAAACTACTATCACATCCATTGGGGATGCTTCCACTGCTGCTTTAGGAATTAATACGGATGTTTCTACGCAAGCCGCTGCTGCAAATAGCCTAGAAACTATAGATAATGCTCTACAACAGATATCTTCCGAAAGGTCTAATATCGGGGCCGTCACGAATGGACTGGAAATGAGTAACAATAATACAAACCAGTCAGTAACTAACCTACAATCCGCTGCATCTGGTATGGGAGATGCAGATCTCGCATTTCAAGTAAGCTTGTTTAGCCAATCCAATATACAATCCTATGTGAGCATGATGATCTTGTCAAAACAAATGCAGAATCAAAAACAAAATGCTATTTCTTTATTTGCTTAATTGAATGGAATGGTGTAATTTTATAAAATAGAAGTAGAACTGACCCAGAGTGACCAGTTCTACTTCTATTTTTATGCATATCACAAAAACAGTAGAAAGAAAATGCTCAAAATTCAAAACTGAAGATAGTTCTTTGGGTCTTGTATAAGATTGTGATAGAGTTTTTTATTTTGACTTATGTACTATCTTTTGATAAAATTTAGAATTAGGCATATACTGTAAAATAACAGAAAGAATAATAAGGTATATGTGCTAATTATAAGGAGTTGATACCAGTTGCTTAAGTTTTTGAAAAATCTATTCGGTGACGATAACGAAAAAGAAATAAAACGTATGATGCAATATGTGGAAGAAGTCAATACATTTGAGCCGGCAATGCATAAGCTGAGCGATAGTTCACTGGCGGCTAAGACAGCTGAGTTTAGACGCCGTTTAGAAAAGGGTGAAACCCTGGATGAACTTTTACCGGAAGCTTTTGCTGTTGTACGGGAAGCTTCTCGCCGGGTTTTAGGAATGCGGCATTTTGATGTACAGATACTCGGCGGTATTACGCTGCATGAGGGTAATATTGCTGAGATGCGTACAGGTGAAGGTAAAACTCTTGTCGGTACCCTTGCTACATATTTAAATGCTCTGAGTGGTGAAGGTGTGCACGTCGTTACAGTCAATGATTACCTGGCAAAGCGTGACAGCGAGTGGATGGGCAAAGTATACCGCTTTTTAGGCTTATCCGTAGGACTGATTGTGCATGGTTTGGACTTTGTTGATCGTAAGCAGGCTTATCATGCTGATATAACCTATGGTACCAATAATGAATTTGGTTTTGACTATCTTAGAGATAACATGGTTATTTATGCCGATCAGATGGTACAGCGTCCTTTAAATTATGCTATTGTGGATGAAGTCGATAGTATTTTGATTGATGAAGCCCGTACACCTCTTATTATTTCAGGACCAGGGGAGAAATCCACGGAGTTATACCATGTCTTAGCAAGAATTACCCCTAAATTGAAAGAAGGGGAAGACTATACCGTTGATGAAAAGACCCGTACGGTAGCGCCTACCGAAAGCGGTATCGCCAAAGCAGAGAAATTGCTTGGCATTACCAATTTATATGATCATGCCAATATTGAAATGTCTCACCATTTCAATCAAGCCTTAAAAGCTAAAGGCTTAATGAAGCGAGATCGGGATTATGTGGTAAAAGACGGGGAAGTTGTCATCGTCGATGAATTTACCGGTCGTCTGATGTTTGGCCGCCGTTATTCTGATGGTCTTCACCAGTCCATAGAAGCTAAAGAAGGCGTAAAGGTTGAACGGGAAAGCCAGACATTGGCCTCCATTACCTTCCAGAATTATTTCCGTATGTATAAGAAACTGTCAGGTATGACAGGTACTGCAAAAACGGAAGAAGCAGAGTTCCGTAAGATTTACAAACTGGATGTTATTATGATCCCAACCAACAAAGAAGTAAATCGTGAAGATTTGGCGGATGTAATTTATAAAACTACCAGGGCAAAGTATCGGGCGGTAGTCGATTCCATCGTAGAACGCCATTCAAAAGGTCAGCCTGTGCTAGTGGGAACCACATCCATTGTGCAGTCAGAGCATTTGAGTGACATGTTGAAAAAGAAAAATATACCGCATAATGTGCTCAATGCCAAGTATCATGAGATGGAAGCTCAGATTGTAGCCCAGGCAGGACAAGCAGGAGCAGTGACCATTGCTACGAATATGGCTGGACGTGGTACGGATATTGTGTTAGGTGAAGGTGTGGCTGAATTAGGCGGACTTCATATCATCGGCACAGAGCGTCACGAGAGTCGTCGTATTGATAATCAGCTGCGTGGCCGTGCCGGTCGTCAGGGCGATCCTGGATCTTCCCATTTCTATTTGTCATTGGAAGATGACCTCATGCGTTTATTCGGTTCAGATAACATTGCCACCATCATGGATAAACTGGGTATGGAAGAAGATGAACCGATTGAGCATAGCTTAATTACCCGTTCAATTGAACAGGCTCAAAAGAAAGTAGAAGGCCGCAATTTTGACATGCGTAAGCACGTACTGGAATATGATGATGTAATGAACCAACAGCGGGAAGTTATTTATGGACAGCGCCGCCAAATCCTGGTAGGGGAAAATATGAAAGAAAACATTTTCCATATGATTGAGAAATTAATCAATCGGGGTATGGAACTGTTTGCTGATGAAAAATTGTATCCGGAAGAATGGAATCTGTCGGGTTTAATTGAATATTGTGAAGATATATTTGCTCCTGAGGGAGAGCTGAAAGCAGAAGTACTGGGTAATTTAAGCCGTACGGAACTGCAGGAAGAACTATTGCGGGTAGCAACAGATTCCTATAATGCTCGTGAAGCATTATTTGGTGTTGACAATATGCGCGAGATGGAAAAAGTTGTTATGCTGAAAGTGGTTGATTCAAAATGGATGGAACATTTGGATGCCATGGATATGTTAAGAGAAGGAATTAGCCTTCGCTCTTATGGCCAGCGTGATCCGCTGATTGAGTATAAAATTGAGGCTTATGATATGTTCCAGCAGCTCATTGATTTGATTCAGGAAGATATCGTAAAGTATATATATCGGGTAAATATCGTTGCTCCGCCTGAAGATCGGCTGCAGCAGGCTCATGCTACCCATGGTGAGGATGCTGAAGAAGAACCGGTGCAGAAAACCCAGCAGCCCATCGTAAACAAGGATCAAACAGGCCGCAATGATCTATGCCCCTGCGGTTCAGGCCAAAAATACAAAAAATGCTGCGGTGCTGCAAAGTAAGAGATGCTTGTAGTCTGGAAAAAAGAATAGAGAACGAAACACAGAGGGCACAGAGAGTTTAGGAGATACATACAATGGTGTCAATTACACTCCTCTTGGTGTCCTTCGTGTCCGCGTTAGCGGTTTCGTATCTTCGTGTTTAGATGTTTTTTATCATAATTTTTAAATTATTGGAGTTGATACAGTTGTTGTTAGAAGATTTGCGAGTACAGATTGCTGCTTTTGAACAGAAATTAGTTGAAGTGAGGGCTTCTCTTTGACGTAGCCGGCAAAGAAGAGCGAATTTCCCTGTTAGAAGATACCATGGGCGGGCCAGGTTTTTGGGATGATCCCGATAAAGCCCAAAAGGTGGCTCAGGAGTTGAATTCCTTAAAAGATAGTGTGGCGCAGTATCAGCAGCTGGCTGCTGAATATGAAGATTTGGGCTTGCTATGGCAAATGGGTATGGACGAAAAGGATGAAAGTGTATATCCGGAAGTGGTAGAAGCTATTGATAAGATGACTAAGGATATTGAGCGTTTGGAAGTTGCCTTGATGTTATCAGGGGAACATGATGGCAGCAATGCCATATTGACGTTGCATGCGGGAGCTGGCGGCACGGAGGCTCAGGATTGGGCACAAATGCTTCTCAGGATGTATGTGCGCTGGGCAGAGAAGAATGGTTATAAAGTGGAGACCATGGATTTTCTGGCTGGTGATGAAGCTGGCGTGAAAAGTGCTACCATTTTAGTATCCGGTATCAATGCTTATGGTTATTTAAAATCGGAAAAAGGTGTACATCGTCTGGTACGGATCTCACCTTTTGATGCCAGCGGGCGCCGTCATACTTCCTTTGCTGCTGTCGACGTTATGCCTGAAATCGATGATAATGTAGACATTGATATCAACATGGCCGATGTTCGTGTCGATACCTATCGTGCTAGTGGTGCAGGCGGTCAGCATATTAATAAAACGGACTCGGCAGTACGTATGACACATATACCAACAGGTATTGTGGTACAGTGCCAAACTCAGCGTTCTCAGATTAAAAACCGTGAGCAGTGTATGAAAATGCTGCGGGCTAAGTTATATGAATTAGAACGGCAGAAACAGGAGAACATAAAAAATGAGCTGGGTGGCGATTATCAAGCCATTGAGTGGGGCAGTCAGATTCGTTCCTATGTATTCCATCCCTACAATATGGTAAAAGATCATCGCACCAATGCAGAAGTTGGCAATGTTCATGCTGTTATGGACGGGGATCTTGGCATTTTTATCGAAGCGTACTTAAAACAAGGGAAGAAATGAGCAAAATAGTGCTATTATAAAAAAAACTATGAACCACGAAGGCCGCGAAGCAACGCAAAGAACACGAAGGAGATTATGCTTATTTCATAATCTTCGAATCTTCGTTTCTTCGTGGTTCAAGTTGTTTTTTAGAGATACCATTAATGTGTTCTGATCTCAAATTAAGGAGGCGTATCCTATGACGAAAGGCTTGCGTCTTGTAATAGTGGTATTGCTGCTGCTGGCAGCTGGAGAGCTGTTGCTGCCGATGGTATTATCCGATTTGGTAGCCAAAGGCATGATGGGCTTGGTAGGCAGTGATCATGTAACCGTTACCCTGACGAAAAGACCAGCCTTATTCATGCTGGGCGGTAAATTTGATAGGATCAGTGTTAGTGCTGAGCAGGCAAAAGCAGATAAACTCGTATTTTCTGACATGAGTATCACACTGAAAGATGCTCAGCTAGATATGGGGACGCTGCTCAGCCGGCGAACCGTTGCTTTTCAGTCAGTTGGCGATGTGGATATTAGGGGGACTGTAACCCAGGATGAGTTAGCACAGTATCTAAATCAATCTGTTAAAGGAGTAAAGAATGCTGTCGTCGATATTGACTCTGACAAAATAAAAGCGAGCAGTACCTTTGCTCTTGGTGGTTTTGCGAATGTAGCTGTTAGTTTAGAAGGTAAGATTGTCGGTGATGGACAAAAAATTAAGTTTGTTACGGACCGATTTTTGCTTAACAATCGGATGACCGGCAATATCGGAGGTTCTCTGCTGACGGAGATTCCTCTGGTCGATTTAAATAAGCTGCCATTCCATGTAAATGTCCGTGACATTGTAATGGAAAATGGGAAAGTGGTTTTATATTTAGATAATCGTTCACACTAGCCCTTCATCAGGGCACTTTTTTTACTATAAGAAAAAGTATATGATTTTTGATAACAATAGTTAATAGCTTTGAGGGAAAAACGCTGAAACGCGAAGAGCGCGAAGAACATACAAAGAACACGAAGGGATATGTTTTATCCAATCTTGCTTCATATTCTTCGCATCTTCGCGTTTCAAAATGCTTTTCTCTCTATATTTTTTTTAGATCGTGTAGGATATTTTATGATAAAATTTTATGTAAAAGCAGGATATTGGGGTGGGTTGCCAGAATATGTTGAATTTGCATAAAGTATTGTGCCAAGGGGTTACAATATTGTTACATGGTCTTATTTCGGTATAAGGTGGGATAGGTCGTTGAAACATTTTAAATATAATAAGTTATTATTAGTACTTATTTCTATTGGCTTAGTAGCAGCGTTAACCATTGTCTGGCAGCGTTACAAAATAGAAGAAAATAGTACTACTGTTGAAATGGTTATGGAATATGAGGATCTCGTAGAATTGGCTCAGCTTGAGGGCGTTCCCAGCGATGCTCTGATGCAGCGGTTCAAGGAGGCAGGTATTACTTCTTTAGCAGTATATGAGACTACGTTGGAAAAATTAAACAAAAGCGGCAAGGTAGCTGTTTTGCCAGGAGCTCAGCTATTACAGCAATATCATATCGGTATGCTGAGTGATGCTGCTTGGCGAAATTTAGTCGAGGCCGGACGTATCCAGGCTGAAGATGTATATGTGATTGGCCAGGATCCGCAAGTTTTTGCTGAGGTTAAAGAAGACCTAATAAAACGTCTGAGCCCTGAACGGGTAATCGTTCTGGATAGCCAGCGGCAGATCCTGGCAGTGAAAGCAAATTATGAAAAAGTAGTAAAATGGAATCTTGGATTGCCTACAGATGAGATGCGTTATGTAGCTGGTCAAGGTTTTTATGTTGTCGCTCGTCCCAGCAATTATACACAAGTTCAGAAAGAAGATGTAGAAGGTGTATTTAAACGTTTAGCAGGCATTGACAAGATTTCAACGCTGATGTTTGTAGGAGACGAGGCACTTGGTTATCCTGATCTTTTGCCGCTGACCCTGGAAAAAGTTAAGGAACGTCAATTGACGCTGGCCTTAATCGAACACCCCCTGCAGCTGCAGTTTGTGAAGCAGGATGGTTTGGTACCAATGGCAGCTGCTAATGACTACAAAGCAGCACGCGTTTATGTTATTCCCAAGGATGAACAACCTAAACTGAAAGCGATTGAAGCTGTGCAGCGCTGGGTTGTAACCGATCAGGAGCGTAATATACGAATTAATTTACTCAGAAAATATGATAAGGCAGAGCCTGGTAAGACGCTGCTTGAAACGAATCTGGAATATATTGCTGCGGTGCGTGATGGTTTGCTAAGCAATGGTTTTACGATTGGCAGAGCAGGAACTTTCCAGCCTTATTTCCCGAATCCACTCTTGCTAGTGGCAATCGCTGTTGGCGCTGTGGCTGCAGGTGTTTTATTCCTGACCTTAGTGTATCCATTTTCCCCTCGCTATCAGTATGCGTTACTGATACTTCTGGGGATTGTCTTTGCTGTACCATTATTGAAAGGCAGCGGCAATGCGGTACGCCAAGCGGTAGCCTTGTTTAGTGCGATTATTTTTCCTGTCTTGTCCATGACCTGGCAGATTGATCGCTGGAGAAGTATGGCTATTCAAGGGCGCGGGACACTTATGCGTATTATGAAAGATGGGGTAGGCGGTTTAATTATTACCGTCATGCTATCCATGATTGGTGGCATGTATGTGGCGGCTATACTGGGAGATGTCCGCTTTTTCCTGGAAATGGAATATTTCCGTGGCGTAAAGTTAACTTTTATTGCTCCTCTTCTGCTGATTACCGTGGTATACTTAACACGGTACAATTTATTGGCAACGGAGCAAGAAGATGCGAAGGGCATTTGGCAGCAGGTCGTGAAATTGCTCAATTATCCTATCTATATAAAAACCTTATTAATATTTGCCTTAGCAGCCGTTGGCGCATGGGTTTTTGTTGGTAGATCAGGACATACGGCTGGTGTGCCTGTGCCTGATATTGAACTTAAAATGCGGGCTTTTCTGGAACGTGTTATGTATGCCAGACCTCGGGAGAAAGAGTTTATGATAGGGCATCCTGCCTTTTTTCTGGCAGTGATGGCGTTGTATCGTCAATGGCCGCGCGTATTGCATTATGCTTTAGTTGTGGGTGCTATTATTGCCCAAGGGTCCTTAGTGGAAACTTTTGCTCATATACGGACTCCTGTATTTATGTCTTTTGTGCGCGGCATAGATGGCATGGTAGCAGGAATTGGCTTGGGGATATTGGCGGTGCTTGCTGTACAAGTGCTCTGTTACTTGTCTGTTGTCCTCGGAAGGAGACCTACTAAGAATGAGTGAGATTGTTATTTCAGGGTACTATGGTTTTGGCAATGCTGGCGATGAAGCGATGCTGGCTGCTATGATTGAAGTACTGACTGAACTTGCATCCGATATAAAGATTACGGTTATTTCCGGCAATCCGGAAGATACCCGTAATCGCCATGGAGTAGGGGCTGTATATCGGCTAAATTATCCGGAAATTGCGCGAATTTTAACGAGAAGCCAGTTATTAATCAGCGGCGGCGGCAGTTTACTCCAGGATGTCACCAGTGAACGCAGTTTATATTATTACTTAAGCATAATGCTGCTGGCAAAAAAGCTGGGAACGCCAGTCATGCTGTATGCCCAGGGAATTGGCCCTGTACAGGGGGCATTTGCCAGAAGTGCAATGCGTTATATTGGCAACATGGTAGATTTAATTACTGTAAGAGATGAAGGGTCTCTTGAGGAGCTAAAGCGCCTTAATGTGATGAAACCGCCAATCCATGTTACTGCTGATCCTGTGCTGGCCATGCACCAGGTTGATAAACAAATTGGCCGTAGGATATTACGAAAGGCGGGCGTAGAAAGTAATGTCCCTTTAATTGGCATATCCGTGCGGGAATGGAAGGATTGGAAACATTATAAACAGGTTTTAGTGGAAGCAGCCGATCAATTAGCAGAAGAATTTGGCGCAAAAATTGTATTTTTGCCCATGCAGTGGCCGGAAGATTGTGCTGTATCCAGAAAAATGGCTATCCGTACTAAAAAAAATGCGATTGTCCTGGATGAAGAATATACAACCAGTGAATTATTATCCTTGGTAGGTAATTTTGATATGCTGATTGGTATCCGCTTGCATGCCTTGATTTTTGCCGCAGTGATGCATGTACCCATGGTGGGAATATCTTACGATCCTAAAATTGAACGTTTTTTAGAATCATTAGGGGAGTGTCATACGGGAACGCTGCAAAATATAACAGTTGGCAATTTGATTACGAAAGTTCGCCAGTTATGGCCGACAACTACAGGAATGAATCAGGCAAAAACAGAACAGAGTACTTATTTACGGGATAAAGCTTTTCGCAATGCGGAGTTGGCATTGGAACTCATTTCTCAAAGGAAGTGCGGGAAGAAAAATGACGAGAAAAATAGTATGGCGTGATTTTCTGGGAATTACCATTGGTGGGATCATTACGGCTGTTAGTCTCAATATGTTTTTGATACCCAATAAAGTCGCAGCAGGCGGAGTAAGCGGGCTGGCGACAGTAATACATTATTTGTCGAATTGGCCGGTTGGTATGATTATGCTGGCATTTAATATTCCCTTGTTTATAATCGGTGTTAAAGTTATGGGGGCGCGTTATGGGATTAATACCTTATTTGGCGCCGGAGTACTATCGGTGGCGATTGATCTAATGGCACCTTTTACTCCTGTTTTAACAAGTGATTTGCTGTTGAATTCACTATATGGCGGTGTAGTGGGCGGTATTGGAATGGGTATCGTCTTTCGATCGAAAGGCAATACTGCAGGTACAGCTCTGGCTGCTGTTATTTTAAATAAACTGCTGGGAATTCGTGTAGGGCAAGCGATGATGGCTGCTGATTTTTTTGTTATTGTCTTTGCTGGTTTTGCGTTTAAAAGCGCTGAACTTTCATTATATGCTTTAATTTCCATATTTGTTACCGGACAAATTGTGGATTTGGTTCAGGAAGGACCCAGCACCTCAAAGGCCTTTTTTGTGATGAGCAATAAGTCGAAGGACGTGGCTGATGCTATTATTAAAGAAATGGACCGAGGGGTGACAGTGCTGCAGGCTAAAGGCGGCTATACGGGAGAACCTCGGGAAACCTTGCTGTGTGTTGTCAGCACCAGTGAGGTCACACAGTTAAAAGAAGTTATTTACCAAATTGATTCCAAGGCTTTTGTAATTGTGACAACGGCTCATGAAGTACTAGGTGAAGGTTTTACCGAATTAAATCTATGATCTTTATCTAACTTTACAATTTACGTATATTTTGAAGGAGGTTGTACATATGGCTGAAAAACTTACGCAGGAACAAGTATCCCAATTAGAAAAATACGCACAGTCTATTCGCTATAGTATTGTGGAAATGGTTACGGAGGCCCAATCAGGTCACCCAGGCGGTTCTTTGTCAGCAGCTGATATTTTGACAACATTGTATTTCGCTGAAATGAATATAGATCCGCAGAAACCTCACCAGGTCGATCGTGATCGCTTTGTTTTATCCAAGGGTCATGCTGCTCCCGTGTTGTATGCGACATTAGCAGAACGAGGTTTTTTCTCTAAGGAAGAATTGCTGACCCTACGTAAAATTAATAGCCGCATGCAAGGGCATCCTAGCATGAAAAGCTTACCAGGCATTGATATGTCTACAGGCTCACTGGGACAGGGACTGAGTGCTGCTTCAGGCTTGGCATTGGCTGCCCGTCTGGATAACAGCCCAAGCCGTGTATATGCGGTTTTAGGAGATGGAGAACTGGAAGAAGGCATGGTATGGGAAGCAGCCATGTTTGCTGCTCATTATAAGCTGGATAATCTGACTGCTTTTGTAGATTATAACGGCTTACAAATTGATGGACCTGTGTCGGAAGTACTCTCGCCTTTGCCAATACCGGAAAAATGGGCAGCTTTTAACTGGCATGTTATTGAGATTGATGGTCATGATATAGCGGCGATTTATGATGCTATTCAAACGGCTAAAACGATAAAAGGCAAACCTACTATGATTGTCGCCAAGACCATAAAAGGCAAAGGGGTATGCCAAATGGAAAACCTCGCCGAGTGGCATGGTAAAGCTCCTAGCCGTGAACAATGTGAATTGTTCCTGACTCAATTAAATGAATTTGAGGATCAATAAATATAGATTCAATGAGAGGTGTAAATAATGGGCTTAGCAACTCGTGAAGCATACGGAGAAATACTAAAAGAACTCGGGGAAAAACACCAGAATATTGTAGTGCTGGATGCAGATTTATCAAAATCTACCAAAACAGCTGTATTTGCCAAGGCATTCCCTCAGCGCTTTTTTAATGTAGGAATAGCCGAACAAAATTTAATGGGTATTGGGGCAGGTCTGGCTGCTGGCGGTAAAATTCCTTTTGTATCTACTTTTGCCATGTTTGCCGCAGGTCGGGCTTTTGAGCAGATTCGTAATTCGATTTGCTATCCGAAGCTCAATGTTAAGATTGCCGCTACTCATGCGGGGTTGACGGTTGGTGAAGATGGGGCTTCTCACCAATCCATTGAAGATATTTCTTTAATGCGCAGTGTTCCCAATATGACAGTGATCGTTCCGGCAGATGCCGAAGAAACTCGTAAAGCGGTCGCTTTTGCTGCCGAATATGATGGTCCGGTCTATATTCGCTTGGGTCGTATGTCAGTACCTGATTTATTTACTTCAGACTATCAATTTGAATATGGTAAAGCAGTACAAATTGTAAATGGTTCTGATGTTACGATTATTGCCACAGGTATTATGGTTGGCAGTGCCAAGCAGGCTGCTGAACAGCTCAGGGAAGCAGGCATTAGCGCCAGAGTGCTAAATATTCACACCATCAAGCCAATTGATCAGGCTGCGATTGTAAAAGCCGCTGCTGATACGGGTGCGATTGTGACTTGTGAAGAACATAGTATCATTGGTGGGTTAGGCAGCGCGGTTGCTGAAGTATTGGTAGAAAATGCTCCTGTGCCTATGGAACGTATTGGCGTTAAGGACACCTTTGGTGAGTCCGGTACACCCAGCACGCTGTTAGTAAAATATCAGTTAACAGCAGATGATATTGTCGCTGCTGCTAAAAAAGTAATCAGCCGAAAGAAATAAAATCCTAGCAAAAATAAAACGCTCCTTACATGCATACACATGTAAAGGGGCGTTTTTTGTTCTGGCAGAAATCTGATTACATAGACATAGTTTTGCAAAAAAATGATAAACCGCGAAGGCCACAAAGAAGTGCGAAGAACACAAAGGAATGTATTATTTATAAATCTTCATAGTCTTCGTAATCTTCGTAACTTCGCGATGCAAAATATTTTTTCTGCTTTTTTGTAAGAACTCATAGGATTTTCTTATCTTTGTAGTATGGAGGGTAAAGGATGAAGGCATGGCAAGTTGTTAGTTTTGGGAGGCGAATGCTGGGTAAATGTACCCTTTGTATTGTAGGCTGCATTGCTATGCTAAAAATGGGATCTACGGTAGCGATGGCTGTATCGATGGTAATATCAATATTTATCTATGCTATGGCCTTTGGTCTCAAGTTTGCGATAGGCTTTGTGATATTGCTGCTGCTGCATGAGTGGGGACATCTGGCAGCATCTTCAGTAGTAGGATTACCTGCTTCAAGGCCCATATTTGTACCTTTTATTGGTGCCGTAATACGAATTAAAGAATTGCCTCTGAATGCTAAGATGGAGGCTAATGTTGCAATTGGCGGGCCTGCCATGGGGACCTTAAGTGCGTTGATTTGTCTTGCTTTTTATCTATGGACGGATAGTCTTTTAATGTTAGTACTTTCTTATACTGCTTGTTTATTAAACTTATTTAATTTAATTCCTTGCGATCCCCTGGATGGAGGACGAATTGCTGTTGCGATAACCCATCGACTTTGGTGGTTGGGGAGTATCATTATTGGTGCTTTGTTTCTATATACGTATAATTTTTTTTTATTTATATTCTTTCTATTTTCTTTGTATAGATTATGGAAAAATGTTGATATAAAGGAGAATTTTGATTATTATCATCTTACTATGGGGCAGCGTTTGGCAGTCGGCTGGTGGTATTTTGGCTTGATTATTGTATTAGGTATTACGACCTTATACATTGGAGGAATCTTTCATGGACGGTAAGTAAGCTATTTTGACAAATTATGATTATGTAAAAGATGGATAGTTAAATTTAATAGCAAAAAAAAGGGATTTAGACATTAATGTCAAAGACTTTATTATATAATTGAAATTTTTCTGGTAATAGGGAGAGTGACTAGAGTTTGATTCATTTGGATGGTGTTTCTAAGATTTATGATAATGGTTGCGTCGCCCTCTCTGATATTACGGTTGACATTCCCAAAGGTGATTTTGTGTTTGTGGTAGGTCCCAGCGGTGCCGGTAAGTCCACGTTTATAAAATTAATTTTTCGGGAAGAACTTCCGACAAAAGGTAAATTAACTGTCAATGGTCGTAATGTTGGTGAGTTAGAATCTTCAGAGGTGCCTTATTTGCGGCGTAATTTGGGTATTGTATTTCAGGATTATCGCTTGCTGC
Organism: uncultured Pelosinus sp.; assembly: GCA_963526485.1. Classification (GTDB taxonomy): domain Bacteria; phylum Bacillota; class Negativicutes; order DSM-13327; family DSM-13327; genus Pelosinus. The sequence goes on from CAURNS010000008.1 coordinate 175,208, forward strand.
CCAATAAAACCGTATATGAAAATGTGGCTTTTGCGATGCAGGTGATTGAGTCTTCACGTCGGGAGATTCAAAAACGGGTATCTCATGTATTAGATTTAGTGGGACTTAGGCATAAAGGCAAGAACTTTCCTGGTGAATTGTCCGGCGGTGAGCAGCAGCGGGTTGCAATAGCCAGGGCGATTGTCAATAACCCTGTTGTGGTTATTGCTGATGAGCCTACCGGCAATCTTGATCCCGAGACATCCTGGGATATTATGAAAATTTTTGAACGAATTAACCGGGATGGGACAACCATTGTAATGGCAACCCATGACAAAACTGTAGTAGATGCGATGAAAAAACGGGTAATTGCCATAGAAAAGAGCCGTATTGCTCGGGATCAGGTGAAGGGAGTATACGGCTATGAAGATTAGGACCATGGAATATTTTATCAAGGAAGCCCTTAATTCTCTAAAGCGTAATGGCTTAATGAGCTTTGCTTCCGTTACTACAGTAGCTTTATCCCTGCTCATCTTGGGCCTGTTCCTGGTTATGGTCCTGAATTTAAATAATATGGCTTCTGCTTTAGAATCCCAGGTGCAAATTTCAGTCTATTTGCAGGATGGTTTAAGTGATTTTGAAATGCGCGAAGTAGGGACTCGTATTACAAAGCTGCCTGGTGTTGTGCAAGTGAATTTTATCAGTAAAGAAGAGGCAATGAAACGCTTTAAGGAACGTCTGGGTGAACAACAAAGCTTACTAAATGCACTGGGGGATACCAATCCTTTGCCGAATGCTTTTGAAGTCAAGGTAGACAGGACGGATCGTGTAAAAACAGTGGCTCAGGCAGTGATGCAGTTAAAAGGAATAGAAAATGCTAAATATGGACAAGAAGTAATTGAGCAGCTGTTTGCACTGACTAAAATGGTGCGAATTTTTGGCTTGGTTATTATTGTATTTTTAGCACTAGCCGCCCTGTTTATTATATCCAACACCATTCGTATTACTGTTTTTGCTCGCAGAAAAGAGATCGGTATTATGAAATATGTCGGTGCTACCGATTGGTTTATTCGCTGGCCTTTCTTATTGGAAGGCATGATGTTAGGGTTTGGTGGAGCGATGCTGGCCGTGCTGTTCCTCAATGAAACTTATGGGGTTCTGATTCATCAAGTATATGAATCCCTGGCTTTCTTACCGCTGATCCCTCAATATCCTTTTATTACGAATATTAGTGTAGTGTTGTTGGTGACTGGCACAGTGATTGGTGCCCTTGGCAGTACGATATCATTACGCCGGTTTATGAAAGTATAGTGGGGAAGCGGAGGGATTGGATGTTTCGGATTAAACAGAATATCGTCATGGGGCTGGTGCTGATCCTGATAGCATTAGCCGTTGTTCCCATATTAGCGAATGAATTGGACGAGCAGCAGCAAGAGGTGCAGCAGCAGATGCAGGTGCAGCAGCAAAAATCTGCTGAGGCCAAGCGGAAGGTAGAGAGTGTTTCTGATCAATTACATAAGGTACAGATGGACTTAGATAATGCGCAAGGGGATTATCAGGCGATTCAGGCAAAACTAAGTGCAACAGAGGCGCAAATTAAAACGAATTCTGTTATTTTAGCTAAAGCGGAAAAAGATCTGGCAGCACGCAGTTTGGTATTAAACAAGCGGATTCGTGATATTTATCAGAATGGCCAGTTAAATTATTTGGATGTGTTGTTTGGTGCTAATGATTTTAGTGATTTTACCACCCGTATGGATTTATTAAAACGTATCATCGATCAAGATATTGAGCTCATCGTTAAGGTAAAAGCAGAACGAGAATTAGTACTGCAGAAAAAATCCGAATTAGAAAATGATAAAGCTGCGATCCAGCAATTAGAAAAAGCAGCCGTTGAAAAGAAGCGGATTATTGAGGCCAGTAAAAAAGAGCGGGAAGCTGTATTGGCTACTGCCGTTAATGAACGGGATGTGGCTGAACAGTCTTATCAGGAACTTTTGGAAACCTCCCGAAAAATTGAACAAATGATTCGCCGCAATCAAAATCGGAATCCAGGGCCTAGTGGTTCAGGAGCGATGATGTGGCCAACGGATGCTACGGAAATTACTTCACCGTACGGCTGGCGTACCCATCCTATTTTTGGTACATCCATTTATCACAGTGGTATTGATATTGGTGCTGATTATGGGGATACTGTAAGAGCTGCTGATAGTGGTGTGGTGATTTATGCTGATTGGATGGGCGGTTATGGTAAAGCTGTGATTATCGATCATGGGAATGGTATTTCAACTTTATACGGACATAATTCGGAGCTGTTAGTCAGTGAAGGACAAAGAGTGCGTAAAGGTGATGCTATTTCCCGGGTAGGTTCAACAGGGTATTCCACTGGTCCACATTTGCATTTTGAAGTACGGCAGAATGGATCACCGACAGATCCGATGGCATATTTGCCATAAGGAAGAGTTGTCTGTGAGATAAGTGATTGTAAGGGTACCCATGGTTGGGTGCCCTTATGGAATATTTCATGGATTTTCTACATATATTTAGTTATGTGTGTTTTAATAGAGTTATATTATCGAAGATTTGAAAGTAGCTTTCAAATCTCGAATTGGGGTGTATGTATTGAGTCGTCGTAAAATTATCGTGTTAGCCTTTTTATTAGTGATATTTACCTTTACGGCAACAACAGCTGTTTTTGTATATCTCATAAGAGGGAATTCGGCTGATGTTGTAAGTACGTTAAAGTTTTTCAGAGCGCTGCAGATTGTAAAGGCCCGCTATGTGGAGCCAGTGGATACGGATACCTTGATAGCAGGTGCAGTGAAGGGAATGGTCAGCTCGCTAGGTGATCCTCATTCTGTTTATATGGATCCCAAGATGTATAAGGAATTTATGGTTGAAACCGAAGGTTCCTTTGGCGGTGTTGGTATGGTTTTAGGGGTTAAAGACAAAGTTCTGACGGTGGTTTCACCGATTGAAGGGACGCCCAGTGACAAAGCTGGGATAAAAAGCGGTGATCAGATTATTAAAATTGAAGGTCAGGAAACGAAAGATATGGCCTTAGATGAAGCGGTTGGCAAGATTCGTGGTCCGGAGGGATCTACAGTCACGTTGTCAATTCGTCATGAAAATGAAGCGGTAAAAGATGTCGTTTTGACCCGGTCTAACATTCAAATCAAAACCGTCACAGGAAAGATGCTGCCTGATAAAATTGGCTATATTCGTATTTCCATGTTTAATGAAAATACGGGTAATGACTTTAATACTAAATATAAAGAACTGGAAGCGGAAGGAATGAAGTCTGTCATTCTCGATCTCCGGGACAATCCAGGTGGTTTGCTAGAGGAAAGCGTTAAGGTTGCCAGCAAATTTGTCCCTAAGGGACCAGTGGTTTCCGTAGTGACACGGGATGGACATCGTGAAACTCACTCTTCCACATTGGAAGCCGTTAAATATCCTGTGGCAGTGTTAGTAAATGGCGGGAGTGCCAGTGCCTCGGAAATTGTATCAGGAGCTATACAGGATACGGCATCTGGGACATTAATTGGTACGAAAACCTATGGTAAAGGTTCGGTGCAAACCGTTCTTAGATTAGACAGTGGTGCCATCAAGTTAACTATTGCCAAATATTTGACACCCAATGATCGTTCGATAAATGGTATTGGTATTGAACCCGACATAAAAGTAGATATGGATAAAGATTCTAAATCGGATATTCAGTTAGATAAAGCCATAGAGTTTGTGAAAGAAAAAATGGCAAAATAAAGAAGAACGCGGCAGGCTTTTGCTTAGCCGCTTTTTTCTAATAATACTAGAAATTGGGAATAAAACCACTGAATCGCGAAGACACGAAGAATACGAAGGAAGATTATGCTTATTTACTATTTATTCTTCGGACTCTTCGCATCTTCGCGGTTCAAAATGTTTTTTCTCTATTTTCATTTTTCTAATAGGTAGTAGAAAAATTTGAGGTGAGATTATGTTTCCTTGGCAGGAGTTAATACGACTTTCCATTGGTGGTGTAATAGCAGCTTTCTTTGAACCGATATTCTGGATGATCATTGCCTTAGTTGGCTATCAATATTGGCAGTTGCAGAAAAGCCAAATACGCATGTTTGGCGTGTGTAATTTTTCTTTGAGTCAGCAGATTATTTTGGCTGTCATGCTGGGCAGTGTTGGCGGCATGCTGGGTAGTTTCTTACTAACAGTAGTGGGGACTAATGTAGACCAGATGGGACTTGCCTATATTTGGCCTGTGGCGATAGTGCTGATGGCTGTTAATATGAGATTCTTATGCTTTGCTTATGCGGGAGGCTTGGTAGCCTTATCAAAAGCATTAATTGGCTGGCCGGCGGTAAATGTATCTCAAGTATTAGTGTTAGTAGCGATTCTTCATATTACAGAAAGCATACTCATCGCGATTAGTGGCTATTATGGCAGTATGCCCGTTATTTTGCGCCGTAAGAATGGACAATTAGTTGGGGCCTTTAATTTGCAGAATTTTTGGCCTCTTCCTTTACTGTTAATGTCAGCCGTTGCGATACCGCAGTTAAATGTACCGGATAGTGTATTAGCGATGCCTGATTGGTGGCCGTTACTGCCAATTACGAAGAGTTTACCAGAGGGACATATTTGGATGTATGCCATGGTTTCTGTAGTGGCTGCTCTAGGATATACCGATATTGCTGTGGCTAGTTCGCCGCAAATGCGCCGCCGTAAATCAGCATTGCATTTGGGCGCGTATAGTATTTTACTGCTGGCACTAGCAATATTATCTGTTCAGTATCAATGGCTGCAAGGAGTGGCAGCCATCGTATCCTTTGCAGGTCATGAGTTGTTAATTCAAATGGATAACCGGCAGGAACTAGAGGGGGTCCCCCGTTATGTGCCTCCAGCCAGAGGACTTATGGTGTTGGATACCGTAGTAGATACTCCTGCCCTTAAGGCCGGCGTAAAATCAGGCGATATTTTGCTGCAGTTGCATACTATGGACATCAATACCCGGGAACAGTTAGCAGAGGCCATTTCCTTTGCGCCAGCTGAATTCATTTTACAGATATTGCGCAATGGCCGCAGTATCGAGAAAAAAGTAACTTTTTCCAGAGGACAGCGCATGTTAGGAGTGATCTTAGTCCCAGAAGGCAATGAACAGTACTATGTTCAAATGACGGAGGATCGATTTTGGTTGTGGGAGAAAGTTAAAGAAGTATGGGGAAGAAATAGGAAATAAAAAAATATATTTATTATCGAAGAATTATTATATAATGGTTTAAAACTAGATAATAAGTTTGGACGGAAACATTGAAACACAAAGATACACAAAGAACGCAAAGACGTATTTATGATATCTCTCTTTGTGTTCTCTGTGAGCGCATTAGCGGCTTTGTGTCTTTGTGTTTTAGGACTCGTTTATGTTTTTTTTACTTAAGCGAATTTTACTTTGACCGAACGTATGTACTGTGGTAAAATTACAATAAATTCATGCTAATTAATATTTTGCAAAGACTGGTGATTTTTATGGCAACTGTACCTAAATTAAATACAGTATATCAAGAAGGCGGCATACCTTTTAAAGTGGAGGCCCCTTTCGTGCCGACAGGGGATCAACCTACTGCGATTCGTACCCTGGAAGCTGGGATTGTAGAGGGACAGAAGGCTCAGGTACTGCTTGGGGCAACGGGTACAGGCAAAACCTTTACGATTGCTAAATTAATTGAACAAGTGCAAAAGCCAACCCTGGTTATTGCTCATAATAAAACACTGGCTGCACAGTTAGCCAGCGAATTCAAAGAATTTTTTCCTCACAACGCAGTTGAGTATTTTGTCAGCTATTATGATTATTATCAACCAGAAGCTTATATTGCGCATACGGATACGTACATTGAAAAAGATGCCTCCATCAATGATGAGATTGATAAACTGCGTCACTCGGCGACTAGCTCTTTATTTGAACGCCGTGATGTCATTATTGTCGCCAGTGTGTCCTGCATTTATGGCTTAGGTTCGCCAGACGAATACCATGGTTTGGTGTTATCTCTGCGGCAGGGACAAACCAAAGATCGGGATGCAATTTTGCGTAAGTTAGTTGCTATTCAATATGAACGCAATGATATAAATTTTGTACGGGGCAAATTCAGGGTGCGGGGCGATGTGATTGAAATTTTCCCTGCCGCCTATGGGGAACGAGCCATACGGGTAGAATTATTCGGTGATGAAATTGAGCGAATCCTGGAGATTGATACGTTAACCGGCGAAATTATGGCAGAGCGTAAGCATATTGCCATATACCCTGCTTCTCACTATGTAACCTCCAGAGAGAATATGCTGCGGGCTGTGGCAGATATTGAGGCAGAGCTTGAAGTTCAGTTAGCGTTATTTAAGGCAAGTGGAAAATTAGTTGAAGCCCAGCGGCTGGAACAGCGTACCAAATATGATTTGGAAATGATGCAAGAGATGGGATATTGCTCAGGAATTGAAAATTACTCTCGTCATTTGACGGGACGTAAGGCGGGTGATTCACCATATACTTTAATTGACTATTTTCCCGAAGATTTTTTAATTGTCATTGATGAATCCCATGTCATGCTGCCGCAGCTTCGCGCTATGTATGCGGGCGATAAGGCTCGTAAAGCATCCCTGGTAGAAAATGGTTTTCGTCTGCCGTCTGCCTTTGATAACAGACCGGTGACATTTTTGGAGTTTACTGAACGTATTAACCAGATTATCTATGTATCGGCTACTCCCAGTCCTTATGAACTGGGGGAAGCGAGTCAGGTTGCACAGCAGGTGATTCGGCCTACGGGTCTTATCGATCCCGAGGTGGAAGTACGTCCTATTAAAGGGCAAATGGATGATTTATTAGGTGAAATCAAATTACGGGTAGCCGCAAATGAACGGGTACTTATTACCACATTAACCAAAAAAATGGCAGAAAATCTTACAGAATTCTTGAAAGAAATGAGCATCCGTGTACGTTATTTGCATTCCGATATTGTGACGATTGAACGGGGCGAGATTATTCGTGACTTACGGGCTGGCGTCTTTGATGTGCTGATTGGCATTAATCTTTTACGGGAAGGATTGGATTTGCCGGAAGTTACTTTAGTCGCGATCCTGGATGCAGATAAAGAAGGCTTTTTGCGGTCCGATACTTCTTTAATTCAGACTATTGGCCGGGCAGCACGTAATGTTCATGGCAAGGTTATCATGTATGCCGATGTCATTACCAGGTCAATGGCCCGGGCTATGGAGGAAACTGACCGCCGTCGTGCCATACAGGTAGCTTATAATGAGGAGCATGGCATTACGCCCATGACCATTCAAAAAAGAGTCAAAGAGCTGATTGAAACGACAAAAGTGGCGGAGAGTCCTGAACTTTACCGCACAGATCGCCTAGGTAATATGAGTCAGGGCGAAATGATAGACTTAATCAGTAACCTGGAAAAAGAAATGCGCCTCGCCTCTAAACAACTGGAATTCGAACGTGCCGCCGAGCTCAGAGATATGATCGTAGAGCTAAAAGGCAGAGTAGGCAAGGCAGTAAAAGAAAAACCTTCAAAGAATAAGAAGAGTAAAAAATAATTAAACGCGAAGATGCGAGACCGCTATCGCGGTACACGAAGGGTTTTAAGCGATATTATTTTTTTGTGATCTTCGTGTCTTCGCGTTTCAATTGTTTTCCTATTTTTCTCACAATGGACTTATAGATTAGGATTAGAAAGGACTATTCCAAATGAAAGAAAAAATTATTATTAAAGGTGCTAGACAGCACAATTTGAAAAATATTGATATTGAAATTCCCCGCAATGAATTAGTGGTTATTACAGGGCTTAGCGGGTCCGGCAAGTCTTCCCTGGCATTTGATACCATCTATGCGGAGGGACAGCGCCGTTATGTGGAGTCGCTGTCGGCCTATGCTCGTCAGTTCTTGGGGCAGATGGACAAGCCGGATGTGGATTATATCGAGGGGTTGTCACCGGCCATTTCCATTGACCAAAAGACTACTAGTCGGAATCCTCGTTCTACGGTAGGAACTGTAACGGAAATCTATGATTATTTACGTCTCTTGTTTGCGAGAGCCGGACGTCCTCATTGCCCAAAATGCGGCAAGCCGATTAGCCAGCAGACCATTCAGCAAATGGTAGATCAATTAGTGGCTTTGCCTGAGGGAACTCGTCTGATGTTAATTGCCGGGATTGTGCGGGGTAAAAAGGGTGAGCACCAAAAAGTATTAGAAGACATCCGTAAGAATGGGTATGTACGGGTACGAGTCGATGGCGAAATCCGTGATATTGCCGATGAAATTAAATTAGAAAAAAATAAAAAACATACGATTGAAGTGGTTGTAGATCGAATTGTAGTGCGGGAAGGCATTACCCAGCGTTTGGCTGATTCTTTGGAAACAGCTCTGACACTGGGGGAAGGTGTAGTCAATGTAGATATCGTAGGCGATCAGGAAAAGATATTTAGTCAAAATTTTGCTTGTATTGATTGCGGTATTAGTCTGCCGGAAATTGCTCCGCGTATCTTTTCCTTCAACAGTCCCTTCGGTGCCTGCCCGGATTGCACAGGCCTCGGCAATAATATGGAAGTTGATAAAACTTTGATTGTACCGGATACAAGTGTAGCACTGATTGATGGTGCTATTGCACCTCTTAGCAAGAATGTAAATTCTTATTTTATGTGCCAGTTAGATGCGGTTCTGGAAAAATATAATTACTCCTTGAATGATACCTGGGAGAGTCTGTCTCCCGAGGTGCAGGAAATTATTATGAACGGCTCAGGCATAGAGCATTTTCATTTTGAATATGACAATATGTATGGTGAAACGAAAACCTATAATGCTGTTTTTGAAGGCGTCATTCCTTTATTAAATCGTCGCTATCGGGAAACTGCTTCCGACTGGTCCCGGGAAGATATTGAAGAATATATGAGTTCGAAGCCGTGTCCTAAGTGTAAAGGTGCCCGGCTTAAACCAGAGGCCTTATCAGTTAAAGTTGGCGGCAAAAATATTTATGAAGTAACAACGGGGACCATTGCTGAAACCCAGGAGTTTTTTGCTGGTCTGGAGTTAACAGAACGGGAAAAAACAATTGCCCAGCAAATTTTAAAAGAAATTCATGCCCGTTTAGGCTTTTTACTGAATGTTGGGCTGGACTATTTAACTTTGAGTCGGGCAGCAGGTACGCTGTCAGGCGGTGAAGCGCAGCGTATACGGCTGGCTACGCAGATTGGTTCAGGCTTGGTAGGCGTGCTTTACATTCTGGATGAGCCAAGCATTGGTTTACATCAACGGGATAATAATCGTCTCTTGACTACCTTGAAACATTTGCGGGATGTGGGGAACAGCTTGCTCGTCGTTGAGCATGACGAGGATACCATGTATGAAGCGGATCATATTATTGATATTGGGCCAGCTGCCGGTGCCCATGGTGGGCAGGTGGTAGCGCAGGGCACTGTGGATGAGATTAAGGCTTGCCCTGAGTCCATAACAGGACAGTATTTGAATGGGAGTCAGTATATTCCGATTCCCGCTGTACGGCGTAAGCCTAATGGGAAATGGCTGGAGGTTGTGGGTGCTAAAGAAAATAATTTAAAGAAATTAACGGTTAAATTCCCTTTGGGTGTCTTTACAGCGGTGACGGGGGTATCTGGTTCTGGTAAAAGTACCTTAGTAAATGAAATTTTATTCAAAGGTTTGGCAGGCAGAATTTATCGGGGTACGAAGACACGTCCTGGTGCTCATGATGATATTCTTGGTGTAGAACATGTTGACAAAATTATTGATATTGATCAGTCGCCGATTGGACGTACACCTCGTTCGAATCCTGCAACCTATACAGGGTTATTTGATGTGATTCGTGAGGTATTTAGCCAGACCCAGGAAGCGAAAATGCGTGGCTATAAGCCTGGACGTTTCAGTTTTAATGTAAAGGGCGGACGCTGCGAGGCCTGCCACGGTGATGGAATTATCAAAATTGAAATGCATTTTTTACCCGACGTATACGTTCCCTGCGAGGTATGCAAAGGTGCCCGGTATAATCGGGAAACGTTAGAAGTACGCTATAAGGGAAAAAGTATCTCTCAGGTCTTAGATATGGTAGTTGAGGAAGGGTTAGAGTTCTTCCAGAATATCCCCAAGATCCAGCGGAAACTGCAAATCTTACAGGATGTTGGGCTGGGTTACATTAAACTGGGACAACCTGCTACCACTTTATCAGGAGGAGAGGCTCAGCGCATCAAATTGGCTACCGAATTGGCAAGGCGCAGTACAGGCAAGACGCTGTATATTTTAGATGAACCCACCACTGGTTTGCATACTGCTGATATTCACCGCTTGCTTACAGTATTGCAGCGGCTGGTAGATGGCGGCGATACTGTAGTAGTAATTGAACATAATCTGGATGTAATTAAAACAGCCGATTATGTGATTGATCTAGGACCGGAAGGCGGCAGCCGTGGCGGTACCATTGTAGCCAAAGGCACTCCGGAAGACATCGTAAAAGCCAAGGCTTCCTTCACAGGACAATTTCTAGCGCCAATTCTGGAAAGAGGAATACGGGAGTAGATATAAGAAAACTGCTACGTATAGGGAAAAAGAATTTTAAAACGCGAAGATGCGAAGACAACTAAGAATTCGAAGTTGATAAGTTAGCATAGTATTCCTTCGTGTTCTTTGTAAGTCTTCGCGACCTTCGCGTTTCAGCGTTTTTTTAACTATACATTGCTGAGTAGTAAAAAATACATATACTTTTGAACATAATAAAAAAGAGTAGGCATAATGCCTACCCTTGGGAATAAAATTTCTTATTTTCACTATCAATTTCACATTCAATTTCTTTAGGCGGCGTCATACGTTTGTAAACAAATTGCGTGTCAATATTGCCGCTGCAGAAATGAGGATTATTTAGTATTTCCTGTTGAAAACTAATGTTGGTCTTAATGCCCGAAATACGATATTCCGCTAAAGCCCGGCGCATGATTTTGATGGCATCTCCTCTAGTACGACCATGGGCAATTACTTTTGCAATCATCGAATCATAATGAGGCTGTACTGTCATGCCGGCGCAGACACCGCTGTCCACTCTGACTCTTGGACCGCCGGCTTCATGATAAAAATCAATATAACCAGGCGAAGGGATAAAACAGGATTCTGGATCTTCGGCATTAATACGGCATTCTATGGCATGACCGATGAACAGGATATCTTCTTGTTTTTTATTTAGCGGTTCCCCGGCAGCAATGCGAATTTGCCTGCGAACCAAATCAATACCGGTAACCAATTCGGTGACAGCATGTTCTACCTGAATGCGAGGATTGATTTCCATAAAATAAAACTTGCCGGTTTTAACATCCAGTAAAAATTCTACCGTACCAACATTCGTGTAATAAATGCTTTTCGCGGCGCGAATAGCCATTGCCCCAACTTTGGCACGCATATCGGGTGTTAAAGCACTGGAAGGTGATTCTTCGAGAACTTTCTGATTGCGGCGCTGGATGGAACATTCTCTCTCTCCTACATGGAGGATATTCCCATAAGTGTCCGCCATGATTTGTACTTCAATATGTCGTGCTTCGGCGATATAAGTTTCCAAATAAAAAGCACTGCGGGTTACATCTACTTTGTTTAAAGCACTTACTAGCTCAGCGCGGTTATTAGCAACGTACATGGACTTACCGCCGCCGCCAGAGACTGGTTTTAAAATGACTGGGTAACCAATTTCCTCTGCCATCTGGTAAGCATTTTCATTGCTGGTAATCGGTTCGCTGCCTATTGTCATTGGCAGTCCGGCAGCCTTCATAGCTGCACGAGCCGCATCTTTATTGCCTACTTGGCGAATAATTTCTGCGCTGGGCCCCACAAACACCAGGCCAGCATTGGTAACCTTTTCAGCAAAATCGGCATTTTCGGATAAAAATCCGTATCCAGGGTGAATGGCTTCGGCTTTAGAAGCTTTGGCCGCCATAATTATGGCATCCATGTTCAGGTAGCTTTTCATAGCATCGGCAGGTCCGATATTGTACGCATGGTCAGCCAATTGCACATGTAGGGCATCAGCGTCAACATCTGAATATACGGCGACTGTTTCGATATCTAATTCCTGGCAGGCTCGAATAATTCGAACTGCGATTTCACCACGATTAGCAATAAGTAGTCTTTTAAACATCAAGAGCGACCTCCCATTTGCAAATATCAAAGTTTAACGCGTGTTTCTAACACTAATGGACTTAATTATAGTATATAACATTTAAGTCGACAATCCATTTAGTGCATGTATACATTGAACGTTCATGAGAAAATAAGGATATTAAAAAAGTTACCTTTTTTTTAATAGCTGGTACTAAAAGTATGTTACAATTATCTCATGCTTTTAGCGTTTTGGCAATGTGATATTTTTCCCAAAAGGAGTATTTTAACAAAATGAATGATGAATTACTAGAAAAACTAAGTCATTTGCCGGATAAACCAGGGGTATATTTAATGAAAGATGCTCAAGATCGCATTATTTACGTAGGAAAAGCAGTCGTACTTAAAAATCGTGTGCGATCTTATTTTCAATCCAGCCGTAATCATTCAGCAAAAGTACAGGCTATGGTTGCACGCATTGTTAATTTGGAATATATTGTAACTGCCACGGAAATGGAAGCCTTAATTTTAGAATGTAACTTAATTAAAAAACATCGTCCTAAATATAATATTAGTTTAAAAGATGATAAAACCTATCCTTATATTAAGGTAACGAATGAAGAATTTCCTCGCTTATATGCTACCCGCAAGGTACAAAAAGATGGAGCCCGTTATTTTGGACCTTATACCAACGCCGGAGCTGTTCATGAAACGATTAAATTAATGCGTAAATTATTTCCGTTACGCAGCTGTCGCAATTTAGATGCCAGACGCCCTTGTCTGGAATATCATATTAAGCGATGTCTGGCTCCTTGTGCAGGTTTTGTAGATCGTGAGACCTATCAGGGCATGATTAAAGAAGTCTGTTTGCTGCTAGAGGGACGCAGTGATGCTGTAGTACAGAGTTTAAAGCGGCGTATGGAAGTGGCAGCTGAAGAATTAGCATTTGAGCAGGCGGCAAAACTACGGGATCAATTGGCAGCGGTGGAAAAAGTCAGAGAAAAACAAAATATTGTTACAGGGTCGGGAGATCAGGATGCTGTTGGTTTGGCTCGTTCCGCTCTAGGTACATGCGTGCAAGTCTTTTTTATCAGAAGCGGCAAAATGGTGGGACGGGATCATTTTCTACTGGCAGGCAGTGATCAGGAAGAAGATGAAGTTGTTTTGGCGGCTTTTATCAAACAATACTATAGTCAGACGACATTTATCCCTAAAGAAGTGCTGCTGCCAATGAATGTAGAAGAACAATCCTTACTAGCTGATTGGCTGAGTCAGCTGAAAGGCAGCCGCGTGGCTGTGGAAACACCAAAGCGGGGCACCAAAAAAGATATTGTAACGATGGCGGATGGGAATGCAGCCATTGTATTAAGTGAGCAAGAGAGCAAAATAAAAGCTCATTCTGCACAAACGGAAGGGGCTCTTGCGGATTTGGGGAATTATTTAGGCTTGTCTGCGCCGCCAGAGCGAATGGAATGTTTTGATATTTCCCATATTCAAGGCTCCGAAACAGTAGCTTCCATGGTGGTCTTTGAAGGTGGGATGCCAAAAAAAGAGGACTATCGCCGTTATAAATTAAAGACCGTGGAAGGTAAACCCGATGACTTCAAATCCATGCAAGAGGTAGTAGGTCGGCGTTATGGAGCGGGAGGGCAGCCGCCGCCTAATTTAATTATTATTGATGGTGGTAAAGGGCAATTAAGTTCTGCTTTAGAAATTATCCGCGGTGCTGGCTGGCTGGAGGTTCCCGTGATTGGTCTGGCAAAAGAATTTGAACATATTTTCCGGGAAGGAGACAGCGAACCTCTCATTTTGCCGCGGCATTCCCAGGCCTTATATTTGATTCAGCGTATTCGGGATGAGGCTCATCGCTTTGCGATAACCTATCATCGTAAGCTGCGCTCAAAACGTAATATGGTTTCGATTTTGGATCATATTCCAGGAATTGGTGCCAAACGCCGTAAGGCCTTATGGGAAGCATTCGGCAGCCTGCCTAAAATGAAAGCGGCTACCGTAGAGGAGATGGCAGCTGTGCCAAATATGACTTTTCCTGCAGCACAAGCTGTATATGATTTTTTTCGACAGCAAGACAAATCGCTGGAAAAATAAGTGCTTTCTATTTTCGCTAAAATTGGATAAAATAATAAGAAATAGTATAGTTTCTAAGGAGGATTTAGTATTATGAATAAAGCAGTATGGATTGTGCTTGCTCTGGTCGTTGTGCTAGTGATAGGCGCATTCTCAGGCTATAATGGTTTGGTCAGTATGAATGAGGCAGTTAATGGTAAATGGAGTCAGGTCGAAAATCAGTTGCAGCGTCGTGCTGACTTAATCCCCAATCTGAATGCAACCGTATCGGGATATGCCCAGCATGAACAAGCAGCGATTAAAGCCGTGGCGGATGCTAGGGCAAAACTTGCTGGCAGTCAAGGACCTGCAGCGAAGGCAGAAGCAAATAATGAATTAGGTGGTGCACTGTCTAGATTATTAGTCATTGCCGAAAACTATCCTAACCTTAAGGCTGATCAGAATTTTAGACAATTGGCAGATGAATTAGCAGGTACTGAAAATAGAATTGCTGTGGCTCGCAAAGACTATAATGACGCTGTTCAGGAATATAACACCAAAATTCGTACCATTCCTTCCAGTATTTATGCAGGCATGCTAGGCTTTGGTCCAAAAGAGTATTTCAAAGCAGCGGAAGGTTCGCAACAAGTGCCGCAAGTTAAGTTTTAAAAGGGAATAATTCCCTTGTGGAGAAGACGATGAACCGCGAAGGGCGCGAAGATGTGCAAAGGACGCGAAGGGGTATTGGGCTCCTTTTCTTCATAGTCTTCGTGTCTTCGCGTTTCAAAATGTTTTGTTTTTCGATGTGATAGGATTTTTGCCTTCACGATTTGATTATTCGATTTTTAGAAGTAAGCGTTGTTTTTTATCATTATTCGTAGTAAGCGAGGGAAGAGTATGAAAAAGAGGCTAGCCTGGATTGTGTTTGTGGCATATCTATTGATCGCTGCAGTGGCCTGGGCCCAGCCGCAAATACCGCCTGTTCCGACTAATAGTATTTACATGCAGGACTATGCTGGCGTAGTGAGTCCTGAGACAAAATCTCGCATCAATAGCTTGGGGAGTCAACTTGCAGCAAAAACAAAGGCACAGATTGTGGTTGTTACGATAAAAACGCTGCAAGGCTCACCCATTGAAGAATATTCTTTAGAAATGCTCAGGCAGTGGGGGATTGGAGATAAAACCTTAAACAATGGAGTCCTTATCTTAGTTGCCGTTGATGATCACCAATCCCGTATTGAGGTAGGTTATGGACTGGAAGGTGTTTTGCCAGATGCTAAAACGGGACGCATTCAAGATGATTATATGATTCCCTATTTTCAAAAAGGCGATTATGATAAAGGGATCTTAAATGGCTATCTGACAGTTGCAACCGAAGCTGCCAAAGAATATAATCTTGAGCTAAAAACAGATGCAAAACCTGTACAGCGGACGCAAGTTGCCAATCAGGGATCAGGATGGGATACACTTCCCTGGTGGTTAAAAATTGCTGTTGCTCTGGGCGTTATTTTGCTGATTATGATAGATTGGCTATTTTTCGGGGGAGCTATAACGTATCTGTTATTATCTGCTTTTTTCCGCCGCGGAGGCGGTGGAGGAGGCGGTGGTGGTGGCTTCGGCGGGGGTTCAGGAGGAGGCGGCGGTTCTAGTCGAAGGTGGTAATGTGTAACTAAAGCCCGCCAATCATGGAGGAATCAATTTGATGATCGAAAAGGACGAACAGCATACATTGTTAACAGCTTTAGGGATTGAAATAACGGAGCTAAACGAAGAATATGTAGTTGCCACTATGCCCGTTAATCATTCAACCAGGCAGCCTTTTGGTCTTTTACATGGCGGTGCTTCCGTTGCTTTAGCGGAAACCGTAGCGAGTATGGGAACTTATAACCTCATCGATCCCAATACACAATATGCAGTGGGATTAGAGATCAATGCCAACCATATAAAGGCCAAACGTGACGGAATAGTAACTGCAATTGCTAAACCTCTTCATAAAGGCAGATCTACCATGGTATGGGAAATAAGAATTCAGGATGAGCAAGAAGCGCTTATCTGCATTTCAAGATGTACGGTAGGTGTGTTTTTTAAGGATAAAGGTCTTGCAGCGGTTTAGTTTCCTTGCATGAAAGCGATATGGGATGGGTATGATGATAATGGATAGATGTTGCTAATTTATATAAATATGGTAAAATGGTAACAGATTCACAAAATTGCAATGAGAAGGAGCGATTAATAATGGAAAAATGGGTATGTTTAGTATGTGGCTATGTTTATGATGAAGAAGCTGGTGATCCAGATAGCGGTATCGCCCCTGGCACAAAATTTGCAGATATTCCTGAAGATTGGGTCTGTCCATTGTGCGGCGTCGCAAAGGATCAATTTGAAAAACAATCATAATAAAACAAATAAAAAAACCTTCCAGCTAGCTGGGAGGTTTTTATGTTGAAACGATTAGTGTTGTATTTTAGCTAGTCTAGGAAGCCAGCCGCGTCTTAGCATAAGCTGCAATAGGCGGTAATCCCAGTCTAAGCCGGCGTCTAACATGCCGCGATACATTAAAGCTACTTCTAATTGATAAGATTGGTGCAAAGCTGCTAGTAAAGTCATTTGCGCTGCTTTGCCCATTGTGCCGACGGCGATAGCCACTTCGCTGTCAGTCAGACGTGCATCGTTTGGGATATCTAAAGGATTCCTGTGTAAGGTGCGCTGGGTAAAAGATATGGTAGGGAGAGGGATGTTGCCACCACTATCTTGTAATATTTCTTCAGAATGTTCGATGATGACTTTACTTTGTCTTTCGATAGCTTCCTTAACTAAGGCTTTTAAATCCTGATCTTGGGCGTGATTATAAAGAACCTCAAGGGCAGCAACATTATAACGGCCCTGGGCGATGATCCCATATAATCCTGCTGCTTCTAAATAGTTCAATGGTTCTTTGTCGAAAAACATGTTCAAAATACTGCGAGTTTCCGAACTTACTTTTTCAAGGATAGTCATCCTATTTAACCTCCTATATAAAAATTTGTAGTTGGTGTAATCGAACCTAGTGTGTGTAATTCTTAAGTTATTCATACATGAGAAAAAAAGAAAAAGTATTCTGGTTTTTTAAAAATATTTTCAACCTTAAATTACAAAAAAAGAAATAAATGGTAATCTAAAATTTGTAAAAAAAACTTTACTTTTATAAAAAAAATAGTATACTTATACTAGAGCCCAAGTAAATAGGTCTAGTGAGATTCCATTATATATCCTTCTCAAGTAGGTTTTTGGTAAGGACAGTGTGAACCCTAAACCAATTTGGGCCAGAAAATTTGAGGGGGACTATTACAATGGTTCAAGACAAAACTTTAACATGCCGCGAATGTGGCGCTGAATTCGTGTTCTCAGCTTCAGAACAAGAATTCTACAACGAAAAAGGCTTCACTAATGAGCCTGGCCGTTGCCCACAATGCCGTGCAGCTCGCAAACAAAGAAATAATGGCGGTAGCAGCTTTAGCCGTGGTGGCGCTCGTCCACAACGCGAAATGCATGATGTAACTTGTGCAGCTTGCGGTGTAGAAACACAAGTGCCTTTCCGTCCAAGCAGCGATCGTCCTGTATATTGCCGCGATTGCTTCAGCAAAAATAGCGGTCGTTAATAGTTATTAACTATAAAAGCCCTTCTACGATTGTAGAAGGGCTTTTTTAAATATATATTTTAAAGAAATAAATTTTTCAATGTGAGCAAACTAAGAATTAAGAATAGAAATTTGGACATATACGGACATTTAAAATTACTTAATAGTTTATTTAGTTTCACAATATTGTTATTATTTTTATAGTAGTATGTGTTTTTCTTCACTTAAGATCTGTACAAACCTATAAGAAGAGAGTTATAATTATGTGTAGGATTAACATATAATAAAAAGTAAAGATTGTACAAACTTTAGGAGGATGATGTCAGGATGAAAATTACTGTTGTTGGTGCTGGTAATGTAGGCGCAACTTGCGCAAATGTCATTGCACAAAGAGAATTAGCAAGCGAATTGGTGTTATTGGATATCAAGGAAGGCGTATCAGAAGGTAAAGCCTTAGATATGATGCAAACAGCAACCTTGCTTGGTTTTGATACTAGGGTCACTGGTAGTACCAGTGATTATAGCAAAACTGCAAATTCTGATGTGGTTGTAATCACTTCCGGTATTCCTCGTAAACCTGGTATGACCCGTGAAGATTTGATCGGTACCAATGCAGGTATTGTTAAAGGTGTAGTAGAAAATGTTCTGAAACATTCCCCTAATGCTATTTTCGTAATCATTAGTAACCCAATGGATACTATGACGTATCTTGCTCTAAAAGCAAGCGGTCTGCCTAAGAATCGTATCATTGGCATGGGTGGTATTTTAGACAGCTCTCGTTTCAAATGTTATTTGAGCCAAGCTCTTAATGCTCCTGCTACTGATCTTCATGGTGTGGTTATTGGTGGTCATGGTGATACTACAATGATTCCATTAACTCGCTTTGCTACATACATGGGGATTCCTGCTGCTGAGTTATTAGACGAAGCAACTTTAGAAAAAGTGGCTGCTGATACTATGGTGGGTGGTGCTACATTAACTGGTTTATTGGGTACTTCTGCTTGGTATGCTCCTGGTGCTGCTGCTGCTTTATTGGTAGAAGCTATCGTTCGTGATGAGAAAAAAGTATATCCATGCTGCGTGGCTTTAGACGGCGAATATGGACAAAAAGATATCTGCTTAGGCGTTCCTGTTGTAATCGGCAAAAATGGCTGGGAAAAAATTGTTGATTATAAATTAAATGCCGCAGAACAAGAAAAATTCAATAAGAGCGCTGACGCTGTTCGGAAAATGAATGCAGTATTAGTGGATCTGAAAGTAGTATAAATAGATATATTTTTTAGATAGGAAAATACCTAGCTGCCATAGAATATGGCACTAGGTATTTTTTTTAGGATGTGAAATAATGGACCAAATGCATACAATATTGGAAACGGATTGGGGTTATATGAATGCCCTTTGGACTGAACAGGGATTATGCCAGCTTGATTTTCCTGTCAAAAACAGACCGAACGGCCCAGAAGGGCAAGTGATAGAAAAAGTACACTTTTGGGCAGAAGAACTAAGAACAGAGCTGAATATTTATTGGCGGGGATTTGCTGTTGAATTTGGTGTACCGATTGATTGGAGGGGCTATACTGCTTTTCAGGAAGCAGTCCTCACTTATACGGCAAAGATCCCTTACGGTCAAAGGATTTCTTATGGAACACTGGCAACGGAAATTGGGAACCCGAAAGCTGTACGGGCAGTAGGCGGGGCATTACATAGTAACCGCGTACCGATTGTTGTGCCTTGTCACCGGGTGGTAGGGGCTGACGGCAGTCTCACAGGTTTTGGCGGGGGAATTGAGCTAAAACACGCCTTATTATTGCTAGAAAGCGGCACTGCTGAGTAATAGGGATAAAAAGATGAATTTGGCTTAAAAATATATTGTCAATAATTTGTCCAACAGTATATAATAAGAAACAGTATTACTTATGACTTCATAGATGATGAGGAGGCCCAAAACGTGTGTGGTTTTCTGCTGCGTATGATTCTGAATGCAGTGTTATTATTTTTAGTGATTATAGAGTTGCCGGGAGTTTTTGTTGATACCTTAGGCGGTGCATTGCTGGGGGTAGCTATTATTGGATTAGTGAATGGGGCTTTACGACCTTTGCTTGCTCTAAAGACGAAATCATTACATTGGTTAACCTTAGGTGGTGTAACTTTTTTTATGAATGTCTTGACCCCGATGATGGTGATAAAAACCTTACCGGGTTTTCAAATCTATAGTATGGTTGCTCCTGTAACTGGTGTTTGTCTGATGACAGTCTGCAGCTGCACTTTATCTAGAGTAATTAAGGATCGATAGCTGTATATTTGGAGGTTTCTTTATGACGATTAAATTAGTAGCAGTGGATATGGATGATACTTTATTAGACGGAGAATTAAAGGTATCACCGCAGACTCGTGAGGCTATTCATAAAGCTCATGAACAGGGAGCTTTTGTAACAATTGCCACAGGCAGAATGTTTTGTTCATCCTTGCCTTATGCTCTTGAACTCAATATAAAAACACCGATTATTACCTATAATGGAGGCATGATTCGCTCTGCTTTTACCAAAGACATGTTATTTCATAAGACGATTGCTCCAGATATAGCGAATAAAATTGTTGAGTATTTTCATGAAAATGGCTGGTATCTTCAATCCCATATCAATGATGTGCTATATGTGGTGGAACGTGGCGAAAAGGCACAATATTATGAAAGAGTAGCTGGTGTCCAGGCGGTTTCCATTGGCGAACAGTTTTATACGATGAGTCATGAGCCCACCAAGATGCTTGCTATAGCGGAGCCGCATCAAATCTTAGAAATTCAGAAAATGATTCATGCAGAGTTTGGTAAAGAGGTTTATGCAGCCACTTCTAAATCAAATTATTTAGAAATGATGCATCCCAGCGTGAATAAAGGATATGCCTTGCAATTACTGGCTGAGAGTATGAAACTTTCCCGTAATGAAGTAATGGCGATAGGGGATTCCAATAACGATATTCCCATGCTTGAATATGCCGGCCTCGGCGTAGCAATGGGAAATTCAACAGACAAAATAAAAGCCGTTGCCCAAGCTGTTACCGGTCATCATAATGAACATGGTGTAGCCCAGGCAATTGAAAAATATGTATTAAAATAAAGCAGCTTCGTTCTTAGATACAATAAGAACGAAGCTTTTTCTTATAATATCAGAATTTATAAGTTTTTGCGGGAAATAAAACCACTGAACCGCGAAGACACGAAGAATGCGAAGGAGGATTATGCTTATTTCCTATTTATTCTTCGTACTCTTCGCATCTTCGCGGTTCAAAATGTTTTTTCTCTATGTTCATAAGGACGCGAAGCGTTTTTCTCATGTGATTAGAATGTATATACTTTAGGTCGCGTCAGGTCCATGTCAGCTTGTACTAATATGAACCTGGCACTTAGCAGAAGCAATTTCCTCTCTCTTACTAAGAGATTACTTCGCTATGCTCGTAATGACAGCGCGTACAAATTGCTTTGTTTCTCTTTAGGTATGTTTTTAGTGACTATAATACGAAAAAGTAGGTACTTGTAAGATAGTTATCTGTATACTAGAATAAAATTATCATAAATTGGTAGAATTTTGAATATGATAAGGGAATCAAAAATATAGATTTGTAAACAAATGAGAGGATGATAGATATGTTATTTACGCCGATTACGTTTAAAAATATGACACTTAAGAATCGAATTGTTATGCCGCCCATGTGCATGTATAAAGCGGCCGACGATGGTAAGGTGACAGACTGGCATGTTACTCATTATACGACACGGGCAGTCGGGCAGGTAGGTTTGGTTATTGTAGAAGCGACTGGTGTAGAACCTCGTGGCCGCATATCTAACAAAGATTTGGGTATTTGGGATGATGAGCATATTGCAGGTTTAAAAAGAGTTGTGGAGCAGGTTCATGCTCAGGGTGGTAAAATTGGCATTCAGTTGGCTCATGCAGGCCGTAAGAGTGAAGTTGTCGACAGTACACCGGTAGCGCCTTCTGCTATTGCCTTTAATGAAGAGTATGCCTTGCCGACAGCCTTAACGGTAAGCGAAATACAAGAGGTTGTACAAAAATTCGTTCAGGGAGCAGAGCGAGCGGTGGCTGCCGGCTTTGATATGATTGAACTTCACGCTGCTCATGGATATTTGATTAATGAATTTTTATCCCCCCTAACCAATACTCGTACAGATGAGTATGGGGGAAGTCTTGAAAACAGGGTACGTTTCCTGCAGGAAGTCCTGATTGCCGTTAAAAAAGTCATTCCTGCTGATATGCCAGTTGGGGTTCGTGTATCAGCAGATGATTATCATGAGGATGGCAATACGCCGGAAGTGGTAGCAGCGCTGTTGAATCTGGTTAAACATCATGGAATTGACGTCGTTAATGTTAGTTCCGGAGCTGTTATTCCTGTCATGCCCAGAGCTTATCCAGGGTATCAAGTCGCTATGGCATTGGTGATTAAAGAAAAAACACAATTGCCTGTATTAGCAGGAGGACTTATTACTCAGCCGGCACAAGCACTGCAATTAATTAAGGCTGGTATTGATCTGGTGTACACAGGCAGAGAGTTACTGCGTAATCCCTACTTCCCCTTGCAGGCAGCTCATGTATTACAGGAAGAACTGGCATGGCCTGAACCTTATGTACGGGGCAAATGGTAAAATAGTAGAACTAGGGGCTATCCAAGCGGATAGCCCCTAACTTTATATAATATAATTATATCCGAATATATCCGAAAATTTATATCATAAAATAATTTACATTTAACAATGGGGAGTGTATGATACTATTGTTAACCGTTGAATAAATTGATGTTTACCAATAAGCTTGTTGCTATGTTCTAAATTGTCTTTTGTGTGCAGTCGCGCATTTTATTATAAGTAATAAGTTAACTTGTTTATAAATGATAGTTAACCAAGGGGGAAGAATATGTTCAATTTACGGAGTCATTTCTTGCAGGTAAGAAGGAGGAGTGAAAGATGGCAAGTAAGACAAAAACATTGACCGAGACGGCTTTGCTGGTTACTTTGATTACCATATCAGGTGCTATTAAAATTCCCGGTTTGTTTCCCGGCACAGAATTTCAATTATCGGCGCCGTTAGCGGTGGCGATTTGCGCTGTTTTTGGTTTTTCCAAGTACATAACAGCTGGTATATTATCAAGCTTAATTGGACTAATACTGGGTACGCAGACGATATTGAATGTCGGTATTGCTATGATATTTCGTGTGGTGGTCGGTGTTTGCCTGGCTGCCTTTGGGACATCCTGGCCTGTGCTAGTGTTGGCAGGACCGTTAGGGTCTACTGTGGCCCGTTTAGCCCTTGGCGGCATATTGGGTAAAGCGGCAGTGCCGCTGGTATTAGCAGCTGTACCTGGTATGGCATATACAGCGCTGACCGCTTGGCCGCTTACCTTATTACTCAGAAGGGTAAAAGTGCAGACCGAAAGGGTGGTGCAAAGTGTACAGCGTTAGAATGCGTGCAGCTCAGGGAGGAAGGCATGAGGAGGGGGGCCGCCATATTTCTGGTGCTGAACGTATTGTCCCTTATGAAGAAATCGAAGCAATGGCTGCTGGCATGCTGCAGCGCGCTTTTTCCCATACTAGAGGGTCAGCCGATTTTATTAGTATTACCGTAGAAAAAGTGGAGTGCTGTACCTTGCACAAGGTTCCGTTATTACCCATTTCAGCGGCAGAAACTCTTACTGTTGAGGAGGGACATGCTGCAGCGATGCAGGCTCTTATGGCAGCAGGCGTAACTGTTGCAGGAGCTGCGCGAGGGATTTCTACCCTGTTGTCTCTTACTGACAGTATGCGTGGTGCGATTTTATTGTGTGCTGTTACTGGTGAGCGTTTGGATGCCACAGGTATGAGAGGGATAAGGGTTTCCCGCATGGATATTGAGAATGAAGAAGAATTCATTAAGCAGTTAATGGCACAGAAAATTCATAATACCCATGTGCGGGAAGCGCTGGTCTTAGCGAGTAAGGTGGCGGCAGGGCCTGGCATGGCAGCCGAACTTTGCTGGTCCGATGATCCCGAATATACTACGGGTTATGTTGCTTCTCCGCAAGGATATGTTCGTATTCCTCATTGTAAGTCGCTTGGCAATAGCGTGGGTGGCAGAGTATTCTTTATAAAGCCTCAAACCGATTTGTCATTGTTGGAAAATTACTTACAGTACCAGCCGGTGCTTGTAACCATATAAAGGATAGGGATTAAAGTGGAGTTTTATAAAAAGGTTCTTTCTGAGCTAAAGGAACAGGCGTTGTACCGTGAACCAGTCAGTTATCAGCCATTAGATGCTGTTCATGTGCAACTGAAAGGCAAGAGGTATTTAGTATTATCTGCGAACAATTATTTAGGGTTGACACATTCACCTGCGGTTCAGCAGGCGGCCATAGATGCTGTGCTTCGCTATGGTACGGGTTCCGGAGGGGCTAGATTGACAACGGGCAGTCACTCTCTGTATGAAAGCCTGGAACAAGATATAGCAGCATTTAAAGGTACTGAGGCAGCAGTGGTTTTTAATACAGGATATATGGCAAATGTGGGGGTCATCAGTTCTTTGGCTGGCAAGGGTGATGTGGTTTTCAGTGATGAATTAAATCATGCCAGTATTATTGACGGATGCCGATTATCGAAAGCTCTTACCGTGGTATATCGTCATGCAGATATGGCTGATTTGGCAGCAAAATTAAAAAATACACCTTGTTCAGGCCGGCGCTTGATTGTTACCGATGGGGTATTTAGCATGGACGGGGATATTGCGCCTCTTGATAAGATCGCTCAATTAGGCCAAGTATACCAGGCAATGATTATGGTAGATGACGCCCATGCTGTGGGAGTATTGGGGCATGGGGGATGCGGTACGGCAGATCATTTTGGCCTTAAGGAGAAAATCCAGATTCAGATGGGAACGCTGAGTAAGTCCTTGGCGGCAGAAGGGGGCTATGTTGCTGGCAGTCAGGAGTTGATTGCTTATTTGATTAATCAAGCACGCAGTTTTATTTTCTCTACTGCCTTATCGCCAGCTGTTGTGGCAGCGGCTCAGGCAGCTCTCTGCCAATTAAAGGCCAGCCCTCAGCTTGTTGCTGCATTACTGGGGAATGCCCAGTATGTTCGTCAGGGACTGACTCGTGCCGGCGTGCCTGTAGCAGGCAGTGTAACACCTATATTGCCTATTATGGTGGGAGAAGCAGCTTTGGCAGTAAGGATGGCTGCACTGTTAAAGGAGCAGGGCCTACTGGTCACAGCGATTCGTCCGCCTACCATCGCGCCTGGCACCAGCCGCTTGCGGCTAACGATATCTGCTGCTCATGACAGAAAAGAGCTGGCCCATGCAGTAGAAAGTATTATCGCCGTGAGTAGAAAGTTGAAACTAATATAGGGATGATTGAACCACAGAGGGGCAGAGAACGCTGAGGGGAGATTATTCTTTTCTCTGTGTTCTCTGCGCCTCTGTGGTAAAAAAGAACGCGTTAGTGTTTTTCTTTAAAAACAAACGATACAAAGAGGTGAGTGTATGGCAGGTTTATTTATAACTGCAACGGATACGGAGATTGGCAAGACTGTGATTACTGGCGCGATTGCCGCGGCACTCAAGGGACGAGGTATGGATGTAGGTGTGATGAAACCAGTGGCTTCTGGCGGAGTCGCTAATGAGGCAGGCAAGCTGGCAGCAGAAGACGCTACCTTCTTAATGCAGGCAGTCGGTATTGAGGAACGGGAGAGAGAGCTGGTAAATCCATTATGCTTGGCTCCTGCTTTGACGCCAGCGGTAGCAGCCATGTTGAGTGGTGTAACGGTAGACATACAGACCTTTATTACTTCTTACCATAAGCTACAGAAAATTCACGATTTCTTGATTGTCGAAGGTGTAGGAGGCATAGTAGCTCCCTTATGGCAGGATTATTTAGTGGCTGATTTGATGACTGAGTTTGCCTTACCAGTGATTGTTGTTGCCAGACCGAATCTCGGGACCATTAATCATACCGTATTAACAGTAGAATATGGCCGGAGTCGTGGTTTACCTATAGCAGGTATCATTATGAATGGTTGGAATGAGGCTGAGTCAGGCATATTGGAGAAATCCAATGAAGAATATATTACACGTCTGACTGGCCTGCCTATTCTAGGCAAGTTTCCTTATACCGCCGGTATTAGTGTACCCGAAGAAAAAACCATAGGTTTAAGTCAATTGGCTGAAGAATATCTGCGGATGGATGAAATTGTTAAGCTGATAAAGAGAGGAAACAAATATGAATGAGATAGAACGCAAAGATAAGGAATATATCTGGCATCCCTTTACGCAAATGCAGGATTGGGTAGCCCAGCCCCAATTAGTGATTGAAGGGGCGGAAGGGATAAAATTAATAGATGATCAGGGCAAGACCTATTATGATGGAGTTTCTTCCTTATGGGTTAATCTTCATGGCCATCGTCACCCTGTTATTGACCAGGCTATTATAGAACAGTTGGGTAAAGTGGCGCACACTACCATGCTGGGATTAATCAATATACCAGCAGCTCAGTTAGCCGAGGAATTAATGGCAATCGTACCCCAGGGCTTACGAAAATTATTTTATTCCGATGATGGTTCTACAGCGGTGGAGATTGCGATTAAAATGGCCTATCAATATTGGCAGCTGCAAGGCAAGACCAAAAAACAAAAATTTATTACATTAGCCAATGCTTATCATGGTGACACAGTGGGTACGGTTAGCGTGGGAGGCATCGATTTATTTCACCGTATCTTTTCCGATCTCTTATTTGAAACCATACAGGCACCATCACCTTGCTGTTATCATTGCAAATTAGCCTCTGATCCTCAGATATGCGGCATGGCCTGTATTGCGGAGGTTGAGAAAATATTGGCCGAAGGACATGAGGAGATCGCGGCCATGATTGTGGAGCCTTTAGTGCAGGCAGCCGCAGGAATGCTGGCGCAGCCGCCGGGATATTTAAAAAAGTTACGTCAGCTAACGGAAAAATATAATGTACTGCTGCTGGTAGATGAAGTGGCGACAGGTTTTGGCCGTACAGGGAAAATGTTTGCTTGTGATCATGAAGATGTTTCGCCTGATTTTATGATGGTTGCCAAAGGGATAACAGGAGGATATTTACCGTTGGCAGCGACGTTTATGACGGACGAAATTTACAATGCTTTTTTAGGGGATGCGCAGAAGCGGACATTCTTTCATGGTCATTCTTATACTGGCAATCCTTTATGCTGTGCGGCTGGCCTGGCAAACTTGAAGATATTTCGGGAAGAAAAGGTTATAGCAGGTCTTGCCTCTAAAGTGACCGCGGCTCGCACCAAACTTCAAAATTTTTCATCCTTGAAACATGTGGGAGATGTGCGGCAACGGGGCTTAATGATTGGTATCGAGCTAGTAGAAAATCCAGCAGATAAAACCCCATTTCCCTGGGAACTGGCGGTTGGGGCAAAGGTTTGTAAAAAAGCCCGGGAGCATGGGTTAATGATCCGCCCGATTGGCAGTGTAGTGGTGTTTATGCCGCCTCTGATTAGTACAGCAGCAGAGATTCAGCATATGCTGGATATCATCTATGTATCGATAAAAGAGGTTACAGAAGATGAAAAAACACAATACGGCATAACCGATGTAGCTGCTGTTATGATATAAGAATTTGAGCTGCCGAAAAATAGATCATAATGTGTATTTATCCGGAAAAGGGTACATAGTAATATGTATCCTTTTTGCTTTTTTTGAAGATTTGCCATATAATTGAAAGATAGTATAGGGTATAAGGAGGGCGATAGTATGAAGTATGTCGCTGATTTACATATTCACACTGTATCCAGTGGTCATGCATATAGTACCGTATTGGAAAATGCTCGTGCAGCAGCTGATCGGGGTCTTGAGATGATTGCAATTACAGACCACGGCCCAGCCATGCCGGGCGGACCTCATGTTTATCATTTTGGTAATTTAAAGGCTTTGCCTGATGAATTATTTGGTGTTCGCATTCTAAAAGGTGTGGAGGCCAATGTAATAGATAGCGATGGTAATTTGGATTTGCCTGATGATCGTTTAGTCAATCTTGAGATTGTGCTGGCAGGACTGCATACGATTTGTTCACCATATGGTTCTGTTGCTGAAAATACAAAGATGATGGTGAATGCTATGAAAAATCCCTGGGTGGATACCATTGTTCATCCGGGTAATCCTGAATATTTGGTGGACATTGAAACTATAGTAAAAGCAGCAGTCGAATATGATGTAGCTTTAGAGATCAATAATAGTTCGCTTAAAGTATCCCGCGTAGGCAGCAGACCTTATTGTGAAAATATTGCCTGCATGGCGAAAAAGTATGGGGCTAAAATTATGCTGGGTACTGACAGTCATTTTGCTTTAGCCATTGGCGATTTCAGCAAGGCCGTCGAATTATTAAAGAAATATGAAATCTCTCCTGATTTAGTGATTAATACATCGGTGGAAAATGTGTTGCGTCATTTAAATCGGCGTTCCAATAGAAATCACAGTGTTCGATAGATGATGGAGGTGTAGAGTGTGGAAGATGTTCGTTTGGTGATTATCACAGGAATGTCAGGTGCGGGTAAAACCCAGGTGGTGAGAACCATGGAAGATCTGGGATATTTTTGTGTCGATAATTTGCCTCCGATGCTGATTCCTAAATTTGCGGAACTTTGTTCGCAGTCAGCAGGGCGGGTCAACAAAGTAGGGTTAGTAGTAGACATTCGTGGACGCGAATTTTTTGATACATTGATTCAAGCGTTAGAAGACTTAGAAAAGCAGGGTCATCCTTATGAAATGCTTTTTTTGGAAGCTTCTGATGAAACCTTAATTAGAAGATATAAAGAAACGAGACGACGGCATCCTATGGCGCCCCATGGCCGGATTATCGAGGGAATCACTCGTGAACGGGAACGAATCGATCATGTGAGGGGCCGGGCAACCCATATCATTGATACATCGGAGTTAACAACTGCTAAATTGCGGGAAAAAGTTACCGGGTTATTTACCAGCGAACATGAGCAGCAGCGCATGAATATTACGATTGTTTCCTTTGGTTTCAAATATGGCATTCCCTTAGATTCCGATATGGTTTTTGATGTACGCTTCTTGCCAAATCCTTTTTATGTGGAGTCCTTGCGCCGCAAGAGCGGTGCAGTAGCTGAAGTAGGCGATTATATATGGAAATGGCCTATTACGCAGCAGTTTATGGAAAAGGTAGCAGGTTTTGTGGACTTTCTGGTGCCTAATTATATCAAAGAGGGTAAAAGCCAGCTGATTATTTCAATTGGTTGTACGGGCGGTATGCATCGGTCTGTATTTGTTGCGGGGAAAATATATGAAGGCTTAAAAAATAAAGGCTACAAAGTGAATCTTGATCATCGGGATATTAAACATAATATTGGGGAAACTCCTTCTGAAACCTGATTCTTTACAGAACAATGAGGTGAACCTTGTAAAAAGAAAACAGATGTGCGGATAGAAAAATTGAGGTGTAATCTATGCACTTTTTAAAGTGGTTGTACCCGGGCATTAAGGTAAAACGGTGGCTATTGTTATTTTCGGCGGGTGTTTTAATTGCCAGTATGGGGCTTGCCATTGTATTAAACTATAAATATGCAGGAAATTTTGAAGAAACGATTTTTAGAATGGTGTATCTGACAACGGGAAGTTATTATTATACCGTTACGACCATTGTAGGAATTTTTATAATTGCCGGTGGTCTTGTAGTGATGACATTGGCGACCAAGCAGATTATTGCTTCTGTTATCAGTGTGCTGATACCCGAAGGTTCTGATCGATTGATTGAGCTCATCTTTCAAAAACGCAAGCTCAACCGTGGACCGGCAGTGACTGTTATTGGCGGTGGTACAGGCCTATCGGTGCTGTTAAGAGGGATTAAGAGCGTAACCAGCAATGTTACAGCCATTGTTACGGTTGCTGATGATGGCGGCTCCTCAGGACGGATTCGTCAGGATTTAGATATGATTCCTCCGGGAGATTTACGCAACTGTCTGGTGGCTTTGGCTGATACCGAGCCATTGATGGAAAAACTCTTTCAGCACAGGTTTGGCGGTGTTGGAGGCCTGGCAGGGCATAATTTCGGTAATTTGTTTATTGCTGCCATGACTGAGGTTTTGGGAGATGTGGAGCAGGCGTTAAAAGAATCCAGCAAAGTTTTAGCAGTGCGGGGCAAGGTCTTACCGGCTTCTACACAAAAGGTACGGTTATGGGCTAGGATGACGGATGGTACTACCGTTGAGGGTGAGTCCCAGATTCCACTTGTGAATAAACGGATTGATCGAGTATTTTTACAGCCTGAAGAAATTATGCCCGTGGAGAGCTCATTGGAAGCTATCCGGGATGCCGATGCCATTATTTTGGGGCCTGGGAGCTTGTATACCAGTATCCTCCCTAATCTTTTAGTACAGGGCGTTGCTGATACCTTGCGCAAAAGCCAGGCTGTAAAAATATATATATGTAATGTCATGACGCAGCCCGGAGAGACAGATGGCTATAGTGCATCTGAGCATGTGAAGGCTATTTTAGATCATGTTGGTCCTGGTGTCATTGATTATGTTGTAATTAACAGTCAGCATGTGGCAGTCGAACTACAGGAAAAATATGCCGATCAAGGGGCCTATCCGGTAACGGCAGATATAGAAGTATTGGAAGCAATGGGGATTAAGGCTGTGATGGCAGACGTCATTAGTGAAACGAATTGGGTGCGCCATGACCCTCTTAAACTATCCCGGACCATTGTATCTATGATCTATAAGCTGAAAACAAATTCGGAGCGTATGCGGCTGCTGGATTATTACTTAATTGCCGAAAGTATAAAGGATTTGAAAAAATCAAATAACTGAACGGTCATAAGTGAATAGCAAAGGCTGCCTTAAAATGGAGCTTTTAAAACAATTTCGGATGAAGCGGCTCGACTGGAGTGATCAAAGTGTCTTCTTATTCTGCAGAAGTTAGAAATGAATTAGCGCGGATTATGGGAGAACAAGAATGCTGTAATGTGGCGGAACTGGCCTCTCTTATCCGTATGGGCGGCACCATGCTAATTGGCGGTAACAGTAACCTGGGGATTAATTTTACGACGGAAAATGCTGCAGTGGCTCGTAAAGCCCTCTCCTTAATTAAGAGTGGCTTTCATTTAAAAACAGAGGTGGTTGTCACTCGTGGCCGCCGTTTGAAGAAAAATAATTCTTATTTGATTAAAGTTGTGCCATCACCAGTAGTAACCGATTTATTAACCGTATTGGGTATTATGCGTGGCGATAATTTGAATGTTAGCAGTGATACCAGCATTTTGCGTAAGGCCTGCTGCCGGCGAGCGTATTTACGAGGTGCTTTTTTAGGCGGCGGCTCGGTAAACAAACCAGAAGGAGACTATCATCTGGAATTGGTTACAGGTAATTTGGACTTTGCTAAAACGCTGGTGCGCTTGCTGAAATATTTTTCTTTGCCTGTCGGCATGACAGAGCGTAAGAATGATTATATTGTTTATTTGAAAGATGGTGATGCCATCATTGATTTTTTACGGCTGATTGGGGCTCATAATGCCTTATTGACCTTTGAAAATGTGCGAGTAGTAAAAGGTATGCGCAATCAGGTCAATCGACTGGTGAATTGTGAAACTGCCAATCTGCAAAAAACCGTAAATGCTGCTGTGCGGCAGGTGAATTGTATTCAGCTGATTGACCGGTATAAAGGTCTTAATTCGCTGCCGCCAACGCTTCGTGAGGTTGCAGAATTAAGACTCGCTCATCCGGAAGCCACCTTGCAGGAGTTGGTAGATGCAATGGAAGGAAAAGTCGGAAAATCAGGCATAAACCATCGTTTGCGTAAAATAGAACAGATTGCTATGGAGTTGGATCATGAATAAATATCTGGTAGTAGGGGTACTTTTCATTATAATAATTTTTGGTTGGCTGGCTTGGCCGGTAAAGGCTGTGCCGATTTTAGCGTATCATCAGGTAGGTGATATTGATGATTTATACAGCATACCAACCAGCCAATTTGAAGAACAAATGGCATATTTAGCGAGTAATGGGTATCATACCATTTCCTTGGATGACTTATTTAATTTTTATGATGGGCAGGGGAAACTGCCGGATAAACCAGTGATTATTACTTTTGATGATGGCTATGAGGACAATTATCTTACAGCTCTGCCCATTCTGGAAAAGTATAATATGTCAGCTACTGTTTTTATTGTTCCCAATTTAATCGCCACACAAGATTACTTATCTTGGCAGCAAGTGACAGAAATGCAGCGGCGGCATATCGAAATCGGCTCTCATACTATGTCTCATATTGCCATGGATGAAATTAGCGAAGAACAGCAATGGCGGGAAGCCAGCGAGTCAAAACGTATTTTGGAACAGCATGTGGATAAGCCCATCCGCTTTTTTGCGTATCCCTTTGGGCAATTTACAACAATTACAAAGCAAATACTGCAGGCAGCAGGTTATCGAGGAGCCTGCGCGGGCATGCCGGGATTGAATGATAAGAACACGGATGCCTATGCCATGAAACGCATTAATGTGCCTCATCCCAAATATGGCTTGTGGGAATTCCGTTTGCGTCTATTTAGAGCCAATTTATATAGTAAGCTGGGATTGTAAAAGATGTGGCTTGGACAGACAAGAAGCCTTGTCTCTGGTTGGCATCGAAGGTATAAACTTTCTTATGTCGGAAGAAAAATAAGCGTAAACCATAAATTTATGGTTTACGCTTATTTTTTTATTGTTATGGAATACTATAATGATTCCAGTTGAAGGCAATGAGGGGATAGATGGGAGGAATATATGACGGAATTGAATTTTGTCATGCAGCATAAAAAGAAAATATTGCAGATGGTACACGTTTTTACCTCTATGAAGGTAGCAATGGCACTGTTAGTTGTGCTGATTGGCGCAGCTATGGTTGGTACTGTAGTGCCAATGGAACAGTATGATCTGTATCATAGTTTGGGATTCACGATATTACTGACCTTGATTTGTAGTAGTATTTTTGTATGCAGTATACAGCAGTTTTCTTTTTTATGCCGTGAAGGAGCTAGAAAGCATCTGGCACCTTGGGGAACACTCATGGTACATATTGCAATTCTGTTGATTATGATAGGGGCCTTATATGGTAATTTAGCTGGTTTTAATGCTGAAATTAATCTGCCTGTAGGTAAAGCGTATGAAATCTCCAATGACAACTATGCTGGAGTTCAGAAACCTTTTATAATATGTCTAGAGCAGTTCGAGACACAGCATTATACGGATGGCTCAGTGTCTGACTGGGTCAGTCATATTCGTGTTGAGCGTGACGGAAAAGAGGTTTTGGCACAAGAGATAAAGGTAAATCAACCTTTAACCTTCAGTGGAGTAAGTATCTATCAATCATCATTTGGGGTAGCCATACAAACCCAATACTTAGATAATAGTGAGCAGGTACTGCAAGAAGCCAGTGTGCCTGAGGCTGAATTGATGAGGATCGAAGAACAGCCGTCTGTGGTCATTCAGCCAGTGCGTTATGTGGGGGGAGCGGTGCCTAAAGTATATTATATTGTGTATAAAGATGGGCGGGAATATGATTGGGGGGCTGCACCTTTAGGCAGCAGCAGAGGGATTGGTAATGATCGGGGGAGGTTAAGATTTTCAGAGGCCCAGCCCTTTTCGGGGCTGCTCATTAAACGGGATCCTGGCATTCCTCTGGTGTGGTCTGGATTTATATTGCTGACTCTGGGTTTCTTTGTAAGCCTGTATAAAAAGAGCAGTTATACGTTTTATAAACTCCAAAAGCATAATACTGTTATTGCGCTGCAAAATGGTGAAGAAAGACTGGAATAGCTATTTTGAATAGAAGGTTTAGACATAAATAAGGACAGGTGAAGAGAATATGGGTATTTTGGAAAAAGAATTTTTTAGTTCTGCTTTTGTCAGTTATTTTTTAGCAAGTTGTCTTAATATTGGACATTTAATATGGCTGAAAGAAAGACTAGGCCGTTGGGCAGTCATTTTAACGATTGTTGGTTTTGTAGTTAATACTTTAGCGATCGCTGCTCGTACGATACAGGCTGGACATATAGCTTTTGCCAGCATGTATGAATTTGGTATGGCTTTTGTCTGGGGGCTTATTTTATTTTATTTGTATATAGCGTATCATTATAAAAATTACTCTCTTGGAGCTTTTGTACTGCCAGTGGCTTTTGTCTTGACCGGTGTTTTCTCTAGTTTTTATCAGGAGGCCCGTCCGTTGATGCCGGCTCTTAAAAGCAATTGGTTATTATTTCATGTAATCAACGCTGTCATTGCTTATGGGGCTTTGGCTATTTCTTTTGCGTTAGCAATGATGTATTTGTGGCGGTTGCGTATTGAGGAGGCTGGTGAGCAAGGTATTTTTATGGACCGGCTGCCATCGTTAGTGACTTTAGATACACTGGTAAATGGCTGTATTCAATTTGCAGTTCCTTTTCTCACCTTACTTATCGTAACGGGGGCTGTTTGGGCTGAATATGCTTGGGGATCCTACTGGCGTTGGGATCCTAAGGAAACTTGGTCTTTGATCACCTGGCTGATTTATGCAATCTATCTGCATGGTCGCCTTTCTTTAGGCTGGCAGGGAAAAAAGGCAATGAATTTGGCTGTAATTGGCTTTGTAACGGTGTTATTTACCTTTATTGGTGTGAATGTCTTATTGCCAGGGTTACATAGTTATGCATTGTAAATATTGAGATTCTTAGAGGTATGGTGTAGCGGTAGACTTTCTTGAGAAGATAGAAAGGGGTGAAGCGGTTGAATTTTGCACAATTTTTTGCCCGCAGTTCACTGAAATTCATTTTAGTAGGGATTGTGACTGCTGTGTAGGAATGGACTATCTGGTGCAGGTTTTGTTTATTCCATGGTCCAGCCTCTTGCGGCAGCTGCCATTCAATGAAACAAGTCTATTATACCTGGCAGGCATCCAAGGCTTTCACAATTCTCTACAAGAACTGCATACCCTGGGACAGTCGATTGATTTATCTCACCAGGCGATTGATGCTGCCAAACGGGCTGCTGGCAATCCATTGTAAAATGAAGAATAAGACCCTTCAGTCGCAGCTTATTAGGAATAACTGACAGAAGGGTCTTATTTTGTCATTTTACATAATATAAAGCTGTTGGTATAATGATGCTATGTCCGAAAAGGGGGTAGTATAGTGAATTGGATCACATTTGGTATAGTTACGCTGTTTCTATCTGTGATGTTGCAGAGTACAGCGTTGGCAGTCAATACATATGCGACTGTTAAATTGAATGGTTTACATTTGCCTGAATGGTCAACCACCGTAACATCATATGGCGGAAAATTATTATTATCTGACAGTCCTGAGATGGTATTTGATAATGGAATTATGTATCAAGATACCGTTTGTGATGATATTAGATTATTTTTTCATCATGTCAACGCTACAAAAGAAGCAAAAAAAATTGTGGTATTGGTGGAGAATGCCGGATCGGAAACTGCTCATATCACTGTCACACAGCATGGCTTGGGCGGTCCGAGCCTGGATTACCTGCAAGTAGGGAAAAAGGTACAGCAAGAATATCTGGAAGGCGGTAATCTGTATCTCTTAGAAGTTCCCGGCAAAGGAGCAAAAAGTCTGATTTCTCTTCTGGATCATACGGTTGTAGAGCCTGATATGCTGGTAAATGGTATGTATGATTTGAAAATAGATCGTCCAGTTACCATTAAAGTGATGATGATGCCAATAGAAGCTAATATTGTTGAATTTGCGGCTAATGCAAAAATATTGCCTCCTGATGTTGGTCAGTATCGATTGCGAGGAACTTTTGAGGGAAAAGACCGGTTAATAGTTGGCAAGCAAGCCTACAATAGTAAAAAAGATGGTGCTGTTGCTCTTACTCTGGCTGATAATAAAATTGATCAATATGTCACGGGTATTGACGCCACAGATGGTACACCTACATTAAACTATGGAAATTATGGCATTGTATATAAAATATATCTGCCTTCTATGTCTGGCAGTAATATGTCTTACTATCTCAACCCTCGCGGCGGAGAATATGCAGGTTGGTTGGGCCTGGAATATCGCCATCAGGATGACCATACCATACCAACGCCTGCGGATGCTATGTCTTTTGGTTCTAAGAAGATTAGTGAAAGTGCTTATCTTGGCACCTATGAGAGCGGCAAAGCCGTATGGATGACCTTCAGCCCCCCAGGAGCTTCGAATTTACCCATCAAATTAATTGTTACTCCTGAAAAGTAAAATATAGTTATGCCAGAATAAAGAAATGGTGCACACGGAAGGTTTCGTGTGCACCATTTCTTTATTGCAAGTCCATTGTTGTATAGTGGTTCTTACTATACGATTCTAATGCCAGAGTCTTTCATAGTATAGATTATTTTGATAATAGTTGACAAAGTCAATTTTATTCCTTATGATATAAATAGTTGATAAAATCAACTTTATAGTATGTTTTGGAGGTATGATGTGATGCACGAACTTTCACAAGTATTGGCAATCAGGCAATTTAATCGTTTTTATACAAATATTATTGGTCTTTTGGATAAGCATGTTTATGGCAGTCCACTATCATTAATGGAGGCGCGTATTCTCTTTGAAATTGCTACTACCGAATTTTGTACTGCCACCATAATGAGAGAGAGATTAGATGTTGACCGGGGATATATGAGCAGGCTTTTAAAGCATTTGGAGACTCAGGGCTTTATCATTAAGAAAAAGTCAGCAGAAGATAATCGTCATCAAGTACTTTGTCTTACAGAGAGTGGGGAAAAGATGTTTGCCCAACTTACGGAGAAAGCAAATCTGCAAGTATTGACTTTGTTGGATAACATGCCGAAAAATAAGCAAAATGAGCTGGTCGGAGCGATGGAAACAATCGAAAAGATTATATCTGAATATTGTCAGTCTGAGCCTTCTATTGTGATTAGGACCGAATATACATCAGAAGATATTCAAAGAATTATTGAACGGCATCATGTGCTTTATGGTGAAGAACAAGGCTTTGACCCTTCTTTCCGGGACTATGTTGCAACAACATTTGCTGCTGATGTTCAAAGAATTTGGATTGCAGAACAAGATGGCCGTTTTGTGGGCTGTGTGGGGGTTGTTAAAGTAGATGATGAAACCGCACAGTTACGATGGCTTATCTTAGAACCTGAGGTGCGGGGGTTAGGTCTGGGAAAGCAGCTGGTACAGCATGTAATTGATTTTTGCCAGGAAAAAGGTTATAAGCAGATAACGCTTTCCACTATCAGCAGGCTTCAAGCTGCCCGCAATTTATATCGAAAGTTAGGCTTTCACCCGGCAAAGATTCAACCGGCAGCTATGTTATGGGGACAAGAACTGGAAGATGAATGCTGGGAATTAGGCTTATAAGTGAGTAGAAATACAGCAGGGTCAACGGACAATATTCCGCTGACTTTGCTGTATTCTTTTGGTTTAATATTGTGAAATGTCTTATAGAGGATACGGAATATGATATAATCAGGTTAGAAAAAGTGAATTTTTTTCGCTGTAGATAAACAAAAAAAGGGGAGAGATTCGTTATGAATTTTCTTGATGAAATGAAGCAAAAAGCAAGATCCAGCAAGAAGAAAATTGTTTTACCTGAGGGAACTGACCTACGAGTTTTGACTGCTGCCAGTGTGGCAGCCAAAGAAGAACTGGCTGAAGTCATTTTGGTCGGCAGCAAAGCAGACATCTTAAAAGCTGCAGGTGAGATTGACTTGTCTCAGGTTACCATTATTGATGTTCTAACAGCAGAAAAGAAAGAAGAATATATTGAGAGCTTTTATGAATTAAGAAAAACAAAAGGGATTACAAAAGAGCAGGCACGGGAATTAATGAAAGATCCTGTTTATTTTGGCAATATGATGATAAAATGCAATGATGCAGATGGCTTAGTTTCCGGGGCGATTCATTCAACCGCAGATACCTTACGGCCTGCTTTACAAATTATTAAGACGGCTCCGGGTACTAGTTTAGTTTCATCCTTTTTTATCATGGTGATTCCGAATTGTGAATATGGACAAGATGGTGTATTCTTATTCTCTGACTGCGGTTTAAATGAGAACCCTAATGCAGAGCAGCTTTCCGAAATTGCCATTTCATCCGCTCATACTATGAAAAATTTACTAGGCATTACCCCTAGTGTTGCTATGCTCTCTTATTCCACCTATGGAAGTGCGAATAGTGAGCTCACTCAAAAAGTCGTACAAGCTACTGCCTTGGCAAAACAAAAGGCACCTGATCTGCAGATTGATGGGGAATTGCAGGTAGATGCAGCGTTAGTGGCAAGTACTGCTAAACTTAAAGCTCCTAATAGCACCGTAGCGGGACATGCAAATGTATTAATATTCCCGGACTTAAATGCAGGCAATATTGGTTATAAGCTTACAGAAAGGCTGGCAAAAGCCCAGGCCTATGGACCTGTGACTCAGGGCTTGGCAAAACCAATTAACGATTTATCAAGGGGCTGCAAGGCGGAAGATATTATTGGCGTTATTGCAATGACGGCGGTGCAGGCGCAAGCATAGTACTGCAGAAAAGCAATGAAACGCGAAGATACGAAGAAATACAAAGAAAAGGTGAGATATTATGTTAATTCTTTATTCTTCATTATCTTCGTATCTTCGCGTTTTAAAAAGTTTTATTTTTATAGTAAGCCTGACATCGATGGTGCAATTTCTAATAGCTATTGCTTACTAGAGCAAAAACGTATAAAATAGGTTAAGCAAGAAATAAAATAGGGGCAAGGAGGGATATATCATGGCAAAGCATATTATTACTGTTAATAAAGCTTCTCTGCAAGAAACTGTACATACTGGTGGCTGCGGAGAGTGCCAGACTTCCTGCCAATCGGCCTGCAAGACATCATGCACCGTTGGCAATCAGGTCTGCCAGAAGTAGACCGTAAAGACAGCCCTCTGTCCTAACGGGCAGGGGGCTTGATTTTAAAATTGAATGAACCACAGGCACAATGCTGCTAACGCGACACACAAAGGAGAGAAGCCAACAGAAGAAGCCCTTTGTGTCCTTTTGTGTATTTGTGGTTCAGTTTTTTTCGTAGTTTGCAATTAAAATAATTTGGTTTAAAGGTGAAGAAATGAACATACATAAGTTTTACTTAAATGGACTATATATAATATTGGATATTAACAGTGGCGCAGTCCACGTTGTAGATAAAATGGTTTATGATATGATGGACCTTTTTGATGGCAGTAATGATGAGACGGTTTTGACGGCCTTTGCTAGTCAGTATGATGCTGATGAAGTGCGAGAAGTATTAGCGGAACTGCATCAGTTAATAGATGAAAATAAATTATTTTCTCAGATGGTAGAAGTACCGCTGCATTTTAGTCAAAAACCATTGGTGAAGTCTGTATGCCTGCATGTAGCCCATGACTGTAATTTGCGCTGCAATTATTGTTTTGCCGGTACAGGCGATTTTGGACATTCTCGTGGTTTGATGAGTAAAGAAGTGGCTGAGAGAGCAGTTGAATTTATTATCGAGAATAGTGGACCGCGCATTAATAGTGAGATTGACTTTTTTGGCGGCGAACCTTTAATGAATATGGATACCGTACGTCATGCCGTATCCTATATCCGGCGCCGGGAAACAGAAACTGGCAAGAAGTTTAAATTGACATTGACGACGAATGGTGTTCTCTTAAACGATGAGATTAATCAGTATTTGAATGATAATAATATTAGCTTGGTTCTTAGTCTCGATGGCCGGCGTGAAGTTCATGACAACATGCGGCCGTTTGTTAATGGGGCTGGCAGTTATGATATGATTTTAAAAAATGTTACGAAAACAATTGATTCTCGCAAGGGACAGAACTACTATTTGCGGGGGACTTTTACCGCGCACAATCTTGATTTTGCCGCAGATGTCTTAGATATTGCTGATAAAGGGTTTACGCAGCTGTCGGTGGAACCGGTTGTAGCGAAAGACTGTGATTATGCTCTTAGCGAAGAGCATCTTCCTCAATTGTTTGCCCAATATGATTCCTTGGCGCAAGCTTATTTGGAGCGCAAACGTAAGGGACAAGGTTTTGAGTTCTTTCATTTTAATTTAGATCTGGATAATGGACCTTGCGTAGCGAAACGATTAAGTGGCTGCGGTGCAGGGCATGAGTATTTTGCAGTAACTCCTGAGGGAGACTTGTTTCCCTGTCATCAGTTTGTTGGCCGGGATGAATTCTTGTTAGGTAATGTATTTGAGGGTGTGAAAAATACGCAGCTGCCTGACCAGTTCCGGCAAAGTCATGTGTTAAATAAATCTGAATGCCGTGAGTGCTGGGCGCGTTTTTATTGCAGCGGCGGCTGTCATGCCAATGCAGATTTATTTAATAAGGATATTAACATTCCGTATAAAATTGGCTGTGAATTGCAAAAGAAACGATTAGAATGTGCCTTGATGATTCAGGCACTATTGACATTGGAAAGCGGAAAATAGTAGAGGGGACGATACTATGCAGCGTCTTGCCATTCATATAAAAGGTATTGTGCAAGGGGTGGGTTTCCGCCCTTTTGTTTATAAGCTGGCACATCAGTACCGGTTGGCTGGGTGGGTAATGAATAATTCGCAAGGTGTGGAAATTGAGATAGAGGGAGCCTCCCAAGAGGTTTCTGCGTTTCTCGCAGAACTTAAGACATCTGCACCTCCCTTGGCAATTGTACAGGAAGTCTCTGTCACTTCCTGCAGCCTTACCGGTGAGACGGAATTCATCATAAGACCTAGTGCCGAGCAAAACGAGAAAACCGCATGGGTTTCTCCTGATGTGGCTACTTGCCCTGATTGTCTAAGGGAAATGATGGACCCTCAAGATAGACGCTATCGGTATGCTTTTACTAATTGCACGAATTGTGGTCCAAGATACAGTATTATCAAAGCTGTGCCTTATGACCGCACTGCTACAACCATGAGTAATTTTACCATGTGTGCCAGCTGCCAAGCCGAATATAATGAGCCTGCAAACAGACGATTTCATGCTCAGCCGAATGCTTGTGCAGAATGCGGTCCTGCTTATCAGCTCCTTACGAAAGAAGGGGAAAAGGTTCCCGGCGATGTATTTAAGGAAACAAGCAAGCTGATAGCAGATGGGCATATTGTGGCAATTAAAGGTATTGGCGGTTACCACTTGGCCTGTGATGCGTTTCAGGAACAGGCTGTAAGCAATTTGCGCAATCGTAAAATTAGAGAGGCTAAACCTTTTGCTGTTATGTGTGGTAGTATAGAGACTGTAAGACAACTCTGTGAAGTGTCAGTAAAAGAAGAAATACTGCTGACAAGCACTGCACGGCCAATTGTAATTCTTACTAAAAAAGCTGATTGTCATTTGGCCGAAAGCATTGCTCCGGGGACTCGTTTTCTAGGTGTCATGTTACCTTATACCCCCGCACATTGGCTGCTGCTGGGAGCTGATGATGTGTGGGTAATGACCAGTGGTAATGTAAGTGATGAGCCGATTGCTTATCAGGATCAGGAAGCCTTCCTAAGATTAAGCAATATTGCTGATTATATTTTGACACATAATCGGGAAATTTTTCAGCCAAGTGATGATTCCGTGATTAAAATGGTGGGAAGCAGCCGACAAATATTGCGGCGCAGCCGCGGGTTTTCCCCCGAACCAATAAAAATTTCCCAGGAAATACCTGATATTTTGGCAGTTGGTGGCGAAGTAAAAAATACCTTTTGTCTGGCGCGGGATTCTTTTGTCTTTATGAGCCCTCATATAGGGGATCTGGAAAATATGGCCACATATCAGGCATATCTTGCTGCAATGCGGCATTATGAAAAGCTGTTAGCCATAAAGCCTGCGGCCGTAGCCTATGATTTGCATCCTGAGTATCTTGCCACCAAATATGCCTTATCCTTAGAAATTCCCCGAGTTGGGGTGCAGCATCATCATGCTCATATTGCTTCTGTGCTGGCAGAGCATGGTCTGCATGATCAGGTAATTGGCGTGGCATTGGATGGTACTGGCTATGGAACAGATGGAACACTGTGGGGCGGAGAATTTTTGGTTGCAGACTGCCAGGATTTCGTGCGCGTGGGTCATTGCAAATATTTACCGCTGCCTGGCGGGGCAAAAGCGATAAAAGAACCATGGCGCATGGCAGCCTGGGTGTTATATAATTTATATGGAATAGAATTTGCTGCTTTTGATATGGCGTTTACCCGCAGTCTGCCACAAGGGTGGCAGTTGCTGATGGATGCAGTCGATAAAGGTATTAATGCTCCCCTGACATCCAGTGCTGGTCGTTTATTTGATATAGCGGCAGGAATACTGGGATTATGTAACACCATCCACTACGAGGGGGAAGGTGCCATTACACTGGAACTGGCCGGACAAGGGAGCTATGGGCAGATATTGCCTTATACGATTTGCCAAGGGAGTCCTTATCAGTTGGATTTTATGCCTACTTTTGCTGCTATGACTGACCATGTTAGAAACGGAGGTCCAATTGATTTTTTAGCAGCCTCTTTTCATGTGACCATTGCAGATGCTGTAACGCATATGATCAGGCGCATCGGTCAGGATACAGGAATCCAAAAGGTCGCTTTAAGCGGCGGCGTCTGGCAAAATAGCACTGTTTTAGAAAAAGTAGTCGGAATCTTGCAACAAGATGACTTTCATGTATATAGCAATTCACGTGTTCCTCCCAATGATGGAGGGCTTGCCCTGGGACAGGCGGCTGTGGCAGGGGCGCGTATAAGAAAGAGGTGATCTTATGTGTTTGGCTGTGCCTGGGAAAATTTTAGACCGGCAGGATATGTTAGCTACCATTGAGATTGGCGGTGTGACAAGAAAGGTAAGTGTAATGCTGTTGCCTGAAGCTAAAGTTGGTGATTTTGTCCTGATTCATGCTGGATTTGCTGTTCAGGCGATCGACGAGGAAGAAGCGGAAAAGACCTTGGCATTATTCAAGGAGTTGGAACAATATGCTGCCAATGACAACTGAGGAGATCAGAAAAACTGCTGATTTTTTTACGACTGAAATTGCAAGATTAGCGAAGGGGAGAACCGTTCGTTTTATGGAAGTGTGCGGTACTCATACTGTGGCTATTTTTAAGGCTGGCATTCGTCAGCTCTTGCCAGAGAATGTAGCACTTGTCAGTGGTCCCGGATGTCCTGTATGTGTAACACCAAATGAATATTTGGATACAGCAATTGCTTATAGTCGAAAATTGGATGTTATGATTGCGACTTTTGGGGATATGCTAAAAGTACCTGGTTCTTCTTCATGTTTGGCGCAAGAAAAAGCGCAGGGGGCGGATATTCATATTGTATATTCATCACTTGAGGCATTGGAAATTGCCGAACAAAATCCCCATAAAAAAGTCATTTTTCTGGCAGTCGGTTTTGAGACTACATCTCCTACTGCAGCAGCAGCAGTCTTGATGGCTGCAGAGCGAAAGCTTACTAATTTTTATGTATTATCAGCCCACAAACTGGTACCGCCTGCTCTTAGGGCCCTGCTGGCAGCAGGAGATAGTCAAGTAGATGGATTTTTACTGCCTGGTCATGTTAGTGCTATAATTGGCTTAAAGCCCTATAATTTTTTGGTCGAGGAATATAATACTCCTGCCGTTGTAGCCGGCTTTGAACCCTTAGATATCTTGCAGTCGGTATATATGCTCCTGCAGCAAGAACAAGATCATACAGCAAAAATAGAAAATCAGTATAGTCGTATCGTAGCAAAAGAAGGTAATGCGGCAGCCTGTAAAATTTTGTACGAAGTGTATGAAAAATCTGATGCTGTGTGGCGGGGAATTGGCAGTATTCGTGATTCCGGTTTAATGATTCGGGAAAAATATCAGGCATTCGATGCCCGACTCAACATACCTATAATAGTAGAAGCTGCGCAGGAAGCCAAAGGCTGTCAGTGTGGGCAAGTGTTAAAAGGAGTGATGCTCCCTCCTGCCTGCCCGTTATTTGGGAAGGCTTGCAAGCCTGAGCATCCTATCGGATCTTGTATGGTATCAGTGGAAGGTACTTGTGCAGCATGGTACAAGTATGGAGCGGGGAGGTGGCAGGTGTGAGTCAGGAACGGATTCAATTAGCTCATGGCAGCGGCGGGAAGCTAAGTCATGATTTGATAAAAAATATTATGTGGCCTGCTTTTGCCAATGATATATTGGGAGAAATGCATGATGGAGCCCAATTGCAGATAAAGGGAAGTCGTTTGGCATTTTCTACGGATTCGTATGTGGTAAAACCCTTATTTTTTGCAGGTGGCGATATTGGCAAGCTGGCAGTATGCGGTACCGTGAACGATGTTGCAATGAATGGCGCTCAGCCTTTATATTTAAGTGCTGGTTTTGTGCTGGAGGAAGGCTTTCCCATAGAGAGTCTTAAGAGAATTGTTGCCTCTATGCAAAGTGCAGCAGCTGAAGCTGGCGTATATATTGTGACAGGCGATACAAAAGTCGTGGAAAAAGGGGCAGTGGATGGTATTTATATCAATACTGCTGGTATCGGAAGCATACCGGATGGTATTAGCATTTCAGGTAAAAATGCTGTTTCTGGGCAAGATATTATATTGAGTGGTTATTTAGGGGAACATGCTTTGGCAGTGATGGGTGAACGTCACGGTCTGACCTTTCCGCAAAGTGTAGTAAGTGATTGTGCTCCACTAAA
This sequence comes from uncultured Pelosinus sp., assembly GCA_963526485.1. GTDB lineage: Bacteria > Bacillota > Negativicutes > DSM-13327 > DSM-13327 > Pelosinus. The sequence continues at coordinate 219,665 of CAURNS010000008.1, forward strand.
TGGTCTGGTAAGTAGTATGTTAGCAAGCGTGCCGAAAATTGCTGTCTTGCGTGATCCGACCCGCGGTGGCTTAGCGACTACCTTAAATGAGATTGCTCTTGAATCTCAGGTAGGTATTATGATAGATGAAAGCTGTATTCCAGTAGCACCAGCTGTTCAGGCAGCTTGTGATATTTTAGGTTTTGATCCTCTTTATCTGGCAAATGAAGGGAAATTGATTGCTTTTGTTGACCCACAATCTACAAAACAAGTACTAGAGATTATGCAACAACATGTTTACGGACGTGAGGCTCGGATAATTGGTAAGGTTGTAAAGGAGCCTTGTGGACAGGTTGGATTATGCACCAAGATCGGCGGTGTCCGCTTGCTGGATATGCTGGTGGGCGACCAATTGCCGAGGATCTGTTAATAAGCTATAGGAGGTGATTCCTATGAACCTGGGTTATGGTCTTAAATTAGAGTTAAATCAAAAATTGATGATGACACCCGAACTGCGTCAGGCTATTGCAATTTTGCAGCTTTCTGCTTTAGAATTATCAGATATGATAGAGCAGGAAGTGATGGAAAATCCTGTGCTGGAAATCGTAGATAAAGAGAGTGATGATCCGGAAGTTGAGCTAGAACCTCAGCGAGAAAAAGAACAGTTGGATGATTATCTGAATTGGGATGATTACTTTAACCAGGGAATTGATAAAAAATCGGAGTATATGGTGGCAGATGAAAAAGCTACTATAGAAAAGTTTGTAAAAAATAATGTGTCTTTACATGAACATTTGGAGTTTCAATTACATTTGGCCGTGCGGGATGAAACGGCCAAAGTAATTGGGAATTATTTAATTGGCTGTATTGATGAGAATGGTTATTTGTGCGGTACCATTGCGGAAGCGGCCAGTACCTTGGGTACTACGGAAGAAATGGTTATGGAAGTACTTACTTTAATTCAAACCTTTGATCCTCTTGGTGTGGGAGCCCGCAATTTAAAGGAATGCTTGCTCTTACAATGTCAACAAAAAGGGATAGGTTCGCCACTAGTGGCAGAAATAATTTCTCATTATCTGCCTGATGTAGCAGCAGGAAAATATAAGACAATTGCTGAGAAATTAGCTTGTAAGCCCCAAGAGGTGCAGCAGGCTGTAGATGTTATTCGTACGTTTGATCCTAAGCCAGGACGAGCATTTAGTAATGACCAGTGCAGTTATATTGTCGCTGATATGAAAGTGGAGAAGATCAATGGAAAATATGTTATTACGGTGAATGATACTAGCATTCCTACTTTGACGATTAATCCTTACTATCGCCGGGTGGCTGTTGAGGCAGACAGTGAGTCAAAGAAATTCATTGAAGGCCGTTTGAATTCGGCGGTTTGGCTAATCAAAAGCATTGAACAGCGACGCCGTACTTTATATAATGTTATGGAAGCTATTATTGAGTTACAGCAGGACTTTTTTGACAAAGGTGCGAAATTTCTGCGGCCTTTGGTTATGAAAAAGGTAGCCGAAAAAATAGAAGTTCATGAATCTACGGTAAGTCGCGCGATTGCCAATAAATATGTGGATACACCTCATGGATTAGTTAGCCTGAGAAGTTTTTTTTCCACAGCTGTGCGTAATAGCGAAGGCGGACAGGATGTATCGGCAACGAAGGTAAAACAAAAAATCAAAGAGTTAATTGCTGGTGAAGATTCTTCTGATCCTTTTAGCGACCAATCACTATCAGAGATTCTCTGCGAGCATGGTATGAAGATATCCCGGCGTACGGTGGCCAAATATCGGGAGGAACAAGGCATAGCCTCCTCGGCGAAACGTAAGCGGTATTGAATAATAGGAGACGTAACGTTGTTGTTGCGTCTCCTATTATGGGTATGCGTAAGAGTATGCTGAAATCTATAAGATATAATTATTAATGATTTGGTATGAAAAAGATATACATATGCTATACTTTATGCATCTTGCAATTGAAAAAATAAGTAATATCTTTTGCTAATAGGGAGGATAAAAGTATGATGATAGAGTGGGAAATGGCCACTCGGTTATTCCTGGCAGGTATTTTGGGAGGCTTTATTGGCTACGAGAGAGAATCTCACCATAAAGCGGCAGGTCTTAGGACACATATTTTAGTATCGATTGGCTCTTGCTTAATCATGATATTATCCATAAAAATATATTCATCCGTACAAGGACTTACCAATGCAGACCCTGCTAGATTAGCAGCCCAGGTGGTCAGTGGCATTGGTTTTCTGGGGGCAGGAAGTATTATGAAGGAAGGCCCCACCGTAAAAGGACTGACAACGGCAGCTAGTTTGTGGGTAGTATCCGGGGTTGGCTTGGCAGTAGGCAGCGGATATTATATGGGAGCTTTCATGACTACTAGTTTTGTGTTCTTGACGCTAACCATTATAGCGCGTATCGAAAAGAAAGATCATCATACGTTAGTAACATTGACGATTACAACAATTGATTCTCCCGGACAAATTGGCAAGATCGCTTCCGTACTTGGCGTACACGGCATACAAATACGGAATGTTCAAATCGTTGAACAGCAGGAATCGGTGAAAATAATTTTTATGCTATACGTACCGAAACACGCAGATGGAAATCAGGTAGCAACTGCTTTGTTGAATATTTCTGGTATTACGGGCGTAACATTTGATTCATAAAAATCGGCATCGGTCAGGAATATTTGTGATGATAGTAAAGTGGGATATAAGAGATGCCGTTCGTTGTATATAATTATAACAGTAGCAAGTAGGAACCTATGGGCTTCCTTTGGATACCTATGGTTAAATTTGGGAATTGCCAATATTGATTACATGTATTAAAATGCTTATGCTGGTGGAAAAGCAGTCACTGCTTGCGTAAATGAGAGTAAGAAAAGTTTGTGGATAGAGAATAACTTTTTTAAACTTAGATCAAGTAAGCCAAGGCGGGAATGCTACATAACATAATTTTTGTGAATAAAAAAATTTGATTTTGCAGGAAATTAAAGTAATATGTAGAAATAAATAGGATAATTAAATATTGGAAAAGACCGATAACTCTGGACTAGAGATAAAGAAAAGTCCATTTATCCCCTTAATTGATGAATACATAAGGGTATGAATGGACTTTTTTTCTGCACTCTTTAAAAGCAATATGAAATTCAATTTAAATCCTTACTGATTTTTATGCTAATTTTAGGAGGGATATTATGGAGTGGTATGTATTACGTACTTTATGTGGACAAGAAGAAGTAGTTTTATCGATCTTTAAAAAGATGGAAGTATTTTCAGATTTTGAAGTCTTTTGCCCTAAAAGGAAAATAGGCTGGCGAAAAAGCGGACAAGTCATAAGTATAATCAGACCCTTATTTGAAGGTTATTTATTTGTCTCCGTAAATAGCAAAGACATAGGTCAATTTGATCGTTTATTGCGTATCTATAAGGTTAATATGGTCAAGCTAGTTCGAAGTGCAGGATCTTTAGTACCAATATCTCCTGAAGAAAGACAATTATTGCAAGGATTAATGAATTGCGGGAGAATTGTTGAAGTTAGTAAGGTAGAAAGAGTAAAAGAGGAATTAAAGGTGATTGATGGACCTTTATTAGGATTTGAGCATATGATTAAAAATTTTTCTAGTAGAAATCGACGTATTACTGTAGAAATTCGCATATTAGAAGAAGTAAAGAGAATAGAATTAGAAGGAGTTTTAATAAATACGCAAAAAAAAGAATGTAAGATATAAGATGGTGAATGTTTTACAGAAATGTATTTGACAAAAGTATTCAAAATATTACAAAAAATACCCATGGTAAATTATTCAAAGAATGGTATAATTATAATAATACAATTTTTCTCAGAGATTCGACAGCGGAGGCGCTTGTCGAAAAAAGGGAAAAAATTATATGTTTATGATTACGGAGCGATTTTTTGCTACATAGAATATTTATGCCCTCTTTTAGGGTAGTAATTACTTGTGAGAAATTATAAATTATAGTTAAAATTACATAAAAACAAAAAATTCAGCAAATCCCATCGATGATTTGCTGAATATTTTTATTTTAACGGCAAGACAAGAAATATTGAAAAAGAAAATTATTATTCTGAAAAGGAAGGGTTTTATGTTGACCACATTTCAAAAAAATAGGAAGTGTCATAGTATTCTTTTTATTGTCATGGTACTGTTTATTACGATAGTATCGGGGTGTGGAAGTAAACAAGCAATAGCAGTTCCAAGAGTGGTGGAAGTAAAAGCCGTGCAGGTAATTCAGCGAGATACACCCGTTATATATGAGTATGTTGGTCAGGTAGAAGCAAAAAATGAGGCACAAATTAAAGCCAAAGTTTCGGGCAATATTGTTGGCAAAATGGTGACAGGGGGATCTGTTGTAGCGAAAGGGCAACCCTTATTTCAGATTGACCGCCGCCAATATGAAGCACAATTGCTTTCTGCCAATGCCCAGTTAGCTCATTCTGAAGCAGTATTAGGAAATTCTCATCTGGATAGTGTACGTTATGTAAGGCTTGCTGAGCAAAATGCTATACCCCAGCAGCAGCTTGATACGGCACTATATACAGAACGGCAAAATGCTTCTTTGGTAGAAGCAAATCGAGCACAAGTGCAGATGGCACAAGATAATCTGCAGGATACTTTAATTGTTGCTCCGTTTACTGGCCGCATCGATATTAATGATCTGAGCATAGGGAGTTTTGTACAGGCTGGACAGACTGTATTATCTACTATTTCTTCAGGAGATCCCATGGTCGTACGATTTAGTATGAGTGAAAATGAGTATTTACGATTTATTCAGAAAGCAAAAGGTGCTCCTTTAATTGAGGAATGGGGAAAAGATTTAAAATTACTGCTTGGTGACGGAACGCAATATCCGTTGACAGGACAAGTTGAAGAGATTGATCGGGGCCTAAATCAAGGAACAGGAACACTAACATGTAAAGCTGTTTTTGCTAATCCGCAAGAGATTTTGGTTCCAGGTATGTTTGCTCGCGTTGCAATCCAGGGTCAAATACAACCGGGTGCTATACTAGTCCCGCAGAAAGCAGTTCAGGAAATGCTGGGTAAAGCCATTGTGACGATTATCGGTGAAGGTGACAGGGCTGAGAAGAGAAACGTAAGGATGGGGGCGAAAGTAGGGAATTACTGGATTGTAGAAGAGGGTCTGACAACAAGGGATCGGGTTATTGTGGAAGGCTTCCTGAAAGCACCGCCAGGAACTTCCTTAAAAGTGACGATGATACAGCTGGATGAGTTAAAGAATCCAGCTGCGAACTAGGAGGTTGGATGTGCGCACCTTTTTTATTGATCGACCTAACTTTGCTATTGTTTTATCGCTCTTTATTGTGATAGTTGGTTTGATTTCAGCGTTTCATTTGCCTATTGCGCAATATCCGCAAATTGTGCCTCCAAGGGTAAATGTTAATACTAGTTATTCCGGGGCAAATTCGGAAGTAGTAGAACAGTCAATTGCTCAATTGCTAGAGCAGCAGATCAACGGGGTTCAAGATATGGTAGAGATGCAATCTACCAGTCAGGATAACGGCTATTATTCGTTGAATGTTAAATTTGAGCTGGGTAAAAATGAAGATATGTCATTAGTGCAGATTCAAAATGCAGTGGCCCAAACAAATGCCAATATGCCCCAAGAAGTCCAACAAAATGGAATTATAGCCCGTAAAGTAACACCAGATACTATTTTATATTTTGTATTATGGTCTCCAAATGGAACTTATGATCGTGTACTTATGAAGAATTATGCTACGATTAATATTAATGATGAGATCAGGCGCATAAAAGGTGTAGGGAATGTCAACGAATACGGAGCTGATTTTGGAATGAGGATTTGGCTGCAGCCTGATAAGATGGCTCAGCTGGGTATAACAACAAGTGATATTTATAATGCTGTTCAGACACAAAATGTACAGGCACCGGCGGGAACCATCGGTCAGGCGCCTTATGCGCCAGGACAGGAATTTCAGTATACTGGCCGAGTAAAAGGAAGACTGGCAGAAGAAGGGGAATTTGAAAAGATCATAATACGAGCTAAATCAGATGGGTCCTTGGTTCGCCTAAGTGATGTAAGCAAGGTTGAATTGGGTGGCAGACATTATGCTTATTCCAGCGATTTTAATGGGAAAGACGCTGTACTGTTTGGTGTACAGTTGACTCCGGATGCCAACGCTTTTGAAACGGTTGCTCAGGTAAAGAAAGTAATAGAGGGTGCAAAGGCGGAATTTCCTTCTGATTTACAGTGCAATATTGGTGTTGATAATACTAGTTATGTAGATGAATCCTTAAGGGAGGTTGTGAAAACCTTTGGAGGGTCTATTTTTTTAGTACTCTTAATTGTATTTATATTCTTAGGAAGCTGGAGAGCAACTCTCATTCCGATGCTGGCTATTCCAGTGTCACTGATCGGGACGTTTGGTGCATTTTTGTTCCTTGGATTTTCTATTAATACATTAACGTTATTTGCTATGGTACTGGCAGTAGGGTTAGTTGTTGATGATGCTATTGTAGTGGTTGAGGCTGTTGAACGCCATATACGCTATAGCAGGCTGTCTCCTAGAGAAGCGACAAAACAGGCAATGAGCGAGGTTACCAGGCCAGTTATAGCTATTGCTTTTGTACTGGCAGCTGTGTTTATTCCAGTGGCTTTTATGGGAGGCACAGTAGGGGTATTATACAAGCAGTTTGCCTTGACGATTGTAGTGTCTATGGCGCTGTCTGCTTTTGTGGCACTTACCACGACGCCGGCCCTTTGTACAATGCTGCTAAGACAGCATGATCCGCAGGCTTATACCGGAACATTAGGAACGATCCTGGAAAGCTTCAACACATGGTTTGAACGGATGATAGAAAAATATGAAACTGGTGTTGGCTGGGCTATTCAGAAAACACGTCTCTGTATCATGCTGCTGTTGGTTTTGATGGTTATGATCGGTATGTTAATTCATACTCTGCCATCCTCCTTTGTGCCTAACGAAGATCAGGGAAATTATATTGCGGCCATCAGTTTACCTGAAGGTGCTACTATGAGTCGTACAAGGGAAGTAGCTAATAAGGTATGCGGAGTCTTTGCCGCCATACCTGGTGTTGAATCTACCACAGTATTTACTGGATATGACGTATTAGCTGATGCTGGCAAGCCAAATGCTGCAGCAATTTTTGTCTTGCTTAAACCTTGGTCCGAAAGGCAGACGCCGGAGTTACAGATTGAAAACCAGATCCGTACTGCCTTCATGAATACCGGTCAAATTTCAGAAGCTATGGTATTGGTCTTTGGACCACCGACACTTTCAGGTGTTGGATCATATGGCGGCTTTACCTTTATGCTGCAGGATAAGACTGGTGGCAATATTGAAGAACTGGATGACATTTCACAACAGTTTATAGCGGCAGCCCGCCAACGGCCGGAAATTGGGATGGTTTATTCAACTTTTCGGACTGATACTCCAGGATATCGTTTTGAAGTTGATCGGGAAAAGACGATGAAATTGGGGATTCAGGTTAAGGATGTATTTAATGCTTTGCAAACATTTTTAAGCGGGTTAGAGGTTAATGATTTTAATCGATTTGGCCGAACGTATAAGGTAGTCATGCAGGCTGAAGCTGAATATCGAAGTAATGTAGATGCTACGCGCTTCTTATTTCTACGCAGTGCTGCAGGGGAGATGATACCGCTCAACACGTTGTTAAAGGCGGTACCGATTAATGCTCCCACTGTTATTAAGAGATTTAACGGTTTCAGGGCAGTGCAAATCGGAGGGAATCCTGCGCCTGGTTTTAGTTCCGGCCAGGCTATGGCGGCATTGGCAGAGGTGGCAGCACAAACCTTGCCACCGGGTTTTAGTTATGAATGGGCGGAACAAAGCCGGGACGAAAAAATATCGGGTGAAAGGGCCCCGATCGTATTTGCGTTTGCGCTGTTATTTGTATTTCTTTGTTTAATAGCGCTTTATGAAAGCTGGATTGTTCCTTTTGCAGTTCTCTTATCAGTACCGACAGCTATCTTTGGCTCTTTTCTCTTCCAATACCTGAGGAATTTGGAAAATAATATTTACATGCAGATTGGGCTGGTGATGCTTATTGGCCTTACGGCTAAAAATGCTATTTTAATCGTAGAATTTGCTAAGGTAAGGGTAGATCATGGCATGGAACCCATTCAGGCGGCAATTGAAGCAGCCAAACTCCGCTTACGTCCAATAGTAATGACATCCATGGCCTTTATCCTTGGCTGTATACCTCTGGCAATTGCTACTGGCGCCGGTGCTGGTGCCCGTATATCGATGGGGACCTCGGTTATAGGAGGGATGCTTATGGCAACAGTCATGGGGATTTTTATCATCCCAGTATTGTATGTTGCCGTCGAACGGTTAGCCAAAAGATTGAGAGGAAAAAAGCAAGAAAAACAAAGCCTGTCAATTCAGCGTTGATAATGGAATAAACTTAAAACTGCTGAAATAGTAACAAAATATATTAAACCATTTGCTGAGAAAGGAGAAAATAATTTGAAGAAATCTACAATTTTTATGTTCTCGGGTCAAGGATCTCAGTATTATCATATGGGGAGGGAGCTGTACGCAGCTAATACAACATTTAAATACTGGATGTCTAAGATGAATCGTATCGTACAGCAAAATGCCGGGATCAATATTTTGGAAGAAATGTACAATACAGCAATAAATAGGTCTACGATATTTAATAAGCTGTTATACACCCATCCGGCCATCTTCATGGTGGAATATTCCCTAGCCCAGGTATGTATAGAGAATGGAATTGATCCTGATTATGTTTTGGGAGCAAGCTTAGGTGAATTTACTGCAGCAGCAATTGCTGGTACTTTATCATTGGAGGAAGTATTAGAATGTCTTTTAGTGCAGTCTCAATTAATCGAGAGTTATTGTCAAAAAGGTACTATGGTAGCGATTATTCATAACCCTGATTTATATAGGCAAAGTTCTGTCCTTCATGACCATTATGAACTTGCTGCGATCAATTATTCTTCTCATTTTATTATTTCGGGTAATCTTGATAAATTCGTAACTGTGGAAGAACTTTTAAAGGGCAAAGAAATTTTTTTTCAGACACTTCCTGTAAACTACGGTTTTCATTCTGCCAATATTGAACCAATAAAGAGTGAGTATAAGAGAAAATTAAGTAATTTTCTCTTCAAAAATCCTGAGATACCTGTTATATCATGTTTATCAGCCGGCAGTATTGAGAAGATTTATCCTGAGCATTTCTGGGATGTGCTTAGACAGCCGATTCATTTTCAAAAAACGATACAAAGATTAGAGGCGGATGGTCAGTTTATTTATATAGATTTAGGACCATCTGGAACATTAGCTAACTTTGTTAAAAGAAACCTAGGTACTGATTCCATATCCGAAGTTCATAGTGTTTTAACTCCCTTTGGACAGGATGTTGGAAAACTACAAAGATTAATAGAATGCTTACGTTAAATTTTGAAAGGGGTTTATTATGCATGATTACATATGTTTTTCCTGGTCAGGGTTCTCAGAGCAAAGGGATGGGCGGGACACTTTTTGATGAGTTTAAGGAAGTAACAGCAGAGGCAGATGAAATACTAGGATATTCAATTAAAGAGCTTTGCATGGAAGATGCAAAGCTAAATTTAAGCCAGACACAATATACTCAACCAGCTTTATACATAGTGAATGCATTAAGTTACCTTAGTAAAGTTAAAGAAACCGGGAAAAAACCAGATTACGTTGCGGGTCATAGTTTGGGAGAATATAATGCATTATTTGCGTCGGGGGCATTTGATTTCGCTACCGGGTTAAAACTTGTAAAAAAGAGAGGGGAACTCATGAGCCATGCTGTCGGTGGCGGTATGGGGGCAGTGATTGGTTTAAAAGAAGAGCAAATCGCTGATGCTTTAAAGCAAAACAGAATGCTAACGATCGATATTGCAAATTATAATTCACCTACGCAAATTGTTATTTCTGGCTTGAAAGAGGATATTGATAAGGCAAAGTCCATTTTTGAAGGAATCCAGGAAGTACAAATGTTTCTCCCGCTGAAAACAAGTGGAGCATTCCACTCGCGTTATATGGAAGATGCTAGAAAAGAATTTGAAATTTTTCTGCAGGATTTTACTTTCTCTGATTTACATATTCCTGTAATTTCTAATGTTCATGCTAGACCTTATAAACGATCTGCTATAAAGCAGAACTTAATTGACCAAATTACACACCCAGTTAAATGGACAGAGAGCATCCGCTATTTAATGGGGCTTGGAGCAATGGATTTTGAAGAATTGGGGTCGGGAAGGGTGTTAACTGGATTAGTCCGCCGCATTAGGACAGAAGCAGAACCACTAGTGATTACGGATAGTGAGGCTGACAATATGCTTACAGAGGGGAGTCCTGCTGAAGTAATCGCGGGATCATCTTATTCAATGGAGAGCAAAACAAAAGAAGATTCCAAGGTAATAGCAGCCAAGGATTTTCGGGAATGCTTACTAGAAGAAACTGTGATAATGGATACAGTGATTCAGCAGGAAATCAATGAAATAAAAGAACAAGAATCTCCAGGAAAGTATGATGGGAGAAGTTCAAAAGTGAATAAGGATTTATCTAAAATAAGTAAAATATCCAATGATAAGGTAAGATGGGATCTCAGAGATTTTAAAGAAATTTCTCCAGCATCTTTGGGGAATTCCGAGTTTAAAGAAGACTATAACATTCAATACGCATATGTAACTGGTGGAATGTATCGGGGCATCGCCTCTAAAGAAATGGTAGTAAAAATAGGAAAAGCAGGAATGATGGGATTTCTTGGTACTGGTGGCTTAGATAGGTCGCAGATTGAAATTGCGATTCAATACATACAAAAAGAACTTTCCGAAGGACAAGCTTATGGAATGAATTTATTGCACAATCCAATGGATGTAAAAAAGGAAGAAGAAATCGTGGATCTTTTTTGCAAATACGGAATAAAAAGAATAGAAGCAGCTGCTTTTATCAGTATGACTCCAGCCTTGGTAAAATATCGGGCAAAAGGTTTAACACGGGATGAGCAGGGAAATGTCCGTTCCTTACATAAAGTTATCGCTAAAGTATCGCGGCCAGAAGTGGCAGAAACGTTCTTAAGCCCGGCGCCAGAAAGAATTGTTGCAAAACTAGTTGCTGAGAATAAAATTACAGAGGAAGAAGGCGAGTTATTAAAAGAAATCCCTATGGCCGATGATATATGTGCAGAAGCTGATTCGGCAGGGCATACTGATAGTGCTGTAGCTTCTGCTTTAATACCGGCAATAATTATATTACGTAATAAAATGATGGAAAAGCATCAGTATCATAAAATGGTCCGGGTAGGTGCGGCTGGAGGAATTGGGACTCCTGAGGCAGCAGCTGCAGCATTTATTCTAGGTGCTGATTTTATTATGACTGGTTCTATTAACCAATGTACAGTAGAAGCATCTACCAGTGATAACGTGAAAGATTTGCTGCAGCAAATGAATGTCCAGGATACTGAATATGCACCGGCAGGCGATATGTTTGAATTAGGTGCCAAAGTCCAGGTGTTAAAAAAGGGATTGTTCTTTCCCATACGGGCTAATAAATTATACGAACTATATCGAAGATATAATTCACTAGATGAAATTGATGAAAAAACGCAGAAGCAGATTCAGGAAAAATATTTTAAAAAAAGTTTCGACGAAGTGTATAAGGATATTAAATCGTATTATCCGGCCCAAGAAATTGAAAAAGCAGAAAAGAATCCCAAACATAAGATGGCTTTAATCTTCCGCTGGTATTTTGGTTATAGTACACGACTGGCTTTAGGCGGCAGTGAGGAGAATAAAGTCGATTATCAAATTCATTGCGGACCTGCTCTTGGAGCATTTAATCAATGGGTTAAAGGTACGAAACTAGAAAATTGGAAAGAAAGGCAAGTCGATATAATCGCGCTTAAACTAATGACTGAAACTGTAGAATTATTAAATCAACGCTATAAAAGTTTCTTGGAAAATTGCAATTGAACACCTAGAAAGATAGAGTATACAAGGCTTTTATATTCATTAAGGTCTATTCTATAACCTGCCAGCTGAAACCTGGTAGGTTATAGCTATTTTGGGATGTAGTAATGGCTTGCTAGTAATCAAAGAAAACATATTGAGGTGAGGAATTATATGGCTAATAATAGTAAAATAAGCTGCTATATTATTGGTGATGGAGCATTACTGATTGCTTGTGGAGAACTCATTATTGATTTTGGCTATGATATTTACGGCGTTATTTCTTCAAATTCTCTAATTCGGGAATGGGCTGAGGATAAAGGGATACAATGTATAGACCATAATAGCGATTATTTTGAGTTTCTGAGCCAGAAACCCTTTGATTATCTATTTAGTATTGTCTATCTTAACCTAATACCTAAACAAGTACTTGCTTTACCTAAAAAAATGGCCATAAATTTTCATGATGCACTATTGCCTGAATATGCGGGGATACATACGACTTCATGGGCCATCATGAATCGGGAGACAATGCATGGAATTACCTGGCACGAAATGGCCCCTGAAGTTGATACAGGAAACATTCTAAAACAGAAGGCAGTGGAAATCGAAGATGGTGAAACCGCATTTTCCCTTAATGTAAAATGCTACGATATTGGAATGCAATCTTTTGCAGAGTTGTTACATGAATTAACAAATAATACGTATTCATTAATGTTCCAAGATTTAAATCGGCGTACATACTATGGAAAATATAAGCGTCCTCCGGCAGGATGTGTGTTGTCATGGAAGTCTTCTGCTGAAGAAATGGATGCAATAGTGAGGGCATTACAATTTGGCAACCATCAGAATAATCTGGGCATTGCTAAACTGGCAGTTGGTAATGAGTATATTATTGTTAATGATATTCGTGTTACAACACACAAATCAAAATGTAAGCCAGGAACGATTGTTGCTATTACAGAGTTTAACTTTATAATAGCTACAATCAGCAGTGATATTGAAATAATTTCAGCCATGTCCATAGATGGAACTTATTTGTCCATTCTGGATTGTATTAAAAAATATACTTTAAAGGTGGGGGATTCACTGCCTGAAATGGATAACAAAACTGAAGCAAAGATTACGCGATTGCATAATGAGGTAAGCAGGTTTGAAGACTATTGGGTAAACAAATTGTTAACTGCAGATCCTATTTGTCCGGGCATTGTTAAAAATGTAGAGGATAAACAGAATACCAGCAGTTCTGTCATTGATTTCACCATATCTGATGATTTTATTCATTTTATAAAAAGAGATTATCATAATATGCTTATAGGTTATTTGGCTGCAATTAGTGCTTTTTTGTTCAAGGAATGTAAAAAAGAAAGTATTCAAATTTCTATTGGATATCCAGAATTATCCGACGTTCTAAAAGGAGTGGATAATTTATTTACTAACCATGTACCTGCAAAATTAGAGCTTAATGAAACTCTTGCATTTAGGGATATATGTGAAATTGCGCGGGAAGAAATACAATCGGTAAAGCAGCATCAGACTTTTCTGCGTGATCTTATCGTTAGATCTCCTCGATTGAAGAATCATTCTAATTTATTTGAAGGTGCAGTGCTGCCAGTAATCGTGGAATATGTAAAGGATTATGATGATTGTTCTCAGGCAGCCTTGAATCGGCAAGGTATTTTATTTGTTGTAACAGAGACGGGAAAAAATTGTCGCCTTATCTTCAATGAAGAAGTATTAGCAAAAGAAAATGCTGTTATATATACGAATAGACTTACTACATTTCTGGCACGAATTGCTGCCATGCCAGAAACTAAGCTGGAGAAATTAACTATATTAGCAGATGATGAATTTCATAAAATAATTTATGAAAGAAATAATACAAAACTTGATTATCCTAAGGATAAATGCATGCATGAACTATTTAAAGAAAAGGTGAAACAATACCCAGATAAAATAGCCGTTCTTTATAAGGATGAAAATTTAACTTATCTGCAATTAGAAGAACGGGCATCACGTCTTGCTTCGTTTTTAAATCAAACTGGAGTCAGGAGAGGCAGCTTGGTTGGCATTTTTATTGAAAGGTCTTTGGATATGCTGGTAGGATTACTTGGAGTTTTGAAATCAGGCGGTACCTATGTGCCGATTGATCCAATCTATCCTTCGGAAAGAATATTGCATATGATTGAAGATGCTGACATTAAAATCGTTTTAACGCAGGAACAAATTCAGCATAGGCTGCCAAAAAGTAATGCTAAAACAGTATGCTTAGATACAGAGTGGGACGTGATATGCAAAGACAGCAGCAGGAGCTCATCGCGGAAATACTATTCCTATTCCAATAAAAATACTGTGCCTGAGGATTCAGCTTATGTAATATTTACTTCCGGATCAACTGGCAGACCTAAAGGCGTGGAAGTTACTCACAGGGGATTAACAAACTTCTTGTGCTCCATGAAGAAATGTCCTGGTTTTACAAAAGAAGATCGAATTTTGGCGTTAACGACGATTTGTTTTGATATCGCTGGACTTGAATTATATTTACCTCTTATTACTGGCGGGGAGGTTGAAATATTACCGACAGAAATAGCCAGAGACGGATTTGCGTTGAAAGAAAGAATTGAGAATAGTGCTGCTACTGTCGTTCAGGCTACACCCGCAACCTGGGAAATGCTGCTGGAGGCTGGCTGGAATAAAAAAGTGGCTGTTAAAATATTGTGTGGCGGAGAGGCTCTAAGTGCGGGTTTAGCACAAAAGCTTTTAGACAGGAGCAGCGAGGTCTGGAATATGTATGGACCAACAGAAACAACAATTTGGTCTTCGATTAGTAAGATAATTTCGGATGACGACATTACGATTGGTCAGCCTATTGGAAATACCCAATTTTATATAGTTGATGAGCATCTAAACCCAGTACCTGACGGATTGACGGGAGAGTTATGCATTGGTGGAGATGGACTGGCAAAAGGTTATTTTAATCACCCGGATTTGACTCACGAAAAATTTGTTTCCAGTCCTTTTTCCATAGATGCTAAAATATATAGAACAGGAGATTCTGCAAAATATTTGACTGATGGCAGGGTCGTTTGTTTGGGGCGAATTGATAACCAAGTGAAGCTGCGGGGCTTTCGAATTGAACTTGGTGAAATTGAATCCATGTTAGAAAAAATGTCTCATGTTAAGAAGGCAGTAGTAGTAGTAAAAGAGGATGAGAGCGGATATAAGAGTTTGGCTGCATTTTTGCAACCCAATAAAGATAAAAGCCTTATTGCTGCAAATAAGCATAATGAAGCCCTGAGAGGCTTTTTACCTGACTATATGATCCCTTCTGCTTATTTTTATATGGAGACATTACCCTTAACTCTTAATTTAAAGGTGGACCGAAAAATATTAGCAGCTATTCCCATATCTCAGCTCATGGAGAAGTATGGTTATAAAAAAATGAATAATAACGGAGAAGTCCAAAATAATCAGATGAATGGGAGAGCCGCGAATCGTAAGGATGAAAATGGAGAGATTACTAAGGAATTTGCAAGAGATCTTATGGAGATTATTGCAGGAATAGTTAAAATTCCCGTTAGAGAGATTGATTATGGGATACCGCTGGGCGAATATGGTTATAACTCTATCCGCTTTACGGCATTGAGTAAGAGATTAAAGGATACATATAATATATTCATAACCCCTGCGCAGTTTTATACTTATACTACGAGTAAGAGTTTAACAAGTTTTATTTGGAGTAACTATAAACAAGAGCTTCAACCGTATTATGCTAAAGAATCAGTAAACCTTGAATCTGTTGAAAAGTTGAAGGACAGGAAAATTCCTTCTATAGCTTTCAATAAGTCAAGTGAGAAAGAGAATGTAAAGCAACAGCAATGGAAGAAAGAACCTGTAGCGATCATTGGTATGAGTGGTATGTTTCCTCAGTCACCGGATCTGGATACATTCTGGAATCATATTGTGAACCAGAAGGATTTGATTACTGAGATCCCCTGGGAAAGGTGGGATTCCAGTAATTATTTTGTAAAAAAAGCAAAAGACAATCATAAATCCTATTCCAAATGGGGTGGTTTTTTAGAAGATCTTGATAAATTTGATGCAGCATTTTTTAATATTTCACCTCGCGAGGCTGAACAGATGGATCCACAGCAGCGAATATTTCTTGAAACAGTATGGAAAGCAATTGAAAATTCTGGATACAAGGCTTCTGCTTTATCTGGGACTAAGACAGGAGTATATGTAGGGGCCGTAAACTCTGATTATTGGGATATAATGATGTGTTCCGGTCTGGAAGCGGATTCTTACAGCATTTCAGGGAATATCAACTGTGTTATCGCTAATCGAATTTCTTATTTATTAAATCTTCAAGGAGCCAGTGCATCTATTGATACTGCATGTTCAAGTTCTTTGGTAGCAATACATAGGGCTGTAGCTGCGATACAAAATGGTGATTGTGATATGGCAATAACCGGAGGTGTTAATGTTATATTGAATCCTTTTACGCATATTGCTCTTAGTGCGAATGGGATGCTGAGCACGGATGGACGTTGTAAAACATTTGATAGTCAAGCAAATGGGTATGTAAGAGGGGAAGGCGTGGGAGCTCTTATCTTGAAACCCCTCAGCAAAGCTATCGCTGACGGCGACAATATTCATGCAGTAATTAAAGGATCTTATGAAAATCATGGAGGGAGGACCAATTCTTTTACGGCACCGAATCCAAATGCGCAGGCGGATTTACTCATTAACGCATACAAGGAAGCTGAAATAGATCCGTCTACTGTAACATATATTGAGGCACATGGGACAGGCACAAGTCTTGGTGATCCGATTGAGATTAATGGCTTAAAGATGGCCTTTGAAAAATTGCATGAAGAATGGGGTATTTCGGCAGCCGAAAAGTATTGCGGTCTGGGATCGGTAAAGTGCAATATTGGCCATTTAGAGGCTGGTGCCGGTGTAGCCGGCTTACTGAAAATCATCTTGGCAATGAACAAAGGAATTTTGCCTGGTATGATTCATTTTAAGGAACAAAATCCATATATTGACCTGGAGGGAAGTCCGTTTTTTATTGTTTCTGAAACACAGGAGTGGAAATCTTTAACGGATACTGCAGGTAGAATCATTCCAAGAAGAGCTGGAGTAAGTTCATTTGGATTTGGCGGTTCGAATGCACATGTTGTTTTAGAAGAATATTGTCATTCGAGAACAAGTCGGGAAGCGAGTTATTCTGGCACAAATGTCTTTCTGCTTTCTGCAAAGAGTGAGGAGCGGCTTAGGGCTTATGCCGCAGATATGCTTTCCTATTTAGAGAGTGTATGGGAGCGAATTCGAAGTGGGGAAGAGCGCGAAAATAGTACCCCCAGTTTTATCGATATCATGTATAACTTGCAAGTGGGACGGGAAGCCATGAATGAACGGCTTGCTATTGTGGTTTCTAATATGGAAGAACTGATTGTAAAATTGAAGCAGATTTGCGCAGGAGAAAGTGAAGTATCTCAAGTTTTTATGGGAGCTACTGGATTTGAAAAGAAAAGTATTATATCTTTGCTGGAAGGATCCTGTGGTGAAGAATTTCTTGCAACAGTAATACGTCAGAAGGAATATGAAAAATTGGCTCAGCTTTGGGTATACGGAGTTCCAATAGAGTGGAATTTGCTGTACGATACTTTCCAGCCTAAGCGAATTAGTTTACCTACGTATCCTTTTGCTAAAGATCGTTATTGGATACCTAAGGTTGAGAGCCAAGCTATCAACAATTATGCAGCCAACATAAAAATGCAATTCATTCATCCACTGCTGCATGAGAATATATCTAACTTCTCCGAGCAGCAGTTTCGCTCCACTTTTACGGGTGAGGAATTTTTTCTCACTGATCATCTAATTAAAGGGCAGCGAGTTTTACCCGGAGTAGCGTATCTTGAAATGGCGCGGGCAGCTGTGGAAGTGGCAGCAGAAGATTGGGAAGAAGGGCAGATTGAAATCCAACTTAAAAATGTAGTTTGGGCTCGGCCAATTGCTGTCCGAGAACAGCCAGTGCAGGTACGAATCCGACTTTTTCCTGAAGAGAATAATGAAATTTCTTACGAAATATATACTCAGTCTGATGAAAATGATAGAGAATCCGTTGTGAATAGTTATGGCAGTGCCGTCGTACGCTTGTCTACAGAACCATCAATAGTAGATATTGGAGCTTTGCAGGCTCAGTGCACCCAAGGTATTCTCTCATCTGATCAGTGTTATGAGGCATTTAGCAGGATGGGGATTGACTATGGCCTAGGACATCAGGGAATTGAAAAAATGTATGTGGGGCGGGGGCAAGTATTGGCAAAGCTGTCTTTACCTTTATCTGTAATGGATACGCATGAACAGTTCCTGCTGCACCCCAGCTTAATGGATTCCGCATTACAGGCATTCATAGGTTTAATGATGGAGTTTGATGGTGTAATAATGTCCAATAAAATAGAGCCGTTAAAGCCAGTTGTACCTTTTGTGCTGCAAGAAATTGAAATTTTTCAAAAATGCACTCCTGCCATGTGGTCGTTTGTCAGATATAGTGCGGGTAGTAAAGCGGGAGATAAAATACAAAAGCTGGACATTGATTTGTGTGACGATAAAGGAGTAATTTGTGCACTCATAAAGGGATTTACAACGAGAATTTTAGAGAATGAGGTAGGTTCAAGCGATTCATCTTTCACAGTTGATACTCTAACGTTTGTGCCTAGCTGGAAAGAACAAATTTTTACCCAGGAGGTTTTAGCTCCTAGCTATGCGCAGCATCTAATCGTACTTTGTGAACCGAATAAGGTCTTTAGTGAAGAAATTGCAACCTACATGAAAAATGTGGGTTGTCTTTCTTTGCAGTCTAAAGAGAAAGGTATAGAAGAGCGATTCCAAGCTTATGCAATTCAGGTATTTGAGAAAATTCAGGGATTTCTCAAAGATAAGCCTAAAAGCAAGGTGCTCATTCAGGTTGTAATTTCTACCCTGGAAGAACAACAACTTTTCGCTGGACTATCAGGACTTCTAAAAACAGCTCAGCTTGAGAATCCTCAAATTATGGGGCAGTTAATAGAAATAGAGACTTGGGATGATACAGCAGGAATTGTAAAGAAATTAAAAGAAAGCAGCCAAAGTCCAAGGAATGACCATATTCGCTACGAAAAAGGCAAACGATGGATAAGGGAATGGATTGAAATTAACAATTCCCAAGAAACTGTCAGAATACCTTGGAAGGATAAAGGCATCTACTTAATTACTGGTGGTTCTGGGGGCTTGGGATTTATTTTTGCTAAAGAAATTGCCCAAAACGTCAAAGGGGCAACGCTGGTTCTTATTGGCCGATCTTCTCTCAATGGAGACAAAACAGCCAAACTGAAAGAATTGGAAGGAATGGATATTACAATCCAATATGAGCAGGTTGATGTAGCCAATAAAACAGCGGTTACAAATTTAGTTGAACATATACAAGAAGAATATGGCGGTCTTGATGGCATTATTCACGGGGCGGGAATTATTCGAGACAATTTCATACTCAGGAAAGACAAGGAAGAACTGCAGGAAGTTATTGCACCTAAGGTCGCAGGCTTGGTAAATTTGGATCAGGCAAGTAAAGATCTAAGCCTTGATTTTTTTGTTCTCTTTTCCTCCATTACAGGAAGTCTGGGGAATTTAGGTCAGAGTGACTATGCTGCTGCCAATGCCTTTATGGATGCTTATGCTGGATACCGCAATGCTTTAGTAGCAGCAAAACAACGCTGGGGACAAACCTTATCGATTAATTGGCCGTTATGGAAGGAGGGAGGAATGCACGTTAACAAAGAAACCGAAAAGATGATGAGGGAAAACATGGGGATGATTGCCATGCAGTCTGCTTCGGGCGTTCAGGCTCTATATCATGGTTTGACTTTAGCAAAAGATCAAATAATGGTACTGGAAGGGAATGGGGGAGTAATAAGGCGATTTATAGAACCCGATTCGGCTTTACAGGCAGAAAAAGAGCCGGAAGATACAACCAGTGTGTCACAAGATATTCTAAGAGAAGAAACTGTGAAGATTGTAAAAACAATCATAGCGAATGCAGTAAAAACTCCCCCTGAAAAGATTCATGGGAATACTCCATTTGAAAATTATGGCATTGATTCTATCATGCAAATTGATATAATTCGCGATTTGGAAAAAGTAGCGGGGGAACTTTCAAAAACTCTTCTATTTGAATACAGTACAATTCAAGAACTGGTGGATTATTTTGAGAAAAATCATTCTGATAAAATACTAAAATTACGGATACCGGAACATACAGAAAGTCTAATAAATCCCATAGAGTTTCATGATGAACAACAAGATAGTTCCAGAATCGTATCTCAGAGGAAAAATCGAATGAAATCAAAAGAAGTGCAACAAGGAAGATTCATAAAAGGACAGGCAGCAGAAGACATTGCTATTATAGGAATTAGCGGTCGCTACCCGCTTTCAAATAATTTAGAAGAGCTCTGGGAGCATTTAAAAGCAGGACATAATTGTATTACGGAAGCTCCGCCCCATCGATGGAAAAATTCCTTAAACAACGTATTTTCCCAAACAGAAGTAAATCAAATAGGCAGAAAATATTATGGCGGCTTTTTAAAAGAATGGGATCAGTTTGATCATCAGTTATTTGGAATTTCCCAGGAGAAAGTATTAGAAATGCCGCCAGAGGTAAGATTGTTTTTGGAGATTGTCTGGGAAACGTTTGAGGATAGCGGTTATAGTAAATTTGCCCGGCAAGAGGTGCAAGAGCGGTATCAAGAAGGAATTGGGGTATTTGTAGGTACTATGTATAGCCAGTATCCTTGGAGTATTCCTTTCTTAGACCAAGCAAGGTTTAATTCTAATATTACAGATTGGCAGATTGCGAATCGGACGTCTCATTTTTTTAATCTAACGGGTCCGAGTATAGCAATCAATTCGGCTTGCTCGAGTTCGCTAACTGCGATTCATCTTGCCTGTGAAAGTCTTAAACAGAAGAGTTGTTCTATGGCTATTGCCGGAGGAATTAATTTGACATTAGATCTTTCCAAATATGAGGCATTGCAGCGAATCAATTTCTTAGGCAGCGGCAGCAAGAGTAAAAGCTTCGGAAAGGGTGACGGATATATTCCCGGGGAAGGGGTGGGGGCGGTATTATTAAAACCTCTTTCTATGGCCATAGCGGATCATGATAAGATCCTTGCTGTGATTAAAAGCAGCTTTATTAATCACAGTGGGGGACGGCAGATGTATACGGCTCCTGATTCAAAACACCAAGCTCAATTAATAACTAAATCCATTCAGCGAGCTGGAATTGACCCCACAACGATTGGTTACGTTGAATCAGCAGCGAACGGATCAGCATTTGGCGACCCTATTGAGGTCGTTGCTCTGAATAATGCGTTTATGAACTTTACGGATAAAAAACAATTTTGTGCGCTTGGGGCTGTAAAATCCAATTTAGGACATTTGGAAGCCGCCTCAGGAATTTCTCAACTTAGCAAGGTTCTGCTTCAAATGAAACATAAAACTCTTGTGCCAACAATTCATGCAAATCCGATAAATCCTAATATAAAATTAGAGCGTACTGCATTTTATCTTCAGGAAAACACTGCATTTTGGAATCAGATTAAGGATCAAAAAACGGGAGAAAATTTACCGCGTAGAAGCTTAATCAATTCCTTTGGTGCAGGTGGGGCTTATGCTAACCTAGTTATAGAAGAATATGTAGAAGAAATCTTTGAAAAACAATCAAGTATATCTTTAAAACAAGAATTCCTTGTCTTATTTTCAGCAAAAACAGAATGGAGTCTGGTCAAATATATAGAAAAAATGTATGATTTCTTGCAGCAAAACTCTAATTTTACTATAGAGCAGGTTGCTAGGTCATTACAGAAAATAAATCATAATTTAGAGTATCGGACAGCGATTATAGCCTCTTCCATCCATGAACTCGTAGAAAAACTGGTTATTTTTTTAAGGGAGAAGGAAAACATAAAGGATTCTACTATTTATATTTCGCTGGATCCAAAATCTAATACAAATGTTTTCGATGAAGCACAGATTCAGCAGGCTTTAGAACAAGAAAAAATAAGAGATTTAGCTCAGTATTGGATAGATGGTGCGGCAATCGAATTTAAACAAGGAAATGAGGATGTTAAAATTCCGTGGATCTCTTTGCCTAAATATGCTTTTGAACACAATCATAAATTCAGTTTTAATAATGATTTTATTACAGATAAGAAACCTGCACATTCTGTAGATACGTTTTATCTCAATCTTGTTAAAAGCATAGCAAGGGGAGAAATTTCTGAAGACCAAGTCGAAAAAGTAATATCTCAAAGGGGGTATTAAAATGGACAGTGGGCTGAAATTGTTATATAAAAAGATTAAAGATAAAACAATCAGTCATGAAGAGGCCGCAAAAGAATTACAGTTATTTGCATCTCAAGACAGCGATGTTGCTGCCTCTTTATATGACTACAATCTTGTGCCAGAAGTATATGTATACGATGAACCATATTTAAAAGATCATACAGTCTATAATGAGCAGGTACTTATGGGGGTCACTCATGGAAGTTTAGCGATTAATACATTTTTTGCTATTTTTCCGGATGAAGCGGGCGTTCAACTTAAGAAATTGAATTTTGTGGAAGTCATTGAAGTCAAACAAAATCAGCAAGTGGAAGTCATAGTTGCTCCAACCCGAGCAGGATTTGGAATTGAATTTCAGGTTCTGTATCGTTATAATTCATCTGGAAATTGGAATCTGACTGCTACGGGGAGTTTACAAAAATATTACTTGGAACGTATGTCAATAGACATAGAGGAATTAAAGAATTCTATGGAAGAATTCTTTGATCTTAATTTGATTTATATAAAAAATTCTGCGGTTAGAATGAAAGAAAGCTATCAAACAATTACTAAGCTATACGTCGGACAGGAAGAATTACTTGCGAGAGTGGTTTTGAATGAATCTTCACTAGCAGAAAAGCACAAATATCTTTTACACCCTCTCATAATCAACAGCATTTTTCTTCCCATTTTATCTTTAGTGGAAACAAAGGAAAGCTTTTTGCCTTTTGGCATTCAAGATATCAAATTTCAAAAGATAAGTAGCTTGGAAAAATGCTGGCTGCATATAAAGTTAGGAAAAAATTCAGGAGAAATGATCCTTTTTAATGCTGATTTAATAAATGATGAGTCTCAGGTTGTTGCAAAGTTTACAGGATGCTCAATGAAGCGGCTGCGCTCGACTAGTCAAGTATTCAAAACGCAATTAATTTCTTATCCTGCTAAAAAGCAGCTGCGTAAACAAGACGGTGTTCCGTTTGATTTAAAAACTGTAAATACAGCAGATCTCTCTGATAAAATCCAGAAATACTTGATTGGTAAGTTAAATGAGATGTTACCTGATGATCCAAATCCCAATCTAGAGGTTAATCTAATGGACTTAGGGTTACAGTCCACGCAATTGCTTACACTGACAAATGAAATTGAAGAGGAAACAAAGATTGAACTAAATCCAACATTATTCTTTGAATATCCTAATATTAAAGATCTTACAGAATATTTCTTTCAGGAGCACCGAGAAGTATTTGCTCAGCTATTAGGGAATAGTATCATGCATTTTCAAAACTCGAACGATCGTGAGCAGATTGAGAGAGACATAGCTTTAAAGTTTGAGCAGAAAGCTTTAAAATCTGATGATGCCGGAGCGGGTTTACCTATCATAGCAAGCGAAACCAGGGATGACATTGCTATCATTGGAATGAATGGACGATTTGCCGAAGCGACCAATCTAGATCAGTTTTGGAGTAATATACGGGATAATAAGGAGATGATGAAAGAAATTCCTAAAAGTCATTGGGATTATCGTCCTTGGTATGATGAAACTCCCGGAGTAAAAGATAAAACGTATTGTAAATGGGGAAGTTTTATTAATGATGTGGATAAATTTGATGCAGAATTTTTTAATATTTCTCCTAGGGAAGCGAATTGGATGGATCCTCAGTTGAGGTTATTGCTGCAAAGTATTTATGCTGCTGGGGAAGATGCAGGTTATATTAATGATTTGCGAGGAACTAATACGGGAGTATTTGTTGGTGTTTGCTCACATGACTATGCAGATCTGATTAAGGAGATGAATTTTCCAGTAGATCCCTATATGGAAACAGGTAATACACAAACGGTTATTGCTAATCGTGTTTCATTTTTATTTAATTTTACTGGTCCTAGTATAGCAATTGATACGGCTTGCTCTTCTTCCTTAGTTGCCTTGCATTATGCCTGTCAAGCTTTACGAAATAAAGAGTGTGATATGGCATTTGTAGGAGGAGTAAATCTTCTCCTATCATCTTATCATTATCGCTACTTTTCTAGTATTGGTGCCTTATCGCGCACAGGCCGATGTCATACTTTTGATGAATCGGCAGATGGTTACACCCCAGGAGAGGCCATTGCTAGTGTTTTATTAAAATCACTGCAGCAAGCCAAACGTGATGGAGATCAAATTTATGCAGTTATCAAAGGCTCGGCAGCATTACATGGCGGTTATACTCCTTCTTTAACCGCACCGAGTGTTTCTGGTGAAGAAAGTGTTATTTTGAAAGCTTGGGAGGATGCGCGGATAGATCCTGAAACATTAACTTATATAGAAGCTCATGGCACGGGTACAAAATTGGGCGATCCCATTGAAGTGAATAGTTTGAAAAAGGCATTTAAGCGTTTTACTAACAAAGAGCATTTCTGTGCCATTGGATCTGTTAAGGCCAATATGGGACATGCTGAAGGTGCTGCAGGACTTGTAGGAGTGTTGAAAGTTATTCAGCAAATGAAGCATCAAAAAATCCCAGTCATTCCAAATATAAAAAAAATAAATTCTTATATTCAATTTGACAAATCGCCTTTATATATGAATCAGGAGATTGAACAATGGAAAAGCCCAGCAGGGATACCAAGGCGGGCAGGTGTTAGTTCTTTTGGCTTTGCCGGGGCTTATGCACATGTAGTATTAGAAGAGTATTTAAATCATAATCAGAAAGTAAGTTCACCTGTAGTCCCGAATCAACTCCCAGTAATCATTGTGCTGTCAGCAAAAAATGAGGAGCGATTAAAAGAGCAGGTACAAGGATTATTGGATGCAATTAAAGGGCAGCAATTTCTTGATATTCATTTAGCGGATATAGCCTATACCCTTCAAGTGGGCCGCGAAGCCATGGAAGAGCGTCTGGCGATGATCGTAGGATCCATAAAAGAACTTAAGGAAAAATTGAAGAATTTCATAAAAGGTCGAAAAGATATAGATGATTTATATTGGGGACAGGTTAAACGCAATAAAGATATCGTTGCTATTTTTACAGCAGATGAAGATTTAGAAAAAATAATTGATATCTGGATAAATAAAAAAATATATAAGAAGCTTTTAAATTTGTGGGTTAAGGGATTATATTTTGACTGGAATAAGTTTTATGGTGATGCTAAACCTCAAAGAATCAGTCTGCCTACTTATCCTTTTGCAAAGGAGAGGTATTGGGTGCCTAGCGAAATTAAATCTGTTAGCAATAATGCAAAAATACGTGCTAACGTTTTCATTCATCCTCTGCTGCATGAAAATATTTCCGATTTCTCCGAACAGCGTTTTGTTTCAAAGTTTTCAGGAGAAGAATCTTTCATAAATCAACATACTGTGCAAGGTCAGAAAATGCTGTCAGGAATAGCGGTCCTTGAAATGGCACGAATGGCGGTCTTTCAGGCCATGGGATCTTTAAAAGATGAAAAAAATGGACTTCGGTTAAAAAATGTAGTTTGGGGCAAACCCATTTTTGTCGGAGAGGAAGGACTTCAAATATACATAGGACTATGCCCTGAGGGTAATGGAGAAATTAACTATGAAATTTATAGTGAAGCTGAAAAACCAAATGTTGAGATGCAAGTTTACAGCCAGGGATGTGCAGAATTGTTCACTGTTCCAGAATTTTCAATACTGAATAGTAAGACACTACAGACTGAATGTTGCCAGGGTAATCTTACATCTCTTCAAATTTATGAAAGACTAAGATCTGCGGGAGTTTTTTATAATCCAGAGCATGTAGGAATTGAAGAAATATATGTAGGTGTTCAACAAGTATTAGCAAAACTGATCCTGCCGCCCCCTGATGAAAGCACCCAATATCAATTTGGAATGCATCCCATTTTGCTGGATGCCATCTTACAGACCGCAATAGGTTTCTTATATGAAATTGATAATTTGAAAGAGTATGTACCGATGTCGCTGCAAAAGCTTGAGATTATGGGTAACCCCGCTTCTATTACGTGGGCCTTAATTCGTTATAGCAATGATGAGAAAATTAAAGGTAAATTGCCTAATCTTGATATCCAACTGTTCGATGAAATGGGTAAAGTCTGTGTTCGAATGAGTAACATGCAACTGCAGGAAAAAACAGAAAGGAAGCTTTTGAAATGATGACGTTTGAAGAAATCTGGCAAGAGAAAGCTTTGTTTAATAACTCATCAGTTACGATTAAAACACTGGTTTGTTTTGTTTCAAAGTTAGAAAATCAGCAAGGGATAGAGGAAGAGATTCTGTCCCTTAATCCGCAGACGAAAGTGCTTTTTATCTCCCAGAGTCTATTCAATCCAATACCATCACAAAACGTATATTACATTTCCCGTAAGGATCGTCAAACGTATGAACAGACTTTTCAAAGAATTCGGGAAGAACATGGTGATATAGATGGGGTGCTCTATCTATGGCCAATCGAAGATCCCACGTGTATTGAAGATTATTCCGTCATTGTGTATATGCTGCAGAGTCTTGCTGCTGTGAAACTGCAAGTCAAACGAATTTTATTAGGCGCTCAATTTGAGAATGGATTGGAAAGGTGTTATCTGGATTCGTGGATTGGTTTTGAACGCTCCTTAGGATTCGTTCTGCCCCATACGCAAGTAGCTGTACTCTATCAGGAGAGTGACAGACAAACGCAGGAATATTTTATGAAGGACTGGCTGAAGAAACTCTGGTCAGAATTACAGACGAAGAAAGTTCAAAGCGTTTTCTACCAGAAGGGAAAGCGCCATGTATGCCAGATTCAGCCAACGGCACTGTTGCCAGGCAGCAGTCTTTTACAGGCAGGAGGTACCTATCTCATAACAGGAGGATGTGGCGGACTGGGATTTTTGTTTGCCAGGCATTTTGCCAAGACTCATCCTGTTAATCTAATCCTAACGGGAAGATCGCCCCTGAATGAAGAGAAACAGGCAAAACTTCAAGAATTAGAAGCTTTAGGCAGTCGTGCTTTATATATACAGGCTGATAGCTGCGATGTAAGCAGCATGAAAGGTGCTTTGTACCAGGCTAAAGAACAATTTGGCGAAATCCATGGAGTCATTCATGCAGCTGGGCTGGCAGGCAGTCAAAGTATTTTTGAAAAAGACATGGAGGGCTTTACCAAGATTTTAGAACCGAAAATCAAAGGCACTTTGGTGCTGGATGAAGTGCTTCAGGAAGAGGCACTTCATTTTATATGCTATTTTTCCTCTTCCTCTGCCATATTGGGAGACTTTGGTTCCTGCGACTATGCCATTGGCAACCGCTTTGAAACGGCCTATGCTCAGTATCGGAAAGAAGAGCAGCGGCACGGTAAAAGCATTGTAATTAACTGGCCTCTATGGAGAGAGGGTGGTATGGGGGTTGGTGAGGCAGAAAATAGCAAACTGTATCTTAAATCCAGTGGTCAGCGCTTTTTAGAAACAGAAGAAGGCGCTGCAATTTTTGATCAGTTACTGATCCAAGCCAAGACACAGCATTTATTATTAGTGGGGGATCGTGACAAGATATACCGCTTTTTAGGACTGACGGAAGAGCAGCATTTTACTTTGCCGTTAATTTCTCCCAACTCCTCACGTCAAGGAAGACGATCTGAAATGAAAGGATTTAGTCTGGAGCAATGTGTAGACTGGGATTTAAAAGAACAAACCAGCCAATTACTTAAAATTCCGCGAGAAAAGTTGGATAAAGAAGAAAATCTGGCAGAATTCGGCTTTGATTCTATTA
>CAURNS010000009.1:0-236646 GCA_963526485.1 uncultured Pelosinus sp.
GAATGGAAATCCAGCATAGTGAACTACTTGTACATGGTTTTTGCTGTTGCGTACAATTGGCCTAATCTTAAAAAAATCAGCGAGGCGCATACAAACAAAGAAACCCTCGTTATTCTTAGTAAGACCCCATAAAAAAATATTATGTATTACACATAAATTAATAAACTTTTCTGGCATGACCCCGCTTACTTTTATCTTAACAGTACCACCTATGTAATGGAACAGATTACCTATCATACTTGAATTCCTCCACAGTACCCTCAACTAAAATCTGCTCAACTTGCAAATTACTTAATGTTAATTCCTTACCATGAATGATGAGCTCACCCTGTTCTAATTTTATCCTCACCAATGAAGGAGTGTATTCAATAATGCCTTTATGATTTTCTACTAATAACTGTTTATTGCCTAACATCGTAATGCGTGGTAAATCCAGCACAATATCCTGAGGAATTTCTAATATGCCAGCTAATCGTTGTAAATGTCTATTTTTACGATACTGCACAGCAACCCCCTCCCTCCATATAAATATATATGCGTAACACCAACATGTAGTACCTATAAGAAAAAATCCTAAGAAAAAACTGGACTCGTCTTAGAGAATAAAGAAGACTACTAAACAAAAAAGTGTGGAATTTATCCACACTTTTATAAAACTGGTACCGATGGTATATAATCCATATATCTTTGTTGTAAAAAATTCTCAAATTTATGAACTTTCACAGGAGCTGCAAACCGCATATAATTTGTCGCAACAATCATTTCACCACAATCTAGATTTTTTATTTCATTGCGTTGTTGTAAAATATCTTTACGACACATGGCTTCCAATTTACTGCGATCCGCCTTAGATGCCAATCCAAGTATAAATAAGGTATTTAACTGAGACAATACTTTGTCTGCAAGTAAACGGGGCTGCTGATCTACAACACACATACCTAAATTGAATTTTCGCGCCTCGCTAACTAAACGCGAAAATACATTATTACTGCTGTTTTCTTTCTTACCTAAAAATCGATGAGCCTCTTCAAGAACAATTAATACTGGTTTTACCTGACTACGTTCTATTTCTGTCTTACTTGCATAATTCGTTAAAAGCTTCTTAGATAATAAAGTTGATAATGCTTGCTCACCAACGGGTGAAATATTTTTCAACTCTACAAGAACAACTTTTCCTTGCTCCAATTGAGAAATAATTTGAGCTACGATTGTTGCCTCTACATCATTTACATGAAGTTCCTGTTCTAGATTCCAACAAATGCTTTTGATTTTACCAATGGTTCTAGCATGAAACTTTTGGCCTGTACATCCGGCTAATTCGTCGATAATTTCTTTCGTATCATATTGCAGAACATACCGCATCCAATCATTTTTCCATACTGACGAGAGCTTATAAATAGCATCCAACTGAGGTTCAGTAAAGGTAGCACAAGCGGTGATATCTTCAGGGCCAACTTCAGAAAAATTGACTGTAATCGTTTGTCCATATTCTTTACTATCCGTATGATAAACACATAAACGATCTTTAGACATAGGATGGGTGGATAAATCTTTAAAATATTCATTATGCACATCAAAAATCAATAGTCCATAGTTTCCACTATCAATTACTGAACTGGCTAATACCTTCACAACATTACTTTTCCCCGATCCTGTAGTACCAAATATACCAATATGCTCCGTTATGGCTTTCGATCCATAAATACCAACAGGCATCTGCAATATACCACGTCCACTTTTTAAAAAGCCGATTTCCAAGTCACCTTTTATTTCAGATAACAGACTGGTATCTTGTGAATTCAATGTCCTTATTTGAGAAAAGAAATCTGGGCAGGTCTTAGGATTTAGCAATTGCCCCTTATCATCAACATAGCACAACTGTTCAGCCATACCAATTTTCACTGTATGATTACCACCCATATAAAAATCTAATTCTTCCTGATTTTCCACTTGTCCATTTTCGTCCAATTTACTCATTAAATATCCTACACCATTTAAACCAGACCAGCGTGATTTTACCTTAAAATCATATGCTCTAATATAAAATCGATCATTATTGTTACCCTCTACTACTAAAATATCTCCAAAATCAACATCTTGATTGGGTGCAACAACAAATTCTACTGAAGTGCCTTTCGCATATGTTAATCGCCCTTTATACTCTGTCTCCACAGATAACACCCCTTTTTTATCATTAGATATAATATTTTTAAGCTTCCACCTCTGCATTATTACTTACAAAACAAATAGCAACATTACTATCTATTTTGTACAAAAATACAAAAAAAATAACAGGGGAATTTTGCTGTATATTTTATCATGCTCAAAGGCGTTCACTAACGCTTATTTTATTAGATTCACGCTAAATAGAAATCAATACCTTTTAAACATAATTGTAATAAATTTTGTAATAAAAAAGCAGGTCATAAACCTGCTAAAAATGCCGCTACTGCTCCTGTTACTGTTTTATTATCTCCAGGGAGTAAATGCCCATATGTATCCATTGTCTCTGTAATAGTACTATGCCCTAATGTCATGCTAATAGCTTTTATATTAGGTACTTTTGATATGGCTATACTGGCAAATGTATGCCGTAAATGGTGAAAACTTCGGTATTCAATTCCCAATTGCTTAATAGCACGATAGAAAGCCTTGGTAATCCATACGGTATTTAATAGTTGCCCTGCTTCATCTACAAATACTATACCTTGTTCAGTGTATGACTCTCCTAATTCTAATCTCTTGACCGCATTCCAAGCCTTTTGTTTTTTCAGTACGGCTATTACCATTTCATCAATAGATATACTACGATAAGCATTTTTCGTTTTTAGTTTGCCTATCTCAATATTTTTTGTACCAGGATTGTATATTGCTTGCTGCCTAACGTTAATTACTCCTTTTACTAAATCAACATCTTGCCACCTCAACCCTAGTAGTTCGCCTTTACGCATTCCAGTAAACGCCGCAACATATACAATATTGTAAAGTTTTTCGCCTTCAATGGCTTTCAGTACATCTTTCAGTTCATTTCGTGAAAAAGGCTTTATATCTTCACGTTTATCAATTTTGGCTTTTGGTATTCTTAAACCAGCAGCAGGACTTTTTAGTAAAATATCATTTTCTACTGCAAATTTTAAACTGTTACTAATCACATATCTTAACAGCTTCATACTTGTGGCTGCTAGTTTCTCACTTTTTCTGTTTATGAAATCTTGCAAATTAAGCTTAGTTAAATCTTTTAGCTTAGTTGCCCCTATGTCATCACTAGTAAAATGGTTTTTAACAGTTAATTTATTTTGCTCAAAGGTTGTAATGGCAACCGCATTTTTTTTATAAACTTCTAACCATTTTTCTAGCCACTGCGCAAAAGTCATCTTATTTGATTCAGTATCTATCCCAGCATCAAATTGTTTTTGCCAATCTTTGCGCTTCTCTTTTATTTCCCCTTTACTTTTGCCATAGAGGGCTTTAATTTTATTTTTTCCAGACTTATCTTTATAACCCAAACGCTGGTAATATAGCTTTTTTGCTTCATCCCATTTTATTTCTGTTCCTGCTCCATTCTCACGTTTTGCCATACAACCCGCCCCAATCATTTTTTAGTATATCTTACTTCTTCAAACGCCTTTAAATCTTCTCGCCTAATTCGATAAAATTTTCCTGTTTGAATGGCGTTTAACCTTTTTCCGCGGATCCAAGCCCATACGGTAATTTTTCTCACTCCGTACCTTTCTGCCACATCGTCACAGGTTAAATATTGCCCTATATTCAAATTCTGTCTTTCCATTAAAGAACTCTCATCTATAACCTTTGTAGGCTTTATTTGAACCGTTAACTTTGTAAATTTAGCATGATTCATATTTGACTCAAGATATTCTTCTAATCTTTCTTTGGATATTCGCCACAAATACCCAATCTTAATACCTGGAATATCACCTGAGTTTAACAAATCTACCATAACCTTCTCACTTATTTTTAGTATTTTGGCTACTTCATCTGGTGTTAAATATTCGTCCATAGTTATCTCCCCTCAGAATTTACTATGGAACAACAATTCACGTCTCGCCTACATTTTACCTTTCATGTTATCGCAATTTAAACAATAAGCTTCATTTCCGAAGTCTCTCCATCCTGAAAGCCTTTAGCATAAAATCCCTCTACCGCTTCTCTAATTAGCTTACCGTCGGCAATTTTTTCTTGTTGCATCTCATTGTATATTTTTTAATAGTTGGAATTTATTCGACGGATCATTCACCAACATATTCATAAAATAGTTTTGGGGAAATATAGTAGTTCCAGCGTTTGTCGGCCTTTATTGCAGTCCCAAAAGGCAACAAATTACGTTGCAAACCAATACGCACAAACTGTTCTCCCTTTCCCATAATTTTTGCTGCTTGTTTAACTGAGATTGTTTTAAGCATTTATACCGCCTCACTTTTTTAATAATTTTCCTGAAATTTAAACAGGTGAATTCAAATTCTTTTTTTCGAGAATAAGTGCCATTTTAATGCCATCAAAAAGACCTTGCTTATATTGGTTATAAGACAATTTTATTTCTCGATCAATAACGGCATCTTTGATAGATTCTATAAAGGCTCCATCACACTTTTCTTTTAATAATTCCTCAATGTTTTCCAATGGTTCGCTATCTTCCATTCGATTAACAATAAATTCCTGCAAACTGTATTCTAGTTCATCTAGTTGTATGTCTTGACCAGTAATGATACTTTTTAACATTTCTATCACTCCTTCATACTTAACATGATATTTATTACACTTAACTTATTAAGCGAATTATACATCAAGGCAAGTAGGCAGTCAAGTAATTAGTTAAGTATTTTGATTGTATTTTTAATTATTTTACTTTATAATTTAAGTATATTATAGGAGGTAGGCAAATGATAAAATGTAACTTGTCAAAATTAATGGGAATACATAGAATGACCATACAAGATATCCACGAAAAAACAGGATTAAACCGTAATACAATCTCAAATCTTTATCATGAAAAAGTTAGTAGGGTAGACTATGAAACATTAGAAAAACTCTGCATTGCCCTCAACTGTCAGCCTGGTGATCTGCTAGAATACATATCTGACAATAAAAAATAAAGGGAATATGAGGTGTATTTTATGACTTTTGATTTGCAAACATTATGCATCACTAATCGCATGTACCAAAAAACGGATTTAAAAACTTCTAGTGAACAAATTTCTTTTGCAGATGTCCTTTTCACAGGAGGCAGTATTAGGCTCTATTGTCCTTCATGTAAAGAAGAAAGCGTTTTTAAAATTGATAAGTATTTACCTTTTCATCCTCGCCGGACAACTATAAGTTATGACGAACCCGATGTTAGTTTGAATCCTTTTAAATCAATAGTTGATGATGAGTACTTGAAATTGATAGGAAAATGTGCTGCTAATGAAAAACACACTGCGGCTTTTATTTTCCAAATTACTTTCGACAAAGTAATAAAAATTGGACAATATCCATCTTATGCAGACCTATCAAAACCAACATCATTAAAGTATAAGAAAGTCCTTGGCAATGATAAATTTAAAGAGTTTAATAGAGCTATTGGGCTGGCCAGCTCCGAAATTGGAATAGGCTCTTTTGTATATCTACGAAGAATTTTTGAGCATATCTTAGAAAATTCTCATAACGAGGCTAAAACATCTAACACTTGGAATGAAGCCGATTATCAAAGTAAAAAAGTACACGATAAAATAACTTATTTAAAGGGTTTCTTGCCACAATTTCTAGTTGATAATGCGCTATTGTATTCTATTCTAAGTAAAGGTCTTCACGAGCTTTCTGAAGAAGAATGTATTAGCCATTTTCCTGTGGTAAAAACAGGTATAGAATTAATTCTTGACGAGTTACTTGCCAAAGAGGAACAAAAACGAAAATTGGCTGAAACTCAAAAAGCAATAAGTTATATTCATGGTAAACTAAAATCAAAATAACCACACAGAAAGGTTAATATTATGGATAAAGAGGCACTTGAAATTGATATTCTACGTAAAGAATATGAATTCATTGAAAAATCAATTGATGAATGTTATAAAAATAGATACTCTTTATTCCCGCTAGCTTTAGGCGCATTGACATTATTAGCAAGCTTAATTATAGGTCTTTACAATAAACAATCAGAAAATAATTTAATTCAGATAGCAAATCAAAATTGGAAAATATTGTCTTTGTTTTTATCAATAACTATCTCACTTTTGGCTTATTGCTTATTTAATAATCGGCAAGAGATAGTAGTTAAAACTGTTTATAAAATTTATCTTGAAAATCAAATTAATCGCCTTTTAGATAAACCTATATTACTATGGGATTCTAAAGTATTAAAAAAAATGAATTAACACCATACTCTATGGGAATTGCAGATATCTTATTTTTAGGCGTATCGTCAGGGCTTATTATTTCCTTATTTCTTTATCAAGCTATTTCCAATCAAATTTCTTTAAATGTACTATGGGCAGTGTTTCTAGTCATATGGGGATTTGTATGCTGGTTAATTTATATTTTGCGTCTTCCTAACCGACTTAACAAAGTTTTATATTCGCGTAGTATACATTAACTCCCAAACACCATACTGGCTTTCTTTTTGCCTATTTTAAAACAGCAGGAATATCGTGTTTCGCCACCCACCACATAAAAATAGCCATGCTTGATTCTTTCACTTGATTGAATTAAACATGGCCTTTTTATTACGATCTTTATGTTTGTTCCAAATCCAGTTACTCAAGGTAATTAGATTGTGTATTAAAATCTCTTACCTAGTATAGTATTTTGTAATTCTCGATTAAGCGCAAACATGACATTATCCCAATCACTTGAGCGAGATTGCCTAAATAAACGCATTGAAGGATACCATAGAGTATTAGAACAATTTAATAGCCAACGACCATCAGATACAAAAGGTAATAATGTCCATACCGGTTTATCTATAGCACCAGCCAGATGAGCAACTGACGTATCTACAGTTATTATTAAATCCAAATTGGCAACTAAGGCCGCTGTATCAGCAAAATCATTAAACTCTGAACCTGAATCAATTATATTTAAACCATAATTTATGTTGTTTAGTTCCTGGGATTCTATCCCTTTTTGAAGGCTATAGATAGCTATTCCCTTATGACCAACTAGTACACTGGCAAGACTCTCTAATCCACAGCAACGCTCTTCAGCATTAGCATTGCCAGTACCACAAGCCCATACAATTCCTATATTGAATAAGCTTTTATCAACATTACTCCGTTCTTTAGGTTTTATGTAAGATTTCGTTTTCGGCACAGTCTCAGGGGTAATGCCAAACAATCGTGGAAGACTTATCATGTATTCAATAAGATCATAATCTACAGTATCATTAAATTCGGCAAATTCATCAATGCCATAGAAACCTTCTAACAAGCGAAAAAGCTCTTTATCGGTTTGTAAAATAACAGTTCCACCTTTGGCCTTAATCGTTGGTAAATAGCGTACAAATTGAAATATATCTCCAAAACCTAATAAGTCTGTACTAATAAGAAGCCGTTTGCCAACAAAGGACTTGCCATTCCAACGATTGCTATTAAATGAATTGTGCGACGACATTTTTTTCAACGTCCATTGTAAATACCATTCATCATGAATATAGCTTTCAGTCCATCGTCCTAATCGTTTAAGTGTTTGAGATCTGTAGCCGTGACTTATAATTTTATTTGGAACCAATTTTAATAACCTATCTACATACGGCATAACCTTTTGGTGTTCACCTTGAACAATTAACTTGCTGCATATTTTGACCAGATCCATTTCTTCCTTAGTAACCTTTCCCTCTAAAATCAAGTTTGCACCACCTTATAATTATAATCATCTTTCCAAAGGCAACATACATTAACATTTACAAACACTTTTCATAAACAATAAGCGCAACACCTTTTCAGGTTTTATCTGTATAAAAGGTGTGCATTACTATGTGTTTTTAAGGGTGCAATGTGTACACTACAAAAGTACCTGAATAAGAGTTTTCCGACACTATAAAAAAAGGCTTATATATTAATTCATTATCACTTCCGGCTACTCACATATTTCAACATCAATAACCTCAGACAATGTTCTCTTAGCTAATAAATCAGCAATTCGCGTTTCTCTTTCTTCAGGAGTCATAGATTCGACCTGTGAGCGAACATCAACTTCCACCATTTGTGTTGCCTTGCCAAAACCATATTCAAGTACTAGCCTGCAAGCAGCGATTTTATCAGCATCTTTAGCCTTAGCACTCTTAATAATACTTTCAATTGTTTTGAGAACAGCAGGTGTCATATCCTTACATTGTGCTGTTAACTCTGTTAGTTTGGCAGGTCTGCCCCCAGGATTACCACTTTGACCTTTTTGGAATCTTCCAGTTGTTACCCTGTTCTCAGTCATTATTAATTGCACCTCGATTTACCATCTATTGTAACTCATACTAATTCAATCTAATGCCAACGATTCTTCATGTAATACCGTTCCTTCTTTCCTCAAAAGCCTTTTAGCATGACTCTGTGCAGTAACTAGTGTAAGAAATTCGCGAGTTTTTGAAATTCGTTCTGTCCATGAAGAAACAATAAAAAGATTATCCTTTTTAACAAGCTTTACTGTCCTAACTTCTATTTTCTTCATTATTAAATCCCCCTATTGTAATTTATTTACAGGAAAAATCCTGATTTTTGAAAAAAATAATTTTTGCTTTTGAAAATTAGGTCTTTTTCTTTCCGATTAATGGAATTTTAGATTGCATTAGACATCTCACTAAGGCGGCCAAAAATAACAATCCTTATTTTTTCTTATGGAATTAGGAGGTTTTTACAAGGTAAAAACTATCAGCCTACTAATAAAAGCCTCTCACAAACTAGCTATGCTGTAGTAGAGAAGGGGGTATAAATACCTTCCCCCTTCCAACATTATCTACATGTTATCCTACTTCTTTTGCTCTCAATGCCCGCCCGTACTTTAATATGTTGATAGTATCCACTACCGCGACTATATCAGGAACCTCAACCGCTATATCTTGCATATGATCACCGCCATTGAATTCCATAAACACTGTATTTTCAGCACTTGTACACAAATCATAATGCCGAATATCTTCTTCCATTTCGTCCCCATGCTCTTTTAGTAATAAGTCTATTAATACCTGGTATAGCCCTTCGATTAACACTAGCTTCTTATCATCAATAGGGATGAAGTTAGGGCACACCGCTATACCATCATAAACGGCAATCGTTACGACATTAGATTCATAGTTGCATGCTCCCTGTTTGTTATAAACGCATTCATTGTTAGCGTGACATACATATGTTTTCTTACTCATTATTAAAAACCTCACTTCATTTATTGTCGGCTTCGTCTCACTTACCGCAATTGTCGCTGTCATTCTGCTTTACTTAATACCTAACATCAGCTTTAACCGTGTGGCCCTAGTTTTAGCCGCTTCTAAGCTATCTTCAACATACTCACGACTATAACATAATATACCTTTGACCGTTTCTTACTATCTGCACTGATCGCATAGGTGCTTATCCCTCCTGCATATAGTGTTTATACCCCCTCTCGTACCCACGGTTTAGCCATATCCTGCCTTGCTTCTTGTACCTGCTCGGTTGTTAGCTCTACCCGCCCGACAGTAGCACCCGTTAGCATTGACCGCTTACTGCACGTTGAGCATTCAATGATTGCAACCTGCTCTTTCCAGCCAATTACATCTAACTTATCACTGGTGCAGCGTGAACATATTAAAAATCCTGCCATTCCCTCACCCCTTCGCCTTTCTTTTTTGCTCTTTCTCTGCTCTCATAGCACCTTTGCCTCGCCTCATGCATAATTCCCATAATTCAGGATTCAGTTTTAAAAGATCATGTATTTCTGATTCCCGAATGCTTAAGGTGTACCGTGTCATGTGAATGTTGTATAATTTATCGCTCATACACTCCCCCTTATGAATTTTGTGTATATCGATTTAAATTTTGGTTACTTTGGTTACCATGCCTTGTGAAGCCTTGTATTTACTAGATTTCCGAGTAACCAAAACCCTATTTTTCCTTGGTTACTTCTGGTTACCATTTTGGTTACCTACTCTTTCAAGAGTAAAAGTAACCAAATGAGTAACCATTGGTAACCAGTATTTTTTTACGTTTTGGTTACCTATAAACCCTTGATTTTCCTAGCCTCAGCGGTATAGGTAACCAAAGTAACCAATTCTAGAATCGATATAGACTATTTTCATGCGCCCCTTATTCTTCTTCCTGAATTTTCAAGCTATCAACTTTTAGCCAAATACATCTATGACTTTTATTATTGATTTTCTTTAGCCTGTCCACCCTGTCTTTGCCAGGAGATAAGCAGCCGTCATTTAATAAATGTTTCCACAATGTCTGTTTCGTCACAGGAAAGTTACTATTTTGCCTATTATAGAATTGTACTAATGCTGAAAATGTTGCATCCGGCAGTAAATAATAATAGTCTAAATCTCTCCACCCTATAAAGTTGGTTCCTTCTCTCGGCATATCTTGTAAGGGTACAATGTCGACTAGTTCAGCAGCAATCATTTCCCGCAATGCTGCTAAGAACTTATTGGCAGGCTGTTCTTGTCGGATGGTTTTAGCGTGTTCGGAAGCCAATCCAATCAACGTATCAAGGCCAACCTTTAAAAAGCTTTCATACTGCTCTGTAGTTAATACTTCTATAGAGTGGAAGTAGTGAAGTGCTGCACACCAACCGTAATATAGCCATGCTACGGTATCAGGCATCCTGCCATCAAATCCCTGCTCGTTGAAGGTATCCCTAAAATTATTTAGTTCCTTTTTGGCATTACCAGCAATATCTTCAATTTGTGTACTCAACCACTGAATATAATTGGCTAAGTTCTGTGCCAATAAATTTGTATTTGTTTGTAATTCCGTAAGTTTTACTTTGTCAATGTCACCACGTTTCAAGGATACTGCAAAGTATCTGGCTGCTCCTGATTGTCCAACGTCTGGCAGGTCTTCCCCTGTGGCTAAACACATTCCTCTTGGAGGGTAAGATTGCCTTAAGGTTCCGTCTACATTAGCCCTGGATCTTCCTGTACGATCTCCCCACGCTCTTAAGGCCATTTGTGCAGCCTTATGCATTTGCTGACTCTCTGCCTTTGTCGCGCTAGGGTGAAAGTCATCTATAACAAGCAAAGAATCTTTTAATAGAAAGCCTTTCCTTTCGAAACTGTTTGCTGTGTCTTTAAAAGAAGCTGGCAGGCTTAGTGCTGTAAACTCTTCACCAAAATGAGATAAACACACGGCTGCTAGACTTGACTTCATACTTTGTGTCATACCGTTTAGCCACATTATAAAAGCAGGTTCTTTTCCTGCCCTTCTTAGTGACTCACCTAGTGGGGTGAGATAAATTAAGGAGAACAATGGTACGGTAATTTTATAATCCGCTACATATAATAATTGAATTGCGGCTTCTGCTGCCCGCACTATATTGCCTGTCTCTGGTAATATATATTTCCCTAAACGTCCTTCGGCTGAAATATCAACTGTTACATGATCCGCGCCAATGGCCCCGCCTGCATGAAGATAGGCCCAAGTATTATTTATTTTTCTCCAACCTGTATGACAGAACACGGTCTGCCTTGTTTTATTATTGAGACTAACGGTCTGTATTGCATGGCGTAAATAATCTTTACAATTCACTCCTGGTGAAAAAATAGCATCACCGCCCCAGCCATCTACTACCCAATTCATAGCAATGAATTTATTTGATTCGACTGTAATCAGCGGTAACGGTCTGCCATCAAATAAGAACCCTTCGATTTCAAATAGTGCTTTGGATTCCTGCCCATCATCTTTTACAATTTCCTTCGCAATTCTAGCGGTAAAGTTAGCTAGTGAAATATATTCTGGTTCATACTCCTTTGTCGCGGCATTATACTTCATTTTAATTCTGCAAAGTTCGCCGTTTTTGCTTATCGTGTAATCGGATAGCTTTTTATAATTTTCTCGCCAATCTGTATATATTTTAGGAAAATCGGGAGTAAGAACCTTATCAACTTCTTTTGTTTTTGCCTTTGTTCCTAACCCAACTGACTCCAATTGCTCTGGCGTTTTACTTGCTAATAGTTTTGCATAATCTTCTATGCTTGCTCTTCCCATAGTTTCACCCCCTTCGCCCATTGCAAGCCCTCAAACTGTTCTTCTATGTCTTCACTGGAAAGTAGATCTAATATGCCGTTTATAATAGGCTGTAGTTCGAAAGCGGCCACTACATAATTACTATTTAAGTCAGATAGCTTTTTTACACTCTGCTCTATTGCTTTTATTTCCCAATACTTGCCTAAAAGGTATATATAACAAGCTTCTACTTGCTGACGATACCTTTCTACTAAATTCATTTGTTTACGTCGGGCTGTTATCTTCCGGCTAATCTCGCGCCTTTGGTCTGTATTATAATTATTGACTAATCCATAATCAGCAACTACCATTTTTAATACCTCTGGTAATGATAAGCCCAATACCGCCCCTATTAAGTCGAATGCATCACCTTTGAAAGAGCAT
Source organism: uncultured Pelosinus sp. (assembly GCA_963526485.1). GTDB lineage: Bacteria > Bacillota > Negativicutes > DSM-13327 > DSM-13327 > Pelosinus. Next base: position 12,564 of record CAURNS010000009.1, read on the forward strand.
CCGAAACAATATAGCTTACCATCAGGATAAAGGCATAAGCTAGGTGTATCCTCGTAATGTATTGGGCAAAGACTCCAGAACTTATTACCTTTCTTTTTAAACTCTAACCCTATGTACCGCTGGCACAATTCCTTAGTGTCAGTTACTTGTTTTATCTGATCTAACATGCTAAAATTTAAAGCAATTGAAATATAAAACACCACCTTTCTTATGTGCCACCTAATCAACTAGGTGGTTTTTCTTTTTTTGGCAGATATTACGACCATTATCTAGGCAGTTTTATAAATTCTTCTATGGCCCATGCCGGAACAAGCCAACGCTTTACCCCCGCTTTAATTGCCTTTAGTTCACCAGCATAAATTAGCCCCATTAGTGTATTTCGCGATAGCTGTAATATTTTGCAAGTTTCAGCAATCGAATTAATAGCTTTCCAAGGTTCCTCTTTTTCCTTAACTGTTTCAATTAACGGTATAAGTTGCCCTGATCCACTGACCGTGTAGCGCAGCTCCTTTCCATTTTCATCTTTCAAAGTGAATACTTGTTTTGATGTATTGTTCATGTTCATACCTCCATAATTTTTTTCATAAAATAAAAGCCCACTAGATAACTACAACAAGAAAAATACTCTTGTAGTTAAATCCAGCAGGCTTCACGCTCTTTTCTGGCTGCTATGCAGTTTTCTTTTTGACTCTGTGACGCTTGATTTTACCATCTGGCGAGAGTACAAATATCGTTTTACGTTTTTGTTCGTTTGGCAACTCTAATTTATCATTTATTGTGTTTCCCATATTTAAATCACCACCTCTTTTAAAATTCACTTATGAAATGTAGTTATCTTGTTATTGTTAGCATCTTCGTTGCAAGCAATATTTATTTAAAAAACACTCTACTAAAGTGTTTTTAAAAGTTCTCTTGCTATCTCAATCTCCCCAATATAAATCTCATGATAAACATTTTTTAGAACGTTGTTCGAGTCACCATACATTTCTTTACATATTCTGTTTTCCTCCTCTTCATGAAGTATAGCTGAATAAGTATCTCCACAAACCATAAGTACAGAACGGTATCTTTTATGTCCATTCGTTGTTAATTGTTGAATCTTACTCTCAAGAGCAGTATGTATATTTTTTTCAACTTGGAGTTCTTGTTCTTCATAAGCAAACCCACCATCTATTGAGCTTCTCACTGCACTTCTTATTGCATTACTTCTAATTTCTTCGACTTCGTTTTTTAATTTTACAGATATTTTTTCATCGGGTGGATATCTAAAAAAATATCTACCTTTGCCATATTGATCACGCTTCTTTAATAAAAAAATTAAAGACTCTTTTACTTCTTCTTGGTGAGTAAAGTGCTTTACAGCTAAAACAGCGGCAGGTGATAAAATAGGTAACTTTCCTGCAAAAAAAATCTTCATGTCTTCATTACCATATTCCCCACGTAAAAGTCGCCATGTCGCAAACGCTTCTTCAATAACGCAATTAGGGTAATCAGTATTACGGCTATTTCTAAATATTGGAGCAGAAATAAGTCCCCATTGCTCATAATTATATAAAGTTTTTCGTGAAATATTTATTCCCATCTTTTTTAAAATGTCTATAATATTATCAGGATTCATTTTAGAACCACCTTCGAAGTTTGATTGCAACTACGTTGCGATCATTTGTTAATAATATAGCATCATTTTTTAATAAAATCAAGTTCTATTTGCTCAATATTGTTAAATAATCTTTCACATTGTAAATTCCCGCCTATTCATGCCATTAATTATTATCAATGGTATTTCTACTGCTCAAAATACGTTTTTTTAGACCAGTTGTAATAAATATTATAATAACCAACGTCTATTTATCAGTCAAACTCCCCTTACATCGAGTAAGTATAACGATAGTCTAAATAGCAAAGAAAAATAACAGGGGTTATTTTCCCTGTTATTTTCTAACTTATCCTATTAAAAATTTTAATCAAATAAATCACTTGCCCCCGGCTAATGACCTTTATTTCATACGTTTTATAAATGGCCTATAAGCACGTGGTGGTTGAAGAATCTCTGCAAAAATCACACCATTCATAACGCTTTCTTCAGTAAGCTTATCTTGCCATATTGATGTTTCCTCTTCAATACTCGGAATTTTTTGCTCTGAAAGGACAGCAATTGGCACTTGTAAATCAGCAATATGCTCCTTACATATTAATATATTTTCTTCTGGTACAATCTCTAACTCGGGAATAACCACCCGCTTAGGTGAATGGATTGTATAGTTTGTCCTTACATATCTACGCCACAACGCTGGAACTAAATACAGAATTCCAATTAATAATAAGGGTAATAAATTATCCATATTCTCACTTACTTCCTAGGCTCTTCTGGTCTGTTAACAGGTGTGGCTGGCCCAGATTTGCTAATTGTCTCCCGCATTTGAGTATCAGCCATAATATTATTCATATTATAATAATCCATAACCCCAATACGCCCTTCCGTTAATGCAACCGAAAGAGCATGGGGAATCTGCGCCTGCGCTTCTACGACCTTTGCCTGCATTTCTTGCGTATATGCTTTCATCTCTTGCTCTTGAGCCACAGCCATTGCCCTACGTTCTTCCGCTTTCGCCTGGGCAATGCGTTTTTCTGCCTCTGCTTGATCTGTCATCAATTCAGCACCAATGTTACGCCCCACATCCACGTCTGCAATATCAATAGACAGGATTTCAAAGGCCGTACCTGCATCAAGCCCTTTAGATAAAACAGTCTTTGAAATATGATCCGGATTGGCTAATACATCCTTGTGATCTAAAGAAGATCCCACTGTAGTAATAATTCCCTCACCAACTCTTGCTAAAACAGTAGCCTCACCAGCACCCCCAACCAAACGATCAAGATTGGCTCTTACTGTAACACGAGCCTTTACTTTAAGCTCAATCCCATTTTTCGCGACAGCAGCAACCACTGGTGTTTCAATGACTTTAGGGTTAACACTCATCTGGACAGCTTCCAATACATTCCGTCCTGCTAAATCAATCGCAGCGGCCCGTGCAAAGGGCAGAGGTATCTCAGCTCGATGTGCGGCAATCAAGGCATCTACCACTCGGTCCACATTACCTCCTGCCAGATAATGAGCTTCCAATTGATTCACATTTACATCCAAACCTGCTTTATTAGCTTTAATTAAAGGTAAAACAATATTTGCAGGTGGTACACGTCTAAGTCTCATACCAACTAAGGTAAAGATACCGACGCGCACTCCAGCAGCAATGGCCGAAATCCATAATCCCAAAGGCACGAAATGCAGAAAAACACTAATTCCCACTACCACCAACAAAACTAAAAATAATGGACCCATTATACCAACTATACCCAATACGATAACCTCCTTCTATACTAAACCCGTTTTACAAGAATCCTACTACCGCTAACACTCACCACCTTTATCCTTGTTCCAGGTTCAACATACTGCCCCTCTGATATTACATCAAGCTGTATACCATCAATATCGACTAAGCCGGCTGGTCTTAGTAGTGTGAGAACAATCCCTTCTCTTCCCACATAATTACTGTAATCATTACTACTGCTAAAACCATTCAGCTTAGTTTCTGAATCCTTTAAAATCATTTTAGACCATAATTGGCTGGAAGGCAAAAATTTAATTATTAATACAAAAATAAGAATTGCTACAACTAAGCTGATGGCTAACAAGCTAAGAGCTGCCGTATCACTGCCTAAGGTAAGAAACAAACTCACTAAAATGCAACTGATGCCACTAATTCCCCAAAACCCAAAACCAGGGACAAATAGTTCAATTAAAATTAATAAAACACCACTAATAAATAAAATGAGTTCAAACCATCCAGCAAGGCCTGTTAACCACTGACTGCCAAAAAATAATAATGCAGCAACCAAACCAACAAAACCTGCTACCCCCATGCCAGCAGTTTTAATTTCTGTAAATACAGCCAAAAATATTACAGATAATAATAAAGATTTCACTGTCGGGTCAGACAACCATCCTGCTACTTTTTCCGTCCAGCCAAGATTATACTCTTTAATCTCATGTCCAGTTAATCCATAATGTGCTAAAACGTCATTCCGATTAGCAGCTAAAATATCAGCATAACCAACTTCTTTTGCCTGATAATCTGTAAGAGCTAAAATTTGCCCTGGCTCTGCATATCCTGGAAAACCTACTGTTTTATCCACCATAGCTTCAGCGATCTTAACATTACGACCACTTTTATTGGCAGTAGCAGCAAACTCAGCTTTTAATGCAGCAATTGTCTTTTCTGTTGCCGGTATCGGCTCTGCTGCACCAATGCTCCCTCCTGGAGCAATGGCAATATGTTTATGAGAAATAGCAATTAGTGCTCCAGCTGACCAAGCACGACTCTTAATATAACAAATAGTATCAATAGGAGTTTGACTAATCATATCACGGATTTTAACTGCAGAATCAACCAAACCGCCAAAAGTATCCATTTCAATAACGATTGCTGCAGCCTGATTGTTTTCTGCCTCCATTACTGCACGGTTTACTAATGCAACCTGACTAGCATCAATTTCCCCTTTAACATTTATAACAACGACTTGCTGTGCGTTGGCTAATATCGGCTTATAGGCACCGGTCAATATACCAATTATCATACATACAAAAAAGACTTTCAGTATATACTTCATATGTATCACTCCTCCTTTATTCTAATTTAGATTTTCTCTAGCAAACCTCTTGACTTGTCGAAGCTTGTATGTTAATGTCTAATTGTAAGGAATAAGTGACGTAATTTGCACTCTAATTATACTATATATTTCTATTATATTCTGTAAAATTCATATTATATATTGTTGTTATTTTACTATTATTTACTCCAAATTGATCAAATTACTTTTTGTAAAGTATGTAGCTAATTTCTTCTAATTATTGTTATAATGTTTTGCTAATTATTATACCAGTAGTCATCGTATTTTTCTTGTATTTATAGCTGTTTTTGCACTAAATAGAGCAACTTCTATTATGTTTCACTTACAACTACATTAAAATAAGACAAGCTTATGCTTGTCTTATTTTTTTCTGTTCACTTTTAAAAGATTCTAAAATTAAAATCTGGTACTTATTTAAAATAAGTACCAGATTAACTTATTGATTTAGCAACTCTCGTACTATGGTATTTACTAGCTTACCATCAGCACGTCCCTTAACCTTCGGCATTAGTACAGCCATTACTTTGCCCATGTCTCTAGGGCTGACCGCTTTGGCCTCTGCCACAGCCTGCTCTACCAAAGTGCGAACCTCAGTTTCATTCAGTTGTTCTGGTAAATATTTCATCAAAATGTCAATTTCTTGCTCAAGGCTTTCAACCAAATCTGAACGATTACCTTTCTTGAACTCTTCTATTGAATCTCGACGCATTTTTACCTCTTTGGAAACAACATTTAAAACCTCATCATCAGAAAGCTCTTGTTTACTGTCAATCTCGACATTTTTTATGTTAGCACGTACCATGCGAATAACAGAAAGGCGTAATTTACCCGCCTCTTTATCTTTCATAGCCTGCTTCATATCTTCTGTCAATCTTTCTTTTAAAGACATATAAAAACCTCCGAAACTTGGAAAATCCTAATTAAAACTTACGTTTACGCGCTGCTTCGGATTTTTTCTTGCGTTTTACGCTAGGTTTTTCATAATGTTCGCGCTTTCTTATTTCAGCAAGAGTGCCGGCTTTTTGACAAGTACGTTTAAATCTGCGGAGTGCACTATCAATTGTTTCATTTTTTCCAACTTTAACTTCTGACATCTGATATCCCTCCCTCCACTGGACCGATATGGGGAAGTGTATTTGTTCTACATACACCTAGAAATTATACACGATATAGGTAAGCATTGTCAATATCAACCTGGTGGCCAAGTCATTTTTCTACCACCCATCATATGCCAATGTAAGTGATGAACTGTTTGTCCACCATTTTCTTTTGTATTTACAGTTACTCTAAATCCTTCATCGGCTATTCCCAACTGAGAAGCAATTTGGGGAATAGTACATAAAATATGACCCATTAATGAAACCTCTTCAGGTTCTAGTTCCAAGAGATTAGCAATATGCTTTTTGGGAATTATCAACACATGAACAGGGGCAACTGGATTGATATCAGGAAAAACCATCATATGTTCATCCTCATATATCGCAGCTACAGCTATTTCCTTAGCAGCAATTTTACAAAAAATACATTCCTGTGGCATACCACAACACCTCCCTTCTCCTCTTATTACCTTAAGAGTTCGCTAAAGTGCCTATTCAATAATATCAATTTACTAAATAAATTATAAATTTAGTACCATTAGGATTCTATAAAATGATTCTGCCTTTTTTCCAGATATCCTGCCACAAAAATCATTTTTTCAAAATTAATCGACTATTTTACCCCATATGCCGTCATGATAAAGTTTTTCTAGTAGAACCTTATAAGGTTTGCCTTGCATAAGTTTATTACCGCTGACATAAACTCTAATATAGTTTCCTGATAATCCATCAATTATATTATCATTTTTTTGATTTTCTATTTCAAATAAAACTGTTACCGTTTTATTAAGAAATCGTTGTTGATATTCAATAGCTTTTCTTGCCGCCAATTCTTGCATTAGCTGTACTCGGTGCTTCTTTTCCTCTTCTGACACTTGCTCAGGGTACTCAGCAGCAGGTGTGCCGCTACGGCGAGAATAAGGAAAAATATGCATGCGGGAAAAATTCATCTTCTGGACAAACTGTAAAGCATTATCAAACATTTCTGGTGTTTCACCTGGAAAACCAACAATAATATCTGTCGATATAGCAATATCCTCTACTTGGGCTTTAATGCCATCAATAAGCTGCTGATACTCGGCCAAAGTATAATGCCTGTTCATCGCTTTAAGAATTCTATCATCACCAGCTTGTAATGGTAAATGTAAATGATTACACAGTCGGTCATCTTGTTGCATAATAGAAATTAACTCTTCAGAAACTTCTATCGACTCTAATGAACTTAGACGAAGACGAACAAGCCCTGTTATACTAAGCATAGCCTTCACAACATCTACCAATGTCACATGGCCTTCCAAATCCCGACCATAAGCTCCAAGATGAATTCCTGTTAAGACAATTTCTTTAAATCCCGCAGCAATCAGTTTTTCAGTTTCTCTAATGATACTCTGCAAAGGACGAGACCTAAGAGGTCCACGAGCATAAGGAATAATACAATAAGTACAATAATTAGTACAACCTTCCTGCACTTTCAAAAAAGCTCTGGTACGGCCCGGTGCATCAAATAATGGAATATCTTCAAAATGCTCAGCTTCCATAATATTCGAAACAACGTTCACAGGAAACCTGGCATAAGCGGCTTCTTCTACTAGATCAACAATACGATGTCGATCTTGTGTACCGACAATTACTTTTACTCCTTCAATAGCTTCAATTTCTTTTGGTGATACTTGAGCGTAACATCCAGCTACTGCAACACTAGCTTTATTATTAAGCCGAATAGCCCGCCGAATAATTTGTCGAGATTTTTTTTCACCCAAATGAGTTACAGAGCAAGTATTAATAACATAAACATCAGCTACTTGATCAAAAGAAACGATTTCATAGCCACGCTGCTTAAATAATCCTTCCATAACCTCTGTTTCAAACTGGTTGACTTTACATCCTAAAGTCGTAAACGCAACTCGTGGCACAATCAGCCCCCCAAATCACCATATTCATACATAATCATCGCAACTCCTGCTAGCGAGGCTGTTTCCGTTCGTAAAATTCGCGGTCCTATCGTAACAATATAAGCCCCCTGTTCCTGGCATAAAGCGACTTCTTTAGCACTAAAACCACCTTCAGGCCCAACTAAGACAAGATAGGATGCTGCTGATTTTTCTGCTAATACCTGCTTCAAGCCTCGGCTTGCTTGTCCTTCATATAACATAATAACAACAATCTGTTCAGGTAGATCTGCAAATAATTCAGCCAAGCTTTGAATCGGTTCAACTGTAGGTACTAGAGTGCGTCTGCACTGTTTTGCTGCTTCCAATGAAAGCTTTTGCCATCGCTCACGACGAGCATTTTTCTTAGCTGGATCATACTGCACTACAGAATGTTCCATTTGTATAGGATATACGGCTTTTATTCCTAATTCTACTGCCTTTTGTACAATATAGTCCATTTTGTCGCTTTTCGGCAATCCCTGAGCCAGATAAACATTCACAGGTGCTTCTTTTTGCTCAATGATAGATTCTTGCAAGCTTAAAGCTACTTGATTAATATCAAATTCTTTGATTTTTGCAATACCAGCTTGCCCATCAGGTGCAACAACCACAATGGTATCACCAACTTGCAGCCTGAGTACTCTGCTGATATGATGAGCATCCTGCCCATGAATAAACATTTCAGTTGCCAATGGCGCACTAAGGAAAAAGCGGTGCAAATTAAAGGCCTCCTTTACGGGCTATTATTGCAACCCAACCACCTTCTTCAATTACTTTATCAACTAATAAATCATGCTCCAACATCGCAGCAGCAACATCACTCAGACGTTCAGAAATAATACCGCTGGCGATAAAAATACCATTTTGTTTTAGACGTGCTGGAATATCAACAAGTAGCTTGATAACTACATCCGCAATAATATTGGCAATCACAATATCAGCCTTACCAGTTATGCCTGTCAACAAATCGCCTTGTTTTACTTTCACAATATCTTCCACATGATTTATAGCAATATTTTCATTCGCTACCCGAACGGCAACACTATCTAAATCTACTGCCTGAACATTAGCAGCACCAAGCTTAGCTGCTGCGATTGATAATATTCCTGACCCTGTACCAACATCAAAAACAAGATCACCAGGCTTGACGACCTCTTCCAATGCACGACAACACATCGAGGTTGTTTGATGGGTGCCAGTACCAAAAGCCATGCCTGGATCTAATTCAATAACTAAATCATCGACAGCAGCTACATACTCTTCCCAAGACGGTTTTATCACAATATATTGACCAACTTTGATAGGGTGAAAAAATTCCTTCCATGATGATGCCCAATCTTCTTCCTGTACTTCACGGCACTGCATAGCTCCTATCCCTTTATCTATACCACGGGAGGATATTTGCTGAAATTCTTCTTCAAAATTACGCAACTTATCATCTAATTGATCATCAACAGGCAAATATGCCTTCACAGTTACAATTTCCGTATTACTTTCTCGTGGAATATCCGAATAATCCCATACACCTGATGTAAGGTATGAATTAACAAGCTTTGGATCTTCCATAACCACACCACTCGATCCTAATTCATGAAAAAGATTGGCCACCGTTTCGGCAGCCTCATGTGTAGTCTGAATACTGATTTCAGCCCATTTCATACCAATCGCCCCTTTTTCTCACGCTATGAAACAATCAAACTTTTTCCTGTTAACTACATATACTCTTCTTTCTAAAAACTATAATAACCTACCAATACACAAAAAATTATGCATATTGGCAGTTATTGTAGTTTTCTTATACCCCAAATACGTCTTTTACTTTTTTGAAGAAGTTCTTTTGTTCAGGATTAATATTTTCACCACTAGCTTTCCCAAATTCTTGTAATAATTCACGTTGTTTTTCATTTAATTTTTGTGGTGTAACCACTTTTACTTTCACGTGCTGGTCACCACGTCCATTACCTCTTAAATGAGGAATACCTTTTTCTCTTAAGCGGAAAATTGTTCCTGACTGTGTACCTTCTGTAATCTTTAATTTTACTTTACCATCCAAGGTCGGAACTTCAATCTCATCCCCTAATGTTGCCTGCACAAAGCTGATTGGAACTTCACAGATGACTTCACTACCTTCACGTGTAAATAATTTATGTGCTTTTACAAAAATATAAACATACAAATCACCAGGAGGACCACCGCGCATACCTGCTTCTCCCTCATGGCTAACCCTCAGTCTTGAACCATTATCAACACCTGCAGGAATTTTAACTTTAATTTTACGTTTTACACGAGTTTTCCCTTGTCCATGACACTCTTTACAAGGTGTCTGAACAATTTTCCCTTCTCCATGACAACGATCACAAGTCCTAGTATTAATCATACGGCCAAAGGGCGTATTTTGAGCCACCTGAATTTGACCTGTCCCTTTACATTGAGAGCAAGTCTCAGCATGGGTTCCTGGTGCCGCCCCTGAACCATTACATTTTTGACAATCCTCTGTCCTTGGTATTTGGATTTCCATTTCTACGCCAAAAGCAGCTTGTTCAAATGTAATTTCCATATCATAACGTAAGTCTGACCCTTTTTCAGGACCTGGCTGGCGACCACCAAAACCAGACTGTCCTCCAAAGAACATATCAAAAATATCATTAAAACCACCACTGCTGCCGCCACCAAATCCACCAAAACCACCACTGCCAGCACTACCATCAAAGGCAGAATGACCAAATTGATCATATTGGGCTCGGCGTTCACTATTTGACAAAACTTCATATGCTTCATTGACTTCTTTAAATTGCTCTTCAGCTTCTTTTGCCTTATCACGATTCACATCAGGATGGTACTTACGAGCCATTTTACGAAAAGCTTTTTTTATTTCGTCATCAGTCGCACCTTTATTTACGCCTAATACTTCATAGTAGTCACGTTTACTCACTTTACACCGTCCTAAAACTTAATATTTACAAATAGAAAACAGTTGAACCACAAAAACACAATGCCACAAAAGTGTCAGTGTATTTCGGTGGTCATTTACCGTTACCAATTATATAGTATTTGGCAGGGAAAGCAAATATCCCTGCCAAAACATACTTAACTTACTTTCTTTATAGCAACCAATACTTATTTCTTTTCGTCATCTACTACTTTATATTCAGCATCAACCACTTTTTCTTCAGTACCTGCGTTCGGTGCTTGTTCAGCAGTAGCTTCTTGTTCTTTATTATAAACTGCCGATGTTAGTTCATATAAAGGCTTTGTTAATTCTTCTGTATCTGCTTTAATTTTTTCGGTATCAGTACCTTTAAGACTCTCTTTCAATGTATCAGCCGCTTTTTGTACTTTTGCCAACAATTCCTTATCTTCCACTTTATCGCCCATGTCTTTAATGGTCTTTTCAGCTTGGTATACTAAGGAATCAGCATTATTACGAACCTCTACTTCGTCTTTACGAGCTTTATCTTCTGCTGCATGTGCTTCTGCTTCTTTAACCATACGCTCAATGTCATCTTTACTCATACCACCGGAAGAAGTAATGGTAATTTTTTGTTCTTTACCAGTACCCAAATCCTTAGCTGATACATGAACAATACCATTAGCGTCAATATCAAAAGAAACTTCAATACGAGGCACACCTCTTTGTGCAGGTGGAATATCTTTCAATTCAAAACGTCCTAATGTTTTATTATAAGCAGCCATTTCTCTTTCACCTTGCAGAACATGAATATCTACAGATGGTTGATTATCTGCTGCAGTTGAAAATACCTGACTTTTTGATGTAGGAATTGTGGTATTGCGTTCAATAATCTTAGTGTATACACCGCCTAATGTTTCAATCCCTAAGGACAATGGCGTAACGTCAAGCAATAATACATCTTTAACTTCTCCCACTAATACACCTGCTTGAATCGCAGCACCTACAGCTACACACTCATCAGGATTAACACCACGATGTGGTTCTTTGCCCAAAAAGTTTTTAATAGCTTCTTGTACAGCTGGAATACGAGTAGAACCACCTACTAAAATTACTTTTTCAATATCTTTAGGTGAAAGCCCTGCATCGCTCATCGCTTGACGTGTTGGTCCCATAGTAGACTCAACCAAATCAGCAGTTAATTCATCAAACTTAGCCCTAGTTAAATTAACTTCTAAATGCTTGGGACCAGTCTGATCTGCCGTAATAAACGGTAAATTAATATTGGTAGTTAATACACCAGAGAGCTCAATCTTTGCTTTTTCAGCAGCTTCACGCAAACGTTGTTCTGCCATACGATCTTTCGATAGATCAATCCCATTTTCTTTTTTAAATTCAGCAACTAGCCATTTAACAATGCGCTCATCGAAATCATCGCCACCTAAACGATTATTACCATTTGTAGCCTTTACTTCAAATACGCCTTCGCCGAGTTCTAGAATAGATACATCAAAGGTACCGCCGCCTAAATCAAAAACTAATATCGTATGATCATTACCTTTATCTATACCATATGCTAAAGCTGCCGCTGTTGGCTCATTGATAATACGAAGCACTTCTAGGCCTGCAATAGTACCAGCATCTTTTGTTGCTTGACGTTGACTATCATTATAATAAGCAGGTACAGTAATAACAGCTTGTGTAACAGCTTGCCCTAAATAAGCTTCTGCATCAGTCTTAAGCTTTTGCAAAATCATTGCGGAAATCTCTTGTGGGCTATAGGATTTATCATCAATTTTCACTTTATAATCCGTGCCCATGTGTCTTTTAATGGAACTAATAGTACGTTCTGGATTGGATACGGCTTGACGTTTTGCCAATTGCCCTACCAAACGTTCATCATTTTTAGAAAAACCCACGACAGAAGGAGTAATTCTATTACCTTCTGCATTTGCAATAACTACAGGTTCTCCACCTTCCATTACTGCTACACATGAATTTGTAGTACCTAAATCTATACCAATTACTTTTGCCATTGTTTATTCCCCCTTGAAATATGTAAAATTTTTATTTTTTTAATGAAGTTGCCATTAAGTAACTTCTAATTACTTATAACTTTTACCATGCTGGGTCTAATTACTTTGCCTTTTACGGCATATCCTTTTTGTAGTTCTTCTACAATCATACCATCAGGCTGTTCAGCATCTTCAATTCTCATAACAGCTTCATGCTGTTGAGGATTAAAAACTTTACCAACAGCTTCAACAGCTATTAGGCCATTTTTCTCTAACACCTGGTGGAACTGACGACAAATCATTTCTATCCCTGATAGCATATTATCAGTATCTTTTGTTGGAGCACTGCATAATGCTCGCTCAAAATTGTCAAGAATAGGCAACAAATCTAAAATAATATTTTGGGCCATAAAGTTCGATAACTCTTCTTTTTCTTGACGAGTACGCCTGCGAAAATTATCAAAATCAGCCTGCAACCTTTTGTAGCGGTCATTGGCTTCTTCTAACAGACGCTCTTTATCTGCAAGTTCAGTTTGGATCTTAATGTCTTCCATACCGTCTAGAACTTCGACAGTATCTTCTGATTCCATGCATCTTTCCTCAACATTTTTTTCTACTTCCTCTTTTTCTTCGTTCAAATATATCACCCCATATATAAAGTTTTAAGTTTTCAGTTCAGCTAATTTCTACTATTAACCTTAGATATATTACTCTTTTCTTCTCTCTTCTTAATAATAGTGTCAATGCGCAAAATAGCGACAGCCACTTCACCAGCTGCCTTAACAGCGTGTAATTTCACAGTTGCAGGGTCAACTACATCAAACATCAGCATATCAACAACTTCACCAGTATCACAATTAATCCCTAAAGAGTCTAACTTTTGAAAGGCCTGAGCTGCAATAACTTCTTCTACCTTTTCTAAAGAATTATAGCCAGCATTTTCTACAATTTGTGATAATGGTTTGCGTAAGGCATGTGTTACACAATCCACACCATAAGCTGCCATTCCTTTAACTGCCTCTCGTGACTGATTAACATCACGGCTAACCGCAATTTCAATAGAACCTCCACCAGGAACATAACCACCCTTAACAGCAGCTTGAACACTAGAAGCTGCGTCTTTGGCAATGCGCTGCCGCTCACCAACCACTTCTTCTGTCGCAGCACCTACTAAAATAGTAGCCATAGGCTTACCGGCACCACCTAGAATACGAATATGTCCCAATTTCTCATCTTCATAAACGGTTGCAGCAACGCCCAAACATTTAACAATGTCAATTGACTCTTTTTTGAGTCCAGTTCGTTTTATCATGCGCGCTCCCACATGCTCAGCTGTGCGACGCAATTCCTCTGATGCGACTCGCTGAATCACCATAATACTGGCATCAGTCAGTATTTCTTCAGCAATATCATGAACCCCCCTGTCTACCAAAACCACCTTAACTCCAAGCTCTACAATTTTATGTACATTTTTTTTAAATTCATTCTGAATTTCCAGATAACGCTTAAAACCAGCTTCTGTACTTAAAGCTTCATCCCCTATCGTCTCAGGTTCTAGTGCATCATCAATGACCAGTATTGTTGCTTGTGTAACCTTGTCGGGCATCTCTCGGCCTAAGCGCGTTTTGTCAACAATAACCCCCATAAATACTTCATTTTCAGCACCTTCTTGCGCTATGATAATATCGGATAATTTAAAATTTTGTTCACGCAATTTTTCAACACCGATAAGTCCTGCAGCCTTAATAACCAACTCTGCAATATCTTTATATTCACGGCCAGCAATCATCGCAATACTGTGTAGCATTGGATCGTATATATCATGAATAGGATGGGCTCGCTGCTTTATTTTCTCTAATGCCATTGCTATTCCGTATTTAATACCTTCAATGACACGGGCAATGGGCACACCTCTTACGACTTGACTTACCCCTTCTCCCACTAAACTACCAGCTATAATGGTAGCAGTTGTGGTGCCATCTCCTACTTCACTTTGCTGGGCTCTGGCAATATTAATTAACATCTTTGCCGCGGGATGATCTATCTCCATTTTATCTAAAATGGTGACTCCATCATTCGTAATAATAACTTCACCGAATGAACCTAATAACATGGTATCCAGTCCTTTAGGACCAATGGTGCCTTCAACAGCTGCCGTAACCACCCTAATAGCATTGGCATTCGTCATAAGTGCTGCCAGTTTTTCATCCGCTTCAGAACCACCAGCTTGTTGTAGCTTCATCCTTGGTTCCTCCCAAATTGCAGTTATAATAATATATGTATGAGAGAGACAACAATATCTCATAGTAAAAAATATGTTGACTCTATACTTTATATTTTTTTAGTACTTCTCCTAAGTGATTATGCATAAACTCCAGCACCGACATAACTTTACCATAATCCATTCTGGTTGGTCCTAAGACAGCAACAGTCCCTACTACCTGGCCATCAATACGGTAGGTTGCCTGCACCATGCTGCAATCCTGAATACCGCTATATTTATTTTCATCACCAATCGTAACGATAACACCATCATTTGTATTCGTCTGATTTTGCAAAATATTAGATAACAACTGTTCTTCTTCTAACATATCCAAAAAAGACTTTACTTTTTCTATATTTTTAAATTCAGGCTGACTTAATAATTGAGTCGTACCGCCTAGATACAATCGCTCATTTTTTTCCACGACTAAAGCCTGCTTCAATATCCCCATTGCAGTTTCCAATAAATTCATGTCAACTAACATATCATTTTGGATTTCTCGCAATATAGACGCTTCTATGTTGTCAAAAGACAAACCTGATAAACGCTTATTGATATGTTCAGCAATACGTTGTAAATCATTAAATGAAAGTCCCTGGGGTATATCAATTACTTTGTTTTCTACAAACCCGGTGTCTGTTACAACTACTAAAATTGTTCGATATTCATCAAAGGGTAGAAACTTTAAATACTTAAAAACACATTGTGAGACCTGAGGAACCAATACCAATGAAATATTACTAGTAATTCTTGATAGAATCTTCGCAGTTTCCTGAAAAACTTCCTCAACATGACGAGTTTTCTCCTGATACCAATTTTTAATTAATGCAATTTCTTTATCAGACATCTGAGTTGGTGCCAATAAAGAATCCACATAAAAGCGATAACCTTTGGCAGAAGGAATTCGCCCTGATGATGTATGAAGTTGTTCAATATAACCTAATAGTTCAAGATCAGCCATCTCATTACGAATAGTTGCTGGGCTTACACCTAAATCATGCTTTCGTGCAATAGTACGTGAACCAATAGGCTCTGCGGTGGAAATATAATCATCAACAATAGCTTGAAGAATACTGCGTTTTCGCTTATCCAGCATGCAAGTTCCACCTCCTATTGTTAGCACTCGACTTGGTAGAGTGCTAACACCTACTAAAAAAATACCACTCCTACGCCTGATTGTCAAGATATAATATAGATTTTACTCAGGTAAAAATGCACAAAATACTACATTGCCATACTTCATACCAATTGTCGTAAGATATATTTGTTTTTCTTCTACCACAAGCAACTTTTGTCTGGCTAATTTAGTAACGATTTCTCCATACTGTTGAAAAAAATCACAATTGAAGCAGTTATTAAACTCCTGAATAGATAAACCTTGTACTGTCCGCAAGGCTAAAAAAATATATTCTGCCATGGCAGTAGCGGCCTCAGGCGTTTCCCTCACTTCGATGGGCGAATTCCCCTTTTCTACGCATTTTATATAGCGAAATACATCATTTATATTAGAGAGCCGTTCTTTTTGTAAAAAAGAATGAGCCGCTGCCCCGACTCCTAAATAAGGCTGATACTGCCAATATTTTAAATTATGGCGACATTCAAAACCAGCTTTAGCAAAATTAGAGATTTCATAACGTCTAAAACCATTTTGGGGTAAAAATTCAGTTGAAAAAACATACATCGCTTCATCAATCTCTTCTTCAGGCAGCCTTAACTTTCCCTGCTCATTCAAAGTTGCAAAGGGTGTGCCTTGTTCTACTTTTAAACCATAAGCTGAAATATGAGTAACTCCAAGCTCTATTGACTGTATCACACTAGTCTTTAAATCCCCACAAGTTTGTCCTGGCAATCCATACATTAAATCTACATTAATATTTTTAAAACCTACTTCTTGCGCCAATCTTACCGCCTCTACAGCCTGAGCAGCGGAATGTATTCTACCAATTGCCTGCAGTAATGAATCAGAAAAAGATTGCACACCAAAACTTATTCGATTAACGCCACCAGACTGTAATGCTAATAATTTCTCCTTATCTACGGTGCCCGGATTGGCTTCCACACTGATTTCTGCATTCTCAGCAATCACAAAACTAGTATATACACATTTTAAGATTTGACTTAAATAATCCGCTGATAATATAGTAGGTGTTCCACCACCAATATAGATTGTATCAATACTATTCCCCGATAAAACACCGCCCCATCCAGAAATTTCCTGGCATAAGGCGGTTATATAGGGCCGATATAAATGACTAAGATTAGCATAAGATGGGAAATCACAATATAAACATTTTTGCTGGCAAAAGGGAATATGGATATACAGTCCAATCTTCATTGTAATCACCTTTAATCAATCTTTAATATGGCCATAAAGGCTTCTTGCGGCACTTCCACACTACCAACCTGTTTCATGCGCTTTTTACCCTCTTTTTGCTTTTCTAATAGCTTGCGTTTACGACTAATATCTCCACCGTAACATTTTGCCAATACATCTTTACGCATGGCTCGTACACTTTCCCGTGCAATTACTTTGTTGCCAATGGCTGCTTGAATAGGAATTTCAAACATCTGCCGCGGGATAATTCCTTTTAATTTTTCAACTAATATTCTTCCCCGATAAGTGGCTTTTTCACGATGTACAATAATGGATAATGCATCTACCGCCTCACTATTAAGCAAAATATCAAGTTTGACTAGCTGAGATTGCCGATATCCAATCAATTCATAATCCAAAGAAGCATACCCGCGAGTAGCAGATTTCAAGCGATCAAAATAATCATAAATAATTTCACTAAGAGGCAGATGGTATGTAATCATTACTCTTGTCGTGTCAAGATATTTCATATCTTTAAACTCGCCACGCTTTTCTTGAGACAATTCCATAACAACACCTACATAATCATTCGGCACAATAACCATTGCCTTAACATAGGGTTCCTCTATATGCTCAATCTCCTGAGGCGTTGGTAACTTGGATGGGTTTTCAATTTCAATAACTTCCCCATCCGTTTTAAATACTTTATAAATAACACTTGGTGCAGTTGTAATCAGAGTAATATTATATTCTCGCTCCAAACGTTCCTGAATCACTTCCATATGCAACAGTCCTAGAAAGCCGCACCGGAAACCAAAGCCTAAAGCACTAGATGTCTCTGGTTCAAAAATCAAGGATGCGTCATTTAACTTTAACTTTTCCAAAGCATCCCGCAAGAGATCATACTCTGAGCTGTCTACGGGATACAAACCGCAATATACCATGGGCGTAACTTTGCGATAACCAGGCAATGCTTCTGCAACTGGCCGATCTGCATCAGTGATCGTATCGCCAACCCGGACATCTTTCACATTTTTAATACTTCCAGCCACAAAACCAACATGACCGGGAGCAAGTTCACTGACATTGGTCATAGCAGGTCTAAATACGCCTACTTCAATTACCTCTACAATCTTATTGGTCGCCATCATTTTCATCTTCATCCCCGGCTTAATGACACCATTGATAACTCTCACATAAGCAATAACACCTTTGTAAGCATCAAAATGAGAATCAAATATGAGTGCACATAGCGGTTCCTCACGCTTGCCCTGAGGGGGGGGAATTTTTTTGACAATAGCTTCTAAAACCTCTTCAATGCCTATACCTGATTTTGCACTGGTCAGTACAGCGTCTGAAGTATCTAAACCAATTACCTCTTCCACCTCTTGCTTAACTCTATCTGGGTCGGCACTTGGTAAATCGATTTTATTAATCACAGGGATAATTTCCAAATCATTGTCTAAGGCCAAATATACATTGGCCAGCGTCTGGGCCTCAATCCCCTGTGCAGCATCTACAATCAGCAGTGCGCCTTCACAAGCGGCTAAACTACGTGATACCTCATATGTAAAGTCAACGTGTCCTGGTGTGTCAATGAGATTCAACATGTAGGTTTCGCCATCTTTGGCAGTGTATTCCAATTGTACAGACTGAGCTTTAATTGTAATACCACGTTCTCGCTCAAGATCCATATTATCCAAGACTTGAGCTTCCATTTGCCGCGAAGACAGGGTACCTGTATATTCAATCAAACGATCAGCAAGGGTAGATTTTCCATGATCTATATGAGCAATTATCGAGAAATTGCGGATATTATTCGTCTTCATATAGGCCTCCTCTCGAAATCAATAGCATAATTACTGCTATTGATTATATCACCTGGGACCTAACACCTGCAAGTATTACCTAAATTGCTGAAGATAAACATTTATTTTTTCTCTGCTTTCATCTATGTACTGTTCTAGATCTTCAAGCTCTAGCGACAACCAAACTAGCTCTTTTCGGGCGTCAATATATATATATTTAGGGATCATTAGAGTATGGAAGGGTGTTATTATACTAACACTTTTATCCTGATTGGCAATTTCAGCCACTACGTATACTGCAGTTATATTATAATTAGAACCTAAAATTTCTAAAGAGTAAACACCCTCATCATTTCGCTCTATATCAAAAATTTGTCCAATTTCTTGTCGTTGTGTTAATGTATTCAATTGTTGCTCTGTTGCTGATAGACCTAATAGTATGGCTATCACTAAAATTAATAAACCACGAATAATGATCAACGTATCACTATAGGCTAATCGGCAGAACACATTCTCACCTCTCAAAGTAAACAAATTGAAGTATCTTTTTACTGTATGTTATTTTCTTGAATAATTTCAGCCAATATGTCCCCAAACATTTCAAGTGCACGCTGTGCTTCTTCTTTACTATTCTCTTCACACCCAACCTCAAGTAATAAAGCTCTTGGGTGAAGATGCTGATTATAGCGCCAATTTTCCATTTGAATCCCAAAAGAAAGACCAGGATAACGTTGATTTAATTTGGCATCAATTAACTTAGCAAAGGCATGATTTTGCTGCCAATGAGGCTGAACGAGCCCTTCCTGTCCGATACAAACTAATATCTTGATCTTAGCTACTTCTACCCCATTCACTATAGCCGTATGACTTTCTTTTTTACCCGCATCACGATGAATATCAAAGTACATTTGAATTGATGGATTTTCAGCTATCATTTTCCTTACAGTAACTTCAGAAGCATCATAAGCTTTCATAAAGCTTGGATAGTCATGAATAGTAGTATTTTGCAATGTCGTGATGCCATGAGTACCTAACCTTTTTGCTAGCGCGCCTCCTACATCTACAATGTCGCCTCGCTGCCCACCAGGACTATGTGCTACCCCACTGCTTGGTACATAAGACTCTGAAGTATGTGTATAGTAAAGTCCTACCAAGGGCTTACCACTTGGCAGACTTTCTTTCACTTCAAATTTGGGGAAATTAGGCAAACTCATAGCACTTATCGTTTGAGGTCCTGATTTAACTTTTGCCAACATAGGAATTTCAGCCTGTAGTATAGACCGTATGTCTTTAATATCCACACCAATAAAAAACAGCATTGTATCTCGCACAATTTGCTGTACACTATGCTCACCTTTTACAATAACAGTTTGCTTTGGTTCGGCAGCGTTAACTAGACCAGGGACGCCTAAAAATAAAATATCACGCCACTGAGGCAATTTATATTGCTCTTCTTGCGTAGAACCATTTGTGCTAACTGCTAATACTTCCTCAGATATTTCAAAATGCTGCCATACTACTACACACAAAAAAAGTAGCGTAATAATAACAAACATTATCTTTTTATCCCAATAAAAAGTTCTTCTATGACGTGCGCGTCTTGTTAACATCCTTTCCTCCCCTGACATCCGTACTCGCAAATAAGAGCAAGCACAGGTTGTCACGCTTTTTTGTTTACATACAATGTATATGCTTGGCAGGAAAAGGATAGTACAGATTACCATATATGAAAAAAATCGTAATGCTATTTTTTTAATTAAAAATAGCAGCAAAAAGGAATCACAAAGACACATAGGCCGCAAAGAAACCTATCTTAGATTATTGAGTATTGACGCTGTGTCATCATAATGATTTTCGATCTCAGTGATTCAAAATTATTTTGATATTATAAAACCACCCTATTCAATTTGAAAACTTGAACAGGGAACCACTAATGTTAAACCTTAGCCATGTAAATAAGTGTGTATATTTTCATAATCAATGTTAGGATGCATTGCCTGATTAATTCCCCCAGCAACAACTACAGCGATGTCGTCAATAAAACGATCCACTTCTTTTGGTGTTACCATCAAATCACCCAATACTTCCGGTAAAACTTGGCGTACAATGGTGTGGCGATCTGAATTCGATAAATGTTCCATACTTTTAAAATAACGAGCAAATGCTGCATGCTCTTGTAGTGTATTAATAGTATCCATGGCAATTGTGGAAGCATGAACAACCGTTGGCACACCAATAGCAATTACAGGAACACCTAAGGATTCTTTTGTCAAACCGAAACGCTTATTTCCCACGCCAGAACCTGGACTAATCCCTGTATTCGCTAACTGTACTGTAGTAATTACTCTACGGCTGGAGGCAGCAGCTAGTGCGTCAATGGCAATAACCAGATCCGGTTTTATCTTACTAACAAGTCCCTGGACAATTTCTACCGTTTCCATGCCAGTAATGCCTAAGACACCTGGTGCAATAGCACAAACTGACCTTACTCCTCCCTTAAGTTCAGGGGATAGTATCTCTTGTAAATGACGTGTCACTACTATCTTATCAATAGCCCGTGGTCCTAAAGCATCAGGGGTAATATTCCAATTTCCTAAACCAATGACTAAAACTGTGGCTTTCTGAGATAATTTTGCCATCGATACTAGTTCCTCAGCCAACAATTTCATTATTTTTTCTTGCAAAGGAGTATTCTTATAGCGAAGACCGTGCGCCTCAATAGTAACATATGTCCCCTGCCCTTTTCCCATAGTCTTCTCAGCATCAGGAGTCGTAATATCAACCTTGGTAATCACAACCTCTTCATCTTCTGATGTTTCTACTAAAACCCCTGGAATATCTTCGCTGACTTCTTTCGTTAACATTTCCCTTACTTCTAATGCTAAATCAGTGCGAGATACTTTTGTAAAATGCTCCATTTCGCTTCACTCCTTAATTACAAAATCAAGATTATTTTACCCTGAATATATACGATCTATACAAACTATACATTCTTCAGGAAAGATGGCTAATTCAGACAAAGTTTTAACTTTATTGGAAAGTTAATCACTCTTACCCGCCCAGCATCACCCTTAAAGTTCACTTTAAAAAGGTAAGTATTAAATGGTTAAATCATTGGATAAAACCATCTTATTGTACAATACATAACCAGTTAAAAAATTCCCACATATATTATCAATTGTTACTTGCATTTTCCATTATCACATGCTAAGATACTATAGGTAACATGCTCTTTAAGGAGGTGAATCACTTGCCAAACATTAAATCATCTGAACGTAGCGTAAAAACTGATGCTGAGCGACGTGCTAGAAACTTTGCGGTGAGATCAACCATTAGAACTATATCTCGCAAAGTAGTTGAGTCTGTAACTGCTGGTAACGGAGATGAGGCGAAAGCCCTTCTAATTAATGCTAGCAAAACTATTGACAAGGCAGCCAGCAAAGGTGTTGTTCATAAAAATGCCGCGGCCCGTAAAAAATCAAGATTAGCTCGCAAACTTAATTCCTTAGCTAATTAATTAAGATTAAAGCCCCTGTTCATTGCCATGAGCGGGGGCTTTTTACGTTATCTATTATATTGTCTAAAACACTCTAAGCCCCCTTTTTCTATTCGTAAGAAATGAAGGGCTTAACCCCGAAGGGATAAATAAGGCTAAGATCAGATAGAGGGGTAAACGCTATCTGAATCTTAGCCTTATTATCTATCGGCACATGGCAATAATAATTTCTTCTAATACTGACTTGTTCGCTTTACCTGATTTTAACTCATAATCTGCTGTTGCTAAGGCTAATGTCGCTTGTTTTAAAATATCTGAGGTAAAATTTTTACTCTGCCTCAAAAGCTTTTCACCAATAAACGGTACTAGTCCAAGCCTTTCTGCGATTTCTCTACTACCATGCCCCTCCTTTGACATTTCCTGTGCCTGCCACATGAGGCGTACCTGCCGTGCTAACAATGATACTAGTTTTAGTGGGTGTTCCCCTGATTTAAGCTGTTCTCCCATTAATTGCAAGGCTTTGCCGAGTTGTTTCTGGCTAACAGCATCAATCATAGAAAATATCGATATTTCTGGAATAGCTGACATAATTTTTACTAGTTCAGATTGACTAATCCTAGCTTTTCCTGCTGTAAATAAGGCCGCTTTCTCCAATTCATTATGTAAAAAGCCTAAAGATACTTGGGGCATAATACTGATGACACCCAGAAAATATTCCATGGCATCACTGTCGATTTTTTTATTAAGTTCACTTAATTTAGCTGTTAACCATCCCCTGACATCTTTCCCTTTTATATTGGCAACTTCTGCCACAGTTCCATGTTTTTCTATCAGCTTAAATAATTTACGTCGTTTATCTACTTTTTCTGTCGTTGAAAGAATCAGATGAGTGTATTCGGGCATATTGCTGATAACTTTCAATAAGCGTTCCTCAGTTTTGTCTTCTGCTGGCTCATTAGTTCCTGACTTTCGTGGGCGAAACAATACTGTGTCACGTATAATAATAACATTTTTACCGCCCATGAATGGAACTGTTTCAATTAAAGCAATTAATTCATTTATCGACGGATCTTTGTCTAAATTAAGAAGATTTGTATCTATTTCTTCAGGTGCCAGCACGGAATGAATGACCATCTGTTCAATCTGCCTTATAAAATAAACTTCTTCACCATATAATAAATAAACTGACCTTATTTGTTTCTTTTTTATTTCTTCTAAAACGGCTGCATAATTCATAACTTCCTCCATTATGATTCACTTAACATTGGCAATCACTTGATAAAAGTACTCACAGTCATTGTACTACCATCAGTCTGAAAAACAATAGCTCCTTGTTGATCAGTGCGATAGATTGTACTATGCTGCGCTAATAAGCGTTGTATCGTCTCCACGTGGGGGTGACCAAAAGAATTATTTGCTCCTACAGAAATTACTGCATAGTCAGGTGCTACGGCTTGCAGAAATTCTACTGTTGACGAAGTTTTCGATCCATGATGACCAACTTTAAGCACGGAACTGGAAATATCCCTGCCACTCCTTATCATTTCTTCCTCCCCTTGAGCAGGAAGATCACCGGTAAATAAAAAACTAAATTTCCCATATCTAGCTTGCATTACACTTGACACCTCATTACTGGATTGCCCTCCGCTCATTCCTGTGTTAGCATGCAGTACTTTAATAATAACACCATCAAGTTCTATCTTTTGTCCTTCATAAACAGCAATATGAATGCTATGAGGTGCCATCCGCAATAAATTAGCTACTGCCTGGGTATAATTTTCTCGGGACAGCATGATATTTTTGATTGGTATCTGGCTGGCTATACCTGCCGCGCCACCAGCGTGATCTTGATGACCATGAGTTAAAAAAAGATAATCCAAATCCAATACGCCATAATGTCTTAAATAAGGGAGAACTACGCGATAACCAATATCAAAATCCGTATTTTCTCCCATTGTACCACCTGTATCCACTAGAATTCCTCGCCCATGAGGCGTAACAATAAGAGCCGCATCTCCTTGTCCCACATCAATAAAATGAACTGAAAGAGGTCGAGGATAGACGCTATACACTATTATACACAAAATAAACAACAATACCACTGCAGCACTTTTCTGAGGCCATTTCTTTACCGCTGCTGCGAAAGATAACATACTTTGCGGTTGATATCCATACACCCAAAGTAATGACACATAATATAAAATACTGCCAATTATTCCAATCGACGGTATATATAACTTTGCTGCAGGCATAGCAGCTAGCCACTCATTCAATTGAAGAACTAAGCTAATCATTAAGCTGCAAACCACCATACTGATATTGCCAACTACCCCAACCACCATGCCACTAAAGGCACCAAATAAACCTACTATAACAATCCCTTCAATTATGGGAACAACAATAAGATTGGCGATAAAAGAACTTAGTGAAAAACTATTAAAATACCAAGCAATAAACGGCAATACTCCTACTTGAGCGGCTATGGTAACTGCCAAAGGCCGGGCAAGCCAAAGAGGAATAAAGGTTAACATTTTCACGGTCTTAGTATTTAATAAAACTAATCCAGCAGTTGATGCAAATGATAATTGAAAACTTAAATCATAAATAAGGGCAGGTTGATATACAAGCATCCCCAAGACTGTTAAACCTAATGCAGCAGCCGCATCTTTCTCTCGATCAAGCCATACCGCTCCTAAGCCGATCAATCCCATAATGAGAGAACGTAACACAGGTGGCGTCAATCCACAAAATATAGCATATAGCGTGATACAGAAGGCTGCAAATAAGGGGACTACTTTACCGGTAAAAGCAAATCGCCTAAATAACCCCTTTCCTAGTGCGGTAATAACTCCTGCTACTAAAGCAATATGGGATCCGGATACTGATAAGATATGTACAATTCCCGTAGTTGCAAAGTCAGCCACGACCTCACGAGGAATACCATTATATCCGCCAAACAACATCCCTTCGAGAATGGCTTTATGACTTTCGGGCATCGATTTTTGTATTGTGTCGATTATTTTTCCTCGCCATTCTTCCATTGTCTGCTTCCAGAATGAATGACCTCTCCGTACTAAGCTTATCTCTTTTTCCTGAACTGATATCCGTCCTCGAATTCCATGTAGCCGCGCTGCGGCTACACTGTCATACTGCCCTGGATTATTATAACCATGTAAGGCAATCATCTCACCAGTTACCTTTATCTCATCTTCTTGCCGATAAATTGGTTCTTTATTTGATTGTCTGACAGAAACATACAACCTGCCTGTCGCAGTCTCTTTTTTTCCCTTTTCATCCTGGGTCTCTTGTATTGACAATATATATGTAACATTTCTTTTCTCTTGTATCAAATTAGTGACTTGCGGCATTTCCGCAATAGTGCCGTATACAGTTATTTTTTCCCCTGTATAATGGCTAATGTCTGTGATACTAAGACTATCCTCATGAATAAAGCGCAGCATGCCAATAATAAAAAACAATAATGCAATCAGCCAAGTCATTTGTTGCTGTCGATGGATTTGCCATATAAGAATCATTACTATACTCAAACCACTAATATATAGAAAGGGCAGAATTTCAGCAAAATAATTGGCACACCAAATACCAGCCGTAAAAGCAGCTGTAATATATATAATGATATTAGACATATCTCACTATCCCTCTTCAGGTAATTAGCTTTTAATTGCCGCCTGTATTCTTCACTTTATTATCTTTAAGGAATTACCATTAAAATACAAAAAATCCTGCATTATGCAGGATTTTTTGTATTATTTCTCTTTTTCACTTTCTAAATGTCGAATAAGGGCTTGTTCAATTCTACTTAATGCATCCAGCAGAACAATGCGCTGAGTCGCAAAATTAATCCGCGCAAATCCTTCCCCCTGATTGCCAAAACTTTTACCAGAGTTTAAGCCTACTTTTGCCTTATATACTAGAAAGTTTTCCAATTCCTTTGCATTTGGGAAATAAGTGCGGAAATCCAGCCACGCCAGATAAGTCCCTTCTGGCTTTACCACTGTAACTCCTGGTAATCTTTTCTGAACAAATTCAACTAAAGTATCTGCATTTTTTTCTAAATAGATCAGCAGAGCATCTAACCATGCATCACCGTCTGTATAAGCAGCTTCTGCAGCAAGTCCGCCAAAAAGATTATTACGGCCAATGTGCAATTTAGTAATCCAAGCCTGAATTAAGGCCCGTCTCCGTTTGCAAGGAACGATAATAAAGGAAGAATTAAGCCCCGCAATATTGAAAGTTTTACTAGCAGCCATAAAAGTAACACTTTGTTTACAAACAGGTGTACCCAAAGAAGAAAATACAGTATGTTTGTGACCTTCAAATACCAAATCATTATGTATTTCATCTGACAATACATCAACTTCATATTTTTGGCAAAGCTCATGCACTTTTTTCAATTCTTCTCTAGTCCATACACGGCCAACAGGGTTATGGGGGCTGCATAACAACAGCAACTTGTTTTGAGGATCAGCAAGTTTTCGCTCTAAGTCCTCATAATCCATTTCATAGTGTCCATTTTTAAAAATAAGTGGATTTTCAACAACCCTACGATCATTATCTTTTACAGATGCAAAAAAAGGCGGATACACTGGAGGTTGTATAATCACTCCATCTCCAGGTTCTGATAATGCGAAAATAGATAGAATAATGGATGGCACAACACCAGGAGCAAGTAAAATCCATTCTTGTTCAATTTCCCAATTATGCCGTCTCTTGACCCATTGAATGAACGCTTGATATAAAGAAGAATCCTGGGTATTGTAAGCATAAATAGGATGACTGGCACGCTCGATTATTCTTGCTGCTACTGCCTCTGGCGAAGCAAAATCCATATCAGCAACCCAAAGAGGCAAAACCTCTTCACTGCCAAAAACCTTACCTAAAGCATCCCACTTGCTGCTGCCAGTACCCTGCCGAGGGATGATCTGGTCAAAATCGAATATTGTGTTATTCTTTGTCATTTCACTATATCCTCACTTGAATAAAATTTTATTTATGCAATTTTTATATTGCAATTCTTTCTTCTACTATTATATTGAATAATCAGAAGCCGGTAAAATTCTTTTTAAAAATTGCTTTGTTCTTTCTTCTTTGGGACGGAAAAGGACTTCTTCCGGACTACCTTGTTCCACAATAACCCCGCTATCAATAAATATAACACGATTGGCGATATCTCTTGCAAAAGAAATTTCATGCGTAACGACAATCATCGTTAACCCTTCCTTTGCTACCTTTTTCATAACCCCAAGTACTTCACCGACAAGTTCAGGGTCTAGAGCAGAGGTAGGCTCATCAAAAAGTATGACTTCGGGATTTAAAGCAAGAGCCCTTGCAATACCGACACGCTGCTGCTGCCCGCCTGACAATTGACTGGGATAAGCGTCATACTTAGCCATCAGTCCAACTTTACCGAGAATTTGTCTGCTGATCTCTTCAGCCGCAACCTTAGGAATTTTCCGGGCAACAACAAGACCTTCCATTACATTTTCAAGGACTGTCTTATTTTTGAATAAGTTATACAATTGAAATACCATTGCCGTATTTCTTCTAATCTGCAATATTTGCTTTTTACTAACATGTTTACAATCTACCCGTGTATCCCCAATAGTAATTTCTCCATCATCAGGATGCTCTAAAAAATTTAGGCACCGCAAAAAAGTCGTCTTGCCAGACCCACTAGGACCTAATAAAACAACGACTTCGCCTTTCTCAACTGTCAGATCAATACCTTTTAATACTTGCTGTTTACCAAAGGATTTATGTAATCCCTTTACCTTTATCATACTACCCCGTCCTTACCGTATACTCCTACTCTGCTTTCCAGAAACGCTATGCTACACTCTACCATTATGCATAATGCCCAGTAAATAATAGCAGCTGCAAGATAGGCCTCAAGAAATTTGTAATTTCCATTCGCCTCAAAGAGAGTAGCATTAATAATTTCAACCACAGAAATCAACGATGCAATTGCCGAACCTTTAATTAGCCCGATAAAATTACTGCCAATTAACGGAATGGCCACTGGCAAAGCCTGAGGAATGATAATTCTCCTCAGCATCTGACAAGAAGTCATTCCTACAGAGTAGGCAGCCTCATACTGACCGCTATTTACAGATTGTAATGCGGTCCTAACCACTTCGGAAAGATATACCGTGGCATTGATTGATAGTCCAATTACAGCAATTAGAGTGTAGGAAATATCCTTCGATGTCATATTGAGATCTAAGACTCGCGCGAAGGAATCAAAACTTAACGTTACGGTTAGATAAAGAATAGTTAGTTGTAATAAAAGTGGAACCCCTCTTAAAAAAACTACAATAACGGCAAATACCTGCGCCAGTATTCTCACCTTAAATATCCTTACAATGGCAATCCCAGTACCAAAGACTAATCCCACTATCAAAGGCAATATAGATAGCAATAGAACAACAGGAACATATTGTATCCCTACACCTATTTCATGAACAAAGAAAGAAAGATCAAACTGAAATCCCATGCACTCACCTGCCAATTTTATTTTTTATTCAGATTATCCTTGACTAGAAATTGCATTTTTTATCCCTAATTTTCTTTCAATTACTTTAAAAACCTGTTCTAACATGAAACTCAGGATAAAGAAAATAACAGCTGCTGCTGCATAGGCTTCAAGAGAACGATACGTATTGCCGGCAATGGCCTTTATGACTCCAACAATATCAATCACTCCTAAGGTATATGCTAAAGATGTGTCCTTAAGTAACGATACTATGGTATTGCCCAGAGCGGGTATCCCAATCTGCAGTGCTTGAGGTGCAACAATACGTCTAAAGGTCTGCCAGCGAGTCATACCCACCGAATATGCTGCTTCTGTCTGGCCTAGATCAACTCCAGCAACAGCTGATCGGATAATTTCAGACAAAAAGGCTGATGTATTTACGATATATGCGATCATCACGAAGATCATTGTATCCCACCGATTAATGTTTACGCCAAAAAAACCTACGACTAATGGCAGCCCAATATATACAATATACAATAAAACAAGTATGGGAATTCCCCTGACGAAAGATACATAAGCGGTTGCTAATTGTGATAATATAGGTACCTTATACAAACGAACAACAGAGATATAAGTACCTATTAGCATTCCAAACAAGAGGGCAACGACAACAATATACAATGTTATAGGTAAACGGGATAACAACTTAGGGAAACTATCAATAAACAGGCTGACTAAAAATATATTTTCCACCCGAATCCTGCTCCTTTATTAATTTTTAGGAATGTAGTCGCCGCCAAGCCATTTTTGCGAAAGTTGAGTAAGAGTACCATCCTCTTTCAGTTGTTTTAATGCTGCATCTACATCTTTTTTCAGCTGCGCGCCTGTTTCATCATCTTTACGATACAGGTAGTATGAATTAGAACGGCTTATGGGTTCTCCCACCGTTTTAATCTTAGCACCATAGGTAGTTTTGTATGCATCTACATTCCTCTGAATATTGACAAAAGCATCTGTTTTTCCTGAATCAATATTTTGCAAAGTTATCGTCGCATCCGATGCCTCCAGAGTCAATTTCAATTTATTGCCATGCTCTTTATTCCATCGATCTACTACAGCAGTCTTATTGGCTGATGCTTTGCCAACCTCTACTGTCGCATTCATCGCCGCGAGATTATCAAGTGATTTTATATCATTCCGATTTTCTTTAGTAACCAGCATGAGGTCATAGATTGTCACACCTTCATCACCAAAGAGATATTTATTTTTTCGGTCTGCATTGACTTCAAATTGATGTGCTGCAAGGTCTATTTTACCTGTTTCAAGACTTACAAGAATTGCATTAAAGTCAAAGGTTTTAAATTCAAATTCATATTGCGGTAATTTTTCATTTACTTTTTTAAGAACTTCAACTTCAAAACCTGTAAGATTATTTTTATCATCTAGGAAACAATATGGCTTATACTCACTGCCTGTGCCTATAATAATCTTCTTACTATTCTTCCCCCCTATCGAAGAGACATTTGAACTGCAACCTGCTGCGAGCGTCATCATGCTGATTAGAATAAGTACAACTGCAACTATTTTATTTTTTTTCATAAATATATCTCCCTTACCATAAATTGAGGCTATTCTTTTGTCTGCAGTAAGCGGTTGTAATACGAGTGAGCAGTATATAAGGCAGCTACGGGATTATGTCCCGTTATCCTGTCTTTGGTGACAAGAGTGGTGACGAGTGCTGCTGAGTATTTTGTAAACAAAGAATCATGCCCTACACACAAACCAACTACGACATTTAAGTCTGTATTATGGTAATTTAAAATGCGGGCTTGTAATATTGGGTTGCACATAGCTTCATGCGTACCTGGTTTTATTTTATGTTCTTCCAGTACGCCGATTTCCGTTTTGTCGACAGAGCCAACTTTGCAAATAGCACTATAATATTCCAAACCTTTAGCAGTTAGTATCTTAGCAAAGATTTTGGACTCTTCAATTAAACCTGCACAAGTCGCAATACCAATTTTTTTAGCCCCGATACGCTTGGCAAATTCAATAATTTCCTCCACTCTGGTCAACTTACCGTAGAAAAGCCCTTCTACCTGAGCTGATGCTCTAGCCACAATTGCATCCTGTTCATCGCCTTGTAAATAATTTTTGATTTCCTCAATATCATTAGCAATCGAATGCCCATCATTATCTTTCGTGGTTAAACAAAAGCCAGGAAACTGCTGACTCCTGCTCTTACAATTGTAAATACTGCAATCTGTGCAGCTTAAATCCTCTAATTCTCTTTTTTTGCTCATTAATAATTCCTCCAATTTTTGTTCTCATGTTTGTAAATAAAAAAAAGACTGAAGATGCTTAAAAACATCCCTAGTCTTCAGATTATCTGATCAACCAAGATAATTTACTTTCTTAAAGTTACAACCGCTATAAAATTCCATTTCGCCTAACACTAATAATCACAGTAAATTGTATTTATTGTAATATAATAAAATAACAATGTATATCTATATTCTTTCATATGATAGCAACACTTTTTATAATGTTTAAAAATATTGGCAAGCAGAAAAAGTAACATGTATTATTATTTGCACTTGATTAATAAATTTTTATATTATTAAAATTTATTTTATACTTGGTCAGAATTTTTTGAAGGCTGCATCTTTTTATAGAACCCAGTTTTTTTATTATCATTACCTTTAAATGGTAATGATCTAAATAATTCTCTTATAATTTACTTCACCTGCTGTGGCGCTCATAAAGAACCTTATATAATTTCTATATACCATCACCATGTAAACCTTCTAGTTCCTCAATACGTCGTTTTTCTGTCTTTTCAATTTGCCCTACCTGCCCATTATCCATATGAATTACTAACTGTCCATATTTTATACTTTGTAATTCAGTCAAGATTTTCATTTGCATTGGATGTTTCTTTTCTATTTTATCGATTGCTGCAGGACTCTTTTCTTTATTTTTTGCCGAAATAAGAAATTTTTCTACCTTATCGATCTTTACGACAAAGCCATCTTGTATCATTAAAATTAAATGCCCATACTGGACATTTAATAGAAACTTTTCAATAATATCAAAAACTAGAGATGGTAATGGTTTTATCGGCCCCTTTGAATCTGTCAACATTTTTTTAGTAACGGCAAGGGACTGTGACATGAAAACCCTCCTTACATAATAGAAGGCAAAGAACATCTTTATGAAATTCCTTGCCTTCAGTTTATTTACTGATCATTAACGCTCTTATGCCCTTCTAATTCAATCCAGGCAAGTGAACAAATATCTTCTTCTTCAACTGCTCAGTATCGGTACTAGGATCAAGAACACCAATTGATTTCATTTCCTTAATCGCAATGTCTACAGCTTTTTCACCACCATCTACAGATGGTATATAACTATAACTTTTCAATAGTTTCGTTACCAGTTCTGGATCTCCTGGAATATATTTCTTCTCAACTATGAGCTTAGCAGCTTCGTCCTTATGTTCATTAACCCACTTAGCGCCTTTCATCATGCCGCGAGTAATGGCTGCTGCGGTTGCTGGGTCTTCACGATAGAGTTTTCCACTAATGGTTGCCATGCAGCAATATTCATCATGGAAAGGCATATCACTTGCAGTATTGAGAAGTTTAATACCTTTTCCCTTGGCAATAATTATTTCGGGGATGGGATCCCCCAATACAATAGCATCCGCTTCACCACGTTCTAATACACCTTCTAATTCAGCGGGTGGATAAGCTTTCCATTGTACATCTTTTTTATAATCAAGACCTGCATGAGCTAACGCACGAGATGCAAATATCATCGGTGCATCACCCATACCATTATTGGCGACCACCTTGCCCTTTAAATCAGCGATACTTTTAATATTCGAATTTTCTTTAACGATTAATTGGATACAACCAGTATGAATGCCTGCAGCAAAGACCGCATCCACCCCTTGTTCAAAAGGTTTAACAAATTTCATTACCATGCCACTGGAAGCATCAACTTTCCCTGTCGCCAAGGACTCTTTTAGTGTTTCAAAATCGACTTTTACCAGCTCAACATCTAAGCCTTCTTCTTTAAATAAACCTTTTTCAAAGGCAGTGTATAGGAATGCTTCGCAGGCACCACCGCCATAGCCGATCTTAACTTTTTTCAACTCTGAGGTAGTTGGGGCTGCCTTTTGACCACAACCAGTAACTAACATTGTCACCAATAGTATAAAAATTAGACCAGTAATAACTAAATAATTCTTTTTCATGTTACCTCTCCCTATTCGGTAAAATTTTTCATTTTCATATTGATTTACAAATAATATTCGGGCTTGTTCTTTTCGGCAAAGTGTAGTAATTCTAAAATTTCTGATCGAATCTCAAAAAAATCTGGATAATTCCTACTGCGTGGACGCTCAATAGCAATATCAAAAACTTTAGCAATTTTTCCTGGTCTAGGAGTCATAACTACTACTCTATCACTAAGATAAATTGCTTCATCAATATCATGAGTAACAAAAACGATAGTAGTACCGCGATTCTTCCAAATACGCAAGATCTCATCTTGCATATTCATACGTGTGAATGCATCTAGAGCCCCTAAGGGTTCATCCATAAGTAATACTTTAGGATGATTGACAAGAGCTCTCGCCAGTGATGCCCTTTGAGCCATACCACCAGATAATTGGTAGGGATATGAATTTTCAAACCCCGCCAAACCCACCAATTGTATGTACTCATCCACCTCTTTTTCCTTTTGTCGTAGAATCCCTCGTGCATCTAAACCAACTGCTACGTTCTTTCTGATTGTCAGCCAGGGAAATAATGTAGGATCTTGAAACACCAGTCCTCTAAAATAATGTGGACCATCAACAACTTCATTATCTAAGGCAATACTGCCGGAAGTAGGTACATCTAATCCAGCTATTAGCCTGAGTAATGTAGACTTCCCACAACCACTCGGTCCAAGCAGCGAAATAAATTCTCCTGGTCTGATATCGAGGCTCACCGCTTCTAAAGCTGTGACATTAGCACCCGTAGGGTCAACAAATAATTTTTCAACTTCACTAATTTGCAGGGCACCTTCCCCCACGTTAAGTTGCTTTGCTGCTGCCGTTACCATTTAATCAACCCTTTCTGCCAAACTAATACTTTATCCCGAACTTTAAACAGCAATGTAATAATACTAGAAAAAAGTATCGACATTACAATAAGTGCAGCATATACTTTACTGAATTCAGCCCAGCCCTGTGCCCAACTAATAAACCAGCCTAAACCAGCTTTTACCCCCAACATTTCTCCGACAATCAAAGTAACAAAAGCCACACCCATACTCATAAACAATCCTACAAAGATGGATGGCATTGCTGCCGGTAGAGCAACTCGTGTGATTAAATAAAACTCACTTGCTCCAAGGCTCCGGGCCACCTCATAGTATGATTTATTCACATTAGCAATGCCAGACCAGGTCATAACAGTGATCGGAAACCAACAGGCCAAAACCAATAAAAATATACTAGCAGTGAAACTCGTTGGAAAAGCGATCATAGCAATGGGAATCCAAGCCGTTGCGGGTATTGGACCAATGGAGCGTAAAATTGGATTTACCCAGTAATGAAATCTAGGATACCATCCCATCAATACTCCTGTTGGCAATCCAATTAAAGCACCCAATACATAACCAATTAATAACAATCTGAGGGAATACAAAGCACTAATCCCCAATGTTTCCCATTCATTAATTAAGACTGCTGTCACTGCAGCAGGTGAAGGAAAATAAGGCAAGGGCAACAAAGCCAGCTTCAATGTTACTAAATCCCAAATAATCAAAAACCCTGTAAATGCAGTTAACAGTGGCGCCTTTTCCAGAAACTTTGCCCGAAAAGAAGGAAATTTACCGGCTCCAATCCCAGCAACAGCAAATATAACAACAAACACTGCCAGTATCCAACTAAAGTAAGGTTTTTGAAAAAAAGGCTGGCGATTCGGTAATAAAGTATGCTCTGTGAAAAGTACGACGATAAAAATGAGTGGCAGCAACGCAGTTAGCCATCCGCCAGCGAAAAAAGATTTACTCGAAACTGCCTTTTCGCTACCTATCGATGTAGGCAACGTCTGTTTGACACCTGTAGTAGTATCGGCCAAAATAGTGCCTCCTTTAATGTTTACCCTAATTCTTTTAAGTTAAAATCAACTAATTTATCCTGTAATGAACTCCAAGAGCGATTAGCAAATACAAGGGGAACTCCTTGAGATTTAGCCATTTGTTTAATATTTTTTGCCGTCGTATGATTAATATAATCAATAAAAATAACTATTAAAGTCGTAGATAGAGGAAACTTAAACCGTTTCCGATCGGACACATTTCTACCCGTTACATGATCAATTGCATGAATTCCCATTGTCTGCAGGTTTTTTTCAATATGTCCTAAATGATCTGCCCCAACAAGCATCACTGACATCTTTCCACCTCCTCTTAAAATCAAAAAGACTAGTTTCTCCGCTTATGCGAAAAAAACTAGCCTCTGGTTATCCAGTCAGCTCTAACATATAAGAAAAGGCTAAAAGAATCCCCATTAATTGGGAAAGCTTTTAGCCTTCAGTTATCCTGATCAGCCAATATTAATTTATAATAATATAACACGAATTAAATTCTTCGTCAATATCTTTTTTAGTTCTATGCTGTGCTCTATTCAGCACTTCTTAGTATGCTTCGGAAATATCGGCAATTTTCCACAATATCGGGTCCATGCTGGAATAATCCGCCACCAATCAGAAACATTACATCATTACCATATATACGGTGCATCTCAGGTACCCGTTCCATGCTCATACCGCCGCCAGGTGCAGGAAAAATAGACTGAATGGCTCCCATATCCATCTTTGTTCCTTCAACAATAGACGTACATTCTTCTTGGCTAAAAGAAAATCTTCCACCAAAATTGGGATATATCACTGCATCCGCACCAGCGAGTCGCATCATTTGCCCAAATAATGCTTGATGTGAAATACCATTTTGCGTATTTATTACATAACTACCAATAAATGCCGGATGACTAAAAACAGGTAAACCAATCCGATCATCTTCCGCTAGTTGACGCATAGAATCAAAACCGCTTAATGCAGGAGCCACCATAATTCCGCCAACACCAACCTCTTTTGCCTGCATTGCCCGCAAATTGACCTTATCGGCACTCGTCGTAATGTTAGCAACATAAATACTCTGATTACCAGTTTCACGATTCGCCTTCTCAACGGCAGCAGTGCAATAAGCTATACGTTCTTCAAAAGGTGCAAAGCATTGGTCAGTAAGACCATGGTCATCTTTAATCACATCAATGCCACCAAGGGCAAATTTATAAGCAAGCTCCCCAAGTTCAGCAGATGACAATCCCATAGGTTTTAAAGCCGTAAATAATAATGGCCGATGCTGTACATTCAGCAAGGTGCGTAACCCTTCCCGCCCAAAGCGAGGCCCTTTATACTTCTCAAGCAAAGATGACGACAACTCAATGTTCTCAACTCGTATTCCTGGCTTAATGCTTATATTACCATAAATAACGTTTAAAAGCTGAGTTAACTCGTTTGCTGCAGTTTCATTCGCATAACTAATTCGCGTTTTATAAGCTTGCCCCCAAGGCTCAAAGGTTTCGATTCTTCCCACAATGTGATCTTGAATCATTCCTGCGGTAATAAGATGTGATGGAAACTCAACGGTTTGCTCAACACAAATATCTTTTGCTTTAGCTAAGGCCTCTTGTTCTCCCCCTGTAAGCACATAAGTTATAACAAATCGCTCGCCCGATATCATAAAACACCTCCAGCTTTCCAATCTCTGAATAAAGAGCAAATAAAGGTCTTGGGCAAGTACCTTTGCCTTTTCTGGCAAATAACCCCTGCCCAGATTTTTATAAATCAGTAGTTTAAATCGTTATTTTTTCTTTCAATTTTTCAAATTTACTTGAACCGATTCCTGGTACTTTCTTCAACTCATCTATATCACCAAAATTACCATTTGTTTGACGGTATTCAATAATTCGCTCTGCCAATGCAGGCCCCACCCCTGGCAATGCATCCAATTCGCTTTTCTCTGCACTATTAATATTAACTTTATTATCTGTTTTTATTTTGTTAGAGTTGGTGGTTGTACTATTACTCTGAGCCGCTGCTGTCTCTACCACATGAATATGCATACCATCCTTTATGCCCTGGGCCATATTAATTTGGGATACATCAGCCTGAGGGGTAAGACCGCCAGCCATAGCAACAATATCAAAAACTCTAGCATTGGGGAGAGTTTTAAATACGCCTGGTTTATGGACAGCGCCACTAATATATACATAAATTTCGCTGTTTTTTTCTTCAGAAACAGAAATATTTTTGGCTACAGCCTCATTTGATGCAGCTGATTCATGTACTGAACTTTTCTGCCAAAAATTATAAAAACTACCTGCTACAATTAATACCGCCAGCATCACAATAAATAACAATTTATTCTTTTGCTCAACCACCGATATTCCCCCTTATTGCAATCTGTCCTATTTCTTCGACAAAATATGTATTTTCCCTTTTTCTTACAATAAGAAGTTTAATATTTTTTACTTAATCTTTTCTAAATTAGGGTTTTCGCAGACAGCACGGCCAATTTTAGAAAGATTGCACCATTCATTATTTACTTTTACACGCACAATATCCGCAGTAAAATCGTTATTAGTCTCCTCTGAATTCTCCAGCAAGGAAGATCCGACACCATAAATATCTACAGGTACATCCATTTCTTCAAATTCTCTAATTTTCTTGGCATTAAAGCCTCCGGTCACACAAATTTTTATTTGTTCACACCATTCTTTAGCAATTTCAATATCCTCATCCCCTAATTCCCATTCTTCATAAGCGCTGTCAATTGCTTCTCGAAGATTCCATACAAGTCTCGGTGACACTCCCATATCCTGCTGTTTATTCCCTGTAGGAACAATAGACTTATCTCGCATATTTTTAGAAGTATCAGGACGTACCCCGTAAAGCTTATATTTTTCCGCTTCATCCAACTGACCGGCTTTGTAATAGGCAAGATATTTAGTAAACATCTTAACCATTACAGCCTTCGTTTCCCCAACACAATCATTATGAAAATCAATCAGCACCAGCCTAGAGATTGCTTTATCAAAAATACGGGAATATTGCATCATAGTCTCAACAGTATCTCCTAAGAAGCAGCAAATCGTTGCATGAGCAATCGTCCCCCCACCTTCGCCGCCCCACCAAGTACCCTGTTCATCTGTACTTACAAAACGGGAATTTTTCTTACTATATTTTTGATTGTAGGCCTGAATTGCTAATGAATAAGCATACCCATGCAAGGCTTGCATTTTATAGTGAGCAAATCGTGCAGGGAAAAATAAAATATCTTTCGAACGACTTGCCACTAAAGTATTGTACACATTAGTGGCAATTCGAGTCGGCTCGGCAATAACCCCTAATATTACCGTTTCTAAATTTGCAAAGTCCCGATAACGCCCACGAATTCTAATTACAGGCTGTACACTCAACGGGTCACCGTCATATTCGACGAACGTGCCATCTTGTACGGCTTCTACTTCTAACGTATTATAAGTATTTACAAAATGTCCTTCTTCATCAAAATATCCAGTACACATTTTTATAATTGCTAAAGCTTCATCTACCCCTGCAACTAAACTAAAGGGTCTCCTGCGTGTAAAAAATTGCATTTCCACTTCTACATTGCCAACCTGTACCGTTGAACAATCCATGTCTTTAATGTCACTATTACCGGCAAAAGTATACCCTTCTTTTGCTAGCGCCTCAAGTAAAATTACATTATTACTAAAATATTTATCAGAATACCAACCCCGGCGAATTTTATCTGCCTCAATTTTAAATATTTCTGCTGCTAATCTTTCGCCATTAAATATAGCCATTTTTTTGCCCCTTCCTTAAATAAAAATTCCGACGTCTATTTTTTACAATTTTACGAATACTTTATATACAAGTTTCTTCTTTCAGCTTCAAAAGAAAATACACTACTCTTCATCATCTTTTTCCTTCCATCTAGGATTAAAGAGATAAAGTTTCGATGGCCTAAAACGCTTACCTTCCGATAATAATGTGGTTTTAGTAAGCATTCTTTTGACTTTTTTCCTAAAATAAGCGTCTGCCAATTCGCGTCTATATAAAACCTCATATACTTTTTGCAACTCAGTTAGAGTAAATAATTCTGGCATTAAACTAAAAGCTATATCCGTATACATTACTTTATTTTTCATTCTATCAAGAGCATATTGAATTACCTTTGCATGATCAAAAGCCAAGCCATTTTTATTTTCAACATAAGTATTTTCTGTTTTTGAAATATGTCCTTCAACCGTAGTCTTAACCACCACATGGTCCTTTATAGAGATATCTTCATTTTCCACAACAATCTCAAAGGTCTTTTCAAGAATATATCCATCCATAGTTGGGCTTTTCGTTTTACCAATCACTTTGCTATAGACATTAAACCAACGTACATCTTCTGCATCCTTTCCAGATTTCACAGTAAACTTTTTTCGATCAACTAAGGCCATATAGGATGTACTTATTACTCGTCTGCGAAGATCAGGATATACCCTTCCCCATGTGTAGAGTTGTTCCATGTAAACATTCTCCAGATTCGTTTCTGCCTTTAATTCCCGCACAGCAGCTTCATCAATACTTTCTTCATAATTAACAAATCCGCCTGGCAGTGCCCATTTTGCCTGTTGGGATTCATCGTCGTTGGTTGTTAACAGGTCTTTCTTCTTTTTTACCAAAAGAATTTGCAGAACCTTATCCGGGAGCCGTCGAGGATCTTTATCTTCACCATCAATAGCACTGAAAATAACCATATCTACCGTATTTGAAGATTGTATATAGGTACTATTATCACAATCTCTAAAAAAGCCATTTTTAGACTCACTCATATTTTTAACCTCGCTAATTATCAAGTGTGCAATAAGCCGGAATATTTGGCACTTTTCATTTCAGCTTTCTATATCATCTTTTTGATATTATCTTTCTGATATTATCTTATTAGTAATTATTATACATGTCCTTCATAGGCTTGGCAAATATTTTCAGAAAACTTTCTTTATTTAGTTATGGCCTTCATAATATATTTGAATAGCAAAAAGCCCGACCTATTCACTAGATCGGGCTTTTGTTACTACTATCCGATAAACAAGTTGCTCTAGAACGCCGACTTATACAAAGAAAAATCTAAAGAGGTTACGTCTGGCGAATTAATTGGCTTTCTTCAAATGAAGCTCCATCTACAGGAAGCTTTCTTTATCGTACGACGATATTAACTAATTTCCGCGGCACTGCAATTACCTTTACTACGTCTTTACCAGCAAGTAATGCTTGTACTTTTTCTTGCACTAGAACCTTTTCTTCCAATTCTTTAGCATTTAGTGTTGCAGCAACAACAATTTTTTCTCGTACTTTACCATTAATCTGCACAACAATTTCCACTTCTTCCAATTGTATCGCATTTTCGTCAAATACAGGCCATATATGTTTATGAACACTGCCTTGTCCAATTGTTTCACTCCATAACTCTTCTGTGATATGAGGAGCAAAAGGAGCTAATAAACACAATAAACTTGAAACCATTTCTCGCACGAATCCAGGATTCAGTGAGATGTGCTGATCTTTCACAGTATACATCGCATTTACTAATTCCATAATAGAACTAATAGCTGTATTGAAATTAAAACGATCACCAATATCTTCTGTTACTTTTTTTATGGTGGTATGCAACACACGTTTCAGATTACGTTCTTCCTTACTAAGAGTGCTGCTGTCATACTGAGACTCTTCTCCTGCCATAAAAGCAGCATAATGATCAACAATTCGCCATAAACGTCCTAAGAAGCGATAAGACCCTTCCACTGCTTGATCGTTCCATTCCAAGTCACGCTCTGGCGGTGCAGCAAATAATATAAATAATCGCGCCGTATCAGCACCATATTTTGCAATAATTTCCTCAGGAGACACTACATTCCCCTTAGATTTAGACATTTTGGAGCCGTCTTTAATAACCATGCCTTGGGTGAGGAGGTTTTTAAACGGTTCATTCACATTTACTAAACCAGCATCTTTAAGTACTTTCGTGAAAAATCTGGAATACAAAAGATGTAATATGGCATGTTCAATCCCACCAATGTATTGATCTACAGGTGCCCAATAATCAGCTTTTGATGTGTCGAAAGGAAGTGTTGCATTCTTTGGATCCGTATAGCGCATATAATACCAGGAGGAACAAATGAAAGTATCCATCGTATCAGTCTCCCGCTTAGCAGGGCCACCACATTTAGGACAGGTGCAATTCACAAACTCTTCTACCTTAGCTAAAGGAGAAACTGATCCTGTACTAAAGTTTACATTTTCCGGTAATAGAACAGGTAACTGTTCCTTAGGAACAGGCACCGTGCCACAATCAGGACAATTGATAAGGGGAATGGGCGCGCCCCAATAGCGTTGGCGGGAAACAAGCCAATCACGAAGACGGTAATTTACATGTCGTTTGCCATAGCCTTGTTCTTCTAACCATTTTGCGATTGCCACTTTGCCTTCTTCATTATTCAAACCGTTAAATTCACCGGAATTCACCATGACACCATCACCATCATATGCGCCGGTCATAGTTTCTATTGTTAATTCTTGCCCTTCAGGCTGCACAACTAATTTTTTAGCTAAATTATATTTATTGGCAAATTGCCAGTCTCGTTCATCATGTGCTGGTACTCCCATAACTGCACCAGTTCCATATTCGACCAGAACATAATTGGCTACCCAAATCGGTACTTTTTGACCAGTAAAAGGATTTATAGCATATTCCCCAGTAAATATGCCTTCTTTTTCAAATTCACTGGAAGTACGGCTGATCTCACTCATATTTTTTACGCTATCGATAAATTGACGAATTGCTTCTTCATTTTCTTTACCAGCAATAAGTTTCTCCACCAACTTATGCTCAGGCGCTAATACAACGTAACTTACACCAAAAACCGTATCATGCCGTGTTGTATATACAGCAATTTTTTCCTCAGAATTAGCCACTGCAAAGCTAAATTCTGCACCTTCACTACGAC
Source organism: uncultured Pelosinus sp. (assembly GCA_963526485.1). Taxonomy (GTDB): domain Bacteria; phylum Bacillota; class Negativicutes; order DSM-13327; family DSM-13327; genus Pelosinus. Next base: position 54,704 of record CAURNS010000009.1, read on the forward strand.
CGATCCAGTTTTCCTGCATGGTTTTAACGCGCTCAGGCCAACCTTTCAGTTCACTAAGATCATTTAAAAGCCGATCTGCGTACTCAGTTATTTTGAAGAACCACTGTTCCAATTCCTTCTTAACTACGACAGAATCGCAGCGCCAGCAAGCCCCATCAATTACCTGCTCGTTTGCCAGCACAGTATTACATTCATTACACCAATTTACCGCTGCTTTTTTCTTATAGGCGAGTCCACGTTCAACAAATAACAAAAATAGCCATTGAGTCCAGCGATAATAATCAGGATGGCATGTAGCCACTTCCCTGTCCCAGTCATAAGATAATCCTAATTCTTGCTGTTGGCGACGCATATTCGCAATATTTTCCCATGTCCACGCTGCTGGATCAACACCATTTTTGATTGCAGCATTTTCTGCTGGCATACCAAAAGAATCCCAGCCCATAGGATGAAGTACGTTATAACCTTGCATACTTTTAAATCTTGCTATTACATCACCAATCGAATAATTCCTTACATGACCCATATGTAAATTACCTGATGGATAAGGAAACATTTCTAAAACGTAATATTCTGGACGCTGACGATTTAGTTCTGTTTTAAAGGTATTATGTTCTGCCCAATATTTTTGCCATTTTCCTTCGATTTCTTTAGGGACATATCTCTCGTTCATTAAAAGCCCTCCTATTTATAAAAAAATAAAAAACGTCCCATGGCTTATTAGCCAGGGACGAGTTATATACACCCGCGATACCACCCTGATTGACAGCAATTGCCATCCTCTCAATGATTGTTAACGCTAATCAAGCGTCAGCCACTACCATTTCATGGCTGATCCTCCGCAGCAAGTTCAACTCATTTGGGATTGGCTCACATCATCCGCCAACTTTCTGAACCACAAATTAAAGCCTACTACTCTACATCCTAGGACTTAGCTAATATTATATCCCACCCCATCTAGAAAGTCAAATTACCACTATTCTGTCTATTTAAATAAAATAGTTCTATATTAAATAGAGATGCATACATTTTTTCTTGGGAGGTGTTTTATATGTATAAATTAATCATTGGCAATATTAGAATTACGGTATCAGATGATAATATTAGTCATGAACAAGCCACTGCTGCTGCCAGACAGTCCATTTCAGCAGCGCATGCTCAAGGAAAAGTCTTATCTCATATTGAAATTAGCAAAGGGGAGTCAGGCCTTGACGTAACCCCTACGGAGAAAATAGGTCACAGAGCATCCCGTAAGACAATCAAGCAAAGTTTACTTGATGGCATGCGTGCAGCCATCCAAGAAAAACTATTTCCCACTGGTACTTTCAGCAATAAAGATCTGTGGTATGATGGTGATACTGGGCAAGAATGGGGTGGCGAAGCCGTACAAGTTGCACGTGAAGAAGTGCTGGAAGAATTTGAAAAATGGATGAAAACAGTATAAAAGCCTTCCGGTCTCAAATGTTGAGGCCGATTTTTTTTTCAATACTAAGCAGGGAAAAGAAGTCGTATTATATGCAACTTCTCTGCCCTTAAGACTTGATCCATTATGAAGTCTCAGTTCCGATCTTTTATTGATCACTAAAATCCTATCATTGTTTAACTAGCATTGATAACCTTTTTACTGTCCTTTGCCTAATATGAATTACTTTTTTCACTTCCGTCAAATCATTTTCCAGCCATCTAGAAACAAAAAGTGTTAATTCACTCCAAAAAGTTGTTTTTGCATTATTTGATACCTCATCAGCTAAAACAGAAATCCACGTTAACAAATGTTCTTCTAGAAAATCCTTTTGAGCTTCTAATACGGCAAAAGTACATTTTGGATTGATTATTGATATAGCACACAATCTGGCCATAAATGATAATTCCAGTGAAAAATGATCAGCTGGCTCACTATCTTTGACATGCAACCCAAAGAGCTGATAACAGCGACGAACTGCAATTTCTGATTCGCCAAACAACAATTTTTCTTTTGTACGATAAACAGATTCCCATAGTGGAACTAGTATATGATCAGGCCCTAAAAACATGAAATCATAATCTAATTTCAATATTTTTGCATACTCGGCATCATCTTTATGTTCATTTATTTCTTTAATTACCTTGTTAGCCCTAGTAATGAAAGCACAATTAAGATTTTGAGCAAATAATTGGAGCAAAGCCGTATCCTTTATTATCTGAAATCCTCTATCCAAATTACCGCCGTAAAGAATCCCAAATAGAGAATACATTGCCTGTCGCTCTTTCAACCACTGCTGGATTATATCCATAAAATCCTCCTACATAGTCTCATAGCATGGCGATGAGGGGATATGACTAGATGGTATTTATAATTGTCCGAATAAGTGTATTGAATCTTTATATCTATTATTTCTGACTTGCTGCAAGTGCTTTATCAAGATAATAAAGTAAATCTTCTATATCTTCTAAACCAATTGATAAACGTATAAGATCTTCTGTAATACCACAAGACAATTGTTCTGCAGGCAGCAACTGCTGATGAGTGGTACTAGCTGGATGAATGACCAGTGATTTGGCGTCGCCAACATTTGCCAGATGAGAAAATAAACCTAAATTGTCGATAAACTTTATCCCGGCCTCCAGGCCACCATGAATGCCAAAAGTAAGAATCGCTCCTGGTCCTTTAGGAAAATACTTCTTTCCTAACTCGTAAAAGGCACTGCTTTTTAATCCAGGGTAATTTACCCAATTAACAAATCGATGTTGTTCCAAAAATTCAGCAATTCTTTGGGCATTTGCAATGTGCCTATCTAGGCGGATTGAGAGGGTTTCTAAACCCTGCAAAAATAAGAACGAGTTAAAAGGAGTTATTGCTGCCCCAATATCACGCAGCAAGGTTACACGAGCTTTAAAAATATACGCAGTATTGCCAAATTTCTCAATAAAAGAAAGTCCATGATAACTAGGATCAGGCTCAACTAAACCAGGAAATTTACCATTATTCCAATTAAAATTACCGCCATCAACGATTATTCCTCCAATGGAAGTTCCATGCCCACCAATAAATTTGGTCGCAGAATGAACAACAACATCTGCACCCCATTCTATAGGTCTATTTAAGTATGGCGTTGCAAAAGTACTATCAACAATTAAGGGAATATTATTTTCATGAGCCACTCTTGCTACATTCTCCACATCTAAAATATCAATTTTAGGATTGCCAATAATTTCAGCATAAATCGCTTTGGTCTTAGGTGTAATGGCGTGACAAAAATTTTCAGGATCATCTGGATCTACAAAAGAAACTTTTATCCCAAGTTTAGGCAATGTATGATGGAATAAATTATAAGTTCCACCATAAATTGCAGATGATGAAACAATTTCATCTCCAGCCTGAGCAATATTCAATATGGAATAAGTGATAGCCGCCTGCCCAGAGGCAACAGCCAAAGCCCCTACGCCGCCTTCTAATGCTGCTACTCGTTCTTCGAATACTGTCTGCGTAGGGTTTAACATCCTTGTGTATGCATTGCCGAACTCTTCCAAAGAAAAAATTCGGGCAGCTTGCTTTGTATCCCCTAAGACAAAAGATGTACTCTGATAAATAGGTACTGCCCTAGCACCCGTTTCTGAATCAGGTATTTGACCTGCATGAAGCGCTATCGTATCAAACCCATGTTTTCTTCCTTCTTTTTCACTCATTCTAATCTCTCCTCTATTTCCCATATAATCACTTTCTTTTCGAAATATTGAATTAGTAAATCAATTAAAAGTCCTAACAATCCAATCATTATAGCGCCAGAAAAAATCCACTCAATATTATAATTCTCTTGGCTATACAGTACAAACCAGCCTAATCCTGAGCTTGATCCCATCATTTCTGCAACAATCAAAAGAAAAAATGAATACCCAGCACTTAGCCTTAGTCCCGTAAAAATAGCTGGTGCTGCTGATGGCAAGATAATTTTGTAAAAAATAGTCCACTTGCTTAAGCCAAAAGATAAAGCTGTTTTTAGTAAAACAGCATCAACATTACGCATTCCATTCGCAGTATTAAATAAAACAGGCCAAATGCATATCCAAGCAATAATTGTAATCTTAGTAGCTTCGCCAATCCCCAAAAATAAGATAATTACATGAAAAAGGATAAAAGGATTTGCTTGGGCCGCAATTTCAAATAAAGGTTCTAAAGCGGCTTGCACGTTTTTAAACCAACCACCCATTATGAACCCTAAAGGAATAGCTACTACAGCAGCCACCAAAAATCCGGTCATTGATCTCGCTAAACTAATTAAAATATGCTGGACAAGAGGACCGTCTATAAGCAGGTACCATGTAGTTACCAATACTTTAGAAGGCGGAGGAACAAACATAGCATTAAGCAAACCGATCCTTGCCACTAATTCCCATACCAAAATAAATAATAAAATAGTAATATTATTATCCACTGCTGCCTTAAATACTTTCATTGACATCCTCCTAGAAAAGAAGAACCGTATTTTTATCCAATTAGATAATTTAATATTTGGCATTTATTCCACTTTACCTGAATGAATATGATGACTCATATTAGCTTTATTATATAAGCCTTGTGAGTTAATTCTATTTACTTCCTGTCCGCCAAAAAAGAGAATACCAACTATGACACCGATTAGTATAGGAACATACAAACTGCTATTTGAATTTGCTGTTTTATTAGTATTTGTTTGATCTAAAATCTCTATGGAATTTTTCCAAAATAAACTATTTTTTTCTATTCGCCAAATAATTTGGTTAATACAAATACCAATTAAAATAATAAATAATCCACCAGCATACATACGAGGAATTTGGTATAACATGGCCGAATTATGTACCAACCATCCCAATCCAGCACTTGAACCCAACATCTCTGCAGCAATCAGCATAAAAACAGCCATCTGCGTTCCAACCCGCAAGCCAGTAATGATAGTCGGCCATGCACCCGGCAGTAGCACCTCACGTGCCAAAATTATTTTTGATACATTAAGTGAACGTGCCATTTTTATAAACAAGGGATCAACTGTACGTATGCCAGTAATAGTATGAAATAAAACGGGCCATACAGCAACCAGCGTTATAATAGCTAATTTTTCCAATTCACCAATGCCAAAAAACAACATAAATACTGGCGCTAAAGAAAAAGGATTTAGATGGCTAAGCAACCGAAAAAGCGGATCAAGGCGTTTGGATACCGTCGGAAACCACCCTTCCAAAATAAAGCCCATTGGCAGTGCAATCGCAATCGCTAGCAACATTCCCAGTAATACACGCCATAGACTGACAATAATATGGAGATACAAGAAACTATCATTCCATAGTAGTCCAGCTGCATTCAGCACATTCGATAATGGCGGTAAAAACTGTGAATCACTCCATCCCAGTCGGGGTGCTATTTCCCAGAGGATAAGAAATAGCACCAGACCAGAACTTCGGATGATACCACTGCGAAACTTATTAAAACCCATTTCCATAAACTTCACCTTCAATGTTTATAATGCTGCTGATGGCGAGATAAAGTCTGCAATATCTTGGTTTTCCTGATTTGCTTTATTGTTGGTAGAGGGATCATTCTGCAATAATTCCCAAATTTTATGCCTTACCCAACCAAATTCAGCTGATGAACGTATACCATCACGCGGTCTTGGCAAATTAATGGCAATAATATCTTTAATCGTGCCTGGATTGGCAGTCATAACTGCTACCCTATCAGCTAAAAATACAGCCTCATCAATACCATGAGTAACAAATATAATGGTTTTTTTTGTTTTTTCCCAAATACGTAATAGTTCTTCCTGTAACGTTTCCCTGGTCTGTGCATCAACAGCAGCAAAGGGTTCATCCATCAATAACACTTCTGGATCATATGCCAGAGCCCTAGCGATAGCTACACGCTGCTTCATACCACCTGATAATTCATGGGGATAGCGATCTTCAAAGTTTTTTAAACCTACCAATTCAATATATCGCTGACTAATCTCCTTGCGATCTTTCTCTGGGATTTTTTTTATTTCCAAACCAAATTCTACATTTTTTCGTACTGTTCTCCAAGGAAACAAAGCATATCCTTGTAACACAATTCCTCGATCCAAGGCCGGACCGGTGATTTTCCTATTATCAATAAATATTTCTCCTGAGCTCGGCTTTGCTAGTCCTGCAATCATATCTAAAAATGTTGATTTCCCACAACCGCTTGGCCCCACAATCGCAAGAAACTCTCCCTGTTTTACAGTAAGATTTAATTGCTTAATGGCTTCAAAGTTTGTTAATTTATCACTGTCTTTCTGCTTTATTTTATAGACCTGATGAATATTACGAGCAACAATTTTATCATTTTGCCCTTCCACTGTGGCTACAAATGCCGTATTTTTTATTGACATATTTTTAACTCCTCACGTTTATATTTTTTTGTTATATAAAAAGGTCAAGTTCCCTCACAAGGGAACTTGACCTCTACTTTTTTATAGTCGGACAAGCTAATCTTTTCAGTTAAAAAAACAAATTCAACTAATAAAAAAGGTAAAGGGATGTTTGCTTTTCTAGCAATCACACTTTACCTTCAGTATTAATACTGACCAGTTTCGTCTTTATTTATTTGTTCTAAACAATAAAAAGACCAAGGTATACCACATCGGTAATATCCCCAGCCTTCAGTTATCCTGATCAGCAATGTACAATTATTACTATATTTTCTTTTATTATAATATTTTACACTGATTTGTCAATATAATTTTAGCAATTCCATGACTAAGTAATTATAGCTGGACAAAGGTAATGCTTTCAATTGCTAATTTAGTTTTATTTATAGATTAAACCATTTCGATAAGCAAAAGCAATGAGCTGCATACGATTCTGCAAATGAAGCTTATCTAAAATATTACGCAAATGATTTTTGACTGTACTTTCACTAATATAAAGAGTTTTTCCAATATCCCTGTTTCCTAAGCCTTGGCTCACCAACTGGAGTACCTCTTTTTCTCTTTCTGATAATTTATTATTTGATATATCCGCTTTTTGGATGGAAAATTCCTGCAGTATTTTACTCGCCAAATCCCGTGAAATTGGTGCTTCGCCCTGCACAATACTGATAATATAATCTAACCAGTATTCAGGCTCCATGTTTTTCAATAAATAACCTTGCGCACCCTTTTTTATCGCATCAAAAAAGTCCTGTACATCATCTGACACACTTAAAATTACAATTTTTACATATGGCATTTCTTCTTTAATTAACCGGGTCGCTTCTAAGCCACTACCACCAGGCATACGAATATCCATCAAAATGAGATCGGGCATCAACTCTCTTGCTTTTTCTAAAGCCTCTTGGCCATTGGTTGCTTCCCCAATGATTTCAAACATACCATGTGACGAAAGAATACTAACTATCCCTTTACGTGATAATAAATGATCATCTACAACTAGCACTTTAATCGTCATCCCAGCAGCCTCCCTTCATTTCAATTCTACGTCGATAGTTACCGTAGTTCCCTTTCCTGGGAAGCTTTGTACATTAAGTCTACCACCAATTGCATCAACATCGGCTTCTAGCATCTTAAAACCGAAGGACATATTATTTGTTTTCAAATTTTCCAAATGAAATCCTTTGCCATTATCTCGAACAATCATAGAAAATTGCGTACCATCCTTTATCAGACTGATATCCACCTGTTTCGCTTCAGCATGCTTACGAATATTAAATAAGAGTTCTTGAAAAATACGAAGCAGCTGGGGTCTAACAGCATTAGTTGATTCGCTATTAATATCGCCATCTATTTTTAATTCCATTTTAATATTATTCTGTGCTTCATAATCAGCAATATATTTTTGGAAAACGAGTACTAAATTAATGTTCTCATGGGTAATTTTTTGCAAAGCAAAAATATGTTGCCGTATATCTCTATCAGTGAATTTAATCGCTTCTTGCAGTTCTTTTACTGCTGCTAGAGGCTCACACGGTTCTTTTAATGCAGCTTCAATTTCCAACACTTTAACATTCATAAAAAACAAAGCTTGAGAAACACTATCATGCAGTTCACGAGCAATTCTGTCGCGTTCCTGTAATACAACCCTTTCTTCTTGTTCTTTTTGTAATTTTTTATAAAGGTTTTCTAAAAGAGAAAAAACACCATGAAAATAGATATAAAATAATATTCCAGTAACAACAGCAACCAGTAAATTCCCCCAGCTCATAGAAATAAAATCCAAGAAATGATGCCGTACAAATTCAAATACACCAATGAAAATGGTGGTAAATAACGCAGATATCCATTTTATTCTTCTCATATTCATGAATTTGCTCCAAAGATAAATAATATCATTACTTTATTACGTAATATATATAACGTAATCACAAATCTCAAATTTGTCAACAATGCTCTTCCATGATCATACTTTAGGACCATAGATACAAGCATAGTTATATTATATAATCGAGAAGTATTCTCATTATATAACATTTAAGAAATTTTACAATGTTATGCTTGTAAAATTTATAATGAGATGATATATTTTTAATAAACTTTTTTTAAAAAAACGGCTTTGCTATTGCCCCCTCCTCCTTATATTGACAATCATAATATCCTTAGATAAAATAATAGTACTTTCGGACAGTAGACATGGAGCGTATTATATTTGATAATAGAACAAAGGATCTAATATCGCATCAGATAAAGCTAATAGATGATCTAAGTTGATTAGTTATTAAACTAAAGGCTAGATTTATCCTTAAGGATGTCTGGCCTTCTTTTATTCTCACTAGAATGATTGAAAAATGAATGGCATTTGGAATTCTTATTGGTTTATCTAAAAAATATTATTAATAAAGGAGGTTACTACATGTTAAGAAATTTTATTATAATAGGAGCTTTTATAGTTATCTCCAATCTTGCTAATGTTGTTTCTGCTGCTCCTCATGTGATCGATTATTCAACAACATTAAGACACTCCACAACACTTGTATCCTATTCATCAGATAATGATAACACCAGTCAAGATATGAATTGTTGCAAAGAAAAGAAAAGTGATACGAATTAACAAAGAAATATTTACAAAGAAATCATTTGCCTGCATGGCTGATTGGTATAACCAAAGGTCAGATTAATTTTTCTTCGGAAATCTTAATCTGACCTTTTCTGATTTATTGATTGCATTTTTATAATAAGGGAGGATAGATCATGACATTACAAAAGTTTTTGCCTATTGCGTTTTTGGTATTTTTACTAGGAATTGGGATTTTATACCTTGGTATAAATCGAGTTCCTTTTCGCCATAGTGGACACGAGCAACACAAATCTAGTTTATCTACTGTCGTTGCTGCCCCGAGTAATAAACACTATACACTCGCAGATTACAATACTGACTGATACTACCTACATTATCCCGGAAAATAAAAAAGGAGTTTGACGGATATGAAAAAATATAAAGTACTCTCCTGGGGCGCCATCATAATCAGCATATTTCTGCTGGTTTTGCCTAGACTTATACCGATTTGCGATGGAATTATGGATGGTCATCCAATGACTTGTCATTATACATACCAAGCAGAATTTGTTATCACTTTGCTGGTTGTAATTATTTCAGCTTCGCTGTTAGTGCTGCATTCTAATGAAGCTCGCATATTAGCTGGATTTCTTATTGTACTTTTAGGAATTAGCATTATTGTTTTGCCACAATCCTGGGCGATCGGCATTTGCGAAAATGGAGCTTGCGGTAAAACCACTTTTTTTGCTACGATTGCTGCCACTTTATTGGCTGTAATAGGAGCCGGGATTATATGGTCTACCAGAAGCAGCAAGGAATGATTACTAATACTAATCTTTATTTACGTTAGGAAGTTGCAAATTCCAGCGAGCTAAAATTGGATATTATGGCTTTGATGAAGGATTTCACCCCACCGAAGCAATGAAGTAAAATCAACACCTGTCTAGGAGGAGTAACCATTGTGATATTACTAATTTGGAAAAGTTTGCTGCATCGTAAGCTGCAAAGCTTAGCAATCATTATTTCTATAGCATTTGGCGTAGCAATTGTTTTTAGTGTTCTAGCTGTCCATGACGGCGTTTCGTCTGGTATGGAGCTTTCTAAACAACGCATGGGAGCAGATATTGTTATTGTGCCTTTTGGTGAGACATTAGAGCCTAGTTTGCTCTTATTTGGCGGAGCCGCCGCTAATTCCTATATGCCAAAAAATCTAGTGGATGGCGTACAGGCCGTTAAGGGGGTACGTGCCGTTACACCACAATTTTATACTCACTCTCTATCTGCGGATTGTCATGATATTGGCACACAAATCCGCATGATTGGCTATGATCCCACTAGTGACTGGGTTGTCGCTCCTTGGCTAAAGAAATTGCATAAAACTGAAATTAAAGACGATGAAGTTATCTTAGGTGCAAAAGTACCAACTTGGACTGAAAATAAGATATCAATCTTAGGTAAGTGGTACAATATTATTACTACAGCCGAAGAAACAGGAACTACTTTAGATTATTCCTTATTAGTTAGTATGAATGAGGCTAGACGAGTGGTTTCCGAAGATAAATCCCTAACAAAAGTATGGAACAGGATGGGACCACCTTCTGAGCTTATTTCCACCATTTTAGTGCAGGTTGATGATGGCGCAGATATTAATCAAGTAATAAGCGCGATTCAAGAAGTGGGCTTAATGAAGCCGATTGTAGCGGCTGAAGTAAAAAAACATATTTCCGATCAATTTACAGTGTTTGCCATACTAATTGGCGGCATTGGAATTTTAACTGTATTGGCGTCGCTACTGCATCTGTTTTCCCGGTTCTATACATTGACATGGGAGCGCCAAGCAGAGTGGGGACTTTACCTGGCCTTTGGTGCCACCGGACGGGATATCGGAATCGTTATTGTCGGTGAAGCGGTAGTCGTATCATTTGTGGGATCAATTGCCGGTTTGCTATTGGGAAGCGGACTGTACAGCGGGAGCCTAAAGTTATTGGAAGCTTATCAATCTTTTCCTTTTATACATCCTTCCTGGGGGTTTCTCGCCAGCACCGCTATTGGAATTACGTTACTGTTCACTGGATTAGGAGCCTTAGCTGCCTGGTTACCGGCATACCAAGGTAGCCGTATTGATCCCAGTACCATTATGACCCGGGGCGAATTTGACTGATTTGGAGGAAAAACTATGAGCAACCTGCTAGAACTGCGAAATATTGAAAAAAAATACGGCGACGATGTTATTTTATCAAAGGTTTCTTTTTCCTTGGCAAAGGGAACAGCAATAGCCATTATTGGACACTCTGGTGGAGGTAAAACCACGCTGCTATCTATTATGGGACTGCTGCAGCAGGCAACTTCCGGCAATGTGCTGGTGAACGGCTTTGATATTGAGGGATTAGCTTCTCATAAATTGGCCAAACTGCGAGGACAGCATTTAGGCTTTGTTTTTCAAAGAGCTCGTTTGATCAATTCTCTTACTGCGCTAGAGAATGTTATGGCACCTGCCTGGTTTATCAGAAGCGGAGAAAAAGTGGAACAGCAGGCTAAGGATTTACTGGAACGCTTCGGCTTGAGCCACCGCTTAGATCATAAGCCACAGGAGCTTAGCCTTGGCCAACTCCGCAGAGTTTCTCTCGCTCGGGCTTTGTTGCTTAAACCCTCGATTTTACTTGCCGATGAGCCAACTAATGACCTCGATCCGGCTCTAGCTAAAGAGGTGGCAGAGTGCCTGCTTGCAGCGCGTACAGAGGGAGCAGGTGTAATTATTGTCACTCATGACCCTGGTTTAGCTATTCAGACTGATCAAACCCTTCGTTTGGAAGAAGGAACTTTAAAGCCTGTTGTGTATAATAACGCCGCCTCATAATACCTCATTTGCTACCATGGTGATGCCATAACAAAAATACCTTCTAATTAAAGATGATAACAACATCCTTAATCAGAAGGTATACATTTTTTTAGTCTTTTATTAAATCGTTTCATTTGCTAGAAACATTCTATAGTATTTCTATGCCTTCCTCCAGACTGCCGCCTGGAGGAAGGATACTTATAAAGTTACCACATTATATCATGCTCAGATTATATTTGCTAATATCTAGCTCAATTGTCAAATGTATGAATGACCATATCGGAAGGTTTAATTTTCCCCTTAGGAAGCACTCCTGAATTTTCCAAGTCTGCAAGCCAAGGATCAATCTCCGACTCCACGATTTTAGTATCAGTAGCATAATAGTGGGTAGCATTCACGGGCACATGAATCCAGTCTTCCGTCATTTTACGGGCTTCTTCCGGATGATCATTTGCCCATCTTTGTCCTTTGGTAATTGCCCGGGCAAATTTTTGAATAATATCTGGATGTTTCTCAATAAAATCAGTAGTAAAATAATAGTATCCGATGCCGCCTGACACGCCTACACCAGCATCCAAACTATCGGCAATTTTAACCATGCCAGCATCTTCCATTGATTTGTAGAAAGGAGGATGTACGCCAGATACAGTTACTAGTCCTTGTTTTAGAGCCTGCACAGCCTGAACATCCGGCATAGTAACCCATTCAATCTTACTTCGTGGAACGCCATTTTTATCAGCAATACTATTGCCTAGAAAATCAGAGCATTGATTTGTCGTGATCAGTGAAAATTTAACTTGTCCTGATAACTTGTTTAAATCAGCAAACGTATGAATATCAGGGGTAACATTGGGATTGATATACCAATTCATATGACGTAATTTAGGGTCTTTATCAGGTGTCGGATCGATCCCTGCCCGTACAACTCCTTTTATTTTAGCACCGCCAGCTATAGCAACTGCAAGAGAATTGGGATGGGCACTACTTACATCATTAGAGCCATTCAAAATAGAAGGCACAATTTGATTTGGTTGGGTATCTCCAGTGTAAACCACTTGTAATCCTTCTTCTTTAAAAAAACCTAATTGATCCGTCACAATCCACGGTGTAGAACTGCAGGCAGTCTGTGAAACAGTGCGAATAGGATATAATCCGCCGCTCGCAGCAGTAGTGGCTTCCTTACCAGCTGCCACCTGCTTATTTCCAAGATTAGCACCATAAGCGACAAATCCCACAACAGCCAAGCTTAAGATTCCAGCAACAATTTTTTTAATTGTCTTTTTATCAGCCATTTTATTTCCTCCTTTTATTAAAAACATGAAAATTTATGTTACTACCTTCAATTATCGAAAGCATGTATAACAAGATCTGAAGATTTAATTTTGCCTTTAGGAATCACCCCAGATTTCTCCAGATCTGCAATCCATGGATCAATTTCAGAATCAACGATTTTGGTATCCGTCGCATAATAGTGAGTCGCATTCACAGGTACATGAATCCAATCTTCTGTCATTTTACGAGCTTCTTCTGGATGATCATTTGCCCATTTTTGTCCTTTGGCAATGGCCCTAGCAAATTTTTTAATAATATCTGGGTGTTTGTCAATAAAATCAGTGGTGAAATAATAATATCCTATACCACCTGCAATGCCAAAACCAGCATCCAGGCTATCCGCAATCTTGACCATACCAGCATCTTCCATGGATTTATAAAACGGAGGATGCACACCAGCAACTGTTACTAACCCCTGTTTAAGTGCCTGCACAGATTGAACATCGGGCATAGTTACCCATTCAATTTTATCTCTGGCAACACCACTGTTATCAGCTATATTATTGGCTAAAAAGTCAGAGCAGGAATTATTAGTGATCACTGAAAATTTAACCTGACCAGGCAGTTTATTTAAATCAGCAAAAGAATGAATATCAGGATTAACCTGTGGGTTTACATACCAAAACATATGACGCAGCTTAGGGTCTTTTTCTGGTGTCGGATCGATCCCCGACCTTACTACGCCTTTAATTTTAGCACCGCCTGCTATAGCAACCGCAAGATTATTAGGATGTGAGCTTGCTACATCATTGGAGCCATTAAGGATGGACGGGATAATCTGATTTGGCTGGGTATCACCAGTGTAAACTACCTGTAAGCCTTCCTCTTTGAAAAAGCCTAATTGATCCGTAACAATCCATGGTGTAGAACCGCAAGCAGTCTGCGAAATAGTGCGAATCGGGAACAAACCTCCATTGGAGGCGGCAACCGCTTCATTGCCAGCCGCCACATGTTTATTACCAAGATTAGCACCATAAGCAACAAGACCTACAACTGCCAGACCAAGTATTCCCCCAATAATCTTTTTGACTGTTTTTTTATCAGCCATTTTCATTCCCCTCTACAATTTTATCCATTGAAACTTCAAGCCACATTACTAAATTGTATTTTAATATTCTGCCGGACGTTCTTGCCAACTAAGCAACTTTCCTTCCAATACCGTAAACAAATAGTTCAAAGATAGTCCTAATATTGAAATAGTAACCGTAGTAGCAAATAATTTGGGGATTTGATAATTGGTCTGAGCATTGAATACCAGCCATCCCAGGCCACTGCTGGCGCCAATCATCTCAGCGGCAATCAGCATGAAGAAAGCAGTAGCACAACTGGTTTTCAAACCATGAAAGATACTGGGCAATGCAGCCAATAGCACTACCTTGAAGAACAAATCTTTTCCCGTTACTCCCATGGAGCGGGCAGATTTAATCAATAAGCTATCCACATTTTTAACCCCTGTTGTCGTATTTAACATAATTGGCCACAAACACACCCAGAAAATCATTGCTACCTTGGATATCTCGCCAATACCAAATAAAAGAATGAATACAGGAAACAGGGAAAAAGGATTCACCGCATTTAGTAAACGTAAAACAGGTGTTACGATACGTTCAAATAACTTAAACCAGCCTCCTAAAAAAAATCCTAACGGAACACCGACAATGGCTGCAAGTATAAATCCAAGAACGGCTCTAAACATACTAGTTTCAATATGTTTGGTCATAACCCCAGTGATCAGTAAATCCCAAAGTGTGCTTAAAACAAGGGTGGGCGGTGTAATGAAAGTTTCTGGCACCCATCCGGCCCGAGGGGCAATTTCCCAAATCACCAGGAATACAATAATGGATATCCCATCTTGTAAGGTTTTTAAAATCTTGTGGAAGATATTTTCTTTTTTTTCATTGCTTCTTACAGCTGCTTTCTCTAACACAATTTCCATGTTCCCTCCCCTTTCCAATTTAATAATTAGGACAATACATTAACAACTTAATTCTCACTTCCTGAATCCTGCTTCCAATCCACTACACTACTTTCCACATAATCAATCAAGTAGGTAATAAATACCCCCAAAACAGCAATCGTTATGACCCCGGCAAATAATCTGGGAATAATATTATTCATTGCAGAATTTTGAATTAACCATCCTAAACCAGCACTGGCTCCAATAACTTCGGCAGCCATAAGTAAAAGAAATGCTGTTGTTGCCCCAGTGCGTACACCAGTAAAAATAACAGGTGCCGCCCCTGGTAGAATAACTTTATAGAAAATAACAAACTTATTAGCGCCGATCGAACGTGCACTTTTTATATACAGAGGATCCACTTGTTGAACACCAGCTATAGTAGTAAAAAGTACTGGCCATAAGGTAGACCAAAAAATGATACTCACTTTGGCACTTTCGCCAATTCCAAAGAATAACATAAAAACAGGGAATAAAGAGAAACCATTAATTTGCCCAAACAATCGAAATAATGGTCTGAGTTGTCTTGATAAAGCCGGAAACACACCACCTAAAACAAATCCTGCAGGAACAGCAATAACAACGGCAAGCAGTAATCCAAGAACTGTTCGCTGCAGACTTGCGGCAATATGAATAAATAAAGACCCATCAGAGGCCAACTTCCATAAAGCTGCAAGTACTTCTGATATCGGTGGAATAAATTGTTTATCTACCACTCCAATACGAGGTAACACTTCCCATAGCAGAAAAAAAACAATGATACCAGAAAAATCAATCATTCTTTCAGTAAAATTTTTCAGGTAATTTTTCATTTCTCTTCTCCTCCTTCCTTATCAGTACCTTACCGACTAGCCAACTGACTCACGGCATACTGTAAGCCATTGTCTACTGTATCACAATATTCTACACTGTAAATTTCCTTCTTACTTAGTTTTTCCTTAGCATGATGACCGATCCGCATTGTCAAAACTGCATCGCAATCCTGTAAAGCATCAATAATATTATCCCTCTGTACTTCATCGCTGTCACATTCTTCCATACCAGAACAAAATTTCTCTACAGAGCGATTTTCCATTATTTCAAAATCCAGACCATCTCCTTGATAAATGATAAATTTTGAAGCATGACCAAAATGCTGATCCACTAATTTACCATACTTGGAAGTCACAGCAATTTTATACTGCTTCTTCTTGAGATTCTGTACTGTTTTACTATCTGTTGTTGGGCGGTTACACATACGAAATTCTTGAGATCTATCTTCATTTAATAACCCTATGGCATCCGCTCTACATTGTTGGCAATGACGCATCTGCTGGATATCCAACTGGCAGACATTTCTAAGTTCAGTTATCTCTTTCATACTGGTTTGAGGATAATGTTCAAATGCACTGCCAGGCGCAGGAATCAACGGCATGATGTTGGTAACAAAAACACCTAATTCTTTAACTTTTTTAACTACTTCAGGAATATGATGATCATTGATACCTTTGATCATTACAATATTGATTTTTACCAAAACTCCCCGTTTTGTTAAATATTCAATACCCGTCAATTGATTTTGTAAAAGTAAATCCGCAGCTTCAACTCCTTCGTAACGCTTACCCTTATATGATACAAATTTATAAATTTTAGCCCCAATTTCAGGGTCTAACGCATTGACAGTAACCGTAACATGCCGAACACCAAGTTCGATAATTTCTTGAGCATATTCTGGAAGCAGTAAACCGTTCGTTGATAAGCAAAATGTAACATCGGAATTAACTGCTTTTATATTTTCAAAGGTTTGTTTTGTATGCTTCCACTCAGCCAACGCATCACCTGGTCCAGCAATGCCAACCACGCTAAGCTGATCAATTTTTTCTTTAACCCATTCAAATTTTTCTTTAGCTTGGTCCGGTGTTAAGACTTCACTAGTCACACCTGGCCGACTTTCATTCACACAATCAAATTTGCGGTTGCAGTAGTTGCATTGCACATTGCATTGAGGTGCTACAGGCAAATGCATGCGCGCATATGTATTGTGCGCTTCTGCTGAATAGCAAGGATGATTTTTGGTTTTCTCTATTGTTTCTTGACTTATTGTAGTACCTGGGCAAACGCAACTCATAATAATACTCCCTTCCTCCCATTTCATTTATCTATTGCTCGAAATACTTCTTTTATAAAAGCTTGTAATCCAGTCATAAATCATCTACTCCTTAAACAAGAAGGCTACAGAAATAAAATCATTTCTGTAGCCTTCAGTTTATCTGACCAGCTTATTAGTCGCCTGATAAGTTTACTATTTTTAATTATGTCTATGTTTTAAATCGCAGCAGCTCTTCCCCGCACTTCACCAGTCTCCAGAGCTAACAAATGGTCCGCCCATTTAGCAGCCCATTCCCTTAATTCTGCCGTATCAAGTGGTGATGGAACCTTTGATTCCGTAGTTTCATACACTCTTTGTGCTAACTTACTGTAAATTTTACTTTGGTCGGAATTAGGGAACGCTTCTACTGATGTTTTACCTTGAAGTTCCGCCTGGGTTACTGTTACAGAACGAGGAACATATTCTACAACACGTGTTTTCGTTCTATCAACAAAATCATCGATGATGTCTCTTGCATAAGGAGCATTGACAGAATTTGCAATTAACCCTCCCAGTAAGGCACCACCGGAATTCGAGTATTTTTTAATGCCTTTAAATAAATTATTAGCAGCATAAATAGCCATAAAATCTGAAGAAGATACAGTAAATACATGCTCGGCAATCCCTTCTCGTATGGGAACAGCAAATCCACCGCACACTACATCGCCTAAAACATCATAAATTACTACATCTAGATCCAACTCTTCATAAACTTTTAACTGCTTTAGCAATTGAACGGAGGTAATAATACCTCTACCTGCGCATCCTACCCCTGGAGCTGGACCACCAGCTTCTACGCAATACACTCCGTTAAAACCTTGAAATATTACATCTTCTGCTTTTACTTGAGATTTTTCACGCAAGGTATCTAAAACAGTAGGAATGTAAGTGCCATCCCGCAGTGTATTAGTAGAATCTGCCTTGGGATCACAACCAAACTGCATAACCTTTAACCCCATTTTCGATAAAGCTGCGCTAATATTGGAAGTAGTAGTAGATTTACCAATTCCACCTTTTCCATAAATAGCAATTTGTTTAATTTTTTTACTCATTTTTTAGTCCTCCTGTATTTTAAAAATAAAAAAGGCTGAGGAAGCATTTCAAAATAGAAATGTCTCCACAGCCTTTAGTTTAATAACTAATCAGCAATAATATAAAATTACTCTTTTGTTTATTATACTCAATGATGCTAAAAATGCAAGTGTTTTTTTATTTAATTCTATTATTTATGCGTAATATTAGTATTTGATTATGCATTTCTTTATAACATACCCCATTTACGGGTGTATTCTAGATATACTTGAAACTCAATATCGAGAAATCCATTTTGTAATAAATATAGCTTGGCATCTTGTGCCTCTATTGTTGTTGATTTAGCAATAACGGAATCTATATTGGCAGTAAAAGTGAATCCTTTCTCTGCCAGTCTCTCCATCATAGCTGCAACCCGTTCACTACGTTCTGCCAACTGACTGCCAAAATTACGTATACTATGAGCATCAATTGTGTTGGCTCCACTATTATGATCCAATGTCTCTTTGTCAACGACTTTCATAATAATATGTGTAATATACTCTACCATATCACTTTATACTCAGCCAATAATTGGAAAATACCACATTAGACAGCCAATATCCCAGAGGAACATTAATAAACACGCCAAGGGCAAAAGCTGCAAAAGGTTTCCAGCCAAAAGATGTTAATTCTTTAAATCGAGTTGTAAAACCTATGCACAAAAAAGTCCAAGTGAATGTCCAGCCACGCAAAGTTTTAAGTGAGCCAACAATATCTTTAGAATAGGCTGCACCCGATTTGTCATCTAATAAGAAAATTACCAAGGAAGTAAAAACAGAAGCAATAAAAAAGCCAATGATAAATTTAGGAAACCGTTTCCAAATTTCTTTTTTATCAATACGTTCGGCTTCTTTAGCATCCTTCTTTTCCCAAGCTGTAACGGATAAAATAGCCACTAGAAAGGCCCATACCCCCACGAACATATCACGGCCTACTACTTTCATCAAGGTAAAGGTTTTAACGGCTCTTTCATCACCAATTGCCTCAGCAGCAGCAAACCCAGCCGCATCAGCAAATTCAGAAGTACCAATCCAAGCACCGGCAATCCCTGGTGCCAAACCTAAGGATTTCGCCCAAAATGGTAATAAGAAGATCATCGCAACTGCCCAAATGATAACCAGAGAAATCGCAATTGAAACATGTTGCTTTTCTGCACGGCAGGCTCCACCAATTGCGATTGCTCCAGACACACCGCAAATGGAGCCACCAGCACCAAGGCAAGCTCCTAACCGAGGATCTAAACCAAAAAGTCTAGTCGCTGAAAAATAAATAATACCAAAAGTTACTACGGAAACAATTAAAGCCTGAGTAATTGCTGCTGGTCCTGCTTTTAGTATAATTGTAAAGGGCAGAGTAGCCCCCATTAAAATAATGCCTGTTTTTACATAATATTCAGTACGCAAGGCCTGGTGTAGCCATTCAGGAAGTTTTACAGCATTGCCGAACAATAAACCAACTATTAATGCTAAAAGAGGAGTTTCTAACTGAAGATCTTTGATAAATTTATTAGATCCCAACACAGTAACAATGATTGACGCTACAAACAACGTTGTAAAGCCAGCTATAAATTGTTTAACATTAAACCCTAGAACCTTAGCACCGATACTAAAAATAGCTGTAAAAAATACATAAAGATAAATTAATCCAAGAAAATTTTGTCCTAGTCCGCTAACTAACTTACTAAAATCATTGGACCAGCCAGGAATATTCACGGCCATTGCTGTAAAAAATTTACTGCCACCAATAAAGAAAGTAATGGTGGTTAAAATAATAAGACCTAACGCAATTAATATTGCCCATGAATCTTCCTTTTTCAGCCAACTTTCCACCTCCGATACTTTACTAGTTTTTTTTGATACTTCAATTTGGCTCACCTGTATGCACCTCCATTTTTTATAATAAGGACCTACTAACCAAACAGATAACTCCAACTAAATAAAAAAGGCTAACGAACTCCCAATTAGGGAATTCCTTAGCCTTCAGTTATCTGATCAGCAAGAACATAATTCAATTATGTGCTATAATATCACGGCCAATATTGCTGTGTCAATATATGTAATCGTTAAAATGCTATCTTGAGAAAGTATATATTTAATGAAAATAACTTAGCAGCTTCACTAGCAATATATATTAATCTTATATCTAACTCCACTTTGTCAGACAACCGACAACTTTCCCCTTGTCGGTTGTCTGCTTACTATTGGTATACTAATTATTAACAAATTTTCTAATTCTGAACTCCACGCCTAGTCCTTGAGCAATTTCCCTACAATCTTGTATGTCGCCTTCGCACATAACATCAACTACCGATAGTGCTACGCTAGGGATGTATCTTTTGCATTTAGTCGCAAAGTCTAAAAGACCATCAAAAGATTTCTCACCATAATCAGATTGACATAACTTCTGATAAAGCAGCTTATCTTTGGCATTCAGGCTAATAGAAACAGCATCTACCAATCCACATAATTGAGGAGTGATATCACAGCCACAAATTAAATTAGCATGACCATTCGTATTAATACGAATAGGAAGTCCATATTCAGCTTTTAGTCTTTTACATATTTCAATAACATCGTAAGTCCGCATCATAGGCTCTCCATAGCCACAAAAGACAATTTCTTTATATTTAGAAACATCGTGTTTTTGGATATTTGCGATAACCTCATCAACGGTAGGTTCTTTTTCCAGCCAAAGGTTCATTCCATCCATCATTCCATTTACTTTATTTCTCACGCAAAAAGAACAATGGCTACTGCAACGATTCGTAATATTAAGGTACAAGGAATTCTCTAATTCATAAGTGATGGTCATTGGCATGTTTTATCATCCTTTATAGTTCAATCCGGCAGCAATAAATGCTTGCACATTCTCTAAAGGAACACTCGGTGGAATATCGCAGCCAGGCATTAATACAAAATGATCAGTATCTAGGTTTTTCAGTGATTCTTCTACAGCTATTTTAACCTCTTCTGTTGATTTTTCTTTTAAGATTACAGGGTTTACATTGCCAGCTAATGCTACTTTTCCATTTAATATTTTCTGAGTCAAGGGCAAATCAACTTTATAATCAACTGATAATAAATTAACACCTAATTCTGGGACTAGATGAATTCGATCTTTAATATTACCACATATGTGCAGCGTAATCAAAACTTTATGTTCCTTCAACTTACGGATTAATTTTAACAAATAGGGGGCAATAAATTCTTCAAAATGCCTTAACGATATCAAATCTCCTGATGCCGTAGGTTCAGCAATTGACAATATTACTGCACCTTTCCCTATCGCCGGAACCAGATATTGAAAACATACTTCTGTCATTAGCTCCATTAAGGCATGTATGCCCTGTTTATCTTTATACACACCTGTCATAAGCTTTTCTACACCATAAAATTGACCAGCTAGTGTAAAGGGTCCCCAACTTGATGTACCTACCAAATACTCCTGACCTATCCTCTGAGCCACATCTCCAATAATGGTGCGAAGGTTAGCAATCCATTCATGATTATCCAGTTTTTCAAGATGAATAGTATCTAAATCAGCAATTTTCTGGAATAACGGTCGCAGCACATCAATATTTCCCAAATGCCGAAATTTCACTTCACCACCAAATACATGTACTAATAGATTATGATAGCCAGAACCTGGCCAAACAATGTCAGATTTTGTAATCTGGCTCAGTTCAACGATGATATCAGAAGCAGTTTGAGGTTGCTCAAGAACATCTCGCAAAGAAAGATCTTTTTGTCTAAACGTCCAAGTCCCTCCAGATAGCAAAGCCACAGGTAGTCGCTTAACTGGTCCTCCCCCCTCATAACTTATTGCTTGTAAAATAACTTCCTTGCTATTCATCAAAATCCCTCTCTTCTCCTGCTCTTTACTTTCTAAATTCACAATGCATAACTATCCATTTTATTTTTTAAAATAACAATAGTTATTTGCACCTCTGAGGAGAAGAGCCGCAAGAACCAGAACCGCAAGATAATTGACAACCTGAACCTGACCGCCTAACACCATTTTTTATAAATTTTCCTCTTTTCCCATAGGCCTGCAATGCCTTTTCAATAGAACTATTTACTGACAAAGCAAGAACTCCTTTATTTCTTAATTCTTGTTCTGCCCCAGGACCAATTTGTTTTACCAATACTACTTCGATATCTGCAAGCAACTCAGCTGTAGTACTAACTATGTGGCCATGTGAATCATTCGAGCCATGGGGGATATTTTCGCGACTTTCAAGAAATTCGTATTCTCCTTTTTCATCGACTTCGTAAATTAAAAATTCTTTAGACCTGCCAAAGTGTTCATTAATAAATACCCCATCCGTACTGGCAACGGCAACTTTCGACATATTACCACTCCTCCTATTAATTATCTTTATTAAAATGCAGCAAAAGTGAGCCACACCTTTGTTACATATCATTTATGTAACAAAACGACCATCATCCTTTGTTGATGACAACTTATGTATGTTCTTCTCAAACCATCCAGTCTTCTCTGGCCGTCTCACATCGAACTCTGCTACATAAGGTTTTATATCTAAAAGCGATGTTCCATCTACAATATCTACATCGCTAATATAGAGTTTGTTTCCTTCTATTTTAATAAGGCGCACAATAGAAAACCCAATTGGATTGGGTCTACTTGGTGATCTGGTAGCAAAAATACCATGTAATTCCGTATCTAGAAATGGTTTTACCAGCAAGGAAGATTTTTTCACTATATGAAAGTGATATAACAAAATAATGTGAGAGAACCCTTCGAGGTCTTTTAATCCTTCTACATATTCTGGATAAATGCTAATAATGCCATCAACATCTTGTGCTGCTGTTGGTTGAATGGGTGTTCCCTTTGGCTCTTTAAAAGGAGACTGAACGTTACCAATAGCTTGATATGTAATCATGATTTGGCACCTCTTTTACTATTTGAATGCACCTATAACAAAAGCTGTATCCCAAATTACCTGGGAAATACAGCCTCTAGTTAATTACCAGTCGGGTGCTCTAGACAGAGTCATTGAAAATTCTCTATCGATATGTATCTAACACTTTACCATAAATGTCTTCAATTACCCGCAACCCGCCATTATAACCAGCATACCCGCAATTTAAAACAAGTCGATAAGCAACAGGCACACTTGCAATCAGAAGATCGCCGCCAATCTCAGTCGCTAAATCCCTTTCCCAGGCACTCCCCACAATCAAGGCCCTATGTTTATGATCATCCTTGCTAATTTCATCTTGAATGGCACCTGCATCAACAGAGAATTTGACTTCACACGAGCGTAAAGAAGAAATATTTCTAAATTGTTCTTGAATGGATTCTTGAAATTCTTCTGGTGTATCATCAATAATGAATTGTTTAGCAGGAATAATTCCAAGCTCATTCAACAAATATTTAGCAAGACCAACCCCATAGGAGGCATCTAAAATCGTATAAAATCTTCGAGGAATCCCATATCTGAACTCTAAAATAAAATCAGCCATACGTTCAATATGCATATAAAACTTCTCTTCTTCTTTTTTAATAAAATTTTCTGCATGGTTTCTATTAATTCCTGTAACTTCAACAACCTGCCGCAAAAATTTCGTTGTTTCCCCACCCCCAACTGGTAAATAAGGAAAATGAACATAAGGTATCCCATATTTATTTTCTAAATGCTGCGCAATGCCTAATCCTGACCAGGCACTAATCACAATGCTATATTCAGCCTGGGGAATAGTTTGCCATTCTTTAATACCGCCTGATTCTGCCCCAAAAAGAATATTGACCCTAAGGCCTATTCCTTCTAAAATTCTCTTTATTTCCTCTAGATTCCCATTCCAGAAAGGATCTTGATATGGAATGGTGGCAAACACATTAACCAGCCCTTTAATTTTGTCTGTTCCTATTTTAAACTTATCTACATATTGATCAATAATAGCTTTGACTACTATCTCATGACTCACATAATTATTGCTTTTGAAACCACCTGTTTCAGCATATACAATGGGTTTATCCTGTTCTTGATAAGTACTTGCCACCTGAGCGATATCATCGCCGATAATATCTGAAGTGCAGCCTGTTAACACGACATACAGATCGGCATCGATTACTTTCAAGGCACCATCAATTACATTATTTAATTTTTGTTCACCGCCAAAAACGATCTCAGATTCACTGGCATTTGTACAAGGTACGGTATTGCCACCGGCATAGCCTTCACCTTGCCCAAGGAGTCTATTAATTTTGTCACCGCAGCCTGGTCCAGAATGCAAAATTGGAACAGCTCTTTTTATCGCAATCACAGATTGCTGTGCACCTAATGCGCAAGAATAACGCGGTTGTTCAATAAGCTTTAACATCTAAGTCACTCCTAAGAAAAGAAAATGGGTCTTGTTCCAACCACCATTTTGTGTAAGGCATGGTACTATGTTTAGCAAGGTTGATAACAAATTCCTTGTTATCAAGAGACTCCAGAATTCTTTCCGCGTAATTTAAAACACCCTGATAGCCAAAACTTAGCTGTTCATCGCCAATTAAAAGCGTAGGGATGCCTAACTTCGCTCCCCACATCGTCATACCGCCATGTCTTGCAATCATGATATCTGGTTTCACTTTATTTAAGATATTAACTAATTCATAGGCTTGTTTATTACAAACATTATAATTAGGAATATCACCATAGGTATTGACAGCATGAGCCAAAGCATCAGAAGCCACATCTTCATTATCATAAATAGGATCATGATGAAAAATAGCCGCTCCCTGCACTGTCATGCCTAATTCCTTCAAAAGTGCAATTAAAGCATGCCCGTGGGCAGCACCTGCTGTCAGATAAGCAGTTTTCCCCTGAAGTTTTTTACGATATTCCTCAAGCTGTGGCAATACACGCTCATGTTCCTTGGCAATAACTTTTTCAATCTCCTCTTGCCTATCAAGAATTTTCCCGATTTCTCTCATCCATCGATCCGTACCCGCGATACCATAAGCTGGAGGAGACTTGATTTCAGGTACGCCATAAACCTGCTCCAGAGCAGCACCAATATAAGTCCCAAGAGTGGAACAAACCTGAATGGTAGCTGCTGCTTCCGAAATACGTTCCAACTGAGCTACTGTTGAAAATGGAACTATGTAATCTGCTTCATATCCTAATGGATTCAATAATTCATCAAATATTTTGCGCCCCCAAAAATTTATAATATTAACTTTATTTGATTTTTTTTCAGGTGGCTTTACCAACTTTCTAACAATGGAATGGTATGCCGCATCAAATCCAGTAGTCCAAATCTTTGATTTAAAACCCTCACAAAAGCAGGCTATCACAGGAATCCCTAATTCTTCTGACAGGTCGTTTGCAACGCCTTCCACATCGTCACCAATAATTCCAGATGCACAAGAAGTTGTAATAAATATAGCATTGGGTTTAGCTCTTTCATAAGCCTTACGAATTGTATCGGCAAGTTTCTGGGTTGCCCCAAAAATAGTATCTTGTTCTTCAATATTTGTGCTAAAATATCGCCCAATTACAGGCGGAAGATCTCTTTCCATCTGACCTACCCGATATACAAAGTTAAAAGTAAAAAAATCTCCTGAGCAGCCTATGGGGGCATGATTGACAACGACAGCATCCTGAATCATGGCCAATTGGCAAAAGGCGTTACCAGAACTGCAGCCCATACATTGACTAAAACTTCTGTCACTTTCTTTCAGCTTACCTGCACGTGCACATCCAACCAGTTCACCTGCCGTTCCAGCAAACCCTGTAATAGAACCCAAGCGCGCTTCTCTGGTTTGAACCTCCGATGCTTTAAGATTAATGACACTCATACCAAATCCTCCTAGTTAATAAAAAATAAAGAGGCTTCAGACAAAATACTTACTTTGCCTGAAGCCTCTGTTATTACATACAGTCAGCTTACAACGTCACTTTATAGATTTAAATAAATCATATCATTGATTTTTATAAAAGTCAATTTAGACAATATGAGATCTAATGTATAGAGTTTCCTTCCTATATGGGAGCATGTTAGGAAGAACTGCTTTTTTAGAATGCAACTAACTTATTCTTTAGGTTCTTATCATTTGCACTCTTTTTATCAGATAGTTTCTCAATCGCCCAAGCATCAATCATAAAACCTTGTTGTGTGAATGCTTTTACCGCC
Source organism: uncultured Pelosinus sp. (assembly GCA_963526485.1). GTDB lineage: Bacteria > Bacillota > Negativicutes > DSM-13327 > DSM-13327 > Pelosinus. Next base: position 81,139 of record CAURNS010000009.1, read on the forward strand.
ATAATGGAAGATTGCACTTCCACGGTAAGATAGATAGGTTCGTCTAATGGATTGTAAAAAACTACATCCCATGGCTTAGCCTCCGAATTTTGATAGTTTTTTGTGCCGCTCTTTCCTGATGTAACGTAAATCGTCCCCAGAGCAGCTTTATCTACAATCTCATTATTATACAAGGGATGCGTGCGAGCATATATTGGTTCATGCCCTGAAAAGACGATATCAACATGATATTTGTCGAATATTGGTACGAAATCTGCTTTCTTATCTTCGGTAGCACTTATCTCATTCTTGTAGAGTGGCTGATGAGAAACTACTACTTTCCATTTTTTATTTGTTCTTTGTAAATCCTGTTCTAACCATACTTTTTCTTCATTTACTATGCCTGATAAACGGCTATTTTCATCATTTTGATTAAGCATTACAAAATGTACCTCACCATAATCAAATGAATATACTTTCCCTTTCAGATGTTCTGGACCATTAGGCGGTAATTTAAAGAGAGTTGTATATAATGTAGGCTGAGAAATTTGATGATCCAGCGTATATATTTCATGATTTCCCGATACTGGCATGGCTGGAATGGTATTAATTACGCCCTTAGCTGCTTCTAACCAAGCATTCCATTGCATGAAATCTTGCCCTATATCTATTAAATTCCCTGCATTAATAAAGAATGCTGCTTGTGAATTCGCATGAAAAGCTTGATGCAAGGTAGCCCCCCAAACATTATAGTTTACACTTTGAGAGTCACCAAAAATAAGAAAGGTAAACCCAGGAGTATCCTTAGGTGCGGTTGTGAACTCATACCAATCACTCCATAGATTTCCATAACCTACTCGGTAATAATATCGGGTTCCAGGCTTCAGCTTGCTTAGAGTCACAGAATGAATACTCATATCTCCTGCATTAGTCGATAATTCTTCTACATTTGAAGTAACAGTTCTAGTATCATAGGGAAATGGTCGTGTTGCCAAATTTTCACCATACTCAACGAACCCATCTTTGGCATCTTTATCCATTCTCCATGTTATGGTTTGAGATGTTTGTGGATCACCACTCCAGGTTAAGGTGATATGATCTGGAACCGCACTCCCCAAGGACACAGCTGAAAAAAGAAAATGTACACTTGGAACGGTCATGATGATAATAACTAATACCATGATCCATAAACCACGTAAAAGAATAGTCTTCAGCATATACCAGCCCCTTTCCTATATAAAAGCCATACTTGCCAATATACAGCTTCTAATTTGGCAACAAAACCCATCTTGAAATGCTGAAATTAAAGGCTGCACTCCAAGCTTATGGAATACAGCCTCTAGCTACCACTAGTCAGTTGTCTTAAAAATCTATATTATTTTTTAACATTAATCTCTTAAATCCGATTTCGCTTGTTCAGCTCTTTATGAATGCAGCGATAATCGGATCGCTCTTCAGTACCTGCAACTCATCCTCTGTTGGCAAAATTGTTTTATCACGATCCTCTTTTACTAGACAGAGAAAACCAAGGGGACTGTCATCTACGGTAGCCCGAAGCTGATGCCATGTAAAGGTAGGAATCACTAGTACATCCTTTTCTCGTACATGATAGACTTCCTTACCTACTAATACTTCTCCTTCGCCCCTCAAGATTACTACAAAATGAACATGTTGATGACGTTCTAAAGTAGAATGTCCACCTGGTGCAACTTCAAAATAGCGAAGCTGACAAGGCAACTCTGGCTCTCCTTCCAGCAGAAGCTGTCTTGTAATATTTTTAAAATGATTTCCTTCTTCTTTATAGGCGAGAACAGGGATATTCTCCCATTTAAAGTCTTCTGAATGACGGATTAGCATATAAATCACCTCATGTAATATTTTTTCATACTAAATAAAATCTAGTTGTTATTACAGTCACTAGAAATACCCTAGTGCATAAAGAAGGTCAAAATAAACTTGGCTACAACCAAATTTATTTTGACCTTTAGTTATCTAATCAGTCTCATAACGTAGATATTATTTCTAATTATCTTTTTTAATAATTATGAATCATTTCTTTGCATGATTTATACAATGAAATACATATTCTCTTTATTCATAACTTCAACCAAGGTTGTATAGCAATAGTATATCGTACCTCGAGGATAATGTGCAATAAAAAACTTACAATGAGTCATCGGCAATTTTTTAAGTGCTTTAAGGATACCAGTTTCGTAGAAACGAGCATATGAACATCATTTTCTCTCAACTCCAATATTTACTATCTTCCTCTGTCAACTCTTTAAAAAGAACAGTGGATAGATATCTTTCACCTGTATCTGGAAGCAGTGCAACTACGGTTTTGCCCTGATTCTCAGGCCGTCTGGCAATCTGAGCAGCTGCAAAGGCAGCGGCGCCGGAAGAAATGCCCACGAGCAGCCCTTCCACTCTTGCAAGCACCCGGGCAGTATCAATAGCCTCATCATTTTTCACTTTAAAGATTTCATCGACAACTTCAAATTTGAAAACCTTAGGCACAAATCCAGCCCCGATACCTTGAATTTGATGGGGGCCGGGATTGCCACCTGACAAAACAGGAGAATCATTCGGTTCAACTGCTACAATTTTGATATTAGGATTTTTTCCTTTAAGTACTTCCCCCACGCCAGTAATCGTTCCCCCAGTACCGACACCAGCGACAAAAATATCAACCTTACCATCTGTATCTCGCCAAATTTCCTTCCCTGTTGTTTCCCGGTGAATTGCTGGGTTCGCAGGATTATTAAACTGCTGCAAGATAATAGAATCTGACACTTGTGTAGAAAGTTCTTCTGCTTTGCGAATCGCGCCCTTCATTCCATCAGCACCAGGAGTGAGTACAAGTTCCGCTCCGAGAGCTTTTAACAAAGTCCGTCGTTCCAAACTCATGGTATCAGGCATGGTAAGTATAATTTTATAGCCTCTTGCAGCGGCTATAAAGGCGAGTCCGACACCAGTATTGCCACTGGTAGGCTCAATAATCACCGTTCCCTTTTTAAGCAAACCCTTTTTTTCAGCATCTACAACCATTGCATTACCAATTCTATCTTTCACACTACCCAAAGGATTAAAATATTCTAGCTTAAGTAACAACTCACTATTCAATTTTGCAAGTTTAGAAAAAGAATTCGGTCGCAGCAGAGGAGTATTACCGATAAGTTCGGTTAGATTATCCACAATGACAGCCATTACTATCCCTCCTGTAATTTTATGTGGTTTTAATAAGGTTTAAGATTAGTTAGAACTCTTATTTTAGACCTGTGCCTCTTTGATGTTATCGAAAGGGTTGCTTTCGAACCATATGGGTCGAAATGGCAAAGCAACATTTGATACTATTTTCTTGGATAAGGAGGTATTTTTGAGCACTCTCGCAGCTTTTCTTGCCAGTTCAAAAGCACCTGAATAACCCATGTAATTGAAGGATTGACCGAAAAGAGGCACGGTAGGGATACCCAGTTTTGTTATCCATGCATTTGCTTGTGAATGACCAACATAAAGATCGGGTCTAAGCCGATTAAGAATAACCAATTCTTCTGCCGGCTGACCTGGTGCCACATCAATAACAGCCTCTGGATCATCAATACTATCAATCATTGGAATCGCAAAGCGGTCGAAGTTATGCGGTTTCAGCCCCACAACCTTCATACCCAATGACTGATAAAGTTCACCGGTAGTAAAGATGCGCGTCTCACCACCGCCAACAAACACACTCTTGCCTTTCAGTACTTTTTTGAATGGCTCCAAGGCTTCCTCTAGTTGTGTCGTTTCAATAGCAATCAGCTTCTCTACCTCGTTTTCCAGCTTGAAGAATTTTGCAATTACTCGCAACCATTGGTTTGTATTTTTTATCCCAATCGGTAGAGTATCAATAATGTATTCCGTACCAAATCGTTCTTTCAAATGGCCGACAAGATAGTCATCGTGTGTTGCGCAAATGCTTATATTCAGTGCAGCTTCGCTGATACGGGAAATTTCTTCGACACTTGAATACAACGGCAGAACTCGAACCTCTAAACCAAGAGCGGTAAGAAGCCTTGATAGCTCAACTTCATCACCGTAACTTGTGGAACCGACATTTAAAAGATTCACGATTTTACTGTGGCGATATTTTTCATTTGAATCTGCAACTTCATTTGGAAGAACCTTATCATATTTTTGTATAGGTTCTACCATTTTTTTCAATACACCATGATATGCGGAATCATAACCTGTCGCAACATATTTGCTTTTGAACCCTTCGCAATGAACAGGCACAACTTTTGCCGCAATTTGCTCATCAAGTTCATTCAAGAGTGTATCGATATCATCACCTATAATGCCAGGCACACAACTATTGCCGATAATAATGGCATCGGGACGATACTCTTGTTCAGCGTACAGAACCGCTTGGCGCAATTTTTCAATACCACCTGTAATAACATCCGTATCATCCAAATTGGTTTGTATCCAGATTGTATCAGTGGCTGTTGGCCTTTGTTTTAGGATTCTAGCAGTTTTTCGCATACCAGCTCTTCCCAGATTATTAGAACCACAGCCAAGAGGGCCGTGAATAATGATTACTACATTTTGAAAACTACTAACAATCCCCAATGCCAAGTTTAACTGGCAACCGCCTCCCTGAGCAAACTTTCTGCTGTTATTCCTGCTGCAGCCAGTTCCCATACCTTTTTTCAGACTATGGCAGGAACCACCAAATGCATTGCATGTCTCAATTCGAGCTTCTCTGATAGGTGCTGCTTCTGCGGATAAATAATCATATGTAAGACCTTCTGTCAATTTAGACATTGTTATACCTCCTTCATCATATTATCGATCACTGACAAGCGCTGAAATAATGTCTTCCGTTAGAGTCAAACCACCTTTATATCCAGTATATCCTCTATCTAAAACAGCCCGATTTGTAACAGGAAATACTACGGGAAGGAAGCCCGCCCCAAGCTTTTGTGCTGTACTCGCTTCCAGGCTGCTGCCAACAAGAAAAGCCGGGCTGAGTGTATCATAATATTTGTCATTATTGTTGTGCTTCCAACTTTTTCGTACATGGCTGAGGAGCTGCCCTGCTTGCAGTTCAAATACCACCTTCGGTTTCGTTTCGGAGCCGAGCTGCTTAAATTTTAATTCATATTCTTTTTTACGTAGATCGTCAATATCATCATGAATGACAACGATGTGAGGAATCCAGCCTAAATCATCTGCGAGAAAACTTGTTAATGGGAATGCATAGTTGGTATCGGCTGAAACAATAGCATACCTTTGAAAATCCAGATCGGTATAGATGTCTAATATTCTTTCGATATAGCTATAATAATACTGCCGTTCTTCTGTGATAAGATCGTCAATTACGGCTGACTTAATCCCCAGTTGTTCACCTACTTTATATAAAAACGCCTCTGTTCTCGTTGCACCAATAGGAAGATCAGTCGTTATATAAGGAATATCATGCTTTTCTTCAAAAACTCGGGCTGTCTCAATACCATAGTTCTCAGAAAAAACAACTGTCAGAGAAGCATCACCATAGTTTCTAATTTTCTCAATACTTTCCCCATCACCAAAGAAGGTATTTACCTTTAGGCCTAATTGATTTAGTAATCTTTTAACTTCTCTGATATTTCCCCGATAGAAAACATCCTGTCCAGGTACAATTCCCAGGATATTGACAGTATTCTCAGCTTTTATTTTTTTCTTCTCAATCAATTCAGCAGCAATGGTACTCAATACTACATCGTACCCTTTAAAGCTATCACCTAAAAAGCCTGGTGTATTGGCAGCAAGTACTGTTGCCTTATCATCTTTAAAACGATGAGTTACACCTACAGCATCATCACCAATAATTTCAACTTGGCAGCCAGTCACCACAAAATAAAGATCGGCATCTATTATTTTGACAGTGTTGATAATCTGTTCTTCCAGGCGATCTTCTCCACCGAAAACGATATCATTTTCGACAATATTTGAGGTAGGTATCATGGTACCGCCACAATATCCGGATCCCTTGTAGCCGCTTGCCAGATTATATGTACCTGATAATGTACCTGCACATCCACCAGATGCATGGACAATAGGAACTGCCTTCGGTAGTGCAGATAGGGTAACAATTGCACCGCCAAGAGCACAGGTAACTTTTGCACGTTCGATAAAAGTAGACATTTAAGTGACCTCCTAAGAAATAATCTGTTAATATAAGCTGCCATAGCTAAGAAATTGCATCGCTGTAATATTGGCAGTTTTGGGCTAGAGTATATTTAATTTTTTGTTAGATAAAAAAAGAGGTTAAACTACTATTTTGTAGTTTAACCTCTTTACTTTCAGCCAGTTAATTTGATTATTCAATTTTCAGCGTTTTTACATAAAATTATTCTAATTACCAGCTTGAAGGTCAATACTTCATCGCAAGTAATTTCTAAGCAATACAATTCTTTATAGTTTATAGGATATATACAATTTTATTCCCTGTCAATAGCTTTCATTCAAATTTATCTACACCTATTCTTTATAACAGTAACTCCAGTATCTTACTGATTTAATTTTATCACAGCAATCCATTTTAATCCTTTGTTAATTGCCTAGAAACGAGTCGTTTAAATCCATAAATGAATTGTTGGTATCAAAATGTGATAACCTATTTAAACTGCTAAATATTGCAGGAAAGGCATGGCAGAGTATATCATATTGTTAACGTTAATTTATAGCTAATCTCAATAATATAATTTAGATTCTATATTTCCTCTTGGAATAAATTTGACTATAATGGTAAAATAGTATTAACAATAATCGAAAACGTATAAAAAACGTAATTGAGGAACCATCATACGCTTTCACTTATTTGGGTTTTACAAAATTTTATATAATAAAGAGGGTATTTATGAGTATTAAATCTTTAACTCCGCTTGACGGACGCTATGAATCTATTACCAAACCATTAGGCGACTTTTTTTCTGAATGGGCATTAATGAAATATCGCACCCATGTGGAAATTGAGTGGCTGATCACGATGGCGGCTAACCCATCGTTTAGTGAAGTAAGGACTTTTACCTCTGACGAAGTACAGTTATTACGAAATATTATTGCTACCTTCGATGAGGAAGTGGCTGTAAAAATCAAAAACATTGAAAAAATTACGAATCACGACGTAAAAGCCGTCGAATATTTCCTAAGAGACACACTGAGTCCAACGTCATTGTCTGATGTCCTTGAATTTATTCACTTTTCCTGCACGTCTGAGGATATAAACAATTTATCCTATGCACTAATGCTAAAGGAAGGAATCGATAAAGTTTGGCTGCCAGCGGCGGAAAAACTTACCACTGAAGTGACAAATAAGGCCGAAGCATTGAAAGATGTGTCCATGCTGGCACACACTCATGGACAATCTGCCTCTCCTACTACCATGGGAAAAGAGCTTGCCGTATTTGTATATAGATGGAATCGACAATTGAAACAAATCCGCAGCCTTGAGTTTCTCGGGAAATTCAATGGCGCTGTTGGTAACTTTAATGCTCATCAGATTGCCTACCCTGAAATCGATTGGGAAAATGTCGCTAAAAATTTTGTTGAGGGCTTAGGTCTAGTGTACAATCCGCTGACAACTCAAATAGAGTCTCATGATTATGTCGCAGAATGTTTCCATGCCATTAACCGTTTTAACAACATTGTCCTAGATTTTGACCGGGACATGTGGCTGTATATATCTTTAGGATATTTTAAACAAAAAACCATAAGTGGTGAAGTTGGCTCATCTACGATGCCTCATAAGGTCAATCCTATCGATTTTGAGAATTCAGAGGCAAATCTAGGACTTAGCAACGCACTACTGGATCATCTGGCAAATAAGCTTCCTATATCCCGCTTACAAAGAGATCTTAGCGACTCCTCTGCGCAACGAAATATAGGATCGGCCATTGGATATTCTCATATAGCACTTTCTTACGCATCAAAAGGTTTTGGCAAAACACTAGCCAACACACAGGCCATTGAAAATCACTTAGCTGGCGCCTGGGAAGTTTTATCAGAAGCTGTACAAACAGTAATGCGTAAGCATGGTCATTCCAATGCCTATGATAAGTTAAAAGAAATTACTCGCGGCAAGGCAATTGGTGAAGTAGAAATAAAAACGTTTATTGCCAGTGTGGAATTGCCAGAGGAAGATAAAGCCAGATTATTAGCTTTGACGCCACAAGAGTATATTGGTTTAGCCATAGAACTGGTCAAGCATATTAAACAATAAAATCCCAATGTAACAATGGATTAACGGATTTTAGAATATAGTTAATCATAAATGCCGCCTATTTCAATAGACGGCATTTATGATTTCCCCCACGCCTTCAACAAGAACTACTGACTAGCCAACTCATGCTAATAAATACCTATATAGTGAGGTCACTCTTTTGTGGCAACGGCAAATATCGTATAACCATTGAATTGCACTCCGTCTTCCGTCCGATATTTTTCAAGTTCGACTGCAATATCCGATTTAGCCTGCTCACGTAGTGAGTCAGGAACATGGTTTAGGTAATTGCCAAAAGAGCTAGCTTCACTGAATCTGATGACATCCTTTGCTGTCTGATATGTGCGCCTAATCTCTTTGACCTGAACATCCTTTATCTTAAAGCCAGCCTCCATCAATAGTCTAATAAGCTCAGTGGTCGATAAGCCATGCTGGTTTTGAGTACTATCTTCTAATCGTACCAATTTGTCATAAGGAGCGCACTGCAGCACTCTGTCGGTGATTACTCTCACTTTAGTAACGGTCTTCAATTCCTTAGCAGCTGTCGTAATTCCCACTTTTCCTCCTGCCTTAAGAATCCTGAATATCTCGGTTAAAGCGACTTCCTTATTGAGTACCCAATGAAAAACTGCATTTAGATATACCACATCTACACTACTATCCACAATAGTACTAAGGTCTTCGGCATTACCAATCTGGAATACGGCATTAGGATGTTCGTTCTTTTCATTGGCAATCTTGATACGCTCTCCTAGAGGATCAATACCAATATAACTACCAGATTGACCAAGTATAGCACTTACATGTCTCCCCAGTCTGCCAGTGCCACTTCCTACATCCAATACTGAATCACCGCGTTTTATTTCCAGCATTTCAACTAAAATACGTCCATTGTTAAACTGTGAATCACTTACTACATCGTAAACCTTTGCTAGGTCCTCGTTATCAAGTGAAAGAGCAACTGCCATAGTAAACACTCCTCATATCATTTTTTATATGTAAAAGCTAGAAGCTGCATTCCAAATGAATAGAAGGCAGCCTCTAGCTTTTAGCCAGCCGGTTGTCCGTGAAGATTGTTCCCCGGAGCTTGAACTAGCTGCTTATACCCTAATAAGCAGCTGGCACTTTTTTACTTTATGCTATATTTATTCTCTTCTCTTTTCAAACTATGCTTCCAATCTAAAAGGCTACTTTCTAGTAAATGAAGTAGATAATCGATTGTCATCCCCAATAGGGCAATAATGATAAACGCCCCAAAAGCCGAAGTTCTAATTAAACGTCCTAGACCAAAATAAGCCCCCATCGTTTCAGCAATAACAAGGATAAAAAATGCATGGGTTGCACCTGCCCGTATACCAGTAAAAATAGCTGGTGCAGCACCTGGTAAAATAACCTTATTAAAAATCGTAAATTTATCAGCACCAAAGGAACGAGCGATTTTAATATAAAGAGGATTTACTTGTTGAACACCAGCAATAGTCGTAAACAGAATTGGCCAGATAATCGCCCAAAAGATAATAATGACCTTAACCTTTTCGCCAATTCCAAAGAAAAGCATAAAAATCACATATAAGCATAAAGGATTAACCTGCTCCAATAATCTAAATAATGGCACCACTTTCCGTGACAAGCTTGGAAAAACCCCTCCCAGGAGAAAACCAGCAGGCACTGCAATGGCAGAGGCTAGCACTAAGCCAATGAAGATTCTCTGTAAGCTTGCAGCAACATGTAAGAACAGCTTACCACTAGCAGCAAGACTTCCAAGAAAGAGCAGGACTTGAGATAATGGAGGGAAAAATTGTTTATCCACCATTCCAATTCGTGGAGCAATCTCCCAAATTAGTATAAGAATAATAATACCCGAAACATTAATAATTTGATCAGCAAGCTTTTTTAAGTGAGTATTCATTAGTAATTCGAACTTACCAACTTAGAAAATATATCTTCTGCCAAACGTAACGCTCCATCATAGCCTATATAGGTACTATTTAGTATAAATCGATCAGCAACAGGAAAGGAAACACTTAGCTGATAACCATTCAGCTCTTTAGCAATCATTTGATCCCAAGCACTACCTAGAATTAAAGGCTTACCCCGAAACTTAGTTTCTCTCAACTTTTCCCGTATTGTACCGCTGTCATTGGTAAATACCACTGGAGCAGAAATGGTTGGACTAAGATTTTTAAACTCTTCCGTTAAATCTGCTTGGTATTTTACAGGGATATTATCAATAATAAACTGAGTTCCTGGCAAAAATCCCAGATCATTCACTAAGAATTTAGAAATTCCAAGGGTATAAAAGCTATCAGAAATCGTTATAAAGCGGCTAGGCAACCCTACTCGTGCTTGGAGTAAATAATCAGCTGACCGCTCAATATAATAGTCATAGGGCTTTTCCAATTCCTTAATCGCAGCTTCCACCTGTTCTGCTGGCAATCCTGCATATCCACCAACAGCCCGCAAAAACTTACTCGTCTCAGTAGGACCAATTGGCAGGACTGGATAATGCAAATAAGGAGTCCCAAATTTTTCTTCTAATTGCTGCACATTGCTTAAACCAATCCAAGGTGATAACAACAAATTAAATTGTGCCTTAGGCACCTTGTTCAGTGCATCCACGCCACCGCCTGGCCCAAAAATAATATTGGCTTTTAGACCGATCGCTTCTAATAGCTTACGAATGGCCTCTAGATTACCAGTCCAGAAAGCATCATAGTAAGGAATTACAGAAAAAACATTGACCAAACCAGGTTCTATTTCTTCTGAGGGCTGCAAGTATTGATCAATAATAGCACCTACTATTAATTCGTGTCCAACAAAATTATTGCCGCTAAAACCACCTGTTTGAGCACAAACAACTGGTTTACCTTGTTTTTGAAAACCTCTTGCTACTTCTGCTGAATCATCGCCGACAATATCAGCTGTACATCCAGTAAGAACTACATATAAATCTGCATCCATTACTTCTAGGCTATGGGTTATTAGCTCTTTTAATTTTTTTTCACCGCCAAATATGACTTCTGTTTCTGTACTATTGGTGCAGGGCATCGCATGCCCCCCCCGCATAACCAGTACCTTGATATCCATTTGTAGTGCTTAAGGCTGTCGATAATCTTTGACCGCAGCCAGGACCCGCATGCAGAATAGGTACTGCTCTATCAATAGCCAAAACAGAATGCAGGGCAGCCAAAGCGCAAGAATATCTTACTTGTTCAATTACTTTAATCGTCTTAGCAGCTTTAGCCACTACACCACCGCCTTAGTAAGTTTCTCTTTTTTCTGAGGCGCTTCACCCAAAAATTTAAATGCATCTTGTTCTAACCACCAGTTTGTGTAAGGCAACTTGATTTTACTAGCAAGATATTGGACAAAAGTCGGATTGGCTAGGGCATCGGCAATACGATTGCCAAAATTAATTAAACCTTGGTAACCGAAAGATTGATATTCGTCATTAATAAAAATAGTAGGTATTCCTAGTTTAGCAGACCAAATTGCCATACCTGGATGCCGGCAAACAAACAGATCAGGCTTTAATTGCCTCAATAGATTGTTAATTTCATGGACTTGCAGTTCACTGACGCAGGCAGGAATATCTTTTTCATGCTTCGCCAATTCTAAAACTGAGGCTGGAACCTCACCATAATCATGGCGTTGATCAAAATGCCAGCTTGCTGTCCATGCCACTTCTAAAGCAAGTTCCTGCAAAAGTCTCGTATAATTTTGGGCAAAACTTGGCCCCATACCGATTACCACTCGTTTGCCCTTAAGTTTTTCTCTTAATTCACTTAATTCTGGAGCGATAGCAGCTGTTTCTGCCGCAATGAGTCTTTCAACCTCTTCTTCTCTACCCAATACCTTACCTAGTTCCCTTAACCAGCTGTCTATACCAGCGATTCCATGTGGCTGCAAAGATTTTATATAAGGAACGCCAAAATGCTCTTCCAGACCGCTGGCTAGATAACTTCCCAAGGTTCCGCAAAAGCTAAGAGTCGCCGCTGCTTCTGATATTTTGCTCAATTGCTCCACAGTAGTGAATTGAACGAGAAATTGTGGAACTAAACCTAAACGGCCAAGTAATCGAACAACCTCTTTTCTGCCAATACCCGAAAAGTTAATAATATTCACTAGATTTGGGTTCTTTTGCTCTGCTGGTTTAACAATATAAGTCAAAATCGCGTGAAAAGCTGCATCAAAACCTGATGCCCAAAGTTTGGAGCGAAAGCCTTCGCAGTGAACAGGAACTAATGGAACAGGTATTTCTTCTGCTAATCCTTCCAGTATCCCACTAACATTTTCCCCAATTATCCCAGATACGCAGGATGTTGTCACAAATATTACTTTAGGGTTAAACCGCCGATAAGCTTCTCTTATTCCTTCCCTAAGTTTAGCAGCACCGCCAAAAACAGTAGCTTCCTCCGTCATATTGGTATTAATGTAATTAATATTGGTATATTCCAACTCTCGAGAAAATTGACCGCGGCGATTATTAATATTACTTTGTATTGTATCAGATCCGCATCCAATGGCACTGTGACCAACTACTGCGGCATCTTTAATCAATACTAATTGCCCCTGAGCACAACCTAAGCTGCAAGCAGTTGTCTGAGTGAAGCCTCGCTCCCCACTTTTTAAAGTGCACCCGCCAGCTTGTGCCGCCAAGTCTTTTATCGAACCTTTATAGCCGGTTATAGACGATAATCTGTTTTCTCTTATTTGAGCTTCTGGTGTCGTAAGATTAATTGACATAAAAATCCAACCCCTTCATCCTCTTTATTGAACTGCTGATAAATACATGAAGTTCCTCTTAGATTCAGCATATATACTATTTTTGCATAAACAAAAAAAGGTTAAAGAATGAGTCATTCTTTAACCTTCAGTTTATTAGCTGACCAGTTTCCTGTTTGCCATAGATTGGCGAAGATAGGTAAAACTGTATTCAATTATTATTCTGTATATTACCATCAAGAACACAACCGTGTCAATACTTATTAGAAATATATCTATTCATTCTCCCTACTTTCTTTAATTAAATCGGGTAAGAACAACAGAATATATATCTTCAAGCAGCTTAAGTCCACCACCGTAACCTACATAAGAACTATTTATCACGAGTCTTTCATTTAGTGGCCACGAAACAGACAAATAATGTGCTTGTGTTTGCTCTGCGACTTTCTTGTCCCATGAACTGCCGATAATTAAAGGATAGCCACTAAAAAAAGTATCTTTAATTTCATTTTGTATCAAATGCCCGTCTGATATAAATGCCACCTCTGCTTCTATCTTCCAATTCAAATCCTTAAAATACCCTTTTATCTGTTCTTGATATTCCTTGGGCGTATTGTCTGTAATATACTGTTTCGAAGGAAACAAGCCCACGTCATTTACCAAGAATTTAGTAATTGCCAGGGAATACTGTGCCTCCGAGATCACAACAAATCGTTTTGACATAATACGCGTTTCCAGAAATACGTCGGCATATCGTTCAATAAAATAGTAATATTTTTTTTCATTTTCGGTAATGATATCTTCTACTTTTTGTTTATCGATCCCAGCAAAATCTCCTACCACTCGTAAGAATTTACTAGTTTCAAATGCCCCAATAGGAAGAGTGGGAAGATGCAAATAGGGCGTTCCAAATTTCTCTTCTAATAATTTCACATTACTCAAACCTACCCAAGGCGATACAAGAAGGTTAAATTCAGCTTCTGGAATTTTATCAATATTCTTGATGCCTCTGTCATAGCCAAAAATCGTATTGGGCGTTAACCCAAGTTGGGTAACAAGATTCTCCAATTCAAATAAATTTCCATACCAAAAAGGATCGTGTTGGGGAACACTTGCCCATATATTTACCAACCCCTTGGTCTTCTTATCTGCTGGTTTTAAATACTGTTCAATGATGGCCTGAATAACCCACTCGTGTCCCAGAAAATTATTTCCTTTAAATCCTGCGGTCGATGCAAAAATAACTGGTTTTTCCGCATCTTTAAAGGATCTGACCACTTCTTGAATATCATCACCGACAATTTCAGAAGAACAACCGCTTAATACCACATACAAATCGGCATTTACTATTTTCAGCGCATTTTCAATGATTTCTCTTAGTCCTTCTTCGCCACCAAATATTACGTCTTTTTCACTAAGATTTGTGCAAGGAAAAATACGAGGCGCAAAATGGCCTGAACCACCTTGACTACCAGAGAGTTTATCGGCGCAGCCAGGACCTGAATGTAATATTGGCAAAGCCTTAGCAATGCCATGCACCGTTTGCATGGCACCCAGAGCGCATTTATATCTAGGCTGATCTAATATTTTGGGCATTTATCTCAAATCCTCCTTTAAAAAAGCTGCATTATTCTGCTGATACCACCAATCTGTATAGGGAAGAGTGATTCTTGCTGCAAGATTCTTCTCGAAGCTTCTATTTTTGATGGTATCCAGTATGGTCTGAGCAAAATCCAAGGTACCACGATACCCAAATGTCTTATACTCATCTGCCAAGAAAAAGGCTGCAATTCCTTGTTTTATTGCCCACACAGTTGTGCCAGGATGCCTAGCTAAATAAATATCCGGTTGGTACTTATGCAAGATATTTAGAATTTCAAAATTTTGCTGATCTGAAACACTTACTTTGAAATTATAGGGGCTTTCTTTCGCCAGATACTCGATATGTGGTGGAATTTCATTGTCATCGTATTTCGTATCATAATGCCATGAAGCTACCCACACGACTTCTACACCAAGCTCTTGCAGCACACGTGATACTTGAAAAGCATAGCTTGCCCCCATGCCGAGGACTGCACGAAGCCCCGAGAGTTCTTTTTTGATTTCTTCAAGTTTAGGCAGGTATTTTGCCCGCTCGCGTTCAATGTAAGCTTCCACTGCCGTTTCTTTATGAATGACATGACCGATTGCTCTAAGCCATGTTTCAAAACCTACAATACCTAAAGGATTGATCGTTTTAATATAAGGAACTCCATATTTCTCTTCCAGCCCATTTCCTAAATAGGTACCTAATGTACCGCATATCGACACTGTGGCAAGAGCTTCTGCTATATGTGAAATTTCTTCTACCGTTGAATTCGAATACAGAAAAAAAGGTTTCACATCAAAATTGGCAAAAATTTCAATGATTTCTGCTCTAGCGCTTTCATTAAAATTTTTAAAATTGATTAAATTTGTCTTTTTTTGTGGTGCTTTCACAAGGCTTGTAAGTACCGCATGATCCGCTGCATCAAAGCCAGTCGCCCATACTCTTGATTTAAACCCTTCACAATGAACTGCTGATAAAGGAACAGGAATTTCTAAAGCAAGCTCACTTATTACACTGTCTACATCTTCACCAATAATTCCGGATACACAAGAAGTTCCTACAAAAATAGCATTAGGCTTATATCGGTTATAGGTTTCCAAGATGATTTCTCTAAGACCATTGGCTGCACCAAAAATTGTATCATTTTCATCCATATCTGTCCCGAGAAAAACAGTATCATAAGCAAGTCCCCTTTTCGCTGCCAGCTGCGTATGAGCAACAACAGTTGCTGTTGCCATTGCAGTGCAGCCTGAGGGCGCATGATTGATGATGGCAACATCCCTAATATAGGCAAGCTGACTCAAGGCGCAGCCGGCATCACAAGAACTTGACTGGCTAAAGCATCGTTCTCTCTCTTTTAATGTCCCGCATCTACTCTGATTCACTAAATCATGAAGATCTCCTGTATATCCAGTTATCGAACCTAACCTATTTTCTCTGGTACCTGCTGAAGTTACA
The DNA here is from genome assembly GCA_963526485.1 of uncultured Pelosinus sp. GTDB lineage: Bacteria > Bacillota > Negativicutes > DSM-13327 > DSM-13327 > Pelosinus. The sequence continues at coordinate 97,131 of CAURNS010000009.1, forward strand.
TTTAAATTAATCGGCATTACAATTCCTCCTTATTTGCTCATCTAATTTTTTGCACTATCCTATTGCCATATTCAATTTAGAAATTTATGTAAGGCTAATAACAATTAAAAGGCTGTGTTCCAATTATCTGGAACGCAGCCTCTAGTACAATAACTAGTCAGTTGCTCACAACGCTATTTTATTTAATTTTAGTGCAATTTGAATAAAATGGTTATCACGAAAGAAGGCAACAGCATGATTACTCTTTCGCAAGCTGATAAATAGCCGTTGCATAGATTTCAGTAGCTCTAAGCAGTGCATCAATTGAAATGCATTCATTTTTCTGATGAGCATTGTACGCTTCTTCTGGAAATCGCGCACCATAAGCTGCAAAATTACCAAGGACTCGTGCATAGGTACCACCGCCTTGTGCTATGGGTCTCCCAACCAAACCGGTTACTTCCGTATAAGCCTCGAGCAGTGTTTGTACAAGCTTTGATTCTTCGGATACGTGGTGAGGGGGTGAGTTTGTATATCCTTCAAAGGAAAAACCATTTATCTTGCCAACAGCTTTTAGTTTTTCAATAATCTCCTCTCCTTTTTTAGTAATAGGATAACGAATATTGATACTAAGAGTGGCCCCTTTCTCATCCACCTTAATTAAACCTAGATTCTGTGTCAGTTCCCCAGAAATCTCATCCCTAAAGGCAATTCCTAGCTTTTCGCGGCTTGCAGCAATTTTTAGAAATTCAAGTACTGGATGAAAGAGGACTCCTTGCAGTTCTTCAGCTAATTTAATAATTGCGTTTTCCCCTGTTTCCGGTATGGAGGCATGGGCTGGTACACCAATTGCTTCATATGTTTTTCCCGCGAAAACAGCCTTGGCATATTGGGGTACAACATTACGGGCGCTGCCTCCCGTAAAAATTAATGTAGGTGTCTCTGACGAAAAAGAGGCCACAAAGGTACCATTAACAACACCTTTTTCCGCAAAAACAGCAGGAAATGCACCATCGGGTGTAAAGCCAATGGTAGGTAATCCTTCTTCTTTGATATAATGCTTTACACATTCAAACCCACTTTCTTCATCAACGCCAAACACTAATCGCACCCGTTTCTTTAGGGGCAGTCCGCTGTCTCTGACAATTTTAAAGGCGTAAAGTACTGCTGCGGCAGGTCCTTTATTATCGGTAGCACCACGTCCATAAATTTTCCCATTGTGAATTACTCCGCCAAAAGGAGGATAATCCCAGTCAATTCCTTCGGGAACCACATCTAAATGAGGCATAATAACAACTACATCTTCCCCCTCACCAAATTCAAGGTACCCTGCATAACCATCTAAATCTTTGGTAGTAACCCCCCATTGCTTGCCGATGTTTAATACATAGTCCAAAGCTTCTCGATTCCCTTTACCGAAAGGCGCATTGGCCACAGGCTCTGTTTCCACAGTATTAATCTGAATCAAATTTTGCGTAGTTGCAATGATTTCATCCTTTACTGCCAGGACTTCATGCTTAAATGCCATGATATTACCCTCCCATGTTATAAAACTCTTCAAACTTCTTTTCTATAAATTCTCAGTTACTTACCTCGCGTGCATAACGTTTTGCCTCATCCAGTTCTTCCTGGGTCAGCATGGAATCCCGTAACTTGCTTACTTTTTTACCAATATAATTATTTAAAAAACGAAACACGGGTGACTTGACTTCCAACTCCGCTTTCATAAAACGAATACACCCATGGCATTCATCGTTGCGCACCTTATGAGTCCGTGCATCAATTCCGTGGCACCTGGCCAAAATACGCATTCCCAATAACAATGGTTCTCGAACCAGCCGAAACCACCAGTACTTTTCATAACACCATTTAGCAAGACGAGCTGCACAATTTTTGCAAACAACATGAGATAGTTCCTGCGTCATCATTGAGCTCCCCTTTCTTGTTTGTATTTAAAAATGGCTGTAATGGTTCACTTAAAGTTTCATCTCTCACCATTTCTACCCTAATGCTTAGCCACCTGCAATCATTCAAAAACTACTATACGATAAACATTTAAATCGAAGGCTGAGCAGATTTACTGCCCAGCCTTCTGTTTCCTTACCAATCCAATATTCGTTAGTTCAATTAAATTTAATTTATATCTCTTTAAAAAGCAGGAACCACAGCAACTCCGTATTTATCTTGGATGTATTTTTTAACATCAGGAGAATTTAAAACTTCTGCCAGCTTTTTAATTTCTGGCCGGCTTTCCTCACCTTGCCTTACGTACAAGTCATTTGCATAAGGAGAATTGGCATCTTCTCTAAAAATCGCACTCTTAGGATCGATTTTAGCTTCAAGAATAAAATTAGTATTGATAATAGCACCATCAACATCAGGCAGAGATCTAGTAAGCTGAGCAGCCTCTACTTCTACGAATTTTATCTTTTTTGTATTTTCTACAATATCTCTAGGAGTAGCTGAGAAATTCGCAATACCATCTTTCAATTTAATCAAGCCATTTGCTTGTAAAAGCGCTAATGCTCTATATTCATTCGATGGGTTGTTGGGAATGGCGATAGTAGCTCCTTCTTTTAACTCATCTTTGGTTTTAATTTTTTGTGAATAAAAACCGATAGGTTCCACGTGTACTTTCGCAGCTACAACAAAATTATAGCCCTTTTCCTTTGCTACTGATTCGTAGTAAGGAACATGCTGAAAATAGTTAGCATCAATTTGTTTGGTTTGCAGTGCAGGATTTAACTGGGCTTCATCATCTAGCACAACTACCTCAAGATTAATACCCTCTTGCTTCAATTTGGGCTTAATAAAATTCAAGATTTCAGCATGAGGCACTAATGCTGCCCCCACTTTGACTGTTACTTCAGTTTTTGCCGCGGCTGGAGTACTTTCCTTCTTACCTGATGAGCATCCAGAAAACATACTGGCAGCTATTATAATACCGAGTATCCCCAATACCATTTTAAAGATAATACCTTTTTTTAACACGTAAATCACCCTTTCAAAAATAGTTATGTTAGTAAGAGTTAATACTTCCTGCTTTTTAATCGCCTCCTTGTCATATACATTGGTAGTTTTGACAATGAAAATAAAAAAAGCTGCATCCCAAAATGAATGGGACACAGCCTCTGATTCTCAAACCAGTCAGCAATGTATTTACGCTAAGTTATTTATCATTATAGTATATCCACAAAGATTTCTTGTCAATACCCATAATATGTTTATTTTTCTTACATCATTATAACCAATAGATACATTGCAATACTTTATATGCTCAAATATTAAGTTGAGGACCAGCTTATGCAATAATGGCAATGAATAAGCAAAGAACAGCAAGCCGTTTAAAACTCATACACCATAGTAATTATTCTTTTAATTCACCAGTAAAAAACGGATTAAGATCATTTGTATAAAGATCCTTTACATCGATTTCTCCCGGTTTAGCAAAGCCATTCCGTTCCATCATTGCTACCCAAAATTGAATTTTTTTCTCATCTACCCATTTGTCATTTGAATGCCAGTTCCCCCCTGATACGGGTGCATCATTATATTTAGCCCAAAGATTTTTAGCCTCTGCAAAATTCTTATTACCCCATTGTTGTCCTCTATAGTTTGCCACTATGTAAGCTTTAACTACATCAGGATATTTTTTTATAAAGTCCTCACTAAATGCCCTTACAGCTAATCCTCCAGCCTCACCATCCCCAGCCGCTTCGCCTATTTGATAGCTAGAAACCAATACCTTGACCCCTGGACGTTGTTGAGCTGCCATAGAATAGGTAGAATGAAGGACCGCAACATCAATCAATCCTTGTCTTAAAGCTTGCTCTTGCTGTGCATCAGGCATATTTACCAATTCCACTTGATCTTGTTGTATTCCATTTTGGCGGAGATATTCGTAAGTAAGCAAATCTACACAGCTACCTCTACCTGAAACAGCTATTTTTTTTACCAATAAGATCTTGAGCAGAATTAATTTTCCCTGTATCCTGAACCACCCAATACATATGCCCCTTATCATTGTCTGGATGATCAACCATACCTTCCATTACAATTTTAATTTTTATTCCCGCCTTTCTTGCCATGGCAATATTCACCACATGACCAGAGTGCATAATATCTACATCACCCTTTACTACAGCCTGAGCTAAAGTTCCCCCTTTTATTGGTCCCTGATAATCACTCACGATTCCAACATCTTTGAAGAAACCATTTAAGTCTGCCATTGCATAATCAAATGCTCCCCCTTTTATAACTTTTAAATGAAATTCATTAGTAAGTTTACCATTTTTAAATTGATAATTACCTTCATCAATCTTGTTTGAACATCCTGCAATTAAAAATAATATAAAAGCTAGTATAAGTACAAATGGTGCTCCTTGTCTATTTTTCATTTCTCTCTCCTTAAAAATATAATTTATATACCTATATGTGGCTCCTCTTTCCACCTAGTAACCCTTTTTTCAATAGCTACTAGAGAATAGTTCATTATTAAACCAAGCATGGACATACTTATTATGGCTGCATACATTTTGGGAATCTGGTATTTGACTTCAGCGTCGTATATCAGAAACCCAAGACCAGAATTTGCTCCCATCATCTCAGCGGCTACAAGAATTAAAACAGATGTGGTAGCGCTTAACCTTACTCCCGTAAATATTGACGGTACAGATGCTGGAATAATTACTTTTATAAAGATTTTAAATGATGATGTTCCCATTGATCTTGCTGATTTGATCAAAAGTGGATCAACATTTTTAACACCTGCAATCGTATTCAATAGAATAGCCCATTGCACACCCCAAAATATAATAGCTATTTTTGATACTTCACCTATGCCAAAAAGAAGTATAAATACTGGAAAAAGTGCTAATGTAGATGTCTGTCTAAAGGTTTGCAATAGAGGATCACTGAAGCGTTCAAAACCTTTAAACCAGCCGATTATCAACCCTAGGGGCACGGATATTACTAATCCTAAGCTGAAACCTAAAATAGATCGTTGAAAACTAATGGCAAGATGTTTGAACAATTCACCACTAATTAACAAATTTATAAATTCGATGAAAACTTTAGAAAAGGGCGGAAGGAATATTGGATCTGCTAATCCTGTACGTGATGCTAATTCCCAGACCAGTAAAAAAATCGTTATAGCAAATAAACGATAACAAACTCCTACTATTTTTTTTATCCATTTTAAAACCACTTTTAAGCACCTCTAGAATCAAATTTTTAAAAAATAAAAAGCCAAAGACGATAATCGCCTCCAGCTTTTTTCTGGTCAACCTTTGATATATATATTCATATTTAACAATCGCAGTAAATATTCTATAAGTTTCATCTTTATAACTTTCATTCAACTCTTTCTTATCAAAAAAACTAGGATTTACTCTTAAACTGCGCCTTTAATAAAGGTATCGAAAGATATACACCAGTTACTGTTAGAATCATGATGCCAATAGCTGTAAGCTCGACAATCCACCGAAAGCTATCACTAGAAAAAATTCCTTGATGCAACTGCTTAACAAATACTAATAGGCTGACATCACCAGATACTTGTTTGGCATGCTCGATACCTTTAACATCCTGTTCACTGTCTGCAAGTGAGGCAGCAGATGTTTTACCTTCACTTTGTAAACTTTGAGAATCATGTTGTACCTTATTGATGCCAATAAGGGATGGTTCTGAAAGAATTAAACCAGTCACTGCTTCCACCAGTAAAAAAACAGTTAAAAATAGACCTAGCCAAAGATGTAAATTACGTATCACTTTTAGGTGCTTCATAAATGCCTCCTAAATATTTTATTTTTTGAACTAGTTCGTCCTTATCGCTCATTTTCTTACTTATTGCTGGTGGCATGACGATGAGGAGTTATCACTAATGCAGGTTGAGTAATATTTGCTTCAGGCATCCCCTTCGTTTGACTATAATTCCCATATTTTTGTCGCAATGTATCTAGTGGGCCATAATCCAAAGCCCTGAGTGGGCAAGAAGCAACGCAAATTGGTGGCTTGTCTTCTGCCAAAAGGTCACGGCAAAAATCACATTTATTAACTTTTTGTATCTTAGGATTATACTGTGGTGCATCATAGGGACAACTCTTAGAGCATCGAAGGCAACCAATACATCGTTCTTGATCAAGATAGACAATTCCGTCTTCTGCTCGTTTTTGCAATGCTCCAGTTGGACAACTTTCTATGCACGATGGATTAATACAATGATTACAACTCATGGATATCCAAAAAGCATAGATCTCTGGAATAACGGCTGTCCCTTTTTCTTGATAGCTCCCACCGGCAACCTCATATACTTTACGAAAAAGCTGCCCCACCGCTAAATCATGCTTATCTTTACAAGCCACTTGACAAGTCATGCATCCAGTACAATTCTTTTGTTCGAAATAAAATGCTAGCTGCTTACCCATATTTCACCCTCATCTTTCTATGCCTTTTGTACTTGCACCAAATTAGTATGCTGAGGATTACCAAATGCCAATGGAGTCAAATGATATTTGGTAAGAACATTGATGCAGCCGCGCTGGTCAACTCCCTGTTCATCCGGTTTCCACCAGCCTCCCTGAGGAACAGACACTACACCTGGCATAATGCGCGGCGTGACTTTCACTGGCAGTATCATCATGCCGCGATCATTAAAAACCTGCACCTTATCTCCGTCAGCTAAATCGCGCTGTGCTGCATCAGCAGTATTAATCCATACTTGCTGCTCCTCTGCTTCTTCCATCCAGCCTGAGTTGTCAAAGGTAGAATGTACACGGCGTTTTGTATGAGCTCCTACACACTGTAGTGGATATTTTTCCCGCAGCGGATCTTCCGGACCTTCCCAAGCTGTAACGTATTTAGGGATTGCGGGGATCTCAAGTGGTTTTTTCAGATCCCATAACCGAGACGAAAAGATTTCTATCTTTCCTGAGGGTGTAGGGAAAGGGTTATTCTTAGGATCTTCGATCTGTTTCTTAAATGCAATCGCTGGCTCGCTGTATTGCCAACGATATATTCCTTTGGCCTTGAATTCCTCATAGGAAGGAAAGCCGGGGTTCTTCTTAATCGTTTCCTCAACCAGATATCGCATCCACTGTTCCAGGGTTCGACCGCCCGTAAATGTATCTTTAAGATCCAGTTTGTCTGCAAGATCACTGATCCAGTCATAACCATTACGACATTCAAAAATAGTATCAACAGCTTTATTTGAATACAGTACATAATCGCCAAAGCCCCAAGGCAGTACAATATCATCCCGCTCCATCATATTGTCTGCTGGTAAAAGAATATCGGCAAATTTAGCACTCGCTGTTAGAAATTGATCATTGACCACAATGAGTTCTACTAAACTTTCATCTGTCAGCAATTTGGCAGTACCATTAGCATCAGCATGTTGATTAATCAAACAATTACCGGCTAAATTAAAAATAAGCTTGATATTGGAAGATAATTGTTTCACACCTTTCACACCTAGGTCAGCTCCCATTCCCAGGCCTCGTTTAATGGCATCAGGCCAACTGAAAACGGAAATTTGCGCCTTGCAGGGATTTGTTGCAGGAATGGATGCCACAAACCCTGCACGTGCTGGCGCACCATGACCCGATGCCCAGCCGCCTTTGACTCCCACATTGCCAGTCATGGCAGCCAATACCGTCCCGCTGCGCGCCACTTGCTCACCATAAGCATGACGCTGAGGACCATATCCTTGAATAAGGGCGCCAGGACGATTGGTAGCATACTCGCGAGCTAATTGAGCAATCGTTTCTGCAGGTATACCTGTAATTATTTCTGCCCAGGCAGGTGTCTTTGGTGTGTTATCGTTACCTTGACCTAAAACATAACTTTTATAGGAATGGCCTGCAGGAATCTCAGGCGGCAGGTGATCTTCATCAAAACCCAAACAATAATTATTAAGGAAATCTTGATCATGGAGATTTTCTGTAATCATTACATACGCCATGGCATCTAGCAGAGCACTATCCGTTGTGGGCCTAATGGGTATCCATTGATCTGCCAATACTGCTGCAGTATTGGCATAGATAGGATCAATGCAGATAATTTTTGCTCCTGCCGTTCTGGCTTGTTTAAGATAATAAGCAGTATTTGTTCCCCACACAGTATCTGCTGGATTCCAGCCAAGCAAAATAATCACCTTTGAATTAACCCAGTCTTCCCGGCTGCTGCCAGTTTGGATTGTGCCATATGTAAAGGGTGTGGCCATTGACGTACACGCAGAGCTATAGCTGCCATAATAGGATAGGTATCCGCCATGCAAGCCCATTAGCCGCCCCATCCATACCCTTTCGGAAACTTTTCCTGCATTACCTGTACCGTAATTTAAGTAGATGGCTTCTGGTCCATATTGCTGGCGAATTCGTTTTGTATGACTTGCAATAGTATCAAGTGCTTCATCCCAGGAAATACGTTCAAATTTTCCTTCACCGCGTTTGCCTACTCGTTTCATGGGATATTTTAATCGATCAGGATGATACAAACGATCCCGATATCCACGACACCGCAGACAACCCCGCAGCTGGGGTGTTTGCGGTGAGTCCGCAATCTCATCATCGGTAGTAATCTGCATGATACGGCCATCTCGAACATGAGCTTTAAGTAAGCATCGTCCGCCACAGTTATGGGTACCTGCTGTTGATACGATTTTATCTTTATCATAAACCCGTCTTCTTATGGGTGCGATAGTAAAACCATCCTGCAAAAACCAACCACTGCCCGCTACAAAGCCGAACGCTGCCGCACTGATGGTCAAAAACCTGCGTCTTGAAATTGGATGTTTCCATGATGGTAGTTGTGTATTCGCCATATGCTACTTTCCCCCTGCCGTTCATTCCTGCCAAACCAAGAATTTGTCATTCATTTAATATAAGACCAGCCATAAATAAAAGAAGAAAAGCAAAGACACTATCGTCTCCAGCTTTTCTTCTGGTCAACCATTTTCATCTAACATAACTTCTTTGCAGTATTATTCACGATTCTTGGATAACAATCTAGTGTAGATGTCTTCTACAAGATTAAGGCCTCCCTTATAGCCTACGTAGGTGTGATGCAAAATCAGACGGTCAATAATGGGCAGGCCCACACTAAGATGCAAACCAGGTATCTCTTTTGCAAGGTCAAATTCCCAGGAACTTGCAAGTACTAGCGGAGCAGTTAGTGCTCTTATCGAGCGGATCTTATCCTCAATGACACCAGCATCCTGGGTAAAGGTTACATCAGAAGAAATGTCTGGCGAAAGTTCTTTAAAATAACCTTCAATAGTATCCTTATATTCCTCTGGAACATCCTCGTTAATAAATTGATGAATAGGGAAATAACCTAATTCATTCACTAAGAATTTGCTAAAGCCAAGAGCGTAAGAGGCATCATTTATATTGTAAAAGCGTTTTGGCTGATTCAATCTATATTCTGTCAGTACATCAGCTGCCCGCACAATATAGTGATAAAATTCATCTTCCTGTTCAACAACAAATTTTTCAGTTCCCTCAGATAAGGTGCCCGCAAACTTGGCGACGGTTCTCAAAAAGTTTGACGTTTCTATACCGCCAACCGGTAATACAGGATAATGAAGATAGGGAGTTTGAAATTTTTCTTCTAATAGTGCTGCTGTCTTTAGCCCGATATAAGGAGAAACAACTAAATTAAACTGGGCCGCCGGAATCGCTTCTAAAGCTCTGATTCCTCCACTATTGTAACCAAACAAGATATTTGCCTTGAGTCCTATGCCTGCCAGCAACTTTTTTAATTCATTCAAGTCACCTTCCCAAAAAGGATCATGCCTAGGAACACTGGCAAATACATTGACAAGACCTTTTTCTATATGTTTAGCAGGCTTTAAATGTTGTTTGATAATCGCTTCTAATACAAGTTCGTGCCCTTTATAGGCATCACCCTTAAATCCCGCTGTTTCCGCGTGAACGATAGGTACTCCCTGTTCTCTAAACTCGCCAACGATGCTACCAACATCGTCACCAATAATATCAGCAGTGCAGCCTGTCAAGACAACGAAGAAATCTCCGTCCATAATTTTCAGTGTACCTTCAATAACATCTCTTAATTTGTCCGTACCACCAAAAACCACATCCTTTTCAATCATGTTCGTGCATGGTATAGCATCCGCGCCAGCATACCCAGCACCTTGATATCCCCCCGCAAGGGACAATCCTCGATGTAGTTTCGACCCACATCCAGGTCCTGCGTGTAAAATAGGGATGGCTCTTTCAATTGCTACTACGGTTTGCTGAGCACCTAGTGCGCAGCCGTGTCGCGGTCCTTGTATAATCTCAGACATTTGCTTCGCTCCTTAAAAATGAATAGGTGCCTTGCTTGAGCCACCAATCTGTATAGGGTAACTTACTATGTTTTGCTACATTTTTGATATAGGCAGGATTAGAAATGGCATCATCGATAGATTGACCAAAGCGAATTAATCCATCATACAACATTTCCGTGGGTTCATTGCCGGCAAAGATAGAGGGAACTCCCAGTTTAGCCGCCCATACAGTAGCAAGGTGTCTGGTAATTGCAATATCAGGTTTATACTTGTTGATAGCATTTGTAACTTCAAAAGCTTGTTTGTTGCATACGCCAACTTTAAAATTACCGTAGGTTTCCACACCAAATCTAAGGAAATTCAGACGTTCATCATTATTGTCATATTTTTGGTCGTGATGCCAAACGCTAGTGCCCACCACCTCCATGCCAAGATCTTTTACTAAAGCAATAATGCTGTAAGCTAGAGGACCGCCAGCAGCAATATAAGCTGTTTTTCCTGTCAATTTACTTCGTAACCTTGCAAGATCCTCAGCAATCTTTTCCTTTTCGGAAATAATTACTTTTTCAACCTCTGCTTCTTTATGAAAGACTCGCCCAATTTCCCTTAACAATTCGTCTGAGGCCTTTATACCGAAAGGAGCGGGGGCTTTGATTTCTGGTACACCAAAATGCTCCTCCAGCCCAGCTGCAAGATAACTGCCCAAGGTTTCGCAGTATTGCACCGTTGCGGCTGCTTCTGAGATGCGCTCTAGCTGCTCCACAGTTGAAAGTGGCACAATATGGTTCGTTCTTAGCCCAAGCTGCCGAAAAACACTTTCATACAAAAATTTATGTTCAAAACTGATGACATTAATTAAATCTGGCTGCTTTTGGCGGGCTGGTTTAACAATTTTACGCAAGATACTATGATTCGCCGAATCAAAGCCCGTCGCCCAGATATTGGTACGGAATCCTTCACACAAGGTAGCAATTACCGGAATACCAAATTCTTCTTCCAGTTCATTGCAGATACCAGGAACGTCGTCACCGATGATGGCCGATGCACAAGTAGTAGTAACAAAAATAGCTTTAGGATTAAATCTACGTTTTGCCTCTCTAATGGCTTTTTCCAGTTTGGCTCCGCCGCCATAGATAGTATCTTTTTCATCAAGGTTTGTATTGAGATATTTTACATTATGCACGTTATAACCCATTCTCTTATTACCTGTTCGGAAAACACCGTTACGCATAGGAATATCACCTGCACAACCTGCAGGACCATGTTCTACAACAGCGGCATCCTGAATCTGAGTAAGCAGATTCATAACCTGATCTGCACTGCAGGAGCCACATTGGGTAAAGGACCGTTCTCTATTGGGAAGTTCATTTCTACTGAGCAATTCAGCAGCATCGCCTTCATAGCCTGTAATTGTCTTCAGCCTTGATTCCCTTAATTCAACTGCTGCTTGGTTTAAATTTATACTCATTACCTTACCTCCTGTTGGTCGATATTATGCTTAACTAACAGATGCTTCTTATAGAAATTCCTTTGTATAAAAAAAGAAAAGCCAAAGACACTCATGTCTCCAGCTTTTCTTCTGGCCAAACCATGTAATTCATCCAATATAAATTCCACTTCATTAAACCCAAACAAATTAGCAGCATTACATCATACAGCTTTATTTAAAGCAGTGATTAATGCATTAATATCAATACCGTGAGCTGCTGCTCCCTGCTCAATGTTTTCAAATCTGGCAGAAGCGCAGCCAAAGCACCCCATGCCATAATTACGAAATACTGCTACTGTGGCAGGAAATTGTTCAACTACTTCGCTAATGCTCTGTTCCTTAGTAATTGCCATAATAATACCTCCATTCTTAAAAAAGTAAAATTTTTAGGGATTAAATTTTTAAAAATAAAGAGGCAGATTTTTTTGAAAAATCTGCCTCTAGGTTATCTAGTCAGCAAGTTAATACTATTAAAATTTAAAAAGATATCCCTTTTTTCGAATTATAAACGACTATTTGAACTATGTCAATAACATTTCCTGATTTTGGTATATATTATTTTAATTTTGTAAAAATCCGGTTCTCCAGCGCTCCCTTGTTAATCAAATTTATATCGCTTCCTATTAATGTGCTGAGCCAGCAAATCACCAGCAAATTGCACACCTTGTACAAGGATCACCAGCGTTACGATGGTTGCTAACATAATATCATCTCGGTATCTCATGTATCCAAACCTTATAGCTAGACTCCCCAGACCTCCTGCACCAATTGCTCCAGCAACAGCCGTCATACCAGTAATCCCAATAACGGCTATGGTTAAGCCTCGGATAAGAGAAGGCAGCGCCTCAGGAATAAGCACTTTTAAAATGATCGTTAAAGGATTAGCACCAATGGCCGTCGCTGCCTCAATTTTACCAAAGCTAACCTCTTTGAGACAATTTTCAATAATTCTCGCAATGAATGGCGCCGCTCCAATAGATAAAGGTACAATGGCGGCTGTTGCCCCTAATGTTGTCCCTACAATAAATCTAGCTAAAGGCAGCAATACCACGATTAAAATGATAGAAGGAAAAGAGCGCACTACATTGATTACCGTCCCAAGTATTTTATTAATGCGGGGTGCTTCCAGCACATTTCCCTTTTCGGTAGCTACTAATATAATTCCCAAAGGGAATCCCAGTACAAGTGCAATGAGGGTAGATAATATTACCATATAAATCGTTTCACCAAGACCAGTGAATAACAGCTCTAATACATCATCGTTCAAATGCCCTCTCCCTCCCGATAAAATCTTCTTGTCTGAACCCCCTGAAGAATGCTGATAAATCGTTTGGCCGTATCACTCTCAGGATTTAGGAAAAAGTTTTCCACCAAACCGCTCTCAACAATTTTTCCATGCTCAATGACAGCCATATTGTTGCAAATATATCTCAAGACATCCAATTCATGAGTAATCAATACAATTGTTAAACCTAACTTCTTATTGATATTCTTTAATAGCTCTAATATGGAATAAGTTGTTTGAGGATCAAGGGCCGAAGTAGCTTCATCACTAAGCAGCACATCCGGTTTATTGGATAGTGCTCGTGCTATGCCAACTCTTTGTTTTTGTCCTCCGCTTAACTGCAATGGATATGCTTTAGCTTTATCATGCAGGCCAACTAAATCAAGAATTTCTCCCACCCGATTTTTAATTTTATTTTTAGGGTAACCAGATACTTCTAAAGGAAACGCCACATTTTCAAATACAGTTTTTGCATCCAGTAAATTAAATTGTTGAAAAATCATACCTATTTTTCTTCTTGCTAACTTTAACTGTTTTTTATTCATAGCAGTAATATCTTGCCCTGCAATGATAATGGTGCCAGAATCGGGTTCTTCAAGGCGATTTAAGCAACGAATCAACGTAGACTTACCTGCCCCGCTAAAGCCAATAATACCAAAAATGTCCCCTTGAGTAATTTTTAAACTGATATTATGTAGTGCAGTTATTTTAGAATCTGGCGTAGTATAAGTTTTAGTTAACGCTTTTATGGTTATCAATTTTTCTCAGCTCACTTTACAAACAATTAATTGCATTCCGACTTGAATATTCTAAAATAAAGGTAGCACCTTATTATAAAATTTTTTCTCTGCAAAAATTTTGTTTTTGCGAATTTGTATGAGCCTGTTTAACGCATCTTCTATGGAACCTTCAAATAAAATGGACTGCACGCCCTTATCCTTTAACATGATCATGGCAACTAGTCCAATTTTATTTGCCACGACCAATTCGTAATCAGCCAGCAGTTCTACTGTTTTTATTAATACATTTTCCTGATAACCTTGATGGGATGCTGCATTATTCTTGGTCTCTATGAATTGAAAATCTTTATTACTTACTTCAAATACTAAAAATTGGCTGGCCCTGCCAAAATGCCTATCAATATGTTTCCCATCACTGCTAGCTATTGCTACGCGAAAAGACATATTTTCCTCCTCCATTTTTTATCTAAATGTAGTACCTTTTCCACCTCTAGTATTGTAACTCCATCGAATAAAGATAGAATCTTTTATATCTGCTGCTTCTCTTAACTAAAAAGCCAAGTTTCCTGAACAGGAAACTTGACCACCAGCTTTATGATGCGTGTTAATTATCCTGAAATAGTACTGTACTAATATACCGCTCACCAGTATCAGGCAACACAGCCACAATTAGCTTACCTTCATTCTCCCGGCGGCTGGCAATTTGCAGTGCCGCAAATGCCGCTGCTCCTGAGGAAATTCCTACGAGTATACCTTCTTCTCGTGCCAATCTCTTAGCACTGTCTACTGCTTCTTCATTTTTTACTTTGTATATCTCATCTACAATATCCAGGTTTAATACATTCGGGAGGAATCCAGCACCAATTCCTTGAATTTTATGAGGTCCCGGCTGTCCTCCTGAAAGAACAGGAGAGTCATAGGGCTCTACGGCTACTACCTTAATCTTAGAGTTACGTTTTTTCAGGTTTTCACCAACACCTGTAATGGTCCCACCAGTACCAACGCCACCCACTATAATATCTACTTTTCCATTTGTATCTTCCCAAATTTCTTCAGCCGTTGTCGCACGGTGAATTTCAGGGTTTGCAGGATTATTAAACTGCTGAGGAACAAAAGAATTGGGAATTTGTGCAGCCAGTTCTTCCGCCTTACGCACGGCACCTTTCATACCTTCAGACCCAGGGGTTAAAACTAATTCTGCACCATAGACTTTCAATAAGCTACGACGCTCTGTACTCATCGTATCCGGCATTGTTAGTATCAATCGATACCCCTTAGCCGCTGCAATCAAAGCCAATGCAATTCCCGTATTACCACTGGTTGGTTCAATGATTACTGTATCCTGCTTAATTAAGCCCTTCTCTTCTGCATCTTTGATCATACTAAAACCAATTCGATCTTTAATGCTGCCGCCTGGGTTGAATAATTCTAATTTTACTACAACCTCAGCTTTAGCTCCTTCTGTTACACGATTAAGCTTCAGCAAGGGAGTATGGCCTATAAGATCCGTTACGTTATTAGCAATTTTGGACATATATATCACTCCTTTTTTTATCTTAGGCTTGAATTTCACTTTCATCGATATACGAAAAAGCATCTTTCTCATACCATTCAGCAAAATATGGCAAACTGACGTTTTCTCCTAAATTGCGATTAAACGCAGGATTTCGCAATATTCTAGCCAAGCGTCTCGCAAACTCATAAACCCCTGAATAACCCAAAAACAACTGGCTCTGGTGAAATAAAGGAATAACTGGAATCCCCTGTTTGGCAGCCCATACATTTGTATTCACATGACCTACATACAAATCTGGTTTTAAATTATGATTCAAATTTGCTTGTTCAAAAGGCTGGCCTGTTGCCACGTTAAAAGGTATGCGCTCAATGATATCTTGCTCACCAAGCATTTCATCAGCAAACTGGTCATAATGATAAGCTCTTAAGCCGATAATTTCCAATCCTAAATAGTGTAACAGTTCAGCATTGGCAACGACGCGGATCTCACCACCACCAATTAATACTCTTTTTCCTTTGAAGATTTCCCTAAAAGGAGCAAGGGCTTCTTCCAGCTGCTTCACTTCTTGATCAATAAAGCGCTGAGCAGCTTCTTCCGCACCAAAAAATTTAGCAATGTCTAAAATCCATCGATTGGTATATTTGACTCCAATGGGAATGGTACGTAGAATAAAAGGAATGCCATACTTTTCTTTTAAGTGTTCTACGAAGTAATCATCGTGAGTAGCACAAATGCTTACATTTAAAGCAGCTTCTGTCGCTTTTTGAAAATCATCAGGATGAGCATAACAAGGGAGAATATTTAGCTCCAAATCAAGAGCTTTTAATATGCGAACTAATTCATACTCATCAATACGGCTCATGGAAGAAACATTTAATACATTAACAGTACGACTTGCACGGTACTTTTCTTGCAGGGCTTCTAGCTCACTTTTTTCATCCTGAATAACCTTATCATGTGGAACTAAGTTACGTAATATACCATGATACACAGCATCATAAGCGCTAGCCATAATTTTTGTTTTAAAGCCTTCGCAATGAACAGGAACGATCTTAGCTTTTACTTCTTTTTGTGCCTGCTCCACAACACCGTCAATATCATCTCCGATAATGGCTGGTACACAACTATTTACAATAATAATGGCGCTAGGGCGAAACTCTTTTTCTGCATGCAATATAGCTTCCCGCAGTCTTGATTCTCCCCCTTGGACAACTTCGTTTTCACCCATATTGGTATTCACCCAGATTAGCCCTCTAGCATTGCTATCCCGCAATTTCTGAAAACCTTTATTAACTCCTGCCTGTGCTAGACTAGCACCGCCGCAGCCAACTGGTCCATGAACAATGACTACAGAATCACGAATAGTATTAATGATTGCTAGACTTAAATTCAATTGGCAGCCTTGGGTTTGAGAAAACTTTCTTTTGATCCCATTGAGGCACCCTTTTTTAGACTTTTCTACTAAATTCCCACAAGATCCACCATATGCGTTACAAGCTCTTAAGCGTTCTTCCCGCACAGGCGGCGCTTTTTCTTTAATATAATCCATTGTAAAATCCTCCTTCTATCTGGTACCTACTAGTAAACTTATAACATCTTCAATTAACCGTAAGGAACCGCTATAGCCTAAATAAGCCCGATCCAAGACAACACGATTGGATATAGGATAGGACACACTTAAATGAGCAGCTCCCAAGCTATCCGCAAACTCCCTATCTAAACTACTGCCAAAAACAAATGCAGGACTAAATGCATTAAAATAGCGGTCATTATTATTACGCGGCCATGCTGTATTAAAATGCTTGCTCACATTAGAAGTATCCGTATCAAATACTACTTTGGGTGTAATACCTGATGAAAAATTAGTAAATTTGCCTGCCACTACCCTTTCCTGTTCTTCCGAAAGAAGGTCTGTAATCACCACTAATTCTGGCAGCCATCCTAAGTCATCAGCAATAAATTTTGTTAATGCAGGAGCATAATTTGCATCTCCTACCACTACACTGTAACGCTGAAAATCCAAATCGTTATATACATCAGCTAATCTCTCTACATACCCATAATAACGAGCCTTTTCCTCAGTAATGATCTTCGCAAGCAGTTGCTCATCAACTGCCAGTGCTTTCCCTACTGTATCTAAAAATTCTTTTGTGCCAGCCGGACCAATAGGCAAATTTGCAATAATATAAGGCACGTCATGAACTTCTTCAAAAACGTTAGCTGCTGCAACGCCATATACATCAGATACAACAATATTTAAATGCGCTGCCCCTGCTTGTTTCAAATTTTCAATGGTTTCTCCTTCACCAAAGAAAGTATTCACTTTATAACCTAATTTATGGATTAGATCCTTTAGCACATTTAAGTTTCCTTTCCAAAAAACATCCTGAATTGGAACCAGACCAAATAAATTTACCGTCTTATTATCTTTTATTGGATTCTTTTCCACAAAATCTCGAAATAAGGTACTAAGAACAATATCATAGCCCGTATAAGAATTACCTTTAAAACCACCTGTCTCAGCTGCAAAGACTGGCTTTCCTTGCTGATTAAATTTCCTGGCAACTGAAACTGCATCATCGCCGATAATATCTACCATACACCCAGTAACCACAAAATAGATATCACCGTCAACAATTTCTAAGGTGCTGCCGATTTGTTCTTCTAATCGTTCCTCCCCCCCAAATACAATATCTCTTTCAAAAACATTGGAACTTGGCAATGCTTGCCCTGCACAATATCCGCTTCCTAAGTAGCCAGCTGCACCATTTAATGCATTACCAAAATTACCGCCACAACCAGCGGCTGCATGGATAATTGATATAGCTCTAGGTAATGCTTTAAGCGTTGATACCGCTCCCCCCATGGTGCATAGATAACGTGGTCTATCAATAAAATTACTCATATATTTGCCTCCATATATTATTACTATATTAATTTATCTTCTTAGGTTGATTCTCATATGGATCAATTCATTTGTCATGAAGAATAAATAAAAAAGCAAAGAAAACTCTTCATTGAAGAATTTTCTTTGCCTTCGGCATATTTGCCGATCAGTCAACGCTACTATTGCATTGTCTTTTTAAATATTTATACTGTTACCCTTTATCAAAATTTTCTTTCCAAGCAAAACTATACTTAATAAATCAAAAAAGACTAAAGTGCCTTCCAAAAGAAAAACAGCTTTAGCCTTCAGCTTATCTGATCAGCCAATATATAGTTACTATTTATTGATTCTATTATACAGCATCGGACTAAGTTGTCAATAGCTTTTGTAGAAAAGATGTTTTTCAGCGTTCTTTGCAAGGCAGTTGCAAAAAAGAAAAATGATTTAATTATTGCATCATTGAAAATCTGCTAACACAGTAGAGTAAATATCCTCTACTAATCGGAGTGCCCCCTGATATCCTACATAAGAACGATTCAACGCCAGTCGATCACTTACCGGCATGGATACTGATAGCTGATAGCCATTTACTTCCTCTGACAGAACTCGATCCCAAGCACTTCCTAAGATCAATGGCCTGCCACGAAATTTAATATTCCGAATATCGTCATGCACTGCACCACCATCACTATTAAAAACTACTTTCGCAGTAATCCCATCGGCAAAATTCTTAAAATCTTGCGTAATACTATCTTGATATTCTTCCGATACGCCATCGGTTATATACTGAGTTTCTGGCAGCAGTCCCAAATCATTTATTAAAAACTTGGCGATTCCCAAAGCATAAAAGCTATCTGATATAGTTATAAAACGCCTTGGCAGCAGTCTTGTTTCCAGAAGAACATCCGCTGAACGTTCAATGTAATAATAATATTCTGCCTCATGTTTAGCAATCACTTTCTCAATCCTTTTTTCTTCTAATCCTGCATATATACCCACCGTTCTTAAAAATTTAGCTGTCTCTGAGGGTCCTATAGGCAACACAGGATAGTGCAAATAGGGAGTATTAAATTTTTCTTCTAAATGCTTAACATTCTTTAATCCTACCCAGGGAGATATTAATAAATTGAATTGTGCTTTGGGTACTTTTCCCAGAGCTTCAAGCCCTTTCTCTGGACCTGGTCCAAAAATAATATTAGGTTTAAGACCAAGTTCAGTAACAAGGCTTTCTATTTCTTTTAAATTACCTACCCAAAAAGGATCATGAAAGGGCACAACAGACCATATATTTACAAGCCCAGGCTCAACTACATCCGCAGGTTTCAAATATTGGTCAATGATTGCATCTACGATTAATTCATGTCCAAAAAGATTAGTTCCTTTAAAACCACCAGTTTCAGCATAGATCACTGGCTTTCCCTGCTCTTGAAAGCGGCGAGCTACTTCACTTACATCATCTCCCACAATATCTGAAGTGCAGCCTGTCAAGATTACAAATAAATCTGCATCAATTATTTTGAGGGAATTGCCAACTATTTGTTTCAGTCTATCGTCGCCACCAAAAATTACTTCTTTTTCGCCAATATTCGTGCATGGTACTGAGTGTCCTCCCACATAACTTGAACCCTGGCACCCATTTTGAAATCCCAGAGCCCCCCACAACTTTTGTCCGCACCCTGGGCCTGCGTGAAGTATGGGAACGGCTCTATCAATAGCTAGTACTGACTGTAGTGCGCCCAGAGAACAAACATGCCTGACTTGTTCCAAATACTGAGTCATGATACCACCTCTTCTTCTAAAAATAGAAAGCTATCTTGTGCCATCCACCAATTCGTATAAGGCATTTTTACCCGTGCGGATAAATTCTTGGCAAGGCTGCGATTTGTTAAAGCATCACTCAGTCGATAGCCAAAGTCGATTAGACCTTGATAGCCAAAGGCACTAAATTCATCGGCAACCATTACAGATGGTATGCCTAGTTTTGTAGCCCACACTGTCGAACCGCCATGGCGTGCTACATATAAATCAGGTTTTAGCCGATTCAATAAATTTAATAATTCAAAGTTTTGCTGGTCACCTACACTAACGGGTATATCGGCTTCCTCTTTTGCCAAGAGTTCTGTAGATGATGGGCATTGTCCATTGTCATACTGAGGATCAAAATGCCATGTAGCACCCCATATTACTTCAATGCCAAGTTCCTGAATGGTTCTGATGTAATTATGCCCGAAACTAGGCCCCATACCAACTACCGCTGTATGCCCCTGTAATTTAGCCTTTACTTCTGCTAACTCAACAGCAATTCTTGCTTTTTCTTCACTTATATAAGCTTCTACTTCTGCTTCTTTGCCAGTTACTGCACCTAATCCACGCAGCCAGCTATCCATGCCAGCAATGCCATGAGGCTGTAAGGTTTTTACATAAGGAACGCCATAGTGCTCTTCCAGTCCATTGCCAATGTAGCTGCCTAAGGTTCCGCAGATACTGATCGTTGCAGCAGACTCGGACATCTTTGATAACTGTTCAACCGTACTATATGGCGCTACAAATACAGGTTCCAAATCAAAGCGTGCAAGGGTTTCAATAATTTGTTTTCTGGCACTGCCACTAAAATTAATCATGTTTACCTTATTCGTTTTCTGCTGTGGTGGTTTTACGATTTTCGTTAATATGGCATGAAATGCAGCGTCAAAGCCAGATGCCCATATCTTGGATTTAAATCCTTCACAAAATACGGGCGCAAGGGGAATGGGTATTTCTTCCTGCAACTCATCGATAACGCTATTAATATCTTCACCAATAATTCCTGACACACAAGAAGTAGTCACAAAAATAGCCTTGGGATTAAATCGTCGGTATGCTTCGCGTATAGCGTCTTTCAATTTGGCAACAGCACCAAAGACGGTATCTTCTTCCACCATATTCGTATTAATAACATTAATATTTCTATGCTTCCAATTCCTAACCTTTTCGCCCCATTTATTCTGTGTATTGCTATAAACACTATCTGCCGCACAACCAATTGGTGCATGGACAACAAGAGCAGCATCCACAATTCTAGAGAGATATCCTTGAGCGCAGCCCGAACTGCAGGCACTGGCCTGACTAAAGCATCTTTCCTTATTCTTTAATGAACAACCAGACGCTTGGGATACCAGGTCTTTAATAGACCCTTGGTAGCCAGTCACAGATCCTAACCTATTTTCTCGAATAGCAACCTCGGAGTTTTTTAAATTAATCGCCATAAAGATTCACCTTTCCTTAAAATTAAATTTAAAATCCTTAGCATACTAGATTTCAAGCACTCTCATCGGCCCGACACTGCTTACAATGTCGCATTTGCTGAATAATCAGCTGACAACGGTTTCTCATCTCATCAATTTCCTTGTTACTGGTTTGTGGAAATTTTGGAAAATTACTGCCTGGAGCAGGGCTAAGAGGTACAATATTAGTAATAAAAGCACCTAACTCTTTAACCTTTTTTACTACTTCGGGAATATGCTGATCATTAATTCCTTTGATCATAACAATATTAACTTTTACCAGCACACCATGGGAAACTAAATAGGCAATACCTGCCAACTGATTCTCACAGAGAAGTCGTGCTGCTTCTAAACCCTCATATTTCTTTCCTTCATGTATTATAAATTTATAGATTTGAGCCCCAATTTCGGGGTCTATGGAATTTATTGTGATCGTAACATGATGAATTCCCAGTTTAATGATTTCTGGAGCATAGGTAGGTAACAATAACCCATTGGTCGATAAACAAAATATAATATCCGAGTCCTTAGCTTTAATTTGTTCAATGGTCTCTTTGGTATATCGCCAATCTGCCAAAGAGTCTCCAGGTCCAGCAATACCTACTACACCAAGTTCTTGTATTTTTTCTTTTACCCTGCCATACTTTTCTAAAGCAAGAGTAGGCGTCAATACTTCACTGGTTATACCTGGGCGGCTTTCATTAACACAATCAAATTTACGGTTGCAATAATTACACTGTATGTTACAACTGGAAGCTACTGGCAAATGCATAATGGCAAATTGCTGATGAACTTCAACAGAATAGCAAGGATGTTTGCGGGTTTGTTCCAAAATATGAAGGGGTATATTACCAGAACAACAATTATTCATTCTTCTCACCTCATTTTCCCCAATAATTTATTATTGAAATTTTTTTGATAATACTAACAACGTTGATACTCAATTTATAAACAAAAGGCTGCAGAAATTATTATTTCTGCAGCCTTCAGGTTAACCTGATCAGCTTACCACAATAAGAAAATTAGTATATTAGATACTAGCTGCCTTGCTACGTACTTCACCAGTTTCCAATGCTAATAAATGGTCAGCCCACTTAGCAGCCCACTCTCTTAATTCTCCTGTACTCAAAGGTTCTGGAACTTTTGATTCTGTAGTTTCGATTACTCTTTGCGCCAGCCTGCTGTAAATTTTAGCCTGTTCTGAATTTGGCGATGCTTCTACTGATGTTTTTCCTTGGAGTTCAGCTTGGGTCACAGTTACCGAACGAGGAACATACTCTACAACGCGTGTTTTGGTTCTAGCTACAAAATCATCAACAATTTCTTTCGAGTAGGGAGCATTGATAGAATTGGCAATCAAACCACCCAAAAGGGCACCGCCTGAGTTAGAATATTTCTGAATTCCCTTAAATAAATTATTGGCGGCATAAATCGCCATAAAATCTGCCGAAGATACAGTGAAAACATGTTCGGCAATTCCTTCACGTATGGGAACAGCAAAACCACCACATACTACGTCACCTAAAACATCATAAATAACTACATCCAGATCTAGTTCATCATACACCTTTAACTGCTTTAAAAGTTGAACTGATGTAATAATGCCTCGTCCAGCGCAACCAACACCTGGAGCAGGACCACCAGCTTCCACGCAATAAATTCCATTAAAACCTTTAAAGACTACATCTTCAGCTTTAACCTGATTTTTTTCGCGTAACATATCTAAAACAGTAGGAATATAAGTGCCATCCCGTAAAGTATTTGTAGAATCGGCCTTAGGGTCACAACCAAACTGCATCACCTTATAGCCCATTTTGGATAGAGCTGCACTTATATTGGATGTGGTAGTCGATTTACCAATTCCGCCTTTACCATAGATCGCAATTTGCTTAATCTTTTTACTCATTATAAATTCCCCCTAAATTTCTTAATTACAAACTCTAGTCTTGCAAATGATTACATTGCTGGTATAAATACTGCACCATGTTGCAAATAAGCTATTTTTGAATAACAAAAAAAGGCCAGGCAAACTTTCCTCTAGGAAAATCTGTCTGACCTTTAGCTTTTTTTACTAATCAGTCATTTATAATATTTTACTAAATATATAATACCTAAGATTCTTAAAAAATGCAAGTGTTTTTAAACGTATTTAATCAAGATGTCTATAAATTAAATATCTCCTTATATCCCATCGCCGTATGTTCCTTCGAGTTCATGAACGCGCCTTTTCTCAGTCTTTTCAAGATGATCTACCTGACCATTGTCTAATCGGATAACCAGCTGGCCATAGCGAATAGCCTGCAGTTCAGATAATATTCTTACGCAAAGTGGATGCTTTCTTTGAGGTTTTTCAAATTTCGTATAGCTTCCTTGCCGACTTTTAGCCGTAATGATAAACTTTTCTGTCTTTTCCATTTTAACCACATACCCATCTTGAACAGATACAATCAAAAAACCACTATAAGTAGTATGCAAAAAGTAATCAATAATCTCTAGTACTTGAATAGGCTGGGACCGAATTGGGCTATTTCCTCCATCATGTTTACGAGAGTCCACTGCTTGCTGTTTCTTTGCAATGTTTTCAGACATGGACAAACCTCCTTATTTTCAGAAAATTATTTCAGGTTTTATATAAAAAAGGCAAGAAAATTCCATAGAAATTTTCTTGCCTTCAGGTTTCACCTAATCAGCCTCTACGACTACTAGCTATTAATGCCAAATAGAAATAGAACCAGCATTCATTATAATAAATTTCACAAAACTAAACTTTATTACCGATTGATAATAATAGCACTAACAATATCTTCGATTAACCGCAAACCACCATAATAACCTGTATAACCTCTATCAATAACTGCCCTGTTTGACACTGGAAAACTAACGCTCAAATGCGCCGCCCCCAACTCTTGGGCCAGTGGCCTATCTAATGAGCTGCCAATTACAAAGGCAGGGGAAAGGGCATTCACATATTTTCCAGATTTGGTTTGATGGCTTGCCCAATGCTTTTTAATTTCTTGTGCAATTTCGGAAGAATCACCCTTAAAAACAATTTGAGGGCGAATTCCTGATTTAAGATTTAATAATCTATTAATAATTCGTTGTTGTTGCTCCTCATTTATTACATCGCTAACAACTACTACTTTAGGTATCCAGCCAAAATCATCCGCCAAAAACTGGGTAATTGCTGTTGCATAATTAGCATCTCCCACAATAGCCGCATACCGCTGCAAATCCATATCGTTATAGCAGTCAGTAATTGGCTCAAGCAGTTTGTAATAGCGTTGATTTTCAGAAGTAATAACTCCTTCTACTATATCTTCGTTAAGTTGTAATGCTTTACCGACAATTCGCAGAAACTGATCACTAGCAGAAGGACCAATCGGCAATGAACTAACTATATATGGAATGCCATGCACCTCCTTGCTAGCCTCTCCAGCTTGCCAGCCCAGCACATCAGAAATAACAATATTCAGCTCCGCCGCACCTGCCTGACGGATAGCTTCAAGATTGTCATCGACGGTAAAAAAAGTATTTACCTTAAGACCTAATTTGCCTAATAATTGACGCACCCCTTCTAGATTACCACGCCAAAACACATCAAAGTAAGGCGCAATTCCCCATAGATTCACCTTTCCTTTAACTTTTTCCCCACCACGTACCACATAGTTTCGCAGTATACTTTCAAGTACAATTTCATATCCCAAATATGAATTTCCTTTAAAGCCGCCAGTTTCTGCTGATATGATTGCCACACCATCATTGCGAAAAGAATTGATTAACGATTCAACATCATCACCAATGATTTCTGTCACACAACTCGTTAATACCACATGTAGATCGCCATCCATAACTTTGAGCGTATTGTCAATCTGTTCGTGAAGTCTTTCCAAGCCGCCAAAAACGACTTCCCGTTCCTGAATATTAGAACCAGGTATGCTAATGCCACCACAATATCCTCCAACCTGAAGCCCACAGCCTCCTGACTGAGTCCAAGCAGTATTCCCAGCACAACCTGGCGGGGCATGTAAAACAGGTATTGTGCGTGGTAAAGCCGTAACAGTTGCCAGAGCTCCTCCTAAAGCACACGTAAATCGTGGTCTCTCAATAAAATGACTCATTATACTTCTCCTTCCAAATTTTTAATATAGCTAAAAGGGTCTTGTTCAAACCAATCTTCAGTATATGGAAGGTGAATCCAAGTACTAATATTTTTATTAAATCCTGGATTAGTTAGCTGGCGATAAAGGCGGCGAGCTAATTGATAAACTCCTTGATAGCCAACATATTGCAGGCCCACATTGTAAATCACATTAGTGGCTACCCCCATTTTAGCCGCCGTAGAATTACCATTCAGATGTCCAAGAAAAATATCTGGTTTTACACGACGTATTAGATTCGCTTCTTCAAAGGGTTGGCAATTAGCAATATTCAAAGGAAAATCTTTCATTGTAATTCTGCTCAATTTTTCATATTCGGAATCCGCAAATTCATCATGATGAAAAGATCTGACAGCAACTACTTCAAAACCGAGCTCAGCTAATAATATTGCTGTCGCCAATGCTCTGAATTCCCCAGCACTGACAAAAACTTTTTTTCCTTGAAAAAAAACCTTAAACTCTGTTAGAGCTTCCGCTAATTCTTCCTCTTCCTCTGCAATAATTTTTTCTACTTGATTCTCTAATTTGAAGAAAGCAGCCACACTCCGCAGCCACTCACTTGTATTGCCAATACCAATTGGCATATGCTTTAACACATAAGGTATTTTATATTTTTCTTCTAAATGTTTTAATAAATAGTCATCATGGGTAGGACATGTGCTGATCGAAAGATCGGCATGTGTCATAACATACATGCTTTCTGGTTTAGAGAATACAGGGAATATATTAACATTTAATCCCAATAAGTGTAATAAACGTTCCAGCTCAACCTCATCCACCCGCCCCATTGACGAAACGTTCATGAGATTTACGGTTGGTCCTTGCGGCTTTTTCAATGCAAGATTTTCCGCTGTATCTTGCAGCATAACCCGACCAATAGCATGATATACTGCATCGTAGGCTGTAGCCCATATTTTCGTTTTGAAACCTTCACAGTGTACTGGAAGAATTTTCGCAGCTATCTCCGGCTGAATATGCTGAGCAACACCATCAACATCATCACCGATGATTCCAGGAACACAACCAGCTACAACGAATATTATCAGCGGCTTATAGCGTTCGTTAACCTCTCGAATAGCTGCTGCTAATTTTTCTTCGCCCCCGCAAATTACATCTGACTCATTTAAAGCTGTCGATAGCCACGTACCATCTTTAACAACTCCCCAGCGTTGAGCATTTCCTGAGCGAACCGCTACGTTGCCACCATGGGAAGAAGAACCGCAGCCCACTGCCCCATGCATCAATACAACACTATTAGGAATACTATTCATCATACCTAATGCTGGCAGCAATAAGCAAATATTATTCTGAGAAAAAGTTCGCTCTCCATCTGGCACACAGCAGCGCATTCTGCGATTAGCCATATCCTTTAATGTCCCCCCGCTGGCTATACATGCATTTAAGCGCTGCTCACGCCGAGGCGGTTCTTTTTGTGAGAAATAATTCATATATTCACTCCCCCTATTCTCTTTATTAAACTCAATAATTTCTAACTAATAAAAAGACTGAAGGCAAAGAAAATAATTCATTTTCTTTGCCTTCAGTCTCCTGATCAGCCACATAGATAACAATTTTTGGTTTTACTCTAACATAAAATTTTCTTAGAGTCAAATTTTTTTAAAGAAATCTATATCTCTAATTAACCAAGCAGTTCTTGCGCCAAATTTTTAACAGAAGAATTATTATGTTCCAAGGCTTTTTGCAGACACTTCACGTATTTAAAGTAAATCCATTCTTTCTGTATCGCCAATTTATGAAGAGACTGCATGGAATTTATAACACTATCCTCATCTTCTTGCATCTCAATCCAGTTAATAAGTAAAGCAACAACCTGCTGCAGTTCCCATTCATCCCACATTACACGCCCATAGAGCACCGCAACTTGCTGGCGCACTTCTGGCTGCTCAATCAGCGAAATTTCATTAAGTAAGATTCGTTTATAAGGTGTCAAAAATAGCGGTCGGACACGTGTAACTTTTTCTACCATAGCAGCTGCTTGTACTTTTATGCAAGGCTCTTCGTGTAATACGCCTCGCATAATTTCACTCAATATCAAAGGATCACTAGCTGCAATTTCCACTAATCTTTCTAGTAGATTACGTGATTCTTCACTATCTTCCGACAACATTTTCCATGGTACTAACAAATTTTATTTCCTCCTAAAAAGTGGCTTTCTAACTATTTTACACTAAAATCAAACTGCTATAAATAGAATTCATACTATAACAGGCATTTTTTTATAAATTAGAATTTGTTTAGCTAAACAATGAATGCGGAGACCACGTATTATGTAACGTTTTTCCTATCAGTGCTTTTTAGATATCGCCACTAATTCCAAGCCTACTTTTCGAATATCTTCAATCATAGAAGCCATTTCTTGTATGCTGGCCGCTTGCTGCTGGGCAACTGCACTATTTTCCTCACTAACCTTTATAACCACCTCAATGGATGATCGAAGATTTCTTAATATATCGTTAATAGAAGCAGTCGACTTTTTACTCTCATCTGATAATTTCCGCACTTCTTCGGCAACAACGGCAAAACCGCGTCCATATTCACCTGCTCTTGCAGCCTCTATGGCAGCATTTAAACCCAAAAGGTTAGTCTGATTGGCCAACTGCTGAATAAACTGTAAAATATCATAAGTGTCCTTAATACTTTTATTTACATCTCCCGTAACAGCAGTAGCTTGCTGACTTGAACTAGCAAGTTGCTGAGAAGTTCTCGAAAGTTCTTGTATTGTTGTGGCTGCTTTCCCTAAAGAAGATGCAACATCAACCGAGCACCTTTGCAGATTAATCTTATTTTCCTTATCGCGCAAACGAGAAATAACCAAACCTGAAGCTATATTCGCAAGCATTTGACTTTGCTGTGGATCACCGGTGATGCCAAAAGTCCCAATTTTGACATCGCCATCTTTAATAGCCAAGCTTGTACCAGTCTTAACTGAACCTCCTAATTTTTCAACATCCTCTTGTGTAATCACTAAACGATCAATATTAGTAGTTAATATTTTTTTTGCACCTTGATGAACAATTCCTAGTCTCGTTTTTGCTGAATCTGCAATGATAGTACCATTTTCATCACAAACGATAGCGTGATAATTAGATTCCGCATAAATAAAATTGACAATATCCTCAGCAGTGGCTAAATCAATCCTTAGCACAGTGTTCACTCCCTATGTTTAATTTATTACTATTATCACATATTAGCTACCGACTAAAAGCATCAAATTATACCACAAAAATTAGTTAGAACTGTATTGGTGGCGATTAACGAAATATATCAATACTGCCATTGCTTGTACTATTCGCAAAAAAGTCAATAGTATCCTGCATGACACCTCTCACAATGGAAATTTATTAATTTAATTAAAATTCAATAAGTAAAATGAAGATAATTAGAAAGCAAAAAATCTAATATTATATACAACCTAATGAGAAAAAGGTATACTAAACATACTGATAAATATATGACAATTAATACTTGGGAATTTTTAATCACTATCATGAAATTATCTATGTTACTTTTAAGCTGAGTACCGCAAGCAGCAATGTAGCCAAAAGATACAGCTACAATGACATGAAAATATTTAAAAATAGGACTATTCATATCATTTATTAATTATTAAGAAGGAGAAAGTGATTTGCTAATGGAGCGAAAGCCAGGACAAAACCTCGATTCTATAAACTTATGTGAAGCTTCTCTTATTGAAGAAATAAAGTTAGCGGTGGATGCCGAAAGATTGCCTACTCAATTTACTTCATTTGATGTGAAGAAGTGGATAAAAGAGGATCATATTACAAAATCGGACGGTACTGCATACCAGGAAGTAACAACCGAATTACTGTTCAACTATTCACAACATATACCTATAACTAAAAAGAGAAAACGAAAAGTTCTATATAGAAGCTCAAATTCCCGCGTCTTTTCATTTAATCCTTTTTAAACATAAAAACAAAGATTGGCTGCCCTTATTGGCAGCCAATCTTTGTTTTTATGTTCTGGAAATATATTTTCGTATATCCACAGCAACTGCGGAAACAATGATAAGACCTTTTATGATAAGCTGCCAATAAGGATTCATACCCACAAAAGTTAAACCATAATTAATAACGGTAAAAATTACAACGCCTACCAGAATTCCAGGAACGGTGCCAATACCGCCTGTTGTAGATACACCGCCTACAACACAGGCAGCAATCGCGTCTAACTCATACATGTTACCATAGTTGTTAGTAGCACCACCTGTTCGTGCGGCCTCTAAAACACCTGCAAAGCCATAAAGCGCACCAGCAATGGCATAAATCATAATTAAATTAAGGCCAACGTTAATACCTGAAACCTTAGCTGCATTAATATTGCCGCCAATCGCATACATATTTTTACCTAACTTGGTCTTATTAAAAATGACCCAAACAATGTAGGATACTACTAAGGCTATCAGAACAATGAAGGGAAGAGAATAAGGTCCGGCACCGATAGACCCGGAACCAATTACCGTAAAATCTGGTCTTAATCCCCCTATGGGTTGAGATTCATTTGGCTTCATATCAAAATAAATGGAATTTACACCATAAACCATTACATAAGTTCCTAATGTTGCGATAAAAGGTGGTACACTGAATTTTGCCACGATCCAGCCATTAAGAATACCAACTATAAGTCCGCCAATAACAGCAATAAGAATAGGTATCCATATTGGTAATTCAGGTAAATTCGGGAAAAATCTTCGTGAATAATCAGCAATCTGCAGCATAGAGCCAGATAACACTGCAGCCAGACCAACAACACGGCCTGCCGAAAGG
This sequence comes from uncultured Pelosinus sp., assembly GCA_963526485.1. Classification (GTDB taxonomy): domain Bacteria; phylum Bacillota; class Negativicutes; order DSM-13327; family DSM-13327; genus Pelosinus. The sequence continues at coordinate 127,543 of CAURNS010000009.1, forward strand.
TCAACACCTGCTGTTATCAAGACAAAACCAGCTCCAAGAGCAATGATTACACGGGTAGAAGACTGCATTAAAATATCCCGCAACGTATTTATTGATAAAAAATTTGAATTATAGATGGCAATTGCTACAATCAGAACAAGCAAAACGCCATATATTGCATACTGCAAAAGGAATTCATTTAACTTCTTTGTATCAAAGTTCATTCTTTTTAACCTCCTTTGTTTACACCAAGTAAAGAGTAGCATGACGCATAATCTCTTGCTCTGTAGCATTCTTCCGATCAAGTATACCTGTAAGCCTTCCTTCACACATTACCATAATTCGATCAGACATACCCAATATCTCAGGCATTTCAGAAGAAATCATAATAATACTTTTTCCTTGCTTGGCAAGTTCTGTAATAATAGTGTAAATTTCAAATTTCGCACCAACATCAATACCACGAGTAGGTTCATCAAGCAGTAATATATCCGGATCAGTAAGCAACCACCGACCAATTAAAACTTTTTGCTGGTTTCCACCAGATAAATTTTTAATTAGCTCTTTGATTGATGGTGTTTTTACTCTAAGTTTTTCAATACTATTCTTGGTATTCTCTTTCATTTTATTTTCATCAAGCAAAAAATAAGAAGTCTGATAAGCATTAAGATCTGCAATCGCTGTATTTTCTACAATTGGTAATACTGGAAAAATCCCTGTAACGCGCCGTTCTTCGGTAAGTAAAGCAATTTTATGTTTCTTAGCATCAGCAGGTGATTGTATTTTAATTTCTTTCCCATTCAGAATAAATTTGCCTTCTGCTATCGTACGCAAACCAAAGATAGCTTCAACCAGTTCTGTACGCTGTGCACCTACAAGACCACTAATCCCTAGTACTTCCCCTTTACGAAGATCAAAAGTGACATTTTTAAAAGAGCGAGGATTAGGCGATGTAAGATTTTCCACTCGGAGCACCACTTCTCCAGGCACATTACTGCGTTCTGGAAAACGTTGTGTAAGATCACGTCCTACCATTTTGGAAATAATTAGATCAGTCGTCAGCTCTGAAGCACTCCAAGTGCCGATATATCTACCATCCCGCATAATAGTAACGTCATCCGATATTTGGAGAATTTCTTCCATTTTATGAGATATATAAATGATCGAAACTCCTCTTTTTCTCAAGTCACGTATAATCTTAAATAACTGTTCCACTTCATTACCAGTCAAAGAAGAAGTTGGCTCATCCATGACGATAATCTTTGAATTAAAGGATACAGCTTTCGCAATTTCAATAGACTGTATCTTAGATACAGACAACGTTTTAACCAACGCATTTGGATCAATATCAATTTCAAGTTGTTGAAATAAAGCCGCAGTATCAGAATACATCTTTTTATGGTCGACAAACTGGAAAGGCCCAATACCTTTCATTGGAAAACGTCCGAGCCATACATTTTCCATTACATCCCGGTGAGGAACAGGGTGTAATTCCTGGTGAATCATCGAAATACCGTAATTAAGAGCATCCTTCGAATTATGAATCTCTAATTTTTGTCCATCTAAAATGATATCCCCTGTATCTTGTTTATATATACCAAAAAGACATTTCATTAATGTTGACTTGCCTGCACCATTTTCCCCCATAAGGGCATGTACAGTACCAGGCCGTACTTTCAGTGTTACATCATCCAGTGCCTTTACTCCCGGAAATTCTTTAGAAATATTATCCATCTCAAGTAAGAATTTAGTTTCTGTCATTGTTGAGCGCCTCTCTTTCTCTCAAAGGCTTTTTTCTAATTAATAGGAAGGGCAAGGGGACAACATTACATACATTGGCCCTTGCCACTTTTTTAATCATAAAGCGTAATACTTACTAATTCGCAAAAATTATTTAGCTTCGTTCATATTTTCTTTGGTAATTTTCTTGTAATCAATCCAGACATATTTTCCATCAGTAATGGTATAACCAGTATTTTCTTTACTAGGTACCAAACCTTGAGCCAATACATCAGCTAAATTAAAGGTTGCTTTCCCTTGGTTATTCGCATCATTTAAAACTGTACCGTATAAGGTCCCTTCTTCTAATGCTTTTAATGCAGGAGCTGTTGCATCAACACCTACTACAGGCATATATTTACCGTCTTTAAAATATCCTTTAGCTTTCAGTGCTTCAATAGCACCTAGAGCCATATCATCATTATTAGCAAGCACAACATCAATATTGTCACCATTCGCTGCTAAGAACGCTGCCATTTTTTCCTGACCTTTAACACGATCCCACATTGCAGTATCTTCAGCTACTTTTTCAACCTTTAGACCAGCATCTTCAATTGCTTTAATCGCAAACTTAGTGCGCATTTCAGCATCTTGATGACCTGGCTCACCTTTTAACATAACATAGTGAATTACACCATCTTTAGTAGGGTGCGCCTTAAAATAATCTACTACTAGTTGTCCTTCCATGATTCCAGATTGTTCAGCTTTTGCGCCAACATAGTAAACTTTATCCCACTTTTTCATATCTTCTGGCAAAGGTTCACGGTTTAAGAATACTACAGGAATGTTAGCCGCTTTTGCTTTGTCAATAATTACGCCGGCAGCATTACGATCAACTGGGTTGATGGCAAGAGCCTTAGCCTTCTTATTAATGAACAAATCAACTTTGTCATTTTGAGTAGGCTGGGAATTTTGGCTATCAACGATTTCCAATTGAGCCTTGCCTTCTGCAGCCTTAGAGATAGCACTACGTACACCACTCATAAAGGTGTCATCAAATTTATAAATTGCCACACCAATTAAATTTTTACCACCTTTGTTTGCATCTGCAGCAGGTGGTGTTGAACTGGAACATCCAGCTACCAACGCCCCAGCTAGCAGCGTTGCCGTAATAAGACCCTTCCAACTCTTTTTCATAGATTAACCCTCCTCCAATAATTTTGTGGAATATTACATATTATAAAACACAGCGCATCGCTAAAAGACAAAGCTTACTATTGTCAAATTCATCTTATTAGGACACCTACTCTTTGCTTTATAATAATGCCACCATTTTGGGAACTAACGTTGACCAAGCCATATTGTTTCAGTAATTTCAGCAAAGGCAATATCAGCTGCACCTTTCAGTGTATTTTCAGTCGTTGTCGTTAAAAAACTGATCTCCAAGACACTACTACAGCTTTCAAAAGATCGATCCCTGATCGTTTGTCTGATTATATCTTCAATATACTGGCGTCCCCGGACAATCCCGCCGCCAATAATGACTATTTCAGGATTAAAAATATTAACGAAATTTGCAATACCAATTCCTAAATAACGTGCTACCTGCCCTAGTATACGGACAGCCACTTCATCATTCTCATCTGCAGCTTCATAAATAATTTCAGGAGTAACATGATCTAAATTACCATCCACCATATCATAAATCAAAGAAACTTGCCCTTCTTTTATCGCTTTTACCACGGTATCCACTAAGGCATTTTCAGAAGCTAATGCTTCTAAACAACCGTAATTACCACAACTACACATCGGGCCTGCAATATCAATTGTAGTGTGGCCCACTTCACCAGCACTGTCATTTACCCCCCGATAAAGCCCTCCATTAAAGATAATGCCACCGCCAATGCCATGACTCACCTTTAATAAAATCATACTACTGGCATCTTTTACAGAACCATAATAATACTCGCCATTACTTAACGCTTTTACATCATTCTCTATAAAGGCAGGTAAACCAATCTTATCCTCAATAATCGTTTTTAATGGCGCATTCTTCCAGCCAATATTCGGCACAAATACTGCAATGCCGTCCTTTATTCGTACCGGACCGCGAACCACAACTCCTACAGCAAGTACCGGAACAGCAGCCCTCTTGCGGCAATCCTGAATGATCTCCAGCATCATTTCCAGAACCTCTTCTTCTTTCCTGCCCTTAATAGTTCTACTATCTTCCCATAGTATTTTAAATTGAGGATCGATCACATATCCGATTATTTTTTCAGAACGAATATAAATAATAATGACGGTAGCCAGCAGATTATTAATTTTTAGCAACAACGGTCGGCGACCGCCACTAGACTCACCAATGCTATCTTCCACGATCAAGCCCAATTCCAACAGTTTCGTGGTAATATTGGTAACCGTAGGAGGAGTCAGGCCCGTCATCTTGGCAATTTCTACTCTAGAGATGGGTCCTTGACGGCGAATAACATTCAACGTTTGCTCATCATTACTACTTCCTACCTTGAAGGTATTTACTACTACATTTTCCACTCTATCCCCTACCCTTTATCGGTGCACCATTTAATAATTCTTCCCCCGAGGGGCGTAAGCTCAATCTTTACCGAACTTTAACAATACTTTAACAATTGGGAATATTCTAAACAGTTTTTTCATTTCAAAACCATCAACCCACAATGTCTCTAATCCTAGCTATTAATAAACTTTACACCATCCGCAATACTTGCAACATAAAAATCGGGCATTAAACCAGTTCTTTCCTGATACCCTTGAGCAACATCAGCTTTAAACTGTTCTAGTCTGTTTGTCGCAACCAATGCTATAGCACAACCGCCAAACCCGGCGCCTGTCATACGTGCTCCAATACATTCCGGAGTCGTAAGAGCATATTCAACAATTGAATCCAATTCTACACCTGTAACTTCATAGTCATTTTTTAAAGACATATGTGATTGGGTCATAAGATTAGCAAAACCAATAAGGTCGTGTTTTTCTAATAATGCCACTGCCTGTAAAACCCTATTATTTTCTGTGATCACATGCCGGGCCCTCCGGAACAATATATCATCTTTCACATAGCGTTCTATTTCTGCAAGCGATACTTGACAAAGACTAGTAACTTGCTGATGTTCTTTAAGAATGTCCAAGACCTGTTCACACTCACTACGGCGTTGATTATATTTAGATTCTGCCAACTCCCTTTTCTTATTCGTATTCATAATTACAAGACTGTATTCTCCTAAAGCAAAAGGAGTATATTTATAATGCAAAGTATCACAATCGAGCAATATAGCAAAATCCTGCTTGCCCATAGTCACGGAAAATTGATCCATGATTCCACAATTAACTCCCATGAACTGATTCTCCACCTTTTGACAAAACTTTGCCAATTCAATCCGGTCAATTTCTTGCTCCCCAGCTGCATAGCGCAACATAAACGTCATTAAAACGAGTAACGCTGCTGAAGAAGAAAGACCAGCGCCATCAGGAAGATTACCTGAAAACAAGATGTCACAGCCTTTTAATACATGTCCGTCAGCCAATAAATGTTGAATAGCTCCCTTGGGATAATTAGCCCAGCCATCTTCAGCCTTATAGATGACTGGCTGCTGTAAATCCACAGTAACAACAGGTAATGCATTAGTAGATTTTAGTGTGATCAATTGATCAGAACGAAAACGTATTCCACCATAAATTCCTAAAGATAGAGCTGCGGGAAATACATGTCCACCATTATAATCAATATGCTCACCAATTAAATTAACTCGACCAGGCGAGAAAAAGCAATACACTGGTTGATTATTATTCCCTCCGTATTCTTGGTCAAAGATCTTCTTAAATTGAAGAACATCCATAATCGAACTCCTCCTACCAGATTGACACTCTCAGATACAAAGAAATCAACAATACTTTTTTAAATGTTTTATTAAGTTAAATAATGTATTCGCCATAATTTTGAAAATTCCTTTCTTAAATGTAATACTTTTCAGTTTTTTCCAACAACTTTTTTACAAATAAAAATAACTTAGCATTTTGCTAAGTTATTTTGGGTGATTTATCATATTTGTAAGATTCTATCAATCTGTTCTAATTCTTCCTGACTAAAATCAAGGTGTGCTAATGCTCCTACACAGTCATCAATTTGACTACTTTTACTGGCCCCAATCACAACAGAAGTCATTTGCTTATGACGCAATACCCACGCCAAAGCCATTTGGGCCATACTCTGCTGCCTTTTTTCAGCAATTTGATTTAGCATGATAACCTTGGAAATTAATTCTTCTGTAATATCATTCGCTTTTAAAAAAGTACTTTGACTGGCCACACGAGAATCCTCAGGTATCCCGTGCAGATATCGATTGGTAAGTACCCCTTTTCCCAAAGGAGAAAAGGCAATACAACCAACTCCACACTCTTCCAAAAGTTCGAGTAATCCATTTTCAACCCATCTATCCAGCATAGAATACCTGGGCTGATGTATAAGACAAGGTGTACCTAAGCTTTTAAGAATTTGGAAGGCTTTCTTAGCTTGTTCTGGTTTATAATTTGAAATCCCAATATAAAGTGCTTTACCCTGCCGCACGACCAAATCAAGAGCTCTCATTGTTTCTTCCAAGGGAGTTTCCGGGTCAGGACGATGATGATAAAAAATATCAACATACTCCAGCCCCATACGTTTCAAACTTTGATCAAGACTTGCAAGAAGATACTTTTTGGAGCCAAAATCTCCATACGGCCCCGGCCACATCGTATAGCCAGCCTTGGTAGAAATTACCATTTCATCCCTGTATACCTTAAAATCATCCCTTACTATTCTGCCAAAGGTTTCTTCAGCTGAACCAGGAGGAGGACCATAATTATTTGCAAGATCAAAATGAGTAATCCCTAAGTCAAATGCCCGACGAATCATAGACCGGCTATTTTCATAGTTATTTATATCTCCAAAATTATGCCATAGCCCCAGAGAAATAGCTGAAAGTTTCAAACCACTGTTTCCGCAATAATTGTATTTCATCGCATCATATCTTCTATTACATGGCACATGTGACATTTGCTTGCCCCCATCTTAATCATATTTTGTAAAAGAAGTTCTACTACAAGAAATTATCGCAGCTTGATGAGCATCATAGAGATATCATCCATTACTTTATCATCTGCAATACCAGCAAATAACCGCAACATGACAGTAAAAAATTCTTCCGGATTTTCTTGAATAATATGTTTATAAGTCAAAAAAGAACTGCATAGATCCTGATAATTCATATCCATATCATACTGTTCCCGGGTATCAAATAGTCCATCTGTATAAAGAAAAAGGATATCATCCTTACCAACTATAAACCTCTGTGATTGAAATTCTGTCTTCAGGGTTATACCAAGGGGCTCGTCCTTGATTGAAATAAGATGTACACTATCTGTTTTTTTCGTGTAAAGGATTGGATAACTATGACCAGCATTAGCAACATGAAGGTACCCTCCCTGAATCCTCCCCACAACAGCAGTAAAAGAGTAGTCTCCCTTCATCATACGATAAAAAGTATCATTTATATGCTGCAACACTTCTGCCGGACAATACAAACTTTTGATGCAATTATTAAAAGCTACTTTAATCATAGAAGATATCATAGCTGCTGCTACTCCATGACTCGATACATCAGCCATAATAAACCACATGCCATCATCAAACTGCACACATTCATAAAAATTCCCGCCGATTTCATCACAAGGAAGATATTTACCATACATATCGGCCGATAGTCCTTGTTTAGAAGTTGCTAACAGAGTTTGTTGTAAAATATTCGCCAGCATCAACTCCAACTTCATCTTTTCATGCATACGCACTAACGCTTTACGCTGCACATAGCTTTCCAAAGCATTCTTAACTTTTGTCGGTACAATAAATTTTATCTGTTCCATTGTCAGGGGCTTTGTAAAATAATCATAAGCACCAAGTTCTAAGGCTTGATTTACACTATCAGTATTATCCATTCCTGAATAAACAATAATCGGAATATCTTTATAGATAAGATTAGCCTTTAACTCTTTAAGTACATCAAAACCATCTTTACCGGGCATCATTAAATCCAATATGATTAAATCAATATCATGATCCTCAACTTCTTTAATTGCCTGAAACCCATCTTCAGCATCAAAAAAATCAATCTCCGGTATGTCTTTTAATACTAATTTGATCTGTTTTCTATTTACTGTCATATCATCTACTATTAATATATTATTACTCATCAAATCACCTCCGGCAATAATGAACTCAAAACTCGACTCTATCTCTATCCCTTCTACCTGCTTCTAAATATTCCTTCAAAATAAGTAAAGCAATACTGCTTCTTATCTAACTTTTTACAACAAAAGATAGCTAAGACTACTATTTGCCACAAGCAGAACTTTATTGAGTAATTCCTGAATCTTGGTCCAACCTACCAAATCCTTATAGGCTATTTATAATTCCTTCTAATTCACGCATTGTCATAGCACCAGACTGGCGATGTTTTATAAGACCATTTTTATCAACTATAATCGTAGTAGGAATAGCAGCAATTTGAAATTGTTTCGCTATAATTCCATCTTTATCTAATAATACCGTCATGGTATACTTATGCTTATCCATAAAATCACTTACTTTTTCATTTGACTCCTGTAAATTTACAGCATAGAAATTTATCTTTTGCTGATATTTCTTAGCAAACTGGTCAAGTTCTGGCATTTCTTCCTGACAAGGCGGACACCAAGTAGCCCAAAAATTAATTACAGTAATTTTACCAGGAGACCCAACTGTAACTTTGCCGCCTTCCAATCGATCAAGAATAAAAGAGGGTGAAGTTTTCCCCACTCTTGCACCACTATCGCCTATCACTTGTGATTTTGGGTTCCGATACTCTGAGAAACCTACATACCAGGCTGCTACACCTACTAGAATCATCCCTAGTAAAAAAACAAACATTTTTCTGCCCACATTATCACTCCCACTTTCTCTTTACGATATCTTTATTGTTTAATAACCAAATTTTGTTATACTATAGATAATACCCATCGTTAAATTATAAAAATAGAACTCATTACTAGGAGGGCTTTATGCACCAGTATCTTTTCTTCATCGGCGATTTTCCGATCCGGGCGTATGGTTTAATACTCAGTCTAAGTATTATTTTAGCTACAGGCACAGCTTATTTTTTAGCCAAGCAAGATGGCCGCTGGCACGATCATGTGGTGGATATAGGTATTTATGGAGGTTTATCCGGCATTGTTGGTGCTCGATTGTGGGATGTATTTTTCTTTGATTGGAATTATTATCAGCACCATCTACTGGAAATTCCCTTTGTATGGCAGGGTGGTATGGCTATACAAGGCGGTATCCTGTTCGGTTTTCTTGCTGGATATATCTATACCAAGCGTCATGGCATAGATACCTGGGCTTTTGCTGATATTGTAGCCCCAGCAATCATCATGGGACAATCCATCGGTCGTATGGCTAATTTATTAAATGGTGATGCATTTGGACATCCAACCGGAGGGCCTTTTGGTATCATCTATCCTGCTACAACTCTCGCTTACCAAGTATATGGCGATAAACCTCTTTGGCCAGCGGAAATATGGGAAGGACAAATTGACATCATCATCTTTGTCTTGCTATTATTATTCCGCACCACGAATCATGCCAAAGGCCAGGTATTTATTCTGTATGCCATTTTGTATTCTATTGCCCGTTTTTTCTTAGAGTTCTTACGCGGCGACTATGGCACACTGCTTTGGGGGCTAAAATCAGCACAATTGACTAGTTTAGCAATTATAATCATTGGCAGTATCCTGTTTCTCTGGTGTAGCTTACAAGAAAAGCCTCAGCTTCCCAAAAGCAAGAACAAAAATAAAGTAAAATAATTATTCTCTTCATCAAAAAAATAATTGATCTTATATAGACAAGTTTTAAAAAATACAGCCTCAAGACCAAATGGTTTTGAGGCTGTATTTTTATTAAGTAAAAAATTAACTATTACTCTCATATACTGCAATGACTTCAATTTCTACACTTACATCGCGAGGTAATCTAGCTACTTGTACACAAGCACGTGCCGGTGGTTCAGTTTTAAAATACTCGGCATAAATCTTATTCATAGCAGCAAAATCCTCCATGTCTTTTAAAAACACACTAGTCTTTACTACATTGTTAAACAACAAACCCTCTTTTTCTAATATTGCCTTTAGATTATTGAGTACCTGATAAGTTTGCGATTCAATTCCACCATAAACAATCTGTCCTGTTGTAGGATCTAAAGGAATTTGTCCTGAAACAAATAAAAAACCATTAGCCTTAATTGCCTGTGAATAAGGTCCTATGGCTTGGGGCGCAAAATCAGTATTAACTACGGTCTTCATAAAAATTACCTCCTTGGCTTTTAAAATCTAATTTATTATTTTCGTTATAAAGAAAATAATTCCTGTTGAATTTGGTGAAAAAAGCGATTTCGGTTTACAATCTTTGAAAAACTTTCTCATAAACTTCAAATCTATCTATGCTGTCCAATAAACTACCTAGCCTTTATCCACTGCTTCTTTCCCTGCAATTAATTTGTTAGCCCAAATCAAACCCGTCGGAGACGCAGCTAAACCACCTTGAGCCGTTTCTTTTAATGTGCAAGACATAGCATTGCCAACTGCCGCCATAGCATCAATAACTTCATCGACAGGTATTACACTTTCAATTCCCGCCATAGCCATTTCTGCAGCAACCATTGCTTGAGCAGCTGCCCCTGCATTGCGTTTTACACAAGGCACTTCCACTAGTCCAGCTACAGGATCACAAACCAACCCTAGCATATTTTTCAAGGTAATCGCCACTGCTTGCCCCACTTGACTAGGACTGCCTCCACAGAGCTCTACGGCTGCACCAGCTGCCATGGCTGCCGCCGAACCACATTCAGCCTGACAACCACCAGCAGCTCCCGACAAAGAAGCCCTCGAAGCAATAACCATACCAATCGCACCTGCCACCACTAAAGCTTTTGCAAGCTCTGCACTACTAAAGCCCTGTGCTTCTGCTAAAGAAAACAATACAGCAGGCAACGTACCACTGGCACCAGCCGTAGGAGCAGCCACAATACGTCCCATAGATGCATTTGCCTCCCCTACGGCTAAAGCAATCATGATAGCCTTTGACATCACACTACCTACAATACTTTTATCAGCACAATTTGCTCTATAGTATTCCAACTTCTTGCCATTGCCACCAACCAACCCCCCCATAGAGGGAATGCCTGTTAAACCAATTTTAACAGATTGCTGCATCACCTGCAGCATCTCTTCCATACGCGTAAGTAGTGCTTCTTTGCTGATCTCTAGCTCTTTCACCTGATATTCTATACAAAAATCACCAAATCTCTTACATTCCTGCTCCGCCAATAGAACCCATTCTTGTAAAGACAATTTTTCCTCCATACTATAACACCTCACCATTTTACGTTCTTATACTAGCTGAATACGCCGCACAGATTGTATATGGGGCAGTTTGCCAATAGCCTCAAATGCCGTATCGTCAATTGGCTGATCTGTTTCAACAATCATAGCCGCTAAGCCGCCTTTCTGCTTGCGAAATACCTTCATCTGGGCAACATTTACACCCTGCGTAGACAAAATACTTGTGACTAAAGCAATTGCACCAGGACGATCGCGATGCATAGTCAAAATAGCAGGAAATTCGCCGCTAAATTCCACGGGAAAATTATCTATATTGGTAACAACAACACGACCGCCGCCAATTGAAGAGCCCGTCATAATACATGTATTTCCCGTCACGCCTGTCAACCAAAATCGTACAGAGTTAGGATGAGCCAAATCACCTAAAGAAATCGTTCTAAAAGAAATATGAATTCCCGCCTGTTTAGCTACTTCAAAAGCTTTGGGAATACGATCGTCATCCGTCGACCACCCCTGTAGCCCTGCCGACAAAGCTAAATCTGTTCCATGGCCTCGATAGGTTTGGGCAAAAGAACCGTGTAAGCCAATTACAGCCTCTTTTACGGCTTCGCCTAAAATAGCTAATGCCAGATTCCCTAAACGTACCGCACCAGCAGTGTGGGAACTAGAAGGACCAATCATTACCGGACCAATTACATCGAAAATATTCATTTCATCTTCATCTCCTCAAGATGTTTGATACCATATAGCGCCACAAAAGATAATCCATCTGCATAAATTGGTCATCTATGGCAGTAAAGCAGATTGAATGGTTAATACTATATAGAATGACCAGCAGTTAACATGTCTTTACTATGCGATATATATTTTTTCAAAAATAGAATGAAAATTCACTACTATTTTATCACATTACCATATTAACATGTTTACTGTCAGCGGACAATAACGTCAATTCTACTATTAGGTTTACTCTCCATTTTAAATATGTTACAGTGTTAGAGAATGATTCTACACTTTTAGGAAAGGAGTGTTAGTATAAATAAAATCCGTATAATCATAGCTGATGATCACGCTGTTTTACGCTCAGGATTAAAATCCCTCCTAAATAGTGCATCTCAATTTGAAGTAGTCGGAGAAGCTGAAAATGGTATCGAAGCGATAAATCTAGTTGAATCTCTTAATCCTGATGTTTTAATTCTTGATTTGTCAATGCCAGACATGAATGGCATTGATTGTATCAAGGAAATTCGATCTCGCGGCCTGACTTGCCCTATACTAGTATTAACCATGTATGATGATGAAGAATATATCAAAGAAGTCATGCGTTCAGGAGCTAACAGTTATGTATTAAAGAAATCAGCGGATACAGAACTTATGGAAAGTATTATTAAAATCCATAAGGGCAAACGTTATCTAAGCGAACATCTGTCTCAATCATTACTGAACAGCTTACTCCATACCTCCGCAAATCCACCGGATAATCAACACCCATACCGTGTATTAAGCGTACGTGAACGTGAAGTTCTCCGTTTTCTAGCACTTGGTTATACTAATGGTGAAATTGCCAACACCCTCTCACTTAGTCCCAAAACTATTGATACATACCGGTCACGTATTATGAATAAACTAAATATCCATAAAAAATCAGATTTAGTTAATTATGCTATTCAATATAAACTGTTGACCATTTAAAACATTTTTTCATGTAAGGTTATATCCTACATTGCTGTAGGATATAACCTTACATGTTTTTACTGTATATACCTGATTTACACCAGAGTATATTTAAGTGAAAATACAAATAGTTTATACTTTTCAAATATGTTACACTATAGATAGTTCTTTTATTCACTACTTGTGAATAATGTCTCAAGTAAAAGAAAAAGGGGTAATTAAAAAAATGGAAAAACACCACATCAATGCGTTGAAAGAGATTGTTGGAGAAGAAAATGTATTGACAAGCATCGAGGATTTATACTGTTACTCCTATGATGCGACACCTGGTCATTCTCACATGCCAGATGCCGTTGTATCACCAGCTAACACTATAGAAACTTCAAAAATTTTAAAACTGGCTAATGATGGTAAAATCCCTGTTTACACTAGAGGATCAGGTACAAATCTTAGTGCAGGCTGTGTTCCCACCAAAGGCGGCATTGTATTATTAATGACTCGTCTTAATAAAATTTTGGAAGTTGATTTAGAAAATCTAGTAGCTGTAGCAGAACCTGGTGTTATTGTGGCTGAATTAAATAAGGAAATAGCTTCTTTAGGTCTTATTTATCCGCCAGATCCAGGAACTGTCGCAACTGCAACTTTAGGCGGCACAGTAGCAGAAAATGCTGGCGGATTAAGAGGATTGAAGTATGGCGTATCTAAACATTATATTATGGGATTAGAAGCTGTTTTAGCAAACGGTGATATTATCAACACGGGTGGAAAGAATGTAAAAGATGTTTCTGGTTATGATATGACTAAGTTATTTACAGGCTCAGAGGGCACCTTATGTGTCATTACAAAAATCATTACAAAACTAGTTCCTGCACCAGAAGCAAAAAAAGCTATGATGGCTATATTCAAAGATCTTGATAATGCCGGTAAAGCCGTTTCTGCAATCATTGCAGCTAAGATCATTCCTGCAACGTTAGAGATTATGGATAACGCAACCATTCGTACCGTAGAAGATTATGCTAAAGTAGGTCTTCCTTTAGATGCTGAAGCTGTACTTCTTATCGAAGTTGATGGTAATCCCGTAGTTGTAGAAAAAGAAGCAGAAAAAGTTATGGAAGCTCTTAAAGCAAATCATGCTGACTTTGTACAAATTGCTAAAGATGACGCCGAACGAGATAAGCTTTGGGCTGCTCGCCGTGCTGCGCTCCCAGCTTTAGCTAAACTTCGTCCCACCACCTATGTGGAAGATGCCACTGTTCCTCGTAATAAAGTACCTGATTTCTTGCGGGAAGTAAGCAATATTGCTAAGAAACATAATGTAACCATTGGTACCTTCGGTCATGCTGGCGATGGCAACATGCATCCTACAATTGTATGTGATATTCGTCAACCAGAAGAAATGGAAAGAGTCTACAAAGCTATGGATGAAATGTTTAAAGCTGCGATCGCATTAGGCGGTACATTAAGTGGCGAACATGGCATCGGTCTTGGTAAACTTCCATGGATGGAGCAACAGCATGGTCCTATCACCATGAATGCCATGAGAGCCATCAAGCGAGCACTTGACCCTAACTTGATTCTAAACCCAGGAAAATTAGTGGGAGAGTGTTAAATATGACTGAAACAATTACAGCTAAGGATATAAATGAACAAGATAAAGCCTTATTATCGGATATTCAAGATGCTCTTGCCAATTGTATGAAGTGCGGCAACTGTATGGAAGTATGCCCAGTTTATAAAGAAGTGGGCAAAGAAGCAGCAGTAGCTCGTGGTAAATTATCCCTAATGGAAGGAGTACTCAAAGGTTCCATTCCTCTTTCTGCCGCTTTTGACACAGCTATGGCAAAATGTGTATCTTGCAAAGCTTGTGCGGCAAAATGTCCTTGTGGCGTACCAGCTGATGAATTAATTCTTCGTGGACGTCAAGCTGCAGTAAAAGCACGGGGCTTGCATCCAATTAAGAAAAAAGTATTTGCGCTTTTAAAGAACAGGCATTTATTTGATTTTTCCCTACGAATGGCAGGTATATTCGGGCCACTGACCTTCAAAAAACTTCCTGGTAAAATGGCTGCCTTAGCTCGTTTTCCTATGCCAGGAATGGACTATAAAAGAGTTACAGCACCTTTTGCCTCTACGCCTCTTAGAAGTCAATACCCAGAAGTGATTAAAGTTGATAAACCTAGAATGAAAGTGGGTTTTTTCACTGGCTGTACTATCAACTACATTTATACCGACGTTGGACAATCCGTTATTAACGTCCTGAAAGAGAATAACATCGAAGTGACAATGCCCGGTATGCAGCATTGTTGCGGTACACCCGTGTATATGTCCGGTGATGTCGATTCTGCTAAAATATTAGCTAAACACAATATTGAAACTCTTGATCGTTACAATTTTGACTATATTGTTTGTGCTTGTGGTTCCTGTACAGAAGCTTTCCGTATTGAATATCCTCATCTGTTTCATGATGACCAAAAGATGAGCGGTATGACTGAAAAGCTTGCTAAAAAAACCTATGAAATCAGTGAATTTCTTATCGATGTGGTGAAAATTGACAAAACAAAATTAGGTCCTGTAAACGCCAGGGTTACTCTGCACGATCCTTGTCATATGGCTCGAGGCATTAAAGTAACCAAGCAACCCCGGGAAGTTTTGAATTCCATTCCTGGTGTACATTTTGTCGAAATGAAAGCACCTGATCGTTGCTGCGGTTCAGGGGGTTCCTTTAGTCTTGGCAACTACGAGCTTTCTCGTAAGATTAACGATAAGAAAATCGCTGATATTGCATCCACCAATGCAGATACAGTTGTTACCAGCTGTGGAACCTGCCGGATGCATTTAACTGATGGCTTATACCAAAACAAGATGAATCAAGATGCCTTGCACGTCATTCAACTCTTAGATAGATCCTATCAAGCAGGTCACAAGAAATAATAAACTTAAAATAATCCACTAAAAAACAGTGTAGCGCAGGCCTAACCCAGACCTATGCTACACTGTTTTTACTTTTTAAATCTGAAACCTACTCACAGCATCTCTCAGTTCCATAGCAAGATTGGCTAAAGCTTGACTTGATGATGCAATTTCTTCCATAGAAGCCGATTGTTCTTCTGTTGCTGCCGATACCACTTGGGCTTCTCCCGAAGCTTTTCTACTTAAATCATCCATACGTCTTACTGAAATCACAATTTGCTGACTGCCAGCGGCCAACTGTTCAATGGCAGAAGAAATCTCTTTAATTTGGAAGGATACATGAGTGAACAATGTTGCAATTTCTTGAAAAACCTGTCCTGAATGATTAACTATTTCTGTGCCCAACTTTACTTCACGAGTACCTTCTCCCATTGCCACTACGGCTTTATTTGTATCTCCTTGAATTTCACTAATAAGTGCAGCAATTTGCTTAGCTGCATTCTGAGATTGCTCGGCCAGCTTACGTACCTCTTCAGCTACTACAGCAAAACCACGTCCTTGTTCACCAGCACGTGCTGCCTCAATTGCCGCGTTAAGAGCTAATAAATTGGTTTGCCCTGCAATGCCGGATATAGCATCAATAATTTGACCAATTTCGCTGGACCGTTCCCCTAATTGAGTTACTACAGCTGCAGAAGTAGTGACAGTCTGTTCAATATGTAACATCTGCTTTATCGCTTTATCTACTGAATCATTACCTTCCTTTGCCTTATTAGCAGCCAGCACAGATTGTTCAGCTACTTCATTCGCATTAGCAGCAATCTGCTGAACACTGGCTGACATCTGTTGTATTACAGCAGATGCATCATTCGATGCAGCCATTTGCTCTTCCATCTCCTGCGCTACACCCGTGATAGAACCGGCAATCTGGTTTGAGGCCTGAGCCGACTGGTCAGCACTAGCTGTTAATTCTTCCGAAGATGCTGCCACCTGCTCAACAGATAGATTCACTTGTTTCATGAGGGAACAAAGACTAGCCTGAATTTTAACCAGAGCAGTCGATAAATGACCAATTTCATCCTTTCTTATAACAGTATGAGGCTTATCGCGAAAATCACCAGCAGCTAATTCTTCACAAACAAATACCATTTCATTTAGAGGCTTTGTTATAATCCTTGTTACATATAACCCACTCACTCCTAATATGATAAATGTTATTGCTATGACACTAATCATAATCTGCATTGCCTTATTAAAGGTTTCCTGATTGTCTGCATTCATTCTTTCTGATAATTTAGCATAATGATCGGATAAGTTGTATAATTGGTCGTTAAGCTCAGTAGCTAGCGGGTCTACACTCCTTATATATAAGGCATAAGCCTCTGTATGCTTATTTTGTATTGCTAATTCAATAACTTCCTTTCTGGCATCACGATATTTTCCTATAGTCGTATGTATTTTATCTAATAGGTCTTTACTTTTAGAATCTAATGGAAGTCTTTTGATTTCTTCCAGATCAGCGTTTGTTGTTTCCGCTATATCAATAAAAGAATTTTTCAATTCCTGATATTTCTTCTCATTTGTTGTTAGCATTAGTTCTAACGTTGCTTTATTTCCCATCACTGCTTCTACACGAATTTCATTTAAAAGCTTGACTGGTATTAACCGTTCTTTATATATAGTGTTTATGTCATCATTGGCTAGCTGCAGATAATGATATCCTATGAAGCCCGTTATACCTAAAGATAAAAAAGATATTACAATTAGAGCACTTAACTTAGAAACAACTTTCATATTATCAAAAAACTTCAATTTTTTTTGCTCCTCTCCATTTTAGCTTATGAATCATTTCTAGTTTTCCAAAAGAATCTGGTTTTAAAGTATTGTAGCTAGTAAGGATTTTCTCGCACCAATTGACAAAAAAAAAACCACCCATAGGATTAAAATGAGTTTTCTTCCTCCAATCAATTAGTATTTTGATTACTGATTTTACTTCATTGCTTTGAAGAAGACTTGATTTGAGCCATTCTATCATTATATGATTTTTGATCAACTATTCCTCCATATCCCCCTCCTTTACATGTTTTTTAATGTAACACATTTTACTTGTGTTACATTAAATGCAAGGATTTAAACCAACTAAATTTAATTAAACCAACTTTATTTTTAAAATGATGTTTCTCTTAGATGAAATCTTTAGGTAAAATGTTTAATTTTTCTTTAAAATTGAACCATTTTTACAAATTTGAAGTGGCAAAAGAAGGAAATAACTAAAAAATGACGTAATATATCAAAAATAGACATAAGCAAGGTAACACAAGTAAATTTTGTTACTTTGCTTATATCTATTTAAAATTATCCTAATAAATAGGAAGATCAATTAAAAATACTCCTTAAAGAGACTAGTATTTATAGTCTCTTTAAGAAGTCATATTGAAACACAATTTATAAAAATCGGCCTAACCATACTTTCTTTAATTCATAAGAGTTGATGATTTATTTTTTGAGCACTAGTTTCTACTGTCAACTTCCCTAATCCTAATGTTTCTGTTGTTTCCGTTAAAGTTTTTACTACTAAATCGCTGCCTGTAACAGAAGGAACTGGCGCAACGTGTTTTTGCCTGTACCTTCATAATTCAGCAATTGCTGCCTTCACAAACATGTCCTAGTACTTGAAGACCATTTGCACCAGCTTGACGGGCTTTATCCTGCCACTCAGCAGTGGAAGCCAGCTCAATGACAAGATGAGCTGCAAGGGGCATATGACCATTGTGATAATATTGATTTTATCATTTTACAGTAACCCCATATTCTGTTTTTCAGTTATGATTTTTTGTGTTCCCATTAAGATTTCTTGCAATATATCTAAAGCAAATAATCCTTGATATTCATTAGCAATCCCTAAGCGTACAGAAGTAAGGAGGAAAGCAACAGGATCGGCATTAAGATTTGTCATACACTTTGTTTGAGAAAGGGCTACCGCACTAAAACCCCCCACCAGGGAATAAGTTTAATTTCCGCCATAGTGCCTGCCGTTTGGTTGGAGCATTTAGTTATTTTGCTAATATCCATGATAAACTATTCTCCCTTTTAAAAATTAAATATGAAATCCAAAAAGGAAATCTGCCAAATAACAGATTTCCTTTTCTTTTGCTGCTCTATTTAATTAGTAGTCTTGCTACTTATACTTCCATGATAATTGGTAAAATCATTGGGCTTCGACGGGTCTTTTCATAAACATACTTACTCAACGCATCACGAACACTGCCTTTAATCGCAGCCCACTCGATGACCTTATTAGCCTCACAATTAGCAAGCGCTTGCCTAACTTTTTGTTTAGCTTCAACCATTAATTGTCCTGACTCCCGGACATAAACAAACCCACGAGAAACTAAATCTGGACCGGCTACTACACAGCCGCTTTCTTTATCCATGGTAATAACCACGATGAGGACGCCATCCTGGGACAATTTGCTGCGATCACGCATAACAATATTACCAACATCACCCACGCCTAAACCGTCGACGAAGACTTTACCGGAGGTTACTTTACCAGCTAGTTTCCCCATTACTACGCCAGACTCTTTTGTAAATTCAAGAACTTGTCCATTGCTGCCAATGAAAATATTTTCTTTGGCTACCCCTAATTCTTCAGCGAGCTTCCCATGGCTTATTAGCATTCGATATTCACCATGTACTGGAATAAAATACTGAGGACGAACTAACGTTAACATTAGTTTTAACTCTTCTTGACTTGCATGTCCAGAAACGTGAATTCCTGCCGAACGTTCATGAATAACTTCTGCACCTAGGCGTAATAAGGCATCTATTGTTTTTGATACCGACTTTTCATTACCCGGAATAGGAGTAGCTGAAATAATAACTGTATCGCTAGGATAAATCTCAACTTTTCGATGATCATTCATCGCCATCCTTGTCAAAGCCGACATAGGTTCACCCTGGCTACCCGTAGATAATATCAGTATTTGATTACCGGGATAATTCTTGATTTCGTCAATATCAATTAACACACCTTCTGGAACAGTTAAGTACCCAAGCTCGGTGGCAATATTAATAACATTAATCATACTGCGACCGATAATCGCCACTTTTCGGCCATATTTACAAGCCGAAGTAATAGCCTGCTGTACGCGAAGAACATTCGATGCAAAAGTTGCCAGAAGAATTCGGCCTTTAGCATTATTAAATGCTTCATCCAAAGCAATACCAACTTGTCTTTCTGATTTGGTAAAACCTGGTCTTTCTGCATTTGTACTATCTGACATTAAGACTAATACGCCTTCATCGCCTAATTCGGCAAATTTGTGAATATCCATTACTTTTCCATCTACTGGCGTATAATCGATTTTAAAGTCGCCAGTATGGACAATCGTACCAACTGGGGTTTTAAAATACATGCCTACGGAATCTGGTATAGAATGACTAACTCGAATAAATCCTACTTCAATGCTGCCAAAAGATATTTGATCCCCTGGTTTCACTGGAACTAATTTATAATTTCCTACATTATTTTCTTTTAGCCGACACTCGGCCAAACCTAATGCAAGACGAGTGCCATATACAGGCACATCAATTTGCTTTAACAAATAGGATAAAGATCCAATATGATCTTCATGCCCGTGAGTAATTACAACCGCCTTTATCTTATCTTGGTTTTCAAGAAGATACGTAATATCAGGTATAACTAAGTCAATTCCTAACATATCGTCCTCAGGGAATGCCAAACCAGAATCAAGTATGACAATATCATCCTCATAACGAATAACTGTCATATTTTTGCCTATTTCGCCTAACCCACCGAGTGGAATTATAGCGAGTTTATTTTGTTTTTCCAAAAAAATACCTCCATTAGTTGAGTTTGTATATTCAGTTTTTTCACCAATAGACGTTCCGTAAACCAACCAACTATTAAAAAATGATTGATTTCATCCAAATGTTCATAAATGAAAATATCCGTTCACAACCCATTAGTTACTATTGTACTTTATCTTACAGTAATATACAAGTATTCCCTAATACAAAAGAGTTTTTAAATTAATATCTTTTTATATTACAATACATCATATATCTTCTCTATTGACAAGCCATACTAGAATTCCATCTTTTATGATTAGATTTAGAGTGTCCTCAATAAATAATGTGAAAAAATTAGCTGTTTAAAATTAATTTAACACTTGTTTACCTTTTAGTATAGCCAAATTTACTTTTATCTTTTCAAGGGAATTTCTACAAAAAGTTTAGTTCCCTGATCAATAGCCGATTTAATATCAAAAACGCCTTCGACTAAAGCCACACGTTCTCCTATCCCATAAATCCCTAAACAAGTGCGGCTATGAGTATTTTTAACAATATCTGTATTAAATCCTACACCGTTATCATGGATTTCCAAAACAAGTTTATCCTGCTTTTTATTTAATGATACCCAAACTTGCGTTGCTTTTGCATGTTTAACAATATTTGTTAATGCTTCTTGTAAAATTCGGTATAAAGTAATTTCCACTTCGGGTGAAAATCGTTCTCTAGATAAGTTGCTAAAATCAATATTCATAGCTATTTCATACTGTTTGGCATAATTCTCTATATATTTTTTAGCAGCTGCCACTAAGCCCAAATCATCTAACAAGACGGGCCGCAGCTCCACTGCTATATTATGCACCACTTCCAAAGTAGTAACAGCAAGGTCTCGTATCTTCAAAAGTTTTTCCCGTTCTTCATTCTCCTGTACCTGCTCTGCAAGCACACGCAAACCTACAATAATAGAAGTTAGGTACTGACTAGTTTCATCATGCAGCTCTCGTGAAATCCTTTTACGCTCCTCTTCTTGTATCGTAATGATTTTATTTAAAAATACTGATTGAAGCTCTTCTTTTTCTTGCAACGCTCCTACCAGCTTTTCTTGTCGGGCATTGGATTGTATATTAGCCTCTACAAAACGTGCTGCCAATCTAGCATAAGGTTCTGCTGTTTGCTGTTCTCCTGTAATACCAATTATACCAATACATTTATTATCAAACATAATAGGAACATTAAAGCCTGGGCGTATACCGCTTAAATGAAGCTCATCATCTTTACTAACATAAAACTCTTTTAAAACCCCTGTTTTAAGCATTCTTGCCCCAGACTCATGCACCTGACCTATGCGCTCTCTACTGAACGAAGCAATAATTACTCCACGATCATCAAGAATATTTACGTTTTTATTTAACTCAGAAGCAATAATATCAACTAAAGATTGAGCAAATTTTGCATCTAAACGCCCATGTCCACTATCCATTTATCCAACCTCCAAGAAATTTATATTTGAATTTCAAAAGTCTTTCTGAAAAACACTATTTATATTACAATTCTTTTTTAGTAATACATTGACAAGATATCTTAGATTTAATAAAATAAGCAAGAAATTAAATAGTTGTGATTATAGAGGTGCAAGCATTATTAGTATGTATGGTGAGCTGGCAGCAATGAGCTATACAGAAAGGAATGATTGCCGAAACAAAAAAATTGCCTGTTTTTTTTGTTGGGCTTGTATTGAATAAGTACAAGACTGTCATCTTATATTTTTTAGGTGAAGTGCTATCTCACACAAGCGGTAATTTATTCTTTTTGAGTAAATTTTTTGGTTGTGAGATAAATCACAACCATTTTTATTTTGCAAAAAACAGGAGGTTTAATATGTCAAATTCTACAGTGAATCTTGAGAATTTATGCCCGGAAAAAGAAGGGCTCAAGCGTGGCATGAATTCACGTCATCTCATGATGATATCGATTGGTGGTACGATCGGTACTGGTCTTTTTCTAGGTTCAGGTCAAACGCTTAACCAAGCAGGTCCTCTTGGCGCCGTTCTGGCTTACCTAACAGGCGGTTTTATTATGTATATGGTACTTCTATGCTTAGGTGAGCTTACATCTGCTATGCCTGTTTCAGGCTCTTTCCAAAGTTATGCTTCCCGCTTCATTTCTCCTGGTGCCGGTTTTACTACTGGCTGGTTATATTGGATTAACTGGGCAATTTGTATTGCTGCAGATTTTACGGCAGCAGGCATTATTATGCACAATTGGTTCCCTCAAATAGCCGTTTGGCTCTGGTGTGGTCTTTTTGCTATTATACTGGCTCTGTTAAACATTGCTTCAGTAAAAGCTTATGGGGAAGCAGAGTTCTGGTTTGCCAGTATCAAAGTAGTTGCTATTTTAGCGTTTATTGTTGCTGGTGCCGGTTTACTCTTTGGCTTCTCCAGTCATTCAGTCCCCATTGTTGGCTTATCAAATTTTAATACAGAATCCGGCCTCTTCCCTAATGGCTTCCAAGCTGTATTTTTAACCATGATTGCTGTGGTTTATTCTTTTCAGGGCGCTGAACTGGTAGGAATTGCTGCTGGCGAATGCCAAGACCCTAGTAAAAATGTTCCTCGTGTCATCAAAGGCATTACTTTTCGTATTATTTTTTTCTACGTCTTAGCGATGATTGTACTAGCAGGTATTATTCCTTGGCAAGAAGCCAGTGTTTTAGAAAGTCCTTTTGCTCATGTATTTGGCATGCTAGGTTTTCCCTTAGCAAAAGATATTATGAGCTTCGTAGTCATGACCTCGGCCTTATCCGCAGGTAATTCAGCCCTCTATGCTTGCTCACGTCTCCTCTGGTCCATGTCCAAAGAAGGCCTGGCACCAAAATTTTTAGGCACTTTAAACTCTCGTGGTGTACCTACAAATGGTGTATTGCTAACACTTTTTTTAGCTTGCATGTCTTTACTTACCAGCGAATATGCTGCTGATACCGTATACTTATGGCTTATGTCTAGTACTGGGCTGACAGGTTGCCTAATTTGGGTTATCATTGCCTGGTGTCAAATCAACTTCCGCAGAGAGTTTTCCCGTCTTGGCGGTAAGTTGGAGCAACTCAAATTTCGCACTCCGTTCTATCCCCTTGTCCCTATATTAGCTTTAGTACTAAATATTGGCGTCATTATCAGCTTATACTTTGATGAATCGCAGCAAATTGTGCTATTGACTGGTATTCCTGCACTACTGGCAGTCTATTTATACTATATCGCATTTTTGGATAAAAAAATCAAAGCAGCCAACGCATCTCACGAAAGAGCAAAAATTAGCTAACCAAACGAGTGATCTCTTCATCAAGAGATCACTATTTTTTATTGTTTTTCTATAAAGCAATAAAGGTAAAACTTACTATGAAATGATGCCTCTATTTTTATGTTATAATGTTATGTAAAATAAAAACAGGAAGAATGGAGGCATCAAAATGGATTCCTTATCACAT
Source organism: uncultured Pelosinus sp. (assembly GCA_963526485.1). Classification (GTDB taxonomy): domain Bacteria; phylum Bacillota; class Negativicutes; order DSM-13327; family DSM-13327; genus Pelosinus. Next base: position 151,568 of record CAURNS010000009.1, read on the forward strand.
GCTCTTATCGGCATAGCAATTGCTGGTTTATCCGGTCAGCCACTATCCTTACACGACCCTATTTATCTAGCTGCCATTCTGGGAGCGCAAGCACCAGATTTTGATATTATTGCCCAGATAAAAGGAAAATTTTCTTACCTCAAGCAGCATCGCTCATTTTCCCATTCCGTTCCCGGTCTGCTCATGTGGTCAGTTATTATTAGCTTGTGTTTGCATTTTTTCATGCAAGAGACCAGTGTATTTGCCTTATTCGGCTGGGCTTTTGCTGGTAGTTTATCTCATATAACTATTGATTATTTTAATACCCATGGTGCGGCGATTTTATGGCCTTTTCGTAAAGAACGTAAAAGTCTGCAACTTTTAAATGTGTTTGATCCTGTATTCCTACTATTGCTCATGAGCGTCTACACCCTAGACCTCGCTATGTTTAGCTTATCATTCCTTACATTTTTTATTGTTATAATATATATCGCTTTTAGGAGTATGCTACGCAAAAGAGCAAAAAAACATCTACTACATCTATTTTCTGAGCAAGAAATAATACAAATCACAGTCATGCCTTCTTTAAAGCGCATATTATCTTGGGATTTTGTTTTGGAAACTAAACATTCTTATTTGGTGGGACAATTAGGAGCATTTTATCCTACATTAGAAATCAATGCAAATTTAGCAAAGCAGAAATCTCTCTCTACTTTTACCCTGCAAGCTCAGAAGACCTTAATAGGGGATTTTTTTGCAAAGTTTACTCCCTTTATTTATTTCGAAGAACAGAAAAATACAGAATCTCGCTGTGTTACTATTTATGATCTTCGTTATATTCTAAATAAACAATTCCTTCATCGAGCCACTATTGTCTTTGATGATAATAACTTACCATCTACGTCTTATCTTCACTCCTACGGAAGCACTATGAAAATTCCATGTGAAATAAACTAAGATAATAATTTAGGCTGTATATTTCTTGTCAATAACTCCCACTTTAATTCAATTAAGGTGGGAGAATTATTTCATGGACAAACGATTATTATTTTCAGAATTTTCCTACTGGCATTTCATCTTTTCTTATTTTGTTGTAATATAAAGATGAAGATTTTTTGTACTCACTTTATTCCTTTATCATTAAAAAATTGTCCATAATTCTTATCACTTCCTAAGATATGTTTGGTAATCCAATCTTTAAGAAACATAAATGTGGGGAAAGACAATGCTACTGCCCCCTTATTATGTTCATCTACAAACTTATTTACTTCGTTAATATAATATTCATGCTCTTTTTTATGCTCTACATAGTTAGGATAGCTAAATTTTCTCATCAAATTCTCTTCGGCAGTGAAGTGATATTTCACATATTCTAACAAAGCAATCAATGTTTGTTTCGTTAAATTTCGTTCTTCTTCCAAATCTTCACACTCAAAGACTTGCTGATACACACCATTAAATAAATTAAATAATTTTTTGTGATCATTATCAAATTCTTGAACCATCGTAGAATATTTTTCATCCCATTCAAAAAATTCCATATTCATTCCTCCATTCGACATACATTCTCTTTTTTCATTCGCCCGCAAAGGATAAGTCCCCTGCCTGATTGCTGAGATAATCAATGAAATTATGAAAATAATTTTAAAAGAACATTCTTACAGAAAAAATTAGCAGATTTAACTAAATCGACCTATGGAATCTTCGTCTTATTAACCTTTTTGATTGTTCTAATTTACCAAATGAAAGGATGATATATGATGGATTTTATTCATTGGACCCCAGAATATAGTGTTCAAATTAAAGAATTTGACAAACAGCACCAAGGTTTAATTGATATTTTAAATACACTATATGAAAATCGTGATAGTAGTTTTTCGCAGAGACGAGAAATTGTGGGTGTAGCTATTCTGCAATTAAAAGAATATGCAAACGAACATTTTGCTGCTGAAGAAAAACTTTTGCTGCAATTTAATTATCCAGAATATGCGCAACACAAAGCAGAGCATCAATTTTTCATTAAAACCATAAATGAATTCATCCAAATCTATCGTTCAGGTTCTCAAACCTTATCATCAAAAACTATAAATTTTCTCAATGAGTGGTTTTCAAAGCATATTCTTGCGACGGATAAACAATATGCTCCATTCCTCAATATTCATGGTATACATTAAGCCCCTTTCCTGTTAATAGGAATAAAATCGGCTAAAACAGAATTAAATTTATTCAATATTTAAATAAAATTTAAAATTTTACTGATTTTTTAAACTTTTATTAAAAAAGATCTTTACTTTTATTTCAATTCAGCGTATAGTTTAGAAGCACTCAAATAGATCGATTAGGGTTGTCATCCGTCATGTATTAAAGGTTACTTTAAGAAATGACAATGAATTTCTCATTCACTATTTTAGTAACAGATTTTAGGAGGCTATACAAAACATGACTCAAGACAAAACTTTAACTTGCCGCGATTGTGGAGACCAGTTCGTATTCTCAGCTTCAGAACAAGATTTCTATGCTGAAAAAGGATTCACCAATGAGCCAGGACGTTGCCCTCAATGCAGAGCAGCCCACAAACAAAGAAATGGTAACGGTGGTGGCCGTGGTAACAGCAACTACCAACAACGTGAAATGCATGATGCAACCTGTGCTTCATGTGGTATTCAAACACAAGTTCCTTTCCGTCCAAGCGGCGATCGTCCTGTTTATTGCAGAGATTGCTTTAGCCAGAACCGCTAGGATGTCAGAAAGCCCCTGTCTATGACGGGGGCTTTTTTTATATACTAAAAACTACTTCTCCTTAATATAAAATGTTTACTTCTGATCTTATTTTATATTAAAATAAGATCAGAAGTAATAACAATGGAGGTTGCAATATGGCTGGCTGTAATGAGCAAAACTGTACTTGTCCAAAGAACGAATGTGCAAGGCACGGTAAATGTTGTGAGTGTATAAATTTTCATCGCGAAAAGGAAAACTTAGTATATTGCCTAAGAAAAATCGCCAAAGAAAATTAATGGTAAAAAAGACTTTTATCGTTCGAAATTTGAATGATAAAAGTCTTTTTTACTTATATTCTATATAATGATAAAATTTTACAATATTCAGCAGGATACTCTCTTCTTTAAAAGAAATATTTACAAATAATAATATTATTCCACTACCGCAAAGATAAAAAGGAGGTTTTCATGAAAAAAGATTTCAGCATCCCTTTACATGCTTTACTTGCCCTGATTAATAGTGTTTACGATGCAATATTTCTTCATGATCTAGATGGTAATATACTAGAAGTAAATGACAAGGTACTGAGCATGTATAAAATTGATCATGATACGGCCTTAAAATTATCCATTCAGGAAGACTATTCAGGACCGAACAATGACATCACTAAGCTTCCTGGCCTATGGCATAAAGCAGTTAATGGAGAACCTCAAGTATTCGAATGGGAAGCGAAACTCCCTAATGATTTTTCCGTATTCGATGTGGAAGTATATCTTTGCAGTATAAAATTTGAAAATCAGGATCGAATTCTTGCTTCAGTTCGGGACATAACGATGCGTAAAAAAACAGAGAAGCAGTTGCGAATGTGGGGTGAAGTGCTCAAAAATAGTGGCGAAGCGGTTTTTATTACAGATGCAGAATCAACTATTTATCTTGTCAATGAAGCCTTCACAAAAATAACTGGCTATACAGCCCAGGACATTATTGGTCAAAAGCCTAATATTTTTAAATCCGGACGCCATGATCGACAATTTTATCAAAACATGTGGGCCGCTCTATTAGACCATGGTTATTGGCAGGGTGAAATTTGGGATCGTCGCAAAGATGGAAGTATTTATCCTAAGTGGTCTACAATCAGTCAGATACAAGATACCGAGCGCAAGACAACTCACTATATTGCTATGTTTAACGATATTTCTGAACGGAAAATATCAGAAGAAAGAATCCATTATCTTGCTTTTCACGATGTTCTCACAGGTCTTCCTAATAGACGATTATTACAAGATCATCTACAGTTTTTTTTAGAACACGCCCAAAGATCCAGTGATAGATTAGCTGTCTTATTTATTGATATCGACAATTTTAAAACAATAAATGATTCCTTAGGCCATAGTGCTGGAGATAAACTCCTTGTCCAATTAACGAAACGTTTAAATAACTGCCTTCGCACTACCGATATATTAGGCCGATTTGGTGGAGATGAATTTGTCATTATCCTCTCAGACATTGCTAATCCCAGCTATGTTGCCGCTATATCAGAGCGTATTAAAGAAAAACTTTATGATCCCTTTCATATCAATGGTTTTGATTTAATTATTACTGTAAGTATTGGAATTAGTTTATATCCAGCTGATGGTAATAATTATGAGCATTTAGTAAAAAATGCCGATACTGCGATGAATCAAGTTAAAGAAAATGGCCGTAATAATTTTAAATTTTATACTGCTGATTTAAATATTCTAATTTCTGAACGACTTTCTTTAATAAACAGCCTACGAAACGCCGTGAAAGAAAAAGAGTTCATTTTATATTATCAGCCAAAGATCAACAGTCTAACTGGTAATATAACAGGCGTAGAAGCTCTGATTCGCTGGAACAGCCCTACTATGGGGCTAGTTTCTCCATTAAAATTTATCCCTTTACTCGAAGAAACGGGACTTATTATGCCAGTAAGTGATTGGATACTTAACGAAATTTGTAATCAACATACAACATGGATTACTCAAGGTCTACCACCGATATCCATTGCAATCAACATCTCTGCTAGTCATTTTCAAAAAACAGATTTTCTTGCTAACGTGAATACGATACTTAAAAAATGTACTATTGATCGTAACTATATTGAATTCGAACTTACGGAAGGAATTCTTTTAAATGATACGGAAGAAGCTATCGACAAAATGAATCAATTAAAGAAAATGGGTATTAAGCTTACACTTGATGATTTTGGTACTGGATATTCCAGTCTTAGTTATTTGCGTAAATTCCCTATTGAAAAAATTAAAATCGATCAATCCTTCGTGCAAAACATGACAACTACACAAAATGATCTAGAGATTGTCAAAATTATCACGCTACTAAGCAAAACTTTACAGCTAAAAACGATTGCTGAAGGTGTAGAGTACAAGGAACAAATTCTGTTCTTACAAGAAATAGGTTGCGATGAGCTTCAAGGATATTTTTTTGCTGAACCCATGCCTGGATATCTTTTCGTAGAATGGTTTAAAACTTACATTCAACGTCCTTCCATTATGGAATGATAAAAAAGATATCAAAGAGGTATTCATAATCGACTATCATTACGCTAAAAGGAGAGATATGCAATTTGCATATCTCTCCTTTTAGTATTTTCTTATTTTTAGTCATTACTTGGCCATAGTAGTAAGTTCCAATACTTTCCTTCGCCCACTTCGTTATACAAGAAGAGCAAGAATATTCCTCTTACATAGCTACACTTACGTTAATTATCCCCTTCTGAGAGAATTACTCTTATATCAATTGACCTGAAGAATTAATCGAAAAGGTTCCAACCCCTTCCATGCCTTTCACTTCAAATCCTTTATGAATAATATTGCGCAATGCCCCCCTGCTGCGGTGAAGTCTTGATTTTACTGCATTTGATGTAATGTTTAAAATTTTAGCAATTTCAAGTGTCGAAATTCCTTCTATATCATGCAGAACAAGAAGCACGCGTTGATTCTCTGGTAATTTTAAAATAGCCTGCTGAACCAGGAACTGTTTATACTTAGATTCACACATAGTATCTGGATCTTCATTTGGCTGTTCAATTGGCAGCATCATAGAGTGATATAAATTTTCATCCCACTCTATCTGATTATTAGTCTGGGATCGTTTTTTACGAAAATTAAAACAGACATTAGAACTCAAACGATATACCCAAGTATATAAACTTGATTTTTCCTTAAATGTTTGCAAGGATCGATTAACCTGAAACAAAATCTCTTGCAAAGCGTCCATAGCATCGTCATGGTTGCCTAGCATTTGATATGCCAAGTTATATAATTTTGTCTGGTATTGATTTATAAACAGCTTTAAAGCTTTCTCTCTATCTCCTTCATTAAAGGAGCGGATAATTTCTTTATCAATAGAATGTATACTTTCACTCATGATTTCTATCTCTCCCCATTACTCTTCTCTTGATTATATCATTATATGAATGATATTTCTCATACTTTTTCGTTTTCCCTATCTCTTTAAATAGAATAAACCCTGAGCTCCATACTTACAGGAACTCAGGGTTTTAAATTCTCCAATTTCAATTTTGGGCAGCTGTATAAATTTTATAGCGTATTTCTTTAATTAAAAGTATCGTTGATAATAATAGTGCAATCAATAACGCAAAACTAATTAAAAAAACTACTCCTGACCATCCATACCAACTCAAGAATTGTCCTCCTATTGTCCCAATCACACTAGCCCCTAAATAGAAAAAAAGTAGATATAAGGAAGATGCCTGAGCTTTATCAGAAAGAGCACATTTTCCAACCCAGCTGCTTGCAACAGAATGACTGCCAAAAAAACCAAACGTTAAAGTGGCTACACCAATAATTTTTATATACAGATTGTCATGCATAGTAATTAAACAACCTAAAAGCATAATGATAATAGATAAACATAAAATTCTAGAATTACCATTGCTATCTGCAAGTTTTCCCATATAGGTAGAACTAAATGTACCAATTAAGTACACTACAAAGATGCAGCCGACAACTGTCTGACTCAGATTATATGGAGGAGCCATCAAGGAATAACCAATGTAGTTATATAAAGTTACAAAACTTCCCATAATTAAAAATGCAATTGTATTTAACATTAATAACTCTGTGTTTTGCAGCTTTTTAAACAGAGCAGGCACCAGCTCCTTTAACGCTCTCTTTTGTGGTGAAAAATGACACGATTCTGGTAAGCTAATCCAAAACCAAATACTAACTAACAAACCAATCACGCCCATACCAGCCAAAGCAATGTGCCAGGAAAAGAAATCTGTCAACGTACTAACAATAATACGCCCAGTTAAACCACCAACAGAATTACCACTAATATAGATTCCCATGACTAAACCTGAAATCCTTGGATCAAACTCCTCATTCACATATGCCATGGCAATAGCAGGATAACCTGCCAGCACGATTCCCTGCAAAGCCCGTAAGATTAAAAGCAAGGAAAAATTAGTACAAAATGCAATACCGACTGCTAGTACTGCTGAACAGAATAAGGCTGCTGCCATCACTATTTTTCTCCCTCTGGCATCAGAGAACCACGACATCAACAGCATAAAAAATGCTAAGAAACCTGTGCTAAGGGACACTGATAAACTAGCATACGATGGTGCTATTCTAAATTCCTCAGAAAAAACTGGTATTAAAGGCTGGGTGCCATAAAGCAAAGCAAATGTAACAAAGCTCCCCAAGAACAAAGCTGATATTCCTCGCCAATAGATCGTACTGCCTTTTTTTATATACTCTTTCATAACATCCAATCCCTTCCTACATAAAACTTCTCTTATTTTATCTTAGACTGGAGATGCTCCGCTGTCCAATGCATCATTTTTATATAATCAATGCCCTATGATTATATAAAAGAAGTTTCTACAAATATCAATAACTCTGATTCGTGTCATTGACATTTGGTGTGCGCAAAGCTATGATTTATAGAAAAGTCTTCCTTATCAAATATAGTTCAAAGGTGGTCAGTTCAATGGAATGGCATCAACTTGAATACTTCAAATTAGTTGCTCAATTACAACATGTTACCCATGCAGCAGAGCAATTATCAATTTCTCAACCAGCGCTTAGTCGTTCTATCGCTAAACTAGAAGAAGAGCTAGGTTTCCCACTATTTGAACGCCGTGGAAAAAATGTTGTCCTTAATCGTTATGGACAAATTTTCTTACAATATGTCGAGCGATCTATTCAAGAAATCGCAGCAGGAAAACAAGTAATTCATGATTTAATTCATCCGGATTATGGCAGCGTGTCTTTATCCTTCCTCCATTCCCTTGGATCAAACCTAGTACCAGGCTTATTAAGTAAATTTCGCGCAAAATATCCCAATATACAGTTCAAGCTATATCAAAATGCTACAACCTTTCTTCTAGATCAGTTAGAGGCAGGAGAAATTGACTTATGCCTTTGCTTTCCTGTGGCGAAAAGAGAACATGTGGAATGGGAACCACTCTTTACAGAAGAATTATTTGTAGTTGTCCCCCATGGACATCGACTTGCTAATCGTACTTTAATCGAGCTTAAAGAAATTGGCAATGATCCAATTGTGACTTTTAAGAAGGACTATGGATTACGCATTTTAACCGATCAACTCTTTAAAGAAGCAAACTTAAATCCATTTATCACCTTTGAGGGTGAAGAAATTATGACGGTCGCTGGTCTTGTGGAAGCAAAATTAGGAGTTGCTTTAATTCCTCATGTTTTTGGTTTAGATAAAACCAATATTTCCTTTTTATCAGTTTCTAGACCACAATGCCAACGAGTTATCGGCATCGCTTGGACAAAAGAGCGCTACCTACCCCCTGCCGCTCAAAATTTCAAGAATTTTGTGATCCAATCCTTCCAATAACACAACGTAACACTGGCAATCTCTTTTTTCATTCCTCAGGCACAGTATCCCACTTATGCTTATAATCGCAGGTATTAAATGACAATGGCGAGCGTCAATAATATAGATACGGTGCAGACTCTTAGAATGTATATGTGTAATATCACCAAAAGCGGCAATAATCTTGTTAGCAATATTCATAGAACCTGGTACAATATTAAAGACTTCTTTGCTTTAGCAAAGAAGTCTTTAATATTGCCCGCTCTTGTTTTATATTTAAAAGTATATTTTTTGTATCTCTTTTATTACTTCTTCACCACGACTTGATACCTGAGGAATTGAATATCCAATAAAAACAGGTGATGTAACAAGGCGCGGCATCAGCTTTGCAAAAATTTGCCCCTCTAGCTGGTAAAAAAATATATTATAACTGCTGCAACGTTTATGAAAGTGATTTAAGAGATAATGGGCAATGATTTGTATATAATCAGCCATTCTATTTATCAATCTTAAATTATCCAGCCTAACATTAAATTCGCAAAATCCAATTTTGGGTTCTGTAGAGAGATTTAGTTCTACACCTTTGCTTTGGTGAATTATAATTCCTTGCAAACTCTCTAATGATATTCTCGTGGTGTAATCAATATTTTTTAAACCAACAATTTGCATATGAGGGTGTCTGATAGTACCGCCAGAACAAGGACCATGGTTTTTAAAAAATAAAACAGATGCAAATTTTCTGCTATGTATCATTGCCTGCCATTTTTCAAAGGAAAATTGAAACAACCTATGTAGATGCTTCTTGGAATAAAGCGACAATTCCGAATTACATTCGTCTGTTTCGATAATAACAGTTTGAAAAGTATCACGTAATACTGGATATTTATTTTTTAAAAATACGATGGGTCCATCTTCTGCTATTATATCTTCCAAACTTTCCTTACAGCAGAACGGACATTTCACCTCCGTATTTATAATATTTTCTGGTTTGAAACTGCCAATCATAGAATCGAAAATTAAATGTTTTGCCATTGCTGCCATAATCTATCTCCTATCAATAATCTTGAAATGGTTATTATATATATGTTAACCATTTCAAGATTATTGATAGATTTCCTCTAATAAAAAAATAACTATACGTTTTTTTTCTGATAAGCTAGTTATTTTATACCCCTTTCTTTTATATCCTCACTAGCGAAGGCGACAAAACGCTGAAACTTTCCGTCGACATAGAGAACCAAGCGCCCCATCATGATTCACGCTAATTAATTTCATCATAACGCCTCTTAAATACAGGGATCTTATTCTTATAAAGCACAAACAGGATAGGAACCAAAACTTTTAAACCACAGACTTTTCTCCTTTACTGCCTCTACCGCACTATGAACATTGCCTTGTTCCAGACTGCCATCTAAATCAAAGAAGAAAATGTAATTTCCAAGACCGGTACGTGCCGGACGCGATTCAATCCTGGTAAGGTTCACATTCCGCTTAGCAAATTCCTGCAAAACTTCGCATAAGCTACCTGGACGTTCTCCATTCATTTTACAGACCACAGAAGTTTTATACTTATACTGCTGCAATGAAGAATCTGCCGGAAGATCGCCGAGGACGATGAAACGAGTACAATTGGTAGAACTATCTTGAATATCAGCGGCGATATTTTGTAAATTATAAAGAGCCGCGGCACCTAAACTCCCGACAGCAGCGTAGTTCCTAATGCCACCTGCCACAAGAGCTGCGGCATCTGCTGTGCTATTCATAGCTCTCAGTTGAACATCAGGATAAAGCCTCCGCAAATTGCATCGACATTGAGCTAATGCTTGAGGGTGGGAAACTATTACTTTAATCTCTTCCCCCTTCTTCTTCACTAAAAGATTATGTCTCACGGGCCAAATAACTTCCCTGATAATATACAAACTAGCTTCGTGAGCCAAGATATCCAGGGTAACATTTACGGAACCCTCCAAGGAATTCTCAATCGGTACAATGCATTGTGCAACCTCACCAGTTTCTACCGCCTTAATAGCAATATCAATGCTGGAGTAATCCCTAAAACTCACTTTATCTCTAGCATAAAGAGACAGGGCAACTTCTTCGCTATAGGTACCATGAGGCCCAAGATAACCTACTATGATTCCTTCTGGACTCGAACAACTATTACCAAGAGCCATCTTTGTACCTCCTATTGCATTGTAAAGTGGATATAATAATATTCATAGATCTCCTTTTTGGAAATTTAATCTCTAGTGTTATGGGGTATATTTCCCAGGAAGCGTTCCAGTAACTTCATACCTTCGGGAGTCAGCACAGACTCAGGATGAAACTGTACTCCTTCTACAGAATACTCCCGATGTCTAAGTCCCATGATCAAGCCATCTTCCGTTCTAGCTGTTATCACTAGGCAATCAGGTACACTTTCTTCTGCTACTAACAGGGAATGATAACGTCCTGCAGTAAAGGGTTGCGTCAAACTTTGATAAATTCCTGTTCCCTCATGATATACGGATGATACCTTGCCATGAATAGGTTTAGGTGCCCGCACCACCATTGCCCCAAAAACTTCACCAATAGCCTGATGTCCAAGACAGATTCCGAGAATAGGTATCTGTCCAGCGAACTTAGCAATCACTGCTTTACTGATTCCAGCATCATCAGGAGTACCTGGCCCTGGTGAAATAATAATGCCCGAATACTTCTTTTCTTCAATTTCATCTACAGTAATTTTGTCATTGCGAACAACTTCAACTTCATATCCTAGGCTAGCAACGTATTGATAAACATTATACGTAAAGGAGTCGTAATTATCAATAATTAAAATCATAATTTTCATCCTCCTCAATGACCTTAAACAATACTTTTGCCTTATTTAAGATTTCTTGATATTCCATTTCTGGTACTGAGTCAGCAACAATACCAGCACCTGTTTGAATGCCCACTTGGTTATTATCAATTACCATGGTACGTATGGTAATACAAGTATCCATATTATTTCTAAAATCAAAATAACCTACGGCACCCCCATAAGGCCCCCGGGGTGATTGTTCCAATTCATGAATAATCTCCATAGCCCGAACTTTAGGCGCACCGCTTAACGTACCTGCTGGAAAACAAGCTGCCAGCACATCTATGGGCGTGTATTTAGAGTCAAGAGTACCGGACACTTCAGAAACCAAATGCATAACATGAGAAAATTTTTCTACTTCTAACATTCTTTTCACTTTTACCGTGCCAGGAATACTTACGCGCCCCACGTCATTACGCCCTAGATCGACTAACATGCAATGTTCGGCCCGTTCTTTTTCATCAGCCAATAATTCTAACGCTAAGAGCTCATCTTCTTTTTGATCTTTACCTCTGGGCCTAGTGCCAGCAATAGGACAAGTAAAAACATTCCCGCCCTCTACTTTAACCAACATCTCAGGCGATGCACCAACAATTTGTCTGTGACCAACATTAATATAAAACATATAAGGAGAAGGATTTACCTGGCGTAAGCGACGGTACAAATCAAACGGAGTTTTTGTCAACTTGCGTTTAAAAGGTTTGGACAGAACAACCTGAAAGATATCCCCTGCGGCTATATATTTCTTGGCTTTCTCTACCATTTCCAAATAACTGTCCCTTATCCCAGACTCGTCTAACCTTGCTGCCGCTTCTGGCACTGTCTGCGCATTATTTATATGTTTTGGAAAAACAACAGCTTGTTGCAATTTATGAATCAGCCGCTGTAGCTGCTGGATCGCTTTCTTATATTCTGCTTCATTCTCTTCACCGGATTCCACGCTCGCTAAATAGATTAATTTAGCTGAATGAGTAAGATGATCCATGACGATAATAACACGACAAAACATAAATTCACCTAAAATATTTTCTTCCGGTATCGTAAACCCTCTAATTCGTTCCCATGTACCTACCGTTTCATAATTAAAATAACCTACTGCCCCCCCGCTAAAAGGAGGCAATCCTGGCATGTCAGGAAAGGAAAATTGCTCCAATACCTGCTTTAGCGCAACCAGAGGAGGTGCATCTATGATATTTGTCCTCTGATCCAGTTTAATTTCAGACTGTTTGCTTCTCCCTGCTATTGTAATAAAAGGTTCAGCGCCAATAAAGGAATATCTGCCAAAAGCTTTACTCGTATCTGCGCTTTCCAGCATAAAACCAGGATCATTTCCAGTAATTTTAGCATAAATCGAGACAGGAGTATCTAGGTCAACAGACAATTCCGTGTAAACAGGAATCAAATTATATTTTTTTCCTAATTGTAAGAATTCAGTTTGACTTGGAATTATTCTCACAGCTTTCACTCTCCTCGTCTAACTTCTCACGAATGGATTTAACTAAACTACGAACACCAGCAACGCCCTCATTGGTAAGCTTCTCAAGAATTGCACTACCAACGATGACAGCATCAGCATATTGAGCCGCTGCCAAAGCTCCTTCCGGAGTACCAATACCAAAGCCTATTGCTAAAGGCACTGCAGTAACCTGGCGAGCAGTCTTCATGATCGCTCCAATCTCTCCATAATCAATATCTCTAACCCCAGTAACTCCCGTATTTGAAACACAATATAAAAATCCTCTGGCCTTTTGACCTATAGAATGAATTCGTTCATTTGTCGTTGTAGGAGCAATTAGCTGAATTAAATCGATACCTTCTTTATTGCAGATATGTTCTAATAGTTCCGATTCTTCAATTGGTAAATCAGGTACAATAATCCCATTAATTCCTGCCGCAGCAAAAGAAGCAATAAATTTTTCCAAGCCATATCCTAATATGCTATTCACGTAAGTCATAATCACTAACGGTAATGTAGAGTTTTTCCGTATTTCTTTAATTAATTCTATAGACTTTGCCGTTGTCGCACCAGCTTTTAAAGCCAGAGTCGCCGCCTTTTGAATTACAGGACCATCAGCAATAGGGTCGGAAAAGGGGATCCCAATCTCAATGATATCTGCGCCTTCTTTTTCCATTGCCAAAGCTGTCGTGAGTGTAGTTTCATAATCGGGATAACCAGCTGTTATATATACAATAAGCCCCTTACGTCCAGAATTTTTTAATCCTTGCAGCCTTTCCGCCAAGTTTGACATTATAATCCCCCCATTACTTTTACTGCCATATCCACATCTTTGTCGCCCCGACCAGAAAGACAAATAATGACCGCCTCATCACTTTGCGTTTTAGGCATGATTTCTTCTAAATAGGCTAAAGCATGGGAACTTTCCATAGCAGGAATAATCCCCTCAATACGCGCTAAGCGTTTAAACGCTCCCAATGCTTCATCATCTGTTACGGCTTTATACTCTACTATACCACTATCTTTAAAGAAGGAATGTTCCGGGCCAACTCCTGGATAGTCAAGACCCGCGGAAATAGAATAGGGTTCAATAATCTGTCCATCATCATTCTGTAATAAATAACTGAAAGCGCCATGTAATACACCTGGCCGCCCTTTGGTTAACGATGCAGCATGGGCATCTGTTGCAACTCCTTTCCCTGCGGCCTCCACACCAATCTTGTTGACCTCTTTATCATTGCGAAAAGCATAAAAGATTCCCATGGCATTACTGCCGCCACCCACACAGGCAACAATATATTTTAATTTTTCTTGGACGAGTTCCTTCATTTGCTCCTTAACTTCCTCACCAATGACCTTTTGGAAATCCCGTACAATCATGGGATAAGGATGAGGTCCAACTACGGAACCAATAATATAATGTGTATCCTGAACATTGGTGACCCAATAACGAATTGCTTCACTGGTAGCATCTTTTAACGTGCCAGTACCGCTAGTCACAGGAAAGACTTCTGTCCCTAAAAGCCGCATGCGAAATACATTAAGGGCTTGCCGCTCAATATCTTCTTTCCCCATATATACACGGCACTCTAAACCAAATAGTGCGGCCACGGTAGCGCAAGCCACACCATGTTGTCCAGCTCCGGTTTCAGCTACAATCTTCTTTTTCCCCATCCGACGAGCCAATATAGCCTGCCCAATGGCATTATTGATTTTATGAGCCCCAGTATGAAGCAAATCCTCTCGTTTTAAATAAATTTTTCCCCGTCCATAATGTTCTGTTAGATTTTTAGCAAAATATAACTTAGTAGGGCGACCTGCATATTCCCGTAAATAAAAACTAAGTTCTTCCTTAAATGCATCATCATTCTTTAATTTTGCATAACTTTCTTCTAATTCAAGGAGCGCTGGCATTACTGTCTCAGGTACAAACCGACCGCCGAAATTTCCAAATCGTCCATGTTTATCAGGCATGTAAATTCCTCCTATTATTCTCTCAATTATTTATTCATACTATTTACGTAAAGCCATTTCTTGTGTCATGCATCCAACATTAGCTGCTGAAACCAAACCTTCACCAACCAAAATCCCTTTAACGCCTGCTTTTTGCAGTTTCTTAGCATCTTCTCCTGTTCTAATGCCACTCTCACTAATCAGTAAAACATTGGGAGAGCAGTAAGGTAATAAAGCAAAGGTATTATTAATATCAGTAGCAAAGGTCTTCAGGTCCCGATTATTAATTCCCACCAACTCAGCCGAAGTTTTTTGTACTCTAAGAAGTTCCTGCAGCGTATGAACTTCTACCAGACAGTCGAGACCAAGTTCTTTAGCAATTCCTAGATATGCTTCTAATTCTTCATCAGTTAACACCGCTGCAATCAGCAATACAGCATCTGCCCCAGCTAATCTAGACTCATAAATTTGATAAGCATCAATAATGAAGTCCTTACGTAAGATAGGCAAATTGGTAACAGCCCGCACAGCGGCGATATTCTCTAATTTGCCCTTAAAATGTTGATCCGTGTGTACAGAAAGAGCCGCTGCACCATTCGCTGTATACAGCTCAGCCAACCCTGTTTCCGTATACCTGGAACACAATTGGCCTTTTACCGGAGAAACCAGCTTACATTCCGCGATAAGCGCCCAGGGAGTCTGTTCTATCGCTTGATAAAAAGCAAAGGTTCCTTTGCTAATCTCTTCTTTAAAATGACTAAGAGGCTTTTCCTGTTTTCGCGCTTCTACCTCTTGGCGTTTTTTCATCACAATCGTATTAAGCATTACAATCCCTACCTTCTGCCCGACGAGCGGCAATAATGAAACTCCTTATTTTCCCAGCATCCTTCTTACCATCAGTCTCTACTCCGCCTGAAACGTCAATCCCCTTAGGGGACAATGTACAAATTGCTTCCCCAATATTTTCAGGAGTAAGACCGCCCGCTGCCATCACAGGAATAGGAAGTTGAGATGCAAAACTTTTCATAGACTGCCAATCAAAAGTTATGCCTGTGCCGCCATATTGACCAGGAGTAAAACTATCTAACAAAATCCAATCAACAGGATACTCTTTACATTTTTCTATAGAAAAATCACGTCCTACCCGAAAAGCCTTAATCACTGGCCGTCCTACGGATTGACAATAATCTGGGGTTTCTTCACCATGCAGTTGGACAAAATCCAATTGACAGCATTGAGCAATCTCTTGTACTTCTTTAAGAGGTCTGTTAACGAATACACCGACCTTACCGATTCCTTTCACCTTTTGCCCAATTTCTAATGCTTTTTCCACTGTAATGCGACGTTTACTATCAGCGAATACAAAGCCAATTAAATCAGCACCAGCATCCTTAGCCACCTGGGCTATCTCCACAGACGTGATGCCACAAATTTTTATGATAATACCAAGCCCTCCTCCTTATACCCTTGACTGAAACTCTTCAACTCTTCCAATTTAGCCAAGGCAGCACCACTATCAATACTATTGGCCGCCATAATCAAACCCTCTTCTATATTCTGAGCCTTACCAGCCACTACAAAGGCAGCTCCAGCATTTAACAAAACAATTTCACGTTTCGGCCCTTTCAGCTTTCCTTGGAAGATATCTAAAATAATCGCAGCATTTTCTTCAGGGTTGCCACCACGATATGCCTCTAAACTGCCACTGCTAAATCCATATACAGTGGGATCAATCATATAAGTCCGTGTCTCTTGACCTACGACTTCTGTTACCTGTGTCGGTGCCGTGGTAGATATTTCGTCTAGACCGTCCAAGCCATGTACTACCATAGCCCTTTTTACACCCAACATAGCCAGTGCTTCCGCCAATTTATGGGTTAAAGAACGTTCGTATACTCCAATTAATTGATAGCTGGCGCCAGCCGGATTAGTTAAAGGGCCCAGCATATTAAAGACAGTACGGAATCCTAACTCTTTGCGTGGTTTCGCAGCATATTTCATTGCTTTGTGAAAAGCAGGAGCATATAAAAAGCCAACCTTTGTAGTCTCTATTGATTGGGCCACCCCTTGAGGCGACAAATCTAAAGAAACACCCAAACCTTTAAGAACATCAGCGCTGCCGCAGGAACTTGATAAACCATGATTACCATGTTTAGCAACCATAACACCAGCCCCAGCCAACACAAACGCCACTGCTGTGGATACATTGAAAGTACCCGTCTTATCACCGCCCGTACCACAGGTATCAATCATTTCCTTACAGCTGCATTCTACTTTTAATGAATGGCTACGCATGGTTTCTGCAAAGCCAGCAATCTCATCAATAGTTTCACCTTTTATCCGTAACGCTGTAATAAAAGCACTAATTTGTGCCTCACTCCCCTGCCCAGACATAATAATATCCATGGACTGCTGTGCACCTTCACGTGATAAACTCTCTCCTGCTACCACCTGCGCCAGAAACTCCCTTAACATAGCCATTCCTCCTTGTAAATTAACCTATTTTAAAAATAAAAAAACCATTCCACCCCGTGAAAGGGGCGAAATGGTTCGCGATACCACCCTAATTTGGAAAGCAAGGCTTTCCCTCAATTCAGGTACAGGATATGATCCGATACCCTAGCCCAATAACGGTGGCAACCGACTCATCCTACTGACATATTGCGTTCAGTGAGTAGCTCACAGGTCCATTCCATATACTCTTTGGGCCGGTCATCACACCTCCAGTTGCCTGGTCACCGACTCGCTGTTCCAAAGTTTATTTATGTACTCATCCTGTTCATAGCTAATTACACATTCTATTTACGCATATTCTATTCAAAATTTCTTATACTGTCAAGAGTTTTTCAAAAAAATGTTTTTATCAGCAAAACACATGTGTTTAATCGATACATTATATGTAACATTTGTTTCTTTTATTCTTAATTTAAAACTAATTACTTGACACTTATCAATCTTTTGATATAATGGAAAACAGTTACTGGAAAATAAATAAACCATTGCAAGTTATTTGGAGGATGTTTTTTATGACACATCTTATGTATAACGAAATTCAAAAACAATATTTTTACTTTTTTGGTTGGAGCTACTTTTTTAGCTTCGGCTTTTTCGGTTGGAGAAAAGTGAATATATGGTTTTTGAATGAGTATTTAGATGGGAATGTCAAATCAACATAAATCAGATAAGGCAATTTATTTTCACATCTCTACAAGACTCATTGGAGTCTTATTTTTTTTATCCAAGAATCAAATTACACTATGCAAAGCAAAATATAGGAGGTATTTATTTTATGGTTATCGTACTATACCCTTCCGTTACACCAGCACAAATCGAGGAATTGAAAACAGAATTAGAAAGAGGCGGCTGCAGCGCTTGGCCTACTTATGGAGAATTTCAGACCATAATCGGTGTAGTGGGCAGCACCCACAAACTTGATAAGGATAAGCTGGCTAGTAAAACCTATGTAGAAAAAGTATTATTGGTACAGGAACCTTATAAGAAAGCAAACAGACTATTTCATCCCGAAGACTCGGTTATTTCTATCGGTAATCAATCGATTGGCGGGAATAAATTAACGATTATCGCTGGTCCTTGTTCTGTAGAAAATGAAAATCAAATTGTTACTGTCGCCAATGAAGTCAAAGCTGCTGGTGCTGGCTTCCTGCGGGGCGGCGCTTATAAGCCAAGAACATCACCTTACAGTTTCCAGGGCTTGAAAGAAGAAGGACTAGAGTTATTGAAAATCGCCAGAAAAGTTACAGGACTGCCAATTGTATCTGAAATTATGGCAGTCAGTACACTGGATAAATTTGTTGAGGATGTTGATATCATTCAAGTCGGCGCACGCAATATGCAAAATTTCGATCTTTTAAAGGCAGTAGGTCAAACGAATAAACCAATTTTATTAAAACGAGGATTAAGTGCTACCATTGAAGAATTACTAATGTCAGCAGAATATATCATGGCAGAAGGAAATGAAAATGTTATTTTATGCGAACGTGGCATTCGTACTTTCGAAACCTACACACGCAACACACTAGACCTAAGTGCCGTATTGGCCATAAAAAGACTTAGCCATCTCCCCGTCATTGTTGACCCTAGCCATGCTGCTGGAAAATGGTGGATGGTAGAATCTCTCTCCAAAGCAGCTATTGCTGTCGGCGCAGATGGTTTGATTATTGAAGTACACAATGATCCTGCTAACGCAAGCTGCGACGGGCCACAATCTATCACGCCTGAACGTTTCACTTCATTAATGAGCTTTTTAAGGCAAATTGCCAAAATTGATAATCGCACTATTTAATTTTTGAAGGCTGAAATGCTCCTACATTCTTTCACAATTTTATACTTCAGGAGGTAACGAATGAGCGGTTCATGGGGTAAAAAGGTTCACTATAGTATTTTTGGTGAAAGTCATGGAAAAGGAATTGGAATTACTATTGATGGATTACCACCTGGCCTAGAAATTAATTTGGCAGAAGTAAAACAGGAATTAGAACGTCGGGCTCCTGGCCGAAATCCATTGTCAACG
The DNA here is from genome assembly GCA_963526485.1 of uncultured Pelosinus sp. GTDB lineage: Bacteria > Bacillota > Negativicutes > DSM-13327 > DSM-13327 > Pelosinus. The sequence continues at coordinate 170,906 of CAURNS010000009.1, forward strand.
GCAAGAAACGAAAAAGATGCCTTTACTATTTGGAGCGGTTTTCTGAATGGTAAAACAACAGGAAGTCCCCTCTGCGCTATAATTGAAAACAATGACCAAAAATCTGCTGACTATGAGTCCCTTTCCTGGAAGTTTCGTCCTAGTCATGCCGATTATTCCGGCTCGATAAAATACAAAGGTCATAATGACTTACGGGGAGGAGGCCATTTTTCTGGTCGCCTCACGGCCCCTCTTGTCTTTGCTGGTGCTATCGCCAAACAACTTTTGCGGCAGCGAAATATTCTAATTGGTTCTCATATACAGCGTATTGCTTCTATTGCAGAATCTCAGTTTGACACTGTTAACATTAATCAGGAAGTACTAAAGCAATTAGGAAAGCAATCCTTCCCCGTACTGAATTCTGTTTTAGGTGAATCAATGCAAGAATCCATTCTCTCGGCAAAAAATGCAGGAGATTCTGTTGGCGGCATTATTGAAACAGCTGTGATTCATCTGCCAGCAGGTCTTGGTGATCCATTTTTTGATTCCCTGGAGAGTACGATGGCACACCTGCTATTCTCTATCCCTGCTGTCAAGGGTGTGGAATTTGGTGCAGGGTTTGCGATTGCCGAAATGTGTGGCAGCCAGGCCAATGATGCGATGTATAGCCATAACAATCACATTACAACTTCTACTAACCACAATGGGGGCATTCTGGGGGGAATTTCTAATGGTATGCCGCTTATTTTCCGGGTAGCTATAAAACCAACACCGTCCATTGCCTTAGAGCAACATACAGTAAATGACAAAGGCGAAAATGTTTCCATTACAGTAGGCGGACGCCACGACCCATGTATTGTCCCTCGTGCTGTGCCAGTCATTGAAGCTGTAGCAGCAATGGCTATTTGGGACGTGTTATAGCGATATCTCATCTTATAAGGCTTAGTTCCCCGCTATCAAGACTTCACTGGGGCACTACAAATAAATCAGGTGAGCATGTATACATTGAAATTGCTCCTTAGCCGATGCATAATATATCTTATTATATAATACAGTCATAGTAGCACTGTAATAATTAATAGGAGGCCATTCATTATGTTCGATTTAAGAAGTATGTTGCTGCCAGGTATTAATAATACTGTACAAAAACTAGTTGATGAATCGGATACGGCAACACGCTATGGCAGAGGCTCACTTGGGAGTTTAATTGCCACTCCCGCATTTGTATCTCTAATGATTGATGCCTCAATCGCCACAGTGGAAAATCGTCTGCCAGATGGTTTTGTAACTGTAGGAACATCCTTTGAATTTACCCATGATGCCCCTACCTGCATGGGCATGACATTACGGGTGAAATCTACCCTTATCGAGATCAGCGGAGAAAATCTTCTCTTTGAAATAGTAGCATCCGATGATTATGGCGAAGTAGGACGTGGACGTCATCAGCGAACTGTTGTTAACCGCGAGCATCTCTTTAAAAAAGCAGAACAACGTATTAGCAATATATAAGGAAATAAGCCATTAATTAACACTCAACAGCCCCTTAAATAACTTTAACCAAAACGCAGTCCCTAAGCTTCATTGTCTTAGGGACTGCGTTTTTTGGATGATTAGAAGGGAAAGCTTCTTTTATTCAATTATCTTTAAGATTAAATCTGCCACAGCGTTCAATGGCAGTTCGTTGTTAATTCGGTAATGGCAGCTCTCTTCATATAGGTGCTTTCTTTGCTCATATAGATTATAAATCCGTTTAACATTATCAGCTAATAGGGGACGCTCTGAAAAGTCGGTCGACTTAATTATCATTTCTATTGGACGTTCAATATAAAATATAGTGCCTGTCTGTTGCAACAATACTATATTTTCTGAACGAGTTACTACACCGCCCCCAGTAGCAATAACGATTGGTGTTTTACTGCTGACTTCACGAACAGCATCGCTCTCAACCTGACGAAAATGTGATTCTCCTAATAAAAAAAGCTCAGAAATACTCTTACTTTCCTTTTTTTCAATATATTGATCAATATCGCAAAAATCAAGCCCTAATCTTTTGGCTATAATCAAACCAAGAGAAGTTTTACCGCTGCCTGGCATACCAATCAATACAACATTAGTACGATCATTCATTATCATTCACCGTCCAATAAATTTTCTCATTTTTTCCATAAAAGAATGAAATTAGTATAACTAAAAAAATAAGACTCATTTGAGTCTTATTTTACAAACAGCTATTATTACCTGCTTATGTTTAAACTCTTATTAAAAGCAGTCTATTTAATTGATCTAACCCAAAATAGCCGGCACTATAAAAATAGCCCCAGCTAAAAAAATTAAACCATATTTTTTGCTCTATTTTATTTATGAAGGTAATCATAACAATAGTCACCGCCTAACAATTGATAGATCCATCTTGATACCTATTGCTTATTATACCAAATAAACAATAGGTGTCAAGTGTCATCGAAAATTCACCGACGACACTTGACAATTGTTAATCTATTATTTTTCTAAAGGACATACGATTATTAACAGTATACTTTTTGCATGCATCTATGCAATTATTTCTTCAAATGAATCTATGAACTCTTTTCTTGTTTTGAATACTGGATGGATACAATTTGGGTACTTCAGCTTTCCTCCATAGCTTTATTAATAATGTGAAAAACTGCATTTAAATCTTCAATCGGTACTTGTCCTGGTGCTGAACTCTCCTGACCTACGGCAAAACTAACAGTTGAACCAAAAATGCCCCCAAACATACGAGTTACAGTCCCAAGACCTCCCATAGACATCGTAATTAAAGGTATCGTCAGTCTATTTTTCGCCTCTAATGTTACATGGAGTAAAGTAAGCACATCTTCTAAATTCTTGGGCATGACTGCTATTTTAGCAACGTCAGCCCCATATTCTTCCGCTTGTGTAAACTTTTGATGCAAAATATTCCTGGAAGGTGTGCAAGTAAAATTATGGAATGATGCAATTACTTTTGTGTTATTTGTATGAGCTACTTTGCAAAGCTCCTGAAAATCTTCTGGTAAGTTGCTTAATTCACAATCCACATATTCTATATTGGTATTACTACATATAGCTGCATTTAATTGAATGACTTCAAGATCTGACAAAGCAATTGGCTGACCACCTTCCCGACTGGAACGAATGGTAAAAATAACAGGTAAATCTCTTGCAATTTTTTTAATTTCATTCGCTAATGCAACCACTTGATCAGTATTAGCAATATTTTGAAAAAAATCCGCGCGCCATTCGATGATGTCTGGATTTTTCCTCAAAACATTTGTTAATTCAACTATAATATCTGCTTGATTTCTCCCAATTAGCGGGGTACATATTAACGGTACTTTTCCATCTCCGATTGTCTTGCTCACTGAAAAACCTCCCCCGATTTACTCCCCACTGCCATATGAGCTACAAGGATTCTCTTGGCCCTAATTTATTCTATAATTCTTGTTGGTACTTTCATTTTCCTTCTTAATTAGGTTGACATATAATATTCAACAGAGTTTATCTGCAAATATAATCTTTTTTATTAAAGCTTTAACCTTGCAAAAAATAATCTTTTATAATATAACATGGCACTTAGTATTGGATTTTTCTAAAGGCCTAATACTAGGGGCCATGCTATTAGCGAATTAAGGCTTTCTCTTCTTTTTCAATGAGAATTTTTCAAATCTCATTGATTTATCGCTCAACAGCCTTTACAAAAGCGTGCCACAATCAAAGCATCTCCATTATATGCCTTGCCATAGGTATTCACATTTTACAGCTTCTAAATATACATAATTAAAAAGCTACTGGAAAATTCCAGCAGCTTTTAAAAAGAGCCCGTAATGATCTACGCTACAGCCAATACCGATCATTACATACCTATACGCAATCTTTCGACTACCCACAAGCATTACACAACCGATACTGACCTTTGCTCGACTGCCACAGATACCTACCGAACCGGTCGCAATCTCCCGACAACGGCCGACCCCTATGCTTCAGCACCCATGGCAGTCTTAGCTCGACCGTTATACATCCCTTTCGACCACACGACAACAGTTGGGCTGCCGTACAGCCTTACAAGACATATAACGCTCTGCCCGCCGACTACTGCCGAACCTTTCGACCCAACAATACTCTTTGGCCGACCAATACCAAACCTTGTAAGATCCAGCACCAGTCTTGGCTCAACCATTACGAACCCTTTACAATACATAGTATGGCTTAAAAAGAATAGCACATACCTGGGATTTCTTGTAATTTTAAAATTCGTAACTAAGCAGGAAATTTAAAATAAAACTAGAAGATAATAAAAATGTAAGCTTTTAGGAGGCGTGCTATGACAATTGAATTTACTTGTTTGTCCTGCACTCGGACTTTCGCTATTCCAGTTGCTGACCTGCCTCGAATGGATTATTTATCATGTATTTGTTGTGGTAAGCCTGTCCCTGTAGACCTAATACATTCACTGCAACATGTATGTAAAAGTTTTTCCTTAGATGGAGATGGTCAGAAAAATGAATCTCTTTGGCATATTCGCTTTAGAGAAAAAGACTAACGTCATCTTACACACTATTTACATTGTTATATATTTATAAAAGGATACAAGATAGGCGATACGGCAAATATTCCAATAAAGAGTAAGCAAACACAATGCCTGCTTACTCTTTATTGGAATATTTATTTTATTCTCAGATTATGTCAGTTAAAAAAAGATAAAATCAAAATTACAATGCCAAGGAGTGCAATACTAAAAGCGCCCATGCTTATTGCCGCTTTGTCACTTTCTAATAAAAGCTTATTGGTGTCATTGTCCATCATGATTCCCTCCTAATCCTTAGATTCTTTCGCGATACCAAACATCTTAAAGGTGTACTCCAACCATGCTCGCGCGGCATACGATAGATACGTATTTCTTTTCCATGCGATAGCCAAATACCAGGGTTTAATCTCGTTTCTCAAAGGCAAACAGGCAATTGACTCTAAATTAAGCCTCGTGCAGATTGTTTGGGGAAGAAAGGCAATTGCCAGTTTAGAAGCTACAATATCCACCATAAAATCCCACTGAGCAGTTTCACACACTACCCTAGGTGTAAAATCAAGCTCCTTGCATTTATCCAGGATATGATCATGCAAAGCAAAATCATCTCGATATAAAACAAAAGATTCATCACGTATATCATTGATATCTACCATAGATTTAGTGGCCAATTGGTGGGTTGAATCAACAATCAACATGAGTGGATCTTTTAAGAAGGGTACAGTCTCTAATTCAACTTTTGCTCTTGTGGGCAATACAACAATACCAACATCAAGAGTCCCTTCATGTATCCTCTGCTCAACCTTTCTCGATCCGACCTCTACCAAATCAATGGTAATTTGAGGATAAATGGAACTAAATTCAGCAATAGCTTTAGGAAAGAGGGTCTGAACCATGGGGGAAATACCAATTTTTAAATGACCACTAGGGGTACCAGCCAAATTATATAATTCCGAATTGATGCTATTTAGTGTATCTAAAATAATTTTTGCCTTCTCAAAAAGCAATGAACCTGCATCAGTAAGGATAACCCGTTTGGGAGCACGGTGAAATAAGGCCACCCCCAATTCACTTTCCAAATTTTTAATTAACTTACTTATGGTAGATTGTGAAACATATAAAACTTCAGAGGCCTTTGTAAAACTTTCTTGACGCGCAACTTCAGTGAAATACACTAAATGAATTATTTCCATATTAAATCACCATACCAATACTTTTTCTCTGTTATTATACTTTACACATACTACCCATCTTCATTCTATGTGACAGGAGTAACAATGTACAATATATACTATCCATAAGCACTATGGATAGTAGCAATAATGACTATAAAAATATGTATACCCTTTTACCATAAATTACTTCAGCAAGAAAATGCTGGCCACGTAAAGACCTCCTATCGTAGTATTCTAGCCTACAATAGGAGGTCCTTTTTAAGATTTTATATTTAGGATTCAGTTGGATTATTATTCTTTTTCTCTATTATTTTATTATTTGCAAATTTGGAGTAAGCAGAGAAAAACCACTGGCGTAATGCCATAAAGCTTTCTATGATCACGAACATACTGTAAAGCACTAGAAATAGGAAAAACAAACTTTTTACAAATTGATTACCAATAACAGATAAAATCATAAATTTAGATATATCAATTATATTGCTGTTCACAGGTAAAACTTCAGGAAGAGTTACTCGTTCTACTAAAAAGACCAACCGCCCTAAAATTAGTAAATATAAATACAATTTCCCCAATTTTTTCACCAGTAAATACCCTTTTGCTGGTGCTTCCTTTAGCTCTGGCATCCTCATTACCTCCCTAGCCAAAATAACATGTATTCTATGATACAGTATAACATAATAAATAAATAAATAAAATTACAGTAATAAACCACTCTATTTAAATAGAGTGGTTACTTTTTAATCCTTATACCCTTTTTTTTCAAGCATTCTCGCTCGCTGCTGATTCATCTTTTGCTTAGCAAGTTGCTTTACATCTACCGGCTCAATTTTTGTACCATACTCCGATGATAGCAAATTTTCTAGTTCTTCCTGAGTTAAAGTATAAGAAATAATCTCTTTGCTCATGCAATTCTCCTTCCTCAAAGTAGTTTACAAAAAAAATAAAGAGGATCCCTCCCTATATTTATATGCAAAACTTCATTACTTTATAAGTATTTTTGAAGTAGTATAATTACTAATTTTTTAATGATGTCTAAGCCAAAAGAACAAGAAGCTATGACATTACATACTCACTTGAAAACATCATCTGTGCACCTTCTTCACTGTCAACAATCCATATAGTAGCATCAAGCGGGTGACGGACTATTTTATAATAAAAGATCTCTGTTTTACTTGGTTCTGCCTGTCGATGTATTACTTTCTGAAACACCTCACCACCTGCATATTCAACTGATAATTCATATATCTGAAGATGATCAAGTTTAACATCTTCATTTTTCCATTTCGTAATTAGTTCCCAAAGGATGATCTGTATATCGATGCCAACTGATGATGCTACTAAGCCAGTGACATATTTTATCTCGAACATAAAATAACACTCCCATTCTCAAATAATATCGTTTTAATTCCTAGTACAAAGATAACGCTGTATTCTTCTTAACAAAAAGGTTGTACTATTTTATTTTTCAATATCAAATGGCTTTTCTATTTTCATATTATGCAGACCATGGCACAAACAGAACCTAATATTTGACTTATAAGAAACACTGGTGCGTCTTATCACTATCATCCTGAATACAGAGAATGGGCATTATAAAGTATGGTTAGAAGCAGAGTATTAATAGCATGAACCAGATACAATTTTAAGCACCAATATTTATTAAAACTACAAATGTTGGTACTTAAGCAAAGGCGCTTAAAAACACAAGGGTGTTTTTAAGCGCCTTTGATTACATTCATTTATTGCTGTAATGAAATCCAATTTACAGTCTCTTTTACCTCTATCTACCCTTGCACAATGTAAGTTACAGACAAGTACTCACGCTTCATAGCAGTCACTACGATAATGACAGGAACCACATACCAGGATGCCAAAAGAGGCTTTCCTTAACATACATACTGAAAAGAATATTGTCATCTATCCAGCGCACCCTAAATAAGGTAGAAGGTTCTTTATAGCAGTAATCATGTATCTACACCAAAAAGGGATTAACACCAAAAGTGCTAATCCCTTGAATTTACTGGTGGAGATGAGCGGGATCGAACCGCTGACCTTCTGAATGCCATTCAGACGCGCTCCCAACTGCGCTACACCCCCACAACTTAAGTTGTTGATATCAGCAATACACAAAAATTCCTGCCGACATCAATAATATTATCATATATAGTTACATAATGTCAACAAGATAACTTAGGAAATCTTTATCTTTTATAATAACTATAAACACTTCTCATCCAATAAACCAATTAGCTGAGCAATTTCAGGCTTGGAAACTTGACCATCAGCCCCAATAGCTTCCCCCTTACGGCGCATCTCTTCATTAATCAATGAAGAGAATATAACTACTGGTAATTTTGCTAATGCTCGATCTTCTCTAACACGTTTTAATAAATGATGCCCATCCATTTGTGGCATTTCAATATCAGTAATCAACATATGCAGACTTTCTTCAATGGGAACTCCTGACATCGCTAACACATTTAATGCTTCCCATGCATCCTGCCCATTATTATAGGGAGTTATATTGAGGTAGCCGGATTCATGCAGTGTTTCGACTAATAAATCCCGGAGCATTTTAGAATCTTCCGCGATCATAATTTTCTTAGTTTTACGCTGTTCTTTCAATGCATCCGTACTTTGAGGAACCGTAGTTAACTTGATATTAATCTGTGGATTAATATCGGCAACGATTTTTTCAAAATCCAGCAAAATAACCATTTTTTCTCCCATCTTGATAATACCAACAACCATATCAGAGTTAGTAACATTGGGAGGTGGCTCCATCACTGACCAAGACACTCTATGTATACGAGAAACTTCATTTACTAAAAAGCCAATAAAATAATTATTCAATTCACTAACAATAATATTTTTAGCACTTGATTCCATATCCTCTGTCCCTAAGCAACGAGGCAGATTGACCAAAGGCATAACCCGTCCACGCAATGTGAAAATTCCATCCACGTAAGGATGAGAATTAGGCATTTCAGTAACAGGGACTAGATTAATAACCTCTCGAACTTTAGCAACATTAATCCCATAATTTACTTTGCCAACAGTAAATTCTACAATTTCAAACTCATTCGTACCCGTTTCTAATAATATTCCTTTTTTTGCGTTAGCAGCCTCACTCATAGAATTGCCTCCAGTTATTATATTTACCTGCCGCAACGAGCTTGCGATTGTTTATCTTATTCTTACTAATGCATAATTTTCTCGAAAAAAATTCTAATTCCTTCTTTATTAACTAACATTTGACAAATTTTCTCCAAATAAAAAAGATTACTGTCAATTACTGACAATAATCTTTCATTCAATGTCATTGTTTCCTATTGTGAAGCGATATAACTACTATTCCGTATCATCTAATTTTAAAAGATATGTCCAGCCTTCACGTTGCTCTATATACCCCGTTTTTATCAAATTTCCCAATGCTCTTTTAAAAGCAGCTTTGCTAATATGAAATTTTTCTTTAATTATTTCAGGGGAAGTAGCATCACTATATGGCATTTTGCCATTACGGGAGCGCAGAAGAGCTAAAATTGCCTCCGCATCTGTATTCATAGCTTCCTGTTTGAGAGGGCGCATAGACACATTAATTCGCCCATCTTCCCGAATATGAGTAATACGAGCTGTAATTTCATCCCCCACATTTGGCCTCTTAATCATTTCACTGATATGCATAAAGGCAATATAACGCTCTTTCGTAAAGATGAAGGCTCCTTGGTCGTTGTAGTTATACAAGGATCCTGTGACCATATCGCCGATTTTAGCATCTACCGCAGGTACAGCAGCTCTTCTTAGTTCGTCCTCCACCTCCATGCTAACAGCAGGTCGTCCCGACTTATCGATATATAACTTGACCCAAACCTTATCACCACGCTTTAAATTACCACGCATGCCAGCAAAAGGCATAAATACGCCGCGTTCGGCGCCAATGTCAACAAAGGCCCCATCACGAGTTGTATTAATAACACTGACTCGAGCCACTTGTCCAACTTGCATCTTTGGCAAACGCATACTAGCAGTAAGCCGCCCTTTAGGGTCAAGGTACAAATAGACAGGAATTTCATCGCCAATTGCTACATTTTCCGTAGTTTGCTGTTGCTTATGCAATAAAATATCATCATTTGTGTTACCAGTACCAGCATCTAGAAAAATGCCGAATTCACTTGCCCTGACAGCCTTTAATGTTACTACACTACCAGGGGTCAGCTTCGTTTTCATTTCCATTACAATTACCACCTATATATCAGCAATTCTCAGAATCAACATCTCGAGATTGTCAGTAAATTAATCAGTTTCTTTTAGCACATCAGCTACTTGATCATCCGCCAAAGCTATTTGCCGCGCATTGCCCCATAGGCGCTCCAAATTATAATATTCTCTTTCTTCTTCAACAAAGATATGTGCAATTGAAGTGCCAAAATCTAATAAAATCCAACGTCCTTGGCGATGTCCTTCTTTATGTAAAATATGTATCCCTTGTTTTCTTAGCTCATCTTCAATATGGTCAGCAATTGCTTGTACTTGTGTAGTCGATTTAGCGCTGCACACTACAAATGAATCAGTAACAGAAGAAACTCCACCCACATCCAAAATCACTACATCGGTAGCCTTTTTATCTTCTGCAGCCGCCACAATCATTTCCGCTAAGGTCTTAGTTGTATCACTCATAAAAACCCTCCTATATTTTTTAACTATTTATACATTTTTTCTTTATTATTATGCCCATTTCCTCTATGAAAGCATAAGTATAGCTACTATCTTCTAATTGTTACTTATTGACTCGGGAAATATACCACTCATCTTAGTATTTTCCCCATTAAATATGCGATTGATTAATTGCTTTGTTTGTTCTTGATCATGGCTCCAGAAACTGATACCATCAATCGTTGCAAAATTTCCTGGCAGCATATCCGCATGTAAGCCACCTGCTTTAAATGACTTCAAAGAGTTAGCTAATTGCAACAGTTTAAATGTAGTTATATCTGTTGTTACATATTGGTTTGTCGTACTTAGCAAATAGGGAACTTTTAAAAAAAGGCCAACATTCATCGTTTTATCCACCATTGCTTTTAAAAAACGCTGTTGCCGCTGCACTCGACCAATATCACCAAGTTCATCACTACGAAATCTTACATACTGTCCCGCCTTGTTACCATCCAGATGCTGGTAGCCTTTGCTAAGATGAATTGCTAAATTAGCATAAGGATCTTCATAATTCATGTCATTTTCAACATACAAATCAACACCACCCAAGATGTCAACAACTTCAATAAACGCCTGCCAATCAACGACTACATAATAGTGAATGGGAATCTGCAGTAATTGTTCAACAGTCTGAATAGCTAAAGAAGATCCTCCATAAAAAAAGGCATGAGTAATTTTTTCAGCCCCTTTGTGCCCTTGAATCATAACTCGGGTATCCCGAGGAATGGATAATAAATTAACAACACCGCTTTCCTTATTGATATTAGCGACAATCATGGTATCTGATCGCTTTGGCGCATCAGGATGCTCATTGTCACCGTCATCTACCCCCAGTAGTAATATATTTATGTACGAACCTGTTGGATCTGATCGTTTACTGGTTTGTACGTTTGTGCTGAAGACAGGAGCAGAAGAGATCTTTTGATAGGTATAAATTGCTGCCCAAGATAAAGATGCTAACAATACGACCAAAATAAACAGCAGCAAAAACAATCTTTTCCAACGTATTTTGCGACGCTGAGGGCGCAGACGCGACATGCGTTTTCCTCCTCTCTAGGCGCAACCTAAAGATTTTAAATAATATGTTTCGTTAGTACACACTTTTTTATCAAAAGCTCATTCCGCGCTTCTATGGTGGCAGGGTGTAATAATCCCTTTCGAGCCAGAATATAGGATATACTCTGATCCAGAGCCATTAACATCGCTTCGTCCAAATTAATATATGCCATTACTCTAAGCTCTTCTAAATTACCACCATTACGACCTGGTTCAATGACATCCGCTAAATAAATGATTTTATCTAAAGAGGACATATGAGGCCCACCAGTAGTATGTAAAAAAATAGCCTGCAAAATTTCAACATCATCAATTTGAAAAATTTTCTGAGCTAATTTAGCTGCAAGAGGAGCATGCAGTAATATAGGCTCAGCTTTTTCCATATCATTCACCACTATACCAAAGGCTTGGGCTCTTGACAAGAGTTCCTCTACAGGTACTTCACGGGCTGCATCATGTAAAATTCCAGCTATCCTCGCTTTAACCTTATCACAGCCAAAACATTCAGCCATTTTCTCTGCGGTTTCACTTACACCAATTGAATGCTGCAATCGCTTCGCTGATAAGATTTTTGACAATTCAGTTACAATGTGTTCATAATCCATCTTCTCACCACAAATACTTTTAATTTAGGATCATTCCTTTGTTACATACTAGTTATATGTAATATAGTAAAATTCGCCAAATTATATCATTTTCCTGCTAATAAAAAATTAAAGCCTTCTATAAAGAAGGCTTACATGTTAATTATTGTTCACGTGGTCTAGCTTCATTTACTACAATCTGACGTCCGCCAAAATCAGTCCCATTCATCAAACTAACCATCTTTTCAGCGTCAGCATCATCTACTTCTACAAATCCGAATCCTCTAGAGCGACCTGTTTCCTTATCTGTAATGATACGGCTGGATACTACATTACCATGTTCACGAAAAACATCAGCTAAATCACTATCATTCGTTGACCAGGGCAGATTGCCCACATAAAGCGTTTTTGACATTTGGAAATTCACCTTTCTTTTGCTAAATTCTAAAAACCATTGTATTAACATTATCTACGAAACGCTAGTATTTATGCCTAACTTTATTTGCCAGCAAACTGTATTTTATCTTCTAATCAGCCTTGCCCAAGTCATTCTCTATATAAATTTTCTTTTAGAATATAATTTTCTACACTTTCAGGAACGATATATTTAATTGATCTGCCCTGCCGCACCTTTTCACGTATATCTGTAGAAGATATCTCCAGTTCTAAAGTTGGCAAAGAATGAATCCGTTTATAGCCTTTCACACCAAAATGTCTAATGATATCATCAAATGTGTAAACAGTACCCGGACGATTCGCAGCAATAAAATGGCAAAGCTCCAAGAGGCGATCAATGTCCTTCCATGTTGGTAATTCTTGTACCGTGTCAGAACCAACAATAAAATAAAATTCCGTATTATCTCCATATTGCTTGATTAACTCTAATACCGTATCAATAGTGTAGGAAATTCCCGGTCTCTCTATCTCTATTGGTGATACATAAAAATGAGGATTAGAATAAGTGGCCATGACGGTCATCATATACCGATGAATTGGCGTTTCCACATGAAAATGCTGTTTATGCGGTGGACTTGCAGCAGGAATAAATAATACTTTATCAAGATCATATTCAACTCGTACAGCTTCAGCGGTAACTAAATGACCCGTATGAATGGGATCAAATGTCCCCCCCATAATTCCTATCTTATATTTTTTATCTGACATTGTGGCTTCTCCCTATGATATAACTATTATTGTTTATTATATCACACCCTAAAAGACAAGAATATTTTTCTTAATTAAAATATGAAAGTCTGTTTAATACGTACTAAAATTAAATTTTCAGTAAAGTACCAATCAATATTCTAATACCTGCCATTACCGCTGCCATAATTACAATGGCCCTTACATAATCCAGACAATCATGTTTGCCTTTATCTGTTTTCAAATAATTTACTAAAGAATGAAAATATCCCATCTTATTTCCCCTTATTCGTAAGATATTTTTTCCGCCTGCCAGCTCCACTCTTCCAGGAAGCTTTGCAATCGGTTGATAAAAAGGCCTGATGCCGACAGATCTGCATCTAAGCTCACTTATCCTTATGCGCTAGCTTTTCTAAAACTTCTACTTCTAGAAGATTAGCCTTAAAGCAATTTAATCAGATAAGATATTGTTTTACCAAATACTTACTTTTTATTCATAACGCAGTGCATCAATGGGATCTAATAATGCTGCTTTTCTTGCAGGATATATACCGAAAAATAACCCAATTGCAACAGAAAAACCAAAAGCCATAAAAATTGAACCAGACGAAATTGCCGTATTCCATCCAGCAACTGCAGAAATGGCATATGCTGCACCAATGCCTAATCCAATACCAATCAAGCCGCCTGTTACGCCAATAACAATAGCTTCAATGAGAAATTGCAGTAAAATATTGTGATAAGTAGCTCCTAATGCTTTGCGAATGCCAATCTCCCTTGTTCGTTCCGTAACGGATACCAGCATAATATTCATAATTCCGATGCCACCAACTAATAGTGATATGGCTGCAATATTTCCTAAAAGTAAAGTAATGGTCTTGGTTGTTTCCTCAGCAGTAGCCATAACAGATGCTAAATTACGCACGGTAAAATCATCTGGCAAGTCTTTTGACAACTTATGCCGAGATCGTAAAAGACTCGTAATATCTTCCTGCACTTGATTGATGACATCTGGACTTGCCGCTTGTACACTTATGGTTTGCACATAATTAATCCCCATCATACGTTCTTGCGCTGTCGTTAAAGGAATCACCACAACATCATCCTGGTCCATGCCGCCGGCCGACTGTCCTTTACCTTCAAATACACCAACCACAACAAAAGGAGCAGAATTAATCCGCACGGTCTGCCCAACAGGATAAATTGTACCAAACAGATTGTCAGCAGTGGTTTTCCCAAGCACTGCAACTCTCATTCTGGTATCTACTTCTTGGGTAGAAAAAAAACGTCCCAACTCAACATTAAAGTTACGAACATCCACAAATTCAGGAGTAGTACCTTGAATCGTTGTCGTCCAGTTCTTGTTACCATAAACTAACTGGTATTGTTTGCTGACGCTAGGAGCTACGCCACTCACTCCTTCAATTTGCCGCCCTACAGCCTGCGAATCTTTATTGGTCAGAGTGGTATTAGAACCAGCAGCTAATCTTACTCCTGAAGGTGATGTAGCACCAGGAGTAATAATGATAAGATTGCTTCCCAAACTAGCTATTGAATCTTGAATTTTATTTTGCACACCCATACCGATGGAAACCATTGCAATAACAGCCCCCACACCAATGATAATCCCCAGCATAGTCAATACAGAGCGCAATTTATTAGCTCTTAATCCTTCCAAAGCGATAATAATGCTTTCCCAAAACATAAAATTACCTCCTATTGACGGTCATCATTTACAATTAAACCATCGCGAAAATAGATTACTCTTCTGGTGAATTTGGCAATTTCTATTTCATGAGTAACCAGAACTATGGTTCGCCCCTCTGCATTTAGATTCGTAAATATCTCCATTATTTCATCCCCAGATTTGCTATCTAAATTGCCTGTAGGCTCATCTGCCATGATTATACTAGGATTATTTACTAAAGCTCTAGCTATGGCCACACGCTGACGCTGACCGCCAGACAACTCATTAGGACGATGGTGCATACGATCTGCTAAGCCTACCATTGCTAAGGCTGAAGCCGCCAATTCATCTCGTTCCTGTTTAGCCGCACCAGCATAGATAAGAGGTAAAGCCACATTCTGTTTTGCTGACATACGAGGCAACAAATTAAAATTTTGAAAAACAAAACCTATTTTTTTATTTCTGGTAATAGCTAATTCATCATCATTTAACATCGCTACTTCTTCACCATCAAGCATGTAAGAACCACTTGTAGGCCTGTCAAGACAACCTAAAATATTCATTAACGTCGACTTACCCGATCCCGAGGGGCCCATAATAGCTGTAAATTCTCCTGCAACAATCTCTAATGTTATTCCTGCCAAAGCAGCGACCCGGTTATCACCCATCTGATATATTTTGCTGACCTCAGAGAGTACAATACTCATCACATCATCCCCTTTTAGCGGCCTAGTGCCCCCCGCATAGTACTAGAATTTTTGGCCGCCTCTGATACTGGAGGCAATACTTTAGCTTGAGGTAATAATATTTGATCACCCTCTGTCAGACCATTGAGGATTTCCACTTTATCTTCACTGGCCAATCCAGTCGTAACATTGATATTTTCTACTTTCCCATTGATCATGGTCTGAACATATTGCTGTCCTTTGTTTTCTTTAATGGCAGCAAGGGGTACAAGTATTACATTTTTCCTTTCCCCACTATGTATGGAAACTCTGGCCGTCATCGTCGGCTTTAGCATTGTCTCTGGTCCCTCAACATCAATAGTTACTACATAATACACTACATTCTGCTGAATATTTGCTTTCTGCGAAATATTAGAGACCGTACCAGTAAATATCTTGTCAGTATAGGCATCCACTGTAAAATCAACGTGTTGCCCTACTACAATTTTGCCAATATCAGACTCATCCACCTGAGCTTCAATCTGCATTTTCGATAGATCTGCAACACTCATCAATACCATGGGAGCAGAGATACCTGGGGCTACAGTCTGTCCCGCCGGAATAGGTTTTCCAATGATAATTCCATCAATAGGTGCCTTGATGACTGTATCATCCAATTGGGATATAGCATCATCATAGGTCGCCTGAGCCACACGATAATCCATATTTGCAGCATCAAGTTGCTGATTGGAAACAGCACCGATACGGTTCAATTCAAGATTACGTTGATAATTAGCTGCTGAATTGTCTAACTTAGCCCGTGACTGTGATACTTGAGCCATTAACCTTTTATCATCTAGTAAGATTAATATTTGCCCCTCTTTTACCTGTTCATTCTCCTGGACTCTGACTTCCTTAATTAGGCCAGTTATTTTTGAACTAATATCAACTATATTGACAGGTTTAATGGTACCAGTGGCTGATACTAATGATATAATATCACCTCGCTCAACTGGTATTAATTGCCCAGTCATCACTGGTTTGTTTTTATCCAAATACATAGCTGCCCCAAATTTAGCTGCCACTGCCACAATAATTACCAAAAGTATTATTTTTTTATATTGAAACCCTTTTTGCCATATCGTTTGAACTTGCATCGGACACCTCCATATATAATAAATCATCTTTTATAATTCTATTGTATGGTTTTTCGACTGCATGTCAATTAACATTTTGGATAAAAAGCAATAAAGCAGCATTAAAATTGCTGCTTTATTGCTTTTATTGCATTTATAGTTACTACTCTTTCCATATAACTGCAATTATCTTCACCAGATTTTAATCTACATTTTCCAATAAGTTCATGAAGCCAGAAACCAATAATAACAGTAAGTGTTGCTGCTATTACTGTTCCCAAAGCAGCCTCTTTAGCATATCATGAGATGAAGCCAGAAACATAAAAATTTAAAATTCAGGCAGAGTTTGGCTCTATCCAAAATGGCTTAGTCATCAAATTGCTTAAGAAGATATCATCTATCAGAATGATATGCATAACTAATTTGTCAACTACTCGCAAAAATATTACATTTTTTCTTGGCAGTGACACCTTTCAAACGAAAAAAACATACTATGAATTAAGAATATAAAAGTCTTATGTATTAAGAGTATATAAGTATTCTTTATTATTTCAGGAGGGATGCCTATCACTATGGATAATGTTCACTCATCCCCAAATACCAACATTTTTAGAGGAGGCTTTTGCTATGATAGACAGCAAGTACTTTGAGATTCCTGATTTTTGTGAATTAACCCGTCAGTCTGATCCTAATTCTTCCTGCAATAGCTGCCTTAGTATCTTCAATAACTGCGGGCCTGTTTTTGGTACTACAACTCCGCCGGTAAGTCGGATACCAACATGTGAATGTCATGATATTTGTGTTGAGGAAGTCGTACTTATTGGCAATTCCGGCGAATTTACGAGAAGTATTGCCTATCCCCCAGTAGGACCATGTCGCGTACAATGTAATGGCACTTTCACTTTCCCAGCACTGACAGTTGGCGACCATTGCCAGGTTATTCTCTGGTGCGCCGATGAAGAAATTGACGAAGGCTGCCAGAGTGTCACTGTGAGAATTGGCTTAGTGATTATCTGCGGCAATTGTACTGCGAACCCTATTATATTACCTTTACCAGCCTTTAGTAGAACCTTTACTACTTTTTACACATTCCCTGATTGCATACCAGTTTCTGGACAGCAATTAAAGAATGAATTAACAAGAATTGACGGTTCCTGCCTTGTCGCTCAATTTAATGCAGTTGTAACGAGTCCTCAACAAATTACAATTACAGGCAAAATCATTGATAAATTATGGAGATCTGAAAATTTATGGGTAGAAGGCATTCGGCCATTTGAATTATCTGATGAAGCCATTGCCAATGGTTTCTCCTCATTTACTGTAAAGGGCTCCTTTGGCAGTACTCACCAAGTAGGACCAACTGATACAACTCCTTATTAATCTAAAAGCAGACCAGACTGGTCTGCTTTTTTATTTTTGCTTTCAGATTTTATTTTTCACGAGAAAATGAACTTTCAAACAATGAATTTTCAATTCTCTGCAATCTCTCCTCAATACTCTGAAGGCGATCAACGATTTTAGAACAAGACTGCTGATCTTCCTTATTATCTACTTCAACTTTCGTTTTATGCCACCAGCGATTTTGAACCAGCTCACCCGATGCTACTGCTGGTATGCTGCCTATCAATTTTTGCAGAGCTAGCTGGTCTGGTAATATGTAATATTTTTGATCTCCCTCTTGCGCAACGAGATTTTCTTCACCTAAGAGATGTTCCAATTTTTCCTCTGTAATGGTGGGAAAAAGAGTACTATCTTTTTTTATATTGTTGATACGAGCCACACTTTGCTCTGCAATAGTCTCTTGTAACGTTTTTTCCTGAGGAGGAATAGGCGGTTGCCATAATTGACTTTCACGCATCCCATGCTCAGAATTTTCCTCTCCTGTGATCTGAGGCTTTACCATTACATTCTCCTCCTTTTTACCAATAAAATCTTATAGCTGGGATCGCCACTTTACCATTATTGGTACTATAATATATGCCCTTGTCTTACTTAGGTGTCTGTCTGCTTATTTTCCCTTCAAAAATTTTAATTAAGGCTTTCTCGTAAGAAACTTGCGCTGCAGCACCATTAAACAAGACGGATCTCACTTTCCCAAGAATTTTTTCTTTTATCTGCTCTCTAAGCCCTTTATTCTGAGATAAATGTACTGCCCATTCCACATATTCTGTCTCATTAGAGGCAATCCCCTCCGTGATTCCTAGTGCCCGCAGCATATGTGCCCCCCATCTGCTGCGGGCCATATCACCTTCCTGCGTTATCGTTGGCAATCCCATATACAGTGCTTCCATCGTCGTTGTCCAACCACCATAGGGATATGTATCCAATTGTATATCGGCAATAGCCAGCAAGGCATCCACTCTTCCTAAAGGTGGTACAATAAACAATCGGTTGGCAACCCCCGCCCTTTGCGCAGCTTTCATAATTCGTTCCCCTAATCGATAATCCAGATTATTGACATGGCACGGTTTAAGTAACATACAAGAATTGGGGATTCGTTTAAGTATCTCTACTAACAAAACGTCTCGTGCTGGACCATGTTTAATGCCATTCGCACAAGAAACAAAAACTACAGCGTCTTCAGGTATTTTCCAATCCTTTCGTGTAACAGGAATGTTCTCAGCGAAAGGCGGTGAAAACTGAGCTGCTCCCAGATTAGGCAACCTTACTAATTTTTCTCGATAATGTGAATTAGCATCTGGCGGCTCAAAATCACCACTAATGTAGTAATCCATTGTAGGTAATCCGCTTGTGGTACCATGACCAACTAACACACATTGAATGGGCGCTAACCGAAGCCCAGCTAACATATAAGTCAGAGGATCCATACCAATATCGGTATAGATTAAAATATCAAGCTGACAATCAATAATATCATACACAATACGATAAACATCTTCGATTAAGTCAATACTTTTAAATTGTTTAAAATGATCACTATGTTCTTCAAAAATTTGTGTGATATCATCACGAATATTTCCTAGAGCAAAAGTATATATGTCAAATTTATCTTTATTATGATGAATAACCCGGTTTACCATATAATAACTCACAGCCTGCCCGTAAAATAATCTGGAAATATAACCAACACGTATTTTTCTGCCGTTTTTTTTCTTTCTGGAAGTGAAATGAGGTAAACCTTTTTTGAGAAAGAACTGTTCCATATGGGAAGCAATAAAATCACCAAACGCAGCTAAAGCTACGAGATTATTGCCACCGACATAGGAGATACGCCAAAGAGCTTTGGTATATTCGTTCACTAAAGGAATAAAGGAACTGCCGGACATCTTAAGGGATAACAGATCCGGAGCATATTTTAAAATCTTCTGTCTATGTTTTTCCTCAAGATTATAATAAGGAATATGTACCAGCCAAAAAGAAAGAATCACTTTACAATACTCGGGAATATCTTGACGCTTCCAAAAATCAATAATATTTATATTAAACTTTTCTGCATCCATAGGATGATACATGCTTAATAACATTAAATCCATAAAATCAGTTGAAATAGCCATTTTCCTTACATCATTATTATCTTCCTGGTAAGGTAGTTGGTCAAGGTCCTGGGAAGGCACGGGTAAAAATTCATTAAAAAATAATTGCTGCCAAAGATTGTACAGCCTATTTTTCTGCTGTTCCCCGATTTGCATAAGCTGGTCCTTTGGCACTTTTTTAAAATATTCATACAGGCTTTTACGCAGCGCCTCAACAAACTCAAAGAAAACTTCGATTTGCTGTGGCTGCAAATCACTGTAGCGTTCTGGCACAGGACGGCAAAGCTGCCATCTTTCAATAATTTCCCATAATACATGATTTTGAGTAATAGGATGCAATTCTTTAAGGCAATACGTACAAAATTGATCGACAAATATCGTTCGTTCTATACTTTGCTGCTGATTAAAATTAGAATATATTTGGTGAAATTCTTCCCAAACAAAATCCCATCCCATGTTTCTATTTTTTTCTATTACTGTAATAGTCTCTTCAAGTTTGGGAGGAGAGAAACCTGTTGTTATAGTTAACTGCTGATTTTTTAATAGTTCTTCATACAAGTTAATATAATCTGTAACCATCTGTTTATCGTTAAATTGTTGTATCACTCGCTGGCGTGCTGCTTTACCAGCCAATTGCCTTTTTTCCTCATTCTCCAGAAAATAAGAAATCCCACAAATCAACTCTCCCACATTTTCTCGTTCTACCAAATAACCGTTTTCTTCATGTATGATGATTTCAGGAATTCCTCCTACAGCAAACGCAACAACTGGTGTACCTGCCGCCATTGCTTCACAAATCGTAAGACCGAAAACTTCTGTCAGAGTAGGAGAAACATAAAGATCAACCGCAGCATAGTATTCTGCCAAAAGTTGCTGATTATCAATGAAGGGTATATCTACATGGGGTATCGGAAAGTCATCTAAATCAGACTCACTATATGCTCCAATCGTGAGTAACATGATATCTGGATACTGGGTATACAGCTTTAGCAATGCTTCACATAAAAACTTTCCGCCTTTGGATTCATTACTAAAACCCCCATGAGCCACAAATAGGATAATCTTCTTATTGATTGGCAGCCCCAATTTCAAACGCAATTCCAATTTATTACCTGGCTTAAAAATATCTACAGCAACACCATTATAGATTAGACGAATATCTTTTTCTTGCAGGATGCTCTCTTGTGCTTGCTTAAACAGCCACCTGGAAGGGCATACTGCCGTGAAATTAGAAACTTTGTACATCAAACTTTTTATATGCTGAACTATTTCTCGCTGCATTCTACTATCTTTTTCTATATCTAGAGGACAGACAGCACACCAATCTTTTTTCCAGCCATGACAAACATCCGTAAATAAGCAATCTGCGGTGAATGCCAGGGAATCATGCAGCGTCCAGACCATAGGTTTCGATGCTAAAAATGGCAGTAACAAAAAAGAAAAATACCTGCCATTAATACAATGCAAATGGACAATATCAGCCTGTTCAAATAATGGATGATTCAATACTTTCAGCAATGCAGCAGAGTATAGATCAAACAGTCCTTGTTGGCTTTGCTGATCAAGAAGTCTTTTTTGCCACTTGGTCGGTAAAAATGGTATGGATATAACCCGGGAATCTTGCGAAACTTTCCGATGAGCGAAAATAGCCGTATCATGCCCCATCTCTGTCATATCGTTCATAAGAGTCCACGAAATCCTGGCTGCCCCCCCGTGTCTGTCAAAAAGATTAATATGTACTACCCGCACTATTTCCATCTCCCTGTTAAACAATTAATGAGAAAAGTTGTTCGCCTGTAAAAAAGCATCGGCCCAAGCATCACGAATGAAAACTTGGGGATGCTGTAATGGGAATTGCATTGCCTCCACAGGTATATTGGCAAGAGAACTTCCTGCATTTCCAGTATGAGTTCCTTCCGGGCCATACCCAATATTAGTTACTAAATTAATATTAGGCAGAAGATGTAAGCCGCTTTGCAAAAAACAGGCAAAAGCAAATTGAAAATCCCAGGCATCTATTTTCTTATGATAAGCAATATCGAACATATGGTGCCAATACTGAGCAATATTCACTCCGCCTATTACTTCAAACTGATATTGATTATTACGTTCTATAACTTGCATACTGCCGAAAATATCAAACAGCCATTGTCCGTTGCGAACTTCTGGCCATAGTTTCATATCATAATCATAATATTTCCATGCTCTTTGCCATGTTGCCCAGCCACATGTCTGGGTATAACGAGATAAGTAATAACTATCATGAGTGCGCCTTCTGCCAAATTGAAAATTATTTCCTGATATACTCATAACACGTTTATCATCACGATATCTTTGCAAAAGTTCCTGACAATAAGGAAAGAACGTTTCGTGAGGCAGACAATCATCTTCTAATATAATTGCTTCCTCAACTATGCTAAAAACCCAATCGAGTCCTGATGCCGGCCGCCTTCCGCAACCTAAATTAATAGAAGAGTAATTTTTTAATACCTCACAATCCCAATCTATTGTTTCAATAATATTACGGACAATAGCACAATTTTCTATATCATCAGCCCTATTGAATCTAGGGCCATCAGCAATAACCAGCAACTTCATTGGCTTACTCTTACGAATTTCTGCAAAAACCCTTCGTGTATGCTCTGGACGATTAAAAATAATAAAAGCTATCGGTGTAGTACATATGAAATCCTTCATACCAACCACCTCATTGTCTTATTCCAATAATCTAACTTATTCTTAGGGATTGCAAAAAATGATACTACGTTGTTTTGAGAAACAGTAATTTATCAATAATTCTTCCTTGTATATCTCCCTTAATCATTACTTTCTTAATATAAGGCAACGATTTTTGCCTAGTATCTCTATCAGAATCCTCATTATAGAATGTTAATTTTCTCGAATATTGATCAATTAGTGCCAGTATATAGTAAGGGGAAGCAGCTTCAATAGAAAGCGGTCTAATATACCGCAATAATAAATAACGAAATAATCGGTTAGAGATTTCATTATTCCAATTGACCGTATGCTTTATATGATAAGCATGAGAGGTCATAACTTTCTTAACAGGTATACCGGAAAACAAAGGGACCAATATAGCCCAGTAATCCCAGCATGGCAGCCCCATACATAATGCAGATGGAGGATAGGCGGTAGTAATTGACTTATCAAAGAAAAAGTAATCAAACCCTTCCCTTACTATCTCACCTTCTGTACTCGAAAGATTCTCCACATCAATACGTGATCCATAAACAAAAGAATCTACAGCCTCTTTTAAAAGAAAAGAATACAATTCCCCTTTTACTAAGTGAATATCAGAATTAACAATACCGCAGATCTTAGATTCTTGTTTCCATAAAGAAGTCATTATATCATCAAAATAAACATATGGCTTACCATATTGATTTCTGGCATCTTTAAAAACTCGAACAAACTCAATCGTAGGAAAATAGGGCTTTAAAATGGTGATTTCCTCTTCACAGTTCACTGATATTACAGTAAATCCAATTCTTTGCCAACTATGAACAGCTTCTCTTTGGATATCAATTCCTTTGCCGGGTGCTAATGACGTAGCAATCGTCATATTCTGAATCATGGCTTACCTCCTGCTTCAAGACTATATCATTTAGCCAACTAAGGTTACATTTTCTCTTCCATAATTTATATACATATACATGTTACATATAAGCACCAAAATGAAAAATTATTAATATACTAAAATATAGTTATATAAATTTATTTATAAAGAGGAGATTATATGCTTAAAGACACACGTATAGGATTACCTCTGATTGGAAGCAAATATTGGTATGCAGGTGTTACAGTCGTAGATTCTATTATCCATTCCATTATACAAATTCCTAAAGAAGAGCGACCTAAGTTATTTTTAGTTATTACAGATGATAATTTGCCTTACTTGGCTTCCTACGACCTTCTGCCCCTACATGAACACCTTATTCCATTAACTGACGGTATTATCTTCATGGGTGAAAACTTAACTTCTGCACAGAAATTGATTCAATACCCTTTCACCCATTCTGCTTCCATTAATGACTTATTTAAAAATATAGATACTCTGTTACCAATAAATTCAGATATATATCCTGGCCAGCCAGGTATCCCTTGGATACCCGATTTTCAACATCATTATCTCCCCCAGCTTTTTTCGGCATCCGATATTCAAAATCGTAACGCTAAATTTAAAAAAATTGCCGATAATGCTCCACTCGTTATTTTTACCAGTAATGATGTAAAAAAAGATTTTTCACAGCTTTATCCTTCTTCTACCGCGAAAGCTAAAATACTCCCCATTCCTGTACATCCAAAAGAAGAATGGTTCACGGGAAATGCCTATCAAGCTCAATTAAAATATAATCTACCTGATAAATTTATCTTATGCTCAAATCAGTTCTGGATGCACAAAAATCACGCTATTCTTTTTAAAGCCATTGCTATTTTACGTCAATCAGGTCATGATGTTCATCTTGTATGTACTGGTTCAACATTTGATTATCGTAATCCAGACTATTTTAATGCACTTCAAAAATATATCAGCGACTTAAATATCGGCGACCTTATCCATATTCTTGGATTGATACCACGTCAGGATCAAATACAACTTATGCGTCGTAGTCTCTTCGTCGTACATCCATCCCTATTTGAAGGTCTAAACCTAACTGCACAAGAGTGTCAGCTACTAGGCAAAACAATCATTCTTTCAGACCTGCCTATACATCAAGAACAAAACTTTGGAATTTATTTCTCAAGAACGGATGCAACCGATTTAGCCAACAAAATATCTGCTTTATTGCCAGCCTCCTATCCCGGACCAAGTACCGCTAAGGAAATAGAAGCACAACTAATCTATAGGGACAAAATAAGAGATTTTATTAACCAATTATCTGAACTTGTCGAAGATACGCAACGTATTTTCAATCCAGCTGCTATGACCTCCACTGTTGCCCACACACCAGCAAATCAAATAACTATCGCTACCACGATAGGAGTAACGAAAAATATTGAACTACAAAGAAATGCTATCGATAGCTGGATCCAATGTGGTTTTAAAGTGATAGCAATTAATACTCAAGACGAAATCAATATAATTAGACCTCATTTCCCCGCTATTGACTTTGTTACAGCTACCAGAGACGCCAGGGCCCAATTCGGAAAATCATATATTTATCTCGATGATATTTTAGCTTATTTTGCTGCACGAAAAGATAAAATTTGCGGCATTGTCAATTCAGATATTTATTTTGCTAAAGGAGACTTGTCTGCATTTATGTATCAACAAGCCTTAAATTCATTAGTTTTTGGCTCCAGAGTCGATGTCAGTTCTTTAGATAATAAAAGTAACGGAAAATTTTATAACGGGTTCGATTACTTTTTTTTCGACCAGAATATTATAAAATTCTACCCCCCCTCCAATTTCTGTCTTGGTTTACCATGGTGGGATTATTGGATGCCATTAATCGCCATCTTATCCAAGCTGCCTGTAAAAAGAGTAATAAGCCCAATTTGTTACCATATAATACATCCTAGCAACTACTCTATTGCTGTCTATAATGAGCTTGCTATTCACATGGCAAAACAATTACATCTCACTACACAGCCAGGCGCTGTCTACATTGGCAACCTTCAGCATACTATACTTGAACATATTGAGAATTTGTCTAATAATATTGAGTTTAAAATGAATTAAACAGGTGGGATTTTGATGAAAAAAGCTCTTATTACTGGTATAAACGGGCAAGATGGTTCTTACCTGGCTGAGCTATTGCTCGAAAAAGGCTATGAAGTTCATGGAGTAATCAGACAGTCCAGTATAGAAAACCAACAAAAGATCTCCTTCTTAAAAAATAATTTTAATCAGCTAAAGCTGCATGTATGTTCATTAAACAATCATTTATCAATTTACAAGCTTATTGATACAGTTAAGCCCGATGAATGTTATCACCTGGCTGCAGCCAGCTTTGTAAGCTATTCTTTTGAAGATGAAGCTTCGATTCTTGCCACCAATTTGAATCCAACACATTTTTTCCTTTCCAGCATCAAGGAATTAGTTCCAAAATGTAAATTTTATTTTGCAGGTTCAAGTGAAATGTTTGGAAATATTGATGTTGTACCACAACAGGAAACTACAAGATTCAATCCTCGCTCCATATATGGGATTTCAAAGTTAGCTAGTCATTATGTAGTGAAAAATTATCGGGAACATCATGAATTGTATGCTTGTACTGGTTTTTGTTATAATCATGAATCACCTCGTCGCAATCACGCCTTTGTAACGAGAAAAATTACTTCAGGAACAGCAAAAATATATTTGAACCAGGAGAACAAAATCCAACTAGGAAACATTGATGCCATTAGAGATTGGGGGTATGCTCCCGAATACGTGGAGGCCATGTGGATGATGCTCAACAATCCCGGTGGTCCTAAAGATTATATAATTGCCACTGGTATTCCTCATACTGTTCGTGATTTACTAGACATTGCATTTTCATTAGTAAATCTGGACTATACAAAATATGTTGAAATAAATAATAATTTTTTTAGACCAGGTGAACAAATTCCACTATTAGGTGATGCCTCCAATATCTTCAAAGATCTGGGCTGGCAGTCTAAAACTAAATTTGAAACAATTATTGAAGAGATGCTATTAAATGACATCAACCTATTGAAGTAAGTAAAAGCCCCGCTGCAGCGGGGCTTTTACTTACTTATTGACCCAAATATTTTTTAATATCTTCTGGAAGCGAAATAAATGAATAATCCAGCAAGTGTTGTTCGATCTTAAAGTCAGGAGGCAGATTGGCAATCAGTGGCCCACCAGCAGCCATAAGCGACAGTACAGGTAGTGTTGTCTTTGGTGCTCCCCAGCTTCCTGTTTGCAGAATACACTCATAGTTTGCTTCTAATGCAGAATCGAAGCCTCCATTAGCATTTAACGCAGGAACAAAGCAGAATCTCTTACCTTTTGCTTCCAATGTCTTCTGAAGATAGTGTAAGCTACAAGGAAAACCATGAATAATAAAGCTATTAAATCGATTTATAACTTGATCAAGAATAACGGGATTAACACTATAAGCACAAAAATGCCACAAATCATTATCAATAGGGCTGGTATTTATGGCACTAACGACCTTACGCTTTAATCTATCTTTGTTTCTATTTATAAAATCACATAGAGAATTAACCAAATTATTATGATTATCATAGATTGGAGGCTTATCAAGGATAATATTAAAATTATACTTATAATCTTTATATTCCCAGTCAGCAGTATATGGTTGGTATTTGGTGCACACTGCAGCGCGGAAAAGTGGGACAGCCAAATACTCTGAAATTTTCTTCATTGCTTCTAAATGCATTTCAGGTAAGAGAGAACTTCCATGAATAACATCACCTACAGGTAATAAGTGATGATTTCTCGCATAATTCTGCCAGCGATATACTATATAGTCACTAACGGCACCTCTTTTAAATTTTGTATCCATGAGAGGAAATGCGCCTGCTCCCCCTACTGCAAATTCTGCATGATCATCTAGCAACAGCAAACTAGCTCCTTTAATCTTCTGTATACAATCATAATAGTACGAATAACGCTCATCATAATCACGACAAAGAAAAAAGTCACAGAATATCAAATCGTGAGCAATAATCGGCGCTGGCGGCATACAAATATGCTCAAATTCTACCCGTATACCAACTTGTTTTGAAATATATTCCAGCTCCTGTGCCGTAATCCTGCCAACGACGGAGTAATCCATAAAAGAAATAAGCGATATTACTTCCGTATCAGCACGCTCCTTCTGGTTGCTTTTATGAGAAATGCAGCTTTCAAGAACCTCATCTAAAGTCATAGAATTAGTTACTTTTATATTACCCTTTTTTACGATAGTATCTAAAATAATAAGCCCTAGAGAATCTAATGCTTCTGCTATAGGTATATCAAAAGGTATTCCTTGAAAATGTCGCTTAATTTCGTCATGCATATTTACGCCCGTATTTTTATTTAGATTCTGCCAATTTTTGAATTTCAAGAAATCTTCAAAAGTTTTTTTGCGGTTAATTTTACCGGAGGAAGTCTTGGTTATAAACTGGTCAGGAACAAAATACAATTCAAAATTCTCTACTGGCAAAGTATGACTTAAACGGCTTGCCAGTTCTTTAAACTCTTGACTATCAATAATATTGGTTCGTTCTAAAAGAATTAGAAGCGTTTGTGTACCCGTTCCTTCATCATCTTTTGCTAAACAAACACCACGACCTACCCATTCTGGAGCCGCTTGTGCAAGGATCGTATCCAATTCATTTAACATAAATTTTTGCCCTGCCTGAATCATAATATCATGCTTGCGACCTTCCACATACAATTCTCCCTGCTCCATATATCCTATATCGCCAGTAGCAATATATCCTTCCTCATCTACGATACTAATCTTATCTAGATAAGATTGTATGGAGTAGCCACTTTTGGCATAAATTTGATTATCAATTATCTTAACAGAAGTACCTTGAATAATTTCCCCACAGCTTACAACTTCTCTACCATCTTTTTCACTAGTTTTAATACCATTACTTTGTGATATTGCCATAATCGTTTCAGCAAATCCATAAACCACAGATACAGACTGTAAGCTCGTATTTATATGCCCACAGAATCGTACCATTGTATCTTTCTTAACAGGTTCTCCCCCGGAAACCCATTTTCTCATGGTATTCATCGGAGCATCTATTTTTTCTCTGCTCATAACTTCAAAGCCAAAGTTAGGCATAAAACACAAAGTTCCATTAAAATCTGCGATTGTTTTAAATAAAATAGAACGCTGATTAACCCAAACTATCGGGTCAATTAAAACTAGCTTAGCACCTAAGAAAATTGGCATTGTAAAGCATGCTATAAATCCCATATCATGATACAGCGGCAACCAAGAAACGATACAATCCATTTCGTTCATGCCCAAGACTTCATTATAATGTTCGAAATAGGTATATAACTCTTTTAAAGTAAATTTCATTCCTTTACGAAAACCAGTGGTTCCGGATGACAGCTGGATAAACGTACCATTAATAATTTCGTCACAACTGGAATCCGCCTCAAGAATCTCTCCTTCGAAGAATTCAGCTTTCACTAATTTTTCAATTCCCAATGTTTTAATGTCAGATTCGCAAATTATACCTTGAATATTAGTAGAAGAAATGGTGTTATTTATAGAATTATGCCAATAAATCATACTTTGCTTTTTAGTTGGATATTGCATGATAAGCGGCTCTTTCCCAGCATCTAGTACAGCAAACCAATGTAATATTAATTCCTCCGAAGTTTTAAAGATTAAACCAATATGCTTTTCATCCGGGAAATCCTGCAGTATCTTATTACTTAACCATCTTATTTTTTTACCACATTCGCCCAAAATAACTTTTTTACAATTGTTATTATCAACAATAGTTATTTCCGGGATATTTTTTAAAATTATTTTTATATTTCCAGCTTGCTCTTCATCATCATACTGAATAGCCACTGCTGATTTTATCATCTAAAACATCTCTCTTTCTTAAAATTAATGGAACTCTAGTCCCCGAGCCTCTTGCCATTGGCAGGATGAATAATCAAAAGTGAATGGTATAATGCACTCATCAGGTGTTTTTTGGACAAAGTATTTCATAAATGTTTTAGCCTCTCCCTGAAAATGAAGCGCTTTAAATTTGATGAATGTATTTAGCAATATATTTTTACATAATACTCCTTCATTGGTAAAATATATCTTTTTTCTTCCATGCCATTCTTCATATTCATTTGTTAAATTTACATTTAGATCAAAAACAGCTTTATTTTCAATAATTGATAAATCAGAAATTTTTTTAGACCCTTGTCTGCTGTTACAATATAGTTTAATAAAGATCATGTCGCAAATACCGCCGTTAGGAACATGCTGTATAATCATCTGATGTATATTTTTAAGTTCTTCTGTAAGAGTTCTCACTGTATAAAATGCAGTAATAAAGTTGCAAAAATCATCTAATGCTTCAAAATTATTGATAAAAGAGATTCCACCTGAAATTCCGCCACAGAAAGAAAAATCATAATCAGCAACATTTTCATTCGAAACATCCTCATACAGCATAACATCAGAATCTTGATGATAACATCGTACTATTTGGTATTTGGCCATAAAATCTCTTAAAATAAACCACCTTTGAATACAAAACAATTCATATTCATAGGCATTAGCACTCATATGCTGGTAAATTCCAGCGAATTTCTGCCCAGACGGGCTGTCACTTATACTAGCGTGCTTAATAAAAGAATATTTATTATTGCTCTCATCACCAATTAATATGATATCGCTATTGGGATTAGATTTTTTTGCTTGCAGTAAACTATACTGCAAATAATCGCTATCACCATAATGCATAAAAATGATTGGTATAGACATTTAGTTCCCCCTCTGACAATATTCTCTTCCATCCATTTTGCTGGCTGTCATACTAAATCTTACAATGCAACGTTCTTCTGTAACCTTGTAGTACATTAAACCACTACTGTTTTTAAATACCATAAATAGGTGCTGCGTATGCCTTCTTCCAACTCTATTCCTGGACACCAGCCTAAGTCTTTTAATTTTGTTATGTCTAATAATTTACGAAAAGTCCCATCAGGCATGGCTTTGTTGTATATAATATTACCTGAATACCCCACAACAACAGCAATTAATGTTGCTAAATCTTCAATAGATATATCTCTACCTACTCCGATATTAATGGGCTGATTATCCTGATATTTATTCATTAAAAACAGACACGCATCAGCCAAATCATCTACATGCAAAAATTCCCGACGCGGTTTACCTGTTCCCCATATTTCAACACTAGGATGATGATTGATTTTCGCCTCATGAAACTTTCTGATCAGCGCTGGTAATACATGAGAAGATGTTAAATCGAAGTTATCATTAGGTCCATATAGATTTGTTGGCATAACAGATATAAAATTTGTTCCATATTGTCTGTTGTACGCCTGGCACATTGTAATTCCCGCAATTTTAGCAATTGCATAAGAAGAATTGGTAGGTTCTAACTCACCAGTCAACAAATACTCTTCCTTAATCGGTTGAGGAGCTAATTTAGGATAAATACAGGAACTTCCTAAAAATAATAACTTCTTCACCTTGCTTTGGTAAGCAGCATGAATAATATTAGCTTGCATCATGATATTATCATAAATAAAATTAGCTGGATAAGTGTGATTCGCCAATATACCCCCTACTTTAGCAGCTGCCAAAAATACATATTCTGGCTGCTCAGTGGCAAAAAAGGCAGTAACATCTTCTTGATTGCGCAAATCTAATTCTCTGCTAGTACGAAATACAATATTATTATAAGAATGATCCATTAATTTCCGTAGAATAGCTGTACCTACTAATCCTCTATGGCCGGCAATATAGATCTTGGCATGTTTATCCATAGTCTGCCTCCACATTTAATAATATAGAAAATACCTCCCTCTAGAGGTATTTCTCTATTAACCGGGCTCACTTTTATTCTTTGCTCTTACGTATGCTCTCTGTACTAAAACCGTATTTTTGGCACAGTAATTCACGTTCCATCCATTTTATGTCTTGTGATACCATCATATCTACCATTTCAACCAAACTAACTTCTGGTTTCCATTTTAATTTTTCTTTGGCCTTTGTGGCGTCACCTAATAACAAATCTACTTCTGTTGGCCGGAAATAGCGAGCATCTACTTCAATCAGAGTCTCACCAGTTGTTGCATTGAGACCTTTTTCTTCTATACCAGTTCCTTGCCATTCAATCCCCACTCCAATAGCACGAAAAGCTAGCTCTACAAATTCACGCACTGAATGAGTTTCGCCTGTGGCAATGATATAATCCTCTGCCTTTTCTTGCTGTAACATAAGCCACATCGCTTTTACGTAATCACCAGCAAAGCCCCAATCTCTTTTAGCATCCAGGTTGCCTAAATATAAAACACTGCCAACTCCTAACTTATACTGAGCTACAGCTCTTGTGATTTTACGAGTAACGAAAGTTTCACCGCGAATTGGTGATTCATGATTAAATAAAATTCCATTGCAAGCAAACATGTTATAAGCTTCCCGATAATTAACAACAATCCAATAAGCATATAATTTTGCAGCAGCATAGGGACTGCGAGGATAAAAGGGTGTTGTTTCCTTTTGAGGCGTTTCCTGGACTTTACCAAATAACTCACTGGTTGCAGCTTGATAAAATTTAACCCGTTCTACCATATTCAATATGCGTAATGCTTCCAACAACCTTAATGTTCCTAATGCATCAGCATTTGCAGTATATTCCGGCGTATCAAAAGAAACCTGCACATGACTTTGAGCTGCCAGGTTGTAAATCTCATCGGGTTGTACTTCTTGGATAATTCGAATTAAATTCGTTGCATCTGTCATATCCCCATAATGCAAGAAGAACTTTACATGCTTTTCATGAGAATCCTGATACAAATGGTTAATGCGAGCTGTATTCAATAGCGAACTACGCCGCTTTATGCCATGAACAATATAGCCTTTGTTCAGTAGAAACTCAGCTAAATAAGCACCATCTTGGCCTGTTATTCCTGTAATCAATGCCACTTTTTCCATATTTTATCCTCTCCGATGTCTTCGTTTTTTCTTTGGGATCATATATTGCTCTACTTCCAATACTTGCTGTGCATCTACTTCCTGTAGCTCCTCTGACAAAGCAGGGCTGCAAGGTTCCATATCCACAATAAGCGGCTTGCCTTCCTTGCTTTGATAGGTTTGTCGTAAATTTGCTACTTCGCTTTTTACAATGGCAATTTCCCTAAGGAAAAAATCCTCTTGCTTTTGCTGCTCGATGCCGCCAATGTTTATTTCTTCTAAAACATTCTCTATATGCTGCATACAATCAATCAGCTGAACTTGGCATGCCTCAATTTTTTTATTCCATTCCTTTGCCAATTCCAAATCCTGCTCTTTGTGATATTCTTGATATTGGTGCATCTCAGTCAGCTGTTCTTTAAGCAAAGAGACTTCCTTATGTATTAACTGATCTCTAGTTTGTAATTGTTCTGCTATTAATTGAAAATAGGTGGTAAACTCCCCAATGATACTCTGTCTCATTTCCCACATTTCTGCTAACATTTTACTTTCATGTTCTGCTAATTTTTTTTGCCATTCTGTCTCGGAAAGGCGCAATGCTTTCTCTTGATTGACTTGTGCTTGAATAAAAACAGCAAACTCATTTCTAAATAAGGCAATTTGCTGATTTACCAGTTTTTCAATTGCACTAATTTGATCTAAAACCGTCGTACATATGGGAGGATTTTCTATTGCACTTTTCACAGTATCCACCACTACATTAGGCTGCTTTTCTGCTGGCACACTATCCCATACATCTATTTTCCCAGTACGCAGAGCCCATTTAAGCTGCTGTATATCTAATGAGTGCATAGGCTCACCATTGTTCATAATCAAAATGGTCAACTCCTTTTATGTACTTTTTTGTTATTCCCCTACCGTACCTGCCAATAAGGCTTTGTCAAATATGTATTATAATATATGTAATCGCCATAAATTTGGTGAGAGTCTATAAAATAAAAAAGCCTCAAAATCAGTAAAATACTGATTTTGAGGCTTTTTCTAAGGCATTCTTTATTCTCTTATTTGTCCATTACCAGTAACAATATATTTACTGCTCGTCAGCTCCGCCAACCCCATTGGTCCGCGGGCGTGCAATTTTTGTGTACTAATGCCAATTTCGGCACCAAAGCCAAATTCAAAGCCATCCGTAAAACGTGTAGAAGCATTCACATAGACAGCGGCTGCATCCACTTCATGCTGGAAGCGTTTGGCATTATTAAAATTTGTCGTAACAATTGCTTCCGAATGACGAGTACTATATTGATCAATATGTTCAAGAGCTTCGTCAAGATCGGCTACAACTTTTATTGATAAAATAAAGTCTGAATACTCCGTAGCCCAGTCTTCATTACTAGCCACTTTTACAGTATCATCATACTTGCGTGTAACAGGGCATCCTCTAAGCTCCACACTAGCTTGTTGATATGCTCTAATCATGCCTGGCAGAAATTGATCTGCCACTTTCTGATGCACTAATAGTGTTTCCATGGAATTACACACCCCTGGTCTAGAAACTTTGGCATTAAAAGCAATAGACTGTGCCATCTCCAAATCAGCCGTTTCATCGACAAAAGTATGACAGATACCTGTACCCGTTTCAATAACAGGCACCGTGCTATTTTCAACTACGGTTTTAATCAGGCCAGCTCCACCACGAGGAATAATTACATCTAAATATTCGTTGAGTTTCAGCATGTCATTTACAACCTGGCGATCGGTTGTTTCAATTAACTGCAAAGCGCCTGTTGGGATTCCCGAATCATAGGCAGCACTAGCAATAACCTTAATAATTGCTGTATTCGAATAGATAGCTTCTGAACCGCCTCTCAAGATCACAGCATTACCTGTTTTGAGACAAAGCCCTGCTGCGTCCACTGTAACATTAGGGCGAGCTTCATAGATAATACCAATCACACCAAGTGGTACCCGTACCTTATTAATCTCTAGACCATTAGGTCTAACAGTGGTAGTAAGCACCTCACCAATGGGATCAGACAAACCAATAATCTGCCTCAATCCCTCAGCCATAGCTTGAATCCTATTTGGCGTTAAGAGTAAACGATCCACCATGGATTGTGATAAACCTTTTGCTTTAGCATTTTCTATATCTAGAGCATTAGCTGCTATAATGGAAGTACACTCATTTTCTAGAGCATTTGCCATACTCTCAAGTGCTTGGTTTTTAATAGCAGTAGATAGTGTCGCAAGTTTTCGTGCCGCCCGCTTGGCACTTTTCCCCTTAATTTGTAGTTCTGAAAGTTGCTTCATATAACTCTCTCCTTATGCCAACAAAACCATATTATCCCGGTGAATAATTTCATCATATGGTTTTGATCCTAGTATATCATTAATTTCATTGGTATGGAAACCCATAATCTTTCTAGTTTCTGCGTCATTATAATTAGCTATTCCCCGGGCAATTTCTCGCCCTTCAAGGGTTACAACACTAATAGTGTTTCCATGTTCAAAATTCCCTGTGACGACTATAATACCAGCAGCTAACAAGCTAGATCCCCCTGATAACAATGCCTGTTCGCAACCCTTATCAACAGTAAGAACACCTTGTGTGCGAGCACCAAATGCCAACCACTTTTTGCGTATTTGCAAACGATTTTCTTTTGAGAGAAAAAGAGTGCCCATCTTTTCACCATTAAGCACATTACGCAAAACACCATCCTGTAATCCTGAGGCAATAACCATCGCAACACCTGAATTAACAGCAATCTTCCCTGCCTGTATTTTAGTATACATACCACCAGTACCACGCAGCGTACCAGCTCCGCCTGCTAATGCCTCAATTTCTGGTGTAATATCCGTAATCTCGCCAATTAATTGAGCATCAGGATGAGTTTGAGGATTAGCAGTATATACACCTTCAATATCAGATAAAATGATCAGCACATCTGCATCCACAATACTGGCCACCATTGCTGATAAAGTATCATTATCCCCAATTTTCAATTCATCAATTGCTACTGCATCATTTTCATTAATAACAGGTATAACACCCATTTTTAGGAGTGTTAAGAGGGTATTACGAGAATTGGTATACCGAGCCCGCTTTACTGAATCCTCTCGAGTCAAAAGTACCTGGGCAACCACCTGTCCATACTCGCCAAATAATTTATCATAAGTATGCATCAACCGGCCTTGACCAACCGCTGCTGCAGCCTGCTTTTCGGGGATGGTCTTCGGCCGTTCTTTAAGCCCTAGCACATCCATACCTGCACCAACAGCTCCTGAACTAACCAAAATAATTTCTTTGCCCTGATTCATTAAATCAGCTAATTCTCTCACTAATTTTTCAATACGCCACAAATTTAATTTACCGGTACTGTGTGTCAATGTACTGGTTCCAACTTTAACTACTACTCGTTTAGCCTTAGTCAAATTTTCTCTGGTAAACATTCCACTCCCACCCGTATTTTAATTTTTGAATTACAATTAAGAAAAGCAGACGATACTGCAATTATAATCTATAATTTATAAATTCTGATATTAAAAAGGACACAAAGGGGATATCATGCATGCCTTTGTGTCCCTTCTTGCCTAAGGTAATTCTATTTTATGTTTTTTTTCTGGATTGTGATTTCTCTTATATAGAAGTCCATTACGTCCAATGACTTGGACTAATTCTGCCCCTGCTTCATCTGCCAATTCAGCTATTACTTCTTTGGGGATATCACTACAGTTTTGCAGAACACGTACTTTAATTAATTCCCGCGCAACCAATGCTTCTTTTGCACTATCAAGTAAGCTGCCTGATATTCCTGTCTTGCCAATTTGCAGAATCGGATCCATAGTACTCCCTAAAGAACGTAAATAACGTTTTTGTTTACCTGTCAAAGCTGTAATTTCTTCCACTTATTGTTCCCCTTTATGCTCTAAATTCAAATTCCATATCACCAATTCGTACCGTATTACCTTCCTGGATACCTTTTTCTTTAAGCGCGCTTTCAATGCCAATACGTTTAAAGAGCTGTTGAAAACGTCGTACGCCTTCATCATTATCAAAATTAGTCATTGCCACTAATCTCTCAATGCCCCTGCCGTGAATAATAAAAGCACCATCATCATCACGGCCTATAGTAAAGTCTTCTTGCGGTTTTGCTTCATATACAATAGTATCTGCTGTTTCTTCCGGCGATTCCACATGTTCTGACAACAATTTAGCTGTCAGCTGCATAAGCTGCGGCAATCCTTCACCAGTTGCTGCTGAAACAGGATAAATTTCATGCCCAAGCTTTTTCATATATTCAGCCACTCTTGGAAAATTTTCTTGAGCCTCTGCCAAATCCATTTTATTTGCTACAATGATTTGAGGACGAGTCGCTAAGCGCTCATTATAGAGCTTAAGCTCATTATTAATTTTAATATAATCCTCTATGGGATCTCGGCCTTCCAATCCAGATACATCAAGGACATGAAGAATAACCTTAGTGCGTTCAATATGACGAAGAAAATCATGCCCAAGACCAATTCCTTCATTAGCACCTTCAATTAATCCTGGAATATCAGCCAATACAAAACTATGCCCCTCATCAAGGCTTACAACGCCAAGTACTGGTGTCAAAGTAGTAAAATGATACGCAGCTATTTCAGGTTTAGCTGCCGATACTACTGATATAATACTGGACTTTCCTACACTAGGATATCCAACCAATCCAACATCTGCTAATAACTTAAGCTCTAATTGCAAAAAACGTTCTGCCCCAGGGGCACCATTTTCGGCAAAAGTCGGTGCTCGGTTAACACTGTTAACGAACCTAGCATTACCTCGACCGCCACGCCCACCTTTCACAACAACTGCTTGCTGACCTACCTTGGTCAAATCAGCTATTACCTCTCCAGTATCAGCTTCTTTCACCAATGTACCTGGAGGTACCTTAATATAGGTAGGTTCGGCATGCTGTCCATGCATATTCTTTGTCTGTCCATTTACACCATTATCAGCAACAAATTTACGCTTATAACGAAAATCAATTAACGTATTAGTATTGGCATCAACGATTAATATAACATCGCCCCCACGTCCGCCATCACCGCCGCTCGGACCTCCTTTAGGTACAAACTTTTCCCGGCGCCAACTGGACATGCCATTACCACCCTTGCCAGATACAACTTGAATTCTTGCTCTATCAATAAACATCTTAAAAAACCCCTTTAGGCATAAACTATCTCTATATTCTTAATAGAGTCTGTTTAAAATATCTATCTGCACATTTTAAACAGACTCTTTACAATAAGGTGGCGTGTTTTTTTATAACACGCACTATTATCTGTAATATATGTCATTATGTAATAAATTAAACGCTGACGCTATACTTTTCATCAAGATTTAGAAGCATTAATAAGAATCCCTTATTAAAAATCTTTATAAATTGCTATCGCATACCAGCACGTTTGTAGATTTGTCCACTTCAAAACAGTTATTGTAATGTATAACTTAGCTCTTATGTAGACAACCGGATTGCTCTTCATAGACTTTTAGAGCATCAGACACTAAGGAAGGGTCTTTCGCTAACTCTTCGATGTATAAAAGAGCCTTTTCCCTGCGTCCCATCTGCAGCATAGCATGAATCACCTGCAAATGGTTCACAAAATCATGCCGCTGCTTTTTTAATAAAGTAACAATTTCTTCACATACTTCATGATTTTCCATCTTCTAATCATCCCTTCTAGCGTAAGCCCAATCTAATATATTTCCCTATAATTATACAACACTCCTGTAGGCTTTTGTAGGTTTTTTATTAAAATACTATCAGAAGAACTGCTTTGAAGTAAACAACTCTCAAAAATAATACCTGCGGCTAAGATAGCCGCAGGTGTATATTAGATAGCTTCTTCCGTTGCGTATACGCTTACTTGACGATCATTACGGCCTTTACGTTCAAAAGCCACACGTCCAGCAATTTTTGCATATAAGGTATCATCTTTACCAATACCAACATTTTCGCCAGTATGGAAATGAGTAC
This sequence comes from uncultured Pelosinus sp., assembly GCA_963526485.1. Classification (GTDB taxonomy): domain Bacteria; phylum Bacillota; class Negativicutes; order DSM-13327; family DSM-13327; genus Pelosinus. The sequence continues at coordinate 209,721 of CAURNS010000009.1, forward strand.
CTCTCTGGCGGACTAAAATGCTGCCGGCAGTTACCACTTCACCTGCGTGACGCTTAACGCCAAGGCGTTTTGATTCACTGTCACGTCCGTTGCGAGTGCTACCTACACCTTTTTTATGGGCAAATAGCTGTAAATTAAAATTAAACATCTGTACTTCACCTCCTGTGTTCAGAGATACGAACACTTTGTGGATTTATTTTTGCAATTTCGGTTAAACCAATCAACATTGTTTCCAACACAGCATTCGTTAACGGGTCCGGATTATCTAGTAAATGCATCTTTAAGTTGCCACTGGCAATATCCAGATGTATTTTGGTTCCTAAGTGACGATCTAAGCCCAGCACAGCCGTTTGCGTTAAGGCAGATATACCAGCACATACAATATCTTGTCCATGAGGACCGTTATTAGCATGCCCAGTAACCCAAAACTCAACAATACTCTGTTCTGAGTTTCGAATAATCTTTATCTTGATCATTCTTATGCTTCAATCTTCTCGATCACAACTTTAGTGAACGGTTGACGATGTCCTTGACGTCTGCGATAGTTAGATTTTGCTTTATATTTGAAAACCAAAATCTTTTTGCCTTTACCTTGAGAAACCACTTTACCTGTTACTTTTGCACCAGCTACTAGAGGTTTGCCAATTGCTACATTACCTTCTGTTACTACAGTTAGTACACGGTCAAATTCTACTGCTTCGCCTTCAGAAACTTCAACTTTTTCAATAAAAACAACATCACCTTCAGAAACGCGATATTGTTTACCACCAGTTTCAATAATTGCGTACATTATTATATTACACCTCCCTCGTTCTTGTACTCGCCGAATACGGTATTTATTTTAAGTAAGCTCAAAATAAATTTTATGGAACCTCTTCGTGCGGTTTGGGACACGTAAGCACAAGTGCCTACATTCAATGATAATAGCATATAGACTATTCTTTGTCAATTGCTTTCATTAAGAGTCATTCACTTTCATGTAAAATTGAAATCATTTCTGGATGCATCTCTGGCAATGCCTCTAGCCGTAAAGAACAAGCCAATACCTGTTCCATACGAGTTAACTCTCCCTGACTTTTCATAACTTCAGCAACAAGAGGATGCACCTGAATGACCATTCTCCCCTGACGTCTTGGCTGGCTCATAATATTACGCATTTTGCGCCATATATTAATTACTACAGTTTCTGGCGACTGTACTCTGCCTCGACCCTCACAACATGGACACTCATGATAAAGTACACCTTCCACATTTTGTCGTGCTTTCTTCCGTGTGATCTCCACTAGACCCAAACCAGTAAAACCAAGTACATTGGTTTTCGTACGGTCTCGTTTGAAGTTTTCTTCCAATGCTGCCAATACTGCTTGTTTATGCTCTTCCTTATCCATATCAATAAAATCGACAATGATAATGCCACCAATATCTCTTAAGCGTATTTGCCTGACTATTTCACTAGCAGCTTCCAAATTCGTTTGAAAAACCGTATCTGATAAATTAGTAGATCCAACAAACTTACCTGTATTCACATCAATAACAGTCAAGGCTTCTGTTTTATCAATCACAATATAACCGCCGCAGCTAAGCCAGATGGAACGCTGACCCACTTTATCTAATTCCTCATCAATCCCATAATGAGTGAAAATATCTTCCTTCCCTAGATATAAAGTTACTCTATCTAAAAGCTCTGGTGATGTATATTTTAATAAATCACAAACTCGTCCATAAGCTTCCTGATTATCTAGAATGAATTCTTCCACATCATCTGATAAGTAATCCCTGACAATACGAATTACCAAATCCACATCACGGTATAGCAAAATTGGTGCAGAAGCTCGTTTGCCTCTGGCAACTAACGCCTTCCACAAATTATAAAGATATTCTATATCCTTCTCTAAGTCTTCTTCGCTTTTTCCTTCAGACATGGTTCGTACAATCACACCCATTCCTTCTGGGCGCACTTTTTCAACAATCTTTTTTAGCCGTGTCCGCTCTTCTTCACTGGCAATGCGTCTTGACGTAGCAATATAATCTACAGTAGGCATTAATACCACGTATCGTCCTGGTAACGTCAAATGAGTAGTAGCGCGAGGTCCTTTGGTACCAATGGCATCCTTTACGATTTGAATCATAACATCCTTGCCCACTGTTAATGCAGTATCAGCAATTGCCTGAGCAGCAGCCTGAGGCAACGCATCGCCAATATATAAAAAAGCATTTTTATCTCTACCGATATCAATAAAAGCAGCTTGCATACCTGGCAATACATTTTTTGTTTTCCCTTTATAAATATTGCCAACATTATGACCACTCTTAGTTCGTTCTATTGAAACTTCAATTAACTCTTTATCTTCAAAAATTGCCATTCTCGTTTCCTCTGGTGTACTATTGACCACTATTGTTTTTTTCCCCACCCTATTCCCTCCTTTCTTTTTTTGCTGTAAATAGAAAACTATCCTCTTTATACTTCTAGTGGCGATACCTTTTTCATATCGTTGCTAATGTAAAGACCTGTGCGATGAATCAGCAAATTATCAATGTCCACTGGCAAATCAAACATCAACACTAAAGCTGTTAATACTTCTCCGGGCTTTATGCTGCCAGTCGGTGTAATTTTTATTTCTAGAGTAAGCCGTACTGCTTTTTCCAAGGCTGCCACTGTAACATCTTGTGCCATATACTGCTTAACCTCAATTTCCTTCTTTCCTTTAGGAGATTCCCTAGTATAAAAAACAGTTTCCGCTTTATTAAACCATCGAATACTATCTTCTATGATACCAATATCGCCTGCCAATAAAGGTACAGTCACATCATAAGTAGCTAGATTGACGCTGGCCATTAGTGCCGGGACGTTTTCTTGTATGTATTTTGCCCCCCTTATTACAAATCCTGCAGGCAATGTGAGGGCAAGATTTTTAACTGCTTGGTTAAAATCGATCTCTTCTTTACATTCAATATCCACATACTCCGCCTGGCTTGTTACCCCTACAGCCAAAGCTGAGGCGAAAGACAACTTCATATGCGGGTTAAATCCCTCCGAGTAAGCTACGGGTAATTTGGCACGTATAATAGCTCTCTGGATAGCACTGGCATAATCCAAGTGAGAAATATAGCGTATTTCTTCCCCTTTTGTAATCTCTAAACGCAATTTTGCCATTATGCCTTATTCCCCCAATCTAATACCTCAACCCCTAATCCGGGACATACGCCACAGGCACTACAATCTTTTCTACGACAATCATTAGTTAGTTGTTCCGTTACAGCTTGCTCATATTCTCGCTGTAAAAACTTTTTCGATGCTCCCGAAGATAAGTGGTCCCATGGCATAATTTCATCAAAATTGCGATCTCTTGTCGCATAAAAGTAAGGATCAACCGCACAAGCCTTAAAAGCATCTATCCACACATCATATTTAAAATATTCAGACCAGCCATCAAACCTAGCCCCATTCTGCCAAGCTGTAAGCAAAACTTGTCCTAGTCTTCTATCGCCTCGGGCAAAAGCTCCTTCTAAAAAACTGGTACGAGCATCATGCCAATTGAAAGTGATGTTTCGATCACGAAGTCGTGCTTTTAGCAATTGTTGCTTACGTTCAAATTCAGCAGCATGATTTTGGCCAAACCATTGAAATGGAGTATGAGGTTTAGGAACAAAGCAAGACACACTAACCGTTACCTTTGCGCCTCTTCGCCCCTTAACTTCTTTATATCGATCAAGTACTTTGTAAGCCAAATCAGCAATTCCTAGAACATCTTCATCCGTTTCTGTAGGTAATCCCATCATAAAATACAATTTTACAGTGGACCAGCCAGCTTCAAAGGCGGCAGTTACAGCATCATCAAGATTTTTTTCAGTTACTCCTTTATTAATGACATCTCGCAGGCGCTGAGACCCTGCCTCAGGTGCAAAGGTTAAGCCACTTTTACGAACTTGCTGCACTTTTTGTGCCAAATCAATGGAGAAACTATCAATTCTAAGTGATGGTAAAGAAACACTCACTCCCTGCTCCTTCAAGTCTTCCATTAAAGAATCAACTAAATCAGGCAAACAAGAATAATCAGCAGAACTGAGGGAGGTGAGAGATATTTCATTGTAACCAGTACTATCCACCATTTCTTTAGCCATTTTTAACAGAAGTTCGGGACGACGTTCACGCACTGGGCGATACAATACGCCCGCTTGGCAAAAGCGACACCCTCTGGTACAGCCGCGGAATAGTTCCAGCATTATACGATCATGAACAATATCTAAAAAGGGTACAATCGGTCTTGTGGCATATTCCACAGTATTCAAATCTTTTACTACTCGTTTGGTGACAACGGCTGGAGCTTCTGAACAATTAGGTGCTATTCTAGCTATGGTACCATCTTCATGATAGGTTACATCATAAAGTGAAGGTACATACACGCCTCCAATTTGCGCCAACTTCTTTAAGATTCCGGCTCTACCCCCGATTTTTCCTGCTTCCTTCCAGGATGCAACTGCTGTAACAACATCTTCCATTACCTCTTCGCCTTCTCCTAAAATAAGGCAGTCAAAAAAATCAGCAACAGGTTCTCCATTAAAAGTACAAGGGCCGCCCCCAATTATAATCGGCATGTCTTCATCACGCTGAGCAGTGAACAAAGGAATTCCTGCTAAATCTAACATATTTAATACATTACTATAACTCATTTCATATTGTAAGGAGAAGCCTACTATATCAAATGCACTGACTGGTGTTAGGCTCTCTAAAGTATATAATGGAATATTGCGAGCCCGCATTTCAGCTTCCATATCTACCCAAGGTGCATATACCCGTTCGGCAGCAGTATCTGCACGATTATTTAAGATTTGATATAAGATTTTAAGCCCTAAATTGGACATACCAACTTCATATACATCGGGTAAGGACAAGGCGACAGTTACTTTAACCTTAGCATGATCTTTTTTTATACTGTTCCATTCATTACCAGTATAGCGAGCGGGTTTTATAACCCGATTCAGCATGGCAGGATCTAAAGTTATCATAAATATTATTAACCTCCAAATTTTGCTTCAAAAATTATTATATAAAGTACATTAAAGTTTGCTCCCCTTAGAAGCCCCATCCTATATGATATAAAGCAAGCTGAGTAAATAACAAAGCCTTAAACCACATAACATAGATCTACTTATGAGTCGTTCTTTAATGTGTAAGATAACTTAAAACTACTAAGAATATTAGGTATTTATATACTGCCCAAAAATATCCAAAGTTTAGTCAGATATCCTACCTTACGTTCTACAAATTTCGAAAATATCCTGCCAAAAACTATATTTTTATCAATTATAAGTAGATAAGCTCTCCAATACTAGCATGCAATCCTTTCTTAGGCAATCCTTCCCACACTTCAGTTTCTGTTAAAGTTCCACAAACCTTACACTCTTCATCGACAACAAGCATCACATAATACTGATCAGGTCTAAATAATCGGACAATATCCTTAAGCAGTACTCCCTCGACTACTGTAAGATGAATAGTCGGCATCACTCCCCGAGCCTTCAGCAGAGATTTCTTTTGAGCCATGATGCGTAAGGTACGAAATCCAGCCACTTTTATTTCACTTTTAGCCGTAGTATATAAAAAGACAGCTGCCACTAAAAATGTTACATTGACTGTACTTCCTATGACATATTGATATATCACAATGCCAAGCAAAGAGGCGCTTACCCCCTTACTAACACCAGCAGCAACAGCAGTAGCCTTTCCATAATCTAAGTGTAAAGACAGCCACGCCCTAAAAATACGTCCTCCATCCAAAGGCAAACCTGGAATTAGGTTAAATGCTGCAAGCATTAGATTGGTCTTATAGTAAAAATCCCAAATTTCAGTCCACAGGTTCATATAAAACATACTACCATAAATAAGAGCCGCCAAAACCATACTTGCTGCTGGTCCGGCGGCGGCGATTATTATTTCACCTTTTGAACTGGCTAACCCTAGACCTTCAATCCGTGCCACACCGCCAAAAGGCAGCAGCTCCACCTCACGTACTGTAAATCCTAAAGTCATTGCAGCTCCTGCATGAGCCAATTCGTGCCAGAGCACTGCACTAAATACCAGGAGAACTTTGGCAATCATACCAGCCAAGGAAAATAAAATAATCATTGCAATAAACCAATAACTCATTATCAAATCGATACCGGCTATATTCATAACCCGCAATCATTTCACTTCTCCTCTCCAACTGGAAAATCTCCCTTTAGTCTGGTAGAAGGATCAACAGGTTTACCATTTTCTCTCACTTCAAAATAAAGTATAGGTCCTGTTACCATGCCAGTTTTACCTACTTTAGCAACAATCTGGCCCTGACTAATCATATCACCTTGCTGTACCAATACATCACCCAGATGACCATACAATGTCTCAATATCTTGGCTATGTTCAATAATGAGTATCTTCCCTAACTGAGCACTATCCGTAATCATCTTAACCTTACCAGCAGCAGTAGCTCTTACACTACTTCCTAAAGGAGCCTCAATATCAATGCCCTCATGCATCATCTCTTGTTTTAATACAGGATGGATACCCCAACCAAATGGTACAACGATCTTGCCATTCACAGGTTTATGCATATATAATAATGGATCAGCCGGCTTCGATACAGTTGTTTGAACTTTTTTAAGCATTGACAGATCGACTCCTGGCGGAACGTGATTAATGATTTGTTCCACCACATAGTTAACATCTGTTTGGGTAGTTAGCGTATAACGAATTCCATCATCTACTACTTTACCCAATGCAGTTTCTGATATATGGGCACAATATACGATAGCAAATAAAATCCCTGCCACTGCTGCTTTTTTTATCCAGCCGTAATCAGATTCCTCTTCCGCATACTGCCACGAGTAATCATTTTCTCTCGTATCTCCCCATCTATTATTTTTCCACCGATTCCACAGCTTTGGCATATAATAAGCACCCCCACACAGCACATATTCCTATAGAATATATATGAGAAGGGAAAGGTAATATATGCTTATAATATAAAGAGATGCACCATATGGCGCATCTCTTTATCAACCTTACCTAAAACATAATTTTCTGCCTACGCATATATATATTCAATAATATACCAATGCTAATCATATTGGTAGTAAGAGCACTAACTCCATAGCTCATTAGGGGCAAGGGGATACCAGTTACCGGCATAATACCAGCAGTCATTCCTACATTGACCAGTACATGAAATGTCAGCATTGAGGTAATACCTGTCGCTAATAATGTTCCAAAGTTGTCTTTAGCTTCCCCAGCAATTTTTACCCCACGATACAATAGGATAAAATACAGCAGCAAGATAAAAACGGCACCAATAAAACCAAGTTCTTCACCAATTACGGCAAAAATAAAATCTGTATGATTTTCTGGTAAAAAATTCAACTGACTCTGGGTGCCGCCAAATAACCCTTTACCAAACAACATTCCTGATCCAATAGCAATTTTAGACTGTATAATATGATAACCAGAACCAAGCGGATCAACATTAGGATCTAGAAAAACAGACAATCGCATTTTCTGATAATCTTTCAAGAAATGCCAAAAAATCGGTAAAAATGCTGCACTTGCGCCAAAGATCATCATCAAATGCTTATTTTTAATACCTGCAATAAAAAGCATACCGAATAAAATTGCTAAAAATACTAAAGAAGTCCCCAGATCGGGCTGCTTTAATACTAATAAAAAAGGGATGCCCACAAACAAGAAAATAGGAATTAGATCTTTAAATGAATTCAATTTTCCGGTTCTCTTATCAAGCATATCTGCCAAAGCAATAATCATAATCAATTTGGAAAATTCAGAGGGTTGTAAACTAATTGGGCCTAGTTGTATCCATCGTTGGGCTCCTAAAGCCGATTGCCCAATAAACATAACAGCCAATAACATGACTAAATTTAGGCCATACAATCCATTGGCGAATTTCCCCAATATATTATAATCAAAATTTAAGAGAATAATAATGAATATCACATTAAACAAGGCAAACATTCCTTGACGCTCAACATACCAGTATCGTTCATCACCAGGTGTATTTACATGAGTAGCACTTCCAATTATCACCAAACTTATTAGAACCAGGAGAATAACAGTAGCAATTGTAATAAAATCTAAATTTCGTAATAACCGACGGTTCAACATACCTTACACTTACCTTCCATACCAAAAGTCATTACTATTATAATATCATTTCCCAAATTCGTCCACTTAAAAAGGCACAGTAGGATGTACTGTGCCTTGGTAATTTTTATCTAACCACCGTAATCGGATAATCCGGTCATTTTAAGACTCCATTGGGACAAGTCTTTTTTATCTTTTTGGCATAGCGCCCCGTTTCATACTAGTCACTGGTATATTGGCAACAAGCGTGACTGATGATTCTGTATGAGTGAGACTGACTTCCATGCACTTTTCATTAATATCCATATAGTTAGATATAGCTTTAAACATATCATCCTTTAATGTTTCCATCAGCTGGGGAGAAACATTAACCCTGTCATGAACCAGCACTAAACGCAGCCTTTCTTTGGCAATATCTTTAGAACAAGCAGAATCTTTTCCAAATAACCGTTGAATCAAATCAAGCATTTTTCATCCCTCCCTAGAGATTAAACATCTTTCTAATTTTAGTAAAGAACCCATTATTCTCTTCGATTGTCATTAAAGGAACATTTTCTCCTGTTAAGCGCCTCACAATATTTTTATAAGCCGTACTAGCGGGTGATACAGGATTAACAACTGCTGGTTCTCCTCGATTCGTCGAAACCACGATATAGTCATCCTCTGGGATAATTCCTAGCAAATCAATGGCTAAAATTTCAATAATGTCATCAATACTCATCATATCACCTTTTTTAACCATTCTAGGACGAATACGATTTACAATAAGTTTAGGGTTATGTTTACCTTCGGACTCCAACAAACCAATAATACGGTCAGCATCACGAACTGCAGATACTTCAGGAGTTGTTACTATGATAGCCTTATCAGCACCAGCGATAGCATTTTTGAATCCTTGTTCAATACCAGCAGGGCAGTCAATAATAATAAAATCAAAATCTTCTTTTAAATCATTACACAATTGCTTCATTTGCTCCGGATTTACTGCATTCTTATCACGAGTTTGAGCGGCTGGTAAGAGATACAAGGATTCATAACGCTTATCACGAATCAACGCTTGCTTTAATCGGCAATTTCCTTCTGTCACGTCAACTAGATCATACACAATTCGATTTTCCAGTCCCATAACTACATCTAAATTACGCAATCCAATATCAGCATCTACTAATACTACTTTCTTTCCTAGTAATGCAAAACCAGTTCCTAGATTGGCTGAGGTGGTAGTTTTTCCAACGCCACCTTTTCCTGATGTTATAACAATAACTTCCCCCATGTATATCCTCCCATATAGAGACTGACATAAAATGTCTGGTCTTTTTACTATAATTTTGCCTTTTCTACGAAATTTTCTATATTTGCAAATTTTATCATTACGGTACCATTTTCGATTAGTGCTATTTCAGCCTGATCAGGCTGATCCAAATAATCTGGTGCTCTGGAAATCAATCCAGCAATTCTAATTTGTGAAGCCAACAACCTTTGGGCAGTAATCGTTGCTTCGGTGTCACCATAGGCTCCAGCGTGTACTACACCCCGACAAGTTCCATTTACAACAATATTTCCACCAGCAATAATTTCTGCTCCAGGGTTAACGTCACCTTCAATCACCACTGAGCCCTGATGTATAATCTCCTGCCCGCTGCGTATAGTTCTAGCAATAACCAATACTTCTATTTTTTCAGATTCGCAGGCAGTATTATCATCCTCATTCGAGTGTTCGTCTTTTTCTCGAAAAACTAAACCATAACTAGATAATAAATTACTTAAATCTGCCTGTTCTGCTGAAGTAAGTACTCGCACCTGCGCTGGTATTTCAACCTTTGTACCCTTAGTAAAGAAATCAACTGCAGATTCCAGTTTAGCTTTTAAGTTTTCTAAAATCACATCAAATGCTACCGATTCGTCGAGCATTAGTTGCAAGCCATTTCTACTGCCCTTAAAAATTACATATTCTCGCATGTCCATCTCCCAAGTATTGCTACAAGCTACATATATTATCTGCCACTTAGAATTCGCGATTTTCATCAATATTCCTGCCAAATATAAGAAGTTAATTTTATAATGTGGAATAAAGTAGAAACTGAGAAAGCACTGACACGTCTTAATAACCGAACCACAGATGCACAGAGAACGATGCAATATAAAAAGACTTGGCACACGCCAAGTCTTTTTATATTGCAGTCTGTGGTTTATATGTCTGGGGCGCTTCTACAGGAGCCTGGTTAATATTAAAAGCTGCTTCCATGATTTTTCTAGCTATAGGCGCAGCAGAACCTGCACCAAAACCTCCCTGTTCTACAATTACCACTACTACAACACTGGGATCCTCATAAGGACCATAAGCAATAAACCAGCCATGATCACTGCCGTGAGGGTTTTCTGCCGTCCCTGTCTTACCTGCAATGGATACAGGAAAATCACGAAAAGCTTGAGCCGCTGTACCACCTTCAAGTGCTACATCTCTAAGTGACTCACGAATTAATCCCAAAGTCTTATTCGATAATTGTATACTTCCCACTTCTTCTGGGGCAAACGTCTTAATAGTTTCCCCTTTATCTGAACTGATTTTACTTACCAAATAAGGGCGATAGCGATGACCACCATTGGCAATTTCACTCATCAAAACAGCAACTTGCAAAGGGGTTACTAACTGAAACCCTTGTCCAATAGCAGCATCAAAAGTTTCCGATAAATACCACTCTTCACCATATACTTTCTCTTTATATTTTTGATTAGCTACCAGCCCCTCCGATTCCCCTTGCAGCTTAATACCAGTTACTGCCCCTAAGCCAAACATACGGGCATATTTTTCTAGATTATCAATTCCTAAACGGTTGCCCATTTCATAAAAATAGACGTTATCAGACTTTGTTAAAGCTTCTTTAAAGTTAATCCAGCCTAAAGCTTCACCTTCCGCATTCCCCTTGGCAATAATCCAATGCTTACCAGTATCTAAGATTTTCTCTTCCGGAGTAACTTTGCCAAGTTCTAACGCTGCTGCACCTGTAACTAATTTAAAAGTGGATCCGGGAGGATATTCCCCAGAAATTGCCTTATTGTCCATTGGATTATTAGGATTTTCATTGAGCAACTTCCAATCCTTACTGGAAATGCCGCCTGAAAATAAATTAGGATTAAAAGTAGGCCTGCTGACCATTGCCAGGATTTCTCCCGTCTTTGGATTCATGACAATCGCTGCCGCTGCTTTTGCATTACGAAACTCACTCTTAGTTTGCAGATATGTAAGTTGTTCGTCAATTGCTGTCTCAGCTGCTTTTTGAATTTTATAGTCAATCGTTAATGTCAGATTATTTCCTGGGATTGGTTCCTTACGCCCTAGCACATTTACGGGACGTCCAGTTACATCAACCTCAACCTGATTACCGCCATCTGTTCCTCGCAACTCACGATCATACACTTTTTCTAAGCCAAACTTACCAATAATGTCGCCAATTTTATATCCATTAGCTTTGGCTTTTTCCAATTCCACATCATTAATCTCACTTACATACCCGAATAAGTGCGCGGCTAACTCATTATTAATATAATTTCGAATTGGTTGAATTTCAATAATCACACCAGGCAATTCTGCGCGGCGCTCCTCAATTTTTGTTACCACGTCTGGGCCAATATCAGATTTTATTCGCACTGGTTCAAATTTACCATTATGTTGACTTAGTTTTTTCTTGATTTCATCTGTAGTTATATTTAAAATACCAGCAACTTTGGCAATAATATCATCTGGAACAGGTCCGGTGAGGGGAAGTAATGATACGGTAAAGCCAGGGCGATTTGAAACCATTGGAATACCATTTCGATCATAAAACATGCCGCGGGGAGCCATAATAGGAGCTAATCTGATGCGATTACCATCAGCTTCCTGCCCATAATATTTTCCCTGAATGACTTGCAAATATCCTAAGCGACTGATCAAAGCTACAAATACTAAAATAATAATGATTGCCAGTACATCTAACCTGTAATTTGATCGTTTAACCAGCATGATTGCAACCTCCTTTCTTTAAGAATTTTACCAACAGATCATGCCTGCCCTTTGTCATAGTGAATGATAGTGAAGCAACCTCTTAAAGAGTGGAGATTGCTTCACTATCCTGACAATAACATGAAATTGGCTCAGCCCACCCCAATTATCTAAATTAATTTAAAAACTTAGCTTATCCAATTTTTGCTGCACTTAAGTTCTGACTTACTAAGAAAAGACTTGGCTTATGCCAAGTCTCTAGACGCAGACGAAGCCTAACTATACTGTACCTTTTTATTCTGCGTTAAATTGAATTAATCGATAAACAGCATGATGCACTGGAACGGCAACAACCAAATTATAACCAATAAGTGGTACTATATTCTGCATTACTGCAGCTGCAATATCAACCTTATAGCCAAATAGGAGTAACAGTATAATTCCAACAAAGCCATTAAATAACGTTGCTACCAGTGTAGCTAATATTGGCAATAATACATGTTCCTTAAACACTTTACGCTCTGCCAAGCCAAATATATAGCCTGTAGCTAACTTTGATAAGGTATTGATACCAAAAATACTTCCCGAGACTAAATCTTGCAGCAAACCGGCAAAGAAACCTACTCCTACGCCACTTTCTTTACCTGACAACAATGCATAGGATACAACTATCACAAGCAACAGGTCTGGATGAATACCCTTTATGGAAATAAGAGGCATTAAAGTGGACTGTAGAATAACAGTTACAATCAGTACTCCAAACCAAATTAATATATTCATTGTCCTACTCCCCAAGATGGCACTGCAGTCTTTCCTGGAGCAGCAGCTGGAGCTGGTACTGCTGAAGGCAATGTAGGAATAGGTTCACGTGAACGAACAATAACAGAAACCTCTTCTAGTCTATCAAAATCGACTGCAGGTTTCAAGACAGCATATTTTAACAAACCGCCTTCTTCATTAACAATATCCACCACTTCACCTATCAACAACCCTTTAGGATAAATACCGCCAAACCCTGATGTAATAAGTTTATCTCCTTTAATAACATCGGCATCACGAGCGATATTTACCATGCGCGGCGTCAAAGGCGTCCCACTATTGCCCTCAACAATGGCTGCTACTCTAGATTCTGGCCGTTGTACCAAAGCTCCAACTGCACTGCGCGGATCAAGGAGAAGATGTATTTTGGCGGCATTCGCATATACACTCACAACACTGCCAACAAGTCCTTGAGGAGTAACTACAGACATATCTTTGGCAATACCATCCGCACTTCCACGATTAATAATAATAGTGCTGGTCCAATTCCCTGGATCCCGCCCGACTACTGCGGCAGTGACTAAATCAAATTGTGGTACACCTTTTTTATAATCGAGCATGGCTTGCAGACGCGCATTCTCAGCCATAATTTCAGTCATGTTCAAACTATTTTGACGGAGATTTTCATTTTCTGCCCGTAACATTTTATTGTCACGATAAGCGGTCATCAATTCTCCAGTAGATTGACTAATGTTACGAAAAGTAAAACCTACATTAGAAACGACAGATTGTACTGGCGCAAAAACAGTGGTAATAAATTTCTCCATAAAGACAAACTTATATTTACCCTGAGCGAGAGAACTAGCCAGCAAAAGGACAAGTAACACAGCCACTAATAGGATAACCGCCTTTTTGTGAAACAAGCGCACTGTTGTAAGCTCCCCTCTATCCCATTATCCTAATTTTTTAGGAGACATTAGCACACGTTTTAATAAATCTATACTTTCTAAGGCGCGGCCTGTCCCCATACATACACACAACAAGGCATCTTCAGAGATATGCACAGGCATACCGGTTTCTCTGCTTAACAATCTATCAAGCCCCTTCAGTAAAGAACCACCACCAGTCATAACAATACCTCTATCCATAATATCAGAAGCTAATTCAGGAGGAGTTTTTTCCAATGTTACTTTAACTGCTTCAATAATACTACTTACTGGCTCACTCAGAGCTTGCTGTACTTCACTAGCTTTAATCGTTAATGTTTTTGGTAAGCCACTAACCAAATCGCGTCCCCTGATTTCCATAGTTTGATCAACCGCTGGCGCAATAGCTGCTCCAATGGTCACTTTTACTTCCTCAGCTGTACGTTCACCTATCATCAAATTATAAGTACGTTTAATATACTGTATAATAGCCTCATCCATTTCATCGCCACCAACACGGATGGAGCGGCTTGTAACAATTCCACCTAAGGAAATAACAGCTACTTCTGTGGTACCACCACCGATATCAACTACCATATTCCCTGTTGGCTCATGAACAGGTAACCCGGCTCCAATAGCAGCTGCCATAGGTTCTTCAATTAAATAGGCTTCTCTGGCACCCGCTTGAATCGTTGCATCAATTACAGCACGTTTTTCAACTTCTGTAACGCCAGACGGTACACCAACAATTACGCGAGGGCGAATAAAAGATTTTGTGTCAATGGACTTTCGAATAAAATATTTTAACATAGCTTGCGTGACATCAAAATCAGCAATTACACCATCTTTTAAGGGCCTAATAGCTACAATATTGCCAGGCGTACGGCCAATCATCTGCTTAGCCTCTTCGCCTACTGCCAATACCTCACCAGTATCACGCTGAATAGCCACTACAGAGGGTTCACTAAGCACGATACCTTTTCCCTTTACATGCACCAATGTATTAGCGGTACCAAGATCTATACCCATATCTCGGGAAAATGATCCAAAAAAACTCTTCATAACATATAACCCCTTTCAATAAGCAAGTACATTATTATCTTGCCACTTAACAAATTCATTCTATTATTCCCTTTTCTTTAAGACTAACATACTTGTTATCACCGATAATTATATGATCAAGGACAGGAATTTCTAAAATTTTCCCTGCATCAATTAATTTCCGAGTTAGCCCTATATCTTCGGGACTGGGAGTAGGGTCTCCACTTGGATGATTATGTGCCAAAATCACAGAAGCCGCTGAATGATTAATGACCTCACGAAACAGTTCACGAGGGTGCACAATTGATGCATTTAAGCTGCCAATAGAAATAGTAGGAGTAGCTAACACATGATTTTTGGTAGATAGAAGCAATATGATAAAATGCTCCCGGGTTTCATAACGCAATCTAGCCATTAGTAAATTAACAGCATCCTGTGGCGAACGAATAATCACCCTTTCGGCTGATGCCACTCCATTAAGGCGCTTGCCAAGCTCAATGGCAGCAGCAATAGTCACTGCTTTTACTTGACCAATTCCCTTAATCTTACTTATCTCTTGAGGCCCAAGACCTGAAAGTGCTGCAATCCCCATCTCTTCATATTTTTTTAGCAGTCTTTCTGCTACCCGCAAAGCAGAATCATTTTTCGTACCAGTTCTAAGCAAAATAGCTAATAAATCAGCATTACTTAAAGCCTGTGCACCTTTTGTTAACATTTTCTCCCTCGGTCTTTCCTCCTGAGGCAATTCCTTTATCATAAGCGGCTTACTGTCATTCACAATAGCTTGACACCAGCCTTTTTCAACAAGCCAGATAATTTATTTAAGGGCAAACCTACAACATTAGCATAACAGCCACTAATACTCTCTACGAAAAGTGCTCCGATTCCCTGAATGGCATATGCACCCGCTTTATCCATAGGTTCACCTGATGTGAGATATGATTCAATTTCCCCAGCCTTAATATCTCCAAACTTCACATTCGTAACAACAAAATCAGTCCAGATTTTGTCTGCTGTAACAACAGCAATTCCAGTAATAACTTGATGCTGCCGACCAGACAAGGCAGTCAGCATACACCTCGCATCATCTTGATCAATTGGTTTGCCATAAACTTGTCCATCCAATACTACAATGGTGTCAGCACCAATTACTATATCGTGAGTCTGTGCTTTAGAAAATACATCCAAAGCCTTATCTTTTGCCTGCAGAACAGCCAACTCACGAGGTGGTAAATCTTGTGCATTATCCTCAACTATAGTACTAGTCATCACCACAAAATCGCAGCCAACTTGTGCTAAAAGTTCTCTACGCCGGGGCGAAGCTGACGCTAAAATAATCGTCATTGGTAAGACCTCCTATGGAAAATAACTCAAAGGCGCCTATACAGTAAAATAGCTACAATCATACCTAAAATACTAATTAAGTTAGGCTGCAAAGCAAAACCAACCATAAATCTTACAACATACAAATTAACGGTAACTGGTGGCACGTCCAAAACAAGAAAGGTTTTCACTAAATAAGGAGCAAAGCCAGCTACTATATCGGAACGAGAAATAAGCTCTCCTAAAATACCGCCAAAAACTGCACCAGTAAGCAAAAATAGTATAAACATACCATATCCATTACTCTTAGCGCCTCGCAATATTATTCCCCCTTGTATCTATTATAAGATAGGATAAATATATAAGCCATAGTAGTTGTTTACTTATTTTAATTACCCTTGCATAGACTTGGTGCCTTTGTCAAAAAGTAAACCACAGTTATCCCTGTTGCCCAACCTGTTGGCACTGCAAATAATATTAAATACGGCAAATACCATAATAAAGTAGGACTAGATACCACTAAAGCCGCCATCATGATTTGTGCCACATTATGTACAACGGCACCAATAATACTAATTCCGATAAAAGAAAAAGTACGATGCCAATGCTCATAGACATAAGCCATAGTTACAGTACTAACTATAGCACCACTCATGCTCATAGCAAAAGCTGGTCCTAAAAATACTCCACCAAATAAAGATGCAATGAAAACACGTACAATTACTACATACATAGCATCACGCCAACCAAATGTTGCAATAACAATCAAAGAAATTATATTTGCCAGCCCTAGTTTAATTCCCGGTACAGGAAGTGGCAGAGGAATCCAAGATTCTACCACATGCAACACACTGGCCATGGCGATAAATAAAGCCATTAACACCATGCGCCTCGTATGATTCATAATTTATCAGCCTTTACCTTTACTATAAACTTTACCGCCTTGTCAGTTAGTCTAGATTATTTTACCGCAAAAACCCCCAACATGCAAATAGGATGCACGTAAAAAAACCGCAGAAGATGTCTTCTTCTGCGGTTAATTACTACTTCTTTCTATTTTGCACAAGATGCGCATGCTATTGCTATACTTTCCTCATTCTCAGTGCCAGGTACAATACCTGTCACAAAAGGACGGATCGCTTTCGTAGGACATTTGCTCAGACAAACAGCGTCTGAACATTTTTCTTCACAAATTTTAGCATCCACAATAGCCAGATTATTTTCCATCTTAATGGCCTCATATGGGCACTGACGCATACAAAGGGAACAGCCAATACAAGCAACACTGCATGCCTTTTTAGCAACAACACCTTTATCTTTTGAGCTGCAATTTACTCGTACCCTGGCACCAATTGGCATTAAGGAAATAACCTGTTTAGGACATGCACTAACGCATTTTCCACAGGAAGTACACTTTTCAGGATCAATAATTGGTAATCCACCTGCACTCATACTCATTGCATCGAAAGGACAAGTTTTAACACACGTTCCCAGCCCTAAGCAGCCATATTTACAAGATTTAGGTCCACCAAACAGTAAGTTTGCTGCAACACAATCTTCTACACCGCGATATCCATAGGACTTTCCAGCCTTATGATTGCTACCAGCACATTTTACCTGGGCGATCTGCGGTTCCATGGGAGCTGCTGCTTTACCTGTAAGCTCAGCAACAATTTTTGCTACTGCATCTTTACCTGGTGTGCACAAATTTGGCGCTACATCAGGATTCAGAACAACAGCCTCAGCATATGCCATACAACCGGCAAAACCACAGGCACCACACTGTCCTTTAGGCAAAACATCTTCTACAATGTGGATAAGCGGATTGACCTCAATGGCAAATTTTTTATTGGCAAAGGCCAAAATAAAGCCAAAAATTAAACCTAAGCATGTCAATACCAGCAAAATCAATAACGACTTCTCCATTTATTCCCCTCCGCTCTATTTTACAGAGTTATTCCATACAACTATTTTAAAATCATCCATTATAGCGGAATCATGCCAGAAAAGCCGAAAAACGACAACGCCAGCATTCCTGCTAAAATAAAAGCAATACCCAATCCTTCGAGAGATTTGGGAACATCTGCATATTGCAGCTTTTCACGTAAGCTAGCCATCAATATAATTGCTAAAGCAAAACCTGCTCCCGAACCAATTGCATGAACAATACTTTTACCAAAAGCAAAATTAGACTCCGCATTGAGCAGTGGCACACCCAGTACAATACAGTTTGTCGCAATCAGTACAAGATAAATGCCCCACATATTATATAAAGCTGGTGCATGTTTTTTGATTACCATTTCCAATAACTGCACGAAACTGGCAATTAATACTACAAAAACAATAGTAGTTAAAAACGTAAGACCAAAAGGAAGTAATACATAATTATAAACAACCCAAGCTAAGATTGAGCTAATTGTCATAACAGAAGTAACTGCCATCCCCATACCAATGGAAGCATTCAGGCTCTTTGAGACACCAAAGAAAATACATAAACCTAAAAATCGAGTCAGTACAAAATTGTTAACAATGACCGCACCCATAAATAACGTAAAATACTCACGAAACATATCAGCCATTTACTGTTTCACCCCTTTGCACAACAGCCTTTGCCGCTTTTGCTTTATTTTGATACTGGCCAATAATATTAAAACTTGCAATCAACAGACCAATAAGAATAAAGCCTCCTGGCGGTAAAATCATAATTAACGCTGGATTATACCAAGAACCGAGAATTTGATAACCTAAAATTGCTCCTGTACCAAATAATTCACGAATAATCCCAATAAAGACCATCGCTAAGGTAAATCCTGCTCCCATACCCAAACCATCGAAGAAAGAGGGCACTACTGTATTCTTTGCAGCAAAAACCTCAGCACGGGCTAAAATAATAGCAAATACCACGATTAAGGCCAAATAAATGCTGAGTTCTTTATACACCAATGGCGCATACGCCTGTAAAATCAGCTGTACTAAAGTAACAATAGTAGCAATTGAGGTAATATAAACAGGTACACGCACTTTGGGATTCACCCAATGACGAAAAAGAGAAACTACCACATTATTTAACGAGATAACAACCAGAACCGAAAGCCCCATTGCCAATGCATTCAACGTAGTAGACGTAACCGCCAATGCTGGACACAGACTTAACGCAAGGCGGAATATGGGGTTTTGCTCAAATAGACCTTTATAAAAAATATCCCATAATTTCATATTCTCACACCTCACTTATTTTGAGAAGCCGCATAATGAGCAACTTCCTCTACTGCCTCTTTAATACCCTTCGTCACTGCACGAGATGTAATCGTTGCTCCTGTCAGTGCTTGAATATTTTTATCTGTCGGTACTTTTACTACTTCTAAATCTTCAGCTGATTTTCCCGAAAATTGCTTTTCAAACTTTGGTTCACTCGCTTTATCACCAAGTCCAGGAGTTTCATTATGCTGTAATATCTTGTAATCCATAACTTTACCTTCAGGAGATATCGCTGTTAGCATCTTAATAGCACCACCATATCCCTTACTCTCTGCAGGCACGACATAAGCGATTATTTTACCATCTTTCATAGCTGTATACCAATCTGTTTTACCATCTATTGTTTTAAAGTCCTGAGCATCAGCCACCAGATCTTTCATAGCTTGATTTTTCAAATTGACTCGCTCCCTAGCTGCTATCGGTTCTGTAACTGCATAGGTGCCAGCAATGATAGCACCTGACAATAGACAAGCCAGCGTTAAGTTAATTCCTATTTTAAAAATGCTCGTATTTTCTTCATGTCCATCATGTGCCATATACCTTACCTCCTTGCCCCGTATTTTACGGGTTTTACCACACGATCAATTAATGGTGTTACACAGTTCATCAATAAAATGGCATAGCATACGCCTTCCGGATAGCCGCCAAGTAAGCGAATTAAAACCGTAAGCGTACCAGCCCCTATTGCAAAGATAATTTGTCCCTTAATTGTTATCGGAATGGTAACCATATCGGTAGCCATATAAAATGCACCAAGAATAAGTCCGCCAGACATCATATGCAAAATAGGATCGCCTGTAAACAATCCAGCTTTTCCCCCAAATGCAAAGGTTAAAAGTCCTACTGTACCAATCATAAATACAGGTACTTGCCAATTGATGTACCCACGATAAATCAAATAAATACCGCCAAGAATTAAAAGTACTGCCGAGGTTTCTCCCATACTACCACTACGCACACCAAGAAACATCGCTGAATACAGGTCCGACTTATCGCCGAATGTCTGTACTAATTTATCATAGCCTTGTAATTTTAAAATTCCTAGAGGAGTTGCTGATGTAACACCATCCACTTTACTAGCCATACTTGGCCAAGTAGTCATAAGAATTGGCCAGGATGCCAAGAGAAATGCGCGTCCTACTAGGGCAGGATTAAAGATATTGTATCCCAGTCCTCCCATGGTATGCTTAGCTATGCCAATCGCAGCAATCGAACCTATCAGAGGTATATACCAAGGCACGGTGGCAGGAATATTCATGGCCAATAACAAGCCTGTTAAAAAAGCACTACCATCGCTGACAACCATAGGCTTATCCTGCCATTTTAAAATAAGATATTCAGTGGCAACTGCAGCTATAATACAGATCAATAAATTTGACATAGCTGGCAAACCAAACTGATATATTGAGAAAAGAGCTGCTGGCGCTAATGCTCCATTTACACTCCACATAATTTTTGTAATCGACTCGTCGCACCGGATGTGCGGCGATGCTGAAACTGTAAGGGAACCAACATCTATTTTTGCTTCTGCACTCATTCCGCTACCTCCTACTTTTTAGCTGCCACAGCCGCATTTTGGGCTTTGGATAATTTAATATAATGTACAATATTACGTTTAGCAGGACATACATATACACAAGAACCACATTCTACACAATCTAACAGATCATATTCTTCTTTTGCTACTTGGAACAGTCCTCGCTCCCCTACGATACTTAGCATGCTGGGTACCAATCCCATGGGGCATGCATCGACGCAACGCCCACAGCGAATACAGGGGCGTTCTGGACCAATGTTCACATCTGCTTGACTTAATGCCAAAATACCTGAAGTTCCTTTGATAATAGGTACATCTAAGGTCCTTTGAGCCATCCCCATCATAGGGCCACCCATAATTACTTTAGCAGGTACTTCTGTAAAGCCACCACATAATACTACAGCTTGGGCAAATGTAGTTCCAATTCGTAATAATAAATTTTTCGGTTCCAGTACAGCACCACCAGTAACAGTCGTTACCCGTTCAATCAGTGGAATGCCTCTTTCCACGGCATCTGCTATCGCTACAACAGTACCCACATTCTGTACTACCACACCCACATCCATTGGTAGGCCGCCAGAAGGTACATCAGTACCACAAATTACACCGATCAATGTTTTTTCTGCGCCTTGAGGATATTTCGTTTGCAGCGGTACCACCTCAATACCGGTAATTCCAGTACAGGTCTTACTCATAACAGCAATCGCATCTGGTTTATTTTCTTCGATACCGATATATCCTTTACTTACACCTAATACTTTCATAGCAATTTGCATGCCAGTAACAATTTTTTCGGACTGCTCTAACATCACTCGATGGTCCGCAGTAAGAAACGGTTCACACTCTGCAGCATTTAGTATAAAGGTATGAATTGGTTTTTCTGCCGGCGGTGCCATTTTTACATGTGTAGGAAATGTCGCTCCTCCCATACCGACCATACCTGTTTGACGAATAATTTCTTTAATTTCGGCTGCCTCAAGATTTTTCCAATCACGCTGCAAGGGTAATCCCTCTACCCATTCATCCTGTCCGTCGCTTTCAATCACAACAGAAATACAACTGCCAAAAACCGGATGAGGATACTCTGCGATTTCTACGACCTTGCCAGAAGTAGACGCATGAACTGGACTAGAAACGAAAGCCTGTGCCTCCGCAATAATCTGGCCTTTCTTGACCAGATCGCCAACTTTTACAGTTGGTGAACATGGTGCACCAATGTGTTGTCTCACAGGAATAATGACTTTCTCAGGTATAGGCGCAACTTCTATAGGTTTGCTTGCTGTATACCTTTTACGGTCGTCGGGATGTACACCCCCACGAAAGCTTTTTGCCATAATTTCACCCCTCTTAGAACTAACTTACATGTTTTTTATTCCTCAGTATGATGAAGAAAGACTTATTCAAGTGGGGAATTAACCCAAATGAATCTTAGTCATGCTTATCTCCTGACTAAACCGCTCTTAACTTTCAGTTCAGCAAGCTGAAAGTTTTAGAGCGGTTTAGTCATCAGATAGAATTCGTATAATCACTGGCTGCATCTTCACATCTGATCTAGCAGCAGAATCAAAAAATTTAATATACAGAACTGATAAAATAAATGCCATTACTCCACCGACAACCTGAAGCAATAAAGGCGGATAGCCAATATTTTCTGCCAAAAGTCCTCCCGCTATCGCTCCAATAAAGACTGCAATTAATGGCAGTATATACACGATGAAAGCAGCTTTGAGCATATTAATTTCTCTGACTTCCACAGCTACACGCTGACCTGGTTTGGCCCCCACACCATTCCTAGCATCAAGTACTAACGCTGAATTCCCTGGACAGGCGCCACAGTTTTCACAGTCATTATGGCGGCTAGTCTTTACCTTTGCCATATGATTGTTGACTTCAAGAACAATTCCTTCTTGTTGTTTATCCATGACCAGTACCTCTTTTTACATTAGTCTTCCTTGTAAGATAAATCACATTTGATTACTACTCTACACCAATTAATTACGCTCTGTCAACAATTCATCCTTAATATTCATTATCCTACAGCAGTTACTTTTTTCACGTTATTCTTCCATATTTCGTGCTCTTAATCACTTATTTTAACACTCAATTTTAGCAGAAGTGCAAATGCTCTTTTCTTTGCCTCTTTAAAATAAAATTAGATCATACAATGGAATAGCTTGCATTTTAAATTTAATCAATAAAAAAACCGCTCAAAACAGGATCAAAATCCTGTTTTGAGACGGTCCTCTATTTTTCAACTTATATTAAATACTTTTTATTTACTTAATAACAGCTAAAATTTCGTTAGGTTTTACACTTTGATCAGGTGCTACATTAATGGATTTTACAGTACCATCAACAGGAGCAGTGATTTCATTTTGCATCTTCATTGCTTCAAGAATTAGCAAAACATCGCCTTTTTTTACGGCCTGACCAGCTTGAGCAAGAACTTTCACGATTTTACCAGGCATTGGGGAAGGAACACCAGTTTCACCAGCGCCTACTTCAGCAGCAGCAGGTGCTGCAGCGGCAACTGGAGCAGCAGCTTTAGGAGCCGCAGGAGCAGCTGCAGGTTTTGCTGCAGCTGCAGCTATTGCTTTTGCTTCTTTTACTTCTTCTACTTCTACCTGATATGCAGTACCATTTACAGTAATATTAAATTTCTTCATTCTACTAACCTCCAAAAATTTATAATATACTTATTTTTATGCGTTTTTGCGACCTGCAATAGACCATACATTACTATCACGTGTAATTTTTACAGCCTGAAAACCAGTGCCCATCATTTCATAAATAGCTGCAGTAATAACTGCTACTACTTCTGGGGAAACACCTTTTGCATCTATTTTCATACTATTCCACACCTTCCTTATAGAGGAATGTTGCCATGTTTCTTTTGTGGCCGTTGTTCACGTTTACTAGCCAACATACTTAAAGCAGTGATAATACGAGGTCTAGTTTCTTTTGGTTCAATAACCTGATCAACAAAACCACGTTCTGCCGCTTTATATGGAGTGGCAAATTCTGCAATATATTGTTCTGTCTTAGTTTTAACATCGGGATCGCCACGGAATATAATATTAGCTGCACCAGCAGGTCCCATAACAGCAATTTCAGATGTTGGCCAAGCCATTACCTGATCTGCGCCTAAATCCTGTGAACACATTGCTAAATAAGAGCCGCCGTAAGCTTTACGAGTAATTACTGTCACTTTTGGTACTGTTGCCTCTGAATATGCATACAACATTTTAGCACCATGACGAATAATTCCACCATATTCTTGGCTAACGCCTGGTAAGAATCCTGGAACGTCAACTAAGTTGACCAAAGGAATATTAAAGGCATCACAAAAGCGGATAAACCGTGCAGACTTATCAGATGCATCCACATCCAAGCAACCTGCCATTACTGAAGGCTGATTGGCAATAATACCAACTGTTTGTCCGTCGAAGCGAGCAAAACAAGTAATGATATTTTGAGCGAAATATGGCTGTACTTCATAAAAATCGCCATTATCAACAATAGAAGTAATAACATCTTTCATATTATATGGCTGATTAGGATTATCAGGTAACAATGTATTTAAAGACTCATCCATGCGATTTACATCGTCTGTATTAAGAGCAACTGGAGATCCTTCCAAGTTGTTACCAGGTAAGAAACTCATTAAACAACGAATTTGCTCTAAGCAATCATCATCATTTTCTGCAACAAAATGAGCTACACCAGAAGTTGTATTGTGAGTCATAGCTCCACCCAGAGCTTCCGCCGTAACTTCTTCCGCCGTAACTGACTTAATTACCTGTGGACCGGTGATAAACATTTGGCTGGTATTCTTAACCATATAAATGAAATCAGTTAATGCTGGAGAATATACTGCTCCACCAGCACACGGTCCCATAATAACTGAAATCTGAGGAATAACCCCTGATGCCAATGTATTATTGTAGAATATTTTACCATAGCCAGATAAAGCATCTACAGCTTCTTGAATACGTGCGCCGCCCGAATCATTAATACCAATAATAGGAGCACCCATTTTTAAAGCTAATTGCTGCACTTTAACAATTTTAGCAGCATGCATTTCACCTAAAGATCCACCTACTACTGTAAAATCTTGGGCAAATACATATACCAAACGTCCTTCAATTGTTCCATAGCCAGTAACTACACCTTCAGCAGGAGCATCTACAGAAGCCATATCAAAATTTACACAGCGATGAGTAACAAACTGATCCAATTCAACAAAAGTATTAGGATCTAGTAGTTTTTCCACACGTTCACGAGCAGTGAGTTTGCCAGTAGCATGTTGCTTGTCAATACGTTTTTGACCGCCGCCTAACTTTATCTTTTCCTGCTTCGCTTTTAAATCTTCTATTTTCTCTTGGACTGTAGCCATTTTACACCTCCAACAACATTCAAATATTACTATATAGTAAGACTATATAATTTGCAATATTTTCTAATTGTATACATTATATACATCTATACACTCTTACTTACGTTCTGATAACTCGAGCAAAATGCCGCCAGTAGCTTTAGGATGAACAAAAGCAATGGATGCACCGCCTGCACCATAACGAGGTGTTTCATCAATCATACGTACGCCTTTTGCTTTTAAATCCGCAATCGCCGCTTCAATGTTGTCCACCTTTAGCGCTATATGCTGAATACCTTCACCATTTTTCTCAATATATTTCGCAATAGGGCCATCTGGTGACGTGGATTCTAACAGTTCAATCTCGCTGTCACCGCAAGGGTAGAAGCAAACTTTTACTTTTTGCTGTTCTACGGTTTCCTCACCTAATGCTTCCATGCCAAGAACTTCGCTATAAAACTTTTTAGCTTGTTCTAAGTCTTTTACTGCAATACCAATATGATCTACCTTTAATGTTTTAAACATCTTATATCCTCCTTTTTCTAATTATTGCAAAATACTTGTCATTACATCCTGAACAACAGCATAGGGGTTGTTTTCCCGTCTTTCTACACTTTCTACCAAATCATCAAACTTTCCGTAGTCCGACAGTTTTCTGCGTACATAACGACCAACCTGTTCATCCAGCATTGCCAACAGCTCCGTTTTAGTGCGGTCTGTACGGCGAGTGATAAATTGACCAGATTGTTTTGACTGCACAATTTGTTTTTCAATGGCCTCAGCCAGCTCGTTAATGCCATCACCACGATTGGCTATTACACGCTGAATTGGTGGACGCCATTCTAGTTTCGTCTGATTTAAGTCCAGCATCATTTCTAATTCAGTATGAAGACGATCGACACCTTCATGATCTGCCTTATTAATGGCAAAAACATCACCAATTTCCAGTATGCCGGCCTTAATGGCCTGGATATCATCACCCAAACCAGGTACCAATACGACTAAGGTAGTATCAGCCGTTTTAACAATATCAACTTCTGATTGTCCGACCCCCACCGTTTCTACAAGCACCACATCAAAACCAAAAGCATCCAAAATCTTGATCGCTTCTGATGTTTTGCGGGATAAACCGCCTAAACTGCCTCTAGTACCCATACTGCGAATAAAAACACCTTGATCTAAGGTTAGTTCATTCATGCGAATACGGTCACCTAAAATAGCGCCTCCAGAAAAAGGGCTGGTAGGATCAATAGCAATGATACCTACTGTTTTTCCTTGACGACGATACTCTTTAGCTAGTTTATCCGTTAATGTACTCTTACCTGCTCCCGGTGGCCCGGTAATGCCAATAACATGAGCACTACCAGTATGAGAATATAATTTCTGCATAATAGTTACAGCATCATCATATTCATTTTCTACAGCTGTAATAGCTCTAGATAAAGCGAGTCGAGAACCTTTTAATAATTCATCTGCAATATTCATTGATTACCCCACCTTATGCTACTATAACACAGCACATAGCCATATTATTATTAGTTCACATTTGCATTGATGTAATCAATGATCGTAGTCGTAGATGTACCAGGTG
>CAURNS010000010.1:0-199561 GCA_963526485.1 uncultured Pelosinus sp.
CCTGCTGACTAGGTCCATATTCCAGACCCATGAGTTTATAAGTCTCGTACAATTCCTGGGGTGTGATTCTTCTTTGATTGCATTGAGACTGTGTCTTCTTCAGATCCAAAGTTGGAATTTCTGTGAATGCAGTCAGGGCTGCACTCCCTTGACCATATATGATTTCCTGATCATCTGCTTCTCCATAAATTTCATAACCAATCTCTTCATTATCTTGCTGGAGACTAATATGTACTTTAGTCGGCAGCTCTTCCACAATAATGGAGTTTTCCCATTCTATATTCTTCATTTGCAGTCCAGTATAAGGATCATCCTCTATTCCTGCTGCTTCAAAGATTGCTGCCCGAGCCATTTCAAGATACGCTGCTTTCGTTAAAACCCGTTGTCCATAAACATCCTTTGTCAGGAAAATCTCTCGATCCGTAAAAATGGAGGTAAAACGCTGTTCTGAGAAATTGGAAGTATTCCGATGCAATAATGGATGTAATGCGGGAATGACCGTACTTGCTCTATCACTGACACTATTTAAGTGTGATAACCCTTCGGTTGAAGGAAGCCAATAGGATTCCTGCGAAAACGGATAAGTAGGCAGACTGATCCGTTGTGGGGTACCATTGCTATAAAGCTGTTGCCAATCAATAACTAACCCTTTTACCCATAAGTCTGCTAATTTAGGATATTTCCGACGTTGAATCCATTTTGTTACAGCCTCCTGCAACTCTTCATCCGCCGTAAAAACTGTTAAGGTATCCTTATTTTTTTTCACCTGACCTCGATAAATTTTAAAGGTCTCCTGACCTTCCACAAAACCTTGCAGCCTTGCCCCCAGCTCGTTGATCGAATCTGCCATAAATCCTAACCGTTCTTCCATGGCTTCTCGCCCTACTTGCAGGGTGTATGCCATATTACTCAGGTCACTCTCAGCAAATTCATTTTCCCGGATATAGGTCAATAATTGCTTTGCCTGTTCTTTAAGATGCTTTTCATTCCTAGCCGACAACACAATCAAAACCGGGTTCGGAGTCGAAACGTCAACTGACAGAGTTTCTGGATGCTTTGCTATGTATTCTTCAATTATGATGTGAGCATTAGATCCTCCGGCTCCAAACGAGGAAATACCGGCCGCTCTTGGATACTCCTGCTTCTTTCCATCCATTTCGATTATCGGCCGTTTCCATTCCGTTAGTGTTTGCTGCACTGCAAAAGGAGTCTGACTAAAATCAATATAAGGATTTACGATCCTTGAATGGAGAGACGGCACCAATTGGCCATACTTCATTTGCAGCAGGACTTTTGTTATCCCTGCAATTCCAGCCGCACTCTCGCAATGGCCAATATTGGATTTAGCTGAACCAATGGCGCAAAACTGGGTATCTGCGGTATATTTCTGAAAGGCTTTACTTAAACCTGTAATTTCGATTGGATCTCCCAATGAAGTCCCTGTACCATGAGCTTCTAAATAACTGATCGCTCTAGCATCCATACCCGCTTGTTTTAATGTTTGCTCGATTACATCTGCCTGTGCATTGGGATTGGGAACAGAATATCCGTTGGTTTTCCCGCCATGATTAATCGCTGTTCCTTTAATTACGCCATAAATGTGATCACCATCGGCAATGGCCTTCCTCAGAGGTTTCAGCAATATGGCTCCCACCCCTTCTCCCGGCACATACCCGTCCCCCCCTTTTCCAAAGCTCTCACATCTCCCTTTGCTGGATAAAAAATTCCATTGGGATAACATAAGATACTTATTGGGATGAATAGAGATGTTGACCCCACCGGCAATCGCCAACTCACAGTTGCCTTGCTGCAAGCTTTGGCATGCAAAGTGAATTGCGGTTGACGAGGAGGAGCACATGGTATCAAGTGCCACACTCGGTCCATGAAAATTACAGAAATACGAAATCCGGTTGGCTATTGATGATATGCTTCCTGGAATCGCAATCATCTCACCCTGGGCTTGTTTCTGAACTCCATACAGCTGATATTCTTCGTATAGTACCCCGACAAAAACCCCTATATTGCCTTCTATGTCTGCTCCCTGATGCTTTGTCAGCGTATCACGGGTATAGCCGGCATCCTCAATGGTCTCATAGACGCATTGTAAAAATAAACGTTCTTGAGGATCCATGTATTCGGCTTCCCGGGGGGAGATATTGAAAAATAAGGGATCAAATTGATCCACGCCATCGACAAATCCGCCCCATTTACTGTAGATCTTTCCGCGTTTATTTTTATCGGTATCAAAGTATAAACTGTGATCCCAGCGTTCTTTAGGGATTTCAGTGATGCAGTCTTTGCCATCCTTTAGGTTCTGCCAAAATTCTTGGACGTTTTTCGCTTGCGGATATCGCCCCGCAACTCCGATAATGGCAATATCTAGGCTGCCCTTTGTTTTCACTTCTGGAGAGGAAACGCACAAAGAAAAACGGGCTCTTTTATGGCGGTTGTTAGCCATAGGCATTATCTCGAGTTTATTCTCTACCTCTGCAGTTGTCCTCTCTTCGATTCCCAATAGTTTAATAAGCATCTCCTGATGAGATTCCAGGAAATATCCACTTAATTCCTCAATATTCTGATACTCATAAAACAAGGTTTTAGATAGGGAACCAAAACTCTTTTCCAGCTCAGTGATCAAAAGTATCACCATGACCGAGTCAATCCCGTAGTATTCAAAGGGGGCATCTGCTTCGATTCGGCTCACTGGCAGTTTGATGATGGACGAAAATTTATTTTTCAAGTAATGAATCGCTTTTATTTGGAGCGAATCGCTTGTAGGAAGCTTTTTCTTTTCATCTATGTTAATAGGAATTTTTACTAATTCTTGCTTAGCTTGCTGTTGCAAAAATTCTGCCTGGAGACGCTTTCGATCTCCTTGAGCTACCATTACTTGCGATTTTCCCGAAGCCCATGCCTGATACAAAGCCTGGATACCCGACTGGGTCTGCATGGCAATCATTCCTGTATTCTGCCACAGCATCTTTTCCACGGCCTCATCCACATGCATACCTCCCTCTTTCCAAAGAGGCCAGTTGATCGCCAGAGTTCTGCCCCGCCGCTCACTGGATTTGACCAGTTCATTCCGGTATTTTGCATAGGCATCCATAAACGCATTTGCTGCCGCATAATCCGCCTGTCCTGGATTACCGCAGCTTCCCGCCATAGAAGAAAAGAGAATAAAGAAGTCCAAATTTATGTTTTGGCTGGCCTTGTCTAAATTCACTAGTCCAGTTACTTTCGGAGCAAGTACTTCCTGCAGTTCTTTTTGGTTTTTTTTGATAAAATAGTTATCCTGAATAATTCCTGCACTATGGATGATTCCATGAAGAGAACCGTATTGTTCCTGTATCTTTTTCATCAGGATAGTTACGGCTTCCTGATCGACTACATCCACTTGTTCATATTGGATGTTGGTACCTGTTCCTGCTACCTCTCGCAGTTTTATCTGTTTGACTTCATCAAGAGGAGATCTTCCAGTCAAAATTAAAGTGGCATTTTTTACTTTATCCGCGATTTCCTTAGCAAATAGCAAGCCCAAGCCACCTGCTCCTCCCGTGATCATATATATCCCTTCGTCTCGCCAGGGAATATCAGCTTGTGAAGTCTCCACCTCACATAGATGAACAACCTGTCGTTTGCCTCTTTGATATCGAATATGAACATCTTCAGGAAAGCGGCTATTTTCCTTCAGTTTGGCAATCATCCCGTTCATGCTTTCATGGCACTCGGTTTCGATCAGCTGTCCCACCATTTTAGGATTTTCTAAGCTGGCCGTTTTTAAAATTCCGGATAAACCGGCAAAGAGATGCTGCTCCTTTGCATTCGCTACCACTACTTGTATCAGTACCTTGCCCTTAGGTTTTTCTTTCAGAATGTTTTGAAGCTCCGCAAACAATTGACCCGCATAATCCTGAAACCGCTTGTCGTTTGCTTTCCGTTCGGATTGCAAGCTTACACAACGAATCATGTGAGCAATCTCGCTAAGTTGTACCATCATTGCTTCGGCAGTAACCTCACCGGGTTCACAAAGTATCACCAGGTGCTGCTCATAGACGTGTGCAGCAAATTCTGATTCTCCTTGTTCATTGACTTCTTTTTCTTCCCAGACGGGTGCCAGCATAAGAGTTTCATGGGCTTTCCCAACCTCAGCCTTTACTGCTTGATCCTCCAGTATCCGTGAGGAGAACCCCTTCATCCGTACACAAATCTTTCCATGTTCATCACATAAGTCAATATCCAATTTTCGAATTTTGTCCCCCATCTTGCAGTCTGCACCATACCGTAGGAAGGCCCACATGACAGCAGTACAATTTCCCAGAATCTCCAGTTCTTGCAGTGCAAATGGCAGCGAGGGTTTGTCCGGTGTGCTGTTCTCCTTTTCCCCGCTCATGAATCCCAGAGAAGCCTGCAGGGCGGCATCCAACATACTCGGGTGGAGCACAAAGTGGTCTTGGGTAGCGGCAACTGAGGGCGGCAGGGACAGCTTAGCCAATACCTGATTTTGTCCCGCATAGACTTCATCAATACCCTGATGCCCCGGCCCATATTCCATTCCTATGGTATGAAAAATTTCGTATAGCTGCTGGGAAGTGAGTTCTTTTTGACTGCACCGCAGCCGCAGCGTTTCTAAATCCAAGGCGGGAATTTCCTCAACGGGGGATAGGATGGCACTCCCCTGACTGTATATGATTTCCTCCCCATTTACTTCTCTAAAAATTTCATAAATAACTTCCCCATTTTCTTCCGGATAGAGTGCAATCTGCAGAGAAACTGGCTGGCTCTCCACTCCCAGAGGGCGAACCCATACCACATTTTTTAACCCGATTTGTCGTTGACCTGCGGCTAACAGTTTTTTCATATCTCCATCCACAGCAAGCTCCACGGCCGCTCTCGCCATTTCCAGGTAAGCCGCTCCCGGCATAATCCGACGCCCCTTAATGACATGATTGGCCAGAAAAAATTCCTGTCCCGTAAAGACCGAAGTAAATCGCTGTTCGGCAAGGCTGGAAATATTTTGGTGTACTAAGGGATGAAGCTTATTGATTGCAGTCTCCCTTATCCCAATACTTTCCTGAACTCCTTCCTGAGGCACCCAATAACGCTCTCTGGCAAAAGGATAAGTTGGCAGGCTGATACGCTGAGGCTTACTATCGCTATACAACTGATACCAATTAAGAGTTAACCCTTTCGTCCATAGATCTATTAACTTTGTATAATTTCGACATTCCATCCATTTTCGTATAACTCCCTGCAGTTCCTTATCCTCTGCAAAAACCGTCATGGCACCCTTATTCTTTTTCACCTGACCCCGGTAAATGCCTAGGCTGTCTCGACCTTCCACAAACTCCTGCAGGATTTTTTCCACTTCTTTTAGAGAGCCTGCCATAAAGCCTAACCGTTCCTCCATGGCTTCCCGGCCTACCTGCAGAGTATAGGCTGTATTTATTAAATCACTCTCAACAATCTGCAAGCCCTGAATGTAGGCCAGCAATTGACCGGCCTGCTCTTTGAGGCATACCTCATTCTTCGCTGACAGGACCATCAAGACCGGATTCTGGGGCGTAACGTCGTTTGGCAGCAGTACTTGCTTTTGCTGCCAGTATTCGCTAATTATGATGTGGGCATTAGATCCTCCGGCTCCAAATGCAGAAATTCCCGCTATTCTTGGGTATTCTTTTACCCTTCCAGCAATTTCGGCTATGGGCCTTTTCCATTCCGTCAAGGTTTGCTGCACGGCAAAAGGAGTCTGAGTAAAGTCTATATAAGGATTCAGCACCTCCGAGTGCAGAGAGGGAACCAACTGACCATACTTCATTTGCAGCAGGACTTTTGTTACCCCGGCAATTCCAGCCGCACTTTCACAATGCCCGATATTGGATTTAGCCGAACCAATAGCACAAAACTGAGTATCTTTTGTCTGCTTCTGAAAGGCTTTGCTTAAACCGGTAATTTCGATGGGATCTCCTAAGGAGGTTCCCGTGCCATGAGCTTCCAGATAACTGATTTCTCTGGCATCCAGACCGCTTTCTTTTAAAGCTTGTTCTATTACTCCCGCTTGCGCATTAGGATTGGGAACGGAATACCCGTTGGCCTTTCCGCCATGATTAATCGCTGTCCCTTTAATTACGCCATAAATATGATCTCCATCAGCGACTGCTTTTGCTAGAGGTTTCAGGAGAATGGCTCCTACTCCTTCTCCTGGTACATACCCGTCTCCGCCTTCTCCGAAGCTTTCACAACGTCCTTTGCTGGATGCAAACTTACCCTGGGCCAGCCCCAAGTACTTGTTCGGATGAATGGAGACATTCACCCCGCCGGCGATGGCCAGCTCACAGCCTCCTTGCTGCAGGCTCTTGCAGGCCATATGAATGGCAGTCAGAGAGGAAGAACACATAGTATCCACAGCCATGCTGGGTCCATGGAAATTACAGAAATATGAGACGCGGTTGGCTATGGAGGAAGGATTGCCCCCTAAAGCAATCATCCGGCCACGTTCCTGTTCCTGAGCTCCATATAGCTGGTATTCTTCATACATCACGCCCACAAAAACTCCTACATTGCCTTCCAGTCCCAGCCCCTGATATTTGGCTAAGGCCTCACGGGTATAGCCCGCATCCTCTATGGTTTCATAGACGCATTGCAGGAATAAGCGCTCCTGGGGATCCATATATTCGGCTTCCCGGGGAGAGATATTGAAAAATAACGGATCAAACTGGTCCACTCCGTCCATAAAGCCGCCCCACTTGCTGTATGTCTTGCCCAGTTTATGCTTATCGGCATCAAAGTACAAACTATGATTCCAGCGTTCTTTGGGAATTTCTGTGATGCAGTCTTTCCCTGCTTTGAGATTGTTCCAATACTCTGCAAGGTTTCTGGCCTGGGGATACCTGCCCGCAACCCCAATAATGGCAATGTCCCTGCTTACGGCTGCTTCTTGCCCTGCAGCAGCCGGAGAGGCAGAACACCGCCTTCTTCGTCTGCTGCTGCGGTGCATTACTGGTTCCGTCGCAGCTATAAATTTATTCTCTATAGGTCGTGCTGGTTTTTCTTCGATACTCAGTAATGTAAGAAGCGGTTCCCGATAGGCTTCCAGGAAATATCCACTTAACTCTCCTATGGTTTGATACTCAAAAAACAAAGTTTTCGACAGGGAGCCAAAGGTCTTTTCCAGCTCATTCGTAAGCTGCATTACCATGATGGAGTCAATTCCGTATTTCTCAAAGGGAGTATCCGCTTCAATGCGATTTACTGGCAGTTTAAGGATGGAGGAAAGGGAATTTTTAAAATAACGCATCACCTTTTCAAGAAGGTAATCATGATTTATTGCTGCTATCGCATTTTCTTTCACGGTAGAAGCGCTTTGAGAAACCTTAAAGGAGAATAATTTCAAAAATATATCTTTGTATTCTGCTACTAAATATTCTGCAAGCAAATGAAGAGTCGGAGCTTTAAAATATTCGTCCGGCCTCAAATCAAGCTGATATTCCTCATTGAATATATTCGCAAGTAGAGCGAACTTGACTTGGTCAAATCCATATTCATCCAACTCAATATGGACATCTATATCTTCATCTCTTACATTCAGAAATTCAGAAATGATTCGAACTAAATCCTTTTCCACCTGCTCTAATAAACTCCCGTTCTTACTTACCTGAGGAACTATAATATCCTGTCGGCTCCCGCTGTTTACCAGATGAGAACTTTTTCTTCCGGCCTGAAGTTTTAACTCTTTAATCTGTTCAACAGCCTCTTGTTGACTAATCTTTTTTTCTTTTATCTGCTGATATAAGAAATCTAATTTGTCATACATCCTTTATTCTCTCCCCCACCATAATTGCACTTATAAATCGTTTTTTTGATAAGTTATTTTCTGAAATTCCAGCGAATAAATGCTGATAAAAATCATCTTTCTCTTCCCATAGCTCCTGTAAGATTTTTTCTTTCCCAACAGGAGTCTGCAGAAGATTGCCCTTGCTGGATTCTGCCTCACTTTCCAATGCCCGTGAAGAAAATCCTTTCATCCGCACACAACATAAACCGTTTTCATCACACAAATCAATATTGAATTTCTTTACTTTGTCCCCCGCCTTGCAGCCTTCACTATACGTAACGAACGCCCACATGACAGAAGTGCATTTTTCCCAAACTTCCAATTCTTCTAGAGCAAAAGGCAGAGAAGGTCTGGCATCTGTTTCTCTCTCTTTTTCTCCGTTCATTAAGGCCAGAGAGGCCTGTAAGCCTGCGTCCATAATACTCGGATGCAAAACAAAGAGATCCTGGGTATCGGCAACTGAGCTCGGCAGGAACAGCTTTGCCAATGCCTGATTCTGCCCTACATAGATTTCCTCAATCCCCTGATGTGCCGGTCCATATTCGATTCCCATGGCTTGAAAAATTTTGTACAACTGCTGAGAAGTGAGTCCTTTTTGGCTGCAATGGGCTTGGATTTTCTCCAAATCCAAAGTCGGAATTTCCACTGCCGGTGATAAAGTTGCGCTCCCCTGGCTGTATACAAAGTCCTCCTCACCTGTTTCTCTGTAAATTTCATAGATAATTTCTCCGTCCTCTTCCTCATAGAGTTCAATCTGTATTTGGACCGATTGGCTCTCTACTTCCAGAGGACGTATCCATACTACATTTTTCAGCCTGCTTTGGATTTGCCCCGCGACCAAGGCTTTTTTTGTATCTGAATCCACGGCAAACTCGATGGCTGCTCTTGCTATTTCCAGATATGCCACCCCGGGTAAGACCTTATGTCCCTGGATGACATGGTTGTTTAGGAAAAACTCCTGCCCCGTAAGAGTTAAGGTAAAACGCTGCCCTGACAGACTAGAGATATTTTGATGCAGCAAGGGATGAAGCTTATTAAGAGCAGCCTCACCTGTTACAGCACTTACCTGTATTTCTTCCTTAGGCACCCAATACTGCTCCCTGGCAAAGGGATAAGTCGGCAGACTGATGCGCCGGTGGGTATTCTCCCCATACAGCCTCCTCCAGTCAATGGCTACCCCTTTTGCCCATACCTCTGCAAGTTTTCTATATTTCCTTCGCTTTATCCACTTTGTTATGGCTTCCTGCAACTCCTCATCTGCTGCAAATACCGTCATGGCGTCCTTGTTCTGTTTCACTTGTCCCCGGTAAATGGCAACACTGTCTCGTCCCTCCACAACCCCCTGCAAAGTTTCCTTCACTTCTTCTATAGAGTCTGCTATGAACCCTAACCGTTCTTCCATGGCTTCCCTCCCTACCTGCAGGGTATAGGCTATATTCCTCAGCTCACTGTCAGTGCATGCGATTCCCTGCATATAGTCTAATAATTGGCTGGCCTGTTCTTTGAGACGTTCCTCATCCTTCGCTGACAGTATCATCACTACAGGGTTCTGGGACGCAGCGTCAGCTTGCAATGCTTCTTGGCTTTGCGGCAGGTACTCGGCAATTACGATGTGAGCATTAGATCCTCCAGCTCCAAAGGAAGAAATGCCTGCCGCTCTTGGACATTCTTTCGTCTTTCCATCGATCTCAATAATGGGCCTTTTCCATTCTGTCAGGGTCTGCTGCACAGCAAAGGGAGTCTGACTAAAGTCAATATAAGGATTCAGTACTTCCGAGTGCAGGGAAGGAACCAACTGACCATGCTTCATTTGCAATAGGACTTTTGTTACCCCGGCAATTCCAGCCGCACTTTCACAATGCCCGATATTGGATTTAGCCGAACCAATAGCACAAAACTGAGTATCTTTTGTCTGCTTCTGAAAGGCTTTGCTTAAACCGGTAATTTCGATGGGATCTCCTAAGGAGGTTCCCGTGCCATGAGCTTCCAGATAACTGATTTCTCTGGCATCCAGACCGCTTTCTTTTAAAGCTTGTTCTATTACTCCCGCTTGCGCATTAGGATTGGGAACGGAATACCCGTTGGCCTTTCCGCCATGATTAATCGCTGTCCCTTTAATTACGCCATAAATATGATCTCCATCAGCGACTGCTTTTGCTAGAGGTTTCAGGAGAATGGCTCCTACTCCTTCTCCTGGTACATACCCGTCTCCGCCTTCTCCGAAGCTTTCACAACGTCCTTTGCTGGATGCAAACTTACCCTGGGCCAGCCCCAAGTACTTGTTCGGATGAATGGAGACATTCACCCCGCCGGCGATGGCCAGCTCACAGCCTCCTTGCTGCAGGCTCTTGCAGGCCATATGAATGGCAGTCAGAGAGGAAGAACACATAGTATCCACAGCCATGCTGGGTCCATGGAAATTACAGAAATATGAGACGCGGTTGGCTATGGAGGAAGGATTGCCCCCTAAAGCAATCATCCGGCCACGTTCCTGTTCCTGAGCTCCATATAGCTGGTATTCTTCATACATCACGCCCACAAAAACTCCTACATTGCCTTCCAGTCCCAGACCCTGATATTTGGCTAAGGCCTCGCGGGTATACCCCGCATCCTCTATGGTTTCATAGACGCATTGCAGGAACAAGCGTTCCTGGGGGTCCATATATTCGGCTTCCCGGGGAGAGATATTGAAAAATAACGGATCAAACTGATCCACTCCGTCCATAAAGCCGCCCCACTTGCTGTATGTCTTGCCCGGTTTATGCTTATCGGCATCAAAGTACAAATTATGATTCCAGCGTTCTTTGGGAATTTCTGTGATGCAGTCTTTCCCTTCTTTGAGATTGTTCCAATACTCTGCAAGGTTTCTGGCCTGGGGATATCTGCCGGCAACCCCAATAATGGCAATGTCCCTGCTCACTGCTGTTTCTTGCCCTGCAGCAGCCGGAGAGGCAAAACGTGGACGTCTTCTTCTACGGGGGCTTTGCATCAATGGTTCAGGTGTAGCGGCAAATTTATTTTCACAGGAAATTGCCGTTCTTTCCCTAATTGCCAACAGTGCAATAAGCGGTTCCCGATAAGCTTCCAGAAAATATCCCGTTAATTCCTCAATGGTTTGATATTCAAAAAACAAAATTTTCGACAGGGAGCCAAAGCTCTTTTCCAGCTCATTCGTAAGCTGCAATACCATGATAGAGTCAATTCCATAATTTGCAAAAGGCGTATCCGCTTCGATTCGGCTTGCCGGCAGCTTGATGATGGAAGAAAGAGCGGTTTTAAAGTAATCCATCACTTTTTCAGGAAGTAAGTCGTAATCTGTGGCTGACAATACTGTCCTTTCCTCTCTCTGCCTCTGACTTCTTCTCAATTCTTCTTGAGCCGGTGATGACAAAAAGGCTGCCCGAAGCCGTGTCAGGTCTCCTTCCACCACCATAACCTGGTTTTTTTTCGCAGCAAGGGCCTGATACAATGCCTGAATACCTGAGGGAGTCTGCATGGCAACCATGCCCATGGTTTGCCACATCATCCTTTCTACGGACTCATCCACATGCATGCCCCCCTCTTTCCAGAGAGGCCAGTCCATGGCTAAGGTTTGACCAGATCTTTGCTTTTCTTCTACCAAGCCGCTTCGGTATCTTACATAGGCATCCATGAATGCATTAGCTGCAGAATAGTCCGCCTGGCCAATATTTCCGCTTACTCCAGATCCGGAGGAAAAAAGTATAAACAGGTCGAGGTTGAGCTCTTTTGTCGCTTCATCCAAATTTATGGTACCCACGACTTTAGGACCCAGCACTTCCAGGAATTCCTCTTTTGACTTTTTGATTATAAAATTATCTTTGATAATTCCCGCGCTATGAATAATGCCATTGATATTCCCAAACGTCTCTTGAATATTTTGGACTAATCCATACACTGCCTTCCTATCGGTTACATCAACTTGACGATAAATAACCTTAGCAGCTCCAGTCTCTAATTTATTAAGTTTATCCCGCTTATTCTGGCTAAGTGGAGAACGGCCGGTAAGAACCAGCGTTACTTCTTTGACTTGGTTCATAATTTCATTGGCAAACAGGAGCCCCAACCCACCGGCGCCCCCGGTGATCAGATAGATTCCTCCGTTTTTCCACGGGATAGTACCATTAGGAGCCAAAGACTCATTGACAGTTACTTCACTCCACCTTGGGATCCTTCGTTTGCCATCTTCATAACTCACCTGAGTATCTTCAGGATAAAGACTATCTATTGCCAGTTTGGCGAGAATTTCGTTTACGTTTTCATTGTAATCAGTTTGAATCACTTGTCCGATTAGATTGGGGTTCTCTAACCTAGCTGTTTTCAAGAGTCCGGATAGGCCTGCAAAGAGCTGCTGTTCTTTTGAGCCAAATACGAGTAGCTGTATCAGTACCTTGCCCTTAGGTTTTTCCTGCAAAATATTTTGAATTTCTGCGAACACCTGAGTAGCATAAGCCTGGTATCTTGGACCTATTTCTTTCGTTTTGGATTGTAAGCTTATACAGCGCTGTTTATGCCCAATCCCGCTGGCTTTTTCCCCTAGAACCTCCGCTGTAATTTCATCCCGCCCGCAAAGAATTATCAGATGCTGCTCGTAGACAGGCCTTATGTCATCCTGTGACTCTTGCTTATTTGCGGCTTGTTCTTCCCAATTAGGTGTCAGCAGAAGAGTTCCGGTACTGTACCCTGTTTTGTTTTCCAATATCCGTGAAGAATAGCCCTTCATCCGTACACAGCATGTACCGTTTTCATCACACAAATCAATATCCAGCTTCTGTATTGTATTCACCGACTGACCGTCCTCACTGCAGCGAATGAACGCCCACATGGCAGAGGTACATTTTTTCAGAATCTCCAGCTCCTGCAGAGCGAAAGGCAGGGAGGGTTTTAGATTTATTTCACTCTCTTTTTCCAGCATCATTAATCCCAGAGATGCCTGTAAGGCCCCATCCATAATGCTAGGATGCAACACAAAATGGTCCTGGGTATCGGCCAGAAAAGAAGGCAGTGACAGCTTTGCCAGTACTTGACTTGTCCCCACATAGATTTTCTCAATCCCCTGATGACCTGGTCCATATTCGATTCCCATGGTTTTAAAGGTTTCGTATAGCTGCCGGGAAGTAAGCTCTCTTTGGCTGCACAGAGCCTGTATCATTTCTAAATCCAAAGTTG
Organism: uncultured Pelosinus sp.; assembly: GCA_963526485.1. Lineage (GTDB taxonomy): Bacteria > Bacillota > Negativicutes > DSM-13327 > DSM-13327 > Pelosinus. The sequence continues at coordinate 13,019 of CAURNS010000010.1, forward strand.
GAACTTCTGCAATCATGGACAAAGCGGCACTCCCTTGGCTATAGACCACTTCCTCATCATCTACGACGCCGTAAATTTCATAGGCAATCTCTCCATTTTCTTCCGGATAGAGTTCAATCTGCACAGAAACTGCTTCGCCATCTACCCCCAGGGGCCGCACCCATACCACATTTTTCAGTCTAATTTCCCTCTGACCCGCGGCTAAGGCTTTTTTCAAATCTGCATCCACAGCAAAACTCACAGCTGCTCTTGCCATTTCCAGGTACGCCACTCCCGGCAAGACTCGACGTCCCTGAATAACATGATTCTCCAGAAAAAACTCCTGCCCCGTAAAGGTTGAACTAAATTGCTGTTCTGACAAGCTGGAGGTATTTTGATGCAATAAAGGATGAAGGTTATGCAAAATACCATTGCTTGTAACAATATTTGCCTGCAATTCCGTCCTAGGCGCCCAATAACGTTCCCTGGCAAATGGATACGTCGGCAGGCTCATGCGCTGAGGCTTGCTTTCACGATACAGCTGGTGCCAATTATAGTTCAGACCTTTGACCCAAACATTGATAAATTTCGTGTATTTTTCCTTCTTGATCCAAGAATCTACTGTTTTTGTCATATCTTCATCAGCTTCGAAAATAGCTATCATATCTTTATTCCACTTAACGTGTCCGCGATAAAGTCCCTCAATACTCTCGTTACCTGCAATAAAATTTTCTAATTTTTCTTTGAGTTCTCTGACAGATTCCACAATGATTCCCATTCGCTCTTCCATAGCTTCCCGGCCAATTTGCAGAGTATAAGCTATAGCAAATAAGTGAGCATCCGAAAATTGTTCTTCACGAATTGCCCTTACTAATTGCTGAGCCTGCTCCCTGAGGCGTTCAGCATTTCTGGCAGATAATACAATGATGAATTTTTCCGGGGAATTAGCCACCATTGGCTTTACGTTAGAAGAAATATATTCTTCGACTATAACGTGAGCATTTGCGCCTCCCGCCCCAAAACTGCTGATGCCTGCCCTTCTGGGAACTTCTTTTCCATTAATGGAAGGTCTCTTCCAATCCGTTAGTTCCTGCTGGACTACAAATGGCGAATGAAGAAAATCTATATTATGATTCAACTCATTAGAATGAAGTGAAGGTGCTATTTGGCAATTTTTAAATTGCAGTAAAACCTTTGTTAAACCAGCTACTCCTGCTGCACTCTCACAATGCCCAATGTTTGACTTGACCGAGCCAATTGCACAAAATTGATTATCAGTCGTGAATTCTCTAAAGGCCTTAGTCAATCCAGTAATTTCAATTGGATCTCCCAGCGCCGTTCCAGTGCCATGGGCTTCCATGTAACTTATTGTGCGGGGATTAATTCCTGCCTCTTTTATGGCCCGGGTAATCAGCTGTGCTTGTGCATTAGGATTAGGGACTGTATAGCCATTTGTTTTTCCTCCATGATTGACAGAGGTCCCTTTAATGACTCCATAAATATGATCACCATCGGAAATGGCTGCTGTTAGTGGCTTGAGCAGCAGCGCACCAACGCCTTCACCGGGAACATATCCGTCTCCTCCCTCACCAAAGCTGGCACATCGGCCACTGCTTGAGGCAAACCGTCCCTCTGAAATTTGCAAGTATTTATTTGGATGAATTGTAACATTTACGCCACCTGCGACAGCCAGCTGACAATATCCTTGCTGTAAACTTTGACAGGCTAGATGAATTCCTGTCAGAGAGGCTGAACACATAGTATCCAATGATATACTCGGCCCATGAAAGTTAAAAAAATAAGATACGCGGTTGGCAATGGATGCGGGAAGCCCCCCTAATGTAATGGGGTGCCCTTTCATCTGTTCCTGGGCTGCATAAAGCTGGTATTCTTCATACATCACGCCAACATAGACTCCTACATTAGCTTCAGCACCAATCGTATCTCTGGTATATCCCGCATCTTCGAGCATTTGATAAACGCACTGCAGAAATAAGCGTTCCTGGGGATCCATATATTCTGCTTCCCGGGGAGATATGTTAAAGAATAGCGGATCGAATTGATCTACTCCATCAATAAAACCTCCCCATTTGGTATAAATTTTTCCTGGTTTATTCTTATCCTCAGTAAAATATAAGCTATTATCCCAGCGTTCTTTAGGAATTTCAGTGATACAATCCTTACCGTTCTTTAAATTCTCCCAAAACTCCTGAATATTACCGGCTTGAGGATAACGGCCTGCTATGCCAATAATGGCAATATCCATATGGTCTTTTGCTATTTGTTCTTGCAGCGGCGCATAGGCTGGTGCAAAACGTGATCGCCGACGATTAAGCTCATTTAATAGTACCGACTCATTTTCAACGGCTGAATCCGGCTCTTGCTTTACCACCAGTTTCTCTTTATTGCCAATCAATTCACTAAGCCGGTCGCCATGAAATTCTAAAAAATATCCTGTTAATTCTTTAATCGTCTGGTATTCGAAGAATAATGTTTTAGATAGGGATCCAAAGCTCTTTTCCAGCTCATTCGTTAACATCATTACCATAATGGAATCAATACCATATTTCTCCATAGGAGCATCCGCATCAATTTGATCTGCCGGCAGCTTCAGGACTGCTGATAACAGTTTCTTGAAAAGATTATCAGCATTTTCCTGCAGCCACTCGGATTCCCTTATTGCTATTTTTTTATTTTGAACCGCTTTATTGGAAGAAGTTATTAACGCGGGACTTTCTAAATAGAGAGAACGAAGCTGTTTAAGGCGGCCTTCCATGATCATCATTTGATCTTTACCGAAAGCTAAGCTTTGATATAGGGCTAAAATGCCGTTTTTCGTATTCATAGGCACTAACCCAGTACTCTGAGTAATCATTTTTTCAGTAGCAGAATCGACATGCATTCCGCCCTCTTGCCAAAGCGGCCAATTGACAGCCAGAGTCCTGCCACGTCTTTGACCGGAAACTACCAGGGAATTTCGGTATTTTGCATAGCTATTCATGAAAGCATTGGCGGTGGCATAATCTGCCTGGCCTGCACTGCCCATGCTGGCAATGGAGGAAAAGAATATCATAAAATCAAGGCTGCACTCTTTGCTTGCCTCATCCAAATTAATGACTCCGGTAACTTTAGGAGCTAAGACTGCCTGCAGTTCTTCTTTACTCTTCTTAATGATGTAATTGTCCAGGATTACGCCAGCGCTATGAATAATTCCATTGAGCTTGCCATACTCTTTTGAAATGTTGTCAATTATCTCATAAACCGCTTTTCTGTCGGTTACATCCATTTGCCGGTAGACAAATTTAGCCCCTTTCTCTCCTAATTCTTTGAGTCTTACCTTCTTCTCTTCATCTAATGGAGAGCGTCCGGTAAGAACTAAAACAGCATTTGCAGCATGCTGAGCAATTTCTTTTGCAAATATCATTCCTAAGCCGCCAGTACCGCCCGTAATTAAGTAAACTCCCCCATCGCGCCAAGGAATAGGATATTCTTCTAAGAAAGGAGTTTCCAAAGATGCTTTTACTTCTTTTAATTTTGCAACCATTCGCTTATCTTTGTGATAGCGAATTTGGCAGTTTAATAAACTGCGGCTATTCTGCTTTAATCTGCCAATCGCTTCAGATATATCTTCCTTAACATCCATTTCTATGACCTGTCCCACTAAGTTACGATTTTCTAAACTAGCGGTTTTTAATAATCCTGAAAGACCCGCAAAAATTTCCTGTTCCCCTTGATCAGAAACTATAACTTGAATTAAAACCTTACCTGCTGGCTTGTTTTTTAAGATGCTTTGGACCTCTTCAAATACTTGAACGGCATAAGTTTGAAACCGTTCATCAATTCCGTTCTGGGTAGACTGCAAACAAAGACAGCGGCAGGTATGCCCAATCCCAGTAATGCCAGCTTCAACCTTTTCTATGGAAAGGTCTCCTGGTTCACAAAAAATTACCAGATATTGTTCATATAAAGGAAATTCCGACTCATCCCGTATTTTTTCCGCAAACAATGCCTCTTCTTTCCAGACAGATTCAAGCATCAAATTTCCTATACCGTCTGGAAAATCTGTCAGCCCTACTTCACCTTCCAATACACGCGCTGCATATCCCTTCAGCCGTACACAGACATTTCCTTGTTCATCACAAAGGTCAATATCATATTTTCTTATTTTGCTTCCTTCCCTGCTGCCCTCACTACATTGAATAAACGCCCACATAGTGGAAGTGCATGCACTGAGTATTTCCAATTCCTGCAGTGCAAAGGGCATGGACGGCTTAGGATTCATTTCCTTATCCAGATTCATATCCAAAACAATAGAAGCCTGCAAAGCCGAATCCATCATACTGGGGTGCAGCACAAAGGACTCTTTCGTATCAGTTACTGAAGCCGGCAAAGATAGTTTGGCCAGCACCCGGTTGTCACCTAAATATATCATCTCTACTCCTTGGTGACTGGGGCCATAAGCTACGCCTCTTTGCTTATAAACCTGATATAATTCGTCAGGAGTAAAAATCCCCTGACTGCAATCCTCTTGCAAAGTCTGAATATCTAAAATAGGATAATCCCCGCCAGGAATCAGCCGGGCACTGCCCTGGCTATAAGATATTTCTGAATGGTCTGCCAATACACTATATATGTCGTAGCCAATGTTGCCGTTTTCCTCCGGATAAATTCCGATATGCACTGCAAGCGGCTCTTCACCTACTGCGATAGGACGGGCCCAAACTACATTATTCAGCCGGATACCCGTCCGTCCTTCCCCTGCTTTATCTCCAAGGGCTAAAGCAAGAGCCGTTTGTGCCATCTCCAGATACGCCACTCCCGGCAAAACCTTCTGCCCTTTAATGACATGATCCATCAGGAAAAACTCCCGGCCGGTAAAAATGGTACTAAACCGTTGTTCCGAAAGGTTGGAGGTATTCTGCTGCAATAGGGGATGTAAATAATTCCCTTGTTTAATTACATTGTGCGATTGAAACTGACGAATCAGTTCAACCGCTTCGGTTTTTCCCAATCGTTTATTCTTTACTTCATCAAAAACGTATTGTAGAAAATCTTTCATTTTTCTCCCTACCTATCGATTCCAATTATTTTTTTTGTTTTTTGCGCTGCAATCTCGGTACTGACAGAACCCTGCATTATTTCATCGATTAATTTTTCATAAAAGGTATCATCAGAAGAAAACTCCTGTACCATCCTCGAAGAATTCGTGTGCATCTGTGTTTTCCGTTCATCAATCCAATAGGTTCCCCTAGCAAACGGATAGGTTGGCAAATGAATTCGCTGTAATCTAAGGCCACTAAATAATTGCCTTCCATCCAGTTTATAGCCTTGGCAATATAAATCTGCTAAAGCATAAAGTATCTCTTGATATTTAGGCCGGTTGTCCCTTACTGCCAAACTCTGTTTTAACAAGTTTTGAACATATTCTTCAATTACCTTTTGCCCGGCAAATTCACGGGGAGTTTTCCCTTCGAACAAATTGGGCAGCCGCTCTTTCTTCCCTAATTGTTTCATTGCATATACAGTGCCAGCTTTATCTTGAGCCACTATGGCACAGCGGTATTGGAAGTGATGCCGGCCTTCCAGCAAAGTATAACTAATCTGAACAAGCTCCTTCTCCACAGTAGCCGGGCTTTGCAATACCTCAATCATATTCTTGATTTGCTCTTCTAAGGCTCCCTGCGTCTTAGCGGAAAAGGCGAGCAAATAATAAGGGAATGGCTCAAAAGGAACGTCCTTATCTTCCTCATAACTTTGTACTACCATATGTGCATTGGTTCCGCTCATTCCAAATGCGCTGACTGCTCCTGTTCGTTTTTTTCCCCTCTCTGCGGGCCAGGCCTTGTTTATTTTATTAACATAGAAAGGACTCCCTTTCCAATTGATATAGTCGTTTTCTTGTTCAAAATTCAAACTTGCCGGAATTGTTTCATGCCGCAAAGCCTGTACCAGACTGATTAGACTGACCAAACCGGATGCTGCGGCAGAATGTCCAAAATTGGTCTTCGTTGAGGTCAAAGCACAGTACGACTCTTTTCTGGTACCGTCTTTAAAAGCATCAATTAAAGCATTGATTTCAATCGGATCCCCCAATTTTGTTCCCGTTCCATGAGTTACAATATAGTCTATCTCTTCCGGATGTATCCCAAACCGGCTATAGACTCCTTTAATAAGATTCGTTTGGGCAGCCCCGCTGGGTGCAGTGATCCCATTCGTTTTACCGTCATAATTAATACCGCTCCCCTTAATAACTGCATAGACAGAATCCCCTTCGGCCTCAGCAAGAGATACTTTCTTGAGTACTACTACCGCTACTGCTTCACCGGGCACCATCCCGTTAGCCCGTCTGTCAAAGGTGTAGCATCTGCCATCTGCTGACAACATTCCCGCTTGGCTCATTTCCATATAAGGGGCCGGCGTCAGCAGCAAGTTCACTCCCGCCACAATTGCCGTATCGCATTCACCGGCACGTAAACTCATAACTGCCTGATGGGCGGCCACTAATCCTGACGAGCAGGCAGTATCAATGGCCATCACCGGACCATTCAGGTTTAAAAAGTAAGCAAGCCTTGCTGCCAGAATACCATTATGGTTAGAGGTAATACTGCTCTGCTCCTTGGCAATCTTCTGATAATCCCCCTGCTCAACTCCCACAAACATCCCGATCTTTTGAGTCGTAATTTGTTCCTCTCCATAACCGGCATCTTCCAATGCTTTCCATGATTCCTGAATTAATAGCCGCTGTCTGGGATCCATCATCTCAGCTTCCCGGGGCGAAATCTCAAAGAACAAAGGCTCGAATTCTCCAACACCGGAGATACACCCGCACCATTTCCCACTTATTTTCCCCGGCTCTTTCGCGGGATCCCCGTAATATTGCCGCCAGTCAAAACGGTCTATTGGAATCTCTTGAACCATATTCTGTCCTGCAGCAAGTATTTCCCACATCTCATCAATATGACGCGCTCCGGGAAAACGCCCGCTCATTCCAATAATGGCGATAGGTTCCAAAGTATCTGAACTTGTTTCCCGTTTAACGAAACGACTGCAGGAATCCTGTCGCTTTGGAACTCTATCGGCCTTGCTGACTTTCTGAATGACTGGCTCAGTAAAGGACGCTACAGATCCTAAATTGCCAGTAAAGTCTTCCTGATAAAAATCTTGAATCGTATCTTGATGTTCAGTTAAAAAATATTGAATTAGTTTCTTAAGGGTAGAATGTTTAAAAAATAAAGTGGGAGTTATTTCATCAATCCTGTAATGTTTAATCAATAAAATTGCAAATTGGGTTAAATTGATAGAATTAAAGCCGAAATCCGCCAAATTGGCATCTTTCTCAATTTTATCCCGCGGAATTTTAAGCAATCGATAGATAAGTTGTTTTAGATCCCACTCTACGCATTGCTCCACAGTCAAGCCTTGCATTTCAGGCCTTCTGCCTTTTGCCTTTCCCGACAAGTCCCCTGACGCAGCGCAAATATCAACAACTTCTATTACCGGCTGATCTTTGATCAGGCCTAAAAATCGATGTACCCGGCTGGGTTGACCAATAAACAGGATATTTTGAGGGTTATGCTGCCCTACGATTCGTTCAAATGCATTCAACCCTTCTTTAGCCTCCAAAATTCCCTGACCGCTGGACTTCAAATACATTTTAGTGTTTTCTTCGTCACCCATACCCATTCCGCCATCTTTCCACAGCGGCCAGTTGATTGCCACAGCCTTTCCACGTCTTGCACCCCTTTGCTGCTCTTGATTGCGAAAATCGGTAAAAGCCATTAGAAAACGATTGGCAATGGCATAGTCACAGGAACCAAAATCTCCAATAATCGCAGAAGTTGACGTGAAATAACAAATAAACTCCAATTCATCTTCCTGCAGCAGGTTATCAAGCACCAGAGTGCCTTTTATTTTAGGTTCCAGAACCTTTTGAAAATTTGAGAATTCTTTTTCAAAAATAGTCTGGCCTTCTATAATCCCGGCAGCATGAATGACTCCATGAATCGTGCCAAAACATTTTTTTGCTCGTCTCAGCCCTTCTTCCATGGCCGCTGCATCGCTGACATCCGCCTGCAAATGCATCACCCGGCTGCCCAGCTCTTCCAAGTCTCGTATTTTTGCCTCTTTTTTCGCATCGAGAGCAGACCTGCCGCAAAGAATCAGATTTACGGGCAACGCCTCCAAAGAATATCTGGCTAAATGTTCAGCAAACAAGAGTCCAAGCCCCCCGCAGCCCCCCGTAATCAGGTACGTTTTTCCCGGTTTTATCAATGTTTCACCATCTGATAAGGTGGTCGGCTGCACTTGATAGATATGCCGCTTCTCATTTTGATATAAGACACTTTGTGCTTTGGCCATCCCCATCTCGGGCCAGAGCTTTGCCAGCCAGCTTATAATATCAGCTTCCCCCGTCTGTCTTTTAGATTCTTGAAGGACGGGTACGACTTTTGTATTGGGCAGTGTCATTCCCAAAGACCTCTCGAAACCAATCCAGGATTCCAGATAACAACGTTGCAGCCCATCACTAAACTGCGCTCCCAGCAAAACGTGTTTGGCTTTGAGCTTTGTGAATGCCAGAGCCTGAAGCAGATGGACGATGCAGGAATAATCTTCTATGCAACTTACATCTTCTACGGCCCACAGATAAAGGATTGCCACCTTCCCTCCCGATGCCCCGCATCTCATCTCTTCCTGGATACTTCGGAAAGCCTCGTTGTAGGTTTGTCCGTTCATACGGGAAACAGTGTACTTGCCTTCGCTCTGTTTTTTATAACTGTTGCCTTGAGCAATAAATATCACTCTGGTTTGTGAATCCAGCTTCTGGATTGTTCCCAGTGCTGTTTGCTGATTCTGCGGATTGGAAAGAAAACAAATGACCGTATTTAATTTCACGGAAGCTATTTCCGGCAAAGCTTCTTCCTGCCACACTTCGGCAAATGTCATCATTTCGTATGGCTCCTGGACATTTGCCATGTAGGGATTAAAATCAGTTGTATCTTCCGGGACTGAAACGATAGTTTCACCCGCAGTTTTCACTGTTAAGCCTTTTAACTTCACGCACACTACTCCGGTTTCGTCACATAAATCGATATCCAACTGCTGAGTCATATTCTCCCTATTACTGTTCTTGCTGAACCGAATCAGGGCCCACATACTGGAAGCTGGCTTATGAAGAACCTCCAGTTCTTGTAATGTAAGAGGTAATAAGAGACCTTGGCTGAAGTAACCACTGATCAAATAAGCAGCAGCCTGTAACGCCGAATTCAGGAGACTCGGATGCAGCAGCAATTGATCCTTAGCGTCACTACTAGATTCAGGCAGGCGTAATTTAACTAATACCCGGTCTTTGTCTGCAAAGAAGGTTTCGATTCCAAGCTGACTTAGGCAAGAAACTCCTCTCTTTTTAAAAACATCATGCAGCTGACTAAAAGAAAGCTGGCTTTGCTCAAGTTCTTTTATTAAAGACGCAAGATCTAATATTGCAGAATTACTAATTGAAACCGCAAGCGCATTTCCCTCACAATGGACACTGACTTCAGAATTATCCATTTGAGAAGCAGTATATATTTGATAATGTATTTCACCATTATCCAGCAGAGAAAGTCCGATATGAACTTGAAAGGGATGTTCGCCAACTGTTATAGGCTTCGTCCAGCATACATTTTGCAGCCGGATTCCTGTATCATGATCCCCTAACGTTCCCACAGCATTTTCCACCGCTGCTCGTGCCATTTCAAGATAAACTGTTTCAGGGAAAATACGACATTCTCTCCCAGCGTAATCTGTCAGGAGAATTTCCTGCCCCGTAAATGTTGAGCTGTATTTTTGCTCGGAAAAGTCAGAGATATTTACATGCACTAAAGGGTGAATTGGGGCTGCCTTCTTATTGTTTGTAACGCCTCTCTGAACCTCTGCATTGGATATCCAATATTGTTCTTTAGCAAAAGGATAGGTGGGAAGATGCATTCGCTGTACTGTCCCCGTTCCAAATAACGGCTTCCAGTCTATCTCGTAACCTTGACAATAAAATTCCGCCAGGGCAAAGAGTATTTCCTGATACTTATCTCGTTCTTCTCTCATACTCCAGCTCTGTGCCAATAACTCCTGGGCGTATTGCTCAATGGCTTTCCGGCTTATAAAATCCCTGCCGACCTTTCCCCGAAATAGATTTGGCAAGGTTTCTGTATTCTCAAAACATCGTAGGACATATATTGCATGTTCTTTATCCTGAATTACTACCGCACAGCGATATTTAAAATGCTGCCGCCCTTCTAATAAAGTATGGCTTATTCTGATTAAATCCGCTTCGGCAACTTTTGGATCCTGCAGGAATTCAACCATGTCCTTAATCTTTTCCTGTAAGGCTTCTTGGGTTTTAGCCGAAAATACCAATAAATAATAAGGGATATGATCGCAGCTGATATCTGTTTTCTCAGAATAACTTTCGACAACCATATGGACGTTAGTGCCGCTCATTCCAAATGCGCTGACTGCCCCTGTACGTTTTGCTTCCATCCCGGCAGGCCAGTCTCTTTTCATTTTATTAATATAAAAGGGGCTTTCCTTCCAATTAATATAGTCACTTTCCTGTTCACAATTCAGACTTGCCGGAATCGTCTTATGCCGTATTGCTTGAACCAAGCTTATAAGACTGACTAATCCAGAAGCTGCCTGGCAATGCCCAAAATTTGTTTTTGTTGAAGTCAGGGCGCAATATCCTTGTTTCTTGGTATAACCTTTAAAAGCATCATATAAGGCATTAATTTCAATAGGGTCCCCTAAGCGGGTTGCCGTTCCATGAGTTACCATATAGTCAATTTCTTCCGGATTAATCTTATATTGTTCATATACTGATTTTAATAGATTGGTTTGCGAAAGCCCGTTTGGAGCAGTAAGTCCGTTCGTTTTACCATCATAGTTAATACCGCTTCCTTTAACTACAGCATAAATGGGGTCACCATCTGCCACTGCCTGGGATAAGCGTTTAAACACTACCGCAGCTACTGCTTCCCCCGGAACCATGCCATTCGCTCGTTTGTCAAAAGCATAGCATACTCCGTCATCTGAGAGCATTCCTGCCTGAGCCATGGCGACAAAAGGGGCAGGCGTAAGCAATAAATTAACCCCCGCCGCAATAGCGGTATCACATTCCCCGGCACGGATGCTTAATAGTGCCTGATAAGCAGCAACTAACCCTGAGGAGCAGGCTGTGTCAATAGCCATAACCGGACCATGCAGGTTTAAAAAATAAGCCAGGCGGCAGGCTAATATGGCATTGCTGTTGGAGGTAACATCCCCTTCTTCTTTGGTTAGCAATTGATATTCTCCCTGTTCAACGCCAACAAACATTCCTATTTTTTCATTCTTTATCTGTTTTTCACCATATCCGCTGTCTTCCAAGGCTCTCCAGGCTTCCTGAAGCAATAACCGCTGCCTGGGATCCATCAGCTCAGCTTCACGGGGTGAAATCTCGAAAAACAAGGGTTCAAATTCTGTAATACCGGGAATATAGCCGAACCATTTACAATTGGTTTTTCCTGGCTGTGTAAGCGGATCCCCGTAATAAGGCCGCCAGTCAAAGCGCTCTGCAGGAATTTCTCTAATCATACTCTGCCCGTTGGATAAAACCTCCCATAACTCGTTAATATTACGCGTTCCAGGAAACCTTCCGCTCATTCCGATGACAGCAATTGGTTCCAGAATACCAGGAAATGTTTCATTCTCCTTAAACGCCTTTCCTAGAAGTAACCGTTCTGATTGAATGGTCGGAATTTTAAATGGACTTGTTTGAATGGTAAGATTATTTGATTCTTTAGACGCTACTGCATCTCCCTGATAAAAGCTGTGAATAGTTTCTTCATATTCCTTCATTATATATAGGCACAATTGCTCAACTGACGAATAGCCGAAAAATACAGCAGGTGTCATTTCCACTCCATATTGCCTAATTAAAAGAATGGCAAATTGGGTCAGAGTAATTGAGTCAAACCCAAATTGAGCAAAGTTGTCCCTACGATCAATTTTCTCACGAGGAATTTTCAAAAGCCGGCTGATATGCTGTTTTATATCCCACTCCAGACATTGTGTTATCGTTAATCCCTTCATCTCAGGCCGTCTTCCCCGCACAGGGTTTTGCTTGCGTCCCTGCCCGCTTACTGAAGATGTCTTTGTGATGGATTCTACATCTTTGCGTTTGCCAGAAACAAAAGACCGAAGTCCTGTGGACTCGCCTTCCACAACCATAACTTGATTCAGCTCAGAAGCTAACACTCCATAGAATGTCTGAATTCCGTTTCGGGTTTGCATAGGCACCATACCTGTGCTTTGACGAATTATTTTTTCGAGGGCTCCATCAATCTTCATTCCGCCCTCTTTCCACAGCGGCCAGTTAATTGAAATGGTTCTGCCATAACGCTGATCCTTAGCAGTTAACTCATTACGATATATAGCATAGGCATCCATAAAAGAATTTGCTGCAGCATAATCGGCTTGTCCCGCATTTCCCAAGCTTCCCGATATGGAAGAAAAAAGCACCATAAAATCCAGTTTCATATCCTGGCTTGCCTCATCCACATTCACCAGTCCAGTTACCTTGGGAGCTAGAACTTCCCGAAGCTCTTCTTTCGTTTTGTTGACAATGTAATTATCTCTGCAGGTTCCTGCACAGTGAATAATTCCATTCAGCCCTCCAAATTCTTTGCGGATGCCTGCCAGTATGTCATCGACTGCCTGCTTGTCAGTTATATCGACTTGTATATATTTTACTTTTGCTCCAGAAGCCTCAATTTCTTTAATCTGATTTTTCTTTGCTTCATTTAAAGGAGATCTGCCAGTTAAAATCAGCACGGAAGAATCCGTCATTTCAGCTATTTCTTTACCGAATAGTAATCCTAGACCGCCTGCTCCTCCCGTAATCAGATAAATCCCCCTATCCTTCCAGGGAACTTCACCTTTGGGGAGAGAATTAGCTTCCCAGCCTTTTTCGGCTTCTTTCCATCCAGCAACCCAGCGTTTCCCATCATGATAACGGATATGAACAGATTCAGGATCACGGCTATTCTCCGCTAATTTTTCCACTATTTTTGAAGAATCATTTCCTAATTTCACTTCGATTAATTGCGCCGTTATTTTTGAGTTCTCCAGCCGGGCTGTTTTTATGAGTCCGGCTAATCCTGCAAAAACCTGCTGTTCTCCCTGACCGGGAATCAGTATCTGGATTAATACTTTATCTGCAATATGGTGTTTAAACATATATTTAATTTCTTCAAGAATTTGTTCAGTATAAGTCTGAAATCTTTTATCGATACTTATTTCTTCCAATCGTAAAGCTAAGCACCGTACTCCGCTTATTCCGGCTTCAATCTCTTTTTCTAAAATACCGTCCATCTCGCAAAGAACCACGAGATGTTGATTATATTCCTTGTCTATTTGCACAGCAGAAATTTTTTCTTGCCAGAAAGGCTGAAAGATCAGAGGCTTAACATCTTCTATCATTACCGCGCTTCTGGCAGCCCTCTCAGGTACTATAGAGGAATAACCTTTCATTCTCACACAAATTTTTCCGGCCGTATCATATAGATCAATATCTAATTTTTGAAGCCCCTTTTCGTCCTTATGATCCTTAGCATTTTGAATCAATGCCCACATGGAAGAGGTACAGCTGCCAAAGTAATTAAGTTCCTGCAGAGAGAATGGCTGTGACAGCTTAGGGGCTGTCGGATTTCCAGATGAATCATCTAAAGTGTCAAACCAGATGGAAGCCTGAAAAGCTGCATCCAATATGCTGGGGTGCAGGACTAATCTTTCCTCTGTTTGAGCGACAGAGTCTGGTAACGATAACTTAGCCAATATTTTACCGCGCCCGCAATACATCTCCTGAATCCCTCGAAAGCCCGGGCCATATTCCACTCCAAGTCTATTAAATGTTTCATATAAGTGATCGGCAGAAAAACTGCACTGGCTGCATTCCGCCTGTAATGCCGGAAGGTCTAAAACAAAGTTTTCTATATTTGCATTGAGGAATGCACTTCCTTGGCTATAAATAACCTCATTATCTGTATCATTATATATTTCATATCTTATTTCGCCTTTTTCATCAGGCATGAGCTCAATATTTATCCGAACAGCTTCATCATCTACCCCCAATGGCCGAATCCAAACAATATTTTTTAACCCGATTCCCATATTGTTCTCCAGACCGCTTACTTCCCCCAAAGCCGCTTGTACTGCATACCTAGCCATTTCCAGATGTGCTACGCCAGGCAAGATTCTCTTTCCATTCATTACATGGTCTGCCAAAAAAAATTCACAACCCGTAAATAGTGAACTAAATCGCTGCTCGGAAAATCGGGAAATATTTTGCTGCACTAAGGGATGAATAACAGCTGCAACTGTATTAGCACTTTCTTTAGGCTTAGCTGCTGCATGCTCTATCCAGCAGCGTTCCTTATCAAAGGGATAAGTCGGAAGACTGATGCGGCGGGGCCGGTATTGCCGATAAAAACAATCCCAGTTTATAGTAACCCCCAAACTCCATAATGCCGCAATTTTCATATAATCTTTGGTTTGAAACAAATTATCTAAAAATCTGCTATCCACTTCTGAATTTAAATTCACATGATAGGCACAAGGATTTTGAATTACGCTGGTAATTATTTCTTCAGAAGCTGCTCTTCCGTCTATATACGTTTTTAATTTGGCTTGTAAATCATCTATGGAATCACATATGATTGCCAGCCTGTATTTAAATTGTTCCCGTCCAATCTGTAAGCTGTAGGCTATTTCCTCCAGCATTTCTGCCTGAGGCTGATTATATTCAATAAACCTGTACACATTGTATGCCATCTTTCTTAAAGCATCTTCATGGCGGGCTGATAAAATGATGATAGGGAGATGGCCCCCTTTATTCTCGGAAACTGAATTTATATATTCAAATTCTTCTAGAATGATATGATTGTTGGACCCTCCCGCACCAAAGGAACTGATACCGGCACGCCGCGGGAATGTTTGCTTGTTACCATCTGCGTTCTCTAAAACGATCTTCTTCCAGTCTGCCGCTTTTTGAGGAACATAAAATGGTGAGGATTCAAAAGGAATCAGCGGATTTAGTATGTTGGCATGCAGGGATGGGACTATCATTTTATGTTTCATTTGATAAAGAATCTTAATAATGCCAGCAATTGCCGCTCCCGACTCCAGATGGCCGATGTTTGACTTTACCGACCCCAGAGCGCAATATTGTATATCAGATTGGGCATTAGGCAATGAGTTATTTTTGCGGAATGCTTTTATTAATCCCTGTGCCTCGATTGGATCCCCCAAAGGTGTGCCAGTTCCATGTGCTTCTACATATCCTATTGTTCTGGCGGGAATTTGAGAATTATCCAAGGCATTTGTTATAAGCTCGGCTTGAGCATTGGGATTAGGAACCGTAAACCCGTTTGTTTTCCCTCCGGAATTGATTGCTGTCCCCTTTATCACCGCATAAATATTATCCCGGTCCAGTTTGGCTTGATCCAAAGGCTTTAACAGCAGGGCACCAATTCCTTCACCAAATATAGTTCCACTGGCTTCTGCACCGAAAGGACAGCATTTATTATCCTTGGTGAGTATTTTCATTTGGGAATACTGAATATAGCGGCTGGGATGCAGCAGCAGATTTACGCCGCCTGCAATCGCATAGCTGCACTCACCTCTTCTCAGACTTTCATAAGCCAAATGGACGGCCGTCCCGGAAGCAGAGCACGCAGTATTAATGGCAATACTGGGTCCATGGAAATTCATGATATAAGATACTCTATTAGGAATTTGATAAGTATCTGTACAACGATAGGCTCCTTGCCCTTGTATAGATGCCTCATCTACGAAATTACTATAATCATTGGCCATAACGCCAACGAAAACGCCCGTATCTGCGGCAATCCTTTCCCTGGTATAACAAGCATCCTCCATCAGCCCCCATGCGACTTCCAGGAATAAGCGCTGCTGCGGATCCATCAATTCAGCCTCTTTAGGAGATATATGAAAAAAGGCAGTATCGAAACAATCAACGTCTTGGATAAATCCGCCCCATTTGCTATGGCTTTTTCCCGGATTTTCTCCGTCAGGGTCATAGAAAAAATCTGCATTCCAACGGGTATCAGGGATCTGAGAGATAGAGGTGGCACCATCCAATAAATTCTGCCAGAATTGCTCAATGGTTTCAGCACCGGGAAACTTCCCGTTTACGCCAATAATCGCCACTTCAAAGGGCTCGCTATCATTCGATCTGCTATCTATTTTTTTATCTGCTGTGTGAAGTGAAGGAACTCCATTATCGACGGGATAAGAAATACCGTCGGATTTCGGGAAAATATTCTGGACAATTTCCTCCAATGAAGAATGCTCAAACAAGAACGTTGCTGATATATCCGGAAAAATCTTTTGTAAAGCCACTGTCAATTCTACAATTTTAAAAGAATCCTTAACATAATTTTCAAGACAATCTTTAACGTCAATTTTCTCTTCGTCAATTAAAAGAATATCAGCAAATATTTTTTTTACTGTTGCAAGTATCTGGGAATAAGAAACTTTTGCAGCATTTGGCCCGGTGCATTTATTCTCTGTTAGAATAGGCTTTATGGCAGAATTCGCCGTGATGGCCTGCGATATCAATTGAACATTATATAGTCCGTCTATAACCTTTATGAAACGCTCATTTATGTTTTGAGTATTGCCTTCTATCTCTATAACATTTTCCATTCGCTTTATCGTAGTAGCACGCTTAGAATCTGGAAGGGTAAAAGGAATATATTGAATAGCACTTAAATGAAATGCATCAAAAAGAAATATTGTTTCTTTTTCGTTATTTTCAATTTTAGTTTGTATAGGAATCTGCCGGGCAATGCCATTAAGAAAATCCTGGGCAGGTTTATTTTTTGCCGTTTCAATAATTCGAACCTTTACATGAGGAATATTTCTATCAAAAGCTATTTTGCCCAGCTCTGCTAACATTTTATATTCGACCCCGCGTCCTAATACACGGCAGCTCAGCATAAAACTGTCAATGGACAGTTCTTCTTTCATCTGTTTAAAAATCATCACACCCACTAAACCATACTGACCGAAACGATCACTGACATTGACAATTTTACACTCATATTTTTCTTTGGCTAATAGGTTTTGAATTAAATTCTCATTTCTGCGAATCGTAGTAAAATTAAACTGATTGGTCCTGCTTGTTAATTGAGCTACTCTAGTAACGTTTTGAGGTTTGATGGAAAGAATATTGACTTCCAATTTTAGATTTTTGATAAAATCATTAAAGTCATTACTGTTATTTAATAATGATTCCCGCTCCAGGTTTTGCTGCATCATAACCGTTCTATTAACATCTTCCGCAGTAACCATAAAATGATCGAAAGCCCAGGTATGGTGCATGAGATTTTGTCTCTGTTCCTCGTGCTCAGGCCATTGTAACGTTAATACTTCCGGACAACGTGATTTTACTTCTGCACACTCCACTGGGTTATCATCAATAAAAATAAAACTATCTAAACCAATATTCAAAGATTCAGCCAGTGATCTAAGATTTTCGGATTTTGACTGCCAGTTAATGCGATAATCTGCCAAGTCTTGTCTCTGCAAAGGAAAATTCCCATGATGATCAAATACCTTCCACACATCATCTTCACTGTTTTTGCTGCAAAGGCAAATAAGCATCCCCTGATTTTTCTGACCAATCAAAAACTGCTGTAATTCTTTATAGGTACCTTGAATGTTTATTTCCCCCGGAGCTATTTCACCACAAACCCCTTTCCATAGGGTATTGTCGCAATCGACTGCTATGACCTTAAAAGTCTTACTATTGGCCCAATGATAAAAACGCATTACAAGGGTACTGAGAAAATAATAGTATTCATTCACAAAAGGAATATGACCGATCTGATTTCTAAATTCGTCATCAATGAACTCTATCTGATAAATATCCTGATATTTTTCCACTTGTAACAGGGATACTAAACTGGAGTGTTTCATCGTTTTATCTAAATGTTCACTCAATTCCATAAAGAGTAACTTCCAATGTTCACTTTGTCGGTATGAATGTGAACTGGGGCAAAGCATCACTAACGTTGGGCACTGAGAGTAGTTCTGATAAGTTTGCAAAGCGCAGGCAAACTCATTTAATATTATTGTTAAGTCTTGTTTTACCTGGTGAAATTCTTTGCTTTCAGAGGTTAATTCTGAAAAATGCGATGAAGTTTTCTCCAAATAAGGCAGCCAGTCTTCAAAGCGTACTAAAATAACATTTAATCCTTTTTTATTATTCCTGAATAAGCTTTCTGGGTTGAGTAATTCCTGGAATGTCTGATTATAATCAACAATCTTTGGTGTAAAAGACATTCCAAATTCTTTTCTATAAAATTCAATTCCCGCAATAATGGGATTTGCGGTGAATGTTGCCGAAATAAGAATTTGGTTAGTTTCAGCAGGCCCTCCATCCGGTTTCTTTTCCAAGTTCTGCTGCCCACTTATGATTTCCTCAGTCATATGTTGCCCCCCCAAAATTTTTAAAATTGTCATATAAGTACTCTCATTTAGCCATATCAGACATATATAACTTGAACAAAATTGCTAAGGTATAAGACTAACTTCCGACTTACTGGAACTACTGGAACTACTGGAACTATATCCCATATAAACATAATAACTAAAAATTTACTGCTAAAATAGGTGTCATCCATCACAGTCGAGTGATGTTTTCTCATGACTTTTATATTACTGCTATCACCAAAAAAAGTGATGTGTATCATAAATTATCGCATGTGTATCTTAAAATTTTTTAAAAAATTTGCATAAAAAATGACAAAAAGCACCGCTCAAAAAACGGTGCCAAACTATATAATCCTTCTAATAAACATGATAATTGGCTCTTTTATAAAGTTGAATTTTTATAGAAATTAATGGTATTTTTAGTCATTTTATCTTATTACAGTATATAGTATAATCCTTCATTATTTTCCAAAATTCATTTGACTGTTTCCAGTTAATGTTATATATTAAAAATCAAGTAAATTTGCAAATTGAAATTTCCTATGAATAATTGAGATTAATCACAATTGAATTGTTTTAAACTTTGTATTTTAGCAACTTTCGTTTCATTAAAAATGGCAGAAACATTAGGAAATCCAGGGATTAAACAGAGGATGTTTGATTTTAAATTCACACATTCATAATAGGCTTAATCCCATTAAGACTTTACCCGACATAAGGATGTAACTTTTCTGCTAAAAGCGCTTCAACTTGCAGGATTAATTCAAAGCAATTTCCGTTATGACTTAAGCATTGCGAATAATGACTTATGAATGATGTATCCTCAACGATATCAAGAGTATGTGTAAAAAATATGCTGTATTACGTCTGTTATAATTATATTGTACCTGTAGTTCATAATATGAATATTTCCATGAAATGAGAGTGTGAGGACTATGATCGAAAATGCTGGACTGAAGAACCACATAGGACAATTTCGGGACTTTAGACAATCAACCCCCAATAAGATGGAAGAATTATCAAAGCAAAAGATGAGCCCTGTAACAAATTATTCTCTAATCATGCAGCATGATCCTGGATTAAGCAGGTTATATCAGCAATTAGAGAAAGAGACTTCAATCATTACTGAATTAGCTGTTGTCAAAGAAAGAAAACGGTTAGCACACGAAGTACATGATACAATGGGAAATACCTTAACATTGATCATTTTATGCATCAATAACTGTTTAAAAAAATGTAATGAAGATGATATTCTGATTAAAGAAAAACTCATTCAAACATTGAAAATTGCCCAGGATGGATTAAAGGAACTGCGGTGCACAATGCAAATGTGGCAGCCTGATTTTTCCGAAAAACAGATTATTGATTTTATTGAAAATATTATTAATAATGTCAGATTATCAGGAATCAAGGTTGAATTATCTATTTGCGGTGAAGAATATTTAAATGAAAAGGGATTAGGCTCTTCGTTATTTTCTATATATGAAACAATTCATAAAATCTGCGTAGAGGCAATTACTAATTCTGTGCGGCATGGATTTGCCAAAAGAATAGATATCATTTTTCATATTAATCCAGACCGATTATTATTATTTATTATTGATGATGGGCAAGGATGCTCAAGTATCAATAAAGGTTTCGGATTAAG
Source organism: uncultured Pelosinus sp. (assembly GCA_963526485.1). Classification (GTDB taxonomy): domain Bacteria; phylum Bacillota; class Negativicutes; order DSM-13327; family DSM-13327; genus Pelosinus. The sequence continues at coordinate 33,177 of CAURNS010000010.1, forward strand.
AGGAATGGAAGAAAGAACCCAAAAATTAAATGGGAAAATTACATATGGACCGGACGGTGAAAGAGGCTTTACTGTCCGTGTTGAAATACCACTGGTCCACCAATAAAGAATTGGCTGCTATTTTCTATGGGATCTCATCTTTGATCTGTGATAGCATCCTTAAATTTATTCCTTACCTAGCAAATCTGCTAATAAAAAAGAGTCTATCATAAGAACAAAACCTTTTTCTCACAGATATATAGAGTGCGCTATCAACTATCGTATATAATTAGTTGACTAATTAGTCAACTAAACCCATGAATTTTCTTACTATTCAGACAAGAACTATCTCAAGATAAGTAACAAATCTTTCATCCAGAGGATTAGCTGATAGATATACAATAATAATGATCAGCACTCATCTTCCTTAAAAAGATAAAAAATGATATGTTTCTAGTTATTTGCATACGTAATTTATGATTTTTTCACTTTTATGTGCATGGAAAAATATATTTTTCCATGCACATAGTACTAAAAACGTCTTTCCTAATTCCTATAATTGTCACTTTAATTTTCTTTAACTCTCATCATCAGGACCAGCTTTCCACCCCAAGGAAAATAATATTGCTAGTTCCCATTATTTTTTTCCACTATTCACGCATGTATTTTCAAAATACTACACTACTTAATTTAAACTCTGTGCTAAACGCTCTTTTTATTTCGAGGGGTTTCTAGAGACAAGAAAGAGAAAGAGAAACAGAACTGAAAGAACTATTCAGAGCAATAGGAGGAATTTTTGATGATTAGAGTTGTACTTGTGGATGATCATGCTGTTTACAAAAGAGGACTAAAAGAACTTCTAGAAAATGACCCAGAAATTATAGTTGTTGGAGATGCCGGTAATGGTAAAGAGGCTGTCAAAATATGTGAAGAATTGGTTCCCGATCTTGTATTAATGGATATTCGGATGCCAATATGTGATGGTGTTATTGGAACAAAATTGATTAAGGAAAAACATGCAAATATTAAAGTCATTGTTTTAACAACATTTGATCACAATGAATATATCACGCAAGTCTTAAAAAATGGTGCCGATGGTTATATCCTGAAGGGAGTCAGTGAGGATGATTTAATAACGACAATAAAAAGCACGATGAAAGGATTAAGTGTTTTTGAAGAAAAGGTTATGACCATGATTCATGAAAATTTCAAGAATCTTCCCCATGAAAGCGGAAAAATGAAAATCCAATTGAATGAACGGGAAATAGAATTATTGAAATTGATTATTGAAGGAAAAACTAATAAAGAAAGCGGATCCATTCTTTGTCTGGCGGAAGGTACTATCCGTAATATGATATCTTCACTGTTATCAAAGTTTTCACTTAAGGACAGAACCCAGTTAGCTGTTTTTGCCATTCGAAATAATATAATTTAAACAAAGATTTCTGAGTTGCTCCAGCAGGATAATCATTAAAAACAAATAGGGACAGAAAAACGACTGAGTTGTCGTTTTTCTGTCCACTACATGCAAGGATAACTCTAAGAGTCCCCCATTCATTATTAATTTAATTTCAGCAATTGGCTATATTGCTCAACAATCATTTTAAATAAAGGAACTTCCGTAGTAATTCCGGTATATTTAATGATTGTCTCCTCCAGGCCATTCTTCTGTTTATAACTTTGTATTTCCACTGCTTCTGGATCTTCACTGTAATCAAACGATAAAGCAGAAGCAATAACTAATGACAGTGCCCAAGGGTTAATATCATATTGTAATGCCTGCAGTGCAGGTCCAACTAAACGATCCTTTGGCGATAATTTACGAATAGGTGAACGCCCCACTCTGGTAACTTCATCCGTTATATAGTAATTTTGAAAGCGTTTTATGATCTTATTAATGTACTCCTCATGCTTTTCTTTATCAAAATTATGTTTAGCGACCAGAAGAGCACCTGTTTCATATAATACTTTTCTCGTTATGTCTAACACATAAGGATGTTTAATGGCTTTATCAATGCTTTCCAATTGCATCTGATAACCAAGATAAGCAACGGTTGCATGGCCAGTATTGACAGTAAACAATTTTCTTTCAATAAATGGTTCTAATTCATTTACATAGGAAATTCCTTCTACCTGAGGAATTTCACCTACTACCTGGGACTTATTAACGACCCATTCATAAAAAGGCTCTACCATAACAAGCAATTTATCATCATGCTTTTGCAGCGGCACAATGCGATCCACAGCGGCATCAGGAAATCCAACCATAGCTGCTGCCTGCTGCTGTTCCTCTACCGTAAGTTTTTCATATACAAAGGATTTCAAGGAAGTACTGCCGCCAATCATGTTCTCACAGGCGATAATATTTAAAGGTTTATTCCCTTTTAATAAGCGTCTGCTAATCCCTTTAGCAATAACGGGGGCAATAAATTTTAAAATATTAGGTCCTACCGCTGTTGTGACAAGATCCGCAGCAGCGATAGCTTCTGCCACGGCCGTTTCATCTTTACTATTTAAGGCTACTACATTGTTAACAGGAAAAGTAGTTTGTTCTTCACTGGCAAGTATAATTGTATATTCCTGTCGCTTGTTAATTTCGTCAACCAATTCATCGTTGACATCAACAAAGCATACTTTGTAACCAGCCTGATGTAATAATTGTCCAATAAATCCTCTGCCAATATTACCAGCACCGAAATGTATCGCAAGCATATGCTCAACCCCTTTTAAATATTTCAATGATCTCTTCTTTCGTGGCTGCATCAACAATTGTTTTTACATTTTCTTCTTCGGAACATACAATAGCAATATTGGAAAGCATTTCTAAATGCTCATCACCAATGCCGGCAATACCGATAATCAAATAAGCAATATTTCCATTGCCGAAATCCACACCACCCGGTACCTGTATAATAGATATGCCAGAGGATTGTATAAACTCTTTTGACTCATTCGTTCCATGAGGAATTGCTACCCCATTGCCAATATAAGTGGTAATGAGCTCTTCCCGCTCATACATTTTATTAATGTAATCCTCAGTAACATGTCCTCCCTGGACCAGGAGCTGTCCCGCCAGTTTTATAGCCTCCAGTTTATTTGCTACAGTTGCTTTCATCACAATTTTATCGACAGAAAAAATATCTTTCGTCATCATTGATCTCTCCCTTTAATTTTTTTTAGAACATATCTATATAAATTTTCTAAGAAAAAGAATCTTATTTGACTTGGTTCTTTTGAGGCTAACACGGTAATAATCTCTTCTTCAATTAATAATGAACTTGTTTCACTTAAAATTTCCAAGCCTTCTTTTGAAATATTCTCAGGCGCCAGAAGCAAAAGTATTTTGTCAACATTAATTAATTTATTTTCCATTGACTTGATAACAATTGGTATTTTTAAAAAATATAACATTAAAGCTGGTTTTAAAATTTCTTTATTTCTGCTATGAAACAATGCTAATTTTATGCTCGAAATTCCTAAACCACCTAATTTTTCTCTTTCTAACAATTTGTGGGTAATGCTTTGTACATCACTTATGATATTATCCTGTTCAACTTTTTTACAGATCAAATTCAAAATTTCCGTGATATTCATTTGTTGATTATCAATGGTCTGACAATCAAAGTTTTCAATAATTTGAATGGTATGATCCATATAAGATTGATAAGACTTTAATGCTGCTAACAAATCATCTTTTCTTTCAGGAATAACAATTTGGTAATCTTTTTTTGTATCCCCTAAATTAGCTAAGTACATCGTTATCTTTTTAACATCATCTCTGGTAAGGAGAGGACTAACTATAATATAATCGTGGGAATTGATCGATAGATGTACTGTTGAAATAATGATATCATAGTCACTCTTTGAAATCTTCTCAATATCAAACATAGAGATATTTTGCGCATATCCAATGGCAGGCAATTCTTTTTTTATTCTGCTTGCTAATATTTTGGAAGATCCAATACCACTTGCACATACAACAAGGGCACGATATTGTCGGTTATAATCCATTCCATTTCTTTCAAGAGAAGCACCAATATGCATTACCAGATAACCTATTTCCTCGTCCGGGACGAACAAATCCGTAAAAATAAATTCTACTGCTTCTTTTACAATTTGAAAAAGCTGGCTATACCTGCTCTTAATTTCCTCTATCAGAGGGTTCCTTATTTTCATATTTTTTTCGATACGAAAAATCGCAGGTTCCATATGAGTCAGCAAGCCTTGGATCAATGTTGGATCTTCATTAAGAATTACACGAAGTTTATCTTCACAGAAACTAATTAATTTATTCACTTTAAGAGCAAGCTCTACATTCTTAAACTCGAAATAATCATCATATGAACTTCTTAATTTGGCTCCACGCAAGTGCATGGTGATATAGCCAATTTCAGCAACGGGTATATCCAATTGAAATATACTTCTAAGCCTTAACACAATTTTTTCAGAAATTTTAAATTCCGGGGTTCGTTCCAGCTCTTTTAAGTAAACTTCATCAAAACTTATTTTTTCACCTTTTTCAATACGTTCAATAGCCAAAGCTAAATGTATTGCCAAACCAATAAAGGAACTGTCCGCTAAAGGATAAGGCAGTTCGTTCTTCAGATCCCGCAGCGAATTTTCAATAATAACAAGTTTTTCTTTTTCAATGAGTCCTAACAAACGTTCCGATACTGTATTAATTGTTTTTTTTAATGGTTTTTCCTGAATGTTTTCTCTCAGTAACCCTAATAAATCGAATTCATCTAAGTTTTCTGCAATAAGGGTGCTCATAGCCTTTCTTATGGCCGATTCTGCACCATACAGTTCCACACCGTATCCCCTGCGACGAATGAGCGTTAAATCATAGGTTTTAACCCATTCATCTAATTCATCCAAATCATTACTAATAGTTGCAATTGTCACTTTTAAATCATGAGCCATGGAAACCAACTTTACTGGTTCTTTGGATTCAAGAAGCTGGCATAAAATGAGCAGTTTGCGTTCCTTTGATGAATATTCAACAATCCTTTGATTATGGAGTAATCTCCTGACTATATCCTTATTTTCTATATCGCCTTCAATCAGGATGCCAATTCCAGCCTTTTTAACTAATTGCAATTGATATACAGATAAGAGATCCTCAATGTCATTCAGTTCTCGGTGAACGGTCCTTGTACTTACCTCAATTTGCTCGGCAATTTCATTAACGGTTATTTCCTCTTCTTCTGTTAATAAAATATTTAAAATCGTGCGCTGTCTTGAGGTAACATTCATAGCTATAACCCCTTTTAAAGAAAGAGTTCACGCTAGTTATACAACTAGCGTGACGTTTCTTTTTATTTTACGCAATCATAGGTTATTGTCAAGAAAAACAATCGGCCTCTTTCTTATGATAAGCGTTTCGTTAACTGATCATACTCTGGACTGTTTAAAAAGTTATCAATCCCAATATGTTCTGCTGTTGGTAATTTTGCTTTCGCACGTTCTGTTAATGTTTTTTGCGTAACAACAATGTCAGCATCACTTGGAATTTCATTAATAGCTGTATTTATTACAGTTATATTTAAGCCTGCTTCCTTAAATTTCTTGCGGAGAATTGTAGCCCCCATAGCGCTAGAGCCCATTCCTGCATCACAAGCAAATACAACTTTCTGTACGTTTTGATATGCAGCCGGAGTAACTTCTACCTTTTTACCCTTAAGTTCTTGTACTTTTGCACTTGCCTGTACTAATTCATCTTCATCCGCTACCTGACCGCTCATCTTAATTAATGCAGAAGCAATGAAGAAAGATACTGCCGTTGCCACAGCAACACCTGCTAATACAGAGAAGAGACCACCCTTTGGAGACATTGCAATTAGTGCAAATATACTGCCTGGAGCAGGAACAGCAACTAAACCAGCCCCTAGAGCTTGGAAAGTCAATGTACCAGAAACACCACCACCGATAACGGCTAACAACAAACGAGGATTCATAAGGATATAAGGGAAATAAATTTCATGAATACCACCAAGGAAATGAATAATCATAGCACCCGGTGCAGATTGCTTTACAGTTCCTTTACCTACAAACCAATATGCCAACAATATACCAAGGCCAGGTCCTGGATTTGGTTCTAATAAGAAAATGATAGATTGCCCAGTTCTTGCTGCTTGTTCCATTCCAATAGGACTTAAGATTCCATGATTTAAAGCATTATTCAGGAAAAGGATTTTAGCGGGTTCAATAAATATATTCGCTAAAGGTAGCATTCCAGCATTAACAACTACTGCCAAACCAGCTGATAATGCAGCAGTAAGACCTACCATTACAGGACTAACACCAACAAAAGCCAAAATTGCTACAGCACCTGCAACAATACCAGCTGAAAAATTGTTTACTAACATTTCAAAGCCAGCAGGAACATTACCCTCAAATGCTTGGTCAACTTTTTTAATTGCCCAACCACCAAAAGGTCCCATTAACATCGCGCCCAGAAACATCGGTTGTGTTGAACCAACAATAATACCCATAGTTGTAACAGCACCAACAACTCCGCCTCTAACATCGTAAACCATTTTTCCGCCAGTATAACCAATCAGTAGGGGTAGAAGATAAATAATCATCGGCCCAACTAATTTTGCTATGTTTTCATTTGGCGCCCACCCAGTTGGTATGAATAGAGCAGTTATAAACCCCCATGCGATAATAGCGCCAATATTGGGCATTACCATTCCACTGAGAAACCTTCCCAACTTTTGGACTGTTACACGTGTACCTGAAGAACTTTCTTTTACTACAACATTCTCCATTAGGTTATTCCCTCCTTTAATATATAAATATAATGTCTTTACAGCCATATCATATATTATTTATTTATGCTTTTCAATTAAATGTAAATTCGATTTCGTCATACTACTTGTTGACATTTTTTTAATATTCTCATTTTTCACTGGCCTCTTTTATAGTTCTTGCATTCATGATCACGTAATCTTTTACAATATAACATAAGTTCCTAACCTTCCTACAGATACTTGAATTATTAATTGCAAATTACCCTTTTGGCTGATCGGATGACGAAGCCGCTCTATTATTCCCCAATAAGGGGCCTAGAGCGGCTTCGCCTCAAAATGCAAAAACTCCATCTAAATTTCAGTCTTCTCTAGCTAACAACAGCATAGATCTTTTGAATCACAGCCTCAGGAGTTATACTTTTCATGCACCTTTCCTCTCCCTGAGGACAGCGCTGTTTATGACAGTAAGCACAGGGAAGAGTGCTGGAAATAATTGCATGCTGCCCTCCAAGGGGTGCATAGGTTGCTGGATTTGTAGGTCCAAACATGCCAACAGTGGGAACTTCCAGTGCACCGGCCATATGAAGAGGTCCCGTATCCCCAGCAACAACTACGGATGCGATTTCAATAATGCCAGCCATTTCAAGCAATGAAGTTAAACCAACGGCATTGATTACTGACGCACCTGCTTTTCTCTTTACTTCTCTGCCCAACTCCATTTCCGCTTTTCCCCCGCACAGAATAATCCTGAAATCCTTATGCAACTGCCCCACAACTTCTATGAAAAAAGCAAGCGGCCAGTTTTTAGTAGGCCAAGTGGTTCCCAGCACCAACACGAGAATTTTTTCTTGGGGCAAAATAGCATACTTTTGAAGAAACTGTTCCGCAAAGGCCTTTGCCTCTTTCGGTATGACAAGGTGCATCGTATGGTCTACCGCTTGAATGCCCAAGCATGATAACACACCGAGATATTTATCTGTAATGTGCTTGCCAAGAGGTTTACAAGTCTTCGTCATGAACAGAGAATTTAATTCTTTTGTGCCCGTCATGCCAATGCGTCTTTGTGTATTGACCTGCCTGGCTATCATTCCCGTAAGAAAAAGACCGTGGATATCAAGAACGGCATAATACTGTCTGCCTTGTAATTTATGCTGTAATTCACGCCACATCCCCAAAGCTTTTTTAAAGTTACGGTCACGAAAATTTTTATCGAACTTTTCTCGTGACCAAACAATAATTTCATCTATGTGAGGATTATCCTTTAGAAGAGCTGCTGAAACCTCACCAACCAGCCAGGTTATTTTACAATCCGGCCAGGCAGCTTTTAGAGAACTAGCCACTGGTGTACAATGGATAACATCACCAATCGAACTGAGTCTAATAATTAATATTTCCTTAGACACGAATATACCTACCTTTGTTTGTGTTAACTTATAAATTCAAGTAAACTACCTTTATTCTACCTCATTCTCCATTAAATAACCTTTTAAAATCAGCTGGGTAATTAAAGATAATAGAAAAGCTGCTATACTATCGTAAAGAAATCGTAAAACAACTTTTATACTGTAGACAAACCATTAAAAATAACTGGCAAGTTTAGCAGCTGCCTGTACAAACTGTTCTTTAGATATGGTTTTATTCTGCAAATAATCAGCAAAATATTCCCATGAATCATTTTCTTCCAGCATACCATTATTGGTATACACATAACTAAATATTTTATTTTTTACATGCTCCGAGCCGAAAAATCGTAATGACACGGTATTAATAATTTCATTATTCGGATACATATTAAACTTTACTCGCTTGTAATCAAAGCCATTTGTATGCAATGCTTCCATTGTTTTTGCTACTATCTGTAACATAAAATGATGTAATTGTTTATTATCTATAGGCACAGCTAACCGGCCCCAGACATGATAGCCTCTGCCACTGACAATAACTAAAGGTTCTATTCCCAATTCGATTAAATTTTCGGTAAGCCGCTCCACAGAATACTGCATTTCCGGTATAAGAGCTGTATTGTTCTCTTTAAAATTATTATCCAAATTAAAGCAGAAGATGTTATTTGCTATTTCATTAAAGTAGAGGCAGGCATTATAGTATTTATTAATATGGCCTTGCAGCAGTGTATCCATGCGATATTCAGGTATATCCACCAGTTTATATTTATGAACTAAGCTAGAGGTTAACTCGCCATACTCTAACTTACTATCATGGGATAATAAGGTATTCAAAAATCCAAAACCATAACAATTGCTTTCTAACTTTAATTTGTCTTTTTGCATAGTACTATAAAATTCTTTTAGCAATATTACTCTTGAATCCATTTTTTTACCTCACTGAATTTATGAAAGCCTTTAGCAGCTGTTTTTTGCATATCCTTATGTTTGTCCATAATGGAATAATATACATTAATGCCGTGTTCTTCCCCGTACAAAATATTAAATTCATCATCGTCAATCAAGGTGTTTATTTGCCATACCTTACAAAAAATTATTTTATTATTTACAGCAAATAAATAATCATAAGGGATATTATTATCCTTCAACCATTTCTTAGTACAATCACTTGCTCTTCTTAAATCCCGATAGGTGCAGATCAGAATTCTCCAGTTATTATTTTTCAGCCATTGCATAAATTCTACACCTTCAGGTTTTGCTTTAGCCGCTTTATAACACTGTTCATGTATTTTGTAACGAAAATAAGAAAATTCATTACTTAGCAACTCACTTTCGTCCCTTGCATGATTCCGCAGCTTATCAATGTACTTATGAAAAGTTTCTTTGGTTAAACCATATGATTCATCAAAAATAAACGTAGTATTTTGTAAGGTTTCCGTAAAATTATTTAAGGTATCATCTAAATCAACAGCAATTGTTTTAATATAAATCCTCTCCATTTGCAGCTTCAGTTCTCGAGACTTTTCAGAATATCTTATACAGTACTTATAGCAATTACAAGAAAAATGCTGACAAGTCCTTTAAAACATACAAAACATACTTGAACCACAAAGACACAAAGGATTTCATTTATATTCTATTGTGTTTCCTTAGTGTGCCACATCAACGGCATTATGCCTTTGTGGTTCATAAAATCTTATGTTTTTCCACTTGAAAAGCAGATACTTTCAACATCATAACTTTAGCTCCCCTTTATAAAAAAGGGGAGTCGCTCTTAAATTCTGCCAATAATAGATACAGCATCTGATATCAATTTTTATCTTATTTTTAACAAGTCAAGATTGCCCTTTACAATAACCTCGTCTAAACATGCTGGAATAAGTACTGTTTCTCCAGGGCTTAGACTTACTATCGATTCCTTATACCGGATTTCACCCGAACCAGCGACGACGCAATATATGATGAATTGCTCGTCTGTCAGTTCATATTTTTCACCGGCAACAGATAACTTTTCCATAGAGAAATATTGGCACTGAATGCTCTGTTCTGTAAAATTGCAACTGGGCTGTCCTTCAAATTGTATAACATCAAGAGCCTTTGCAATATGCAGTTCCCGTTTCTTTCCATCATCGCCTACTCTGTCATAGTCATAGACTCGATAGGTTGTATCTGAATTCTGCTGTACTTCATAAACCATAACGCCATCAAGTAAAGCATGGATTATGCCTGCAGGAACAAAAATCATATCCCCTACCTTCACTGGTACTCTTTTCACAGCATCATCAATCCTATTATTTTCCACGGCCTTACTAAAATCCTCTTTCGTAATACTATTTTTGAGACCGTAGATAATGTGCGCATTTTCCTTAGCATGTATTACGTACCAGGCTTCTGTTTTGCCGGCTTCTCCTTCTACTCTTTGCGCATATGCATCATCAGGATGTACCTGGATCGACAAATTATCATTAGCATCAAGAATTTTAATTAATAAGGGAAAGGAATTATCACTGTTAAACTTCTTGCCCATTACTTGTTCTTTATATTCTGCAATAAGTTCATTTAATTTTTTACCTGCTAAGCAGCCATTCTCTACAACACTCGTACCATTATTATGACTGGACAATTCCCAGCTTTCTCCGATATGATCACCAGAGAGCTCTCTGCCAAATACAGCCGCTAAGTTGATACCGCCCCAAATACGCTCTTTATAAATGGGCTTAAACTTTATCGGATACATTTTTTATCCTCCTACTATTCTATTGGGAAGTCTTATGCATTTTGTTACATCTAACTTATATTTTTCATGACTTAGATTTCATCGTATTAATTTTCATACTGCGCTACTTTATTATATACTATTTTTACAATTCTCGTTCTACATTTCTATCTTTCGTTGCTTTCAAGACCTATACATACAGCATCACTAAAAGAGACTCTAACGCTTCTATTTTGTCTTTGCGAGTGTAATGAAGCAAACTCTAGCAAGCAGGGATTGCTTCCTCGTACCTCGTCGCAATGACAGCAAGAAGCCTATACTATACTTTTAATAAGAAGACACAGCATGTCCTCTCAGCCTCAAACCAAGCGCCAGGTTCCTGTTATTATAAGCGGAGGTTAATGCCAATGGCGCAGCGTTAATAACAGGGACCTGGCGCGACCTTAAAGCAGCACCAACCATCATCTAAGACCTATATTTTTTACTCGTAAAAAAAATATAGGATGCAGAATTACCTTCTGCATCCTCAGTCTTAGTATCGATCTCTTACCAAAAATATTCCTATTCTTTTATGTCCGCCAGTCTCTTGTAGTTTCTTAGCCGTTCTTTGGCATCTTGTTCTGTTTTTTCAAATAGGGCAGCCGCTGCTTCGGGAAATAGTTTCATCAAGGATGCATAACGTACTTCACCCATAAGAAATTCTTGAAAGTTCATAGTTGGTTCTTTAGAATCCAAAGTGAATGGCTGCTGTCCCTTTTCCTTTAATTGCGGATTAAAGCGGTACATTGCCCAATAGCCGCTATCTACAGCACGCTTCGCTTCCTGCTGACTGAAACCCATACCAAGCTGCAGCCCATGATTAATACAAGGTGCATAAGCAATAATCAGCGATGGTCCTGGATAAGCCTCGGCCTCTTTAATTGCCTTGAGCGTCTGATTTTTATCAGCTCCCATGGCAATTTGTGCCACATAAACATATCCATAGCTCATAGCAATCATCCCTAAGTCTTTTTTCTTGGTTTTTTTACCGCTGGCAGCAAATTTAGCAATAGCCGCTGTTGGAGTAGCTTTAGAAGACTGTCCGCCGGTATTTGAATATACTTCCGTATCAAAAACCAAGATGTTGACATCTTCACCAGAAGCCAATACATGATCCAGTCCGCCAAACCCAATATCATAGGCCCAGCCGTCGCCGCCAAAAATCCATTGGGATCTTTTTACAAGAAAATCACGATTATTATAAATTGTCTGCAACAAATTATCCTGGTCTTTTACCTCAGACAAAACGGTAATCAACTGATCCGCTCTTGCCCGTGTGCCTTCCTTGTTATCTTTATTCGTTAACCACTCTTCACAAGCCTGTTTAAATTCTTCGCCCAAAGGCAGCTTGGCTGCCGTTTCGATATGAAGTGCTAATTGATTTCTCAATTGTTTTACCGCCAGATGCATCCCCAGACCAAATTCAGCATTATCCTCAAACAGCGAATTGGCCCACGCAGGTCCATACCCGCGGTGGTTCTTAGTATACGGTATGGAAGGAGCACTGCCAGCCCATACAGAAGAACAACCGGTAGCATTAGCGATCATCATTCTTTCTCCATAAAGCTGAGTTACCAATTTAGCATAGGGAGTTTCCCCGCAGCCGGCACAAGCACCGGAAAACTCCAGCAGAGGCTGTTCAAACTGACTCCCCTTAACAGTAAAGGTATTTACCGGATTGACCTTTGGTGAAGCAGACATTGCATAATCCCACATTTTAGCCTGTCCTAGCTGAGTAGCCAGTGATTTCATTTTCAAGGCTTTTTCCTTAGCAGGACAGATTTGCGCACAATTACCGCAGCCTGTACAATCATAAGGAGAAATTGCCAGTCTAAAACTTAGGTCTTTCATACCGACAGCGGGCTTAGCATAAAAGCCTTCAGGCGCCGCGGCGATTTCTTCCGCATTTAATAATACGGGCCTAATGACAGCATGAGGGCACACATAGGAACATTGATTACATTGAATGCAGTTATCCATTATCCATTCAGGTACGTGAATTGCAATACCACGTTTTTCATAAGCAGAAGTACCTAAAGGAAAAGTACCATTTTCCATGCCCAGGAAGGCACTTACCGGTAAATGATCGCCTTGCTGCCGATTCATCGGCAGCAGTACTTTTTTGATAAAATCCGGAATTTCTTGCGTCTCGGCCGTTGGATCCTGAGCATCTTCCCAGGCTGCAGGAACCTGAATCTTGACAAGAGAATCAGTTCCTTGATCGATAGCAGCATGATTCATTGCTATCACTTTTTCTCCCTTATTTCCATAGGACTTAACCACTGCCTCTTTCAGAAATCTCACCGCATCATCTATAGGTATAATATTGGCAATCTTAAAGAAGGCCGCCTGCATGATCATATTGATCCGGCCACCAAGACCTAGCTTCTGCGCAATGCCAACAGCATCAATCATATAAAATTTAATATCATTTTTTTTGATGCAGCGTTTCATCGCTGCAGGCAGCTTATCATCTAATTCGGCTTGACTCCATCTACAGTTCAGCAGGAAGCTGCCGCCTTGTTTCAATCCATCCAGTACATCATAGTTATAAATATAAGATTGATTATGGCAGGCAATAAAATCTGCCTTATTTATGAGATATGGTGATTTAATAGGCTGTTTGCCAAAGCGCAGGTGAGAAATAGTAACCCCGCCTGATTTTTTAGAATCATAGGCAAAATATGCCTGAGCATACATATCTGTATGGTCACCAATAATTTTTATCGCAGTTTTATTGGCACCAACCGTGCCGTCTGAACCAAGCCCCCAGAACTTACAGGCTTTCGTACCGGGCACTGTCGTATCAATGTCTTGGCCGAAAGCCAGGGAAGTATGATTCACATCATCAATAATCCCCACAGTGAAATGATCGTTGGGCTTCACTGCCTTAAGATTTTCAAAAACCCCTTGAATATGACTGGGGATAACATCTTTGCCACCAACGCCGCAGCGTCCTCCCACAATCTCTGGTGTCCATTCCTTGCCATAAAAAGCTGCCTTAACATCAAGATAAAGAGGTTCAGCAACAGCTCCCATTTCTTTGGTCCGATCTAAAACAGCAATTTTTTTCACAGTTCTAGGGATATATTTCATGAAATGTTCAATAGAAAATGGACGATACAAATGAACTGTCAGCAAACCAACCTTTTCGCCATTAGCATTCAAATAATCAACAACTTCTTCAATTGCTTCACACATGGAGCCCATAGCAATAATCATTCGATCCGCATCTGGTGCCCCATAATAATTGAACAGGTGGTATTCACGACCTGTAAGCTTGCTGATTTCTGCCATATAGCCTTCGACGATTTCCGGTAATTCCTGATAATAGCGATTCGATACTTCTCTTTGCTGAAAATGTATATCTGAATTTTGTACCGTTCCTCTTAAAATTGGATGATCAGGGTTAAGAGAGCCGCGACGGAACTCATTTAGGGCTTGCCAATCTAAGAGATTAGCCAATTCTTCATATTCAAGAACTTCAATTTTCTGAATCTCATGAGAAGTTCTAAACCCGTCAAAAAAATTTAAAAACGGAACTTTTCCTTTGATGGCCGATAAGTGAGCCACTGCCGCTAAATCCATTACTTGCTGAACACTGCTTTCTGCCAGAAGAGCAAAACCAGTTTGCCTGGTAGCCATAACATCCGAATGATCGCCAAAAATGCTGATGGCATTAGCCCCAACTACCCTGGCACTGACATGAAATACACCCGGCAGCAGCTCTCCTGCAATTTTATACATATTGGGAATCATTAATAGTAAGCCCTGGGATGCAGTATAGGTGGTCGTTAAAGCACCTGCCTGCAATGAGCCATGTACAGCTCCTGCCGCCCCGCCTTCTGACTGCATTTCTACAATTTCTACCTTTTGTCCAAAAATATTTTTTCGGCCTTGCGCTGCCCACTCATCAGCATGTTCTGCCATATTGGATGATGGCGTAATGGGAAAAATCGCTGCTACATCGGTAAAAGCGTAAGAAATATGGGCTGCTGCAGTATTTCCATCCATTGTTTTCATTTTTCTTGCCATAAAAAATCCCTCTTTCGCTAATAAAATTTACATCATTCCCATTTCATTTTTTATAGGAAGAGCCGTTCTTAAAAATCATTTTCTTACTATGATCATTGCAAAAATAGTGGCCTTACTGATTCACCCTGCCTGATTTGAACAGACCTTCGCTTTTCCGAATTCGGGAGATTAAAAGTAAAGCCACTGATAAATTGCAAAATTTTCAATCTATTCTGCTAATATAATACACCATTTATCTAATTATTAACATCTAATTCTTTTTTAGCTTGCTTTTTCCCCATACCCAAGGCATAATAACTCGCTATAACAATAGCACAAAACGCTCCGCCGACAATTAATGATATACGTGTATCATCATTAAACCACATTCCGATTAGCACCAGGACCAAAAAGACAACTGTTACATAATTGCTAATGGGGAAAAATGGCGACTTGAATGGATGATCTTTCATTTCTTCCTGCCATCTTTTCCTGAATTTAATTTGACTAAAGGCCAGCACAAACCAAGGAATCATGCCGGGAAGAATGCTGGCACTATAAATATATAGAAATAATTTTGATTCTGGAGCAATGAAATTTAAAAATACTCCTAATAATAAGCAGGCTATCGTCACCATAATACTATTGCCTGGCATGCCGCTTTCAGAAACTTTACCGAAGAATTTGGGTGCCTGACCGTTTTTAGATAAGGTATAGAGCATTCTGCCTGCACTATAAATTCCGCTGTTACACCCTGACATAGCCGCTGTCAAAACAACAAAATTGATGATACCAGCAGCAGCAACAATGCCAACCTTGGCAAATGTCATAACAAATGGGCTGCCGATTGTACCAATTTGATTCCATGGATAAATGGCCAAAATTACAAATATAGCACCAACGTAGAAGATTAAGATACGCCAAATAATATTTTTCGTAGCTTTCCGTAAGGTATTTTTAGGATCCTGGGCTTCACCGGCTGTGATCCCAACTAATTCTACGCCCTGATAAGCCGCAGTTACCAAACAAAGAGCAAACAGGAAACCTTCCAAACCGCCAGCAAAAAATCCACCATGAATATAAAGATTTTCAATCCCAATAGGCTGACCGCCATTACCGAAGCCAAACAAAATCATGCCAAGGCCAATCACAATCATTGCAACAATGGCTACTATTTTTATAAGTGCAAACCAAAATTCAAATTCTCCATAATACTTTACTGCAACTAAATTTGCCGATGCAACAATGACCACTCCCGCCAAAGCCGGCAGCCATTGCGGTATGAGTGGAAACCAGTACTTAACATAAATTCCAATAGCCGTGACTTCCGCCATGCCGACTGTAACCCATAAGAACCAATAACACCAAGCAGTGAGATATCCGGCTAAGGGACTGACATACTTATGGGCATAGGTAGCGAAGGAACCTGTGACTGGCTCCAAGTAAAGCATTTCCCCCATGATGCGCATAACAAAAAACATAATGATACCGGCTAATGCATAAGCAAGTAGTACCGAAGGACCTGCCCACTTTATTGTACTTGCCGAACCCATAAACAGGCCGACACCAATAGTTCCTCCCAAAGCAATCAACTCAATATGCCGCGACTTTAGCCCTCTCGTTAATTCCTTTTCTTCCATAATATTACCTTTCTCCTTCCTTTCCTAGCAAATATTTACACAGTACCGGTTCTGTTCCATTAACCTTTTTATAGCATAAATTTGTTCCTCATCGGCTGTTTCCAACTCCAGCTCTACTTTGGCATATCCTAAAGTCACACCACGATTGTCTCGGCTATGGGTTACAGCAAGTACATTTGCACCTGCATCAGCAATCAGTTCCAATAATTTACACAACGTTCCCGGTTTATCCGAAATCATCGTATCAAAAAAGACTTTACGGCCAGACTTTACCATTCCTTTGTTAATAATACGCGTCATCGTGTTTACATCAATATTCCCGCCGCTGATGACAGCGGCTATTTTGCGGTTCTTATATTGAGAAAGACGATGTACGACGGCAGCAATTGCCGCAGCTCCCGCCCCTTCCGCTATAGTTTTTATTCTTTCTAATAAAAGTAAAATGGCTCCTGCTATTTCTTCTTCATCAACGGTAACGATATCATCAACATAGTGTTTAACAATATCAAAATTCAAATTTCCCGGAGTTTTAACTGCAATCCCATCCGCGATCGTGGGAATTCCATCAATAGTGACAATACATTGTTTGGCAATTGCTTCCGCCATGCAGGGCATATTCCTAGTCTGCACGCCAATTATTTTAATGGAGGGTTTTAAGGTTTTTAAAGCAACTGCCATTCCAGAGATTAAGCCACCACCGCCAATTGGCACCACCACCACTTCTACCTCAGGCAAATCTTCTAAAAGTTCCAAAGCAATAGTTCCCTGACCTGCTATCACCATAGGATCATCAAAAGGGTGAACAAAGGTAGACCCATCTTCAGCCTGAATACATTTAGCCTTTGCATATGCCTCATCATAAACATTTCCATGAAGAACTACTTTTGCGCCATAGCCCCGGGTTGCATTTACCTTTGATAATGGTGCATGCTTAGGCATTACAATCGTAGATGAAATGCCGAAGGTGGTTGCTGCCAAAGCTACGCCCTGAGCATGATTCCCTGCAGATGACGCAATTACTCCTCTGCACTTTTCCCTATCGCTTAAATTTGCTATTTTGTTATAAGCCCCTCGCAGCTTGAATGATCCTGTCCGCTGCAAATTTTCCATCTTGAGATACACATGATTGCCGCACATCTCACTCACGGTATTGGTATATGCTAATCCCGTCCTGCAAACCACACGGTTTAGGGTTTCTCTGGCCTTTTTTATGTCTTCTAAGGAAACATGCATTGTATCACATCCTTATTGTTGTCGACAATATGCAATCACTTCTATTTCTATCAATGCTTCTTTTGGCAGCTTGGCTACCGCAACACAGGAGCGTGCTGGCAATTTAGCTGTAAAATATTTTCCATAAATTTGGTTTACAACCGCAAAGTCTTCCATCTTAAGCATAAAAATAGTAGTTTTAATAACGTTGTCAAGATCAGAACCACCAGCCTGCAATATTTGTTTGACATTTTCCATAACCTGTGTGGTCTGCGCTTCAATTCCTCCTTCCACCAGCGCACCGGTTTGAGGATCAATTGGAATTTGTCCTGAAGCAAACAGAAAATCTCCAACCTTTACGGCTTGTGAATAAGCACCAATTGCTTCTGGAGCTTTCGCCGTTTTGATTATTTCTTTCATCTTCATTCCTCCTATTTTTTCATTGTACCTGTTATCGTGGAATCAGGATCTCTCTAAAGAAATCCTGAAAGGTACCAAAAATACTAAACTATAATAGTGCTTATTTTATTGCCAGATATCGATAAATTGTACTTTCTGATGTTTTTAAAATGGCAGCAGCCTTTGTAATAGCACCTTTAATTTTAAAAATTCCATTTTCACGCAGTTCCTGTACAATTGCACTTTTTTCCTCTGCCGACATTCTGTCCACGGCAATATTGTATTTGGCAATTAATTTATAGATCCCATTGTCTACTACGTTATCTACTGATGTACTTAGAGATTCCGTTATTTCTTCATTTTCATCAACTGGAACAGCATTATTAAACAGTGCCTTTAAAGGATATTCACTTAGAATTTTATGACTTTGATTATCAGAAGGATTTAAAATATTAACACAAAGCATACCGATTAAGCTTCCTGTTTCATCTTTAATATAATAGGTCGATGATATTAAATTTTCTCCCCTATCATTACGACTGCGATAATTAACCAAGGCATTATGCTGTAAATAGGTTTTATTCTCTAACAGCTTGAAACCCAAATCGGTTAAGGGACATCCTAAATACCTGCCACTTATATAGCCATTGCGAATTGCAATCACGGAATTTTCAGCATCCACAATATCATGTAACAGTACTTCACAATTCGATCCGATAATATCGGCAATAAAATCGACTAACGGTATATATAATTCCAGCAGCTTTTTATATTTCATACAATCACCTTTCATTTTTTCTGAATTATCTTTATTTTATGAATTCGTCGTTTTGGTAATAAATTCCTCCCATGATAATAATTTTTTATCAGTTCTTTTCTGACAAAAAACAACAAGAGCATTACTATCTAAAAGAAAATAACCATACCCTCATTCATCTAAGGATATGGTCATTGTTTCTCGATATTTAAGTTTTCTATCTTCTGGCACTTTATTATCCTGTTGATTTCCTCGCTACTGGATTCAAATTGACAGATCAATTGCCTTCTCCGTATCTTTGTCAAAAAGATATATTTTTTCAGCATCTAATGCGATTTTAACTTTATCTCCGGCTTTTACAGTCGTTTTCGGAGTGACCCGAGCTACGAAATTATGCTCCTCCACCTTCATAAACAGATATGTCTCAGCACCCATCAGCTCAGTAACTTCAATCGATGCGTCAATGATGCTGTCACTAAATTTCTCAACGTATTCTTTATTATCATATAAATCTTCCGGACGTATACCCATGATTACCTCTTTGCCGATATACCCTCCTAATTCAAGTATCTTTCCTTTTGCCACTGGTAATTTTACACGATGATTACCAAAAGCAAGAACGATTCCCTCTGGTGTTTTAAAAATTTCACCTTTAATAAAATTCATCTGAGGGCTGCCAATAAAACCGGCGACAAATAAGTTACAGGGTTTTTCATACAAGGTCTGCGGAGTATCAACCTGGTGTACCACTCCGTCTTTCATCACTACGATACAAGTCCCCATCGACATAGCCTCTCGTTGATCATGTGTCACATATATAAAGGTAGTCTGTAATCGTTTATGAAGCTTACTGATTTCAGTCCGCATTTGATCGCGAAGCTTAGCATCTAAATTGGATAACGGTTCATCCATTAAAAAGACCTTCGGATTTCTAACGATGGCCCGCCCTAATGCTACTCGCTGCCGCTGCCCGCCTGACAGTGCCTTAGGTTTGCGCTCTAAAAGATGATTGATATCAAGAATTTTCGCGGCCTCCATGACACGCTGTTTCATCTCCTCTTTTGGCATCTTGCGGATTTTAAGACCGAATACCATATTTTCATACACTGTCATGTGAGGATATAGTGCATAATTCTGAAATACCATGGCAATATCTCTGTCCTTGGCAGGTACGTGATTTACCTGCTTACCATCTATATACAATTCTCCTTCTGATATCCCCTCTAAGCCTGCAATCATTCTAAGAGTCGTAGACTTGCCGCAGCCAGATGGACCAACCAGCACTAAGAATTCACGGTCAGGTATTTCCAGATTAAAGTTGTCCACAGCAATAACATTACCAGAATATCTTTTATAAATGTTCTTTAATTGTAAACTTGCCATATTGATTTCTCCTTTATAGTGATAACTTCATATCAAGTCATTCTGTCCTTTGAAACTTTACCTTATATTCTGCAGGGGTTTTACCGGTGACTAATTTAAAAACTTTAAAAAAATAAGTATAATTATTAAAACCTGCCTGTCTGACAATCTCTTTTAGTTTACTATCGGTATGCTCTATTAAATATCTTGCCTGAGCTACCCGGATACTGTTCAAATACTCGGCAAACCCTGTACCGCAGTCCTCTTTGAATATTCGGCTTAAATAAGAGCTGTTAACACCAATATCTTGGGCGGCCTGACAAAGGGAAATATCCTGGGTAAAATTTTTTCGCATATATTGCAGAGTCCTTTTAGTGGCTTCTGCATAATTTTCACTAATGTCTATTCCTAAAAGTAAGTGGATCAGCCTTTCATATACGCCACTAATCCATTTTTTCACAACCATAATCGTTTCATATCTTTTCATCTCCTCATAAGGTATATCTTTAGTACTATATAATTCCTTCACATCGATAGAAGACTCACGGGCGATTCGGTTGGCAATGCCAATGAGTTCAATACAAATCATTTGTATTGCCTTATAGCCGACTTTAAGCTGGAGTATTTTATCAAAGACAGCAGTAAGGTACAGCATAACCTTTTCCATATCACCAGCCTTTATTGCCAGCATGATCTTTTTTTCATCCTGTACATCCAGATTAAAAAAATCAACAGCATTGTCAGTGTGTGACAATTCTCTAGCCGTTTCCTTTCTATCTTCCATGATTATTTCATTTCGTTTTCTGTTGACCGCCTGATAAACCTGACTTACCTCTTCTATATTATGAAATATGTTACTAAGATCAAAATGTGCTGTACGATTCAGATAACGCTTAATGCTCTCTGTTATACGCTTGATGGTTGTAGTCACATGATTATAAATATATAGCTCACTGCGGATCATGCCAAAGTGAAAAATGATAATACATTTTCCCTCATCAATTAAGGACATGATTGCATTGCCCATATCACGTACTATTTCTTCAATCACATCACGCACCGACGAAGTAAATCGGTTTGATTCTTCCGGCGTATAACGCGTTTTTATATATTGCTGATTATCGATTATGACTGCGGCCAGCAGTAAATGACTAGAATTGATGGGAAGTTCTAATTCCTTTATTTTGTCCATTATCATACTTTTGTCACAGATTTCACCTAATATAAGGTGCTTTAAGAAATCTTGCTGTAAAATCTCACGGCTTTGCACCAGCTGCTTCCTAAACGTATATTCCTGCCTAATCTTATTCTTTGCTATTTTCAATACCTTCAGCAATGATACAGAATCTAATTTATGCTTTAAGAGGTAATCAACTGCACCATTTTTAAGACTTTCCTTAACATAATCAAAATCCTCATAGCCGCTAAGTGCTACACTCTTTATCTCGGGATAATGAATACTTAGATGGGCAATAAGTGCCACTCCGTCCATGTTTGGCATATTCATATCAGTGATTACAATATTAGGCATACAATCTTCAATGGCAGCTATAGCGTTTTGACCGTTCGCAGCCTCACCGCAAATGGTAAAATCGTTTTTTTCCCAGTCTATTATTGTTTTGAAATTGCTTCTAGCCGTAAAGTCATCATCAACAATAAAGACCTTAAACATAGCTTTTCACCTCATTATGGGTACTATAATTTCAACTGTTGTATAAAGACCTGGACTACTTTCAATAGTTAGGCCATAAGGGGAACCAAAATACATCTTTATTCTTTCTGCAACACTGGCAATCCCCAAACCATTTACTCGCAAGGAATTTTCTTGGAAATCCTCTCTTAAAATTGCTGCTAGCTCTAGCTCCGGTATGCCGACACCATTATCTGTTATCACGATTTTAATATCATTTCCATAGAAAAAACCTTTAATAACTACCATTCCCTGACCTTCCATCGGTCCTATACCGTGCAGCAGTGCATTTTCTACCACAGGCTGCAAGAGGAGTCTGGGAATTTTACATTCTAACGTTCCCGGTTCCATACTATAATTAATTTTAAATTTATTAAGATACCTGTATTCTTGAATATTTATATAGTTTCGGATATATTCCATTTCCTCGCCTATGGTAATCAGGTCATCACCTTTTCCCATAGTCATATGAAAAAGCTGAATTAAGGAGGTGGTAAGACTTTCAATATTATAAGCTTTTTGAGCCTTGGCTAAAAATACTACTGTATTTAACGTATTGGAAAGAAAATGAGGATTGATCTGTGCCTGCAAAGCCTTTAACTCAGCCCGCCTTTTTTGATTTTCTTGTTTTGTAATATTATCCATCAAGCTTTTAATCTCAAGCAGCATATGATTGAACTTTTGCGTAATTTCACCAATTTCATCATGATAGCTGTCTTGAATGCTCACTGAAAGGTTTCCTCTTTGTGCCTGATGCATAGCCCTACGCAGTCTAGTTAGAGGAGCCAAAATACTAAAAGAAAAAAGATACGCTAGCAGCACCGCTATAATGAAGCAGACTATGGTGATACATATAGCACTCATATATAGCTGTTGAGAGTCGGAATTAATATAAGAAAAGGGTATGGTACCCACCACAAACCAATTCTTTCCCTGCACTGGAGCAAAGGACACAAGGTATTCTGCCCCCCCGCTCTCATAATGAAAAACTGACTGACCAGCTTCCATACTTTTCTTGATGTTTTGTATCATATTGTTATCAGCATATTGTTTTGTTACCGGCACATGAGGACTACGACTGGAAACCACCACTCCTGTTTTATCCAAAACAAAAATCTCAGCATCTTGGCCAATATCAAGGTCTTTATAAATATTTGACAAGTACCTCTCGTTAGTACGAATCATAAGGTAGCCAATAATATTCCCTTCTGTCAGAGATTTGACCGCCCGCCCAAGCAGTACACCATGATTTCTACTAAGCTGCTCGGAGCTTGAAGCATGTTTGACCAAATGATATTCACTATCCATATTAGTCGCTGTCCAAATTACACCGCCATCCTTTTTGTATAGCTGATTCAGATAATCAGCGAGATAGTCTGGTTTTAGATTAAAGGAAAATCCGGCATCACCATACGCATTTATTTTTTTGTAATCTCGAGTATACAGTAAAACATCAGACACGTCATGAAGATAAGAAAATTTCTTTACATGATTTTCCCGCATCATAAAAATTGCATTTTGGATCTCCCATTCACTCATATGATCATAATCTAACAAGGTTTTCTGTACTACATTGGAAAACTCAATCTCTACACTATCATTTTCTAATCGATCCAGTTCCCTTTTTATATTTTCACTCACCTGGTTCATAACCTGGACGGAATAGGTACTGATTTTTTCTTTTAAAGCATCGCTGGAATCTTTATATACAAAGAATATAGTAAAAATCATGGGTATTAACGACAGTATGGTAAACAACAAAATTAATCTTGTTCTTATTTTTACATTTCTAAAGATTTTAACCACCATAACTACCTACGCCCATCTTCACTTTCCCCATTTCTTCGTATTTACCAATCACAGCCTTACCACTTATTGTATCACGACAATAGGTAATTTTTTACTTTTTTATTCAGAGAAGCTCCTTGTTAGCTCTTGACAAGAACAAAACGAAATACATTCCAAGAAAGTCTTGGCAGCTTTGTAATAAAATAAGGACCGCCATCCATAACAGCTACGGATCTTGGAACTACTGCATCAGGCACCGCAAAAGTATTTTGAGCATATAAATCCGGACCATCCATGATAAAATGCTCCGTCATTTCTACCTTTCCAAAAGAACGTAAATCGATAGAGAACTCCGTCTCCTCTTTTATATCACAGTTTAATGCAAAAACGGTCAAACTATCACTATCTGCCTGATAAGTGGCAGCCGTTTGCACTGTTTGTACCTCACCATACAGCGTAGTCTCAAATTTTTCTGACTTTGTTAGGGTTTTAAGGGCCGCTCCCCTGCCATAAAGGGATACCTGCTGAAAAGGATAGTATATAGACTGCTTTAATACCCTGCCCCCCTTTTCAGTAAAGATCGGGGCAATCACATTGACAAGCTGAGCAAGACATGCCATTTTTACTCTGTCGCAATTGTTTAATAGTGTACACAGCATGCCGCCAAATACCAGTGCATCCAACAAAGAGTATTGGTCCTCCAATATGGCCGGTGCTTCTGTCCAGGGAAAGCGAGTCTGTTTCTTGATATACCATACATTCCATTCATCAAAGGAAAGCTTCATTATCTTCTTGCTTCTTACCTTGGCTTTTACATAATCAGCAGTGGCAGAGACGGTTTTGATAAAATCATTCATATCGGCAAAGGAGGCTAAAAAATTCTCTATACTACCTTCATTTTCATAATATCGATGTAATGATATATAATCCACCTGTTCATAGGTATGTTCCAATACTACCCTATCCCATTCAGGATAAGTTGCCATCCAAGGAGAAGCACTGCCGCATGTTACAAGCTCAATAGAGGGATCGATCCATTTCATGATTTTTGCTGATTCACGAGC
Source organism: uncultured Pelosinus sp. (assembly GCA_963526485.1). Lineage (GTDB taxonomy): Bacteria > Bacillota > Negativicutes > DSM-13327 > DSM-13327 > Pelosinus. The sequence goes on from CAURNS010000010.1 coordinate 57,995, forward strand.
CTTTTTACCGTAATCTTCTGCCGTAAGACCACAGGTCTGCCAAGGACCGTCCATCTCATTGCCCAGACACCATACTTTTATATCATGCGGAACTTTATGACCATTTTTGATCCTCAAATCACTCCAATAGGTACCTGCCGGATGATTGCAGTATTCCAGCATATAACCAGCATCCTGTGGCGTCCCAGTACCCAGATTGACTGCAGCCATTATTTCTGTACCAACCTTTTTGCACCAATCCACAAATTCATCAATCCCAATTTTATTGGATTCAACTGACAACCAAGCATAATCAAGCCTTCTAGGACGCTCCTCCACAGGACCTATACCATCTGTCCACTTATAGCCGGAGACAAAATTTCCACCAGGATACCGGACAATAGGAATAGAAAGATCACGCACTAATTCCATAACATCCCGTCGAAATCCCTGTTCATCAGCAGTAGGATGAGAAGGTTCATAGATACCAGAATATACGGCCCGCCCCAAATGTTCGATAAAGGAGCCATAAAGCTTAGAATCCACTTCTGCAATAATATAATCTTTATCTACGATGCAACTTGCTTTTTTCATGAGTCTGAACCTCCAATATTTTTGCTAATTTTATCTCTGCAGCCATCCCAATTACTACCCCTTAACACCGCCAACGGTTAGTCCAGAAATAAAAGCCTTCTGATTCATAATGAATAAAATTATAATCGGTATAATCGACATCACAGCTCCAGGGAACAACATGTCATAATTATTTCCATAGGGCGTAATTAAGGATTGCAGCCCAATGGGTAATGTGAGCATGTCGTTAGATCGCAATACAATCAAAGGCCAGACAAAACCATTCCAGCTAAACATCGCCTGCAAAATGCCCATAGCACCATAAGCAGGTAACATAAGTGGCATCATGATTTGAAAAAAGATTCTAAATTCACCGCAGCCATCAATTCTGCCTGCATCCAAAAGTTCCTTGGGCAAAGACTCTGCATACTGCCTAAAAAAGAAAATCGACATCGGAGCCACCACAAAAGGCAGTATAACTCCAATATACGTATCAATCAGTTCTATACTGATAGCCAATTTATAAAGAGGCAATATTAAAATTTCTACAGGTATCATCATTACGACCAGTACAATGGTAAATATCAGATTCTTACCTTTAAATTCATATACTGCTAATCCATAGCCTACCATGGAGGTCGCCAAGAGAGAGATTACTGTATGAACCACTGTTATAATCACACTATTTAAGTACCAAAGAGGGTAGATACCATCTTTGCCTTCAAACAAAAGCCAATAATTACTCAGACTCAATCCATTAACATCTATGTGGAATGAGATTCCATTTCGAATCATCTCCGCCCCGGGCCGCAAGGAAGATAGGAGTAAAAAGAAAAAAGGCGACAAGCAAAATATGGCAAAGACCACTAAGATCAAAAAAACAAACAAGGCTGCTGCTCTTTTTCTAAATGCAGAATTCATATCAGTTGACCTCCTTGTTAAAAAATCCGCTGGTGAAAAGCTGAATTAAGTTTACCGCCATGACAATAACAAACAATGCAATACCAATTGCCGAACCAAAGCCCAAATTATTATTATTAAAACCCTCTTGGTAGATATAATTTACAATTGTCATCCCAATTTCACCGGGAGAACGCGGACCATTCCACAACGCAAAAGACTCCGCAAACATAGAATACCCTCCATAGACGCTGATGGTGATTACATACAAAATAACAGGTTTTAAGCAAGGAAGAGTGATATGGAAAAATTGCTGAAACTCATTGGCGCCATCAATGGCTGCTGCCTCATACAGTTCTTCTGGTATACCCTGCAAACCAGACAAAAAATAAATGATATTGACCCCCATCCACCTCCAGGTACATAATAAGACCATTACGAACATACTGTAATTAGCATCTTGCAGCCACACGTGAGGCTGTACCCCAAAGACTCCCAACATGGAATTTACCAATGTAGTTTCCTGTTCACCAAAAGCAAGACGAAAAAACAGTCCTGCGACGATTACAGAAGTAAGGGCTGGCATAAAAAAAGCAGATCTGAAAAAAGTTTTCCCAATTGTGCTCTTGTTATTTAAAAGCACGGCAAGCAGCAGCGGAAGAGGTACAAGTACCAAGATGGTCCAAAATGTATAGCGAGTCGTTAACCATACTGCATGTAAGAAATGAGGATTCAACAGATTTTTATAATTCTGCAAACCAATAAAAATTACATCTCCTGGTCCGTCAATGCGCTGGAAACTCATAATCACCGTCGAGATAATGGGATATAGAAAAAATAATAAGAATGATAATAGGAATGGCAATACAAACAAATAGGGTGCTGTTTTGGGTGAGTGAAATAACGTTTTAAACGGCTTTTGTCTATGATATGATTTTTTTAAATTAGCAATTGATGGTTCCGCCACCTTAAAGCCCTCCTTTATCCAGCAGCCATAACAAAACAAATCCATATGCAAGGAGAAGATTCAGCCAATATAACGCTGAATCTTCTATTCTTTATCCTCACTTTGACTTTAGGTCATCAGCCGCCTCCTGTAAGGCCTGTTCCGGAGTCTCACTTTGTTCTTTCAATACTTTAAAGCAAACATTTTTTTGTAACAGGGTAATGGCATTTGGAAACTTTGCGCCTACATTGATGGAGCCAATATCACCAATCACAGATTTTAAGGTATTAAAAATATCAGTACCAAAATACTCTGTATATTTGTTAGGTGCTGACATTGCAGGATCACTCCATGCATCACTTCTTATAGGATCAAACCCCAGAAGAGTCCACGTCTTAATACTTCCTTCTTTTGAGAGCTTAGCTTCCGCTAAGAACTGCTTGGCAAGTTCTATATTTTTACTTTGGGTTGTAACGGCAGTTCCCGTACCGCCCATACCAGCAGATTTTTTGCCCCCTGGAAATATCGGCATGGGACGAATTACCATTTTACCCTTTAAATCAGGCATATACTGTACAAATCGTCCCATATACCACATAGGCATCCATACAGAGGCAGCATTCCCTTTATTCATCCAAGCCCAATACTCTTCCGAATGATGAAAACCACCAGGTGCAGGGACAGCAATTTTATCTTTATATAGCATATCTTTTAACATTTGCAGCGTTTTAATATTAATCTCATTATCCATAATCACATCGCCATTTTTATCTAACAAGTCAGATCCCTGCATATTAATGAGGGGATAATAAGACCAATGTTCTGTTGTTTCAAGCGTCGTCATAGGCTTTCCTGTCTTTTCCACAATCTTTTTGCCTGCAGCAATATAATCGTCCCAAGTTATAATATCATTAATGTTTAGTCCCGCCTGATCAAACAATTCTTTATTGTAGTACATAACTTCTGCACCTACATGATAATCCATACCATAGTACTTTCCATCCTTAGCATAGTTCTCCATTCTGCCCATAATAAGCTTATCTTTAACAGGTTCTATTACATCATTCAGCTCTACTAATCCTGGTTTGCTGCCTTTCAAAAAATTCGCAAATTTGCTGATCTCAATATCAACAATATCCGGCGCCCCTGTTCCCGATTGCAAGGCAATTAACAGTTTATTGTGCTGTTCATCATAAGGATAAACATCTGTTTTTAAAACAATGGGCTTGTCTGGGTGATTTTTATTCCAGGTCGCCACTGCATCATCCATAAATCCTTTATGTAATTCTTGAAATGTCCAAAAATTAAGCGTGGTCGGCTTTATATCACCTGTTTTTGTCGTAGATGTCTTTGTACTGCCACAGCCTGAAAGTATCATGACTAGGAGCAACACAGAAGAAAGTAGAATTGCCAAACTTTTTTTCACTATAGTCTCCTCCTCACATAACCAAAATATGGTTCTTCATTTAGTATAATCGATAAAAAAACATGACAGCATTAAAATGATTTTACATTTTACTTAATTTTTTTTATTTTCAGTTTTCGTTAAAAATTTTCTCTTGGTATAAGCCTAGATTATTATAAGCGAAGGATAAATAATAATGGCAAAGCGTTAATAACATGAACCTGGAGTGTACTAACAAAAACTCATGCTTTTTCGACTTAAAAGCAAAGACTAGGCTTCTGCCTGATTGGCAAGGGCCTAGTCTTTTATCCCACAGAATTCGGTTGAAGTGAAGAGATTTTTTTTTATTTTCTGTAGTGTTTATAACCTGGGTGTCTTCCTTTGATGCCATAATATTTTCTTAAACCAATTAGCTTATCAATGTTGGGTCTAGAGATTTCTTTTTCTCCACCAAGCAAGTGTGCGGTTAAGTTAATCTTGGCAAAAAGTTCTACCGTCTCCATCTTGTAATAAGCGTTTAATACATCCGTACCTACAGTAAGTGCGCCATGGTTTTCGAGTAACACAGCATCATGTTCCTGAAGATAAGGTGCAATTGCTTCCGGCACTTCGTAGGTGGAAGGAGTACCATATGGTGTAATAGGAATAGAGCCTAGTGCAGCAACGGTTTCAATCATTGTATACCGATCCAAGTCCACATGTGCAACTGCATACCCCGTAGCCGTTGGCGGATGAGCATGTACAACCGCACCTATATCATCACGTTCTTGGTAACATCGCAAATGCATTTTAATTTCCGAAGATGGACGGTAGCCTTCTTCGGCATCAAGAATTTCACTTTCGGCATTGATGTGAATAAGTTTTTCTGGTGTAATAAAACTTTTACTAATTCCGGTAGGAGTAACTAAGAACGTACCATCTGCTAATTTTACCGATACATTACCATCGTTAGCAGCAACCCAGCCAAGCTGCCACATTTTATGGCAAACATCACAGATTTGCTCTCTTATTTCCATATATTCCATGATTATTCCTCCTCTTATATCCTAATTTATATTTGTTTGGTAACCTTGTCATACCAGTCTAGGATAATATTTGCGGAGTCCCTTTAGCATACAATCAGCTTCTTAAATTTCTGATAAGCATCATCCCATCCAGGGGCTTCTTGCGGTGAGAAAGAGACAAGCTCTTGCGAATTACGGATAATATTTCTGCCTTCTGCCAAGTCTTTCACGTCGCCGGAGGCAATGAGTTGAAGCAAAATATTGCCAAGCACGGTCGCTTCCACCGGACCTGCTTTTACCTCACGCTGACAAGCATTGGCCGTCAACTGGCATAAGAGTTTACTCTGGGTGCCGCCTCCTACCATATGAATCGTGTTATATGTCTTACCTGTACATTCGATCAGTTGTTCTAAGACATAGCGGTATTTGAGTGCCAAACTTTCGTTAATACAACGAATCATTTCACCTATGGTTTGGGGGATTGGCTGCTTCGTGTGCATGCAGAATTCACGAATGCGTTCCGGAATATTTCCCGCGGCAATAAATTGGGGTGCATCAGGATCAATAAAGCATATCAGCGATCTTGCCGAGTTCGCCATTTCTTCCAGCATGCCAAAAGAATATTCTTTGCCTTCCCGTAGCCACTGTCTGCGGCTTTCTTGAATCAGCCATAAGCCAATAATATTTTTCAAAAGTGAGATTCTCTGCCCATAACCACCTTCATTTGTAATATTACATGTACTGGATTTTTCATTGATAATTGGCTCGTCAAGTTCTGTCCCCAACAAGGACCATGTACCACAGCTGAGAAAGATAAAATCTTTTTCAGCTGTCGGCACTGCAGCAAGGGCACTCTGGGTATCATGACCGGCAACAGCAATGACATCCATGTTAGCAATGCCAAGTTCGCTGCAAATTTCATCCGTGAGCTTACCGATTTTCGTTCCGCTGGAAACGATTGGGGTGAATAATTTTCTTGGCAAACCCAAGGCCCTAATAACGTTGTCTGACCAAGTGCCTGCTTTTGCATCTAGAAGCTGTGTTGTCGAGGCAATAGAATATTCCGTCGTCTTTTCTCCAGATAACAAATAGTTAAATAAATCAGGCATCAACAACATCGTTTCTGCTCTTTCCATGAGCTGCGGCCGCTTTTCAACGAGGGACAGCAACTGGAATGCAGTATTAAGCTCCATGAACTGGTTGCCAGTAATCCCATAAAACTCGGCCCGACTTATTTTCTTAAAACTTTTTTCCAACATACCCGCTGTATGGCTATCACGATAATGTACAGGATTTTCAAGGAGCCTGCCTGCTTCATCCAGTAAACCAAAGTCCACGCCCCAAGTATCTACACCAATGCTATCCACGCCTCCTTCAAACTTGGCCTTCACCAAACCTTGTTTGATTTCGTAGAGAAGACGAAGAATATCCCAGTACATCGTCCCTGTTACCGTCACCGGATCATTAGAAAAACGATGAATTTCTTTTAAATAGATAGACTCTCCATTATAAGTTCCTATAATAGCTCTGCCACCAGATGCCCCCAAGTCAAAGGCAAGCACTTTCTTTTCCTTATTCATCCAGCATCCATCCATTTCTTATTTATACATGGGACCATACGCTCTGCAAGCATTGTAATCTTGTGTATCTTTTTCGATGCCAAAAGCGTTCCATGCGGCTGGACGAAAGATTTCTTCTTCTGGTACATTGTGCATGCACACAGGAATTCTCAAGATGGAACATAATGTAATCAGATCGGCACCAATATGACCGTAGCTGATTGCGCCATGATTTGCGCCCCAGTTATTCATTACATCATAAGCAGATTTGAATGCGCCTTTACCAGTAAGTCTTGGTGCAAACCAAGTACAAGGCCAAGTGTAATCCGTACGTTTCCATAATTTATCGGAAACCGCCTCTGGTAAATTCACAGTGTAGCCTTCAGCGATTTGAAGCACTGGCCCTAAGCCTTTCACTAAGTTCAAACGTACCATGGTTACAGGCATTTCGCTTTTTGTTAAGAATCGGGATGAGAATCCCGCACCTCGGAAGTAGCCATTATCTGCCGGATTCCAAGTTGTTGCATCAAGACATGCTTTTTGATCAGCTTCTGTCATCTCCCAGAAAGGTTTAATAACGCCATTACCTTGTTTGTCTTTCACTTCACCACAAGCATCAAGACAAGCTGCACCGGAGTTAATCAAATGGATAAAGCCTTGGGATTCTTTGGCAACCCCTTCTAACTCATAATCAGTTGCTTTTTTCACAGCCTCAGGGCTCCAGTACGTTCTTACGTCAGCAAAGATTTGCGCTGTATTGGTCAGTAATTTGTTAAATAACATGCCTACACCATTTAATGTATCATTTTCGGTTGCGAGCACATAAGATTCTCTAGCTCCTTCCCAGTCAAAGGAAGAATTGAGTAATGCTTCCGGAAAATCACAGTTTGGATAAAAGTCTGTCCACTGTCTTTGTCCTTGGAACCCGCCGGCAATTGCATTGTGACCGACGCTTTCTTCTTCACAGCCTGCTGGTAAGTTGGGATTACCGTTGTATAAATCTTTGATGATACACATCATTTTTACAACGAATTCCCAAGCTTCTTCTTTTTCCTTATCAGATTTGCAGGCAAATTCAGGATTTTTATCAAAACCTTCTTTACAATTTTCTTTTGTCCATGCCAATGCTTTTTTAAATGCAGCTTCATCGTAAATGTTTTCTGACATTCTGCGGATAATTTCTACTTCATCAACCGATTCCACCCGCATACCAAGATATTCTTCAAAGAATTCTGGATTGATGATCGAGCCTGCAATACCCATGCAAATGGAACCAATCTGCAAGTAGGATTTACCTCGCATAGTTGCTGCTGCCACAGAAGCTCTGGCAAATCGAAGCAATTTTTCTTTTACATCTTCTGGGATGTCAGTTTCATCAGCACCTTGCACATCGTGGCCATAGATACCAAATGCAGGTAACCCTTTTTGGGCATGACTCGCTAAAACGGCAGCCAAGTAAACGGCACCTGGTCTTTCTGTACCATTAAAACCCCATACGCCTTTAATCGTCATTGGATCCATATCCATTGTTTCCGCACCGTAGCACCAACAAGGTGTAACAGTCAATGTGATATCAACGCCATCTTTTTTGAATTTTGCCGCACAGGCAGCGGACTCTGCCACACGACCAATGGTTGTATCAGCAATAACGACTTTAACAGGTTCGCCATTGGAATATTTTAAATTTTCAGTGAATAATTTTGTCGCAGCCTTTGCCATATTCATCGTTTGTGTTTCCAAGGACTCTCTTACTTTTAGGATACCTCTTCTGCCATCTATAGTCGGTCTGATGCCAATTACAGGATAGTCACCAATTAATCTACTCTCCGCCATTGTAAAGAACCTCCATTTTATAACTATTTCATTGCTCATTTAGCAAAAAAAGTATTCATCCTGCAGAATGCGAAGGAGTGCGTATTCCGTATGTCCTGATATAATCGAAAAGAGATCAACAAATAAAAAAGAGAAATCAAGCCATAATTATTTTAACATCGTTACAACTATATCTGCGTGAATGTTAGATATATATGCTCACGCTTTTGATATGAGAGCTTAATGTTTTATTGTCAACTATGAAACGTTTCAATAATAATGTAAAAATTATTTTACAAACTAACAAAGCTTTTTAACTGAATCCGTTACTATTATTTCTGTTTTTAAGCGACTTACCATTGGAAATCCAGTTTGGTCACCTTTCATTCTGCTAATTAACGTTTCCGCAGCTTTCCTACCAATCGCCTCCATCGACTGAACGACAAAAGAAATCGGTGGGGTAATGATTTTTGACAATTCCATCTGATCATAACCAAATAGAGAAATATCTTCGCCAATAGCCAAACCATGCTCATTCAGAAATTTAATAGCTCCAATGGTAGTTTCATAGTTGGAAGTAAATATTACCGTAGGCATTTCATTTAGCTCATAAAGCTTGCCAACAGCCAGATATCCGCCCTCTTGAGTATAATCACTATAATAAATCAGCTGATCATCTATTTCTATATTATAATCTTTCAATGCTCGCAAATACCCTTCAAGCCGTTCTTTAGCAGTATAGATATTTTTAGGCCCTGCTATCATGCCGATCCTGCGGTGGCCTCGATTAATAATGGCTTCAACTGCTTGATACGCACCGTTCACATTGTCAGATACGACACCATCACAAAGCAAATTGCTAATCAGGCGGTCCATAAGTACGATTGGCATTCCGTCTTCCTGTATTTGCCGAATATGTTCTCCTGAATCTTCTACCGGCATCAAAACAATCCCATCAACGAGTTTATCCCTAAAGAGTCTTAATTTTTCTTTTTCTTTTTCCAGACAGTTTCTAGAATCACAAACTAATATGCTATAACCAACTTCGTCGAAAGCCTGTTCCATGCCTTCAATAATATGAGTACTAAATATATTGGAAAGTTTAGGAATCAATACCCCTACAGTAAAAGTCTTGCTAGTCTTAAGCCCTCTAGCAATGGAATTAATACTAAAGTTAAGACGCTGAATTGCATCTTCAATTTTTTCACTATTTACAGGCTTGATCATATAACCGTTCAAATATCTTGATACAGTACCGACAGAGGTCCCGGATAATTTAGCAACATCCTTTATCGTTGACATTAGTACCACTCACTCCAATAAAATAATTTATCGAATAAACTTCCTAAAACAAGCTACGTAACCATTAAAATTCAAATAAACAATGGCTTACAATAGAAACGTTTCAATTATTCTCCTATTATTTTACTTGTTTGAGTTACTATTTGCAATTGTTTTTTTAGTACATTACGATACACTTTTAAAGCTATAATTTTAACACTGTTATTTCTCTTGCTATCTTCTCTACTTCTTTTTTTCTAACAAAACCAGTTTCAACCTCCATAGCATTGGCAGTTCCGCAAGCTGCGGCAAATGCTAATAATTTTTCTATCGAATAATTTCTTTCTAATCCTACGGCAAAACCACTGACCAGAGCGTCTCCAGAACCTACGGGATTTTTCACCGTAACTTTGGGTATCTGAACTTTGTATTTTTTCCCCTGATGACCTGCCAAAAATCCTTTATCACCAAGTGATACAACTACCCATTCAATTCCTGCAGCATTTAACTTATTGATCTGCTGAAAAATATGCTCTTCATTCACAAAAGTTTGGCCAGTGATCATTTCTAATTCCTCTTTATTCGGTTTTATAAAAAACGGCTTTGCTTCCATTCCTTTTACTAATAATTCTCCACTAGTATCTAATAAAAATTTTTTTCCCATTGCTGAAGCTCTTCTTATTAAATCAGCATATATCTCCTTAGGAATATTCTGAGGAATGCTGCCTGAAGCCACCACAATAGAAGACTCCAGCAATAACGTTTCATATAAGCTTAAAAAAAGATTTAATTCTTCATTCGTCACTTCAGGACCCGGTTCTAATATTTCGGTTTGAATCAGATCATCCGTTATAAAGGCCAGACACTCTCTCGTAGCACCTTTGATTTTTATAAAGTTATTGTTTATGCCCATCTCTTGCAACTTATCAACAATAAATTCGCCTGTTTCTCCACCTATAAAACCTGTAGCAAATACCTCTTCACCAAGAATGGCCGCAACATTTGCTACATGAAGTCCTTTGCCCCCTGCTGTATTTTCTACCGCTCTGGCGCGCATTACCTTACCTTTTATGATATCTTCCAGCTCATACCTTTTATCGATGGATACATTCAAATTGATTACTGTAATCATGCTTTGTTGTCGCTTCCACACATTTTTATTTTCGTTATGACAATTTCCTTCATGGCAATTTTCCCTGGTGTCATGTACTTTCTTGGATCATTGGCATCGACATGGTCGATAAAATATTTTTTTACAGCATTAGCAAATGGTATTTTCAAATCTGTTGCAATATTCACTTTACAGATTCCCAAGCTTATTGCTCTCTTTACTAACAGTTCAGGTACATCGGACGCTCCATGAAGTACCAATGGAATGGATACTTTGCTTTTGATTTCCTTTAATCTGTCAAAATCTAATTTAGGCTCACCTTTATATAAACCATGTGCTGTGCCGATGGCCACGGCCAAGGAATCAATTCCAGTGCGCTCAACAAATTCTTTTGCCATTTCAGGGTCTGTATAAGCCGAGTCCTTTTCATCAACAATCATGTCATCTTCCATTCCAACTAATTTCCCAAGTTCGGCTTCTACCACTTTTCCTTTTGCATGGGCATATTCCACGACCTGTTTTACCTTCTGCACATTTTCTTCAAAAGGTTCCTTGGACGCATCAATCATTGCTGATGTAAAGCCAATGTCAATGCAATTTTTAATTTCTGCAAGTTTTTCAAAATGATCTAAATGCAATGCAATAGGGATACTATGCCTCTGGGCAGCCACTTCTGCAATTGCCACTAAATACTCTGCAACTGCATACTGAACAGTTCCTGGAGTTCCCGCAATGATAACAGGTGATTTTAATTCTGCTGCTGTATCCACCACTACTTGAAGTGTTTCAAGGTTATGAATATTAAAGGCTGGAACTGCATAATTCTCTTTTTGAGCTTTCAATAACATCGCTGTCGTTGTTACTAACACATTCTTCACCTCTTATATAAATTTTATGTTATATGAAGCAACATCTATTTTGTTAGCTGCCAAGAATAGGATATAGAACATGCTTATTTCTTACTGAATGCCTATATCCATTTCTGACAATTGCCTTATCGGATTGTTAGTGTATTATGTCTATATTTCCCTTACATGTTTTTCCCTATATTTCTTTTATAGTGGCGTAACCTCGCCAGTAACATCCCATAAATCTTCCCAACATTGACCGTCTTTCCACAAGAATACCTGCCCTTTAATCAGCCGGCAATTTCTATCAATACCCTCAATTTCTCTCATTTCTTCCTCTGTGAGCAAATCATGTACTACCGCCTTAAGATTGCTGGCGTACTCATTCCGATGGATAGAAAAAGGTATCGGTGTCTGCCCATGCTGTACCCCCCATTTTACGCAGATAACAGCTGGATGTACGTTATGTTTTTGTGCTATTTTAACGATTACCGGATCTTGAATATCAACTACATCATCCACCGTCTTATCACGGTCGGGACGTGTTGGGGAACCAATAGGGCAAAAACCGATTGGCAGAATATCATGATCTGTTATAAATTTAAAAAATTCTTTTTGCTGGAAGCATGGATGAAGTTCCATTTCATTGGCAGCTGGTTTAATTCTAGCATCACGCAGAACTAATTTCATTTTAGGAATTGTCATATTGGAAGTACCGATGTGCCTTACTAAACCTCTGTCGACAAGTTGTTCCATCTGTCTCCAGGTTTTCATATAATTTTCATGAATATATCCTGTTGCATTAGGGCTACGCGAATCTACGTCACAACCTTGGGCATGAAAGTTAGGAAATGGCCAATGCACTAAAAATAAATCCAAATAGTCAAGTTTTAAATCTTGGAGTGTTTTTTCACATGACTCTATTACTCTATCATGCATATCATTCCAAACCTTGGAGGTAATGAACAATTCTTCGCGTTTAATACCGGTTGCCATAATTTCTTGGAAGACCTCACCAATTAAATGTTCATTCCCGTAAACAGCTGCGCAATCAAACAGTCTAAATCCTACTTCGGCAGCACCTCTTACAGCTGCTGCTATTTGTTCTGCGGTGAAGCGGTCTGAGCCAAATGTCCCCATGCCTATTCCTGGAATTTTGGCACCCGTATATAGTGTCCTTTGGGGAACTGTACTTGGGTCAATGATGTCGTTTTTTTCTACCATGATGCAACTCACTCTCCTCTGCCTATTTTAAAATTACAATTTACAATGTATCTAAAAACTTCCTACTTTAAAGCAGAAGCTATTTAGCTTTATTAACCGACTTTCATAGATATTATTATGGATCTTCAACAGCTTGCTTTTCTGGAATGCTGTTGACTCTTACTCATTGACAAACATAACTTTTCCTTTAACAAGACCGGGTGTCTTATACATATCAAAACCACTCTTACTCTCACTAAGGGGAAGTTTTTTATAAATTAGACTTTCATCAAATTTCAATGCACCTGTACCAAAATAGTGGGCCGTCAACTGCCACTCCTGACCAGGAAATGGAGCACTATAAGACATCCAAGAACCAGTCAATGTAAATTCTTTACGATTCATGTTTTCAAATTGGGCTGGTGTAAAAGTCAAATCCTTACTAGGCGTACCAATAAAACAAACACTAGCTTTATTAGCTGCTATCTCAAAGGCTAACTTCATCGTTACATCGATACCTGCTGTTTCAAAAACAAAGCCAAAACCTTTATTTTTAGTGAGCTTATTAACTGTTGCTTTGAAATCCTGATCAAGGGTATTAATAGTTACATCTACACCTAATTTTTTAGCCAAAGCTAACCTAGCATCATCAATATCAAAAACAAACACTCTCTTGGCTCCATAGATTCTGGCCCATTGGGCTGTAAACAAACCGATAGTACCCCCGCCAAGAATTGCTACATCTTCCCCACCATGATACTTAGCACACTTGATACCATGCAACGCTACTGTCGACGGTTCAAAAAAAGCCCCCTGCTCGTAACTGATGGATGGATCAAACTTTATAGCATGTTTTGCTGGCAACTTAACATACTCGGCAAAGCTTCCCTGAATTCTTGAGCCAATAAATGTATAGTTCTTACATTGAGAATAATTTCCACGTTGGCAATCATCACATTTCATACATGGCACCAGCGGTGCGCCAGAAACACGATCCCCTACTGTTACCTCTGTAACATCTTTGCCAATTTCCACTACATCACCAGAAAACTCATGTCCTAAGATAATTGGATAATTATGAGCCGCATTCCCCAAGACTCTCGGAATGTCAGAACCGCAAATACCAGTAGCCTTTACTTTAACCAATACATCCCCATCACCTAACTCGGGCATGGGAACCTCTTCATAGCGTAAATCATCTTTTCCGTGTAAAACAGCAGCTTTCATTGCTATACCTCACTTTTCACAAAGGTATCTTTTAACTTCTCATAAATTTCACGATACACTTCGTAATATTTCTGATGCACCCTATACGCCTTCATATCCGGTTCATGAACCCTGGTAATACGGACAGTTCGCTGAACCGCTTCTTTAAAATCACGATATAGTCCTGTTCCTACCCCCGCCAGCATAGCTGCCCCTAATGTAGTTGCTGTATCTGATGAAGGTACTTTGATTACCTTCCCAGTTACATTGGCTTTAATTTGTGTCCATAAATGGCTGTTAGCTGCTCCTCCCATAGCAATTAATTCATCGACTTGCACACCGACTTCTGCAGCAGCCTTTAAATTATGATGGAGCGCATAAGCACAACCCTCTAACACAGAGCGTACCATGTGCCCCTTTGTCTTTTCATACCCAAGGCCAAAGAATACTCCTTTCGCATTTTTATCCCAAATTGGTGATCGTTCTCCTGCCATGTAAGGTAAGAAAATTACTCCTTCTGAGCCATCCTTAATGCCTGCTGCTTGATTAACCAGAAGATCAAAAGCATTTTCTCCCGTATTTTTCTCCTGTAGGGTTTCGAAAGCTCCCAATTCTTGTTTAAACCATTTCAGACTGCCACCGCCAACTGTGCCGCCTTGCAAGAGCCAGGCATGGGGAACTACATGATGACTCAAGATAAGTTTAGGATGGGCCAGTGCTTTATCTAAACAAATGCTCATGCCGCCAGCCTGACCGCCTTGTTCTTGCGTCTGTCCAATCTCAATCACGCCAGCACCTAACGTCCCGCAAGCAGCATCTAAACCACCAGCTACAACGGGAATCCCCACCCTTAGACCAGTGGCCTCTGCGGCCTGTTTCGTAACCTGACCAATGACATGATGACATTCGAAAATGTCAGGAAGCTTTGCCAAATCGATTCCCATATCCTCACACAATGCTTCATCATAAGTGCCAGTATTCACATTAAAAACATGAAAACCATAGCCCTGTGACAAATCTTGTGTCATGTTGCCTGTCAATTTAAAGGCTATATAAGCATTACTTTGCAAAAACTTATAGGTATTCCCATAAACCTGGGGCTGATTTTCTTTCAGCCATAAAATTTTTGGTGTAATGTAGGTAGGATCAAACGAGTTACCACTAACCGCAAAAATTCGATCAAAGCCAAGTTTCTCAATCGTCTTCTGTGATTGCAGTACTGCCCGCCGATCCATCCAGATCATGGCATTTCGCAATGGTGTACCTAAACGGTCTACTGGCAAACAAGACCAACTTTGACCATCAATGCCGATACCAGCAATCTGTTGTGGCTGAATAGCCCCGTTGTGCAATGTCTCTTTAATTGCCTCGCAAATAACCTGCCACCATTCCACTGGATTTTGTTCCACATAATCGGCTGCCGGATAGTAAACTCGATAAGGTTTAGTCGCTTGTGCAACAACGGCACCATCAAGATCAAAAATACACACCTTGCAGGCTGATGTTCCAATATCTATACCAAGCAATAATTTACCTATATTGTCAGCGCCCATTATTTTACAACACCTTTTTTTAGAATGATGTTAGCATATAGTGCCCCTTCCCCAGTTGCTACTATTGCATATGCTTTCTTCGCACGCTCATAGAAAGCAAAACGCTCAATATTTTCAATTTTAATATTTGGTTCATGCTGCTTAATAATCTCTTCATACTGATCCCAAATAACTGGCACCACCTTATCTCCCGGTACTACTTCCATGAGTGCTACGGGTGCTTCCACATAAGGATCTAGCGGAAACAAGGTTAAAATAGCATCCAGTATTTCTGGTACATTATGTCCATCACATCTCACCAAATAATTAGAAGCGCAAGTGCCAGCCGGAAAATTACCATCTGCTATAACAATTTCATCACTATGTCCCATCTCCATCAATACTTTCATCAGTTCGGGAGAAATAATTTTGGGAATTCCTTTTAGCATATAGTACACACTCCCTCCTTCTTACATATACAATCAAGGTAGTACAATCAATCATTCAATTTTGAAACGTTTCATTATTATGTTTATAAATGATCATCAGTTTAAAAATATCTCTTACATTGATTAAACTGATGATCATTATAGTGCCTATTTACTATAACAGACTATTTTTTACCTGTTGGATATAATGCTTTTTCACTTTCTGGGCTGGTCATGTTTTCCGTAGTAACAATTGTATATCCAGTATCTATTTTCTTTTCAACTGTTTTACCAGCTAAGATATCAACAATGGCTTGAACACCTTTAAAGCCCATATTGTATGGCATTTGAACGGCAGTTGCCTTACAAAAGCCTTCTTTTACGAGTGGAATAACATCATCGGAAGAGTCAAAGCCAACTTCAATAATTGTTTTATTATTTTTTTCTTTCAATGCTCTGCCTACACCAACAGTACCTGGCTCATTACATGCGTAGATGGCAGCAAGATCAGGATTCGCAGTCATTAAGTCTTGCGTTAAAGAGAGTGCTTTTTGTTTGTCTGAATTATAAAATTGTGTTGGTAATACTGTAATGCCAGGGTATTTAGCCATAACATCTCTAAAGCCTTTTTCACGCTCTATAGCAGTTTGTGCACCTGGTACAAAGTTCGCTATGGCTACTTTGCCTTTACCATTAAGCATTTTAGCCAAACTTTCTCCTACTGCAGCAGAAGCAGCCACATTATCAGTAGTCAGAAAACTTTTATATTTATCTGTATCAACCCCAGAGTCAATAATAACTACTGGTATACCTGCAGCAATCGCTTTTTCTGTGACAGGTGCTAATGCTTTCGCATCGGATGCAGCTAACACAATACCGGCAACTTTCTGGTTGATAGCATTCTCAACCAAGCTAACCTGACCATTGATATCTGACTCGCCGCCTGGAGCACCAGTGAAATACATCTCAATCCCGCCGGCTTTTGCTGCAGCTTCAGCACCAACTTTAACAGACTGCCAATACACATGTTCTGTTCCCTTTACGATCACTGCAATTTTTTTCTTCGCACCAGCATCTGCAGCTTTTGTAGAATCAGCTGATTTTCCGCAACCTACTAGTAATACCGCCACCATAAAAGTTGCCAAAATAATACTTACTACTTTTTTCAAACGAAACTCCCCCTCTTTATCCTTATTTGGCACCGGACCAACCAGATTTTTAGATCCCCCCCTCTAAAATCACGGGATTCAATCAATCTTACTGCTAAGCTATCCCGAAATTATTTTCTTCTGATCTTATCAATGTACACAGCAACAATAATTACCAAACCAATTGCAATTTGTTGCCAGAAGGCATTTACATTCAATAGATTCAGCCCATTACGTAAAACCCCCATTATGGCTGCACCGATCATAGTACCCAGAATTGTCCCTGCGCCACCCATCGGACTTGTACCTCCGATAATGGCAGCAGCAATCGCATCAAGTTCATAACCGATACCTGCCTGAGCCTGTGCTGAGACAAGCCTGGCTGCCAGCATTACACCAACCAATCCAGATAATAAACCAGACACCATATACACACCATTTATGGTGCGGCCAATATTTATACCCGATAATCTGGCTGCATCTTCATTACTGCCTAATGCGTAAATATATCGACCAAAGGCTGTTTTATTGAGTATGAAGCCAAACAACACTGCTATTAATACAGTTATGATGACAGGAACGGGTATAATATCCAGGATCGTTCCCCCACCAATAAAGTAAAAGCCTTCTGGCAATCCGGAAACTGGTAGAGAATCAGTAATTACATAAGCGGCACCTCTGGCAATACTCATCATGCCTAATGTAGCAATAAAAGGTGCTATTCCCAATTTAGTAATAGCTAAACCGTTCGCCAGGCCACAGACTCCACCGACTACGATCCCCAAAATTATACTTAACGGTATCCCCCACCCAGCTAATAAAGCTTTACCACAAACTACACCGGCTACCCCTAGTATAGAACCAACAGAAAGGTCAATACCCGCAGTAATGATTACATAAGTCTCGGCTATGGCCAGCATAGCCACTGCTGAAGTCTGCAAAGCTATGGTCAAAAGATTGTTTACTGCCAGGAACGTATCTGTTGCAACCGAGAATACAAAACCTAATAGCAGCAATCCCGCAAAAGACCCCAGTTCATTATATATTTTTTTATTGAATAATTTCTGTTTACCCAGCTTAGCGCTAGTTATATCTAAATTCACATTATCACCCTTCCAACAATTAAAAATTAATGCTATTTTTGAACAGCATGAGTCAACAATCTTTCCTGCGTAGCCCCATCTCGCATTGACTCACCAGTAAAACGCCCACCGCGCATAACTAATATTCTGTCGCTCATCCCTAATATCTCCGGCAATTCACTAGAAATCATGATAACACCTACGCCTGATTTCACAAGCTTATTCATAAGCTCATACACTTCAAATTTAGCCCCAACATCAATTCCTCTAGTGGGTTCATCAAAAATTAAAACGTGAGATTTTCGGCATAACCATTTTGCTAAAATTATTTTTTGTTGGTTGCCACCGCTTAAAAATTTGGCTTTCTGTGCCAGATTAGGAGTCTTAATTTTAAGTTCTGCTGTATATTTTTCACCTAATATTCGGCATTTCTCATCATTAATAACACCCATTGTACATAGTTCGGGAATATTCGCCAGTACCATGTTGTCCTCAACTGACAATCCCAGGGCTAAACCGTCTCTTTTCCGGTCTTCTGTTAAGTAACCAATACCACTTTTTATGGCATCTCTCGGGCTTTTTATTTTTACGTTTTTTCCGTGAATTTTAACTTCAATAATATCTGTTTTATCTGCACCAAATAATGCTCTCGCGAACTCAGTTCGGCCTGCCCCTACCAATCCATATATCCCCAAGATTTCGCCCTCGAATAGTTTAAAATCTTTTATATCATGGATGGTTTTACTGCTCATATGCTCAACTTCAAGTATTACTTTTCCTCTTATTGCATTATGATGAGGCGGAAATTTTTCTTCCAGACTTCTACCAACCATTGACGCTATCAAGTCCTCTAGAAGTGATTCATTATAATTAACAGTCTTGATATACTGCCCGTCACGCATTACCGTAACTCGGTCGGCTATATGCTTTAACTCTTCCAGGCGATGAGAAATATATACAATACCAATCCCACGGCTTTTGAGTTCTTTTATAATTCTGAATAATTCATCTACTTCTTTTTCGGTAAGCGCTGCTGTTGGTTCATCCATAATAACGATTTCTGAATTCATTGATAAAACCCGGGAAATTTCTACCATTTGCTGTTGTGCTACGCTAAGATCTTTGGCCAGGGTTTCAGGTTCAATATCCAAATGAAGAGATTTTAATATATCTTTAGCTTTCTTGTTTAACTCTTTTTTCTTTATTACAAAATTAAATATTTTATTTCTAGGTTCACGACTAATAAAAATATTCTCAGCTACACTAAGATGAGGAAATAAACTAAACTCCTGATGAATAATATTAATCCCCAGATTCTGCGCATCCTTTGGTTGATTAATTTTAACTTCCTCACCTTTAAAGATGATTTTTCCTGAATCGCAATTATATACACCAGTTAGAATTTTCATTAAGGTAGACTTCCCCGCCCCATTTTCACCGATCATAGCATGAAGTTCGCCTTTTCTAATATCAAAATTTACATTCGTTAGTGCCTTAACACCGGGAAAAGTCTTATAAATATTCTCCATTTTTACTAGGTCAGCCAAATATTTCACCACCCAAATTTTTTAAACAGTTTATTGAGTAATCGCTATGCGTTATCCCCCCCATTTAAACTATCAAAAACAGATCTTATTCCCTTGCTTTTTCCTTGATTTATTTCACTTACTCATAAATTATTATTTTTTGAAACGTTTCATAATTTTCATAAAAAAAACTAGTAACTTATCTTTAGCAGCATTATTAAAATAATTCATCTTTCTGGTGTACAACCATAAAGGAGTAATTCGTTATTTGTAACGTTTCAAACTTTTATTATTTGTATTTTATCTTATTTCTCAGTAAACTGCAATAGGTGTATTCAATATATTTTTAAAATTTCGTCAATTAAGACTTGTTTGAATATGGTACATTTTTTAGTTAATGTATCGTTTCAATTATTAGTTTTACAATCTACGGCATGACTAACAAAAGTTCGCAGCATCTAGTGCTAATTTTAAAAACCTAACTACTTAATAGTAAAGGTCCATACCCCCAACTATGTATGGACCTTTCAACACCCTAATTATATTTGATAATCATACACAGGCTTCGTACATCTCACTGCTTTCCCCGCTCTTGTATCCACAAGTTCCCCTTTACTGAGAGCTAACTTTCCATTGAGAAAAACATAGTCAATCCCTTCTGGATAGGCATTCGGCAATCCAAAGTCCGCCTTATCTGTAATATTCTTCATATCAAATACTACAATATCTGCATCCATACCTTCTCTAAGCCGTCCTTTGGTATTAAAGCCAAGCGTCTCTGCCGGCAGTAATGTGGCTTTACGAACTGCTTCCATAATCGTTAATTCATATCGTTCTGCAACCATCTTTTTAAAATAGCGGGGGAAGCTGCCCGCTATTTGCGGGTGCCCCTCTCCTGCCACATAAGTACCAGTATCAGTAGAGGGCATAGCATAAGGATGATGGAGTGCCATGTAAATTTCCTCTTCAATTCCTGTAAAAACGACCACTGCTGTATGAGGATAATGGGTCCGAAGTTCCTTATAAATATCTGCATTTAAGCGTTTACCATTATGCTTACCTGTGACAACCAATATATCTTCCAATTTCCAGCCGTTTGTCTCCATATATTCTTCACTAAAAAGAACAGCGCCAATATGAGTGGCCCATTGGGTATACATGCCGCTGTCGAATCGGATGTCCAGACCTTCTGTTCTCGCTCTGTTAATCACGGCAAGAGCTTCGTTCATGACTCCTGTACCATATTGATATACAAGATGAGATACCTGAATGCGTACCCCTGTTTGGCGCGCTATAGAGATTACTTCCACTAAAGAATACATATCAATACCGGTAAGCATGCGTGTGTCCACTGCTACAATTCGTCCATATCTGGCAGCTATTTTACTTAAATTAATAATTTCATCATTGGAACTGCCTGGCGCGTACGCCAGTCCTAAAGACAGACCGCATGCTCCTTCTTCGAAAGCCCTCTCTACCAGGTATTCCATACGGGATAATTGCTCTGGTGTTGCAGGCTTTAAGGGATCGGTTGCCCCCACCTCTTCCCGTAAACTGATGGAATGCCCTATAAGCTCTGCCTGATTGACAATAAAGCCCTGCCTTTCCTGAGCTGCAAAAAAGGCGTTTATATCTAAAGGACTCAATCCACAATTTCCACCTACAGTTGTCGTAATTCCCTGCCGTAAGGAAAGCTCACCACAATAATCATCCCAATCAATATGCCCATGTATATCAATAAAACCAGGGCAGACGATCTTATCGGAGGCATCAAATTCCTGATGACCATGAATTTCTTCGTTAGTGATCGCCGCTATTTTGCCATTTAATATACCCACATTGCCACTCGACCTGGTCAGGGCTTCAGGATCAATTAAAATACCATTTTTGATTACGATATCAAACATAATAGTCACCGCCTATCTCTTACTGCTTATTCTGCAGAGTATGAAATTATATCTTATTCTGTGATGTTACGATATCTTGATTCCATAGAAATGTCAATAAGGTTACAAATTTAAATTTGTAACCTTATTGTATCGGTAAAGATCATTATATAGTTAACAGCTTACCTCTTTCTTACTGATAAGGTTTAAACCTTTTTAGACGCAGGGCATTCATAACCACAGACACCGAACTAAAGGCCATTGCTGCACCAGCCACTACAGGCGATAAATAGCCTGCAACTGCTACTGGAATACCTAAAGAGTTGTAAATAAGTGCCCAAAACAGATTTTGTTTGATATTTTTCATCGTGGCTTTACTGAGTCTAATAGCGGCAACTATGCCCCTGAGATCACCACGCATTAATGTAATATCTGCTGCTTCTATAGCAACATCTGTACCTGAGCCAATAGCAAATCCAACATCCGCAGTAGCTAATGCCGGAGCGTCGTTAATACCGTCACCTACCATAGCTACTACTTTACCTTCTTTTTTGAGAGACTCTACTTTTTGCGCTTTATGTTCAGGCAGAACTTCAAACATTACGCTGTCAATTCCTACTTGATTAGCGATTGTCCGAGCGGTGCGCTCATTATCCCCAGTAATCATCCAAACTTCAATTCCCAACTGTTTAAGCTCCGCCACGGCATCTGCTGAATGTTCCTTTATCGTATCCGCTACCGCCAGCAGACCTACCATTTGGTCTCCCGAGGACATCAGCATGACTGTTTTCCCTTGTCCTTCTAAGTTTTCGATTTGCGAAATAAGAGGATCAATGATGATATTATTTTCCCGCATCAGTTTCCGTGTACCAACTAATATTCTGCTGCCCCTCTGGAACACTTCTACTCCATATCCAGGTATTGCGGTGAAACGCTCGGGGTCGGCTGCAATAATCCCTCGTGACTGACCAAATTTGACAATGGCCTCAGCCAAAGGATGTTCCGATTTTTTTTCTGCCGCTACTGCTATTTGCAGCAGTTCTGATTCATTCAGATGTGCTAACGGAATAATATCTGTAACATCAGGTTCACCCTTTGTAATGGTACCCGTTTTATCTAAAACAATAGCAGTCAGTCTATGGGCATTTTCTAAATGCTCCGCTCCTTTAATCAGAATACCATTCTCCGCGCCTTTGCCGGTTCCCACCATAATGGAAGTGGGCGTTGCCAAGCCGAGTGCACAAGGGCAGGCAATCACCAATACAGAAATACAATTAATCAGAGCGCGGGAAAAGTTTCCGGGATCTCCCGCAAAATACCAGCCTAAAAAGGTCAATACGGCAATGCCGATAATCGCAGGTACAAAATAACCTGAAACGACATCAGCAAAACGCTGTATCGGGGCCTTTGAGCCTTGAGCCTCTTCCACAATACGTACAATCTGTGCCAGCGCTGTATCCTTGCCTACTTTCGTAGCCCTAAATTTAAAGGTCCCAAATTTATTAATGGTGGCGCCGACAACTGGATCTTCCACCTTTTTGTCAACAGGAAGACTCTCACCAGTCAGCATGGATTCATCAACGGTAGAAGTACCTTCGATAATAACACCGTCCACAGGTACCTTTTCCCCAGGTCGTACGACAATGATATCCCCCACTAACACAGCTTCTATCATCACATCGATTTCTTCATCATTGCGAATGACACGGGCAGTTTTAGCCTGCAGACCCATAAGTGCTTTTATTGCTTCTGAAGTATGGCCTTTAGCTGTAGCTTCCAGCAGCTTCCCTAAAATGATAAGCGTAATCAAAATTGCCGAAGTTTCAAAATATAATTCTGCTACCCCGCGCACCACATTCGCAATACTATAAAAGTAGGCGGCAGAAGTTCCTAAAGCTACTAATACATCCATATTGGAACTTCCATTGCGCAGAGCTGCATAAGCACCACGATAAAACTGCCATCCAGCGATAA
Organism: uncultured Pelosinus sp.; assembly: GCA_963526485.1. GTDB lineage: Bacteria > Bacillota > Negativicutes > DSM-13327 > DSM-13327 > Pelosinus. The sequence goes on from CAURNS010000010.1 coordinate 81,398, forward strand.
ACTGCACTGGTGTAGCCAAAACCAATTGCAGATAGGGATTGTTTAAGAAATGCCCCACACTTCCCATAATGCCAAAGAAATGCAGTACCATAGCCCATAATAAAGGAAAAGAAAGCACGGCGGATAACACTAGACGAAATCTTTGTCTACTAACTTCTGCCTTTTTCACCTGCTTTTCCTGATTCCTGTCTTTATTGTCAGTTAGATCATGAGCTGCAAAGCCTAAGGAATCGATCTTTGCTTTCATCTGCTCTATGGTTACTTCTCTGGGATCATATTCAACGGCAGCCTTTTCACCAACCAAATTCACACTGGCACTATAGATGCCCGGCAATTTATTCAACCCTTTTTCAATGCGATTGGCACAAGCAGCACAACTCATGCCAGTAATTTTAAAATTAGTTTTATCTTTAATCACTTGGTAACCAAGATTTTCAATTTTTGCACCAATCTCTTGGACAGTAATCTGCGCTGGATCATAATGAACTGTAGCTTTTTCAGCTGCCAGATTTACGACCGCCTTATCCACACCCGCTAACTTGTTTAAACCTTTTTCGATGCGAGTTGCACAAACGGCGCAGGTCATACCACCAATTTTAAAAGTACCTGACCGCAAATCACTGCTTACCGTGCTCTCTTTCAACTCAGTCATACTTTTCATATCCTTCCCAACGACGGTTATTTGGTGAACTGTTTCAAAACATCCATCAGCTCTTCAATACTTTCTTCCGCACGATTTTCTTTAATCGCTGTAACCACGCAACTTTTTGCATGGCTTTCTAAAATAATCATGGATACCCGGTTGAGCGCCGCCCGTGCCGCCAGTATTTGCTGCACTACATCAACACAATAGCGTCCTTCATCCAGCATTTTATCAATTCCATTTATTTGACCAGCCACTTTTTTCAGCCGCAATTTCAGCTCACTTTTTTCTTTATCATTTAACACACCTTCACGCTCCTATACCATACCCCCCTAGGGTATATTATTATTATAAAACTAAATCTTGATCTGGTCAATATTATTAGCGCATTTTATTGGTTTAATGTGCAATTCAATTATTAAGTTATAAGAAAAACATTACACATCTTTTAAAACATAGATAAAAAAGCACGTTGAAACACGAAGACGCGAAGGGTAGGAAGAATTATGAAGTTTTTTTACTAACGATTCTTTTTTGTGTTCTTCGTGTCCGCTCTAGCGGTTTCGTGTCTTCGCGGTTACAATACTTTATCTAAAAACTTTCTGATATAGTAAGAAAAACAGGCACCCGAAGGTTGCCTGCTTTTTTTATAATACTCGTTTTGCACCGTAATATCGCTGCACAAAATAACTGTCATTCATATCCCCAATAGCAACTATCCCCTGGGAGAAGGAAGTATGAATAAACTTATCTCTGCCAATATAAATTCCCACATGAGATGCACCTGGTTCATAGGTAGTAAAGTACACCAGATCACCCGGCTGCAGGGAAGATGGGGATACTGTTCGCCCTACCAAGAATTGAAGATCGGCAGTTCGAGGCAGATTAATACCTGCTTGCCTATAAACGTATTGCACTAATCCAGAGCAATCAAATCCTTGGGAGGGTGAGGCCCCTCCCCATACAACCGGCTGTCCAAGCAATTCCCTGGCAATAAGCAAAACTTGCGCGGATTGCCCTGCAGGCAGGGCAGAAGATCGAGCTGTCATCTGCTCCATATCAGCGATTGGCATGGTCGCCCCGGATATAATAGAATCCAACGACTGCAGGAACTGACTATAACCAGAGGATGGAGAAGCCTGAACCACTCCTGCGCTGCTAAAAAGAATGCCAACAAATAATAGTACTATCCATCTGTTCATGATCTGCTTCTCCTCCCTAGCTGGTTATCATTGGTGTTTCATAGTTTGCAAGTCGGCTGTAGTCTGTTTCATAACATCCTGCATCGTCTTTATTTTCCCTTCCAGAGCACCCGGATCTATTTTACCAGAGTTAACAGTATTTTTAATATCACCAGCCGCTTTACGCAAATTGTCTTTTAGACCATTATCCATCATGTGAGGCATAATTTTTTCGGTAATGCTTGCCAATTGTCCTGCAGTTTTTTGCGCTTCCATTGTCTGACCGGCTTTTACTTGTTTCATTAGACTCTGCAATTGCTGCTCCATATCTTTCATCATCGGCATAGGATCTTCTTTCGGCATTGACATATTTTCATGCCCCGACATATCCATACCTTCATGACCGGATTTTTGCTGACTGGCAGGCGGCTGAGATGCCGCTTGTTTTTCACTGGAACTACAACCGGTTACCAGCGCCAAAATTACCGCTATGGACAAAATTCCTGCTACGACTTTACTTTTTTTCATGTTAAGCTCCTCCTGATTATTGTGATTTTTTTCGATAATTGTACATTATTTTTCAATAGAACTCCCGGATGTCTTAGCCCCCTGCTTCCGCTCACGCCACTGATGCCACACTAAATAAATGCAAGGCAATACAATCAAGGTCAGAATCGTTGAGGTAACCAAGCCGCCAACAACTACAGTAGCCATGGGTCGTTGTACTTCAGCTCCCGTACCAGTAGAATAAATGAGGGGAAATAACCCTAAGCTGGCTACCAAAGCAGTAATCATTACAGGACGCAGCCGTGTAATAGCACCCTCAACAATTGCTTCTTCCAGAGATTTCGCTTCCCGCAGTGCTTTAATATACGTCACCATAATTACACCATTCTGCACTGCAATACCGCACAGTGCGATAAAGCCTACAGCCGCTGCCACCGTCATGTAGGTACCCGCAGCATAAATTGCTACAATGCCTCCTACCAGCGAGAAGGGAATATTGAGCATAATGAGAAAAGCATCATCAGCGGACTTAAAGCTCATATACAGCAAGAAGAAGGTAAGGACAATAACCGCTGGCACTACCATTGCCAAGCGCGCTTTCGCCCGTTGCTGATTTTCGTACTGCCCAGTCCATTTCAGAGAATAACCTGGCGGCAGATCAACCTTTTCTTTAATGACTTTAGAGGCTTCATCAACAAAGCTGACCACATCCCTGCCCTGGGTATTCATCTGGACAATGATGCGATAAATGCCATTTTCACTGCTAATCATAGATGGACCATCGACCACCTGGAAATTGGCCACATTACCCAGGGGAACGTAAGCACCAACAGTTGAAACGGCAGCGGGCTTAGTGGCTCCGCTTCCCCCCATGCCCCCTCCCATACTGCTGCTGGCCGATTTAGCGCCACCACTTGCCACGGGAATCAAAATGTTTTGCATTGCATTGATATTTTCACGATTCTCTCGATTATAACGTACCAATACATCAAACCGTTTTCTGCCTTCCACGGTAGTTGTGGCAGTCTTGCCGCCCACTGCCAGCTCAATGGCATCTTCCACGTCACCAATGTTAAGACCATAACGGGCAACTTTTTCTCGATCCATTTGTATTTCCAGGTAAGGTGCTCCAAAGACGCGTTCCGCATACAAATCGCTGGCCCCTGGAACATCACCCAACGCTTTTTCAATTTCCGAGGCTTTTTGCTGCAGCACCGTTAGATCTTCCCCATACAGTTTAATCCCTAATTCAGTCCGTACACCTGTTGTCAGCATTGACAATCGGCCGGCAATTGGTTGAGTAATAGCTAGATTCAGACCGGGAACACTAGCTAATTTGTTCATCATTTCTTCTTTAATAGCTTCTTTCGTCATCCCAGGACGCCACTGCTCTTTCGGCTTCAGCGTAACAACTGTTTCAATCATATTAACGGGGGCTGGATCTAAAGCAGATTCCGCCCGCCCCACTTTGCCAACAGACATGTCAATTTCCGGTATTTCCATGATGATCTTATCCATTGTTTTGGCTGATTCTACAGCTTGTGTCAAGGATACACTAGGCAGCATGGTTGGCATAACCAAAAAGGTTCCTTCATCCAGCTCAGGCATAAAGGTGGTTCCAATTAGCGGCAATAAAGAAAATCCAGCGATAATCACCACTACAGCCATCGCAATGGTTGCTTTTTTATACTTTATTACAGTCTTTAGCAATGGCACATATAACTTGTGCATTTTATCTACGATCCAAGTGTCTTCTTCTTTGATTTTACCCTTTAACAGCAAGGTGCATAATACCGGTACCAAAGTAAATGCCAATACCAAAGATCCCGTCATAGCAAAGGATTTTGCAAAAGCCATGGGAGTATACATTTTCCCCTCTGTGCCCGTCATGGTAAACACAGGAAGAAAGGTCACGATAATAATTGTGATGGAAAAGAAAATGGGTGCTGCCACCTCTTTCGCAGCTTCCAAAGTCACGTCCACAATATTTCGTCGGCCGCCGTTTTCGGCGAGGTGTCGATATACATTCTCTACCATAACAATAGCCGCGTCAGTCATAACACCAATCCCAATCGCAATGCCCCCCAAGGACATGAGATTAGCTGATAAATGAATTCCCTTCATTGCAATCAATGCAATAAGAATACCAATAGGAATAGCACTTGTCACGATAAGACTGGAACGCCAATTTCCTAAAAAGGCCAGAACGATAATGGATACTAAAATAAATTCTTCCATCAATGCTCGTTTGAGAGTGTTCACTGCATTTTTCACTAGTTCCGTCTGGTCATAGTAAGGAACAATGCGCATCCCCTCAGGTAAAGTTGGCTGAATTTCAGCGATTTTTGCTTTGACTTGGTCAATAACATTCAGTGTATTTTCACCCATGCGTTGAATGATAATACCACCCGCTGCTTCATAGCCGTCTTTTGTCAGTACACCCCGACGAAAGTCTGGACCATTTGTTACCCTCGCTATATCTTTCACATAGATAGGTATATTATTATTTTGTGTAATAACAATATTTTTAATATCCTCAATAGACTGTACTAACCCAAGACCACGAATCACAAACTCCTGACCATTTTGTTCCACAACCTTAGCACCAACATTGGCATTATTAGCCCCAATCGCACTAAACACCTGACCAACAGTAACGTTGTATGCTTTCATTAAGTTGGGATCAACATTCACCTGATACTGTAAGACATAGCCGCCAATACTAGCCACTTCGGCTACGCCAGGCACAGCACTTAACTGTTGTTTAATGGTAAAATCCTGTACGGTACGTAAATCAGCCAGATTATGCCGATCACTTTCGATGGTATACATGAAGACTTGCCCCATGGGGGTACTAACAGGACCTAACGCAGGCTGCACGCCACTAGGCAGCTTAGGAATGGCTTGCTGTACCTTCTCATTTACCACCTGCCGGGCAAAATAGGGCTCCACACCATCTTCAAAAATAACCGTTACCATGGAAAAACCAAAAGAAGAATTTGACCGCACTTCCTTTACTTGCGGCAGCCCCCGTAAAGCTGTTTCCAAAGGATAAGTCACCTGATCCTGTACTTCCTGCGGACCGCGTCCCATCCAGTCAGCATACACCAGCACCTGATTTTCACTCAAATCGGGGAAAGCATCAATGGGAGTATCCTGAACCGTAAAGACACCCCAGATGATAAGGAGTACTGACAAAGCAATAATAATCACTCTGTTCTTCAGCGAAAATTCAATTAACTTATCTAACATATTGCACCCCCTCTACATCTTCATGCCGGCCATACTGCCGCTGCCTAACTGGGTCTGGGAGTCAATGAGGAATGTAGCAGCTGTAACTACGACTTCACCAGGCGCAAGTCCGGAGAGTATCTGGATATAACCATCTGCTTCCTTGCCGATTACTACATCTCTTTTCACAAAGGTATCTTCACCTTGTGCTACAAATACTACTTTGCGGGTACCAGTGTCCAGTAAGCTAGATTCTGGAACAACCAGCTTTTCGCCTAATGGTATACTGATATCAGCGTTCACAAATAGATTGGGTTTCAGCCTGCCGCCTGGATTGTTCATGGCTACTCGAACTTTTACAGTTCGGCTGCTGTCATCCAAAATGGGGTTGATGAAAGTTACCTGTCCATTAAAAACTTCACCAGGATAAGCACCGCTTGTTACAGTAACCGACTGTCCAATCTTAATATCAGCTAAATCTTTCTCGTAAAGATCAGCATACATCCAAACCGTTGATAAATCAGACAGACTATACAATTTTTCGCCCGGCATAATATACGCGCCTGGCAATAGCAGTTTTTCCAAAACAGTACCGCCGAATTGAGCATAAATCGTCATATTATCTTTTGCTTGGCGCGTCTGCTCCAATTGAGAAACTTCCTCATCAGACACCCCTAATAACTGCAGTTTCCGCCTCGCTGCTTCTAATAACCGATTGTTGATCTGCACCACATCTTTACCAGCTCCTTTGAGTTTCTGTACACTCTCTGAAGCCAGCAAATATTCTTCTTGCGCCGCTATATAAGTAGGACTGTAAACCGAAGCAATGGCCTGCCCTTCCCCAATGGTTTCACCATCGGCAGATACATATAATTCATCTACCCGCCCTTCCACTCTGGAAGTAATATATGTCCGTCCGCTTTCATTCATTGCAATCTTACCAGTCGTTTTTATATCCTTAGCAAGGGCTTTTATTGTAGCTTGAGCCGTTTGCACTCCTGCCAGCTGTCTAGCTTTTGCATCTAATGTTACGGTATCTCCCATTGCCATAATAGAACTGGCCCCCATTTGATGAGCGGAATGATCCATCGTCACTACAGGCTGCTTATTGTGAGTATACGTATAATAACCTGCTGCGCCAGCAACTATTACACCTGCAGCCACCCCAATCATCAGTTTTTTCTTGCCCGCAAATCTTTCTATCATGCTACCCTCTTCCTTTCATCCAAGTCATTCATTACGGCTCTAGCTCACTGTTAAATAACGGTTTCCCTACTGCTTTTTCTAAATTCGCAGCCGCTTTCTCATAATTGATTCGTGCCTTGTAGTAATCCAATCGTACATTACGAAGGGCATTGAGACTATCCAGAACAGCCATGAAATCCACTTTGCCATTGGTATAACTTACAACTCCGGCTTGATAAGACTGTTCAGCTTGGGGAATCACCGTATTTTTATACAGGTCAATCTGACGCCAGGCAGACTGGGCCTCAGTCAGCGCCATCTGTAAATCCAGGTCCGTCATATTTTGCATAGCAGCCAATGAAGCTTGTGATGCATCTAAGGCAGCAGCCGCCGATTTAATTTCTGCTTTATTTTTACCTTGCCAAACGGGCAGCATAACCATAAATTCCATTTTCCAGGTATCAGGTGTGGTCTCCATTTCAGTTTGTTTTCTATCTTTATAGCCAATGCTGAATTGATAATCCGGCAGCTGCTGCTTTTTAGCCAATTCTACACCGTTCTTTGCCATTTCTACTTGCCGCTCCATGCTCACAACAGCTGGTTTCCCCGTTTGTGCATCTGCTTGCAATTTCGCCAAATCAAAATCAGGGGGCGGTGTGCTGAACTCTTCTTTAAGAGTAAGCGGGGTATCCGCCTTACGCCCAATGACGGTATTGACTCTCGCTTTTGCCACTGCGGCCATTGATGCCATATTCAACAAATCACTGGTCATTTTAGAAAACTCAGTCTGGGCTCGAAGTGTATCCTGCAACGGTACCATTCCAGTCGAATAGTTCACTTGGGCAATTTGAACCAGCTGGCCCATAAGCTGCTGATTCTCCTTGCCGATTTCCAGTGCTTTATCAGCATAGAGCAAATCATAATAAGCTGTTTTGGCCGTAGTATAGACCTCCATCTGCTTATCTTGATAATTAGCTTTGGCCATCTCGGCATCACTGCCAGCCATTTTCCCCATTGCTTTTAACTTTGCGGGATTCATAATGTCCTGAGTAAAAGTATATTCAGTCATCATTGCATCAAAGGGATTTAAACTGCTGTTTGGTATATCATCTTTCATGATCCCAAGCTGTGGATTGGCCCAGGCTTTGGCCAGCGGGATGCGGGCCTGTTTTTCTTCCCAGCGCTTTTGACTCTCGATAACCGCTGGATTATTCTTGACAGCAGTATCCACGACTTGCTTTAAAGATAGTGTTTCCTGGACTTCTGCCGCCATAACCGGTGCCATAATTGTCAATACCAGCACGGCAGTCAAGGGCAGTGATTTACGTTGAAACCATTTTCCTACTTTCATATGTCCCCCTTTTTGCCCTCGTTTTGAAGGCCCTAATGACAAACTTGTTTGTGCTAAAAATCAACCGCAACAATCCTGTCTATTACTATACAGACTAGTTATGAAGAAGTTATGAAGAAGTTATGAATATATCATGAAGATCATGATTTTATCACTAGAGTGGACATGAAACAGACTCATCTTACCTTCCGTACATTCTCTCCTATCCCAATTACGCCTTTGCTCTCTAATGCCCCCACTCTCCTAGTAAGATAACACCCCAAATACCAGACCACTGCCAATTGGATTATAAGTACTCCCCACATTGTCCTCACCTCGCTTGTATCTCTGCCATGCTTTTAACATAAGCATACCTAACTAGTATGAAGATCTCATGAAGAAAGTTTGAAGAACTGACGTTATTTATTCCATAGCTGTTGCCGTTCTTAACCTATCTGCGCTTTAAATAAAAACAGAGACGCAGCAGAATGCGTCCCTGTTTTTATTGCAGCAATATCCTCAGGCACTTTTTTTACGAAGTACATTAAGAAACATTGCCCTTGTCCAGCCGTTCGCCTTCCTGATCAATCGGCAGCAGTATCTGAAAAACACTGCCTTCTCTCAGCTTACTTTCGACTGCTACTTTACCACCATGAATTTCCACAAGCTGCTTAACAATAGCCAAACCTAAACCTGATCCACCGCTTTTTCGATCCCGAGACTTATCGCCTCGATAAAAATGATCAAAAATATGAGGTATATCTTCCTGTACAATACCCGGGCCATTATCTGCAATCAAGATTTTCAGCCATGACCGGTCTTCCCTTTTTGTCACCATCGTAACCACTTTTACAATCCCTTTACCAGGAGAATAGCGAATAGCATTTACTAAAATATTATAAAATACCTGGCTAATCCGATCTCTGTCCACCGCAATTTCCGGCAGCGTTTCATCTAATCTGCAATTTATCTGAATATCTTTCGCATCTGCCAAAGGCTTAAGCATGTACAAAGCCCGGCTAATGACTTGATTTATATTGGTTATGCTTTTTTCTAACGCTAACTGACGAACTTCAGCTAACGATAAATCACGAAGATCTGTAATAAGGCGATTGAGCCGAATTGCTTCTTCATGCAAAGAAGCAAGCTGCTCTGTACTCGGCTCAATGACACCATCTACCATTCCCTCCAAATGCCCTTGAATAATAGCTAGGGGAGTGCGAAGTTCATGGGCAATATTAGCTAAAAATTGGCGGCGTAAGTTGTTATTGACCGCCAATGATTCGGCCATCCGGTTAAAGATAGCGGCTAAATGCCCCACTTCATCTTTGGTTTCCAATGGTACCTTCTGGTTAAAATTCCCCTGCTCGATTTGTTCAGCTGCACGGCTCAGATTACGCAGCGGCACCGTAATGCTGCGGGCCAAAGCATAACTAGCCGCCAGTCCCGCTGCCAAAACAGCCATTCCCACCCAAACAAGAGATTGATGCACTGAAGCTAAAAAAGTTTCTTCCTGTGGCCCCATAACGGTCGCCACTGTTGAATTTCCTAGATCCATATGCTTCATCATACCATTTCTGCCCACTTCCATATTCTGTACTACTAGATACTCTTTAAAATGTTCATTCATCTGATCATTCGTCAGGTACACTAGTAAAAATACTGTAAAAGCCACCGCCAGAAACATCAGACCCGTAATGCGGTATGTAATGCTATTCATCTGCTTCACCAGCAAATTTGTAGCCAATCCCGTATACAGTTTGAATATACTGAGGCTCCTTTGAATTAATCTCGATTTTGCGCCGCAAGTTCTTAATATGGGCGTCAATTGTTCTTTCATACCCTTCAAAGCTATATCCTTGAATTTGTTCGACAATCTGCAGGCGACTATAAACTTTACCAGCATTACCAGCCAACAGCTCTATAATTTTAAACTCAGTAGGCGTCACATCTACAATCTGACCACTGCTGGTAACCTGATGACGTCCCAAATCAATAATCAGTGTTCCTGCCTTAATCGGCTCACTTCGTACTACATCCTTATTCGCACGGCGTAAAATCGCCTTAGCCCGCGCCACCACTTCTTTGGGACTAAAAGGCTTTGTTACATAATCATCTGCACCGATTTCAAGACCCACCAGTCGATCGCTTTCTTCATCCCGGGCCGTCAGCATGATAATAGGAATATCATTATCCTTGCGGATTCTACGGCAGACATCCAAACCATCAAGACCAGGCAGCATTAAATCCAGTATCATAATATCCGGCTTCTTCTCCCGCACCACCTGCAATGCATCCAGTCCATCATTGGCCGAATAGGTAATACAGCCTTCCTTTTCAAAATATGTTTGCAGCAATGTAACCAATTTCACATCATCATCTACAATCAATACTGAATATTGGGCCACAAGAACTCCCCCCTGTCATATAACATTTGATTTTTTATCCATCAGCACACAGATTTAGCATCTGCTTTTACATTGGTCAATTTCCTAAATTGAGGTTCCATTTTTTATTTATATTTTCTTCATACTAACTAGGTTATTATAACTGGAAACCACACCGCTGACCAGTACGATGATTACCGCTGCAATAATCCGCAATTCTTCTTATTCTATCCTATCAGCTCCAGGGAAATTTATTGCTGCAGCTTTTTCCACTAATCCTATAACAATAACAACCCTTCCTGCGGAAGGGCTGCTTTGTCATTACATATGATGACCGGAGTGTTCATTACCACCATCTTGCGGAGCATCTCCTGATGGTGATGTTGGCTGCTGTTCCTGATCAGTAGTCTGTTCCGCAGCAAATGCCATTGTCATAGCCGGCAAAAAAATCGTACTTGATACAAATATTGCTACCAATGCAGCAAAAATCGTTTGCGTTCCCGTTTTATTCATAGCTTACCTCTCCATCTCCGTTATGTACTCCTAACCACTAAAGTCCACTTTTCTGTGGAGCATCAATCCTTCAATCCTGTTTCTAGACTTAATTGTACTAAACGGATGTGAAGAAGTTATGAAGAAAGTTTGAAGAACTTATGAATCTTTTTTGAATGCCTCTCAACACTCATAGGAAATAATACTTTATTTGTTAAATAGAAATGACCAGGATTTCTCCTGGTCATTTCTGGAATTATTTAGCACTATTGTTGCAGCTCCCCATACTGCCGTTTTGCATCATGCTGCCATTCTGCATCATTTGCTGCATGTGTTCATTCATTTGGATCGCTTGATCAGTAGTGATAGCACCATTGTCTACAGCTTGTTGTACCATCTTTTGATGGTTTTGAGACATTTGATTAAACCAATCGTTTTGCGTTTGATTCTGGTCAGACGTTGCAGCAAATACTGGTACAGCCATCAAAGCTGTTAACATCATAGCTATCATAATTTTCTTTTTCATCGATTTCACCTCCTGTTTCTGCTTTGTTGTATCTCATGTCAGCTCCTGTTTCATGTGATGATATTCATCAGTTGTAATTTCACCTTTTGCATACCGTTGTCTTACTATCTCCAAAGCATCATTCCTTGGCTCATTTAGACTGCTGTTGCGGAATAGCGCCTTAAACAGCCAAACTACGGCCATAATAACAAGAGCGGTAAACGCCAGATGAACGAGTATCCCCAAGCCCATGCCCAGCCAGGCAAAGGGACCGCCAAAACTATACCCCATCATCATAATTCATGAACCTCCTTTGTGTTAAGCATAGTATATCGTAACATTATGGAGTTATTATGGAGAAACTGTGTGATTTTGATGAAGATCAATCGGCAGAAGAACAGTAAATGTACTGCCTTGGCCTAACTTACTTTCGGCCTTAATCTCACCACCATGAGCTAAAACTATTTGCTTAACAATGGCCAGTCCAAGACCGGTACCACCGTTTTCTTTGGTTCTCGCCGAGTCAACGCGATAAAAATAATCAAAAACATGATCGAGATCTTCCGCTGCAATTCCAATTCCAGTATCGGTAATTGTAATTCTCGTAACGTCCCTTTCTGCAATGGCTGCTATGATAATCAGTCCACCATTAAGTGTATATTTGATGGCATTTAAGATAAGATTGTACACCATCTGCTTAACCATATCCGCATCAGCCCAGACAACTGGCAACTCATTATCTATTTGTGTTTGTAAGCTGATGCTTTTTTCACTGGCTAGGGGTTTGCTTTTCTCTACAACCTGGTATAACAGCTGAGTTATATCTAAGGGGGCAAATTCCGGCTGCAGCTGTCCTGCTTCTAATAAGGAAAGATCTCTGAGCTCCCCAACCAGCTTGGTTAGTCGGTCTACTTCCTCAGTCAGTGAACCCATTTGCTCCGCGTCAGGAGTAACGACACCATCGGCGATCCCTTCTAAATTCGCTTTCAGTATCGTCAGCGGTGTTCTAAGCTCATGAGCCACACCAGCCAAAAAGCGCTGGCGCAGAATAGTATTGGATTTCAGCTTGGCCGTCATGGTATTAAACGCTATTGCCAATTGACCAACTTCATCTTGTCTTTCTACAATAACGGCCGCATCGAGATCCCCTGACGCCACTCTGTTTACTGCACGATTTAAGTCAATAACCGGCACAGCAATATTTCGGGCCAAATAATAGCTGACTCCAGCGCCGATGATTAACATACCAACTGCAGTCAATAACAACGACTGCTTTAACGACATCATAAACTGTTTCTCTGGTATACCCATCATCGAAACCATATTACCATGATTCATCATCATTCCATGCATGCCGCTCATATATAAATACGAATTAAAGTTTTCAGATACCTGATAGTTGATAACTACAATGAGCCCCACCACGACGGTGATCGTTGTTGCAAAAAAAGTGATCATTACCCGGACTAGAAGACTACGCACGCAAATCACCTGCCAACTTATAGCCAACACCATAAACAGTTTTGATATAACGAGGCTCACCATAGGAATCGCCCAGTTTTTTACGGAGGTTTTTAATATGCGAATCAACCGTCCGCTCATAACCTTCAAAGGCATACCCCTGTACATTTTCAATTAACTGCAGCCGGGACAATACCTGCCCGGGATGAGTCAAAAACAGTTCTAACAGTTTATGCTCAGTAGGCGTTAATTCAACCGTTTTACCTTGAACTGTTAAGGAATGATTATGCTGATGCAGTACAATCTCGCCAATATGCAGCACATTTTCATCAATATTCCGCCGTTCTTCAGGCTTAACACGTCGCAGAATAGCTCGTATCCGGGCAATCAGTTCCCGGGGACTAAAAGGTTTTGTTACATAGTCATCAGCACCTATTTCCAGCCCAATTACTCTGTCTGTTTCTGCATCCCGCGCAGTTAGCATAATAATCGGCACATCACTAACTTTCCTGATTTCCCTGCATACATCCCAACCATCCAGTTCTGGCAGCATCACATCCAGCAGTATCACATCAGGCCGCCATTGCCGCGCCATCTCCACTGCGCGCTTTCCATTCATCGCTGTTTCTGTCATATACCCCTCTTTTGTCAAATAGGTTACCAGTACTTTTACAATCTTCTCGTCATCGTCCACTACTAAGATCTTCAATTATTACACCTCCAACATCAATGCTAATCAGCGCATGAAACCTCGCACCTTCTAATGTATAACATGAAAGTTAATTCCTCTATTGACGTTATTGTACCGCATTTAGTACCTAAACAACATACACTAATGACTGCGACTAAGTAAAAGACACAAAAGCAGCCCCTCCTATAGGAAAGGCTGCTTTTGCATTTCAGAATGAATGATTTAACTCTTATTGTTCCATATGCTGCATATGCTGCATATGCTGCATACTTCCACCACCAGCATGTGGATTCCACCCCATTATTGTCGGGTCAACCATTCCGAAAACCATAGCTATATGAGCAACAACGAGAAATAAGGTCAAAAGAATGAAATGAAGCTTCATCTTCTCTTCTGTGGATTTGCTCTTGCCGATTACACCAAGCTCTAATAGAGTAATACTGAACAGTGGTATCACACCGCTGAGGTAAGCCCCTACTGCTAGGATATCTGCAATACCGCGCCACTCAATAGTAGGAACAACGGTGGTCGTTAGTTTCAGAAAAATTCCCAGAAAATAAAACCCTAAGACAATACCAATCCACTTATTCCATATTCTCCATCCTCCAGCATTAGAACCGCGAAGAAAGACCGTAAAAAATTCAGTTGCCACAAGTGCTTCTGCTAAGAAAACAGGAATGACCATATACATAATCAAATTCCAGGGTTGATTAACAGCCAGCAATTCCATATAGTGTGTCATAACCATAATAAAAACACCATCCTTATATGAATTTACGTTCCTATTATACAGGGAGAATGTGAAGAACTTGTGAAGAACCTATGAAGAACTTATGAAGCTTATAAGGATTCTCATCTCACTAATAGATTCAATAGTTTTTGATCTGTGAATCTACTTAATTATAAAAAACAATACTGTCCTTTTTTACAAATGAAATAACACGGATACCAATCCTGGCATCCGTGTTATTTCAACTGCGCAGCAATCAATAACATTGCTGCGGATATTACGAAACTACAACATAGTCAGCTTCTTCTACCGCCTGATGAAGGTCGGCAACTGTTGCAGAGCCTATCACCACCGCTTCTTTCTTTTCCAAATCAACATGAACGTCTATAACACCTGTAACCGCTTTAAGCGCCTTCTCGACAGCCATTTTACAATGTCCGCAAGTCATTCCCTCAATTTTAATTATCGTCTCTGTTTGTCCCAATCTGTACACCTCCTTTCATACCTAAATTTTATCTGTATTTGGCTGAGAACTTTGAATCACTGCATGACTCGTTTTTTCTCTAACACTAACATACATGTTTTCCGTTTTAATACTATACCCCTGTAGAGTATAAGTAAAGTATATGATACTATCTTTACCCAGTCAATACTTAAGTATCTTTCTTAGATACTTAAGATTCACCTGTTCCTTCCCCTCACTATCCATATAATACATTCGGGAATACTTTAAAAAATTAACACAAGTTCTTCATTGATCTTTCATTAGATATTCATATTATTTATGTATTATATTGGTAATAAGATATAAGGGGGACATGAAATGAAAAAAGCGTTTGTAACTGCATCTTTACTGGTAATGAATATGATGGGAGTCAGCATGGTATCGGCCAATGAAATTCTTCCAGAAATAAATCCGATAAAACCAGGCCTCGAAATAATTATTGGAGGCAGTCCGAACAGCCATCAATATACCGTGGTTGATCACAATCCCACTCTTTACAATAAACAGATAGTCGGTGGCCGTACCGTGGAAGGCTGGGTTAAAAACGATATAGTCAGCACCAGAATTGACGGGGTTGTCACAAAATCCTATCTTATTAATAAGGACCTTGAAACAGTCGTCAGTGGCAGTAAAAACAGTCCGCAATATACCATAATTGACCACAACCCTACTAATTACAGCAAGAGAGCTGTCAACAATCATACTGTGGACTCTTGGACCAAGGATAATGTAGTTAACACCAGAGTTGATGGTGTTGTTACTAATTCTTATCACATCAATAAGGATCTTGAGACAGTGATAAGCGGCAGCAAAAATAGTCGGCAATATACTGTGATTGACCACAACCCCACCAACTATAGTAAAAAAGTCATCGCTAATCACACAGTAGAAGGCTGGACCAAGAATGGCGTGGTTAACACCAACGTTGACTGTGTTACCTTTAAACATTAAACCTCAATATAGAATCTTTAAACCACTCCATCATTAATCGATGGAGTGGTTCTTTTTTTAGAAAAGATTCGCAATATGCCAAATCATCCCTACTCAATGAAAACTTTATTAAGTAATGCGGTTTTTCTTCTAAACAAAATCTTCTGTCTTCACTGGCAGTAATACCTGAAAAACACTGCCTTCTCCAAGTTTACTTTCAACTGCTACCTGACCACCATGAATTTCTACAAGCTGCTTAACAATGGCCAGTCCTAAGCCTGAACCGCCGCTTTTTCGATCCCTCGATTTATCCCCCCGATAGAAATGATCAAAGATATAGGGTATATCTTCTTGAGCAATACCAGAACCATTATCTGCGACTGAGATTTTTAACCATAACTGATCTTCTACTTCTGTCTGGCTCGTAATAATCTCTATCATTCCTTGGACTGGAGAATAACGAATAGCATTCACTATAATATTGTAAAACACCTGGTTAATTCTACCTGGATCGACTGCAATTTCCGGCAGAGTTTCATCTAAAATACAATGTATAGAAACACGTTTTACATCGCTAAGAGGTTTGAGCATATATACAGCCCGATTAACAATCTGATTTACATTCGTAAGATCCTTTTCCAGAACTAACTGTCGAATTTCGGCTAGTGACAGATCACGTAGATCGGTAATAAGATGATTAATCCTTATAGCTTCTTCATGCAGCGAAGCAATCTGCTCCCTACTAGGTTCAATTACACCATCCAACATCCCTTCCAAATGCCCTTGAATAATGGCCAGCGGTGTTCGAAGTTCATGAGCAACATTAGCTAAAAATTGACGACGCAGACTCGTATTCATTGCCAGCGTTTTCGCCATCCGATTAAAGATAGCAGCTAAATGTCCTACTTCATCTTTTGTTTCTAACGGTACTTGCTGGTCAAAATTTCCTTGTTCAATTTGTTCAGCTGCTCGGCTCAAATTACGCAGCGGTACGGTAATACTACGAGCCACAGCATAGCTTGCCGCCAAACCGGCTGCCAAAATCGCCATACCTACCCAAATAAGGGATTTATGTACCGTTGTCAAAAAAGTTTCTTCCAGTGGTCCCATAATCATAGTCATTGCTGTATTGCCAGACACGTACCCATTCATATTATTTGAGCTGCTTGTCATATGCTGTACAATTAGATATTCTCTAAATTGCTCGGTCATTTGTTCATTAGCGAGATAAACTAATAAAAACACGGTTAGAGCAACTGCAAGAAACATCAAACCAGTAATACGATAGGTGATACTATTCATTCATTTCACTGGCAAATTTATAGCCAACCCCATATATCGTTTGGATATATTGAGGTTCCTTGGGGTTAATTTCAATTTTGCGCCGTAAGTTCTTAATATGGGCATCAATCGTTCGTTCATAACCTTCAAAGCTATATCCTTGAGTTTGCTCAACAATCTGCAGACGACTATAAACCTTACCGGCATTAGCTGCCAATAGTTCTATAATCTTAAACTCAGTCGGCGTCACTTCTATAAGCTGACCATTTTGGGTAACTTCATGACGTTCTAAATCAATCATCAGAGTTCCTGCCTTAATGAGCTCACTACGTACTATATCCTTATTGACACGCCGTAGAATGGCCTTAGCCCGCGCCACCACTTCTTTAGGACTAAAAGGTTTGGTTACATAATCATCAGCCCCAATTTCAAGACCTACCAGCCGATCGCTTTCTTCATCACGGGCAGTCAGCATAATAATGGGTATATCATTCTCCTTACGGATTCTTCGGCAGACATCCAAACCGTCAAGACCAGGCAGCATCAGATCCAGCACCATAATATCCGGTTTTTGCAATCGCACTATTTGTAATGCATCTAAGCCATTATTGGCTGCATAAGCAATATAACCTTCTTTTTCAAAATAAGTTTGTAAAAGCTTAACCAATTTCACATCATCATCCACGATTAATACTGAATATTGCCCCACAAGAGATCCCCCTATCAAAGAATTATATTTTCCTTATACGTACCCACATAAGATAGGGCATGCCCTATCATCAGTTTTGGAACTTAACTCTCCTTCACCAGAGTACAAGGTCACTTTAGTACTGTTATCGTTTCCAGCGATTATATTTATCATATCAGTTTTCTGCATTTTTAACAGCATTTATAGAACTATGACGAAAAGGTATAAAAAAACCGTGCTAATTTCCGTTAATGATATTGAATATCATTATCATTAATGATATAATTTGCAAGTCAGTTCTATAGCGTATTGATAGGCTATAGTAAAATCATCAAAGATAGGAGTATGGAAAATGGCAACGAGAAGAGAACCTCGCTTTAAATTATGCAGAAGATTAGGCGTTAATATTTTTGGTCACCCCAAAGCAATGGATAGAGCCAAAAGAGAAAACAGCAGAACAGGAAAGAAATTATCCAATTACGGCATGCAGCTTTTAGAAAAGCAAAAAATTAAAGCTTATTATGGTCTTTTTGAGAAACAATTTGTCCGGTATATTGAAAAAGCAATGAAAAGCAGAGAGATTACAGGAGCTGCTTTGTTAAAATCATTGGAATGCAGACTGGATAACTTAGTATATAGAATTGGTTTTGCCAGCTCCATTCGACAAGCAAGACAAATGGTTAGCCATGGACATATCCTGGTTGATGGAAAAAAAGTTGATATACCATCCTACGGGGTAAAAGTAGATAGTGTAATATCATTAAGTGAAAAACAGCGGAATAATGAAATGATTGTTTCTAATTTTTTAGAGTTACAAAGCTTTGCCTTACCCTATATTGAAAAGGATCTTGAAAATTTCAGGGGTAAATTAGTCCGCTTACCTAACAGAGAAGAGATTCCTATTGAAGTAAATGAAATTTATGCAATTGAATTTTATTCGAAGTAAGAGCACATCATATTTTCAATAAGGGGCTAAGATAATGTGCAAATACAATAATCATTACTATTGGGAAGGTGCTTTATTACAAAAAAAGGATCTTTGGAAAAATTACTTTACTGATTTGCATTCGGCACAGGATGCCATATTTATCAATACTGCAGTCATTGATTATACCAGAGATACAGTAGATAATAACTGGGCATGTTATCCGGATGCAAAATCATTGCTAGGTTTTATTCAATATATTTACCTCCCTTTAGCCTTTTATTATACAATCAATATAGAAAATCAAGATTTATTGATTCCAATCTGCTCAAGCAATACATTGATTGAATCCATCAAAGAATCTGGCACAGATTATATGGATATTATGAAAATTGCCATAGAAGAGCTAAGTAGTTACTGGGATCTAGAAGATAGATTGTGCCTAGAGAAAATCAAATCCTTTTGCAGTAAATTCAACACATTCTGGAATCAGGGCAATTTCATCTTACATATCGGTGTATTTGAAAGCACTTTCGAAATTGCAGAACACTTAGTGAGTACCAGAGAATTTATCGAAGTTTTAGAAGAAGATATCGGATTGACGATTCAGCAGTTATTTAATATGTGTACTGTTTTTTATACTGATAAATTTATCCAAAAAACTTTTGTAAAGATCTTAAACAATAAAATAGGATGTATCGTATAAAAAAGAAAATTTAAAGATTCGTTACTCTTATGCAGACTAGTAATAAGCAATCAAAAGAATATTAACAAATAATTAACATTCTTTTAACTTTATCAGCCTATCTCTGCTTCTCATTATTTGCTATATTCTAAGAATATAGGATAATATTGGGAGGGAAGTTTACACATGCGAGAAACAATTACCATTAATAGAATTATACACTGCTCCTTTATTAACAAGGAAGTGGCACAACAAATTTCTGCCTATGCACTCACCATGGAAGGAAATCAATTTACCAGTGAAATCCTTACAAAATATTGCAGCGGTGAACATGCCTGCAAAAGTCCTGACTGTCAATTTACCATTGGCTTGTCAGGGAAGACCTATACCAAATCCTTAGAAAGCATCTATAATTGTTTGAATCGTGACGAAGAATCGCAATGATAATGTCTATACATATAAAAGTGTTTCATGTTCTTTGCTTCAAAACCCATAGGTTAAATCCCAATATTGTAACATTCAATATAAAAAAACAGCCGATCCTTAAAGCAAGATTTTTCTAAACCTTATATTTCTGCTATGTAATGTCAACAAACAGAGCTGCAGCCATTTTATTCTTGCAGCTCTGTTTGTTCTTTCTTTAAAAATCAAATAATTTTCGGATCTCATCTTCACTCATTTTTGTCAGGAAATTTTCTCCCGGCTGAATTAAGGAATCAATCATTTCTTGTTTCTTTTGCTGTAAAATGTAGATTTTTTCTTCAATTGTATTTTTTGTGATCATTTTACATACCTGTACGGAGTTTTTCTGTCCAATGCGATAAGCTCTATCTGTAGCCTGATCTTCCACTGCCGGATTCCACCAGGGATCATAGTGGATTACCATATCTGCACCAGTAAGGTTTAAACCTGTACCGCCAGCTTTTAGCGATATCAGAAAAATATCCTTCTCGCCTGCATTGAAGGAGTTGACGAGCTTGATTCGTTCTTCTCCTTTGGTGGACCCATCTAAGTAATGATACTCCAAGTCTCTTATTTCCAGTTCATTTTTTATAATGTTTAGCATCCCCGTAAATTGAGAGAATAATAAAATTCGATGCCCGCTGCCTACCGCATCCTCCACTAATTCTGTCAGCATATCCAATTTACCACTACCACCATCGTAATTCTCAATAAACAAGGATGGATGGCAGCACAACTGCCTCAGCCTCGTAAGCAGCGATAAAATTTTAATCTGGCTTTTTTCAAAACCATTACTTTTAATTTGATTTTCAAATTCTTTTCTTGCCTGTAATACCCAGGCAGCATATAACTTAGTCTGTTCTGCTGTCATTTCGTTGATCATTCGCGTCTCAATTTTTTCTGGTAGTTCCTTTAATACAGACTTTTTCATCCTGCGGAGAATGAAAGGTTTTATATGGCGGCTTAGTTCTATAAGAGCCTTCTGATCTCTATTTTTAATAATAGGATTTTCAAATTCTTTAATAAAGGCTTGATGGGCTTGCAGATAACCAGGCATAAGGAAATCAAAAATTGACCATAATTCGGTTAACGTATTTTCTATTGGCGTCCCCGTTAGAGCAAAATAACCTTTTGCTTTAATTTTCTTAACAGACTTTGCATTTAGTGTCGTTGGATTTTTAATATGCTGTGCTTCATCAATAAAACAATATTGAAAGGATCTCTCTTCATAGAATTCAATATCACGTTTTATCAAGCCATAGGAGGTTACAATTAAGTCGGAATCATCTATATCCTTTAATTGTTCCTGCCTTTCCTCTTGATTACCGGCAACAACGATTACCTTGAGCGTAGGAGCAAATTTCTCGACTTCTTGCTGCCAGTTATAGACCAGAGAAGTCGGGGCAATGACCAAAGAAGGAAAATTTCCTGCCTTTTTTTCTGATAGAACAAAGGAAATAACTTGCAAGGTTTTGCCCAACCCCATATCATCGGCCAGTATGCCG
This sequence comes from uncultured Pelosinus sp., assembly GCA_963526485.1. Classification (GTDB taxonomy): domain Bacteria; phylum Bacillota; class Negativicutes; order DSM-13327; family DSM-13327; genus Pelosinus. Next base: position 102,722 of record CAURNS010000010.1, read on the forward strand.
CCAAATCCATAGGCAGCAAGAGATTTCAGCCATTTAAAACCTACTTTTTGATAATCTCTAAGCTTTCCCTGTATTCCCTCTGGAATGGTATATTCCATATCCTGATGCTCTCCGATATCTTGCACCATTCTTTTGAAAGTACTGCTTCTTTCTAAATGAAAGCCATTCGCTTCTCTCACTAAACTATCAATATACATGGCACGATATTTCGGCAATTCGATGACTTTATTTTCTATATTCTTAGGATTCAAATCGAGCTGTTCCATCAAAGTAGCCGCCATCTGGAAATCAGTTGAATCGAGGGGTACAAATGTACCATTTTCTAATCTATGATATCGTTTTTTCAGTTTATAGGAAGACAATAAAGCCAATAATTCTGTAGGCTGTATATCTTCATAATGCATCGAAAACTCTAGCATATCCGTTTTACTATTCAGCTTCACTCCAGCCGAGATCCTGCCCGTATAGCTAATCTTACTATTCTTAAACTCATCAGAATAATAAACCTGAGCATAATTTTTCAGCTCTGCTAGTCCCTCCAGCAAAAAATCATAGGTTTTCTCTTCATCTGGCTGAACAAGTTTGCCAGCAATTATCTCAAATCCATAGGAACGAAAAAGTGTAAAGATTTGATTTTCTTCTCTTACCGAACGCAACAGCATTTTTCCAGGGATGCTGGTTTTAATATCTTCTGAAACGGCCAAGGGATCAATTATTATATCACCATATTTAAAACTTAGCCCTACGCTGATACCGTCGGTAAATCGATCAAAATATGCTTCTATTTCCAATGGTTCCTTATGGAATTTGTTAAGCAGTGCATCACTAATATGAACTGTCCCAATCTTTTCCAAGGCCGGTACTACTGAAGAAAAGAAGTTTGCTGCCTCCGTCTCTGGAATATATGCTTGAAAATCCTTAGATTCATAAAAGCACTTCATTATAGGTTTTATATAACTGGCAAATACGCTATCCACCTTATATATGAGCCTCTGATAATAAATATATTGAAAATCTGTATCTAACCCATAAAATACATCCCCACCAAGCTCCATAACAAGCTTCAAGCCTCCCACAACTGTCTTCACTGTTAAATTAACAGGTGGTCTGCCGTTGATAATTTGAACGTTGGAGATTCTTTCATTATTGATCTCCATAGAAAATGGGAATCCTTCCATCATAGCAAAAAACTTCAACAAATTAGAATTCGTCAGCTTCAAGCGCCGTGGTTCACTCAAAGCCGCGATGGAAGAGGCATAATAATTCCAGTTAGCAAGTTGTTTGTCATCTATATAAACAGACTGTAATAGATGAAGTAAAGACTTAGATTGTTCATCAAACAGATTCTCCTGTGGTTTTAAGGTAAAATATTTACCATAAATAATCTCCTGCTGCGTATCCACAGCAGACAAAAATTGAGGAATATCTTTCAGGATATACATTTTCTCATTTCCAACCGTAAACTCCAGCCAGCTTCTTGTCCCCCTTGAATCCAGAGAAAAAAAGTAAGTAGGTACAATGCTAATGAGGGTAGAGTACTGATACAGACTTGGTTCCAGAGTATCATAATTAAAGAAATCCAATAATTTTTGTGTTGCAGGGGTTAGAACTGTTCTTTTTTCCTTGCCAAAATAAACTTCCCAATGGGCTTGCATTACCTTTAACACAGCAACAATATGTTTACACATTCCATGATAATAACTTGAAAACGCAGGGCAGTCACACTCATAATCCTTCACGGTATGAGTACTGTCGAAATGAATCCATATCGTATAGATTTCACGGCCTGCCACTCGCGCTCTATATGCCTTTTCACGCTGTGAATAGGTTATATCTTCGACATTGCCATTCCGATAATATTGACACCCTTTTACATAAGCACTGCTAGTGGCAGCCCCCTCTTGAATTTTTGCATCTGTCAGTGCCAAACTGTCCATTCCTTTCTGTAATATCGATTTGCCATTTGCGAGTACTCTTTCTAAACAAACTTCGCTAAAAAGTTTCTTACTTTTGGGCTTTATTCTTCCTGCGTTATGATAATACCTCTATACATAAGTATTTTTGCATCCCATAACATGCAAATATAAGAAAAACACTGCACGTATTATTTTTTCAAAAACCTATATTTTCTGCTTTAGTACATGCTCTCAGACCAAGCGTCAGGTTGATGTTATTATAAGGGGCGGTCAAAATGCCAATGGCGAAGCGTTAATAACATCAACCTGACGCGACTTTAAAGGGATAAGATCTCTAAATTTATGCTTTCTGATACTAGAACAAAGGCCAAGCAGCTGCTTGGCCTTTGTTGCAATAAAAGTGTAATTCGTCTTACGTTTTATTATTTTAATTTGCCGCCTTCTACGACGATTGCTTCTGGATCAATGGAATCACCATAAGCAGGTTTAAGAGTAGCATCATATGCTTTGTGAATAAAATTCTCTTTGCCAAGAGTTTCTAACTCTGTATTCACCCAGGCAAGAAGTTCTTTATCACCTTTCTTTACCGCAGGGGCAATCGTATCCAAACTGCCTAATGTTGGAATGCCAACCGTATAGCCAGGATTTTCTCTAGCCCAAGCAAATAACAGCGTATTATCATGTGCCAAAGCAGCACCACGTTTGTCTTTTAATGCTTCAAATGCTTCTGTATTTTGGTCATATTTTAACAATTCAATATCAGGATAATTTTTGGTGAAAAAAGTCTCAGCTGTTGTACCCTTATTTACAATCAGTTTTTTACCTTTTAACTGTTCTACGGAGGTAATAGGTGCACCATCCGGTGCCACTACACCCAACGCAACTTTCATATAAGGATTGGCAAAGTCAACCTTTTGTTTTCTTTCGTCTGTAACCGTAAAGTTAGCTAAAATCAGGTCAACTTTATTGGTTTGCAGGAATTCTACTCTGCTTGCTGCCTCCACTAAAACAAACTCCACTTTTGATTCATCGCCTAGCAGATCTTTCGCAAGGCGCTTACCAATATAAACATCAAAGCCTTGATTTTTACCATTGGCATCAACAAAACCAAATGGAGGTTTGTCACTAAACACACCAATTTTTATTGTACCCCGTTTTTTGATTTCATCAATACTGCTTTTAGCTGCCGGTTCTCCTTTTGTTTCCTTAGTTGCTGTTGAACCGCAGCCTGCCAACACCCCTATTAAGATAACTGCACTAAAAAACACGGCTAAGATTTTTCTGAGATTTTTCATCCGATAACGCTCCTTCTTTTTTAATTTTGGTATTGGAATATATTTAAAAATTGCTGAGCACGCTCTGTCTTCGGATTGGTAAAAAAATCATCCGGTTCAGAAATCTCACATATTTTTCCCCCATCCATAAAGAGAATTCGATCTGCAACGGCATGGGCAAAACCCATTTCATGAGTAACAATTACCATCGTCATGCCCTGCTTAGCAAGGCCCAGAATAACATCTAATACCTCTCTGACCATTTCAGGATCCAATGCTGCGGTAACTTCATCAAACAGCATAATTTCTGGATTCATGCATAAGGCTCTTACAATAGCAATTCGCTGTTTTTGCCCGCCAGAAAGCTGACGTGGATACGAGTCTTTGCGTTCCAACAGTCCAACCCGATCTAAGAGCTGAATGGCTTGCTCCAGCGCTTCCTGTTTATCTCTTTTCTGCACTTTGAGAGGACCTAACAATATATTTTCAATCACTGTCATATGCGGAAAAAGCTCATAGTTTTGAAAAACCATGCCAATTTTCTGGCGGGTTTCCTGCCAATTCACATTTGCGCCCGTAAGGCTTTTGCCATAGAATTGTATATCTCCCCCCTGAATGATCTCCAGTCCATTTAAACACCTAAGCAGAGTACTTTTCCCACAACCTGAAGGTCCCAGTACAACAACAACTTCACCTTTATGTACATTAAGGTTGATGCCGTCCAATACTGTTACCTTGCCATATTCTTTATACAACTCTGTTATTTCAAGTAACACTTGATTATTTTCTTTATTTATCATAGCTCTTCTTTAATTCTCCCATTTTGTTTCCAATTTTTTGGACAATTTGGACAGGGGATAACAAATAATGAAGTACAATATGAAGATAAGTCCATAAATCCAAAAAGAAGCAGTCGGTACTTTTAACACGGATCTTTCGATAATTTGCTGCCCCACTTTTACTACATCTATTACGCCAATCATAACAACCAGTGAAGTGGTTTTTACCATTCTTGTCGATAAGTTGATAGCGCCTGGCAGCATACGCCTTATGGCTTGGGGTATCAGTATATATCTGTATAGTCCCCAAAAGTTAAGCCCAATCGCCCTGCCAGATTCAATCTGATGCTTCGGCAAAGATTCCAATGCTCCTCTGACAATGTCTCCCATTTCAGCCGTACCCCAAAGGCTAAATACAATAACAGCAACAATTTTGCCGTCTAAGTGAATGTCAAGAGCACTTGTTACACCAAAATACACAATAAATAACCATACAAGAACCGGTATAATTCTGAATGCCTCAAGATAAAGACGACCGATATATCCGATCACCTTTGATTTTGATGTTCTGAGTAAACCCATCCCGATACCGAGTAAAGAACCAATGATAATAGAAATAAAGGCAATGCCCGCTGTGACCAGTAAACCCTCGAACAAGCGCTGCATCGTTGTTCCTTCAAAAAGTACATTAATTCCCGAATTCTGCATACCGCACCTTCCTTTCCAGCCAGCTCAGCAGAAATGATAAAGGTAAAATAATGACCAGATAAGCAAGAACCAGCATCAACAGAGATTCAAAGGTTTGATAATACATGCCGATTACGTCCTGTGTGACATGCATAAGCTCTGCGATGGCGATCGCGCCAACAATGGAAGTTTCCTTAAACAAAAAGATACAATTGGCCCCCAAGGATGGCAGAGTCACAGCAAAGGCTTGAGGAAGAATTACATAACGAATCAGCTGCATTTGGGAAAGGCCAATACTAAGGCCTGATTCAATTTGTGTCTTGCTTACTGCTTCAATGCCGCCGCGAAAGGCTTCTGCCATGTAGCTTCCGCCCAAGAACGCCAGACCAATAATCGCACAAGTAGTCTCACTCATGCTGATGCCTAATTTAGTAAGGCCAAAATACAAAAAGAACAGCTGTATCAGCAAAGGAGTATTACGAGAAAGTTCTACATATATTTCAACAAGTTCTTTTACAATCTTGACTCTAAAATATAGTATCACGCTGCATAGAAGACCAATCACTAACGATAGCAAAGTTCCCCAGAAGCCTAGCTTAATCGTAATCCACGCTGCTTTTTGATATAAAGGCAACATACTTATGATAAATTGCCAATTAATATCCATAAATTGATCACCGCCTTGAGTTTCTAAATAAAAGGAAAATAAAAAAACCAAAAGAAAGTAGTCATAAAACCACAGTCTTTTGGCCTTTAGTTTTCTAATCAGCCGTATATTAATATTTCCAGAAGAGACAAACTCATAAGGTATATTAAAAAAACAATACAAACATCTGACAGTTAATATATCATTAACTGTCTCTCTTGTCAATATCTATTAATTGATATTTTTATGAGAAATGTTCCGCCCTGCTTCGCCTGAATCCCCCCTGCCTCACTGCCCTAGATAAACTAATTTCTATATATAGAAATTACATCACCAATTTTTATTGTCGGCAAAGCTTTATCTTCAAGGTATAAGCTCCCTTCTAAACCTTCCTGGCCACCATCAAAGCGCAGAGTTATATGTCCTAAATTCTCCAGATTTCTTTGTACTTCACCGCCAACATATACTATAGGGTATTTGATATCAGCCATGACCAGGATATCGCCTGCTTTCACAATATCAAAGACCTCATTTTTATCGTGCATTACACAGTACTCAGCCAATTCTTCCGGAGCATTGTCTTTAAACAGAATCATTAATTTTTCTTCATAAAAAGCAGCGGCCAATTCACCAATCATTGTAATCGTAGTATTATATATGAACTTCATGCATTATACCCCCATAATAACATTTATATAATTCCTTAAAAAAGCAATGAAATTTTGATTTCATTGCTTTTTATTGCTCCAATTATGCAAAGACTCTGAAAATTTTTCTCAGTAAAAGCCAAGAGCAATTATATCTGTCCCTACTAATTATGTATTAACTATTTACTTTACATAAAGACCAAAACTAGCCAGCCAAGCAATAATTACCGTTGTAGGCCCCGTGATAAAACGGGAATATAACACAGAGGGAACGCCAACTTCTACCGTTTCCGCTTCCGCTTCTGCCAAGCCCAAACCCACTGGTATAAAGTCACAAGCAGCTTGAGAGTTTATGGCAAACAATGCAGGTAGAGCCAACTGAGGAGGAACCGTACCCTTGCCGATTTCTACACCAACCAATACGCCTATTACCTGCGCAATGACAGCCCCTGGTCCTAAAAAGGGAGATAAAAAAGGAAATGAACATATTGCTGATAATAAGACCAGCCCTTGTATGGTTCCAGCTAAAGGCGTCAGTAGTTTGGCAAAAACATCACCAATCCCAGTACTTAGTACAATACCAATTAACATACATACGAACGCCATAAATGGCAATATGGTTTTTAGGACGGTATTAATGGCATCGCGACCCGATTGATAAAATACAGCGGTTATCCCGCCCATAGCCTTACCAACCTTAGCCATTAAGCCCGCAGTAGTCTGTTCACTAATTTTTTTCTGAGTATCATACTTTGGTTGTTTAGCACTAGAATCGGAGACCGTATTTTGAACCGTTCCATCACTAAAATTTATATTTTCTACTTTGACATCCGACACATAAATATCTGCCTTGATATGTTCTGCCAGCGGTCCGCTAGGGCCAGACGGCATTAAATTAATAGTTGGAATTCTTTTTTGAGGATATATACCGCATCGTAAAGTCCCGCCACAATCAATAATAACACAAGCAATTTCATGATCCGGTACTTTTGTTTTAAACCCATCCACTACTGTGCAGCCTGACATTTCAGCAATTTTCACGGCAATAGGTGAAATGATGCCTCCCGTAATATTGACAACCTTATTCTTAATATCATTCGGCTGAATCACCAGCGGGCCGCCAAAGCCCCCCTTACCTACTGTTATCATAACGGATTTATAATTTGCCATTTGTCATTCCCCCTTTTTAAACGGTAAAGCTGGACGACTGTACTGTCGTAACTTCTGTTTTCAGATTGATGCCTTGTTGTCTTGCTACATAAGCAGTTGTAAAATCTGTGATCCATCCTCTAAAAAAATTAGTCACCATCCCAACCAGAAAATATCTTACGGCTAAATCTACTGTTGATAGACCCAGTTGTGTTATGCCAGCAGCAATTCCCAGAAAAACAAATAATTCACCAGGATTTATATGAGGAAACAGACCATTCATGCTATGGCAGGAAAAGGAGCCCGCGGCATAATAACTAGGTTTATACTTTTCAGGCAAAAATTTCCCCAATGACAGTGTCATAGGATTGCAAAAGAAAAAGGTTCCCACTACCGGTAAAATAAGATATCTAGATATAGGATTGCCACCACACATTTGGGCAAGCTTTTCGACTTTCTCTTGACCGACAAATCGGATTAAGGCATTCATCGCTACCAGCAGCATGACTAATGTAGGTACTATTCCTGTTATCATACTTACGAAAACTTTGCCACCTTCATTAAACATGCCGATAAACCCTTTGGCTAACACAATAAATACATCCATACAATACCCTCTCTCTCAATTTTTTTTTATAATGCCATCATACAGTTACTCTTGTATCTGCTTCCCGAACCACCTCCTTATCAGATTTCACTGTATTCATAAACGCCCGATAATTTTCAATAGCGTTCATAACTGCTTTCTGTGCTGATTTCCCCAATTCATTGCATTTACGTTCTTCCAGCTCTAATAAATTTAAATGATTAAAAGAATCGAAAGGCCTTAATCTAGCGAAAATCGAAAATCCCTCCATTTTCTTTCCCTTAATAATATTGCAGTCATGATCAAGACAAAACAGTAGTATTACCCCGGCCGTCACTCTGCCTTTAGACTTGCCAACAACAACCCTGCCTTCCTTTTGCAATAATTTAAATTGCTGATTAAAATGCCGCAATTGCCAAAAACCAAATATACTTTGCAGAATCCATACTCCTACAGCAAGAAGAACAAACCACAACATATTTTTCCTCCTTTAGGCCCCAGTTTTACTGTTTATGTTAGCCATTCTTTTCTTACAATTAATATCCCTTTAGATACAGTACAACAAAGTATGATAATCTAACGGTTTAATGCATAACTTGGCCACCCGTAATGTTGACAGACTGCCCTGTTAAATAATCTGCTTTTTCTGATGCATAAAAGGTAACCACATTTGCTACATCCTCAAAGGTACAGCCTCGTTTTAACGGTACTTTATCAATATATACTTGTTTCACTTCGGATTCTGGAATGCCCAATTTAACTGCATATTGAGGGATCAGACTTTCAAACATATCTGAATCCAAAAGATTTCCAAGCATCATCGAATTGACTCGTATATTGTGTTCCGCTAAATCTAATGCCAGACTTTGCGTCAAGCCAACTGCGGCAAACTTAGAAGCCGAATATCCGCTATTGTGTTTGCTGCCAACTTTACCTGACTTAGAATTTATCACGATAATAGACCCTTTATTATTTTTTTCAATCATCACTTTTGCCACTTCTCTTGCACAAAGAAAATATCCATTTACATTTACATCCATCATCCACTGCAGGGCTTTTAGTTCAAATGTAGTAATCTTACTGCTTTTTGCTACCCCGGCATTGTAGATTAACACATCGATCGTTCCTAACTTTTGGGCAACTATCTGAACCATTGTCTTCACCTCTTCTTCATTGCAAGAATTGACTTGTACAGCGATTCCATTACCACCAGCCGCAAGAATATCCGCTGCTACTTTCTGTGCGTTCTCATATATTAAATCAGCAACAGCTACTGTATATCCTTCCTTCGCCATATGCTTACTTAAATATTCTCCTAAGCTTCTTCCCCCACCAACAATAAGTGCAACTTTTGACATAATAAAGTTCCTCCTGCGATATTTTTTAGTGTTCTTAAACATAATGTAAGAGCCATGAGTCAAGCATTTAATGCTTAGCCCATGGCTCTTACATGTTGATGATAAACCGTTTCATAATTTCTGCTGCTTTCTTCTATTTTTTCAATTCGTATTATGAAAGTTTCTTTACTCCCTTTAATTACGACTTCTTTATATTCAAATAAGGTGTAGATCTTATCACCTGGTTGTAGAGTCATTTTACTATTTTTAGCCACATACAATCCTCCTAAACCATGGTTTTTAATTCTTGTGTATCAGCAAAAGCCAACAACAATTTTGCCGTCTCTTCATCAGAAATTAATACATTTATAAAATTTCCCTTCAAAGCGCCATAAATAGCAGATACTTTTTCTGGTGAAGATGCAATACCGATTGAATATTTTACATCCCTTAGTTTCTCTATATCAATAGCAATCGTTCTATCTTTTAATACCGTATCTACCACATTCCCATTTACATCATAAAATCTAGAACAAATATCTCCAACAACTCCTGCATCTCTTAATTCGTCAACATACTCTTTGCCGACGGATCCTGTCCATACTAAATTAGAAGATTTTATGGGCGCACCAATTCCTAATATCGTGATCGTAACTTTATCCCATAGTTTTACAATGTTACTGCAATTAGCATCCTGCATGATTGCTGATTTGGTTTCTGCTGTTCCAGTGATAGCAGGTGCATATAAATAATGACTCTTAGCTTTAAATGCATTGGCTACTTTATACACAATCGTATTTACATGATATTCACTATCTAAATTTTCTGGACCACCTACGAGAGGTATCATCTCAACATCAACATTAACAATATCATTTTTCCCAACAGCAGCATTTGACAAGGCACCAATAGTTGAACCCCAGGCAAATCCTATAATATCACCATTACCGATGATGCGTTTTAAATATCCGATCCCTGCTTTTCCTAAATTATTTTTTACTTCCTCTGAATCGGAACTGGAAGGCACAATATAGACTTCTTTTAAGCTAAATCTTTTTTCTAATGCGGTTTCCAAACTTTCATGCAAATCATTGACAACGGAAATTTGTACAATACCGGCTGACAATGCTTTTTTTAAATATTTACTGACAGTCGTCCTATTTATACCAAACTTATCAGCTATTTCATGTTGGTTCATACCTTCTAAATAATACATCTGTGAAACTTTCACCAGCAATCGTCTTTCTACACTTAGCATATATTACCCTTTCAAAATTAATAGTTTGTTTTTTCATATCACTGTCACATTTGTGACGGTATGTAACTTTTGTTCCGTACCTTTATCTTAATACACTTTTTGGAATATTGCAATACATTAATTTAATATTTAGAAAATGCCTCACAGGCAATTTTTTAGTAATTTATGACTAAACCACTCTAAGATCCCCATCCGCCGCAGGGGTATTAGAGGCACTAAAAAAATCCTAGAGTCATTCTAGAATTCCTAACATAGTACATGCAATTTTTTCATATTTATAATAGAGTTTGTATTTACTTTCTTATCAGGCCAGACTAGGAGGAATTCTGTTGGAATATCTTGTTAACACCTTTACTGCGATATGGAATACAGCAACTTGGAACCAACTTGTAAATTTTAAGATTATCCTGCTTAGTATCATTATTGAAGCTTTTCCTTTCTTGCTGTTTAGTGTAATTGTATCCTCATTACTAAATAATTTTGTTTCTGAAAACAGTCTGCGTAGGATTCTTCCCAGAAATAATCTGCTGAGCATCATCATGGCCTGTTTTCTGGGTTTGCTTTTTCCGGTTTGTGACTGTGGTATGGTTCCTATTGTCAGGCGCTTGATTCTAAAAGGTGTTCCCTTACCTGCAGGAATTAGCTTTATGTTAGCAGCCCCTATTGTGAATCCCGTGGTCGGTGCAGCAACTGCATTCGCCTTTCAAAATAATAGTAATGTGGTGTTATTACGCTTAGGAGTGGCTTTTTTAGTGGCATTATCTACAGGACTTCTTATAAATATCTTTTTTAAAGGCAGTGAATTAAAATCTCATAGCCAGCTGCAGTCTCATTCCCATGGATGCTGTCAGCATATAACTGTCAACCCCGGCGAATATTCTCTTACTGAGAAATTATTTAATACCATACGTGATGCCAATAATGAGTTTTTTGAAATGGGAAAGTATTTATTTATAGGTGCTATGCTGGGGGCCTTATCACAAATCGCTGTTCCCCGTGAAATTCTCTTAGCACTGGGACAGCATTCACTTCTATCCATCGGCGTTATGATGCTGTTTGCCTTCCTTATCTCAGTGTGTTCAGCTGCCGATGCTTTTATCGCCGCCTCATTTAATACTCATTTTACGGTAGGATCGCTTGTCGCCTTTATGGTTTTTGGACCAATGGTCGATCTGAAAAACATTTTAATGCTGCTCCATACATTCCGTACACGATTCGTAGTTTCTCTCACGCTCATAATTATAATTTTATGCTCGAGCGCAGCATATATTATCAATAATGCCTGAAGGAGGCTTTCTTTTGACACCCAGAAAAAGAAAAAAGCCAATGCTTAACAATGGCTCTTTTATACAATCGATTCTGCTGTTGGGCTTTATTATTTTATTAGCCTGGCTTGACATTACCAGACAATTATCCCTCTATATTAATCCAAAGTTTATTGTATTAACGGAACTATCCTATTTTCTCTTAATCCCGATGCTGATCATACAACTATTAGCTCCTGTATTACCTGCCCGTAATACTGATGAACATTGCCATACACATGGAGGGATCTGGAGATATGTTCCTTTTTTTGCTATCTTACTGTTCGCCTTTGCCGTACCTGAAAATACGCTAAATGCAAATCTTGTCAGCAGCAAGGGATTAAACAGCCAGCCCATCGTAACTGCTAATTCCATTCAAGACTTGCCACGTCCATTAGCCGCAGCCTTAAGTAAAATGTCAATTATTAAGATTACGAATCTCAATTACACAGAGGCCGTATGCGAAATCAATAACTTCCCCCAGGATTACCTTGGAAAAAAAGTAACTATAACGGGATTTGTTTTTAGAAGTCCGGAGTTAGCAAGCAACCAAATCTCACTGGTACGCTATGTTGTTATGTGCTGCACAGCAGATTCTCAGCCTTATGGTATTATGTGTGAAGCAACAGATACCAAAAATTATCCTGATGGAACATGGCTTACCATTGAGGGCGTTGTACAGATGAGTAAATATGAAGATAAGGATGTCCCAAGTATTAAAATAACCTCTTTACAAAAGATTGAAGAGCCACAAGATCCCTATGTTTATCCTTATAATTAGCATGTTGTTAACCTTTGATTATACTACCTGCTGCTATTATAGCGTACTGCTTTCACTTGATGATGTGTTCTTCCATTTTCCTTTGGAGACAAAAGGATTATCTTTTATAATAAATCTCCAGGGATATTCTCTAGCTTCTTTGGCATAGTCAATATTAATACGAGGAGTCGTAATGATCTGTTCTGAAGGAATCATCTCGCCGCTTAATAAATACATCGTTTCACCACATAGATCTATCTCATTTTGCGCTTTTGAAATTCCCATAGCAGCACATAATTTCCCTGGACCGCTGCACAAATTTAGTTTTTTATCCGTTGTACGACGCTGCTGCATGATATCCAGCCCATCAGTTGGCTCTAAAGCTCTAATCAGCACTGCTTCCGGATGGCTTTCTTGATTGGTTACGATATTCATACAGTAATAGACACCATAAATTAAATAGATATAGGCATGGCCGCCCCGGCCAAACATAATTTTGGTTCGATTTGTATATTTACCATTATAAGCATGACAGGCAATATCATTAACACCAACGTAAGCCTCAACTTCTACAATTTTACCAATCGTTTTGCCTTCTGCTGTATGATGAACCAAGTATTTTCCTAATAAATCGTTAGCAACCTGCAAGGTTTCTCTCTCATAAAAATTTCTCTGTAATTTCTGCAAACAAACACCTACTTTACTGTAATAGCTCAACGCAATACCATAAATATTCTTTTTTACTATCATGTTCTGGCAAACTGGAAAAATTCCTTTATTTATAGTGGCACGTTAGTAACGTGTCACTATTTTATGTACAAGAGAATACAATATAGCGGAACGTTATAGAAGAGAGGTGAAACAGTATGCCTTATATTGAAGTAGAAAAAGGGATCAACATTTTTATCGAAGATTTAGACCCCGGCACAGGAAAAACAATTTTATTTCTTCACGGCTGGCCTGTAAATCGTAATATGTTTGAATACCAGTTTACACAGCTTCCTAGATGCGGCTTTCGCTGTATCGGTATGGATTTACGAGGTTTTGGCAATTCAGATCGTCCCTGGGAAGGATATTGTTACGACAGAATGGCAGAAGATGTTCACTGCGTTATTGAATCGCTGGATGTAGAGGATCTAACACTTGTCGGCTTCTCCATGGGCGGAGCAATTGCCGCACGCTATATGGCCCGCTACTCAGGATACAAGGTATCCAAACTAGCGCTGATTTCGGCAGCAATACCCGTTTTTACGAAACGTCCAAACTATCCTTTCGGCCTCCCGAAAGAGGAAGTTAATAAGCTGATTTACCAAACCTACACTGATCGCCCTAATATGCTGGCCGGTTTTGGCAGAATGTTTTTCGCCAGCAATGTGAGCCCGGCCTTTAGAAGATGGTTTAACAGCCTTGGCCTGGATGCCTCTGGTCATGCAACTGCCATGACTGCCATTGCCCTGCGTGATGAAGATCTACGGCAAGATCTGCCACAAATTAATGTTCCAACGGGTATTTTTCATGGTGAACTTGACCAAATAGTTCCCTTCCCATCCGCATTACAAGCCCATCACCTCATTAAAAATTCTATCTTATTCCCCTTTAAACGCAGTGGCCATGGCGTCTTTTATGATGAACTTGAAAAATTTAATTATTATTTTACCCAGTTTTTAAGCGATGAATCTTTATCGTAGACCTTTCTTACATAGGGAATCTTTCATAGTTCATAGTAATATGCCCATTGTCCCTAAAGACAACCGGGCATATTATTATTCTGCTCGGTTTTTCCACTCATTTTTCCATTAGCATTTTTTACTGTATACTTATGGACTTCCTTTGGAAGTTTATAAATATACGAAATAAATCAACTTATTTTGATCCATTCTGTTATTACTTTTGCATAACCCAGCCAATAAACAGCAAAAATACAGGATAGAGTTCGAATGAAAGGTGATGATAGCTTGGCAGCATTTAATAAAACAGATTTTATCGTTATGGCTTTAGGAAACATTATCGGATCAGGTATTTTTTTAGCCAGCAGTTTGGTAATTGGCGTCGCAGGCACCTGGGCACCCTTAGCCTATTTTTTAGGTGGTCTTGTGATGATCATGGAAGTCTCTTTTATTATTGAAATGACGATTGCGGATCCTGCTCCCGGTTCCTTTAAAGCTCATGCTCAAGAAGTCTTTGGAAACTGGTGGGGCTTCATGATTGGCTGGATGTTTTGGACCAGCGGTGTTTTGGGAATGGCTAGCGAAGTTACCGCTTGTGCCATTTTTATTCGCTTATGGCTGCCGAATATTCCTTTGTGGATATGCAGCCTATTCTTCGCAATCGGAATTACAGTACTAAATTTTAACGATATAAAAGGACTAAGTAAGATTGAACTAGGACTTTCCATTACAAAAGTCACTACCTTAGTTGTCTTTGTTATCATTGGATTTATTGCTATTCTTGGCATACCAATTGGCGGAGCAACAAAAGTCATCACACCTTTACAATCCTTCTTCCCTCCTCCCCTTGGAGAATTTCCCAGTATGCTGGGTTCCATGCTCTTAATCTTATTTGCTTATACTGGAACAGGCATTATTGGCATAGCAACGACTGAAACAAAGAATCCTGAGAAGATTGTTCCCCCTGCGGCCAAGTTTATCACCGTTTCAGTAGTGATTCTTTATACCCTATCCGCTTTCTTCATTATTGCCTTACTGCCTTTGGAATTGCTCGATCAAACAATCAGCCCTTTTGTACAGCTCTTTACCATTTTTAAGATTCCCTATGCAGGAGACCTGGTAAATTTTATTCTTTTAACAGCCGCTCTATCCTCCCTGAATTCACAAGTATACTCATCATCCCGCATGTTATTTTCTCTGGCAAAAGAAAAGCAAGCGCCACAAATAGCTGGTTATCAGAGCCGTAAAGGTGTGCCGATAGCAGCAGTCACCATCAGCGGCCTAGTACTCCTAGGCGGAGCAATGCTGTCTTATCTTTTGCCCGAGAAAATTTTCATCTATACCGTTAGTGCCAGCGGTTTTCTGGCGTTAATTAATTGGATGAGCGTATCAGCCACCCATTTTTATTACCGCAAAAAAATATTGTCAACATCGCCGGAAAAATTAAAATATAAGTCTCCGGGCTATCCCTATCTCTCTTGGATTTGCTTTTTCATTATCCTCATTGCAATTCTTTCCACCCCTCTATATCCCGACCAGCTCCCAGGTCTATACTCTGGTTTGCTGATCCTGTTAGTTATCAGCTGCGCCTATTTTATCCATAACGCATTCCAAAATAGAAACTAGGACACAAATCTACAATTTACAAACAAGGGGGGAGACAAATGTCTCCTTCCTTGTTTTATTACATATCATTATGAGTATTGGAAAAAGGATTTTTCCATTTATTGGCGAAGTAAAAATAATAATTTAAGGAAAATTGTACATTTTTAGGAAAACGTGGAATAAATTATGGCATAATTCAACAATTACTTCTGCTTGCTTTGTAAATCTACCTAGAGGGAGCTATCAAAGTGAAAAATTTTAATCTAACAACAAAATTAAATTTTAAGATAATTGGTGTTGTTCTATTATTACTAATCACTGTGACAGCTCATAATCATTGGCTGTCTTTACAAGAAGAAAATGCTAAAAATATTCAATGGTTGATGTCCATCACCGATTTTCTTGTAAAAAAAAAGCCACCTGGCTCTTTCCTTGATATTGCTGCTCAACAAGGTGCTGCCGATAAACCTCTTCGGGAACAGATTGTGGCTATCAATCAGGAACTCCAGCCCATAGTAAACGATATACTGGTGCCGACAGACATCATCAAATTCGGCTATTATTCCAGACAGCAGGAAAGTATTGTTGCAATTGGTTCCCATGCTGATATCTCATTACTTGTCGGTGTTGATCCCAACAGATTTAAAATAAGTTATAAAGGCGATACAGAACAATTATTTGAAAGAGAAAACTCTATTCTGTGGCATGGTGCAAATGCAGTCATCTACGTTAGACCTATTATAGAGAATAATCTTATTATCGGTCATGCTTTTGCTTGCATCAATCAGGATGCCGTTAATGCAGCTATATGGAAACGAACTGTAAATACTCTTTTGGCTACTTTTTCAATGTTACTAATATGCATCATTGTATTTCGTGAGTTATTTGTGCAATTAAAAAAAGACCTTCAATTATTTGCTGAAAGAATACTTGATGGTCGTACTTATGATTTTAATAGTGAAATCACTGAATTTACCCCTATTCTGCAATATATTAGTGAACAAACAGAGAAGATGACCCGATTAGACAGATTAAATATCATCGGTGAAATGGCAGCTGGTATTGCCCATGAAGTGCGAAATCCAATGACAACAGTTCGAGGGCTGCTGCAGTTTATGAGTACAAAACGAGAATTCACCAACCACAAAGAAAAATTTTCGCTGATGATTGATGAATTAGACCGTGCCAACAGCATTATTACAGAGTTTCTATCACTTGCGAAAAACAAAGCAATGAACTTTGCCGATAATAGTTTAAATGATCTGATCAGGGATATTCATCCTTTGCTGCAGGCTGATGCCTTACGCAACAATTGCGATATAGAAATGTCCTTAGGTAACATTCCTACTATTTACATGGACCAAAATAGTATCCGTCAGCTTATTTTAAATATGATACGAAATGCGATAGATGCTATGCCTACAGGTGGTCTCATCCATATTACCACCGAAGTAGATGAGCAAAGAGTACTGTTAATCATAAAAGATCATGGAATCGGGATTCCCATAGAAGATAAAGAAAAACTGGGGACACCATTTTTTACTACTAAAGATAATGGTACCGGTTTAGGATTAGCAGTATGCTACCGAATTGTGCAGCGTCATAACGCAACCATAATTGTGGAAAGCGAACTGAGTAAAGGCACTATTTTTACAATAGGATTCCATAAAACAATCTTGAAAACCTTGCCTTCTTCCGAAGATATTCAAGAAACAATTTTATAATTGAGGTGACTGGATATGGCAGAAAAAATAGTAACACTCTTCTTTTTACTCGGCACCAGTGGATATTTATTTTTCGCACAGCAATATGCTTTTGGTAGCCTAAGCTCTCCTAAATCTGGTTTCTTACCAACTTTATCTGGAGTCTTTGCCTTATTATTATCATTAGTTCTGTTTTACAAACAAATTACCTCAAACAAAAAGTTAACCTTCGATAGGGTGAATTGGACAAAGTTCATTTTTATTATTATTGGTCTACTGTTTTATGTGTCATTTTTAAATATTATTGGATACTTTGCAGCTACGTTTATATTCTTATTTTATTTATTTAAGGTTGCTGACACAGCAGGCTGGCTTATGCCACTTTTGGTATCCTTTAGCAGCTCTGCTATTTTTTATCTTATATTTGCCAACTATTTAAGCGTTACGTTGCCATAGAATTCAAGGGGGTGAAACATTGGATATTTTGAACATGCTGCTGCAAGGTTTTTTGGTCAGTGTCATTCCAGGTAATTTGCTGGCATGCACAATTGGTGTAATTATCGGTACGCTGGTAGGAGTCCTGCCAGGAATTGATACCGTCAGTGCCATTGCCCTGCTGCTGCCTTTCAGCTATGGCATGGATAGCACAGCGGCACTGATTATGTTTGCCGGAATCTATTATGGCTCAAAGTACGGCGGTTCCACCACTTCCATCTTAATCAACGTCCCTGGAGAGGCAGCTTCCGTGGTTACCTGCCTGGACGGGTATCCTATGGCGCAAAAAGGACGGGCAGGAGCAGCCTTAGCAGTATCGGCTATCGGTTCTTTTGTAGCAGGCACCATCGGCATTGTCGGGCTGACTCTCTTAGCGCCTCCGCTAGCACAAGCCGCGCTGGCCTTTGGCCCGCCGGAGTATTTCGCAATTTCCTTAGTAGGATTAATTTTTCTATCCAAACTTACGGGGACTTCTACACTAAAATCCGCCTTAATGGCTGCTGTCGGGGTGATGTTAAGTACCGTCGGACTGGACAGCTTGTCAGGTATCAGCCGCTTTAGCTTTGGCATCGATGAAATGGACAGAGGGTTCGATTTATCTATTTTGGCAATGGGAATGTTCGGCATCGGGGAAATTCTGACTACAATGACACAAATGAATACGGAAACTGACATACCATCGGTAAAACTCAAGGATTTATATCCTACCAAAGAAGAATGGCGTCGTTCCATTATTCCTATGTTCCGCGGCGGTATTGTAGGATTTTTAGTAGGTTTACTCCCCGGTCCTGCAGCAACCATATCCAGCTATCTGTCTTATGCATTGGAAAAACGCTGCAGCAAAAATCCTGATGAATTTGGCTGCGGTGCCATTGAAGGTGTAGCTGGGCCTGAATCAGCCAATAACTCGGCCATTTCAGCCACAATGATTCCCCTATTATCTTTAGGACTCCCCTTTTGCGGTGCAACAGCCATTTTACTTAGCGGTTTTATGATTCATGGTATTACACCTGGTCCGGGACTCATCACAGAGCAGCCAGCATTATTCTGGGGTCTTATTGCCAGTATGTACATTGGTAATGTGCTGTTGTTAATTATTAATCTACCTTTAATTGGCGTTTTCGTGCAATTACTTAAAACTCCACTTCCTATCCTCATGCCAACGGTAGCCGTACTCACCTTAACTGGTGCCTATTCCATTAATAATAGTATATTTGATTTAACCTGGGTCATTATTTTCGGCATTTTAGGTTTTTTACTGCGCCGGACAGGATTCGAGCCAAGCCCCCTGCTTATCGGTCTAGTACTGGGCTCAGGATTGGAGCGAGGTTTAACCCAAGGACTGATTATTTGTAACGGCAGCATCTGGGCTATGATTACCCGCCCTATTTCAGCCACTATACTGTCATTCGGTGCAATTGCTCTATTTTATAATGCTGCCAGGTGGGTTGCTAAAATCAATTGTGCTGAAAAAAAAGTAAATTGTTAGCATAATGATTATTGAATAAGGGAGGTAATCAAATGCCAAAGAAAATACTGGTTTTTCTGATCGTCTGCTTATTCATGGTATTGATCATTCTGGGAGGTTGCACTGCCATGCAAGATAAGTCCGTAACTTCAGCTAACAAATACCCTGATAAGCCGATTACTCTAATTGTCCCCTTTGGTGTAGGGGGCGGTATGGATCTTGTAGCTCGTTTGCTGGAAAAGTCAGCACCTGCATACTTAGGACAACCTTTAATTGTTCTAAATAAACCCGGCGCATCTGGTGCACTTGGTTGGAATGAATTGGCTGCTGCCAATCCAGATGGCTATACCATTGGAATGGTATCAACAGAAGTTATCTTACATCCTTTATATGGAATAACTAAATACAATTATCCTACTGCTCTAGACCCTTTGGCACAAATTTCTGAGTCCCCTCAAGTTATGGCAGTACAGGCTGACCAGCCTTGGCAAAATGTTAATGATTTAATTATCTACGCGCGACAACATCCTGGTCAACTTAAATTCGGCCATGCTGGTATAGGAGGTATAGCCCATATTGCAGGAGAATCCTTTGCAAAAAATGCCAATATTGAGCTACAGCAAGTACCTTTTCAAAGCGGTGCGGAAGAAACAGCAAATTTATTGGGCGGTCATGTTCAAATTATTTTTATCAATCCTGCAGCCATTAAAGAGCATGTGAAAAGCGGAGCATTAAGAGTATTGGCTGTACCAGGTGAACATAGGTTAATAGATGCAGTTCTTACAAATGTTCCTACCTTTAAAGAGCAAAATGTAAATATAATTGGCAGTGGCTGGTATGATATTGCTGCACCAAAAGAATTACCCCTCGATATAAAAAACAAATTGGCCAATGGATTAAAAGCTATGATTAATGATCCGGAATTCAAAAAAAATTTGGCGAATTTAGGGCTCGAAGTTAACTATTTAGGCCCGAAGGAATCACAAGAGAAATGGTTAGATGACAATGAAAATTTAAAGAAAACAATATACGAAACCGGAATTTTAGACAAGATTAAGGAGCAAAAGAAATAGTCTCAGCTCTTAGCTAATCATGCGCCAATGATAAATTATTTTCTAATGATATCACACGCAAAGCATCGATTAATCTGAGTATGAAAGCAGGAGAAATAGAGTGCAAAAAAAATCTTTGACTTTACTTATAACTTGTTTATTTATTTTAATATTAGGGGGTTGTACCACTATGCAAGATAAAACGGTAGCTACAACCAAAAAATATCCGGAAAAACCAATTACACTCATTGTCCCCTTTGGTGTCGGTGGCGGTATGGACTTAATGGCCCGTTTACTGGAGAAGTCAGCAGCTACACAGTTGGGACAACCCCTAGTTATTGTTAATAAACCTGGTGGTGCTGGTGCCATTGGTTGGAATGAATTAGCAGGCACTACTCCTGATGGCTATACTCTCGGCATTACAGGAATCGAAGTACTACTACAACCTTTATATGGGCAAACCAAATATCATTATCCAACAGCCTTAGACCCAATTGCACAGATCACCGAATTATCAATAGTAATGGCAGTCCAAGCTGATCAGCCTTGGCAAAATGTCAATGATTTAATTATATATGCTAAGCAACACCCGGGGGAAATTAAATTTGGTCATACAGGCTTGGGTGGTATAAGCCATATTGCTGGAGAAGCATTTGCTAAAACTGCTGATATTCAACTTGAACAAGTCCCTTTTCAAAGCGCATCAGAATCTACCGCTAATTTGTTAGGGAAACATGTCCAAGTTATTTTTATTAATCCAGCATCCATCAAAGAATATATGAAAAGCGGGATGGTAAGAACACTAGCCATAGCGGGCGAACATCGCCTAACCGATCCAGTTTTTGCAAATGTCCCCACTTTTAAAGAACAAGGGTTAAACGTTACTTATAGTAGTTGGTTTGGAATCGCAGCACCTAAGGAAATGCCAATTGAAGTAAAAAATAAATTAGCAAGCGGGTTCAAATCTATGATTAATGATCCTGAATTTAAACAGAATATCGAAAACCTAGGACTTGAAGTTAACTATTTAGGCCCCAAGGAATCACAGGAGAAATGGTTAGATGACAGTGAAAAACTAACAAAGACAATATACGAAACCGGAATTTTAGACAAGATAAAAGAACAAAAAAAATAGTTTCAGCTTATTAACTGCATTAATATTAGCGATTAATTATTCCTTAATGATGGCTTCGTACAAAAGTTATTCGATTAACCGAGTATGAAAGGTAGGAGAACAGAGTGCAAAAAAAATCTTTGTTTTTGCTTATGGCTTGTTTACTAACTATCTTATTAGGAGGTTGCAATACTATGCAAAATATGACGGTGGCTACAACTAAAAAATATCCAGATAAACCGATCACCCTTATTGTCCCATTTGGCGTTGGGGGCGGCATGGATTTAGTGGCACGTTTACTGGAAAAGTCAGCACCTACACATTTAGGTCAACCCTTGGTTATTGTCAATAAACCTGGCGGAGCTGGCACCCTAGGCTGGAATGAGTTGTCAAATGCCAGCCCGGATGGTTATACTCTTGGTATGACAGGTGTGGAAGTAATATTACAATCATTATATGGAACAACTAAATATAATTATCCGACTGCCTTAGATCCCCTTTTACAGATTAATAATCTATCTATAGTAATGGTAGTCAAGTCTGAACAACCTTGGCAGAGCACTGAAAATTTAGTTAAATATGCAAAACAACACCCAGGACAACTTAAATTTGGCCATGGTGGTGTGGGTAGTATAGGCCATGTCGCTGGAGAAACCTTTGCTAAAAAAGCCAATATTCAACTTGAACAAGTTCCTTTCCAAAGTGCTGCAGAAGCAATGGCTAGTTTATTAGGTGGGCATGTTCAAATAGCTTTTCTTAATCCAGCGTCTGTCAAAGAATATACGAAAAACCAAATGGTAAGAGTATTAGCCGTAGCCACTGAACAGCGGCTAGTCGAGCCAAACTTTATAAATGTACCTACATTCAAAGAACAGGGCTTGGATGTTGTATGCACTAATTGGTACGGAATAGCTGCCCCCAAAGAATTACCAATTGAAATAAAAAACAAATTATCTGAAGGATTTAGTACCATAGTCAATGATCCTGAGTTCAAAAAAAACATGGAGAATTTAGGATTAGAAGTTAACTATTTAGGCCCCAAGGAATCACAGGAGAAATGGTTAGATGATAATGAAAAATTTAAAAAAACAATATACGAAACCGGAATTTTAGACAAGATAAAAGAACAAAAAAAATAGTTTCAGCTTATTAACTGCATTAATATTAGCGATTAATTATTCCTTAATGATGGCTTCGTACAAAAGTTATTCGATTAACCGAGTATGAAAGGTAGGAGAACAGAGTGCAAAAAAAATCTTTGTTTTTGCTTATGGCTTGTTTACTAACTATCTTATTAGGAGGTTGCAATACTATGCAAAATATGACGGTGGCTACAACTAAAAAATATCCAGATAAACCGATTACTCTTATTGTCCCATTTGGAGTTGGAGGTAGTTTAGATCTTATCGCCCGTTTACTGGAAAAGATGGCCCCTACCCAGCTTGGACAACCTTTGGTGATTGTTAATAAGCCGGGAGGAGCTGGCACTCTTGGATGGAATGAAGTAGCTGGCGCTAATCCTGATGGTTATACGATCGGTATGACTGGTGTAGAAATAATATTACAGCCCCTGTATGATCAGACCAAATATCATTATCCAACTGCCCTGGAGCCCATTGCACAAATTTCTAATTTATCAATGGTGATGGCTGTCCAAGCTGACCAACCCTGGGAAAATGCAAATGATGTGGTTGAGTATGCTAAGCAGCATCCTGGAGAAATTAAGTTTGGGCATTCAGGCATCGGCACAATAGGTCATATTGTCGGAGAAACATTTGCAAAAACCGCTGCTATACATCTTGAGCAGGTTCCTTTTCTAAGTGGTGCAGAATCGGTGGCAGCTTTATTAGGAGGACATGTTCAAATTATTTTTACTAACCCAGCTTTAGTAAAAGAACATATAAAAAACGGAACGGTAAAAGTATTAGCAGTAGCAGGGGAACAAAGAATATCTGACTCTTCTTTCACAAATATACCGACTTTTAGAGAACAGGGCCTGGATGTTGCTTGCAGTAACTGGTATGGTATTGCTGCACCTAAGGAGCTACCCGTTGAAGTAAGAAACAAATTAGTAGAAGGATTTAAAGTAATGATTAATGACCCTGAATTTAAAATAAATATAGAAAAATTAGGGCTTCAGGTTAATTACCTTGATCCTAAAGAAACAGAAAAGAAATGGTTAGATGATGGCGAACAATTAAGAAAAGCTGTACAAGCAACTGGTGTTTTGGATAAAATTAAATCTCAGAAAAAGTGATTAGTAGTGAGCAGGAGTAAAGGCAGTGGTACAGGTACCACTGCCTTTACTCCTGCTCAACATATAAATTTAACTTTCAACTACTCTCTGACTGAGAAATTTCCATCAAAATTTCTCTGCAATCGCTCTTTTGACTATACAATATTATTTTCTAAGCTTCAAGCCTACAGAATGTGATTGTTCCAGTGGCTCTCCGATAGCATAATATCTTCTTTCCGGCGGACTAAAAAGAAATGGATTTACTTTCTCTAACGTCGGCAGGCCTTTTTCACCAAGCACACTTTCCTCTGCTTTTGCATCGATAATTTCTCCAATGAACTGAGTATGTACACCAATTTCAACAACCTGCAATAATTTACATTCCAGAACTAGGGGGAATTCTTCAACATAGGGAGCATTCACTATATCACTTTTGACGGGCGTTAAATTGGCAACAGAAAATTTATCTGCGTTTTTGCCGCTAATAACACCTACGTAATCCGTTTCAATGAGATGATTCGTAGATGGTATGCTAATGGTAAATGCCTTATTTTTAAGAATATTGGCATAAGACGCACGGGGTTTTTGCAAGGATACAGCCACACAAGGGGGAACGGAGCAGCAAATGCTGCCCCAGGCAGCAGTCATAATATTAGGTTCACCATTTTCTCCATACGTTCCTACTACCCATACAGGAGCAGGCATAGCAAATGTATTCGCACCTAATGATTTTTTCATGTTTACACTCCTTTTTTACCTAATAATCCAAAAATATAATATTTTACTTTCTTGGAAAACCTTTCTCTGCTATAATGTTAGACAATAATAGCATTTTAAACAAGTACATACTTAATAGTAATATAGTATGCTTTTATATACTCACTAGAAAATTCTCTATTATTAATTACTTAATTGGAGTGAACTGTATGATTAAATATAAAAATATTCAATATCAATGTTCTATGGAGTTAACTCTGGATTTGATTGGCGGCAAGTGGAAGTCTTTGATTCTTTGGCATCTAGGAGAAAACACCCTGCGGTTTAGTGAGCTGAAAAAAACATTACCGCAAGTTACCCAAAAAATGCTGACACAACAGCTAAGAGACTTAGAAGCTCACGGACTTGTACATCGTTTTATCTACACACAAATTCCGCCAAAAGTAGAGTATTCTTTGACAGAGGCTGGCAAAAGTCTTTTGCCGATATTAGATACTCTATGTCAATGGGGTCTTAACTATGCAACGGAAGTTGAAGAAAATGATAAAAAAGTAAATTGCCAGACTTCTATAAAATAAAGGAGGCGAAGCAGGGCCTATGAAATCCTGCAGTGCATGGAAAACAAAGTAAACATCAAGGCTTTGACACTCGACTTCGATATCCTTGGGACACCAAGTAAAATTCACCCTACTTTGATTTGGGATGATACAGGAGCAACACTTGTGGATGCAGGATTTCCTGGTCAGTTTGAACAATTAGTACAGGCTGTAACTGCAGCCGGTATCTCCTTTGCACAGATTAAGCGCATTATTATAACTCATCAGGATTGGGATCATATTGGTACTCTTCCTGAAATTCTCAAGGCTGCGAACGGCAAAGTAGAGTTATATGCTCACAGCAGCGAAAAACCATATTTAGAGGGTACCCTTCCCTATCTTAAAATGTCTCCGGAAAAAATAACAGCAAGACTTGAATCTCTTCCAGCAGAGGTACGAGAGAAAGCTGCTGCCATGTTTGCCAGCATTCCTACTGTCATTATAACTCACACCCTGACAGATGGAGATAAACTCCCCTTCCATGGCGGTATAGAGGTTATACATACTCCCGGCCATACTCCAGGCCATGTATGCTTATATGCAGCATCACATCACCTGCTGATCGCCGGCGATCAATTGCGCTTAGAAGACGCTCAATTAGTAGGCCCTGCCGAAATACACACTCCTGATATGACAACAGCACTCCACTCTCTGAAAAAGCTGGCTAATTATGATATAGATCGTGTTATTTGTTATCATGGGGGCATATCTGAAGCCAAGGCATCCTTGCGCATCGCAGAACTTGCTAATCTCTGAATCCCCAGCTGCGTCTAATCTTTAGTGATAGCGTTACAATCCCCTTTACCATAAATTTACATTTATAGTAAAGGGGATTGTAACGCGTTAAAGATGTGTATTGGTTTATAGCAAAGATACGATTTTACAGCCTGCATATCTAATGCCAGAGAACTGGTCCTGCAATTTAGTACTCAATTGCTGCCTCATTGACAATTTTCACCTTAGGAATCTTTTGCAATTCTTTCATTAGAGCAAACAATGCTAAGTCTTTTTGCTTTGCTTCTATCATAATGTCAAAATCTTGATTCCACTCCCGGGCAGCTGCCAGAAAGTCCATAAATTCATCAATGTTAATATAATCTGCATGTGCCCTGATATTTGTTCCGCATTTTGGACTAGAGAAATGGATCTTCGGAATTGCGGAACCCCAAGTCGCAAAGATAGCCGGCAGAAAAGTGCAAAGGCTTGTACCATCATTGCAGCAAATGTGATGATGTACATCCAAAACCATGGGAGTATTAACCTGCTGGCAAAGAGCAAGTACCTCTTTAGCATTATAAGATTTATCATCATTTTCGATGATGATTCGCTCGCGAAGCTCATCAGGCAACTGTTGAAAAGCTGCTATAAATCGATTTAATGACTGGGATTTGTCTTTATATACCCCACCCACATGGAGAACTAGCTTAGACTCAGATCCCAATCCCATAGCACAAAAAAGATTATTGTGGTAACGCAAATCGGCAAGTGCCGTTTCCATCACACTACCTACCGGGCTATTAAGAATGGTAAAATGGTCAGGATGAGCACTAATCCTTAATTCGTATTTCTTCACAATATCACCAATTGCACAGAACTCTTCCCGATACTCCTCACAATAATCCCATTCACGGGTAATGGGATGAGTTGCCAGCGGAATTAAATGAGAAGTAATCCGAAATATCTTAATATTATGGGCCACATTATAACGTAATACACGCAATTGGGTATCCACATTTTCTCGAGCTAAACGACTGAGCTTACTTAGTTGATCTGCTCTATCTTTAATCTTATTTAAGTTTAATAAGGTGGTTGTTTTGTTGGGAGACCCTTGAGGAATTCCTAAGGATATTGCCACATAACCAAAACGAATACGCATAAAATCACCTCTTTTTGCAGGAAATTAATCGAAATTAGTCTATCCAGAAGTAAGTAACTTTACTGTTATAATTCTTATGTTTTTAAAAATTTTAAAATATAAATAAACTTTTGTAGTAAATAAAGGTAAAATAGAAAAGACAATCGAATAATAATATTATAAATCAAGTACAATTTACATGAATATAATTGACTATTTCCTGAATATGTTATTATAATGGTTATAAAGCATCGTAATTAAAAATATTTCGTCGCAGCGCTGCGACTGCAAAGCGATCTACTGCTATTAAAGCTGGCTCAATTGCCAGCTTTTTTTATATATAAATATCCCTTTAGCAAAAAGATCTTGAATTTTATTCCATATTTTTTTAGAAGGAGGCATCTCTCATTATGACAATCAGAAAAAAAATTCTTAGTGGTTTTATGGTGGTAATCGCTTTAGTCTTTATCATGAGTGCATTTACATATTATCAGGTTGGTGAGCTTAATACCACTTCACAAAAAATCATGAGGGATAGCCTTTATCAACTAGAACTTGTTGAGGAACTTGCCATAGATGTATCGAATGAAGCCGTGGCTATGCGTCGTTTTAATTTCACCGGCGACCTGGCTGATGTGGCGACCTTTGATAATTACCGCAAATATGGCGACGATAAAATTAGCAAATTGGAAGCTGCACTATCTTATCAAAACTCTCAGGCTGTTTTAGAAACCTTAAAGAAAGAAAAATTAGCTTTTGACAGCATTGCTGCCAAATCCATTGAAGCAAAGCGCGCTAATAATATTGATCAGGTTGGCATCTACATGCAGCAGGCAGGTAAACCTTCTGAAAGTTCCATCGCTGCTACCAAAGAACTTATATTATTAGTAAAGAGTTACGTCCGAGAGCAAGAAGAACAGAGTACCCAAAAAGCCAGTGAAGTACAGCTGCTTTTGATTTTTGTTAGCCTTCTCGTCGCAGGTATTGCAATTGCAATCTCTGTCTACATCAGCCGCGGGATTTCCAGGCCTGCAAAACTTATAACCCAGGCTGCATCGGAAATTACCCATGGAAATCTGGCGCTACACGATATTGCCGTAAAATCATCGGATGAGCTTGGCCAACTGGCAGGATCTTTTAATCAAATGAAAAGTAACTTGCGCCATGTAATTGAAAAAGTCGCTCAAGCAGCCCAGCAAGTCACGGCTTCTTCCCAACAGCTCACAGCTAGCGCTGCTCATTCAACCCAGGCCGCTAATCAAGTAGCCGCCTCCATCTCTGATATGGCCCAAGGTGCCGAGATGCAGTTAACTACCTTTACAGAAACAACAGTCGCCGTACAGCAAATGTCCGTGGGCATTCAGCAAATTGCTACTAACGCCAATATTGTGGCAGGTAAATCATCTCAAGCTTCCGAAACTGCTACCAAAGGCGGCAAATCTATAGAAACAGCGATTAACCAAATGGCCCAAATTGAAAAAACGGTGAATACATCAGCTCAAGTCATTGCTAAATTAGGAGAACAATCCAAGGAAATTGGACAAATTGTTGGCACCATATCTGGTATTGCCGGACAAACAAATCTCTTAGCTTTAAACGCTGCCATCGAGGCCGCAAGAGCTGGTGAACAAGGCAGAGGCTTTGCCGTAGTTGCTGAAGAGGTGAGAAAACTGGCTGAACAGTCACAAGAAGCTGCAAAGAAAATTGCGCAACTCATTGGCGAGATCCAAGGAGATACACAAGAAGCTGTGATTGCAATGAACAAAGGTACTAATGAAGTAAAAATAGGAGCAGAAGTTGTCGATGTAGCAGGAAAATCCTTTCAGGACATTGCTCAACTTGTCCTGGAAGTATCAACACAAATAAAGGACATCTCATCGGCCATTCAGCAGATAGCCGATGGCAGTCAGGTAATTGTTGTATCAGTAAAAGAAATCGATTCTTTAAGCAAAAGAACTTCTGAGGAAACTCAGACCGTATCAGCAGCTACCCAGGAACAATCAGCATCGATGGAAGAAATTGCTTCTTCCAGTCAATTGCTGGGAGAAATGGCACAAAATCTACAAGATGTAGTTAGCAAATTTCGTTTCTAATCCTTACCATATTGAATAAAAAAATCAGCACTAATTTTTTTATTGACAGTATCCTATCGCATCTGTTATAATGCGATAAAAATACATATTGATTTTCGATGATCAGGAAGAGTACACAATACACAAAGGGGTACAGCGAGCCAATGGCAGTGGGAGTTTGGCACTACTAGGTATGTGGAATGGGCCTGGGAGATACAGTCTGATCCGCAATTGCGGGGTAGGCACTGTCGGGATTTCTTCCGCCGTTATCAGGAAGCAGGTATCGGATTATATTATCCTGTATCTTGTAAAGCTGAGCTTTTAAAGCTAATCAGGGTGGCACCGCGGGTTAACGCCTCGTCCCTATATATGTACACGCATATATAAGGATGAGGCTTTTTTTTATATTCAAAAACGAAGGAGCGAGATGAAAATGGAACTGCAAAAAAATGAATCAGAATTAATCATCCATGATAAAAATAAAGGCGGCAGATACCGCTGGGTTACAATCACAACCTTACTTCTGGCTATTGGAGCCATTTTACATCTAGTAAGTCCCAGTATTGGCGGAATAACTCCTAATTGGACCATTGCGATGTATTGTATTGCAATCAATTTAACAAAGCCAACGATTAAGCAATCTTTTGGTATCGGCCTGGTTGCTGCATTCGTTAATATACCAACCTCTAAATCTGCCTTTCCCTATGGCAACTTACTGAGTGAACCCATTGGTGCCATTGTGTGCGCCTTCCTCGTCTGCCATACTTTCAATATGGCGTTGGGCAAATTAAATATAAAACCTGCCATAACCGGTTTTATTAGCACAGTTGCTAGTGGTATGACATTTGTAACCATACTCAAAGTAGTACTTTCTTTACCTTTGTCTGTATATCTGTACGCTATGGTACCTGTCGTATTTTCTGTGGCTGCTGCTAATGCTGCAATCACACAAATCCTCTATTTCCCCGCAAAAAAATTATTTGATATGAAAGGGGATCAATAATGCCAGCCATAGCCCTGCAGAATTTCAGCTATGCTTACAATCATCCCAACAAAGTCCTTGATAATATCAATATATCCATTGAAAAGGGCTCTTTCTCTGTTGTGTTAGGTCCAAGCGGGGCAGGTAAAACGACACTTTGTCTAGCAGTAGCAGGAGCTGTCCCCCACTACTTCGGCGGCAGTTCTGCCGGTAACGTCTATGTAGCTGGAATCAATACACAAGAATCTTCCATGCAGCAGCTGGCACTCACAGTTGGTACGGTGCTGCAAGATTATGAAACCCAATTGGTTACTATGACTGTGGAAGAGGAGGTTGCTTTCGGTCTTGAAAATATGGGAATTACCCCCGAGGAAATTTCTCAAAGAGTTGAAGAAGCACTAAGCAAAGTAGGTTTGACAGATTATGAAAAGCAGGCCGTTACTGATTTATCCGGAGGGCAGAAACAGCGTCTTGTACTTGCCAGTGTGTTAGCAACCCGCCCAAAGATACTCGTTCTCGATGAACCAACTTCTGCCCTCGATCCTGAAGGTACTCGATTATTATACGAACTCCTCAGTACATTACATCAAGAACATGGAATAACAGTATTAATCGTTGAACATGATATTGCCACCGTTCTTCCCTATGCCGATCAATTTATTCTACTGGAAAAAGGCCAACTGGTTTATAGCAGTTCTCCCGGCAATGTACTCAATTTTATGGCAGAAAATCAAGTTTTCACAGAAGCGATACCCCCATTATGGCAATTAAAACTTATGCTGGAAGAGCTTACAGCCCAGCGATTTGCACCTTGGACCAGGGAAGAAGAAGCCATCGCTCAGTTGTACAAAGTCCTGGAAGAGGGAGTTAATAAAAATGCTTGAGCTAAAAAATGTTTATTTCTCTTATAAAGCACAATCTCCTGTTATCCATGATGTTTCTTTAACTGTAAATTCTGGTGAATTTCTCGCTATCGTGGGACGAAATGGCAGCGGCAAAACCACTTTGACTCGTCTGATGATGACATTGAAAAAACCAACCCAAGGTGACATCTTCTTTCAAGGCAATAGTTTAAAAAACACGACCCCTGCCAAAATGGCACATCACATTGGCTATGTTTTTCAAAACCCAGACCGCCAAATCTTTCATGATACTGTAATGGAAGAAGTGGCTTACGGTCCAAAGCAAATAGGCTGTACCTCAGAGCAAATTCAGACTTATGTTAAGGAAGCCCTTGACGTCACTGGACTTTCTCAATTAGCTGCCAGCTACCCTCTCACTTTATCTAGAGGACAAAAGCAACGGCTTGCCATTGCCTCTGCTTTGGCTATGCGACCTAAAATATTGATTCTTGATGAACCTACGAGTGGTCAGGATGCCAGGGAACGCGCACAATTACTGCAATTGCTGCTAAAACTGCATCAGCAAGGTACTACTATACTGTTAGTCACCCATGACATGGAGTTTTTGTCTGCCTGCGCGCAGCGGGCTATTGTTATGGCTAAGGGACATAAAGTATTCGATGGCACGGTAGAGGAATTGTTCCATGACACTCGTCAATTAACAGATTGGGGCCTAACAGAACCAACTGCCCTAAAGATTTCCCGCCAATTGGCTCCTTTCCTGGTGTCACAAACGCCTTCCATGGCGCAACTAGCCCATACTATCGTGAATTTGTTAAGGGGGAATGAGCATGCCAAAAATAGCACCCATTACTAAATTAGCATTAACAGTCTTTGTCACCATCTGGTCAATTGTCTTACAGTCTCTTCCTGCCTTAACTGCACTTATTATTTGTCAAATTATCATTCTGGCTCTTGCTAGAGTAGGGTTAAGCGTTTATAAAGGAATTGCCAGTTTGTTTGCCTTTGCTGCCGTATTGGCAGGCATGCAATACCTCTTAAATACGAATATGATGCTGGCAGCGGTTACTGCCAGTAAGATGATTTCCATGACTCTCGTCTTCTTTATTTTATTGGCAACCACAAGAATGCAGGATTTGTCTGCTGCTCTGGTTCTGCAATGCCACATTCCCTATGAATATGCATTTATGTTAACAGCAGCATTGCGTTTCATTCCCGATTTTTTAGCCGAAAGCAAAGCGATTCAAGAAGCACAAGCATGCCGGGGATATTCTCCTAAGGGTAATATCCTCCAGCGTTTTCTATCCTACATGGCCATTATCAAACCTCTGGTCCTGAAAGCCGTTACAAAATCGGAAACAATGGCCCTCAGTATAGAACTCCGCGGCTTCGGCAGCCGAAAGACACGAAGTTTTAAAAACAATGTTACCCTTGCTTTGCAAGACTATGCAATGCTGCTTTCCATGATCCTATTCACCTCATACCTTGTGATACAAATCTACTAAAAAGCAGTGTCACTAAAAACTTTTTGAAACGCGAAGATGCGAAGAGCACGAAAACTACGAAGGATAACATACTGCCTCCGTGTTCTTCGTATATCTTCGCATCTTCGCGTTTCACATTTTTTACATCAATGACTTATTTCCTCTAACATAGTCTTTAACCGGACTCTTTGTTCTTCCCGCTCCAGGGAAAGACCATATTGATAACAATCAAATACATCTGCATCTTTGACGATTTCCTCAATAGGACTTCCTACTTCCGTTTTGCTGCTATGATTCCGTGCGGCTGTCGCTAGTAATTCTACCTCTTCTAAGGAAAAATAGCCGCTATCCTTGAGAAATAGTTTGAGTGGTTCATATCCTGCCCTGGCATGATCCTGTTGCTTCCCCGTAATGATACGGCCATAATCGTGTACCGAACAGGCGATGGCACTCAATTCGGGATCTGCCCCACGCTTTAAAGCAAGAATTCGTCCCACTGCTGCGCAGCTAGCCAAATGAATTTTCTCCCAACTTAACGTTATATCTCTTTCCATATTTTTATCTTCAAATTCTGCAATCTTCTCCAGAATTTTTTCTTGAATTTTAAAAACCCGATTCATAGAAAATACCTCCAAATTTTACTCTCTTATTTTCCAAAGAAAAAACCACTAATCAAGATTAAAAAAACAACGGATGATATCCCTACATACAACCAATCTTTTTCTTTTAGAAATACTAATGCGGAAATTCCTACACGCATAATTGGCGTACAGATCAATAACACTAAACCTGCTAATATAACAGCAAAGGGCTTTAAACTAAAAGCTCCTGCAAAAATATCTTTAAGTTGAGTTGGATAAGATTCTCCTGGGTAACCGCTAACACCGCTAGTCAGGAAAAGAACTAAGCCTAATAAGATCACTGCCGCGCTTAATAACACACCAACTCGCAAAGACTGAGCAACAAAAACTTCAACTTCGTTGGGTTCTCTTGTTAACTTCTGGGCTTCTTGATTCGTCATATCACTCATTACAATCTAACCCCCAATCCCTGCGCCATCATTTGAATTGCTACATACATTAGAACAGGAATAAATAGTTTACGGATCGTCTTGCTCTTTAAATGCTGCATGATTTTTGCACCAAGAGTCGCTCCTACCAATACTCCAATCGCAACGGGTGCAGAGATAATTGGATTGATGTCCCCTCTAAATAAATAAATCCCGGCACTGGCTGCACCAGTAACACCCATCATAAAATTACTCGTAGCACTTGATACCTTTAAAGGCAGTTTCATAAAAACATCCATTGCCATCACTTTAAAGCTGCCGCTCCCTATACCAAGCAAACCCGATATCACTCCGGCGCCATACATAACGCCAAAACCCCCATATACATTATCCACATTATAGGTAACGTTTTTCTTTAAGGCTTTATCATAATATTCCCCTTGCAGTTTTAATTTGCCTGCAACGCTATGTAAAGGAATATCTCCTGGCAGTTCTTCCTTTGTTTTTTTAAGCATGGCTAGAGCTGAATATAATAACAGTAATCCAAAAATGATGTACAATAAATTTGGTGCGATCAAACCTGCAATTAAAGCACCGGATATGGCCCCCACTGTTGTGGCAATTTCTAAAAACATACCGACGCGTATATTGGTTATACCATCTCGAATATATGCAACAGCAGCACCGCTTGAAGTAGCAATTACCGAGATAAGGCTTGCTCCAATGGCATGTTGAATATCCACTCCAAACAATAAAGTTAAAGCAGGTGTAACAATAATCCCGCCGCCAAGACCCAAAATAGAACCAAGAATTCCTGCTGAAATAGAAACAAGCAGGATCTTTATCGCTATAAACGTCACATTTCTTTCCCCCTTGCTTTACGCACACTCTTCTACCGATATATTTAGAGTAGTAGTGAGATAAAGCTTCTTTTATTCTTAACACAAGTATAATATAATATATACAATCGATCAATATTATTCTATACATTTTTTACTTTGTAAATAAAAATTAACATTAGAAAGGAAGAATCAGCTAATGCAATTTAAAAACCTGGATGAAATCGATCGAAAAATTCTAAACGCTTTATCAGAAAATGGCCGTTTAAGCAACGCTGAACTTGGCCGCCTTTTAAACTTAACCCGTGCAGCTGTCAGAGAACGTATTAACCAGCTAATCGAACATGGAATTATTGATCGTTTTACCATCGTAGTGAATCCTCTTAGGGCTGGAAAAATGGTTTCTATGTACTTTAACATTCAGGTGGAGTGGAACAAAATAGACACTATTGCTGAACAATTGTTTGCTGATCAGGAAATAACAAATGTGTATCAGATGAGCGGCCATCCTCATTTACACGTACATGCCCTCTTTGATGACCAGGAACATGGAAACCGCTATATTCGTAAACTACAATCCATTGACGGCATTACCAATGTCGATTCCGAGTTCTTAATAACGCGTTATAAAGAGCGAGGCGCTTTACTCATTTAAAGTTGTTATTCCTACAAGATTTCCCTCCTTGGCAAAAAAAATACTAAAAAATTCTATGAGTTGCAAACATTTTTTAGTAAACACTATAAATAATAAACCTCGTCAAGGAGGATTAATTATGAATCATAAAAACAACCGTCATCGCACCATTTCCCGTATACAGAAAAAATTCAAGAATCTTGCAGCTGCAGTTGCGGGAGCCGTAGTATTGTCCGGAGCCATGCTGCCAGGAATGCCTGCAACAGTACATGCTGCAGCTAACCCTGGAAATGATCATCCTTCTGTTACGTCCTCACAGCAGGTTCACGACAACAACAAGCAATCCGATACTTCAAAAACATCTGAAAAAGGTAATCCAGGAGAGCATTCAGACAGACAACATTCACAAGATAATAATTCAAAAGATACCTCAAAGGATACTTCAAAAGATACTTCTTCAGACAAAGTGCCAGCTAACTATAAAGACGTATTAGATATTAAGGCAACCGCTTATGCCCCCGGTGCTCATGACAATGACCAATGGGGTGATAAGACTTTTCTAGGTACAGACATACGTCCTGGTGTAGTTGCCGTTGACCCAGACGTTATTCCCTTAGGTTCAAAGTTATATATTCAATATCCTGACGGACATGGTGAACATGCCGTAGCTGAAGATACTGGAGGAGCGATTAAAGGAAATCGTATTGATGTTGCCAAAACATCAGTAGATAAAGCACAAGACTTCGGTATAAAAGATGTTAAGGTCTTCGTTTTAGAAAAAGGGAAATCCTAGAATTATCTCTGGCAAACTGCGATGAATTTATTTAAGCAACCACAAGAAACCCCTATCCTCACATTCTGAGAATAGGGGTGTTTTTGTATCAATTTCCAGAGATAATTACGGTGCTAAAAAACCTTCTTCTGCCTTCTTTCGATAGCTCTCTACTTCTTTAGATAAAGTATAATCATTTTGCTTTAACACGGCAAGATACTCCGCCATGCTCTTAGAGAAAATACCGTCTTTGTTATTCCATACAAATTTTCCATATGCTATTTTAGCCTCCGGAGCCATTTTATTATCCTCATAGCGAAACAATGGTGTGTTATTTGCTCCATAAAGTGCAAAAACAAAATATTTTTTCAACAGCAGCTTCACATCTTCGGCTTTAGCAGAGCTGCCATATTGTTTAATAAACTGCTCTTGATTAGAAGCTCGCTTTAAAATTTCATCCCAACCAATCCTAAGGGCTGCATCCTTAGCTGGCATCTTGTCTGATTCCACAGCCATAATATCAATATAAGCAGCAATGTCGGGTGTTACATATCCACGGTATTGCTTATAAAGAAAATAATTAATAACAGGAAAATAAAAACCTTCTGCTGTTTCAATTTTAAAACCACTGTTATTCGTCTCCTGCAACAATTCTTTTTGCGGCTTATCTGACAGCTCATTTATATATTGCTCTGTGAGATTCCCCTGATAATCCTTAGCCAGTTTTTCCTGAAGAATCTGATCATCAGCATAGTTATCTTGCATCTTAACTAATTGAAGCTGCTGCTGCTTTTCAAGAGTAATAAGCATAGCTGATGCGTTTTGCTGGCTAACCAGCGAAATCGTTTCATTGATATAGTTAATAAGTTCTCCTGCCGTAATATCACGTTTCTGCACCATCTTATTAAATTCATCCATAATGGCAGTTTCCTTATTTACAGTGCTTTCGGCAACTGTCTGTGGAACCTGCTCTTTCGCCATCTTTGATCCAAAACCACAGCCGCTTAGAATGATAAGCAATACGAATATAATAATACTAGAAACTCTATTTTCTTTAAAAGGGTTTATCATTTTACTCTCCTTAGCGATTAGCACTATTATCATAAATTTTAGCGTCTGTCAGATTAAAAAGCAATTTAATAATATTGGTATTTTGATGCATAAATAAAAAAATAGACAGAAAAGCAATACGCTGTTGCTCTGTCTATTTTTATCTTCAAGTAATGTTAGTATCTTATAAATCACGTATGTAAAATTATAGTGTTTTTTGGCCTGGCTGCCAATCAATGGGACATAATCCACCCGTTTGAAGGCCCTTCAAAACCCGCAATATTTCGTCTACACTACGTCCTACATTTAAATCGCTAACCACTTGATAGCGAATGATACCTTCTGGATTAATGATAAACAACCCCCGCAGTGCCACACCTTCTTCTTCAATCAAAACGCCATATTCCCTAGAGACTTGCTTGGTAATATCAGAAGCTAGCGGGAAGTTAAGTTCACCCAGTCCGCCTTCATCTTTAGATGCTCTTATCCAAGCACGATGTGAATATACACTATCAGTACTAACACCAAGTACTTCTGCCCCTATTTTCTTAAATTGATCTAACCTGGAGTTGAAACCTTTAATTTCAGTTGGGCAAACAAATGTAAAATCTAAAGGATAAAAGAAAAGAACTAGCCATTTTCCCTGATAATCCTCAAGTTTGGCAACATGTTCCAATGTTTCAATATCCTCAGTAGTAGGCATACTAAAATCTGGGGCTTTTT
Organism: uncultured Pelosinus sp.; assembly: GCA_963526485.1. Taxonomy (GTDB): domain Bacteria; phylum Bacillota; class Negativicutes; order DSM-13327; family DSM-13327; genus Pelosinus. The sequence goes on from CAURNS010000010.1 coordinate 140,001, forward strand.
GGCCAACTTTTGCTGACATACAAACACCTTCTCTTATTAATAATTATTACTGATTAAATATTAATATCTTCCTAATAGCTTGTCAATCACTTTTTGCAAATTCGATTTATTCATTGTTCTTTTTCCTCTTTGACGAAAGGAAATGTCATAACCTTTAGGCTGTAAGCCACAGCTTTCTGAAGTTATTATACTTGTATTCTCTCCTTTCTCCGTTTAACATATTCAATATTTTCAATTTCATTACGTATTGAACTTTATATTTTACTTAATCCATTTTTTAAATAATTATAATTATTTAAGTTTCAATTCATTATTTATATAAATAAGGTCACTAGTGAATTTTTATTCTTCACAGTGACCTTGATTTCCACTATCTATTATTTTGCTGTATTTTATCTTGAAAATTCTGCTGATTTTCATCCTTATTTTCAAAATGAATCATCAAGTCAATAATTTCTGGACAATTACCAATTCGTATAGGCGGTCCCCACGTGCCAAAACCACAAGAAACAATTACTTGAAAGTTGTCCTTTCTCAAATAGCCCCAGTCCATTTCAAACATACGCTTGGTTATATAGTTATTAGGAAAAAATTGTCCATTATGAGTATGGCCTGATAATTGAAGATCAACGCCATTCATCTGGGCATCCATCAACTTTAGCGGTTGGTGATCTAACAGAATAATGGGTAAATTGGTATCAATTCCCTGCATAACTGCAGATAACTCTAAACGCTGTTTGCCAGTAACTTTAGCTGATGTGGGATCGTCCCGTCCAACTAAATAAAACTGATTATTTATCAGCCGATATTCATCGCGTAATACGTCAATACCCGATTGCTGCAAACATTGTATAGCAATCTGACTATCACTGCCAAGATATTCATGATTGCCAAGTACTGCAAATACACCATGTTGAGGGTTTAATTTTTTTAAGCTTTCTGACATATTTTTCTTTATGAATCTCCGTACATCCTCATCAATTGTATCTCCTACCAGAAACACAATATCAGGATTCAGTTCATTAATCTTATTGACCATCTCTTCCAGACGATTATTATTAACAATTACACCAAGATGTACATCAGATACCATAACCGCATGAATCATTGGTAAATCACGCACTGTTTTAGAAATAACCACATTATAATGCTGTATCTTCGGTTTGCAGGCATTCCACTTGCCATAAACCAAAAGCAATCCTGTCAGGCAGAGGACAAATAAACCTAATGATGGCCCCGGACTGATCCCGTTTCCGAAAAAAAGGCTGCGAATTAGCCAGTTAACAATATCAATCATTATCCAAAAGAGAAAGAAGTAATAGCTCGCTGCAAGCCAATAATCACCAATAATAATCACCATATCATTGATAAAACCAGGAAATCGTTCTCTACCAATTCGTCCGACTATTTTCGAGATTGCTAAAAAAATATAACCGCCCCAATAAAATATCGTATAAGATTCAAGCATATAACGGAAAGATTGGAAGAAGCGTAAGCCTATATAATAATTACCGGCAGTATAAATCAAAAAGACAACACTCAATATAAGAAAAAAAGAATTCATCTACAGCTCCTATTCCTTTCTGTTTATCTGAACTTAATTCTTTAGAACCCTCATTATCTACAAATAGGAGCTCGCAAGCGGTCAAATTCGCTGGATAGCTATAACTAAGCTTCAGCCCTGAAACACTTTTGAATCTTAGTTTCTTATCCTTTTACCTATAATTTTAGCCGCGATATAGCCCATCCATTCTTGAAGTCTTCATCGTTTGATTTGAGAAATACTATGTAATTGAGATTCAACTTTGAGATATAAATCATTTGATTTTATTCATATTTAGAAAATCTGGTTTTTCGTGAAGAGTTCACCCCTAATAATTCATCTAAACTATATTTGCCAGGTCCAACAAAAAATGCTCCCAAAAAGCTAAATCCATCTTCAAAAGACTGGGAGGCTTTCCCTAAACCTGCACCGTTCATCATTTGCGTTGAAAAGGCTACCATCATATTACTTACCAATAATAAGCAGGCAGGACGATATAAAAAGCCAACTGCTAACAGGAAGCCGCCAACAAACTCTGCAAATCCCGACATAAAACCCCAAAAAGCCGGAGCAAATGCAATACCAAATACCTCCATGGATTTCCCCAGAGCGGCCCACTTTTCAACACCACCAGAAATTTTAGGATATCCGTGCCACATAAACATACAACCCAATCCTAAGCGAAAGAGTAATAATCCAATATCAACGTACGAAAAACTCCAGTGGTTAATTAATACTAAAAACTTTTTCATATCATATAGCTCCTTTTCATAAATTCGCACAGTCTTTTTAAACCTAGATTCTCATTCTCTATTTAAATCCTAATTTGACGTTCAAATGTAAAATCCTGCAAATGGACCATTATAATCTAACCTGTTTGTGCATTCAATATTAAAGCTATATGAAACTGAAAGTCTTTATCTAGACAAGATTTAAAACAGTCTATGAAATGAGCAAACAAAAATAAATATCACAAAAATGAAAAAATCTTAACAGCATATTTTAAACAAGGTCCAAATGGTCCGCTTGACATCTTCCCTCTAAAAGAGAAAAAAAGAGTGGCTATTTTACGGCATATTCTGAAAAAATTTGCTGCAAGTAAGAACTATACAGAAAAAGAAGTAAACGCAATTCTAAAGCCGATCTACGATGACTATGTATTATTGCGTCGTCAATTAATCGAATATGGTTTTATGGAACGAACTCAGGACGGCAGTTCTTATTGGATAACACTTTAGCTGCCAGATAATATACAAAACAAGGAGTTGATTATGTTGGAGCTGGATCGACGTAAAGAATTAAAACTAGCATACAAACAGACTTCTCCTCCTATGGGAGTGTATCAAATAAAAAATCCTGCCGGAGTACTATTTTATAATGTCCATTTTTCAGCTACAATATAGTATTTTGTTTAAAGAATTTTTTCTGTATCAGCCTTCCTAAGCTATGGTTCAAGTTATTCGCACATAAATCCTCTCCTGACTATAGAATAAGATCTATTCTCAGGAGAGGATTTTAATTTTTCTTGCCTAAATAGTAAATACTATATAATACCTGCTGGAAATTCAATATATGTATAGGAGAGTGTGACCATATGGCTTATTGGCTTGCCAAAACTGAACCTGAAAGTTTCAGCTATGCCGATCTTGAAAGATTGGGTCAGGACCGTTGGAATGGTGTAAAAAACTTTGCTGCACTAAAACACATGAAAAATATGGAGGTAGGTGATCTAGTCTTTATTTATCACACAGGCAAGGAAAAGGCCATTGTCGGCGTTGCTGAAGTTGTCTCCAAAGCCTATCCTGACCCTAATGAAACAGATAAGCGTTTCATCGTAGTTGATGTTAAACCCTGTTATCCTCTGGACCGGCCAGTAACATTAAAAGAAATTAAAAGTAATCCTGTTTTTCAAGAATGGGAACTCGTACGTCAATCCCGTCTCTCTGTTATGCCTGTAAGTAAAGAGCACTGGCAATTCATACATAATAGCGCTAAACAAACTGCTATACCATAGCAATATTAAAAAAGTAACCGCAGAGGTGCAGAGAACACAGGGCAAAGATATAAAGGTTAAAAAAATCCCCCTCTGCCCACTCTGTACCTTGCAGCTCGTAAAACCTTATATTTCAAATTTTTAAAACATAAAAATGAAAAGCTAACGGATAATCCGCTAGCCTTAAAAAGAGCCCGTAATGATCTACGCTACAGCCAATACCGATCATTACATACCTATACGCAATCTTTCGACTACCCACAAGCATTACACAACCGATACTGACCTTTGCTCGACTGCCACAGATACCTACCGAACCGGTCGCAATCTCCCGACAACGGCCGACCCCTATGCTTCAGCACCCATGGCAGTCTTAGCTCGACCGTTATACATCCCTTTCGACCACACGACAACAGTTGGGCTGCCGTACAGCCTTACAAGACACATAACGATCTGCCCGCCGACTACTGCCGAACCTGTTGACCCGACAATACTCTTTGGCCGACCAATACCGAACCCTGATAAGATCCGGCACCAGTCTTGGCTCAACCATTACGAACCCTTTACACTACATAGTATGGCTTACAAATAAAATCACATACCTGGTTATTTCTGGTTTTCTTAGACTATGGATCGGATTAAAAAAGCTCTTTACGAAAATGTGGCTGAAATTTTTTTAAAGATAAATTATTAAAGATCTACAATTGGCATGGGATTGCGTATCACCAGGCACTAAGCTGGGAAGACTATGATATCATTATCTTTGAAAGAGGTATTAATATGAGTCAGCAGACACTTCTCCAGAAAGCAGGCTTTCCGCCACAACATCAGGACCAGCAGCCTGGAATTGAATCACAAATGAATCCCCGCCCCATTTCCATTGATGATAATTATCGCTCCAGTGATAAACTCAGAAATAAAGTAGCTTTGATCAGCGGTGGGGACAGCGGCATCGGCCGCGCTGTAGCATTGGCTTTTGCCAGCGAGGGAGCCAATGTGGCTATCACTTATCTGAATGAACACAGTGATGCAGATGAAACAAAAAAATTAATAGAGAAAACGGGCAAACGCTGCCTAACGATTGCCGGTGACGTTGGCACTGAGAAATTCTGTCAACAAGTAATCGCAGAAACAATTAAAGAATTTGCCCACTTAGATATACTCGTCAACAATGCGGCTGAGCAGCATGTGCAGACAAGTCTTCAAAACATTTCCTCCTTACAATTGGAAAGGACCTTTCGCACCAATATTTTTTCCTACTTCTACCTTAGTAAGGCAGCTTTACCCTATTTAAAAAACGGTAGTGTAATTATCAATACAGCCTCTGTCACTGCCTATGAAGGAAATGAACAATTAATTGACTATTCCGCAACCAAAGGTGCTATTGTTTCTTTTACTCGCTCCTTATCCCAGTCTTTAATCGGGCAAGGTATTCGTGTCAACGGCGTAGCCCCTGGACCAATCTGGACCCCTCTTATCCCAGCTTCCTTTAATGACCAGCATGTAGCCAAATTCGGTCAGAACACTCCCATGAAACGAGCAGGTCAGCCAGCCGAAGTAGCTCCCTGCTATGTATTCCTCGCCTCCCAGGATTCCAGTTATATGTCAGGCCAAATCCTTCACGCCAATGGCGGTACAATCGTAAATGGATAACCAATAAAATATATAAAGTAAGTAAACCACAACTGCTTAAGTAAAATGTTAGGATTCCTGAATTATTGCAACGATAGCGAATCAATTCTCTCCTTGCTAAGAAATTGATTCGCTATCGTTGCAATAACATATGGAATTTTTCAAACACAAAGCATTTAGTCTTTATACACCTTGGCGCTCTTCGTGATTCATACGTTTTTCCTAAAAAAGCGATGCATACCACTACTTATCAAAGGATATCCAGCTTATAAAATCAGTCTATCATAACCAAGTAACTATTAAGGGATCTCGATCTACCAATCTTTTATACCGATATTGAGGATACCCCGCCATGACTGCACCAGTTATTTCCTTGTCATCTGGAATCGGAAATAATTCCAGCAAGGGTTTATATCCTGAAAATGCACACATTTCAAACAGCCCTGCCCAACAAGATCCTAGTCCCAGAGCCGTTGCATACAATTCCAAATATGCAAAGGCAAAAACCGTATTCTCCCTGCCACGAGGGAAATTCTTGTTGGTAGTTGCTAAAATAATATGAGGTGCATCTCGTAAGATGGTATCTCGGCCGTCCTCTCTATACGCTTTTACATGATGAGCAAAGCTCCAATGTACGGTGTCACTGCCTAAATAACCCTCCATCCATTCGATTATCACTTCAGTCGCTTTGCGAACAACTTCTTTATCTTCCACGATCATATAAGATACACCTTGGCTATTACTAGCAGTTGGGGCAAAACGAGCAATTTCAACTAACTGTAATAATTGCTCACGAGGTACAGCCTGCTTTTTGTAACAGCGAATGGATCGGCGGGATCTTAAAAATTGGTGAGCTGCCTGTGCCTGTAATACTGGAAATTCTGTTAACTGGCTTTGCTTGATTAAAGGGGTTTTATGATTGTCGATTGCTCCCTGTGGGCATATGGACACGCAATGTCCGCAGGCAATACAAGCCTCTGGAACAATTGCTGCCGGGCCATGTTCTCCCAGACTCAAAACCCGGGTCGGGCATACAGCAGTACAAATCCCACAGCGGGTACATTCTTCTTGATGAACCTCAATCAACGCCATTTCACTTTCCTCCTGCAAAGCGAGCCCCCATCTCAAAGGCCTTTTTACAGTCTATAGGAAAAACATCTTCTCTGCGCTTGGCTTTTTCTATGGGATCAAATGAGGTTACAACATACTTAGAATAATCACTAAACTGATAGGTATCAGTAACATACAGGGACTCTAAGCTGCCAAAAGTTCTGGCTAATGCCCCTTCCGTATTTTTAAAGCTCTGCTCATATCCCATTGTTTTCAGCCGCTCGTCATCTACGTTCATGGTATATATAAAGCCTGTTGGTATCTTCTTGGGGAAAAGGCTCGAATAATTCTTATCATAAACCAAATATTGAAATACAAATCGTTCTAAAAACGCTCTCATCATGCCTGTGGTTTCTCCTAAATAGATAGGCGAGCCAAGAATGACGGCATCGGCTTCTGCTGCTTTCTCTAGAACTGGTGTCAACCCATCTTTATATCCACATTTTCCATAACTTTTGCCGTCTTTTAATTTACAGGCAAAACAGCTGATACAGCCTTTATAATTTAGATCATAAAGGTGAATGAGCTCTGTCTCTGCACCTTGAGAAGCTGCTCCTTCCAATGCGTTTTTTAATAATATTGCCGTATTCCACTCTTTTCTTGGACTGCCATTCAATGCCAATACCTTCATAAAAATACCTCCATTATAATTTTTATTTACTGCTCTGTATTTCATTGTATAGTATTTTCCAATAAAAGATAGTATGCACTTTTTCGTTACATACTATCTAAAATGATACTTAAATACTAAGGAAGCATAAAGTCATACAAGACTTTATGCTTCCTTAGTATTTGCGATAGCCAAGTCACCCTAGTTTTTTCTCGATAATGAAACGCTTTATTTATAATCCGCATTGTTCCAATGCCTGCTTGATATCATTAATAATATCATCTGCATCTTCCAACCCCACACTAAAGCGAAGATGTCCATTTTTAAACTCTTCGGGATAGAAGGAATTTCTTTCATCATTGGGTCCTGTATAAACAATGAGACTTTCATCATGACCAATGGAAACAGCAGGAACAATCAAAGCAAGCGAATTCACAAAAGTATTATGAATAGTTACGTCACCTTTAAGGCCAAAGGATAATACGCCGGAAAACATGGTCATCTGTTTCCTGGCAATTTCATGCTGTGGATGGCTGCTAAGACCAGGATATGCTACAAAGGCCACAGCCAGATGATTTTCCAAAAAACAAGCAACTTTCATGGCACTTTCACTGTGCTGCTTCATGCGTAAAGGCAGTGTTACAACCCCGCGCATAATCAGCCAGGCATTAAACGGACTGATCGCTCCTCCCAGATTCACCATAGCCTGACGTTTTATTTTATCGATAAGCTCCTTTCTTCCAATGACGGCTCCACCCATTGAATCTCCATGGCCATTGATATATTTTGTTAAACTATGTATCACCAGATCAGCTCCAAGTTGAAGAGGCCGCTGCAGAAAAGGAGATGCAAAAGTACTGTCGACTGTAAGTAAAGCCCCCGCTGATTTAGCAAGTTTAGCAATTTCAGCAATATCACTGACTCGTGTCGTTGGATTGCCAGGGGTTTCAATATGAATAATTTTGGTGTTAGGACGTAATGCTTTTCTGATTTCATCCAGATTTGCCGTATCAACTAAAGTCACTTCTACACCATATTTATCAGGAAAATATTCATGCAGCAGACGGTAAACTGCTACATAGGAAACATTCGTACAAATGATGTGTACATTCTGATCCAAAAATGTAAAGAATACACCCGCTAATGCCGCAACACCAGTTGACAGTACTACACAATCTTCTCCACCTTCCAGAGCAGCCAATTTTTCTTGCAGATAAATTTGATTGGCAGAAGTATTTCGTGTATAAACTAACTGATTTGGATCACTCCAATCCAAGGTTGATGCATCTTCAGGAAGCCTGTAACTATTAGCCATAGTAATCGGACGTCGTATAGCTCCAGTTTCCTTATCAATGTCATTACCTGTGTGAATACATTTCGTTCGAAAAGCAAATTCTTTCTTGTCCAACATTTTTCAACACTTTCCTTTCTCTTATTTTTTGCATAATAGACAGCTTTTTTAACCTTCAAGCCAAGGATTATATCCACATTATTATAAACGTAGGTTAAACGCCAATAAAGAGGCATCAAAGCTATGACTCAGCGCAGCCTGCCTAAAACACAGATTTTCTTGCATAATAAAAAAGACCTCGCCAATTCTTTTCAAGAAATGACTCAGCCTTTGGTTTTCCAATCAGCTTTTCTTATGATTATTTACATTTATAATCGTATCATTAACTGATTTATGATGTCAATGACAACGTTAGAAATTTTTAAACTTATACTTAGTGCCATGATATCTGCGGAAAGATTTTCCCTATTTATGAGAATTATTATATTTCTTCCAGCAATAAACTATTTTAGAAGTCCTAAATATCCTGTAAGTTTATTCACCTTTTTTGTAGAACCGTAAATACAAATACCTAAATATTCAATGGCGGAACTTTCCATATTGGCAAGTAATGCGCTATATGTATCATAGTCTAATGATTTCTGAGCAATTTCGCAAAAATCGATAACGTTACAATCTTGCGCTTCTTTCTCATATAGGCTATCACGTATCCTTTTGATTTGCGCTTTCGTTCCTGATAAAATTGGGATTGTCTTTGCCGTTATACCAACATGCAGATTACCATCTAAATCAAAATTATCACTGCCGACGATTTCGCTGCACATTTTTCCTGCGCTTATTCCCAAGACTGCCGCAGTATTTGCAATCAGTCCTATTGGCAGTTCTCGATTAATTATCATTACTATCTTCACAAACAGCGATTCTCCTTTGCATTGCAATTTTCAGATTAAATACAAGTATTTGGTATATCTCAGTATTCCACCAACAAATTCAATTAAATATACCTAAAATGCCTCCTTTTATCCATCATAACAAACAAAAGATAAGGCGTATTGTAAAAAATTGATACTATCAAAAAATGATAGTATCAATTTTACAATTACATTAATTTCTCGTATTTATCGGGGGTAATTCCCGTATGGCTTCTAAACACTTTAATAAAATGACTTTGATCATAAAATCCTACTTCTAAGGCTACTTCAGTTATAGGCCTTTTCTTTTGCAGTTGTTTCTTCGCATAATTAACTCTTAGTAGAGTTTGATAGGTGTGAGGAGGAATGTTAAATTCTTCTTTAAATAAACGGATGATATGAAACTTATTTACTCCTGAAATCTGTTCTAAGTGATCCAATGTGATTTTTTCACAAAATCTACTATGCAAATATTCTTTAATTATTTTTAATTTGGATAGCTCTTTTCTTATGTTGTTATTTTTAACTTGCTTAAAGTGACTAAACAGTTTATCAAAAATTGTTATAATACTCCCTTCTTTCTCTAAAGGGCTTATGTCTTTTCTTACATCATCCATCATTTTATTCGTCAAAGTAAAGAATTCAGGAACTGCATTAGCTTTAACTATTGAATGCCTCAATAACGTTCTTTCTTTACTCCCCATAAAACTATCCATCCATGCCATATTAATAAACAGCATTTTATATTTCCAATGGTCTTTCTGTTGCGGGTTACAAGAATGTACTAAATCAGGTGGTATAAAAATGATTGTTTGGGGACTTACTTCTTCAGACTTCCCCTCATACCAAAAAATGCTCCGTCCTTTATCCACAATACCTAAGGAATATTCTTCGTGAGTGTGCTTTTTATAAGAAAGCCGGCTAGTATCACATTCTTTTAATTCAAAGTAGGGTAAATCTATGTCGCGATAAAACTGTACTCCTTTCATATGAATCCCCTTGCCTCTCCTTCCGTCATTTCCACATTCCGCTTAATAAGCAATATTGCTATTGTTGTAATCGTAATACAAATGGCTATACCATAATAGGAATAATACACGCCAAATATGTCATTCGCTATGCCGATTGCCATATTTGCAGCCATTGCAATTAGAGTTCCACACATTAACATCAGTCCTGTTGCATACGATGCGGCTTCTTTAAATACTCCATGGGCAGTCGTTATAATGGTTGGATATATAATAGAATAAAACAATCCTGCAACAGAAAATATGATTAATCCAGTTTCCGCCAATAGGATTCCAACGGTAGACAAGAGAGATGCAATACAGCCAAACAGCAGCATGCTCTTAAACGCTCCCAGCCTATCCACAATGAATCCGCCAAATAACCGTCCTGCTGTCTCAGTACCAAAAAATATGGCTGCATACAGCGCTCTTTTATCGGCATCTAAATGAAACTCTTCTCCCATGTAATTTACAAACCAGTTTCCAATGCCATATTCAGAACCTAAATAAAAGCCTAAAGCAATAATATAAAGATAAATCATTTTATTTTTAAATAAATCTTTTTTCTTATATTGCACTTTTTCATTCTGAGGAGTATAAGGTATGTTAATAAACAGCAAATAGATAAATAATACTCCACAACAGATCAGCATAAAGACATAAAATTGAGTCCACGGCAATCCCTTAGATAAAAGATTTCCCGCGATTTTTTGTATTGCAGTGTTACTGGCTCCATAGGAAAAGTTTATAAAATTCATCAGTACAGCTGTCGATGCAACAGTAAGTATTGGCCCTAATGTATTCACACCTACATTAAACATAGCCATGCCAATATTTAGCCCAAATAAGCCGGTAAGTAATATTATATAGGTTTTGCACGTAATTAAAAGCACCAAGGAAACCATACCCATCATAAATCCAAAAGCAATTACTTTTTTATATCCTACCTTCTCAATAAAGATACCGCCAATATACTGAAACACTGCATACGCCAAAAGCCCCGCAGTCAAAACATAACCGATCTGAGTATTATTAACACCAAAATCTTCTTTAAAGAAAGGTACAAAAATTCCTTTAAAGTTATCACTCATGGCAACAATAGCATACATTAGAACAAATAAAATAATGATCGGCGTGTTGCTGAATTGTTTTACTTCTGGTTCATTATTATTTTTCATTCATAGCTCCTTATGTACCAAAAAATATTTTTTCAGTATTATACACTGATGAGCAAAATACATATTTCATTCCATTATTTATACCTTACCATTCTATTTACCATAAAAATACAAACTCCTGCAAGGCAATAAGTTCTACCCTACAGGAGTTTGTATTGTATATCATAAAAAAGTAATCCTAAGTTTTGAATTAATGTGCTAAAACTCAGCTATAACTCGACAAGATAACCCGCTTGTATCTTGAATATTTAAGGGAAAGCAATAAACTGTAAAGCTTTTATCTCTAACATGTTCATAAAGAGTATCTACATTACATAAATTTTCAACTACAAAAATATTATGATCTGCACAATGTTGATCTACTTCACCATGCTTTGCTGATTTTTGCAGTCCTGGAGCATCCACGCCAATTAAACTTACCTTCTTGGCAATTAAAAAATCAATCAACTGATCGGAAAGCTCTGCACTTTTAGTTTGGTATTCTTTTTCACCATACCCTATTTTAAAATGATCCGTTTTAAAGATTACAAAATCATTTTTTTGAATCTCAACGTTAATATCGTTAACCGCTACTTCTCTATCGTGTATCTTACTAATATCAACGATTTTGCCTGTCCTTTTTATATTCTCTAACAGAAATTCCTTGTTCATAACATCAAAATGAGTACCAACGTGCCCTATTTTCTTTTTGGGATCATCTGTGATATAATCAGCCCTACTAATTTTAAGCGTCAAATCAATTAACATTTTTTCTACCTCCTGAATTTGCCTCGAATCATACGAAGAATTATTATGACTAACTTCATCCTTGCAAATATTTTTTCTTACTATAATTTATAGAGAATACTAAAGAACTATGTATGTATTATGATGCTGGACACTCAAAGCACGCTCCAACATCAGGGATTATTCATTATTGCGTTCAATTCAAAAGATTAGTGCCTTTTATGCGCATCAGACATAGCCCTTCATAGAAAGGACAAAATAATAAAAATAATAAACGTTGCTTAGATACTTTTATGTATATGTATATTCCATACGAACACTACGATTCCCTTGTTAAAAAACAGCAATCCTGTAAGAAATACAAGATACAGTTGAATTTCTTACATATTTTTGATAAGATTTGGTCAGTTGAATTTCCGTCTATTCCAGATGATAGAATATTTGCTTTTACTCGAAAATTACCATGTACAAGTCTTGCAAGAAGACAAACTCCGGCGTAGAACAGCTTAATTGATAGATAAAATATTGAATAGGAACAGGTGACAACATGCTACATCAATTTTCTCGCACCGAATTATTAATCGGGGAGGCAGCACTAAATAAATTAAAACAAAGCAAAGTGGCCGTTTTTGGTATTGGCGGTGTAGGCTCTTATACTGTAGAGGGACTAGTAAGATCTGGTGTAGGCAAGCTGGTATTAATTGACGATGACTGCGTTTGCCTTACGAATATTAACCGTCAATTACTTGCTACTAGAAAAACAGTCGGCAAAGCAAAAGTTGAAGTAATGAAAGAACGTATTTTAGAGATTAACCCCGAAGTGGAAGTTACCATCTTTCAAAAATTTTATATGCCTGATACTGCTGATGAATTAATTTTCGATGATTACGATTATATTGTAGATGCAATCGACACGGTAACAGGTAAAATTGATCTAATTCAAAAAGCAAAAGCGAAGAATATTCCTATTATCAGCTGCATGGGAGCAGGCAATAAATTAGACCCCACCAAATTCGAAGTGGCTGATATCTACAAAACGTCTGTATGTCCCTTAGCAAAAGTAATGCGCAAAGAATTAAAAAAACGCGGTATCAACTCCCTAAAGGTGGTTTACTCCAAAGAATTGCCTATCATTCCCAAAGAAACAGAAGGATCGAGTTGCGCAACAGGCTGCATCTGTCCTTCCGGCACCACCCGCAAATGTACTATCCGCCGTCAAATCCCCGGCAGCATTTCTTTTGTGCCATCCGTCGCGGGCTTGATCATTGCCGGGGAAGTCATAAAAGACATTGCCTTTAATGCAAAGTGATTTCTTAGAATAACACTGCATGCATTCTGTAAATATAGAAAAAACATCTTAAAACGCGAAGATACGAAGACTATGAAGAATAAGGGGTAAGTATAAATCCATTATTCTTCATAGTCTTCGGCGTTTTATCATTTTTTCTGCAAAGCTAAAATAACAGGGGACTTCCTTTTCGATAACAGAAAGCACTAGCTGCCAATAAAACGCAGCTAGTGCTTTTTTTCTGGAGAATATAAGTTGTCGGCTGTCATTGCGACGAGGTACGAGGAAGCAATCCCCTGCTTGTTAGAGACTGCTTCGCTACACTCGCAACGGTCATGAAATAAATCACAGGAGGGTCAGAAAAGACATGCTATTTGGGATTTTCTTGCTAATGACAAACAGAGAAAATAGAACAATTTACCCGCTGAGGCGCAGAAGACGCTGAGGGGGATTTTTAATCCTATCTATCTTTTCTCTGTGTTCGCTACGTCTCTGCGGTTAAATTATTTTTTCCACACGCATTTTTATGCCCTTTTTAGGATGGCTTTTCTTGATAAATGACAAGAATGTTTCTGCTAAATTACAAATACTTTCGCGGGTCAACAATCTTACCTTCCAAAGCGGCAGCAGCAACAGTTGCCGGTGAGGCGAGGAAAATCTCCGACTTAGGACTGCCCATCCTGCCTAAGAAATTACGGTTATTAGTAGCAATGACTCTCTCACCATCTGAAACAATACCTCCACTCCTGCCACAGCATAAGCCGCAGGCAGGTGGATTCATGATAGCCCCGGCTTCTACCAAAATTCCTATAATGCCTTTCTTGGCAGCTTCCGCATAAATACTCCTGCTGGCAGGAGTAACAATTAGCTTGGTAAAGGGGGCAATCTTCCTGCCCTTTAGTATTTGGGCAGCTATCTCTAAATCTTCCAGTCTGCCATTCGTACAGGAGCCAATGAATCCTTGATCGATCCTAGTGCCGGCCATGGCTTCCACATCACTAATATTATCCACATTAGAGGGGCAAGCAACTACTGGCTTAAACGCAGCTGCATCATAGGAAAATATTTTCTCAAAACCAGCATCGTTATCACTTTTTAGATTTTGAAAATCTTTACTATCCACACCACTAAATTCAAACGTCTTATCATCAGGCGCAATAACTCCCACCTTTGCACCCGCTTCTACCGCCATATTAGAAAGAGTCATTCTGGAGGCGATACTTAAGCCTTCAACTGTAGAGCCGCCAAATTCCATGGCTTTATAGGTAGCCCCATCTGCCCCGATATCACCAAGGATTCTAAGAATTATATCTTTGGCAAATACTCCGCTGGGTAATTCACCAGTAATATTAAATCTAAGAGTTGACGGAACTTTAATCCACAGTTCTCCTGTACCAAAAATAGCTGCCATTTCCGTATAACCGATACCTGTGGAAAATGCACCAATAGCACCATATGTCGTAGTATGAGAATCCGTACCAAAAACAACTTGTCCGGGAACCACATAGCGTAATTCTGGCATTAACTGATGACAGACACCATCCGCACGATGAACAGCTTTAATATCCTGCTCTGCTGCAAAGATATCTGCGATTTTATGATGACGAAAATCTTCAATAAAGCTGGTGGGAACGAGGTGATCATAAACAAACACGATTTTATCTGGGTTCCAGACCCTTTCAAAGCCCATTTCTCTAAATTTCTCAATGACAAAAGGTGCAAAGATATCATGAACCATTACCTTGTCCACATTAACATTGAGTAACTCTCCCGGTGTAACAGAACTTCTTCCCGTATTTCTCATGATTATTTTTTCTGTTAGCGTATACCCCATGCTGTTACTTCCTTTCCAGGCAAATGTTAGCACTTGCCATTACGTTTTCTCATAAAAGGGACTAACCCTCCCGCTTCTACCATTTGCAATAGATCTTTAGGAATAGACGCCACCTGGAAAGATTTTCTGCCTAATATAACTTTGTTCTTTTCTAAACTAACAGAGAGATGATCTCCTTCGTTGCAGCAATCATAAAGCTCCTCATTTTCAAGTAACAGTAACCCATTGTTAAAAGCATTGCGATAAAAAATTCTGGCATAAGACTTAGCAATGATACAACCTACCTGCAAAGCTGCCAGGATTTCCGGTGCCTGTTCCCGAGAGGAACCACAGCCAAAATTTTTCCCGGCCACGATAATATCTCCAGGATTAATTAATTCTGGCAGTTTTGGCCTCAAGGGATAAAATGCATATCGTTTCATATCTTCGACAGACTTAAGGGCAAGAAACTGAGTTGGTATAATAATATCCGTATCAATATCATCCCCCAGTTTCCATACTCTTCCCGTTAATATCTCTTTCATTGTAAACTCCCCCTGGGATCCGTTATTTTTCCTGCGAGGGCAGAAGCTGCGACGGTTGCTGCGGAAGCAAGATATATGCTGGAATTCGGATGACCCGCTCTTCCTTTGAAATTTCTTGTTCCAGTAGAAATTAATGTTTCACCTTCGCCGATTACGCCTTGGCAGCTCCCCCAACAAACACTGCAGTTAGGGTTCAGTACCATTGCACCACATTCCACAAAAATATCAATAAGTCCCTCTGCTAAAGCTTGTAAATATACAGCCTTGGAAGCAGGTGAGATCAACAGTTTAACAAAAGGATTGATTTTCTTTCCCTGCAAAATTTGCGCAGCAGCACGTAGCTCTTCAATCCTGCCATTATTACAGGATCCAATAAAGCCTTGATCAATTTTTACTTCACCAAGCTGGGTTACGCCAACTACATCATCTACACAATGAGGTATGGCTACCATCGGCTCCAAGTCATTAAGATTATATTGATAAACTTTTTCATACACTGCATCTTCATCACTTTTAAATAGATGCATATCCTGTCGGCCTCGGGATGTCACATATTCAACAGCAACTTCGTCCGGTTCAACAAGACCGCTTTTGGCGCCTGCTTCCACTGCCATATTACAAAGCACAATCCGATCATCAATGGTAAAATCTTTCATGGCTGAACCGCCAAATTCCATAATCTTATAATTTGCGCCGTTCGCACCAATATCACCAATGATCTTCAAAATCAAATCTCTGGCATATACCCCTGGTTTAAAGTGTCCTTCGATCTCAAACTTCAATGTTTCTGGTACCATTAGCCAGATTTCTCCTGTATTCATTACAGAAGTAAAGTCCGTACAGCCTACCCCTGTCCCAAAAGCCCCTAATCCACCGTAAGAACAGGTATGAGAATCAGCAGCAATTACCAGCTGCCCCGGCACGATAAAATCTTCAACCATAATCTGATGGCAGACCCCTGTGCCATCATAAAAGGGAATCTTATGTTTTTGCGCAAATATTCGCATTTTTTTATGGACTTCAGCAGTCTTGGCACTTTCCGAAGGTACATTATGATCAATGATAAAAATTACTTTATCAGGATCAAATACTTTTTCTGCTTTCAGCTGATTTTCAAATATGTCAATATTTAAATGAGTTGTACCATCATTACTCATGCATAAGTCAACTTTCGCAGTAATAATTTCTCCCGGCTTAACAAACTCTTTACCACTGGCCCTTGCCAGGATTTTTTCGCCAATTGTCATTCCCATCACTATACCCCCTGCTTCTGATTTAAGAAGCCAATTAAACCGCCTGCTTCTAATATATTCATAACATGTGCCGGTAATTTAGTGGAAGTAAAATTTTTATCTATCGTAAGATTCCGAATAGTACCTTTCTGCACATCAATTTCCAGAGTATCCTTCTGCTCTACAGCATCGTATACTTCTTTGCAGATCACAACCGGCAGACCAATATTAATTGCATTTCTAAAGAAAATCCTGGCAAAAGATTTTGCTACAACAGCGCTTATACCCAGAGCTTTCAGTACCAAAGGAGCCTGTTCCCGGGAAGAGCCGGAGCCAAAATTCTCGCCGCCTACAATAATATCACCGGAACATACTGTTGAGGCAAAATCTTTATCCAAAGTCTCAAATGTGTACTGCTTCATTTCCTCCACATTGGGCAGCAGCAGATACTGGGATGGAATAATTTGATCGGTATCCACGTCGTTTCCGAACTTCCATACTTTCCCTGTGATCATCCTTATCATCTCTCTTTCCAGACTTTCTATTAGTATATTATAAAATTTTATATGCTATAATAATAATACATATTAATTATATTTATCATAACAAGGGGTTATATCATGAGTGAAGATTTAGAGCTTTATAAAATATTTCATACGGTTGCATTTTATAAAAATATTTCTCATGCTGCCGAAGCCCTATATATAAGCCAACCAGCTGTTAGCAAATCCATAAAAAAACTGGAAGGTCTTTTGGATATAAAACTTTTTTCCCGTGGCTCCAAAGGTGTAGCCCTTACTACGGAAGGAAAAATCTTCTATGAATATATCCAAAAAGCACTTCATACCATTGCTGATGGTGAAAATATCTTAGCAGAACTGAAAAGCAAAAAACAGGGCATGATTACCATTGGTGTCAGTACTGTATTATGTAAGTATTTTCTGTTATCGCACCTGAAGCCTTTTATGAATGAATATCCTGAAATAAAAATAAAAATTATTAATAAGACGACCTTTGATACCCTTAAAAATATTGATCAAGGAATCATTGATTTTGGCATTGTCAGTCGCCCATTTAATCTTAGCCCGTATACGTTTATCAAATTAGCTGATATCCAGGATATCTTTGTGGCGGAAAAGGAATATTTACAATCATTACAAATTACCGAACCCAATGATATTTTCTCAAAAGGAATTTTTATGCTGCTGGAATCGGATAATATTACAAGGCAATACATAGATCAATTCTTTATGGAAAATAATATTTTTCTAAAACCAGAGGTCGAAATCAACACCATGGACTTTCTCATTGAATTTGCCAAAATTGGCTTAGGCATAACCGTTGTGATTAAAAATTTCATTGAAAAAGATTTACAGGAAGGGACGCTTATTGAAATCCCCATATCACCACCCATGCCTGCAAGAACAGTAGGTATTATATTTGATAAGAAGAAAACCTTATCCATTGCTACCCAAACGTTTCTGTCCTACCTTCAGTCCCATGTGCTTAAATAAGAATACCAGTTCGCATCCTAAATGCCAAAATACCTATTTCCTCAGAATGCTGGGAAATAGGTATTTTCATGCAGCAAACAAATATTATTTGCTACTTTACGAGTCGAGAAATAATCTTAAATGTTTCGGTACCTGCTTGATAACAAAGTTCAAAAAGAATGGATTCTACTGTTGTGAGAATCGCTCCTTCATATTTCATACGCTGCAATGCCGTCTTATAGTCGCGCTTGGTACGAGAGCCAACAGCATCTACCACCACAATAGGTAAAAAACCCAGGGCTTTCAAATCAATAACGGTTTGCAATACACAAATATGTGCCTCAATACCAGCAATGATCACATTCTTTCGGTCTGTGCGCTGGAGTTCCGTTACTAACGTCTCATTACCGCAGCAGCTAAACGTCATCTTATCATGATAGGTGGAAAAATAAGGGCGTAATCCTTCAATAGTTTCGCCTAAACCTTTAGGATATTGACGCGCAGCCAGCATCGGAACACTAAGTGCCTTCATTCCTTCTATAAGGGTAGTTGCTTTTTTAGCAATATTCGCATTGCCATCAATATAGGGAAACAATTTTTCCTGCATATCAACGAGCAAAAACTGAGATTTTTCTTTTTCAATTCGCATATTTTTCCCCTCTCTCCTTTTTGAATTCAATAATCACTGTACAGCCTCTTACGTGAACTCCTGCTATTAGCAATTATTTCAGCAAATTCCTTTATTACATTACATTACATTACTGCTTTCTTTACATATTCTTTGCTCTAGTAGCTTTCCCTGCTGCCACGCATATCTTGTAATTAAAATCTTTATCTTCTAATATATAGATATAATCTTTGTAACGAGGAGTTGGATAAAATGAAAGTAGTAATCGTCGGCGGCGTTGCCGGTGGTGCGAGTGCCGCAACCCGCTTAAGGCGCTTAAATGAAAAAATGGAGATCGTTTTATTCGAAAAAGGCGAATATATTTCATTTGCAAATTGTGGCCTGCCTTATTATGTAGGGGAAGTGATCAGAAAAAAAGAGCAGCTTGTCGTGCAGACGCCTGAGGCCTTAAACATTCGATTTCATATAGATGTACGTATTCTCAGCGAAGTTACCCGCATTGATACTGACCAAAAGGAACTGGAAGTAAAAGACCTGCGAACGGGTGCCACCTATAGAGAATCCTATGATAAACTCATTCTATCGCCCGGTGCTGTTCCTATCAAACCTGCGATTTCCGGCTTAGATGCTGACAACGTTTTTACCATGAGAAATATCCCTGATACCTATGCAATAAAAGATTTTGTCGATAATCGCAAACCGAAAAGAGCGATTGTTGTGGGTGGAGGATTTATCGGCATCGAATTGGCAGAGAACCTGATTGAAAGAGGCATCAAAGTAACCCTGGTAGAATTAGGCAAGCAAGTAATGGGGCCTATTGACTTTGAAATGGCAGCTTTATTACATCAATACCTAAAGGAAAAAGGTATGGAAGTTTATTTAGAAGATGGTGTAACGTCTGTCAGACATGAGAAGAACTATTCCATCATTTCTTTAAATGAAAAAACTGAACTTAAAGCGGATATGATTCTGCTCGGTCTCGGTGTAACTCCCGATACAACATTGGCAAAGACAGCTAATATCACAGTAGGAGAAAGAGGCGGGATTCAGGTAGACAAGAACCTCAGAACTTCAAATCCTGATATTTATGCCATTGGCGATGCCATTGAAGTAATCGACTTTATTAATGGCAGACCTACACTCATCCCCCTCGCAGGTCCTGCAAATAAACAGGGAAGGATAGCCGCCAATCATATCTGCGGTATGTACGATGAATATCTGGGTACACAAGGAACCTCCGTCTTAAAAGTTTTTGATTTAACTATATCATCTACAGGGAATAACGAAAAACTGCTGAAGAAATTTCATATCCCCTATGAAAAATCTTATACTCATTCCTTATCTCATGCCGGGTACTATCGGGGCGCTACCCCCATTTCTCTTAAACTCCTCTTTTCTTCAGCTGATGGCACGATATTAGGAGCACAAGCTATCGGCTATAAGGGTGTGGAGAAGAGAATCGATGTCATTGCTACAGCCATTCGTGCAGGCATGACCGTACATGATTTGGAAAAACTAGAATTATCCTATGCCCCGCCCTATTCCTCAGCCAAAGATCCTGTAAATATGGCAGGCTATGTTGCATCTAATATCCTAAAAAGGGATCATGAAATCATTCATTGGGATGAAATCAGCACTTTGGATAAAGCGAGCTCCATTTTAATCGATGTACGCACACCTCAGGAATTCGCCATGGGCACCATTGAAGGAGCCGTCAACATTCCTCTCGACGAATTAAGAAATAGAATGCAGGAAATCCCTGATGATAAAGAAATAATTCTTTTCTGCCAGGTAGGACAAAGAGGATATTTAGCCTATAGAATCCTCATCCAAAATGGCTATACTAAAGTAAGAAATCTAAGCGGCGGCTTTAAAACCTATCAAGCTGCCATGCAGGAACAATCCAACAGAGATATTTTCCGTTATGAGGAACTGCATCAAGAATAGTTGGATTTTGTTTTATCTTCTCTTGTCAATTTTTTTTGGGGGAGGCTATTTATTAAATAGCCTCCCCCCCCTCACACCGTACATATCGTTCGATATAAGACGATTCAATACAAGATACTTCTTCATTGGTTTCAAATCAATCTGTCTCTCACCCTTATATTCTTCAATAATCTAGAACTATCTAATACTCCAGGACTTATTATCTGACATACACGCTGTAATTTTAGATTTAACGACCTTTTTCATTGCCTGCCTGCAAGGTTTAAATATTTTCCGTATATCATAAACAGTAGGATTATCGCTTAAAAACCCTTTTAAAGCCTGCAGATTAGCCAATTTTAATTCCGTATCGAAATTTACTTTAGTGATACCTGAGTGGACTGCCTTCGTCACCATATCCAAAGGAACTCCGGATGAACCATGCAAAACCAGTGGAACCGGCAACAATGTCCGTATTTCCTGAATACGTTCAAAATTGATTTTTACTTCACCCTTATAAATACCATGAGCTGTCCCCACCGCAATCGCCAAAGAATCGCAATCCGTTTCCCTTTGAAAATCAACAGCATCCTTTACTTCGGTATAGATTTCCTGATCAGACACCAAATCATCTTCTTTGCCGCCAATAACACCGATCTCAGCTTCAACATAAATACCTACTGCCCGGCCCACTTTCACAATTTCTTTGACTTTAAATACATTCTCAGCAAAACTATCGTGAGATGCGTCAATCATAACTGAAGTCCACCCTAATTGTATTGCTTTTAGGCAATATTCGTATTTTATCCCATGATCCAAGTGTAATACAACAGGAACTTTTGCCCGGTATGCCGCTCCAAGTCCAATATCAGCTAGATATTCGGCTCCAGCATAATCAATCGCCCCCTGTGAAGTCTGGATAATAACTGGCGAATTCATTTCTTCTGCACCTTCAATAATGGCCTGTAAGTTTTCCATATTAGCAAAGTTAAATGCTGGAACAGCATATCCGTTATTATAAGCATGCTGCATAATTTCTTTTCCGGAAATAAGCACTGCATCCATCCTTTCTGTAGTCAGACTTCTTCACTTATTATTTATCTCTCATTGCACTAGTAGCGTATATATAATCATCTATGCAATTTATAATTCTATCTTTTAACAAACTTTCAGGATCCTTTTTCAGAATACCCTTTCTTACCTTATTATATTGAATAGGCAAAAATTGATTAATTAAAGCCAACGGAATTTCTACTGACTTTAAGTTTTTTATTAACAGGTCTATTGAGGATTTAACCTCAGAAACAGGCAAGTAATATCTGCACCGATCGGAAAAACTGTATTTTCTTGCATATCTGATTTTAGCTGGATTTCCATGATAATGTTTTATCCAGTTCTCTGGATTTCGAGCCATTACGGAATCTAAAATAGTAATAAAGTTTGACTGTTCTACTTCCGGATTAAACCTAAATAACTCAGTTTCTATATTGCTTAAAGCAAAAAGTCCTTCCCGCATAGCAAAGGTCAATGCTGGACCAACCTTTAAAATTGCAATTCCGTCTTCTACCATTTCTTTTAAAGATTTAGGTGTCTGATAATCAGTTGAATGTCCTTCAAATACAATTCCAGGATATTTTTTCAGTGCCATTGAAAGTTCCTGCGCACCCTCGCGGCTATATTCGTGGATAGTCTCATCGCCGAACTCAACTCCTGGTTGCACTACAACTGCAATGACATTTTCCCATGCAGAGGAAAGATTATATCTCAAAAAGGCTTGCTTGAAGGCATCAACTGCATTTTCAAAATCTAATACTTTTGTAACTTGTATACCCTCATCTTCGTCCTGGCTGCCTCCTGGAATCGGTACTTCGCTACCAACTATATAAACTGGTCTTACTGCAGTAGGATTAGAAACTATTAGCTCTCTGAAAGCATCTTCCGCTCCTCTGCAAAGAATCGCACCTCGTTCAGCTATTACCCTCGTGCTAAGCTGGCACGCTATACAATCACCACCAAGATGCATGCTAGTGTCTATATGAATCTTGGTAAATCCTGCAAGAACATACTGCCTTATCAATTCCAGAGATTTTTCCATTGCTGTATTTTCCGGTTCATTTTTCCATGTTAATGGTCCAAGGTGATCGCCACCAAGGATTATTTTCTCAAATGGAAATGTTATTTTTTTAGCTATAGAGTATACAAAGTCTCTAAAATCAACTGGTTTCATGCCCGTGTATCCTCCAAATTGATTCACCTGATTGGCAGTAGCTTCAATTAAAACATATGTCTTGGCAAGGAGTGCTCTTTCCATAGCTGCTTCGATTACATATTCATTAGCACTACATGCCGCATAAATACCTTCTGGTATGCCATTTTTCTGTTTTTCTACCAAATCTTTTAAAGGATGCTTGTTAGTCATAATCTCACCCCTCGTATAAATCTATTTTATATAGTAAACATAACTTTTATTGCACCAGCTGTTTTATCCTTCATCGTTTGAAAAGCTTCCATTCCGTCCTCTAATTTAAAATTATGAGTCACCAGCGGCTCAACTTTAATCTTTCCTTCTTTAAGATATTGAGCAGCCGTGGTCCATTCATATCCAGGATATGGGGCACTATATGACATCCAAGAGCCAGTGACTTCTAATTCTCCTCTTAATATTGTTTCAAAAGTATGAGGTAACAACACTAAATCCTGGGTGGCTGTACCAATAAATACAACTTTGCCTAATCTAGCTGCCGCCTCCAGACTTTGCCTTTGCGTAATCGAAGAACCAGCTGTCTCAAAAACAACCTGAGGTGCTCCTGATTGTTTTAGAAATTTCACTGGATCATGCTCCATAGCATTAAAAATGACATCAGCCCCGAGCTGTTTAGCCATCTCCAGTTTTTCTGAAACAATATCAATTACATAAACTAGACCTGCACCTAATGCTTTTAAACACTGTACGGTTAACAACCCAATAGTCCCAGCGCCAAATACTGCGATGGCAGCCCCTGCTTTAAAACTGACTCGATCAATGCCATGCAACGCAACTGTAATCGGCTCAATCATCGCACCTGAAATATAATCTACTTCATCAGGCAGTTTTATCACATTATCAGCTTTTATTGCTACATATTCAGCCATTGCACCATATTTCCGCGAACCGATAAAACTATAAGATTCACACATTGCCGGATGCCCCATCTGGCAATAAGAACATTTTCCACAAGGTAATAAGGGAGCAGCTGTAACTCGATCACCAACTTTTGCCTGCTGCACTGCTTTTCCGATTTTCACAACATCGCCAGAAAATTCATGACCTAAGACAATCGGATAGTAATGTACACCGCCATCCAATGCTCGTGGAACATCCGACCCACAGATCCCGCAGGCCTGTACCTTGATTAATACTTCATTATCCTGGCATTCTGGAATCTCAATGAGTTCACATCTCAGATCCTTATCGCCACGGATAACTAACGCTTTCATCTTATTCATTACTCCACCCCCTGAGAAAATTGAGCTAGAGCATACACACTCTAGCTCGTACTATTACTGTACTGTGATTTTTTCTGTCTCGCCCACCTTGCTCTCAACCCGTGAATACTGTATGGTGGCAATGATAGATAACAAATAAATCCCACCTACAACGAATAATCCCATCATGTTATCCATGTGAAACAGCTGCAGCATGATATAGGTAATTGGGCTTCCGCCTTGATCCAAAGAGGCCACTTGGGTAACACCTTCAGCCAGTTTTGTTCCGGCTTGTTGTGCCAGAATCGTGTGAAAGCCAATCGTTTGCGTTGAAATCCATAAGGTTCCAGCCATAATGACACAACCTGAAATGAGTGTTCTGAATAAATTTCCGCGATGAATCCCAACTGCCATGGCTACAAAAAATCCGATGGTAGCTAAATCGCCAAAAGGCAGCACTTTATTCCCAGGAACAATCGCCGCAATAATCAGAGTTAAAGGAACAAATAATAAGCTGATGGCCACAACCTGTGTATCACCTAACAGCAATGCCGGATCAAGTCCAATATAAAACTTCTTACCGAAAAATTTCTTTTCCAGTAAAGCACGTGCCGAATCAGCTACAGGCAGCAAGCCTTCCATGATACATTTTACGACCTTCGGCATAAGTACCATAACAGCCCCCATTTGCATACCCAATTGCAAAATTAATTTCGTTTCATAACCTGCTAATGCACCAATCACTGCTCCTAAAATCAAGCCAATAATCATTGGCTCACCAATGACGCCAAACTTTTCTTCAATGGTTTCCGAAGTAAAACTTATATCTTTGATTCCTGGTATTCTATCCAGTATCCATTCAATCGGCACTGCAATCGGTCCACAATAAGCTGATGAGCCATGAGGAATGGCAACGCCCTTTAAGTCAAAGTACTTCTCTATTACAGGTGCGAACCAATCGCCAAGTTTAAATATAATGGCGGCATGAATGGCTACCCCCACTAATCCGATGGTCAGGCTGCCTGTAGCAATATGGAGCAACGCACCTGTAAAAGCCATATGCCAAATGTTCCAGATATCCACATTTACCACTTTCGTCAGTCCTACGGCAAGCATCCCAATATTAACAGCGAGAGCAATCGGAATCGACAGCCCCCCCACTTGTGAAGCCCAGGTCATTGGTGATGAGCCTGGCCAGCCAACATCAACTACTGTCAGCTGTACACCAAACCGTTCAGCCATCAATTTCGCTGCTGGGCCAAGGTTATTCAACATAAGACCAATCACCAAACCAATACCAATGAAGCCAATACCTATCATAACCCCTGACCGGAAGGCCCGGCCTGGCTTCTGGCCCAATAAAATAGCAAAAATAAATATCACCAGGGGCAGCATTACCGATGGCCCAAGAGCAAGAATATAATTAATAATTTCCATGATACATTCCTCCTACTTTATTCTGATCGTAAGTGAGCGAGAATTTTTTGGCTTGCAGCCTCCATGCCAATACCCGAAACAAAGGCCATTCCATTTTCCAACGGAATTCCATAATCCTTGTTTACCCGGGCCGTCGTAACGATTAAGCTTACATTTTGAAGATTTGCACTGATTTCGGAAACCCGGCACTGAACAATCTCAATCGTAATACCTTCTTTTTTACATAATTCCATAATCTTGTTAGCAGCTACGGTAGAAGTGGCAACTGCACCACCGCAGGCAACAATAATACGCTTTTTCATTTTTTCACCTCCTTTTATGTTAAAACTCTTTATTCAGGATTTCTGCAATGACCTCTGGTCTATCAGCATTTTTAATGCCTAACAAAACTTCTTTTTTCTGAAAAATACCCATGAGCTTTTGCAAAAAAAGTAAATGGTTATCAGGATTAGTAATAGCTAACATAAAGACAATATCTACATCGACACGCCCCTCTTCACTTCCCATAAGACTAAAGGGAACACTTTTATCCAGTACTGCAACGGCTACAGTGGTCTTAATAACATGACCAGCCTCTGTATGAGGAATTGCCACGCCAATACTATCAGTTGCAATTCCCGTGGGAAACTCAGTCTCCCTATCAATCAAACCTTTGATATATGTGTCACGTACATACCCCTGCTCAAAAAGAGTTGTACCCATTTCTCGTAAAACGCCCTCCCAATTTCCTGCCCGTAAATTAACTTTTATAAGTGTTTCATCAATTTTGTAATTTGGTCGTACTTGTTCTGGCATGATATAAAACCTCCGTGACAATTAATTTAATATCTGGCAAATTCTTTATTTTTTCTACCATATCTGTCTCCTTAATTACATTGTAAAAATTTAAAAAGATATCTTTATGCTCCGTTGTTAGCGCTAACATAAAGACGATGCTAACTTCGTCCTCTTCCCATCCTAAAGAATTCCTGAGCACAGCAATCCCAATTCCAGGCTTTATGATGTTCCTCCGTTTAGTAGCATGAGGAATCGCGACAGCATTGCCAATATAAGAACTGCCCCAATCTTCCCTCTCCATTACATCATCATAAAAACCGTCCTGCACATATCCTTCCTTAACCATAACCTTAGCCATAATACTAATTACTTCTTCTTTAGATGTTAAAGAATGAAATACCCGAACCAATCTTTCATCAAATACAGCTTCCCATTCTAGCACCGAACTTGCATAGGAACTTTTTTCATTAGTTTCTTGCGATAATTCATCTCTTAATTTCATCGTGGCAATCAAAGTTTCTAATTTTTCACCATTTAGAATTTCTTCAAACGGTAAAAAAGGAATATTATTGCATTTCGGATTAATAATCCCAGTAATTAAAACGATTTCACGGTTTGCTTGCTGCAACTTACCGATTTCCTCCATCATATCCGTTTTACTATCCATTAAACCCAAGGAAACAACATCAATCTTACTGTTCAACAACCGTAATTTATCCTCAACAATTCTTTTGATCTGCAGGGCAGTGCCTTTTCCTGTAAAACAAGTAGTTACAATAACTTTCCTGCAATCCATTTGCGTCGGTAACTGATTTTTTATAAATAGACCGGGCAGTAAGTTACCTAATTCCCATAAGGAGTCATACACCGTATATAAGGTGGCAGCGGGAAAAACAGATTTTCGAATGGCCTCCATAACGATTAAAGTATCAACTCTGGCCAGTAC
Organism: uncultured Pelosinus sp.; assembly: GCA_963526485.1. Lineage (GTDB taxonomy): Bacteria > Bacillota > Negativicutes > DSM-13327 > DSM-13327 > Pelosinus. The sequence goes on from CAURNS010000010.1 coordinate 167,552, forward strand.
ACGAGTTGGTATGCCTAATTCTTCTGTAATGAGCTCACCAAAAGTAATAAGGGAACCCATATCTACCAATAACAACACCCCACTGCCCTGATTAACAGCTTTAGCAGCCTCCCTAACTCTTCCGAACACCTCTTCCGGCTGTTCGTCAATTCCCATTGTAATAGCCACTCCATGACGAATCCCTACAATCGCTTGAGCAATATCGAGCATAGCTCTAGCAACTTCACCATGTGTTATCACCAATAAACCAACTTTACTGCTCACGCCGCCTGCTCTTTTCATAAAAAAGTGATTCAGGTATAATGCAATAAATCCAGCCTCATCTTCAGGAAACTCCAATCCCAATTTCATCTTTATAACCTGCGTTATCTTCAAAGCAATTCTAAATTCTTTTTTATATTGCCGCCTTATATCTTCCAAACGGGGATTAATGATGGACTTTCCCATTCTTAATCTTTCTACTGCAGCACCGATATGCAAGTATAGAATCTTAATAATGGAAAAATCTCGAATACCGATTTCTGCAATTAAAATTCGTTTAATATCTTCAACAATGCCAATAATTTCTTCACCGACAATATCCTGTAAAAGTCTATCCGATATACCAGCATATTTATTTTCTATGCTCGTCGTTTCGGCTTTTACTTTTTCCTCCAATTCATCAGCTATGTTTTTTCTTGCTTCAATGGATGATTGGCCTGCGCCCTGTAATTCATCCATCCTTTTTTCAATAAATTGATAAATGTTATATTCTGATATTTCATGATCTGTAAGCATTTTATTGGCTGCCAATGCATCACTATCGGGATCTATGATCATATCCGAAATATTCATGATATCAAGTTCTGTTCTTTGTGCAATCACATCCGGCAAATGATTCTTTATATGACTTAATAAGTCATTCATCGTAATTTTCATTATTTCTGCTTTGCCTGAAATATAATTTAAAAATGCCTTGGCACAGACCACTTGAATATCCGATTTTAATTGCCCAATATTGCCGGAACACTTATACAGCAGTAAGAGTTTTACTATCTCTTTAGGAACTTGAATAATCTTATAAATCCGTGAAGCTTCGGCCACAAGAAAAATCCTGATTAATTTTAACCGTTCCACATTGGGTCTTTCTTCTAATGGAGGAATTTGAATCATCACCGGAACTCTGCGCCGGAAAGTATTTAACAGGCTAGACTCAAGGTTTTCAGTTGTTGCTCCAATAATCATTAATTGCACTTTTCGAATACGCTCTGTCTCACCAAGCCTGGAGAATTCCCCCTTGTCCATAATTCTAAATAAAATTTCCTGACCTTTAGACGGAAGGCGATGGATTTCATCTAAGAACAACATCCCACCATTCGCCCTTTCTACCAAACCAGCCTTATCAGAATCAGCCCCAGTAAAACTTCCTTTGGTATGGCCGAAAAGCTGAGCAACAAGTAACTGGGGATTATCACCATAATCAGCACAGTTAAAAATAACCAATGGGATATTCTTAGTCTTTCTGACTTTCTTTGCAAAACAGTGCATCTCTTCTACTAATTGACTTTTCCCAACTCCTGTACTGCCGACTATCAAAGTGTGTAGACCGTATTTAGGATATAGTACCGCAGCCTTAGCAAGCTTCGTGGTTTGACTGAGGCTGCCATTACTCCCAACTATGCGAGAAAAGCCCTCGTCTTCGTTCATGTTGATTTGCGTAGTTTTTCGTTTGGGAAGAGAACTGTCAGCCAATTTCTCTTGTTTAGATGTATTGACTTTCATCTCGAAGATTTTCTCTTTGTATTTATTAAGTCCAAACGAGGATAACTGAAAACCTAATTTGTTTAGCTCAATAACCATCTTTCGGCTGGAGATGTCATAATTCTCATCCAATATTCTCTCTATCGCTGCTAATAGGGCACTCTCCCGCCTAGCCAAGTAATTAGGAATATCTGCCGACAGTCGTAATTCATTCACTTTTTCCCTGCTCATTCTTAATTTTCGAGCTAGTTCTTCATCCGTGAATGGATTCTTTTTGTCTTCACTATGAATCAGTGAGAGTAATTTTTTAATCAAGATAACCCCTCCGCTCTATACTTAATGCAAATTCAATGCCAAACTTATTATTTTTCTTTTTAATTTTTGGAAATGCCTATATTGCTCGCTTTTTCAATACCCCTTTCCTCATTTTTATCACAACCTATTGCACAAATCATCTTTTTTTGAATTTTCATTTATTTTTTTCGGTGCAATATACTGTGAGATGATTAGTAAGCATTAATGCTTCACAAAACAAACAAAGACTTGATGCAATTTCTTTGCACCAAGTCTTTGATCGGCTTTTAAATTCTTTCTATATAGAAAGATATTATAATTTACTCTTCCATTTTTCAATGAATTTGAGATAATCAATCTGCTCTTATGAAGGTTTTCGACGAGCATCATCATCAATTAAGTCGGGCATTAACTCTTCTGAGATTTCATTTTCTACAATGACTCCTTCGGCAAATAACATGACGCCCGCATCTTCAGCATTAGAATTAGAAGACTTTCGTGATATGGGGATAGTATTATTAATGAACAGGCTGAATACTACACCAACCAGGGCGATAAACATCGCCACTAGGAATACGATCTGCAGGGATTCAGCCAATGCATTTTTCAGAGGAGGCAGCAAAATCTGCTGGAAATTCGCAGGAATCATTCCGAGGGCTTCTGGGCTCAGCAATAAATTGAATAGGCTATGGGGGTCAGAATAGGCTTTTTCCATTACTGCACCAATCGGTCCGGTTTGTAATTCAGGAAAAGCTGCTATCTTTGGAAAGAAATCTTTATTCATAACTTTTATCGAATAACTATTAAATATTACCCCAAGAACAGTCATCCCCAATGTACTGCCGATACTGCGGGAAAACTGGGTTGCCGATGTAGCAACACCTCGCTGTTCGTGTGGAAAAACATTTTGTACAGCTAGTGTCACCGTAGGCATAATTAAACCCATTCCAAACCCCAGGATCATTAGATACACGACTGCAACTAGTAAGGGAGTACCAAGTATCATCGTGCTTAGCAGGTAAAAACCGACTGCCATACAAGCCATACCCGTCGCAAAGATTGTGCGAAGACTTGACCGATTTGCCCATCTTCCCCCAAATATACTCGCTATAACATTGGAAAACATCATGGGAAGCGTCATGTTACCCGATTGAATAGCACTGGCACCCATTACTCCCTGCCAGAATAAAGGTGTAAAAATCAAAGCACCAAACATTCCTAATCCCATTAGAAATCCAATAATATTTGCAATAACAAAAACTTTATTTGTAAAGAGTTCTAAATTTAGGATAGGTTCTTCCACACTTTTTTCTATAACAATAAAGACGATCCAGGAAATAACGGAAATCCCAAAAAATAAAGCAATTTGCCATGAAAACCACGGATAATCCGTCCCCCCTAAATTCAAACCAAGGATGAGGCATAATGTGGCCAGAATTAGACTTATTGCTCCGGAATAATCAATAGTGACCTTATCTTTCAGCCGTTTTTCGCCGCGTAAACCAATATGAATGGAAGCAGCTGCGAGGATCCCGATGGGCAAGTTAATAAAAAATACCCAGTGCCAGGAAGTATAGTCAACTATCCAGCCGCCGATCGCTGGACCGACAATGGATGAAATTCCAAAAATGGCTCCTATGAGTCCCTGCCATTTCCCCCGCTGTTCAGGAGGGAAGATATCGCCTACAATGGTCATTGCAAGAGGCATCATAATCCCGCCCCCAATCCCTTGCAAACCGCGATATACAATTAACTGTGTCATCGTATAACTGGTCCCACATAGTGATGAACCAATCAGAAATATGACAATTCCGGTGACGTATACCACGCGGCGGCCGTATAAATCTGCCAGTTTTCCAGCTATAGGAACAATGACTGTAGAGGTAAGCATATAGGCCGTGGTCACCCAGGTCATGATACTTAAACCGCCCAGATCACCGATGATTCTCGGCATAGCAGTTCCTACTATCGTTTGATCAAGAGACGAGAAGAAAAGGCCAAGGAATAAACCGGCCAACAGTAGTTTATGTTGTATGTCCGAGTGCATAACGTCCTGCCTTTCTTTTGAATATGTTAAGATACAGATAGATTGCCCAGATTAACCGCAACAGATTCAGATTTTGCAGAATTTCATAAGAATAAAGACGTGACCATAGAGAAAATTGTCTGGCAATAAACAATAAAAATTCACCAAATTTATGGTTTGCCAATCGTAAAAAATACCATAAAAAAAAGTTCCGTTTGCACGGAACTTAGCTGCCCTTCCCAAGACAACTCACTACAAAACAATAGGATAATGAAAGTTTGAATCATATGTTAGCTGCTTCGTACCCAGATACGAAACAGTCACATAACAGAAAAAAACTCCCGACCACTGGCCGGGAGCAATCATTAAGAGCATCACAATGATACCTATAAAAAATCCCAGCGTTACATACGCCGGGATATAAGTACAATACAACATCGCTGTGCACTTAATCCCCTCCCCATCTCTCGTGGGTAAAAAACGGTGATTGTCAAATAGGCAGTTCTCCTGGCTCTGGATCATTGTTTGCCCAAACCTTCCCAAGACGGCTGTCTCAGTGGTATAACTTGGGTTTACTCCTCATTACAGTGGCGGGACCGCGCCGGCATTAGACCGGACTTCCCTATTAAGCCCTTTAGGGCACCTATCTCAACATATTAAGTTTAAAAGATTATTATGTTCAACTGCCTCTATAATAACACTTTATTTTAATATATACAAGTACATAAATTATATTTATTACATTTTCGAATTCTTACTATGCAAATTAGCCATATTGACATCGCCAACTTGATTTAACTAGTATGCTTACCCCACTCCCTTTTTTTACTCCTACATCTCTGCAAATCAATTCTTTCTTATAACGAATCCATATAAATGGCAGCAACCGTCTCCCAAGTGGCTTCAATGGGGGCCATACTTAAGAGTAATTGCAGGCTAGGTGTTTCAAAAGCCAGATTTGTCAAACGAGCCACGTCACTATCAGCAAAGCCCTCTTCTCGTAAGCCCTGCTTAATACCATGAGATGTAAGCCATTGCTTCAAACCTGTATAGACAGCTTCATCCTCTGCTGCTTCTCCTGATAGTCCAGGAACAATCGGTGCCAAGATATCAGCCAAGATAGAGGCTTTTGCCGGATATATATGCTTTACAACTGCAGGCAGTAATACTCCTAAACCTGAACCATGAGCTAAATCAGGTTTCACACCACTGAGAGGATGTTCCATGGCATGTGTAAAGTGCAATAATCCATTATCGAAAGAAACACCGGCAATCATCGAAGCGTATAATAAATAATAACGTGCTTCTAAATTTTTAGGGTTCTCTTGCGCCAATGGCAAATAATGTGCAACCAGTGAAATTGTCTCACGAGCTAATGTTATAGCAAACAAATTGCCTAATTTTGTGGTGGCTGCTTCTATTACATGATTTACCGCATCAATCGATACATAAGCTGTCTGCTCTGATGGCAAAGTAGTCATCAAAGCAGGATCATCAATGGAATATAAAGGATATAAGCAGTCATAAGCAATGGCCGGTTTGTACTCTTTCTCAGGTATGCTGACAACAGCAAATCGATTCGCCTCTGTACCAGTTCCATGAGTCAAATTAATAGCAATAATCGGTAATGCCTTTTCAGGTGAAAAAGTATATTCATATAATTCTCTTGCGGTTTTCCCTGGATTTGCTGCTAAAGCAGCAACACTCTTGCCTGTATCAATGGGACTGCCGCCGCCAATGGCAATAACAGCTTGCGCACCAAATTGCAATGCAGCAGCTGTTGCTTCATCGACTTGATCAACGGTTGGATTCGATGTAACTTTACTATATAATACTGGTACAATCTTTGCAGCATCCAATGCCTGTTTAACATGTTCCCAAGCACCAGATTTAATATGTGACCCCCTGCCAGTTACTACTATAACCTTACTTATTCCTTGATCAGCCAACGTTTTTGCGATGTCAGTCATTTTAGTAATGGCACCAATTCCAAAATACACGACTGACTTAGTACGAATTTCTATAATTTGTTCTAAATCAAGCTGCTTTCCCCACATATACACCCCTGCCTTTTTTGATATTGGATATATTTCCCTTTATATTTACAGTATATGTGAATCTAAGTTTAAAAACAACTCTTTTTTGTGAAATTTATAACATTTAGAATGCACCTACATGAACTATTAAAACTTCTTTTCTATACAAAAAAATCTTACCGCAAAGATAAGATTTTTTACTTGCTACGATTGGTGAACTGGGCATCTATCACCAGTTAAGCGATCAATCCATGTCAACTGCCGATAATTGATCCGCTCATTTTCATCTGCTTTACTAATCTCGGCCAAACACTCTTTGCATACTTTTTGACCCGCAGCCTCAATAAGAGCTGTCGATACCCCTAAGCGCTGTAAATGATCCCTCCGGTTTTCTACATTCATCTCCTGCTGCTCCACTGCTTTATCACTTATAACAAGGAGCCCTGTATCTCCCTGGAAGTCCATATCATTCCGAATGGTATACATTTTGTGCAGACGTGTTGCCAACTCTTTATATTTGCTGATAAAACTACTGCTTATGCTCCCGTTAATGACCAGCTGATCCGCCTTTTTGTCCTGCAAAGCCTGAAAAATTTCTGGATAAATAGCCTTCTCTGCAACTTGCTGTTTTGTTAGTTTCTTTATGACTCTCTCTTTAAACTCCCCAAGATACAGCAGCCTTTCATCATGCTTTAATTCAGGTGCCCCGTGTATTCCTACGAGTAATGCCTGTTCTAATGGATCCTTTTGCCCCCACGTATTACTATTTTCTTTTTCCATCTTGCTCATATCGCTCTCCTTCACAATAAGCTATCCACCATTTTACTTATTCGTTATGACCTTTATATTGAGGCAATTATGGCTTTACATAAGAATAATTCTCTTCTGCTTGTTTCCTAACAATTCTTGATATTCCAGCGGGAACTACAGTTATAAAATCCGGCAGGCTGCTTTCATTAATCGAGTTTGCCTTTAGAGCATTTCTACATATAACGATTGTAACATTCTGTTTAGCTAGTTCTTCTATCTGCTTAAGCAGCTCGTTCTTCTCCTGCTCCTTCAAACTAAAGATTTGCACTGCTGCTGCATTCACAACGATTTCTAAAACCAAATGACTCAATCCTACATCTGCTATTAAATTTCTTGAATTTGCTAAAATTAATTGCCATTTCTCTAACTCATCAATATGTAATAATGCTTTTAACTTATCCATTATACCTCCAAACCTGCTATACTTCAGTTCCTTTTTTGGTGCTCTTTCAATAAAAGAAACTTACTTCCAATAAAATTTTTCACTTTAGATTCATTCTAACTACTATTAGGATCCCATAATGACAGCCTGCAGCCTTTACAAATACAGGTTATCTTATGGAATCCCTTTTTTCTTATCCTTTTACTATTATTATCGAATATCTGTACATTTATATTAAGAATATTGCTACCACTGTTGTTACAAAAAGTCCAATTAGCACCGGCAATAGATTGCGCCGTGCCAATTCAAAAGGACTTACATTGCAGATTGCTGCCGCAGCAATAACACTCCAAGGTATTAAAGTGCCCCCTCCAGTAAAAATAGCAGCAATCTGCCCTAATGCAGTAAGAGTTGCTATGCCTGAACCGATGGAGACTGAAAAAAGTTTAGCTAGAGATCCGACAAGAGAGATACCCGAAAATCCAGAGCCATCTAAGCCTGTGATAATACCCACAAGCATAATGGTAAATGCTCCAATGGCTGGACTTATGGTAACGCTGTGCGCCATAGCCAGACCTAGATCATTAACCAATCCCTGAGATTCTGGCGATAATGCCTTGCCGAAAATAGCAGTGAAACCACTATCTCCTAAGTAAAAAAATGCAGCAATGGGAATAATCGGCCCAAACACAGTAATGCCAAATTTGAAGCCTTCCAGCAAATAATCAGTAGCTTTCTCAAGCCCCTTACTCCTATGGGCAAGAAGAGCTATAACACTCATAATCAAAATGGAAGTTCCGCCAATTAAGGCTGTCGCATCTCCCCCGCGAAGATTGAAACTATATAAAGCCACCACATCAAAACCAAAGAGGAGCGGAACCATGGCCGCAATCCACCTTTTGGCTAATGGCGAGAGCTGGATGGCAACAGTAGTATCTTTCTCCGTATGCTCATTAACAACTACCGATTCATGTTCTACACTCAGCTTGCCATTTGCCATATCCCGCTTTAGTGACCAATAAGCAATACTTACGGTTACCAATCCCATGACAATAATCAGCGGTACACTTGCAGCTACTACATCTTGGACAGGAATACCTGCAGCTGCTGCAGTCAACTTTGGCGCTCCCTGGATCACCCAGTCTCCAGATAAAGCAATGCCGTGCCCAAACAAGTTCATAGCAACTGCAACTCCCATAGCCGGCAAACCTACACGACGGCTCACAGGCAGCAATACAGCTCCCATTAATGCTGCAGCTGGCGATGGCCAAAAAAAGCAAGATATGACCATCATAAACAATCCTATAACCCAATATGCCATACCAGGAGTACGTATGACTCTGGCAAAAGGCTCTACCATAACTTCATTGATTCCTGTATAAAGCAATGCCTTACTCATCGCTACAATGAGAGAAATAACTAAAATGGTCCCTGATAATTCATTAATTGCATAAACAAAGCTATTAAATATCCCGATAACAGCCTGATTCAATGTGCCCTTTGCCATATAGCCCATAATAAATAGGCCAATGATACAAACCAGGCTAGTATCTCGGCGCATGATCATTGTAACTATGATCAGGAGGATAAAACTGGAGAAAACCCAATGTAAAGAAGTAAGTTCAATCATAGACTTCCCCCCCCTCTTCTTACTATAGTACTATGACAGTGTATGCTGAATAAAAGTCAAAGGAGCCACCTTGCATTGTATTATTCTATAGCTCTTTTTCCAAAGGATAAGGCGCTTACTTCCTTCACTCCCAGTGTCTGCTCTTTAAGAAAAGACTATCGCCAGGCAAACAAATAGCTCACTTATGCTGCAGGCAAAAATGAGCCGATACCCTTTAACACTATTTATCATTTGTTGTCTTTAAATTATTTCGTATCCAATCTATTATTTTTTTATTTTTAAACCAATTTTCTTCTGAGTTAATCATCACAATATCACATACTTCCAGCATACCTTTCACTTCCTGTTCATAGGAGGCAAGCCGTTTTTCAATATTACAATCACTTCTGTTATATATCCTTTTTTGACATTCATCCTTGGAAGCAAAAATCCCAACCAACAGAACTTCTTCATTGAATCTTTTTTTTAATTCCTGAGCACCATGCACATCGACTACAATAGAACCTACTGCATTATTTTTAATAATTTCTGTAATGGAATGTAAATCTGATGAATAAAGATTACCGCCGTATTCGGTATACTCAAGTAAATATCCCTTGGATTTCATCTCAAGTATTTTTTCACGCGTAGTAAAATGATAGTGTACGCCATCAATTTCTCCTTTGCGTGGTTCCCTTGAAGTATAAGTAACAATGGGATCAATACCTAAGTATTTTTGCACAGTCGTCTTGCCGGCACCGCTTGGGCCTGTAAATGAAACAATATTAAACATGATTCACCCCTTAGTTCATAAATTCTGCTTTAGCCAAAGAAACCAAGTTTCTCTAAAAACTTATACCTGCTATTATCCTATGCATTTTCAGACAATAGTAGATCTTTAAAAATATCACGATCCTTTGTAAAAGGAAGGAAGATGACACATGATTATAGAATGATACAATGTCATAAATATACTATTTTTGACAACTTTCCTAAAAGTAATCTTAATTTCATCGGAGGAATGTATGCCGAAAAGCTGTCGACGAAAGATAAATAATAATATAGATAATAAGCCTGCAACTCAAATAGATTATGAAACAATTTTCGGAAGGCTAATGTCCGCATTTCGTACTACCCCCTTAGGAGTTATCCTTATGACTGGAATACTATTTTTTTATCTGGGAGAACTGCCTGACTATTTAATCACTGCCATTCCAACCATCTCTTATATGATACTTCTGTTCGGAATAGCGATTACCTCCTGCTTTAACCGCAGCCGGGCATTTTTCATCTTATTAGTGCTTTTTTTAAGCCAGCTAGGCCTAATGTCGCCTTATATTCCCGTACATCTTGATAAGAATTTTGCATTGCATGGTATTTATCTAACGATTAGTTTGCTGCTTCCTGTCAATTTTCTCTTCTTTTCCTCCTTATCCGAGAGTGGTATCTTCTCTTTGTGGGGAAAAAGAAACTTTCTTTTAATTTTTCTTCAAGTAGTCTTTATCATGGGATTGGTCTTATCAGGAGATCGGGAACTTTTTAACGAAATCGCTAAAAAGCTTTTCTTTTTTCCTTTTATGCCACGGACTCCTATCCCTGATATTGCTGTGCTAGCTTTTGTTATGACAGGACTAGTGTTATTGGTTAAGCGTCGAAGAGCAAACACTCATTTTAAAATAACGATGCTGTGTGCGCTGATTGCCATCGCTCTTGCTCATCACTTTACGGCTATTTCCATTGCGATTCCGTTTTTTTATGCTACAGCCGGTTTAATCATCCTGCTGTCTGTCATTCAGGATTACTACTTTAAGGCCTATCTGGATGAACTGACAGGTTTACCATCACGTCGTTCTCTTAATGAAGATATGATGAGACTCGATAATAACTATGCAATTGCCATGGTGGACGTAGACTTTTTTAAAAAGTTTAACGATACTTATGGTCATGACGCGGGTGATGATGTCCTGCGATTAATCGGCAAGGTAATGAAAAATTTCAAAGGTGGTAAGTCATTTCGCTATGGCGGTGAAGAATTTACCGTTCTCTTCCCTGGCAAGAGCCTTATAGAAGCAACACCTTATTTAGAAGAACTAAGAGAACAAGTTGCCAAAAGTAAATTTGTGCTGCGTGAGGGTACCAGCAAAAGTAAAAAAAGCTCTAATCGAAAATTAAACGTCACGGTCAGCATTGGCGTGGCAGATTCCCAGCATAAGCAGATCACGCCTGAAGAAGTTATTAAAATGGCAGATAAGGCTCTTTACCGTGCAAAGGAAAACGGCAGAAACTGTGTAAGCAAATAATAAAAGTTGGACCTCCTGCTGGTAGTATAATTACTACCAGCAGGAGGTCCAACTTTTATCTTTTTTGATTCTAATAGTCCCCAGCAAACTAAGTTGTCAAAATTAGCTGTTACCCAATCTTCTCATTACATTCTAACCCGACAATTTTAGTATCTTTGCTGGTTTGCATATCGATAAACTCATCCTCTACTTTTAGTACAGGAAATATGGGGTTTATGCTAGGTAAAAAGGCTATCTTTGCTTTGCGTCCATCTTCCAGAATAACGGAACTATTGGTGAGATAATCACTAATACGCCGGATAAAAATATCGCATACTCCAGGATCCAACTTTGTAAACATCTCCATCTTTATGGATTGCAATAACATAAAGGGATTGATGCTATCACAATCCTCAATGATATTGCTGATATAATTTACTACGCTAATAATTCGCGCAAAGACATGAATCTTCTCCCCTGATAATTGCTGAGGGTATCCACTCCCATCCATATATTCATGATGTTCAACAATGGCAGCCAGAGCTTCCGCGGAAACTGCCTTAGTATCTTTTAACAGCTTGAAGGCTAAAAGCACATGGGTTTGTATCATTTCAGCATTTATTGAAATAGAATCTTGATCATTAAATAAATGAGATGGAAGCTGTGTTTTCCCAACATCATGCAATATTCCAGCCAAAATGATTTCCTTACTATCTTTTACGCCCAGCCCCATCCACTCTGCAAGCATACCTGACAGGGACGCCACCATTACAGAATGATAAGCCAGCGAATTTTCCTTAGGTAAAGAAAATAATAAGCGATTAACAGCTTCAGAAGGATGAATGAGATGTTGAAAAATTTGCAGGGACAACTTATGGAATGGTTTAATATCAACTTTTTTATTCATTCTGATATTTTCAAATAATTCATTTACAGCCGCCACACATGAATTTAAACTATTATTAAAGTCAATCGACTTTTCGATTAGCATTTTAGGCAGCTGCAGAGGAGACGAAACATCTACTGCCCCCATGGATGCCACCTTAAGAGAATCGCTAACTTCTTCTGCAATCATAACATAAGGAATGTCCCATTTTTTTATATTATTAATTATTTTTTCCGTTAATGTTCCTCCTTTGGGAAGCAAAATTTGCTTGCCATTAAGAGAACTTATCAATTCAGCAACCATCATGCCTGGCTGAAGATCAGAGCTCATTACCTTTTTCATTTATTATCCTCCAATGCAAATATGTCTATAATACATATTCTCTTAGTAGCTTCAGATTTGTTTAGCATTATCTTAATTTTATAAGATATAATACTCGTCTTTTACTTACAGCAAAAAAAGCTAAAGCTGACCCATTATCTATAGCATAAAGCATTTAGAAGATATACGCCTCTATCAAAAGGTATATATCTTTTGATAGAGGCATTAATCTTACGATATTAAGCAACCGCCTTGCAAGGATACTACTACCGATCCTTACTGCCATTTATTGTACTTTTTTTACTCGTTGTACCAAGGAGCCCCATGCCAAACGCAATTGATTGTTTGACTATTTTTCGAATGCGATTGCCACTATTTTTTATAAAAGATCGTGACGTATTAACCTGAGTTGACTGCCGTACATCCGTGGCACACCACTTAGCAAAATGTTCGCAGTTATTGGTAATCAGATTAAACCCTCCGAATTTTTCTCCTAATTGCCTACTAGCCCGTTCCACGATTTCGTTAGGAGAAAATACCTTAATACAAGGATCGACATTTACTATGCCGCCTTTTGCAAAATCAGCCAGCAGTGAATAATGAATATAAGCACTTTCTGGTGTTATTCCATTAAAATGGAATACACCTCCATAGCCGTCATAAATACCATAATGCAGCGGTCCAAAGCCTGCGCGCCTTCCAACGGGCACATATATCACATCACCTTTTTCCAATTCCAACACATCCTTTTACGCTATAACATATTATTCTTTTAACATTTCATTTGACGTGATTGTAACTGAATGCCCGCTGAATAATCAGCCTCACCTTGCAGCCCTTCCTCTTCCTAGAGGTACAACATTTCGAAAAATTTCTTGATGATAGCTGCAAAGCTGTTAAGACAATTGTCTAATCGTTATTACATATCTTTCCTTTTCACTCTTGCATACTCACTGTCAGTTAATCATTAATTCAGATCACTATCCTTGTAATAGCGAATTCCTCGAAGCGTTAGACTGGCTTCCAGGCCTTTATCGGTTAATTGATACATCCAAACATCTTTACCCGCAGAAACAGCCCCCTGCAAGGAAGCCCCATTTACACTATCTGTCGCAGCCACTGTAGCTTGTCCATCCACAATCCATCCTTTATCAATGAAGTTTGCAAATGCCTCTTCTGTCTCAAACACAAAAACTACATTAAATTTTTTTACCCCAAGTCCAAAACCAACTTGCACGTCACCGGTCTTCATGAATACCTCTTGGCTGGTAGCGTTATTCACGGCTAGCCCTTTGCCGCCCCCGCCTCCCAATAAAACGACTTTAACATCTGTTATCGTAAAGGCGGCATAGCCTGCAGCACCTTCAACAGCTTGTCTGGCACTGGGATGAATATTATAGAGTTTATTCAAAGTTTCATTCGTTGAGTTTCGAATCGCTTCCCGTTTTTCTTGTACGCTTGCTGCGCTCGCTGCTGAAACAGTCAAACTTAGTATGATCGTTAGGACCGCGAATACCTTCATAAAATTTTTCATAGTTCTTTTACCTCCCTTATATTACTTATAATTTTATTGGTAGATTTACACTCTTAAACTGCAAATATATATTTTTTATTTACTTTTTGAAGAACAGAGTCTTAATAATTTGAAAGACTGCTTTTGCATAGATGATTAAAGTTTCCCACTCAACGCGGACATCATATATGGCATCGTTTGCCTGAGCAGCGGTTTCTTTAACGCTTGCAACTATTTGATTGACATTACTCACCATTGCTGGTAACAAAGTTATGGTTTCTTGAATCCCTGTCTTATTTGTGTCTAGAATCAGTTTAATCTCATCTAATATAAGCAATACTCTATGTATGGCACGAATCAGATATACACACACAATGACGACCAGAATAAAGATGATTGCTATCCCTAAGTCATATAATGATATATACAATATTAACCCTCCTTTCAAAATTGCTGTTTCCTATTTAGCAAAGAATGATCCATCATTTATGCCCTTTATTAGTATCACAAAAGATTGCTCCAAATCACTCCAGGATTTTTCTAATGTTTCTTGCATATTATCTTGCTCTTCATCGCTAATTTCATGAAAATCTTGATATTTTTCTTTAAATTTATTGTACTGCTGTTCAAGGTGCCCAACCTGTCTAAAATAATCCAGTTTTGCCTCGGCACGGACGATGGAAGCTCTGCCTTTTACATCTTGGAGAATTTCATTATATTGCATTAAACGAAAATCCATCCAATCCCATTTATAATCATCGCTTTTCATCGCCTTCCTCCTCTCGCTGCTAGGTTATGACAACCAATTCTTTTTAGCTAATTGACCCATACCCCAGAAGATAGCAATTAGCAGGATTGCTACTACCACCAGATTCACCCTGCTCACCCTCCTTTATTTTCGTTGCTCCATTCCAGACTTCACCATGCAGTGTACCAAGCTTAGTAGCAGCAACAACTCTTTTTGCATCTCCATTCACAGCTATAAATGTTAATAGCTTACTCTACACCACAATATTACAAATAATTCTTTTTACCTCATCTATCCAGAACTACATATTAGCGTATTTTTGTTAATAATCAATTGCTATTGACAACACTTGTCGATTATTGACTATTAGAATAATACATTCCATCAATTATCAGTCTTTCCTGCAATAAAATGAATAAGCTTTTCTATAATAATAAGATAAATTTTATTGAGATTGCATAAATTTCTATTATTTTCATAATATAGGCAAAATCGCTTATATTTTATTTACACAAAACTGCACTGCTCCACTCTTTATTTTGGTAATGAAAGCACCTATATCGCGGGCTTGTTTCTTAGTCATTACCGACAGGAAAGCTCGTATGAGAATTGCTAACTCTTTACACTTACTTAAAAAATGCATATAAATCAGCCAGGCATACGTGCCTGGCTGATTTATATGCATTTTTTTGCTAGTTGCTTTTTGAATCGCGAATCTGCCGTAAAGCTCCTTTCTCTTCCACATATTTCCCTTTCACTTCCGCTAAGATTTCTTGCGTCTTTTTAGAAACTCTATCTTTTGCATTCACTACCATATTCTGCGTTTTATCAGTTATTTCTTTAAACTGCTCTGGCAATTCCTCCAGATTTTTTGCAAGATCAGCGCGAGTTTCCTTGCCGGCTTTGGGGGCTAAAAGTACTCCTGCAACGGCTCCGGCCGCTACGCCTATAGTTGCACCAATAGCTATCTTGCGGCGTACTGCCTTTTCACGATTCTTTTTTACCTTTCCTAATAAATCCATGATTGTCATCCTTTTCCCCTCCTGTCATTTTATTATCTCCTAAGAGATCGCCAAGAAATAATCTGAATTATCATCAGATCATTCTTAACAAAACAAGCATTACAACAGCCCCTACGGTAGCCATAACGATATCTCCCAACGTACCGTAAGTATCGATACTAAAAATCTTGAAGATAAACCCTCCCACAAGTGCACCCACAATACCAACCACAAGGTCACCAATCAATCCGAATCCGGAACCATGAGTAATGTGACCAGCTAGCCAGCCTGCAATAACTCCAACGAATAAAAACCAAAGCATGATCCATTCCCCCTTGCTATCAATAGCTGCAATTCCTACTTTAATGACTTGTCCGATAAATGACTATCTATAAGATTTTATATTTCATTTCTTCTTCTTTTTTCCCTGCGATAAAAATAATAATGATTATCAGACAAAAACATCAAATTTTATATAGATTTGATAAAAAAATGACTTGGAATCAAGAAAGTGATATACTTTCTAATTCCGTAAAAAAATAGTACAACCTGGTTATGATCAGTAATCAATGCCTAATTTTTTTACGTAAGCTGGACTATCGCATTTCTTATAGAATAAAGGTCAGGTATTTCTACCTGACCTTTACTTTCATTTAAATCGTGCGATGAAATGTCTATATTCTGCTTCGGCTTTGTCTTTGGTGTATCCATATTTTTCCTGGAGAATGCCAACCAATTTTTCTTGTTTACCTTCCAGTATAGTGAGATCATCGTCCGTCAGCCTGCCCCATTGTTCTTTAAGACTGCCCCGAAGTTCTTTCCACTTGCCTTTTAGAATATCTTGGTTCATTTTGATTCCCCCTTGGATTTCTTATTAGGAATTTTATTTTTTATCATTTCCTTATATAGGATTATATCTCCTGCAACAAAAACAATATAAAATTTCGAAAAAAACAATAAATTTTATATAAATTTTATAATTGCTGTCATATTTTATGATTTTAGAAAGGAGCACTTCTTTTTTAACAGGGATAAAAGTTGCAGTGCAACAGATAAATCCATACGCACTTTCAGTGAATCCAAATCAACTCCCATAATCTTCTCCAGATTTTTCTTGCGAAACACAACTGTTTGAGGGTGTACAAAAAGTCGTTTGCCAATCACTTGAGCTGAAGCTCCTGTTATGATTTCTTTAAGAGTAGCCAGCAGTTCATTCTGATCTCCTTTTCGCTCTGGATGCAATAACATGCCTAAGTGATACGCAATAAACTCTTGTGCCTGCTGGGAAGAGCAATCATTGAAAATAAACTGGTAACAGCCCAGTTCCTCCCAATAATGCAATGATTTTTCCGGATACAGCACTGGACTGCAAAGAAAGGATAAACGCGCCTGCTCATATACATCTGCAATGAATTGTGTCTTGTCGGAAGAATGGGAAACACCACCTGTAACCGGTACGCCATGCCAATAGCGAGACAGCTGCGCTGCCATCGCCTCTGCTGCTGTCTTTGTCTGTTTCAGTGTTACAGTGGCTTCACTGCCTGATAATGGCTGAAAGATAGCAATGCCTTCCTGTGCCTGCCAAGTCATCACCCTTCCATGATTCTGAATGCTGTCAATCAATGTATCTATAGCACTCTGTCTTTCCTCATGTTCCTCGATAGAGGCGTCCGGTGGCAGCTCCTGCCAGGGCACAGCAAACAAGAAAATAATAAAAGGAGGCTTAATAGTCATTTCCAATTGAGCCAATCCAGTCACTAAGTCTTCCTGAGAAATTCGCCGGCTGATGACATCATTAAAAAGTTCTCGACGCCTGCGCCGCTCATAATGATACAACAGCTGCTGTTCAGCCTGCTTCGTAGCGGTAACATCAAACCCAATGGCAGACCATTGAAATTCACCTGTTTCAGAATCAATAACGACCCTATTTGTCCAATCAATCCATACTCTCTTTCCTGAAGACGTCATATTCTCGATTAATTGCCGCTGAAAAGCTCCCGTATTGACTTTTAAATTTTGCAATATTTCTCGAAGATCTCGTCCTTTTGAATCATAGATTGGTACTATCGTCCCATAAATAGATCGTCCGATTAATTCATCAGCTCGAAATCCAAAAAAAGCTAAGCCCCAATCATTCATAAACATGATCTCACCAGAATGGTTAACGCTTACAATAATGACCTTCGCATCCTGAACGAGTTCTTTATAGCGTTTATCACTTTCCAGCAATTTCTGCTCTGCCAGGATTCTTTTGGTAATATCAATATAGAGGATTGCTAAATGTTCTTCAACTGGACTGTAAGCAATAACAGAAAACCATTTTTTTAATGGCAGGGAGTAACATTCTATGGTAGTGGGCCCACCATTCATTACCTTCTGGCATAACTTTAGCCAATCTAATTCAGGCAGAATACTTGTTAATGTAATCTCACTGGACTTTTTGCCGATAATGTCGCTGACAGACTGATTTGCCATTTGGCAATATGCCGCATTGGCCTCCAGGATGATAGAATCGGCAATCTTGCCATCACTTCCTGTTATGATTCTTTCATAGTTAAAACCTTCACTCATATGCTCAAACAGGTTAGCATACTTGAGTTCACTGCGAAACATTTCGTCTTGTAATTCACGGAATTTGGTGATATCACGTCCAACGGTCAATACGGAAGCAATACTGCCATCCGTATGAAATTCTGGTACTAACTGCAAATGAAAGATCATTCGTCTATCATCAATAAAATGCTCCAGTTCTCGTTGAATTAACTGTCCCTTATTAAACACACCTTTAATTCCTTGACGAATAATGATACAAAATGCGCGAGGCAGTTTGAGTTCTTCATTTGTCTTGCCGATAAATGCTTCTTTGGGAATTCCCGCAATAGGTTCAATGGCCGGATTCACATACAAATAGCGGCATTCTGAATCATAACGGGCGATGAGATCATTGGAGTTTTCAGCAAGAGCCCGATACTGATTCTCGCTGGCAATAAGCCCTTCCTCCCATAGCTTACGCTCGGTTATGTCTAAGCAGGTTGACCAGCTCAAGTTATATTTACCATTGCTGTCCTTAAGAGCTAATGTGCTTATTAACATGGGAAAAACGGAACCATCCTTACGTACCATTTCTAAATCGATTTCGGCAATCTTTCCCTCATTCATAAGCTCAGTGGAATAGTTCTGAAAAGCAGCGCGACTTTTCTCAGTTAATAAATCCTGAAAAGAAAGTTTACCGACAACTTCTTCCAATTTGTATCCCAGCCATTGCAGTTCTGTTTCATTTATGTCAATAATATTTCCATCCAAATCCAACGAATGATACCCACCAGGTGCATTTTGAAATACATTTTTCCATTTAACGGCCAATCGATTTCGCTCATCATTGCATGCTTTAAGCGCATTTTCCAGTTCGACAACTTCAGTCATGTCTCTGACAACAATAAGATAGATCTCATGATCCTGAAAAAAAGTACGCCGGCATCTTAATTCCACCGGAAATTCCTCACCGTTATTGTTGATATGATTCGTACAATATATAAGGGGACTTTGACCAGCCGTAAGCCATTGATTCTTTTCAGCCTCTGCTGTATTTGCAGAATGAAGCTCCTGCATACGAAAGGTCTGAAGCTCCTGAGCAGAATAACCATAAATAAATGATGCAGATTGATTTGCCTGCAAGATCTGACCATCCGGGTGGACTACCAAAATAATCTCGGGCGCTTGTTCCATAATCGTTTTATAAAACTCATTATGAAATAGATTTACACGTTCGCCTTGCGACTTACTATTTGTCATCCTATCCTCCTCTAAGCTTATCCTCATGTCAAAGTTATTGAGAAGCTATGTACTTATATTTTTAAAATTAGTTTACATATTGCACGATATCATTCTTGTATAAAATTGTCAATATTCGTTTTATTTATAAAAGATACTTTACATAAGATAAAAACCTACTCGCCCCTGCCCTCCTAAACGCTGCCCAGAGATAAAAAAGAAGTTGCCGAAAAAAAGAACAAGAAGATTTCCACCAAACATCGGTTTGTAGAAAACTTCTTGCTCTTATGGCTTAACAGCAGCGCTTGGAAACCGTAATACGAACTGTAATAGTCACAATATACTGTTAGTTAGGCAACAATAATAATAGGGGTCCCATATGGAACAAGTCCGTATAATTCTTCTAAGTCCTTGTCCTGCATGGCAAGGCAGCCCTCAGTCCAATTTATGCTTTGCTTCGTTAAATCTTCCCGTCCCCCATGTATACCAATCCAGCCTCCTAATGGAGTATTTTGTGGCGGCTGCACTTTTTCCTTATTTGCGGCAATAATTTCCTGATATTGATCAAAACTAATCAATTGGTTTTCCAGCGCTTGTTGCGCATGCACAACATCAGGGTAGCTTATCCCCATCCATTTACGCCCCAAGTAAGGATCATCATCCAATCGTTCCTTGTCTGTGATAAAAAATTGGCCCTCTGGGGTACGATTATCACCTTGCCTTTGTTTGTCACCTTGCGTATTTACCCCTGACACACATAAGAAGCTTTTTAGCGGCTTGCCTTGATAAAATACCGTCATTTTATTGAGCGACTTCTCCACCAGTACAACCATATCCTGCTGAGTTGTAATCTCTCGCAATTCCTGTTCAGAGGCCGCTTGAGCTACTGGAGAACTCAACGAGAAACTGCAAAACAGCATAATTATACTATAGATAATTAGCCATATTTTCTTCATGAAGCACCAACTTCTTTATAAAATGAGACTTGCTGCAAGAACTTGACACTCTTGGCTCTTTTCACAGTGAAAAGCCTCAGAAGTCCCTATTCAGGGATGGAATCAAGGACAAGATTCGCCACAAACTATAATTTTCCTGCAGACATAGTAACCATATACCCACAATTTTTGCACTTATAAGCCTCTTTGTTTATAAATTACATATTATGGAAATAATAATTTATAATGGAGGTACAACGATGACAAAACTATTTGCGAGTTTAATTATTATTGCAATTTCATTTGCACTTCATACTCCCGGTTACGCAAATTGGGGCTGGGAGTCCACAGATGACCCTGTCCCCTATTATCATCAGGCTTGGGGAAAATGGTACGTTTATGAAGATACTAAAGTTTTTATGGTACAATTAGATGATACTACCTACAAGTATGTCTTTGATTACAATGGCACCTTCATTGGCGGTTGGCAAACCAACCTGCCCATACGCCTACCTTAATCTCTAATTGAGTTGCAGTACTCTATTTCGAAAATATTCTCAACCTCTCTACCTATATAAATGTGCCTATATCCCCAGTACTTGCCAAGGATATAGGCACTTATTCTTTACAAATGTATGAAAAAAATAATCAGTTTGTCATCCGATACGAATCATAAATCTGCGTGTAACTGACATTACAATTTTTAATTATATAACCTTATCAGATTATCATGATCAAATGACATCCAAAGTTATTGCAAACATAAATCCTCTCTTACAATCCTTCGGCAGCTGCTCGCAGAATACTCTGTTCTAAAACCGTAAGTCCATGATCTAACTGTTCATCGGTAACTACTAATGGAATCAACAAACGAATTACATTACTAAAAATACCGGCGCTGATTAACATTACACCTTGTTCCAAGCAGTATTTTACAACCTTGCCAGTAAGTTCCTTGGCTGGCTGTTTCGTTTGCCGATCTTTGACCAGCTCAATACCGATCATGGATCCGATACCCCTCACATCACCGATAACACTACATCTTTCCTGCAAAGCTCCCAATCTTCCCATCGTTATGCGGCCAATTCCTGCCGCCCGATCACAGAGGTTGTTATTTTCAATTATTTTTATCGTCTCTAAGCCAGCCACACAGGCTAATGGATTGCCGCCATAAGTACCGCCAATATTACCCGCATCCGGCACATCCATATACTCAGCCTTACCTGTCACAGCACTAAGAGGAACACCAGCGGCAATTGATTTTGCTGTGGTCATTAAGTCAGGTTCTACGCCCCAGTTTTCAATGGCGAACATTTTTCCCGTACGGCCAAAACCACTCTGTACCTCATCAGCGATAAGTAAAATCCCTTTGCTCTCGCAAATTGTTTTAAGACCTGGCAAAAATTCTGGCGGCGGTACGAGAAAACCACCTTCCCCCTGCACTGGCTCAATAATCATGGCGGCAATATGTTCAGCATCAATTTCCGCAGCAAAAAACCGTTCAAAATTTTCCAGACAATGCATTCCACAGCCTGGATAGGTGGAGCGATAATGACAACGATAGCAATATGCCGAAGGAACCTTATAGATATCTGGAGCAAACGGTCCAAAACCATATTTATAGGGCTTAACTTTACTGGTAAGGCTCATGGTCATAAAAGTGCGTCCATGGAAAGCACATTCAAAAGCAATAATTCCCGTTCTTTTTGTCGCATGACGAGCAATTTTCACTGCGTTCTCGACCGCTTCTGCACCACTATTAGCAAACATGGTCTTTTTAGGCGATAAACCAGGCATTAGCGAATTCATCTTTTCTGCCAGCTCTACATAAGGCTCATACATCGCAATTGCAAAGAAAGAATGGAGTAATTGTTCCGCTTGTTTTTGTATGGCCTTGACTACTGTTTCTGGACAATGGCCCACATTCAAGACCCCTACACCGGCATAAAAGTCAAGAAACTCCCTGCCCTCCACATCCGTAATGACGGCTCCACTGGCCCTTTCTACAAATACCCCTGTAGAATTGGCTATCCCTCTGGCTACAGCATTATTTTTTCGTTGTATCAGTTTTTCTGTCTTACTTCCCGTATGACTCATATAATTCCCTCCTAACACTCAATATTAAAAATAGAGGCACTGCGTATACCCTTCCGATATACATTCAGCGCCCTTGCTAAATACATCACTTATATTTAGTTTATATTTAAATAGTACCAGAGGTACCGACTTGCGTCTATGTGAATAGGTCACAGAATATATGGTGTATTTTTGTGATATATTCACCAGGCACAACAATAAAAGAACTCAAAGTTTCTGTTGTCCAGTGATTCTTTCTGCCTGCATAAAAGAGACTGGGGATCATGCCTGTCTATAGCATGATCCCCAGTCTTCATTAACTGTATCCAGCTTTACCATTAAATATGATGATTATCCACATTAAAACACTGAACGGATTTTAATTGATCAACTGCCAAGAATGCCCTGCCGATGTGTTCCCCTTCCGGGCGGCCATCGCCGTCATCCAAACCACACAACACTTCACAGCTCCCTAATAAATCACGCTTATATATTTTATAATTAGGAAAAGTATTGTCCTTTATGACCTCTTCAATCTGACCAAGTATAGTAATAATCACAGTATATGAAAGCAGCCTTTCGTCAATATCTTTTGTTTTAAAGCCACGCACTATGTCTTTGATTCTATCCAGACTATTTTTTATCTTCATACGTAGTAACCCTCCTTTTATATAAGCAAAATTCGGCAAAAGACAATAACCTCCTTCCAGACGAAACATTATTACTGTGAAATTCAAAATTTTTGCTATTTTAGATGAAGTTATACCATATGCCTTGGCACCTACTATACCCAGCTGGCATACCATATAGTAAGTCACAAGACTAAGCATGAAAAAAGGAGGAATAATTATGGGATTCGGTTTTGGAGGCAATGGTAACGGCTGTGGTGGTAATTGGTGTATTATTATCATCATCATCATCCTGTTATTTTTCTGCTGTTCATTTGATGATTTTTCCTCTTGTTAATATTTCTGAATTTGGTTCCATCAAACCTATCCGCCATTGCGTAGCCACGTCTATCGACGTGGTTTTTTCTACGATATTCAACAACTGCTTCATACCTGTCCTTCTCCATACAGCAACAAACCCGACATCTTCGAAAATCTCTACCCTACTGAAAATATTACTCATTAAAGACGAATCTGCTCTACAGAATTTTTATCTTGCTTACGCGGCTCATTCAATCTTTCATTCAATCTTTCTGTAATTTTCTCCACAACGACAAAGAGAACAGGAATTAAGAAAATGCCCAAAGTTGTAGCTGTAAACATACCGCCAACAACTGCCGTTCCCATAGAATTTCTGGCACCAGCACCAGCGCCGGCAGCAACCACTAAAGGAAAACAACCAATAATAAAAGCTAAGGATGTCATGAGGATGGGACGTAAACGTATCTTAGCCGCTTCCATGGAGGCCTGTACTGGATGCATACCTTTATCAACCCTGACTTTAGCAAACTCAACAATTAGTATCGCATTTTTTGCGGCCAGGCCAATCAGCATTACTAAACCGATCTGCATATATACACTGTTTTCTAAATTACGTATATATTGAAACAGAAAAGCACCAAATATTCCTACAGGTACCGTAAGCAATACCGCAAATGGAATGCTCCAGCTTTCATAAAGTGCAGCTAGGCACAAAAATGCAAATACAATGGCCATGCCAAATACAATTGGAGCACGATCACCGGACAGTTTTTCTTCCCGGCTTTGCCCCGACCATTCATAAGTATAGCCACTGGGTAATATTTCTGCAGCCACCTTTTCTAATGCTGTCATCGCCTGACCTGAACTATAACCAGCTGCCTGATTGCCGCTGATTTTAACTGCTTTAACACCGTTATACCTTGTAATAACCGAAGGAGCACTAATCTTTTTTGGTTTTAGCAAGGTATTTAATGGTACCATTGTATCATTTGAACTTTTGACAAACAGGGTTCTCATAGCATTCGCATCGCTGCGAAATGCGGTTTCTGCCTGCACGATAACCTTATAGGTACGCCCAAATTTATTAAAATCATTTACCTGTGTTCCACCGAGAAAAACTTGCAAGGCCGTAAATACATCATCCACTGCCACCCCCATTTTCTCGGCTTTTTCCCGATCTACTTCAAATTCGTAGCCCGGTGTGTCGGCTTTGAAATTTGAGGCAATTGAGCCAATCTCCGGATGCTGCTTTGCTGCTTCAATAAATTTTTGCGATATGCTGTCTAAATCATCCAGTGACCCACCACTGCGGTCTTCCAGCATTAAGCTATATCCACCTACCATGCCAAGCCCGGGAAGAGCGGGAGGAGCAAAAGAAATTATGGTTCCTTCCGGCAACTGGGCCCCGCTCATAAAGGTTTGAGCAATTTCTGATTTCACCTGTAATTGAGGTTCATTTCTTTCTTCCCAGGGGGCCAATGAAATAAACATTGCACCTGCATTTGGTTTTGTTCCTCCGCCTAACATATCCATTCCCGATAAGGACATTACATTGACAACTCCTGATTGAGAAGACACGGTCTGCGTGAATTCTTTCATGGTACTAATCGTACGGTTTAAGCTGGATGCCTCTGGCAAAGTAAGGGAAGTCATGTAATAGCCTTGATCTTCATCGGGTACAAAAGAAGTGGGAACTAGTTTATATAATCCGCCAAGCAGAATGATGCTGATAAACAATAGAAGCATGCATAAGCGTGCCTTAGAAATAACCTTCTCCAAGCCCCTTCCATAACTTTCAATCGTTCTCTCGAACCATTGATTAAACTTTTCAAAAAACCTGCCAATTACGCCATCATGAGCATCCGGATTATATGGTTTCAGCAGTAATATGCAGAGTGCTGGTGTAAGGGACAAAGCGACAATCGCTGATAATGCCATTGATACGGCAATGGTGATGGCAAACTGTTTATATAGAATCCCCATCATTCCGCCAAAAAAGGCCACAGGAATAAAAACAGAAGCTAGTACAAAGGCAATCGCAATGACAGGCCCGGAAACCTCGCTCATCGCCTTTCTGGTCGCTTCTAAAGGAGTCATTCCAGAATAACGCATATGATGTTCTACCGCCTCTATTACGACAATGGCATCATCCACTACCAGTCCTATAGCAAGCACCATAGCAAACAGCGTCAAGGTATTAATCGTAAAGCCCAGCACACTAAAAGCACCAAAAGTCCCTAGCAAGGATACCGGAATTGCCAGCATCGGAATCAATGTGGCCCGCCAGCTCTGCAAGAACAGAAATACAACTGCCATTACTAAAAGTAATGCTTCAGCAAAGGTTTTTCCAACCTCAATCATGGATTGTCGCACAAAATTAGTATTATCAACAACAATTTTGTATTGTAATCCCGCAGGAAAGCTGTTGGATGCTTCCTCAAGAACCTTCTTTACCTTGCCGATTGTCTCTAATGCATTTGCATCACTGGTTAACTGGATCGCAAATCCCGCACTGCGATGCCCATTAATTAAGCTGTCATAGGTATATTCTTTACTGCCGAACTCTATTCTGGCTACATCTTTAAGATGGATGGCAGAGCCGTCGGATTTTGCGCGAATAATAATATTTTCAAACTCTTTGGCAGTATTAAGACGTCCCTTTACCCGGGCCGTATACTGGAACTCCTGATCCGATGCCACTGGCATTTTACCAAGAGCACCAGCCGCCGCCTGCACATTTTGCTTTTCAATCGCGGAAGTCACTTCACTTGTAGAAATAGCCAACTGAGCCATTTTCTCAGGCTGCAGCCATACTCTCATGCTGTAATCTGAGCCAAAGGAGGATACATCGCCTACGCCTTGGACACGTTTTATATCATCAATCAGGTAGATGCTTCCGTAATTCTTCAAGAAATTCACATCATAAGTGTCATCCGGCGACCACAAGTTAAAAATCATGGACATGTCCTGTGATGCTTTTCTGGTTGTAATACCTGCTGCCTGCACCAAACTCGGCAGTGAAGCGTTTGCCTCAGACACACGATTCTGTGTCTGCACGGCTGCAGTGTCAGAGTCTTTCCCTGAATCAAACTGAACAGTTAAGGAGTAGGAACCAGAATCCGTACTGGTAGAAGACATAGATGCCATGCCTTCTACGCCATTAACCTGCTGTTCGATTACTTGTGCTATCGTTTGATCTACAACATCAGCATTGGCCCCCTGATAGCTGGTACTAATACTCACTGTCGGCGGTGAAATTTGTGGATATTGCGCTACAGGCAGACTGAAGGCCGCAATGATACCTATTAATGCTATGATCACCGATAAAACGATAGCAAAAACAGGACGATCAATAAAAAATTTAGCCATTACAATCCCCCCTCTATTGATTAGCCGGAGTCTGCAAATCCTCCGGTGCTATCATTGTTACCTGTAATGCTGTCCCTTGTTTGACTTTATCGATTCCTTCCACTACAACACGATCATTACTCATAAGTCCTTCTTCCACAATCCACATAGTACCTACCTTATTTCCCATTTTCACCTTACGGCTTTCTGCTTTGTTATCCTCAGTCACTACCATAACAAAAGTATTTTCCAGTAATTCTTTTACTGCCCGCTGGGGGATTAATAAAGCTCCTTGGCGAACATCTCCCTGAGCTGATACCCGAGCAAACATTCCAGGCATCAGAAGCTTTTGTGGATTACTAAAGGAGGAATTTATCGTAATTGTCCCTGTAGTGTCACTCATTCCCTTATCAATCTGCTCAATATGACCGGCCAACGGATATTCCGATCCATTACTTAGGGTAAGCTTAAGATTATCTTTAAAATTAACGGGCAAAGCACCATTGCCTAATTGAGCAAAGTCCAAATACTCATTTTCACTCATACTAAACTGCACCCAAACAGGATCCACTGAAGATACGGTAGCCATGGTAGTCGTTCCTGCTGCGATATAAGCCCCAATACTTACATCGTTCAAATCAATTCGACCGTCAACAGGCGAGAGAATTAAAGTATCCTGTACATCTTGTTGTGCCTGCTGCAGATTAGCCTGGTTCACTTCTACCTCTGCAGCATCTTCTTCCGCCTGAGCAATTTGTGTATCAACTGTTTGCTGAGCAATACCATTCACACTTGCTAATTGTTTGTATCTTTCTACATCTTTCTGTGCATTATTAAGTGTCGCCTTTGATTTAGTAAGAGTAGCTCTGGCGGAATTTACAGCTGACCTATATTGTTTATCATCAATCTGAAATAATGGCTGGCCTTTATAAACCACGTCTCCCCCATTTACCATTTTAGCTACAATGTTACCCGATACTTTCGACATAATTTTTATTTCATTTTTTGATTTTACTTGCCCCACAAATTCATAATTAACAGGTGTATCACGTTGTATGACTTGCATTGCCTTTACTTGTACTAATTGTGATACTTGGGCGGTTTGTGTCCTGGGGAACCAGCCGCTGCGCACAATGGCAGTCACTAATAAGACTGCTACCATAATAAATCCAACGTATATCTTATTTGAATATTTTCTTTTCACTTACGATACCTCCTGATTACAGACTCGCTAGCGGCTTTAATTCACTGCTAAACCCATCACCTGTTCCAATTTTGCTTTATTGGTATTGTAGTCGTATAAAGCTTGAATATGATCTTTTTTAGCTGAATCCAGAGATAAGACTGCATCAAGCAGGTCAAGATTCGTACCTACCCCCACATCATAACGAACTTTCTGAATCCTAAGGCTTTCTTCGGCTTGATCTACAGACACTTTATTGGTCTCAATCCGCTTTTCTGCCTCATGCATGCTCAGATAATACTGACGAACATCCAGCAAGATAGAATCATGCTCCGTCTTGGCCTTCTCTGCTACCATATCCACATTATGTTTTGCTTGCTGCACTTTGGAGTTCGTAAGGCCAGAATCAAATACATTAAACGAGGCTGTTACTTTTAGCAGCCAATTATTATTTTTTGTGCCGGGAAGATGACTATCATTCCAATCTTCCTCAGCAGACAAAGCAACAGACGGCAAATAACCGCCCTTGGCAATTTTAACATCATATTGAGCACTGGCTATATTTGCTTCATACTGAGCAAGTTCCAATCGATGGGCTTTCGCATATGCGATACATTCCTCAAGGGTCGATGAATATTTTTCATATTGAAAACCATCTTTTAATGTTAACTCTGTGTCATGAGATACCCCAATGGCATTATTAAGTGCAGCTATCGCATTATTGTGATTATTTTGGGCTTTAATCAAGCTGTCCTGAGCCTTTGCCAAATCCACCTGACTTGCCAGTACATCTGTTTTGGCAACAAGACCTACCTCATACTTATTTTTTACCAAGTTAAGATGATCTGCGTAGTTGTCCACTGTCTCCTGATCGACTTGAACTTCGTTGCGATATTCCAGTACGGTAAAATAGTCGGTAACAACATCAAGTTTTAGCTGCTGTTTTGCTAAATCAATATCTAATTCTGCCACTTTTAGATTGAGTTTAGCCTGATCAATTTTACTCTCTAATTGATTGCCGGAATAAAGCGGCAGGCTAAGGGATAAGGAATTATCAAAATCAGTAGTATATGTATAGGTCGGCGATAGAATGGATGGCGGCGTATTATAGCGTTCGCTGGTATGACTATAGTCAACAGAAACCCCCTTGTTTTTCTTCGCTTCTGCTACAGCCCAATAGGACTTTTCTCTGGCAGACTGTGCATATTTAATATCGTGGTTATTATGTAAGGCCATCGTAATGCTATCATCTAATGATAACTCGAGCGGACTTGCAAGTACGTAATGATTCAAAGCCATAATCATCACAATAGGCACAAAAATTGCAAAATATCGTTGCTGTATGTTCATAAGTTACCTCCTGAATACAATCTATCTGAGAATTGTACCAAAAGTTAATTACATTCTTTTGTAACTTTTGTGTCATTTTCGTAACATTTTAGACAGATCATCAAACTCTTACTATCGTTCTATGTATATCAAAAACAGACAGTATGAAGGGACTTACTTAAAACGTTGTAAGTCCCTTCACACTGTCTGTTTTATAACGATACATTCAATTGTAATTTTTAAGCAAATTTTCCTCTGAGCGGCAATGTTAATGGAAGAGTAAGAAGAACAACGAAAGCGATCATTATAACAGCGATGTTTACCCCAACCATATCACTTGCTAAGCCATAAAGAAAAGGAGATATCGCTCCCGAGCCAATTGTTGCTGTATAAAAAATAGCAAACGCCTGCTTGCATTGTTCATCAGAAACTAATTCCGGAACGCTGCCGTACAATACCGATGAAGTACCATTTAATGCAACGCCCAAAATAGGCGAAAGCAGAAGCACGGGCTCCAATGGAAGAAATAGTATTCCTAAAATACACAAGGTTGTAACCATCTCTGTAGTCACTACTGTTCGCAGTATACCAAATTTCGTAGCCAATTTTCCACATACATATTTACCAGCTGCGCCTCCTGCAAATACAAGAGACAATGCTAAACCTGTCAAACTAACCTGTGCACCTTTTTCTTGCAATAAGAATGGGAAAAAAGTAAGAAATCCCATCCGGGTTGCACTATCAATCACTCCGATCATCGACAAAGACCAAAAGGACTGATTTCCCTTCCACGCAAAACAGCCAAGTGCTGCGGTCTTTGTTTTTTCTTCATGCGTTGAATGGTACTGCTGAATGTTTTTCGTAATTAGAAAGATGACCATCACACTCATCATGCCAAGCATACCTAAGGACCGGCTTGCAGTCATCCAGTTATATTGAGCAATTAGCAGAGCGGTCACACCCGGTAACAGTAATTTACCAAAATCCCCGGCTACATTAAAAGTGCTGAGAGCGGTTCTGCGTGCAGTTTTATCTGGATACGCATTGGATATTAAGGAAGACGACAAGGGATGCTGAGTGCTCGATCCTAACCCGCCAATTACTAATAAAGAACCAACGACCATTGGTGCTGCTGCCCAGCCGAGCAGGAAAACGGCAGCACTGGTGAAAAGTGTCCCCAGCAGCAGCAGCTTAACTTCACCCATACGGGAAGCTAGAAAACCTGCTGGTACCTGAAATCCTGCCAGGGTACCGGAAAACAACGTTTTCAGAAGACCAATTTCAGCAAAGGTTAAAGAAAATTGAACTTGCCAGATTGGGAAAAAAATATAGAGCATATCACTTAATCCAT
Organism: uncultured Pelosinus sp.; assembly: GCA_963526485.1. Classification (GTDB taxonomy): domain Bacteria; phylum Bacillota; class Negativicutes; order DSM-13327; family DSM-13327; genus Pelosinus. The sequence goes on from CAURNS010000010.1 coordinate 198,119, forward strand.
CATGTATAAGATGAGCTAGGCATCCTGCAAATAAGACCCTCTTACCTGTTGAAATTTGTTCACTGTCATAAATTTTATCCATCCTCGTTTTTTACCTTTCCTCTATGCATTGATGCTACATAGATACTAAATAGTCTGATAAACCACCATCAATATTGGCATGCTCTGCAATTGCCATTAATAACGTGCGCATTGCCAACGTAAAGGTTTTATCCTTATGAAAGATTACCGAAAAATCAATTTCTAACTTCGGCGCATCACAGAACTCATGAAGGGTCCCATCTTCTATATGAGATCGAACCAGCACCTCTGGCAGTACACCAACACCTAACCCATTCAGAACAGCCTGTCTGACTGCCTCAGAGTCACTATATTCTAAAATAGGTATGATTCCATTTTGCCGTAAGTATGGATTGTATTTCTCGCGATAAACACTGCCTTGTTTTAAGGCAATAAAAGGCTGCTGCTGCAAAGTATCGCCATACATATCCAGCAGACTCGCATGTGTAACCCATAACAATTTTTCGGCTACAACATCAAACTGCAGAACTCTGCTATTGGATATTTTGTCATGAACCAGAGCTAAATCAAAGCTGTTATCTAAGATACCTTTTACAGTAATCGGTATATTAAAACAATGTTCAATACTAACTGACACATTAGGAACCCGCTCTTGAAACTCCCGCAAAATAGGTGACAGTGTATGCGCCGCTACAGCCGTACCAAGACCTACTTTAATCGTTCTATCATGGGAAAATTCCTGGACTGTTGCCCGCGCTTCCCCATACAATAGCAACAGCTTCTCTGCATAGTTGATCAAACGTAAGCCTGCTTCCGTTATATATAATTTTTTACCGACTCTTTCAAATAATAGAACCTCGAAATGCTCTTCCAGTGCTCGAATTTGCGCTGTTACCGTTGGCTGACTAAAATTGAGCTGTTCTGCCGCTTGTGTTACATTGCCGATTTTTGCAACTAAGAGAAAAGTTTGTAATAACCGTATATCCATCCAATTGCCACATCCCCAATTTTCACTTTGTACCTATTGTAGTATAATCCCTTCTCCCTGACAATCAAATGTCCGCTTATCAATCCAGCCTTTTCTCTTTCTTAATGATACCTTTCTCTTTACCAAAAGAGAAATTGGATATATCTATTGTATCAATAGGCTTTTTTAATCGTAAGCCGCCCAACTGCTGAACGAATGCCAATTCTGGTCTTATCTATCAGCACAGCAAGTTTCTTCAACAAATATCTCCACTGTGTTGCCATATAGATACTGTGATAAAAAGATTCTATTTCAAATAAAAAACGGGGCTGTCGCAAAACGTTTTTTGAAAAAACGTAATGCGACGCCTTTTTTTTTGCAAGCAGGGCAAAAAATAGGTAAACCAACGCAGAAAAATGGAACCCTCAGGCAGCTTAAGAGCATAACAAAGCAGA
>CAURNS010000011.1:0-190388 GCA_963526485.1 uncultured Pelosinus sp.
ACTTACACAAATCTTTTAACAAAGATTTGGTGCGCTGCTTCTGTGAAGTTTTGAGGGAGCATACTCTTTGAGATGTTTACCTCTATACATCTGGTGACGATAGCTAAGGGGTTCCACCTGTTCCCATACCGAACACAGCAGTTAAGCCCTTATACGTCGAAAGTACTTGGTTGGAAACGGCCTGGGAGGATAGATAGTTGCCAGTTTATTCCTTGATAGCTCAGTTGGTAGAGCAATCGGCTGTTAACCGATCGGTCGTAGGTTCGAGTCCTACTCAAGGAGCCAGTTTAGTCAAAATGCCATTCACTTTTGTGAATGGCATTTTTTTAAAATAATATTAGAATTAAGTATAATATTATTGTTGTTTTTGGCTGTTCTGAACCTATCTATTAATAATGATTGCGGTATTTTTAGTATTGCTGTAAAATATAGAAAGAAATCTATGATATAGTAAAATATGGTATTATTATAAGTGAGGTAGCAGATGGTATTATATGTAGGTTTTAACTTCTGTCCGTTCTGTGGTGGTGAGATGCCCCAAAATAATATGATGAGATTCTGTCCATTTTGTGGTGAAAAATTTTTGGTAGATGATAACAAAAAATTGATGATTACCCCGCAGGTAGTTATTCCGGAAAAAATGTCAATAAAGAATAGTGATTTGGAAGCTAAGAAAAAAATTGAGCTTCATATTACTGATAAATTCCGTAAGGCATTTTTAGAACAAATAAGTGAATATGAGTACTGTAGTATTATGCTAAAGTTTGCGCTCAAGACAAATCAATTGATAGAGAATCTAGAAAAGGTGATGTTGAGGGGTTCTTTTGCAGTTCGTTTGGCTGTTGATAATATGCCTAGTCTTATTATTTATAAAGCTAAAAGAGAAGAAATAAAAAAAATGGTTGAATTTTTTATAGAGAATCAAGCTAGTATTAGCATTATTCCAGATGAATTTACGCCTAAACCTATTACAGAAGAGTTTTTTCTTAAGTTTAATGAGTTAAGTTTTCAGCTACAGAGGGATATTAAAAAGGTGCCTATAAAATTGTGGGTAGGCGATTGTTCTGGACGTGTTTTTCCTATTCTTTATCAAGATAAAGAAGGAATTTTAGTAATAACAGATAATAATCTTTATATTTTATACAAAATTACTAACACCGCAGAGTTTCGCTGGCTGGTGATATCTTATATATTATTATCAAAAGTAATAGGAGAAAATAATTCATTACAATTTATTTATAAAGATAGAAAAGTAGAAAATGTAGAATTGTTAAATAAATTAGAGTTATTTGATGCTTTTCGAATGATTGAAACATATATTTTTGTTAGATAGGAAGGACTTAGATATTAACTAGGTCTTTCCTTATTCTATATATTCAAAATTCTAATGCTAGGAAATATAAAAAATACGATAGCTGTGGTAAAATAGAGTAAGTTCATTGTAGGGAGGAAAAAATGGCTTTTAATGTACGAGTTTTAGAAATAAATAACCTGAAGCAGGCTCAAATCGAGCTTTCTAAAGTGAACTGTGACAAGAAGGACATTCATATTATGTCTAATAGAGCAGTATTTAGAATTATGAAAATAGAAAACATTTCTATGAAGGATGCGAGTCTTTTAAAACAAACCTTTTTGGCTAAAGGTGGGGAGGCTGCTGTAGGAAGAGGTATGGCAGATCTTAATGTTGACTATACTGATGTATTACTATACGCTACTTTACAACAATATCATATGGCGATAGAACAGTTGATATTACAACCACAGGGGCCAGCAAAGATTGCTAAGGCTATTGAGAAGGCATTAGATAGTAATGAAAATTTCCCAGAGCGTTCTTATTGCTGGGAGCAGCGTATGCTTTCTATTCGACCCAGACGAACTTTAGTAATGGGAATCTTGAATATAACACCAGATTCTTTTTCTGATGGTGGTCAATACAATACCATGGATAAGGCTTTGCGACATGTAGAAGATATGATAAAGAATGGAGCAGATATTATTGATGTTGGTGCTGAATCAACTAGACCATATATAGGTTCTGAAAAAATATCAGATGAAGAAGAGATGGATCGATTATGTCCTTTATTAGAGAAAATTGTATCCATATCTCCTGTCCCTGTCTCAATTGATACATATAAGTCTAGTGTTGCTTTAGAGGCTTTAAAATTAGGAGCTCATATGATTAATGATATATGGGGCTTGCAGCAGGATAGTAATATGGCTAAGGTAGTGGCTCAGTATAACGTACCCATTATTATTATGCATAATCAGAATACAACACTGTATAAGCAGGATATTATGTCAGAAATATGTAAGTTTTTACAAAGAAGTATTTCTATTGGAGTAGAGGCTGGTATTAGCAGTGATAGATTTATTATTGATCCCGGGATTGGGTTTGGAAAAACACCAGCACAAAATTTAGTGGTAATGTCTCGTTTAGAAGAATTAAAGTCCCTGGCTTGTCCTATTTTGTTAGGCACCTCTAATAAAAGATTTATTGGTGAGGTTTTACAACTTCCGGTTGAAGAGAGGGTAGAAGGAACGGGAGCGACAGTGACTATGGGGATTATGAAAGGCACTAATATTGTACGAGTACATGATGTAAAAGCAATGGCTAGAATTGCCAAAATGACAGATGCGATGATGAGGAGTGATGATAATGAATAATAATACAATTCGATTAGAGAATATGGTATTCTATGGATTTCATGGGGTTTATGAATATGAGCGTGAACAAGGACAACGATTTTATGTGGATGTCGAAATAGATGCAGATTTAAGTTTAGCGGGTAAGACAGATAAGCTTACAGATACAATTGATTATACTTTAGTTTATACACAGATCAAAGAAGTGATGGAAAACCAGCGATTTCATTTATTAGAAGCGGTAGGTGATCATATAGCTGGACTAATTTTAAAAACAACAATTGCTAATGAGGTAAGGATTCGAATTCGTAAACCTGCAGTACCAATTCCAGGTCCTTTAGACTATATTCAGGTAGAAATTATTCGGAGTAAGTAGTACGATGATTTTAATTGGGTTAGGTTCTAATATAGGTAATCGAGAAAACAATATAAAAATGGCTATTTATGAGTTACATAAGCATACCGAAATTTCTGTTGATAAAATATCATCTCTATATGAAACAAAACCAGTAGGTATGGTTGATCAGCCTAATTTTCTAAATGCGGTAATTAGTATTCATACTATTTTAGAGCCCTATGATTTGCTCAAGGTATGCCTAAACATTGAATGTCAGATGGGGAGAATTCGATATCAGCGGTGGGGTCCGAGGAATATAGATATTGATATTCTTATTTATCATGATCTTATTATTCGAGATGAGATACTACAGATACCTCATCCTCGTTTACATGAAAGAGCTTTTGTGTTGATACCTTTACAGGAAATTGCCTCTGATATACCTATTCACCAGAAGTTAACTCCTGGTGAATTATTGGAGAAGATGGATGATCGTAATGATGTGATATTACATAAAAGAATGGATTCCGCGTTCTTACAAGTATAAGATAGGGAGGCTAACGAAAGTTGGCTAAATCATGTAAAATCTTATTTATCAGTGCTCCAGTTGGAGCGGGTCATATACAAGCTGCTCGATCAATTAGCAATGCAATGTGCAGACAACATGAGGATGTTGAGACCAGAGTAACGAATATTTTTGATTTTTTTAATCCATATGTAGGAAAAACCATTTTAAATGTGTATCTTAAAATTTTAAAATTGTATCCTAAACTGTATGGCATGATGTATGGCTGGGGTAATGAGAGTTATTTAGCATTGCTTGGACGCCAGTTAATTAGTAATTATTTAGCAAAAAGAATGGAAAAATATATTGTGGAATATGATCCAGGTGCAATTGTCTGTACTCATGCAACACCAGCTGGATTGGTTGCTCATTTAATGAAGTACAAGAAACTTAGAATTCCTGTAGTAGTAGTAGTAACTGATTTTGTAGTGCATCGTTTATGGGTTTATCCTGAGATACAACATTATATTGTGGCGAATGAGCAGATGCGCGACTCTTTAACTTCCTATGGTGTTAAGGAAAATTGTATATCCATAATGGGAATTCCGGTTGATGAAAAATTTTCACGAATACCAGATAGGGGACGTATCAGAAATAGTTTACAATTATCTAGTCAAGTCAAAACCATTCTCATTATGGGTGGTGGTGCAGGAATTTTACCAATGGATGACATTCTTTTATGTTGTGAAAAGGTTGAGATTCCCTTGCAAATTATTGTTGTTACTGGCAATAATAAAAGTATGTACCATAAATTAGTAAAGCTATTGCCCAAACTACGCAATAAGGTGCAAATTCTAGAATTTGTCTCTTATATTAATGAATTAATGGCAGTTGCTGATCTAATTATTTCAAAACCTGGGGGAATGACTTGTGCAGAGACATTGTGTAGTGGAATACCTATGCTCATTTATAAGCCCATTCCAGGTCAAGAAGAAGCCAATACAAGTTATTTGGTTAAAAACCATGTAGCGCTTCGCGCTGACTGTCTCCAAGATGTGCAAACCATAATAAAAAAGCTGTTTATTGAACAGCCAGAAGAGCATGCCAAACTACGTCAAAAGATCTTACGGTTGGGACAACCTATGGCTGCCTTTACTATTGGAGATTATATTTTTTCTCAAGTTGGGCAGGATAAGAGTTGCTGAAATCTTAATTTGTATTTTTTTTACATTAATTAAATTATATATAGTTACATAAATATATTTTATTGGTGTGTAATGTAGAAGTGTGCTATAATTACCATTATTTTATACCACTTTTCCTAAGAATGCATATGAACAGGCAATTGGCCAATAAGTAATGTCGGAGGAAAGAATGGAAAAGATATATCTGGCTGCATTACAGATGGTATCCGGTATTGGTAATGTACGTCTTAAGGGATTACTTTCTTTTTTTGGTAGTGCACAGCAAGTTTGGGGGGCTAGTAAAAGAGATTTATTTTTATCCGGACATTTGGATGAAGCAATTTATAATAAATTACTCATACATCGGGAAAAAATAGATATATATACATTAGCATGTGAATGGGAAATGAAAGGCATTAAAGTTTGTTCTTATAGTGACCCAGAGTATCCAAGGTTACTTTTAAATACATTTAACGCCCCGCATGTATTATATTATCGTGGTATATTGCCGTCTACAGATCATCTTATCGCTATTGTTGGGGCTAGGAAGGCTTCCGCTTATGGGAAAAATGTTGCTCAATTACTGGCTTCAGAACTTGCTGAAGCTGGAATTTGGATAGTTAGCGGTGCAGCTCGTGGTATTGACACAGCTGCACACCAGGGAGCATTGACAAAGGGTCGTACAATAGCTGTTCTAGGTTGTGGAGTCGATATTAATTATCCTCCAGAAAATGGAAGATTAATAAATAATATTGCAGAATGTGGTGCTGTACTTTCAGAATATGCACCTGGCACTGCCGCACATCCCACCCATTTTCCAGCACGAAATAGGATTATTAATGGACTATCCCGTGGTGTGGTGGTAGTGGAGGCAGCAGAAAGAAGCGGAGCGTTAATTACTGCTGATTTTGCCTTAGAAGAAGGACGTGATGTATTTGCAGTTCCAGGCAGTATATTTTCGGCGTCTAGTAAAGGCACGCATCGGCTTATAAAACAAGGTGCAAAGCTTATTGACAGTACTGCAGATATATTGGAAGAATATAACATTGTTGTAACCAAGAAGGAGCCTCAGCTACTAGAACTCACCGCAGAGGAAAAAATGATTTATGAACTTCTTACTTATGATGATCCCATAGAGATTGAAGAAATTGTCATTAAGACCAAATTAGATACAGCAATGATTACCTATATACTACTACAGTTTGAATTACGTGGGTTAGCGTTAGGGCATAACGGAAGATGTTATTTGCGCTGCGCTAAGGAGGGAATCAAGTGAGTAAAGCATTAGTTATAGTCGAATCTCCAGCTAAAGCAAAAACTATTGAGAAATTTCTAGGAAAAAACTATACTGTAAAAGCCTCTATGGGGCATTTGCGAGACTTGCCTAAGAGTCAATTTGGTGTAGATGTAGATAATGATTTTACGCCCAAATATATTAATATTCGTGGTAAGGGGGATATTATAAAAGGTCTTAAAAATGCGGCCAAAGCTGCAGATACCGTTTACCTAGCTTCTGACCCTGACCGTGAAGGAGAAGCTATTGCCTGGCATTTGTCGCATATATTAAACATTTCCGAAGATAAAGCATGCCGTATTGAGTTTAATGAAATTACCAAATCTACCATTCAAAATGCTGTAAAAAAACCTAGACCTATTAATATGGAGAGGGTGGATGCGCAGCAGGCAAGGCGCTTATTGGATAGAATCGTGGGTTACCAGTTGAGTCCGTTGCTGTGGCGAAAGGTTCGTAAGGGTCTTAGTGCAGGACGAGTGCAATCTGTAGCTGTGGGAATTATTTGTGATAGAGAAAAAGAAGTTCAGGCTTTTGTCTCAGAGGAATATTGGACCGTAGCCGCAAGATTGCGAGGAATGCCTAAAACTGCATTATTTGATGCACAACTTATTTCAATTGATGATAAAAAAGCTAAAATTGATAATGAAGATCAAGCTAATACGATAAAAGCAGAATTAGAAAATGCTGAGTTTGCTGTAACAGACGTGAAGCGTCGAGAACGCCGCCGTAATCCTGCTGCGCCGTTCATTACCAGTAGCTTGCAACAGGAATCATCACGAAAGTTAGGTTTTACTTCTCGTAAAACGATGATGGTGGCTCAGCAGTTATATGAAGGATTAGAACTTGGTAGTTCAGGACCTGTAGGATTGATTACCTACATGCGTACTGATTCTGTAAGGCTTGCAGAATCAGCCCAGCAAGATGCACGTAACTATGTTATTTCAATTTATGGAAACAGCTATTTACCTGAAAAAAGTCCAGTGTACTCAACTAAAAAATCCCAAGATGCTCATGAAGCTATCCGTCCTACTAGTTTGGAATTTCCTCCAAATAAGCTAACGAAGTATCTTTCAAGGGATCAATTACGTCTCTATACTTTAATTTGGGAGCGATTCATTGCCAGTCAGATGGCGGCTGCTATATATGATACTTTAACGGTTGATATTGCTGCTGGTCGCTTTGCATTACGTGCAACGGGCTCAACTGTTAAATTCCCTGGATTTATGGCTATTTATACTGAAAGTAAAGATGAGGAAGAAAAAGAAAAAGATATTACACTACCTGAATTAACGGTTGGGGAAAAATTAAAGGTTAATAAAATAACTCCTAAGCAACACTTTACAGAACCACCTCCTAGGTATACAGAAGCTAGCTTAGTAAAGGTTTTAGAAGAGAAAGGCATTGGTCGTCCAAGTACGTATTCGCCGATCATTGAAACAATCCTGGCTCGAGGTTATGTAACTAGAGTAGAAAAAAGATTTCAACCAACAGAATTAGGTTTTGTAGTTTTAGATTTATTAAAACAATATTTTAAAGCTATAGTAGATGTTGAGTTCACTGCGAATATGGAAAATCGCCTTGATGAAATTGCCGACGGCAAAGGATCACGTGTAGGGTTATTACGAGAATTTTATAATTGGTTTGCAGTTGATTTGGAACATGCAGAAAAAGAAATTGGTCATGTTGAGCTTCCCATAGAAGTTTCAGAAGTCCCATGCGAAAATTGTGGCAGACTTATGGTGGTGAAACACGGCCGATATGGTGATTTCTTGGCATGTCCTGGGTTTCCTGAATGCCGTAATACTAAACCTATTTTAAAAGAGACTGGTGTTCAGTGTCCTAAATGTGCTGGTAATATTGTTGAAAGACGAACAAAGCGTAGTAAGACTTTTTATGGCTGTAAAAATTATCCCACTTGTGATTTTATGACATGGGATATACCACTAAAAGAAAATTGTCAAACCTGCGGAGCTTTTTTGTTGCGGCATAATTTAAAAAATGGTCGTTTTAGCACGTTGTGTAGCAATGAAGCATGTGAAACGCGTCCGAGTGTTGTGGAAAAAAAAGTTGTTGATAAGGCAAAAAATACAAAAGCTACAAAAGTAAAAACTCAGAGAAAATCTAAAGCAGCAGCAAAAACTAAAGTGAAAGTTGAAAAAGAATAATTAATATAGGCGGAGGAACAATTGTGTCTAAAGTAACTATTATAGGAGCAGGATTAGCGGGCAGCGAGGCCGCTTGGCAAGTGGCTGAAGCTGGTTTTGATGTTGTATTATGTGAGATGAGACCTCATGTAATGCCTCCAGCTCATCATACAGATCAATTTGCAGAATTGGTGTGCAGTAACTCATTGCGTGGAGCAGCAATCGAAAATGCTGTAGGGTTATTAAAAGAAGAGATGAGACGGATGAATTCTTTGGTAATGAAAGCTGCAGATACTAATAAGGTTCCGGCTGGTGGCGCTTTGGCAGTAGATCGTGATGCATTTAGTAACTACATAACAAAGACACTCAAAAGCCATCCACGTGTAAAGATTATAAGTGGTGAAGTTACAGAAATTCCAGAAGCAGTGCCGTTGATTATTGCAAGTGGGCCCTTAACGTCACCAGAATTATCGGAAGCCATAGGAAAAATGACAGGTAATGAGTATTTGTATTTTTATGATGCAGCAGCTCCTATTTTGCTCGGTGAGTCTCTTGATATGGAGAAAATATATAGAGCATCTCGTTACGGTAAGGGAGATGATGATTATTTAAATTGTGCTATGAATAAGGCTGAATATGAACATTTTTGGTATGAATTAACTAATGCAGAAACTACGCCAGTTAAGAACTTTGAAAAAGCTATCTTCTTTGAAGGGTGTATGCCTGTTGAAGAAATGGCCAGTCGCGGTATTGATACCTTGCGTTTTGGGCCGCTTAAACCAGTCGGGTTAGAAAATCCAGTAACAGGTGAGACTCCTTATGCCGTAATTCAACTGCGCCAGGATAATTTTGCTGCTACCTTATTTAATATTGTTGGTTTTCAGACTCATTTGAAATGGCCTGAGCAAGAGCGCGTTTTTCGTTTGATACCAGGCCTAGAAAAGGCAGAATTTGTTCGGTTAGGTGTTATGCATCGTAATACGTTTATCAATTCGCCGAAGATATTGTCAGCCACACTACAAATGATTACGAATAAAAATATATTTTTTGCAGGTCAAATAACAGGGGTAGAAGGGTATGTTGAGTCGGCAGCTTCAGGATTAGTAGCTGGACTTAATGCCGCACGATTATTAGCAGGAAAAAATCCTGTGATATTTCCCCAAGAAACGGCCCATGGTGCTTTATGCCAGTATATTACCAATGCAGACAGTAAACATTTTCAGCCAATGAATATAAACTTTGGGCTACTGCCGGCATGGGAAGAAAGAATAAAGGATAAAAAAATAAAAAACAGTTTAATTGCAAGGCGAGCTTTGTTAACTTTAGATGAATTAAAAGAAAAATTAGACAATAATCTTGCATAATTAACCTTATTATGCTAGTATGAATTAATAAATTTTTCTACATAGCTTGACAAAAGGTGGGGTTAGTCTCAAATAGTGACTTTATAGTTAAGTATGGCTTAGAATTACAGAATTGTTATTATAACTAGAACAACAATTTTTGCTATTTACAGATTGAAAAGAACACCTCACAGCACACTGTAATGAGTTATTTAGCAGATAGCGAATAATGTATCGAATTTGCTAAATTACAAGGTGTTGAGGAGGTTCTTTTTGCTCATGTGACGCTATTATTATTCTAGTTCTACCTTTAAATATCATTGTTATTTATAGGTTCATCGCAGAAATGTTACGTTATATAATTCTTCACAACTTACTTATATTCATGTAACTCCAGAATGATTAAAGACAGTCTATCAGAGTGGGTATCTACGTGCAGAGGAGGCGATTTTATGTTTCACGCGACAACCATTATTGCTGTAAAAAAACAAGAAAAAACAGCAATTGCTGGAGATGGTCAGGTCACTTTTGGTGGTAATACGATTATGAAACATAATGCTAAAAAAGTTCGCCGTTTATACCATGGTCAGGTTTTAGCTGGATTTGCCGGTTCGGTAGCTGATGCATTTACTTTATTTGGGAAGTTCGAAGCAAAGCTAGAAGAATTTAATGGTAACTTGATGCGTGCTGCGGTCGAATTAGCGAAAGAGTGGCGTTCAGATAGGGTTCTACGTCGGCTGGAAGCTTTATTAATCGTAACAGATGCTGAACATATGTTAATTATCTCAGGAAATGGTGAGGTAATTGAACCCGATGACGATGTTACTGCCATTGGTTCAGGTGGCCCTTATGCTTTAGCGGCGGCTAGGGCTTTAGTAAAACACTCTAATTTATCTGCTTCTGAAATTGCTAGAGAAGCGCTTCAAACTGCAGCAAGTATTTGTGTGTATACAAATGATCATATTACAGTTGAAGAGTTATAAAAAGGGGTGACAATGTTGATTGAGATGACACCTAAACAAATTGTAGTAGAATTAGATAAATATATTGTGGGTCAACAGCAAGCTAAAAAATCTGTAGCAGTTGCGCTTCGTAATCGTTGGCGCAGCAGACAGTTGTCTACTAACCTACAAGATGAAATAATTCCTAAGAATATACTAATGATTGGTTCGACTGGTGTAGGTAAAACAGAAATTGCTAGGCGTTTAGCTAAGTTAGTAAATGCGCCTTTCGTAAAAGTGGAAGCTACAAAATTTACTGAAGTTGGGTATGTAGGCCGTGATGTCGAGTCTATGGTGCGTGATTTGGTAGAAACAGCCATTCGTATGGTAAAGCAGGAAAAAATGCTAGAAGTAACAAATAAGGCACATGAATTTTCCGAACAACGTATATTAGATTTTTTTAGTCCATTGCCTAAAAAAGAAACTCCACGTAATCCTTTTGAAATATTGTTTGGCGGTACTTCTTCGAGCAATGAGGTTAATCAGCATACTGTAGCAGAATCTGTAGAAAAACCAGTTCTTGATCGTGAATATTGGAAAAAACGCTTAGATAACGGTGAATTAGAAAATGAATTTATTGAGATAATAGTAGAAGATACTGCAAATCCTATGGTAGGAGCTTTTTCCAATGCCGGCATAGAAGAAATGGGTATTAACATACAGGATATGCTTGGAAGTTTTTTACCTAAAAAACAAAAGAAACGTAATGTAACAGTTGCTAATGCTCGTAAAATTTTTATCCAGGAAGAAGCACAAAAACTTGTTGATATGGATGAAGTTACTGCAGCAGCTCTTGATCTGGCAGAAAACTCCGGAATTATTTTTTTGGATGAAATCGACAAAATTGTTGGTCGTGGTCAGTCTTCTGGGCCCGATGTTTCCAGGGAGGGTGTGCAACGTGATATTCTGCCAATTGTGGAAGGTTCTACTGTAGTTACTAAACATGGTTCTTTAAAAACAGATCATATATTGTTTATGGCAGCAGGAGCTTTTCATACAGCCAAACCTTCTGAGCTTATTCCTGAACTACAGGGACGCTTTCCGATTAGGGTGGAGCTGACAAGTCTGTCTAAAGCTGATTTTAAGCAAATATTAACTGAGCCAGCGAATGCATTGATTAAACAATATATTAGCTTGTTAGGAACTGAAGGTGTAAAAATTGAATTTACTGATGATGCGATTGAGAAATTAGCTGAGATTGCCTTTGAAGTAAATGCTCAAACTGAAAATATTGGTGCTAGGCGTTTGCATACTATCTTGGAGAAATTGTTAGAAGATTTGGCGTTTGAAGCACCTGATATAAATGAAAAGTTGATCATTATTGATAACGAATATGTCAACGATAAATTAGCTCATATTGTAGTAAATCAAGATTTAAGTCATTTTATATTATGAATTAGGTTATATAACCTAGCGAAGGGTAGGGGGCATTATTATGGCAACGATGTTAGAACGTACTCGTAAAATTAATAAATTATTGCAAAAATCCGAGAAAGTAGAATATGATGAAATATCTCGTGTGCTTAGTACAGTCATGGAAGCAAATGTATATATTGTTGGTAAAGATGGTATGTTATTTGGATATGCTTTGTTAGGCGAATTTGAATGTGATTTAATGCGTGATAAAGTGCTGTTGCAAGGGCGTTTCCCTGAGCGATATGTAGAATGGTTGTTGCGAGTTAATGAAACTTCGCCAAATTTGAGTCTTGAGGGCGGGCTTTGTTCTTTTAGTGAAGATACTGATTGTATATTTAGCGATAAGTTTACTACCGTTGTACCTATCCATGGGGTAGGTGAAAGAATTGGCACATTAATTGTAGCTAAATTTCATACCGAATTCCAAGATGAGGACCTTGTCTTGGCTGAATATGGAGCAACAGTTGTAGGTATGGAAATTTTGAGGGATCGCAGTGGCAAGATTGAAGATGAGGCTCGTAAAAAAGCTACTGTACAAGTGGCGCTTGGCACACTTTCTTATTCAGAGCTTGAAGCTGTTATTCATATATTAAATGAATTAGAAGGCAATGAAGGTTTGCTGGTAGCAAGTAAAATTGCTGATCGTGTTGGGATTACTCGTTCAGTAATTGTAAATGCCTTACGTAAATTTGAGAGTGCAGGTGTGATTGAATCTAAATCATTAGGAATGAAAGGAACCTATATAAAGGTTTTAAATGAAAGATTATTCGAGGAATTAAAAAAACTCAAAAAGTGATCAAAAAGTAATGAAAAAAAGTAGAAAAGATCCATTAACTTTTCAAATGTTAATGGTCTTTTTTTTTGTTTCTATGTTACTATTTAAGATGTAAAAAGGTTTATTGTAAAATTTTGTAGGTATAAGTATTTCTATATCTTTTGGTAGATGTGCTATGAAGAAAAGTATTATATCATTAATGAGAATTGATTTTTAAATTGAAGGAATTTGGTGCTTTTTATAGAATTAAAGGTATGTCAAAAAGATGTTAATTATGTCGTAAAAAGTATTTTTTGCAAAGGTATTTGAAGATTACATAGAAATGTAAAAAGAAATATACATTTTATGTAAAAAAGTAGTTTATTATATATTATTTTATTTTATTTTATACTGGAGGATTTTGCGTGTTAAATTCTATTTTAGCATCACCACGAGTTTCTGTATTAGAACAGGCGTTATCAGCATCTTCTTTAAGACAACAAGTGATTAGTAATAATATTTCTAATGTTAATACACCAGGCTTTAAGAAAAGTGAAGTAGTTTTTGAAGATTTGCTGCAAAATGCTATAGGTGACAAAAAACTGCAAATGACGAAAACGAATTCACAGCACTTACCTTCTCAAGAAGAAGAAAATGGAATTCCGAAACCGATTGTAAATGTAATTGGCAATACTTCTTTTAGAACAGATGGTAGCAATGTAGATATTGACATTGAAATGGCTAACCTAGCAAAAAATAATATTTACTATAATGCTGTGGTACAGCAGTTGAGCAGCTATTTTTCAGGAATTAAGTCGGTTATAAAAGAAGGGAAATAATATTCTATAATGCTGTGGTACAGCAGTTGGGCAGCTATTTCTGAGGAATTAAGTCAGTTATAAAAGAAGGGAGAAGTTATAAATGGGAATGTTTGGTGCTATCGATGCGGCGGCGTCAGGTTTAACAGCAGAACGTCTTAGGATGGATGTAATATCTAATAATATTGCCAATGTTAATACGACTCGTACTGCAGAGGGTGGTGCTTATCGGCGGCAGATGGTGGTATTTGCCCCACGGGGAAATGAAATGACTTTTTCCCAGGTCTTGTCTGAAAAATTAGATGCTGGTAATGGGGTTAGAGTAGTTGGTATTACGAAAGATAATTCACCAACACATAGAGTGTATGATCCAGCTCATCCAGATGCCAATCAAGATGGATATGTAGAGATGCCGAATGTGAATGTTGTAACTGAAATGGTAGATATGATTACAGCTACTAGGGCTTATGAAGCAAATGTTACTACGATTAATTCGGCAAAGAGTATGGCACTTAAAGCACTGGAAATAGGGAAATGATGGAGGGGTAAATCGTGCGAGTTGAAGCACTTAAATTAACACCAGTTAGTTCTAATGTAGAACAAGTTACGCCTCAAGTGGAAGGGAGTAGTAAAAACTTTGGCGAATTTTTAACAGATGCCCTTGGTGAAGTAAATCATTTACAGCAGAATGCAGCAAAAGCTTCCTTTGATTTAGCAGCAGGCAAGCTTCAGGATGTTTCTCAAGTAACTATAGCAGCTGAGAAAGCCACAATAGCAATGCAGTTAACGATGCAAGTTCGTAATAAAGTGATTGACGCATATCAAGAAGTTATGCGTATGCAGGTATAATAATATGACATTTTTGTTGATTTGAAAGGGTGGAGACAATGGCAGATTTGAAAGAACAGTCTCTGCGCTTATGGCAAAACCTGGGTAAAAAAGAAAGATATATGATTCTTGGTTCGGCTATACTTATATTTGCAATTATTTTAGCGTGGAGTTATTGGTGGGGTGGTCGCCCGGATCTTGTACCTTTGTTTACTGAAATGGAAGCCAAAGATGCTGGTGAGGTAAGCGCAAAACTGAAAGAAATGAAAGTTACTCATGAAATTGGTGGCAATGGAAATGCAATTCTAGTTCCTGCCAAAGATGTTTACCGTATTCGGTTAGATTTGGCTAGCCAAGGTTTGCCACGAGGCAATAAAGGCTTTGAAATATTCGAACAAAGTAAATTTGGTGCTACTGAGTTTCAAAATAAAGTAAATTTGGTTCAAGCGTTACAAGGTGAGTTAGCTCGTACGATTGAACAATTATCAGAAGTGGAAAAGGCCAGAGTACATATTGTATTGTCAGAAGATAGTTTGTATAAGAAAAATGAAAAACCTGCGACTGCTTCTATTATGCTCAAGTTGCGCAATGGGACACAATTGTCAAAGGAACAAGTAAAAGGTATTGTTAATTTAGTAGCTCATAGTATTCAAGGCCTTAAACCAGAGAATATAACTGTTGTGGATCAATTGGCTCGTGTACTTAATGAAGAAAATGATTCCAATAACCTTGCTGGAGCAAATACGACGATAACGCAAATTGAAATGACTAAAAAAGTGCAAGACGATTTGCAAAAGAATTTGCAATCATTATTAGAACAAGTTTTGGGGCCAAATAAGGCTGCGGCACGTGTCAATGTTGAGCTAAGTTTTGATCAACGGACTGTGGATCGACAAGTTTTTGAGCCTGTAGTCGATGATAAAGGGATTATTAGAAGCTCGCAGGATATTAATGAAACTTTTAAGGGGAGTTCGCCGAATGCTCCAGGAGGAGTTCCAGGAACTACTTCCAATGTACCTGGTTATGTAACAGCAAATGCTTCTCAATCGGATTATGAGAAAAAAGAAGTAACACGTAATTATGAAATTAATGAAACGAAAGAAAAAGTGATAGCTACGCCTGGTTCCATAAAAAGATTGACGGTAGCGGTGTTAGTTGACGCTAGTATTAATAAAGCGCAGCAAGATAGTCTCCTTAGGACAGTAACATCTGCTATTGGTGTTAATGCTGCAAGAGGTGATACTGTATCCGTGGAAAGTATAACCTTTAGTACCGAAGCGGCAGATAAACAACGTAAGGAAGAATTAGATTATGAGAATCAGCAAAAACAAGCATTATGGTTAAAAATTGCCATAGCTGTAGCAGTAGTTCTGGGTATTTTATATATTCTTCGTATGCGTAACCTTCGTAAAGAACAAAGGGAAGAAATAGACGACGAAACGGCAGCGACCTTGGAAACTATGCCGATAGGAGAACCAGAATTAACAGCTCAAGAAATTCAATTGGCAGAGCAACGTAAAGAACTTGAAAGAATTGCCAAAACAAAACCGGAAGATGTAGCTCAATTAATTAAAGTTTGGTTGTCTGAAGAGTAGAGCGGGGGTAAGTATGTGTACCAATCAAATGAATTAAGCAATAAACAAAAGGCAGCAATATTATTGATTGCACTTGGTCCTGAAGTTTCTTCACAGGTTTTTAAGCATCTTAAAGAAGATGAACTGGAGAAACTGACTTTAGAAATTGCTAATCAACGAAAAGTGACGCAAGAACAAAAAGAAAAAGTATTGACTGAGTTTCATCAAATGTTAATGGCTAATAATTATATTTCTTCTGGTGGTTTAGATTACGCTCGCGAAATTTTGGAGAAGGCTTTAGGTGCAGACAAGGCAATATCTATTATTAATAGATTGACTTCCAGTTTGCAAATTAGACCTTTTGATTTTGCCCGAAAAACAGATCCTTCTCAATTGCTGAATTTTATCCAGAATGAGCATCCACAGACCATTGCATTAATTATGTCTTATTTGCAGCCAGATCAATCAGGCTCGATTTTATCATCATTGCCGCCTGAGAGGCAGGTTGATGTAGCAAAACGGATTGCAACCATGGATCGCACTTCTCCTGATGTACTTAAAGATGTTGAACGCATCTTGGAACGTAAGTTATCATCCATGGTTACTCAAGATTTTACATCAGCCGGTGGGGTTGACTCTATCGTTGAAATACTGAATCGAGTTGATAGATCTACAGAAAGAACGATTATGGAGAATTTAGAAGTACAAAATCCTGAACTTGCTGAGGAAATTAAGCGTCGCATGTTTGTCTTTGAAGATATCGTGTTGTTGGATGACAGGTCATTGCAATTGGTATTGCGTGAAATTGAAAGTAAAGATCTGGCATTAGCACTTAAAGCTTCCTCTAATGAAGTAGCGGGTAAAATTTACAAAAACATGTCAAAGCGTGCTGCAGATATGTTGCGTGAAGAAATTGAATATATGGGACCTGTAAGAATTAGAGATGTAGAAGAGGCCCAACAAAAAATTGTTAATGTTATTCGTCGTCTTGAAGAGTCTGGTGAAATAGTCGTGGCACGTGGTAAAGGGGACGAAATTATTGGCTAATATTATAAGGTTTGCTTGTATGCGGGAAGATCCTCTGATATTAAGTAATACAGTTGCCGCTGATAAATTTGAAGCAGCTAAAGTAGAAGTAGAAATTGCTGCAATCGATTCTTCTGTTGCAGACGAAATAATAACTTCTGCTAAAACAGAAGCGTCTACTATCATCGCTGAAGCTAAAGCGACTGCAGAAAAGTGTGTTGATGAAGCTCAAAAACAGATTGAGCAGATAAAACAACAAGCATACAATGATGGTTTTCAGAAGGGGGTAGAAGAAGGGCTTATACAAGGAAAACAGTCCGGGCTAGATGAAATGCAGTTGCTAATTAATGAAGCTGTAGAAAAAACACAGCGTATGATAACTATTGGTGAGAAAGATGCTAAGAATATGATTGTAATGGCAGAACGACAAATTGTTGAAATCGCTCTTGCTGTGGCTAGTAAAATATTGACATATCAGATAACAGAAAATCCTATGATTATATTGCCGATTGTTAAAAATGCATTAGAAAAAGTATGCGATCAGGAACAAATCGTTCTTAGGGTCAGTGTTGATGATTTTGAAACAGTTATGCAGGCAAAACAGGAGTTTCAAAATATGGTAGGCGGAGAACAAGCTTTAACGGTTCTTGTTGACCGTACCATTGTACGGGGTAACTGTGTAATTGACACTTCATATGGAATGGTTGATGCCAGGATCGATACACAATTTGATTCTATTAAGACAGCATTACAAGGAGTATTGCCATGAGTGCCTTCGATGCTGAGAAATATTTAAATGCGATAAATAGTGTTGAAACTTTAAAGATTTCTGGGAAAATCACACAAATTGTCGGTCTGGTTATTGAGTCCCAAGGGCCTAGTGTTAATTTAGGTGATTTATGCTATATCTCGCCACGTAATGATGGTGCGAAAATTCCTGCGGAAGTAGTCGGTTTTAGACAGAATAGGGTATTGTTGATGCCGATTGGTGAAATGCAGGGGATTGGACCGGGGTGTGAAGTATTTTCAGCCCATCAAGCATTAAAAGTTAATGTAGGCCATCATCTATTAGGTCGCATTTTGGATGGATTAGGTAATCCTATGGATGATAAAGGGCCTCTTGCAGTGCAGAATGAGTATCCTTTACATTGCATTCCTCCTCATCCTTTATCGCGAAGTCGTATTGAGAAAAAGTTATCTGTAGGCGTGCGAACGATTGATGGATTAATGACCTTAGGCCGTGGTCAGCGAGTTGGTATAATGGCTGGCAGCGGTGTTGGTAAAAGTACCTTGTTAGGCATGATTGCTAGAAATACAGAAGCCGATGTTAATGTGATTGCTTTAGTTGGTGAGCGGGGAAGGGAAGTTAGGGAATTTATTGAACGAGATTTAGGAGAAGAGGGGTTAAAACGATCGGTGGTGGTTGTAGCGACCTCAGATCAACCCGCCTTGGTGCGTATTAAAGGAGCGATGACGGCTACTGCTATTGCAGAGTATTTCCGTGATCAGGGTCTTGATGTTGTCTTAATGATGGATTCTGTGACACGTTTTGCTATGGCCCAGCGGGAAGTTGGTTTGACAGTTGGAGAACCTCCTGCTACTCGTGGTTATACACCCTCTGTTTTTGCTATGCTGCCAAAATTGTTAGAGCGTTCTGGTACTGGTGAAAAGGGTTCCATTACTGGAATATATACAGTTTT
The DNA here is from genome assembly GCA_963526485.1 of uncultured Pelosinus sp. Taxonomy (GTDB): domain Bacteria; phylum Bacillota; class Negativicutes; order DSM-13327; family DSM-13327; genus Pelosinus. Next base: position 18,568 of record CAURNS010000011.1, read on the forward strand.
AGTTGATGGTGATGATATGAATGAGCCAATAGCTGATGCCGTTCGTAGTATTTTAGATGGTCATATTGTCTTATCTCGGAGTATTGCCGCACAGAATCATTATCCTGCGATTGATGTTTTGGGTAGTGTAAGTCGGGTAATGCTGGATATTGTAGATAAAGAGCATTATAAAGCTGCACAACAAATGCGTTCTATTATGGCTACTTATCGGGAAGCAGAGGATTTGATTAATATAGGGGCTTATGCTACCGGCAGCAATGCCAACATTGATAAAGCTATTCTTGCCATTGATTCTGTTAATGCGTTTTTACAGCAGGAAGTTTATGAAAAAATGACTGCAGATGAAACGATTGCAAAATTGTTATCATTGACTTCCTAATTGTAAGATTTTGAGGTGTAGAATGGATGCAGTCCTTTAAATTTCGATTGGAAACTTTACTCAAATTCAGGAAAATGCAAAAAGAGCAGGCTCAAATTGTATTTTGGCAGGCTACTAATCAATTTCGCATAGAAAAAGAAGCCTTGACCAAACTAGAGGACAAGCTGTTAGAAAATATAAGATTGCTGCGTAATTTTCAACAACAACCTTTATCGATTGAGACTTTTCAATCCTTTCACTATTATTTTGATAAATTAAAAACAGATATTAGTAAACAGACAGAATGTGTGAGACGTGCTGAAGAATTTCGACAGGAATGTCTTAATGCTCTTGAAGCAGCAGTAAAAAATTATAAGGTTGTAGAAAAATTTCGTGAACGAAAGTTCCAGCATTATCAGGAAAACGCAATAAAAGAAGAACAAAAAATGTTGGATGAAATAGGTTTGCAGCTTTATGTAAGAGAAAAGTAGGTGATTTAGATGGAAGGGATAAATAGAGTATTACAACGGATTGATAGTATTGAACAAAAATTCAATCATTCGGTCGTGACTACAAATACATTTTCGACTGTCTTAGCTGATGTACAATCAAATGATGTTGCAGGGGACAAGACCTTCGCATCGGATGATATTAGCAAAATGCTGCAATTTACAGCGAAAAAATATGGTGTAGATCCTAAGTTAGTTATGGCAGTAGCAAAAGTAGAGTCTAATCTATCTCCAGATGTAGTTTCTTCAGCCGGTGCAGTGGGTGTGATGCAATTAATGCCAGAAACTGCACAAGGATTAGGAGTCAGAAATAGTAAGGATCCACGAGAAAATATTGATGGCGGTGTGCGCTATTTAAAACAATTAATTGGTACTTTTGATGGTGATGTTACTAAAGCGGTAGCTGCTTATAATGCAGGGCCGCAGGCCGTGAAAAATTATAATGGTATTCCTCCTTATTCAGAAACAAAGGCTTATGTGGCTAAAGTAATGGCATTAGCTAAATGAGTTTAGGTTGTACAATGTATATATGTGGGACAGTTCTCAAAGGTAGGTAAAAAGTATGGCAGAAAAAGTGAAGCTAGATAATAAAATAAAGGTAGCTGGCAATAAACCTGAAAAACCCAAGAAAAGAGTAGTTACGATCTTCAAAGTGCTGCTTATTGTATTTATTTTGTTGATAATCGCTGCTGCCGGTTTTGCTTTGGGAATTTATTTGAAAATATTCGACTTGGACAGTTTGACAACGAGTTGGAAATTGAATGAATATCCGATTATTGGACAATACTTTCCGCAGCCTAAGACAAATTTTGAACCTGTTGAATTAGATCAGCAAGATCAAGCGCAGAAGCCAATTGAGCCACCGTTTGTTTCACCGGCAGCGCCAGAAATGCTAACGATTGAAAAAGGAAAAGTGGATGACAGTGAGTTACAAAAACAAGCTAAAATAAAACAACAAGAAGAGGCAAAACGCATTTCTAAATTGGCCAGACTGTATGGTGGTATGAAACCTGATGAAGCAGTAGTTATTTTAAATAATTTAGATGACAACACAGTACTGGATATTTTGAGCAAAATGGAGGATGAGCAAGTCTCCAAGATTATGGCAAAACTTGATTCCAGACGTGCTGCAAATCTGACACAAGCTATGCTTAGAGGTAGAAATTTAAACTAACCTTTAAACATATAAAATTAAGTGAAGGGAGGTGAAAAAGATGGCTACAATGATAAACATCATTCCTATGGAAACAAAACAAAGTGCTTCACCGCAAAGTAAGGGTACAAAAGAGAATGGCACTAGTAATCAGCCTGCAGGTAATTTTGCTAAAGTGTTCAATAAACAGGCAGATAAAAATCAAAAAGATGACACAAAAACTAAAGAAGAGACTAGTGCTGTCCAATCAATAATGGCAATGTTAGGTATAGTTTTGCCGGCTGCGGTGAATACAACACAATCGAATCAAGGTAATAGTGAAATTGCCAATAATTTGCTTATCGATGATAGTAAGGTTCAACTACCGGATGCTAGCTTGCCTAGGAATGCTAATACTGGAGTGAGTATAACTCTTGGCATGAATACTTCAAAGAATCAATTAGCAGCTTTACTAACCAAAGTGAATGATACAAAGGCAGGGACTGATAATAATCAAGTTGGTCAATCTACACAAATACAATTGCAAGAGCTATTGCAGGGCAAACGACTTACTGAACAGGCACAAGTAACCAATATTCCGGCAAAGCAAGGAGACTCACCAATCAATAATGCTCTACTGGGATCGCTAACTTCTGCTGTTGTTATAAACAATGCGACTGGGGCTGGAAAAAGCAATAATACGCAGCTTGACAGCAAAAAAATAACTCCAGCAACAGTTACAACAGCAGATCTAGCCCCATTGGTGGGGACTGTTGATACAACTAAACCTGTGATGGCACCTCAGACGCTAGTAAATGTTGTTGATGCGACTTCAAACGATAGCAAAGCGAATACATTATTGTTAGGTGGTAAAGAACAGTTAAATGCAGAGAACATTTTGCCTGATCAAACAACAAAAAATACGGATGCATTTGCTAGTTTATTGAACCAGCAGGTTGTTAAAACTGATAATCAGTTTACTGTTACTGATATGAAGCAAGTATCTCAACAACCAATAAGTGATCCATATAATGTTGCCTCACAAATTGTTGATCAGGCTCGTTTGATCGATGGTCAAAAAAATACGGAAATGATTATCCAGTTGAAGCCTGAGCATTTAGGGGAATTAACCCTTAAAGTGACGGTTGAGAATGGTGCAGTCAGTGCAAGTTTCCATTCTAACAATAGTGAAGTTCGTAATATTATCGAAGCATCACTTCCGCAGTTAAAGCAAGATTTATCAAATCAAGGTTTGAAAATTGAAAATGTGGGTGTATATGCAGGTTTAGGTGAATTTTTCTCTAATGGACAACATCGTGAAAGTCAGGGACAATTCGAAGTAAAAGTACAGAATAAGAAAACGGAAGAAGAGTTCTTAGAAACACTTGAATCAACGGGTTCCATTGAAGCAAGTGCAGACGGATCTGGTGTAGATTATCGTATATAATAAATAAGGAGATGATTTTATGTCTACTACTGTGAATAGTACTTCAGGTGCAAACACTTCTACTGGTACTGCAGTAACAAATCCCAATAGTTCATTGGGTAAAGATGATTTTCTGAAATTGCTTATTACGCAATTGCAATATCAAGATCCAATGCAGCCTATGGATAATACAGAATTTGTTTCTCAAATGGCACAGTTTTCTAGTTTAGAACAAATGCAGAATTTAAACACTACAATGACGAATATGCAAGCCAGCAATATGATTGGTAGTACCATAAATTTTTCAAGCGACAGCGGCGACTCGATTACAGGGGTTGTTGGCGGGACAAGTACTTATGCTGGTGTGACGAGCTTAGTTGTTGGGGTAGATGCAGTACAATATCCAGCATATCTTCCAACTACAACTGGTGACTTAGTTAATTGTGCAGTTAGCTGGACTGATAGCAGTAAGGTATCCCATTCTGGTGTAATTAAGAGTGCAACCGTTGATAGCAGCGGAACTGTGCAAATTACAGCAGTGGAAACAGATTCAACTGGAAAGACAACAACAAGTACTTTTGCATCAAAACAAATTACTAGATTGATTGTGCCAACTAAAGTTGATTTGAGCAAGGTAACGGATACTACAAAATAGGCAAGCCAACAGGAGGTTAAGGATATGACTGAAAATAGTATATATCGTCTGCAACAGTCTATGACTCCTGTAAGCCAGATTGCTGGAAATTTAATTAATAATGCAAAACAGAAGCAGGGGAAACAAAACACTGCTCCTTTTAATCAATTTTTAGCCCAGGAGTTAGCAGGCGTAAAATTTTCTCAGCATGCTCTACAGCGGCTGCAAAGTAGAAATATTACGCTTGGGCAGAATGAACTGCTCAAATTAAATGATGCCGTGGAAAAAGCTGCACAAAAAGGTGCCAATGAGTCCTTGGTGTTCATGAGTAATAGTAATCTAGCTTTAGTAGTTAGTGTGAAAAATAAGACAGTGATTACAATTATGGATGGCATGAGCAGTAAAGATAATGTATTCACTAATATTGACAGTGCGGTAATTGTGTAAGGCTGGACCTCTATTGGAGAGCCTTTGACTGTTGAGTGATTGATACAGTCGTAAATAAAATAAAGTGAGGTTGATTTATCATGATGCGTTCTTTGTATGCTGCTGTTTCGGGATTAAAGGGTAATCAAACCTATATGGATGTTATTGGTAATAATATTGCGAATGTAAATACAGTCGGTTATAAATCGTCGAATGTTACATTTCAAGATATGCTAAGTCAAACACTGCAAGGGGCCTCCAGTGCTTCGGGTACTAAAGGAGGAACGAATCCTATGCAAGTAGGTCTGGGGGTAGGTGTTGCCAGTATTAGTACAAATTTTACTGATGGCAGCACACAACCCACAGGCATATCAACAAACTTGGCTATTTCCGGCGATGGATTCTTTGTTGTTGGTACGCCTACCAATCAAATGTATACACGAAGTGGTGATTTTACCACGGATGCTCAAGGGAATTTCGTAAATAGTGCAGGTTATAGTGTATTAGGCTGGCCAGCTAACGCTTCAGGAGTTGTCGACACTACGCAACCGATATCAGCCCTGCAAATCCCCGTGGGTTCGACGATGGCTGCTAAAGTATCAACCACAATTACACTAACTGGCAATTTGAATGCGAGCGCTACTGCAATGGATACAGCTACAGTGAAAAGTGATGCTGCAACAGTAGCAACAGATGCTGCGACAGCGGTATCAGATGCAGCAGCAGTAGTTACAGCAGCAAATGCGTTAAAATCGGCAGCAGATGCAGCAGTTGCTGCTGCATCTGCTGGAGCCCCTTTAACTGCAGCAACTGCTGCTCAGCAAGCGGCAGCGGATGCTAAGACTGCTGCAGATGCTGCCAAGACTGCTGCAGATGATGCTAAGACTGCCGCAGATGCCGCTAAGGTTGCAGCAGATGCATTAGCAGCAGGTACTGGAACAGCTGCTGCAGCACTATCCGCAGCTAATGCTGCAGCTAGTGCCGCAGCATTAGCAAAAACAAAAGCAACTGATGCAGCAACAGCTGCAGCAACTGCTGCAAGCACAGCAGCGGCATCAGCAGCTGTAACCGGTGCTGATGCAACAACTACAGGTAATGTTGTTACGGCAGCCGCAACATTTTCTACTGACACAAATACTGCTGTAAATTCAGCGACTATACTTTCTACTGACACAAGTACAGCAGTGACTTCTGCCACTGCTGCATCCACTAATGATTCGGTTCAACCAGTTTCTTTAGATGTATTTGATACGCAAGGAAATAAATATACATTGACTGGGACAATTACGAAAACTGCAGATAATACCTGGACATTTACACCGGCATCAACAATCATCGGCGGTAGTGATGGAAAAACTGTAGTTGCTAATGTTACTGGGGGACCATCTACGATTAAATTCAATGCCGATGGCACGTTTGATACTAGTACCGTATTTAATGCTTTAAAAATTGATCCAGCGGGCGGACCGTATGCTGGAGCAGGTGCTTTCACGGTGCAGCCTGGTGGTTCAGCGACGAGTCCTCTGACTCAAAATGGCAGTGATTCTACAGCAAAAATTAGCAGTACTGATGGTTATGCTGCTGGTACCTTAAATGGAAAAACTATCGGTACTGATGGTGTGATTGTGGGTAGTTTTACCAATGGGAAAACACAAGCCATTGGGCAGGTGGCCTTAGCAATATTTAATAACCCCGATGGTTTGCTTTCAGCAGGAGGTAATTTATATACAAAAACAACTAATTCAGGCGACCCTCAGATAGGTGCGGCGGGCAAAGGTGGACGTGGTTCATTTACTCCTGGCAGTTTGGAAATGTCTAATGTAGATTTAGCTCAGCAATTTACTAACATGATCGTTGCTCAGCGTGCATTCCAGGCCAATTCAAAGATTATTACTACGGATGATTCTATGTTAGAAGAGCTTGTTAATCTGAAACGTTGATAGCAGAGACGGGGGGAGTCAATCCCCCTGAACTCATAAATTGTTAAATGTTATGGAGGATATTTTATGATAAAAGTTGCACGTCTTAAATCGCAGGAAGAATTTGTGTTAAATGCAGAATTGATTGAAACGATTGAAGAAACTCCCGATACAGTAATTACGCTTACGAGTGGCAGAAAGTTGATTGTAGAAGAATCAATGGATGAAGTGGTTCGCAAAGTAATGGATTATCGCCGTGCGATCTTTGGCAAATTCCGATAGTTGTGAAATTGAAAATTACATGATGAAGTATAATGTATTGTCATTTTAATATGTAAGGGCAGTCCCCCGCCAGAATAGCTGGCTGGTGAGATGGATTGTGTTGATTTGAGAATGGAGGTGTAACAGTGGCTGATGGTGAAAAGAAATTTCCAATGATGATGATTGTAGGTATGATCGTATTTGGTTTATTATTAGCAGGAGGAATTTCCTATTTTATTGCTACCAAAATTGTTGCTGATAAAGTAGTAGATAAAAAAACTTCTCAACGTGAACCCGGTACATTTGTTAAATTAGGTGATGCAAAAGACGGGTTAATTATTAACATTGGTGGTACAAATAGTGGACGCTATTTAAAAATTGGTCTTATTGTAGAATTAAAGCCCGATAGGAAAGTAACGCCTGCCAATGGTAAAATGCCTTCCCCGGAAGAAGTGAAGCTTGCTGATACTGCCGTATATGTATTACGGTCCCAGAAGATAGAAGATTTTGATCCGCTTAAGCAGGAACAGCTCAAAGAACTTTTAAAAAATGAGATTAATAAAGCATTTGGTGACGATCGTGTTTATGACGTATATATTACCAATTTTGTTTTACAGTAGATTTAAAATTTATGTCGTATTATAATAAGTGATGCAGTCGGCAGAAAGGAGGGGAAGTATTGGCTGGTTCAGATGTGTTATCCCAATCTGAAATTGATGATCTGTTATCTGCGTTATCCACCGGTGTGGTATCTGCGGAAGAAATTAAAGATGAGCAAAAACAAAGAAAGATCAAAGTTTATGATTTTAAACGTCCTGATAAGTTTTCTAAAGATCAAATTCGCACATTGTATATGCTGCATGAAAATTTTGCTCGTCTTATGAACACATATCTTTCCGCACATCTTCGGACGATTGTACATATTGATGTCGCTTCTGTTGATCAATTAACGTATGAAGAGTTTATTCGTTCATTGCCCAATCCAAGTGTTATTGGCGTTTTTCAAATGCGTCCCCTTAAGGGCAACGCTATTCTTGAACTTAACCCTAATGTTATCTTTTCCATCATTGATCGGTTATTTGGCGGACCTGGTTTGCCTCCAGCAAAAACACGCTCTCTGACTGATATCGAAGAAGCTATTATCAAGAGGGTTATCAATAAAACGCTAGAATGCTTCTCAGATGCTTGGAAACAAGTTGTTGCTATTGAGCCAAAACTGGAAATTATAGAGTCAAATCCACAATTCACTCAGATTGTACCGCCTAATGATATGGTAGTTATTATTACATTACATGTGAAGATTGGTCAGGCTGAAGGGTTAGTCAATATTTGCATTCCTTATCTTGTACTTGAACCAATTATGTCAAAATTGACGACTACTTATTGGGTTGCTTCATCAGTTGCTAGACAGGCACTGCCGGAACATATTAATGCAATACAAAGTAAACTGGAAAAAGCATTTATTCCCTTATTTGTTGAATTAGGGAGAACTACAGTTACAGTGCAGGAATTATTAGGTCTGGTAGTGAATGATGTATTACAACTAGAAAGCAAAATAGATGATGATTTGAATGTAATCGTAGGCCAGCGTGAAAAATTTAGAGGGAAGCCAGGTCTCTCTGGACATAAAGTTGCATTACAAATAACACAAGTGATTTCAGAAGGAGATGATAATAATGAATGAAGGCTTTCTTTCCCAAGAAGAGATTGATGCCTTGCTGAAGGGCGAAGCAACTTCATCTTCTCCAATACCTGAGTTATCTGCTATAGAACAGGATGCCCTTGGTGAGATCGGTAATATTTCCATGGGAAGTGCAGCAACTACGTTATCAGTGCTGCTTGGCCGACGAGTATCTATTACTACACCACGTGTTTCTGTTTCTAACTTGGAGGAGATAAAGGGACAGTATCCGCTGCCGTATTTGGTTATTGAAGTTGGATATACACATGGTATTGTCGGAACGAACGTTTTAGCCATCCGCGAGCAAGACGCCTTAATTATTGCTGATTTGATGATGGGGGGCGATGGACTTAATCCGCCAACTGAGTTAAACGAGTTATATATGAGTGCTGTGAGCGAAGCTATGAATCAGATGATGGGTGGCGTAGCGACTTCCATGTCGACCATGTTCCGAAAAAAAATAGATATTTCCCCACCAAGTGTAAATTTAATTGATTTCGCAGTGGCTGCCAGTATTACGAATGCCGTTGGCACAAATGACAATATAGTCCGTGTTGCTTTCCGTATGGAAGTAGAAGATTTAATTGATAGTGAAATCATGCAGATTTTGCCAATTGATGTTGCCAAAGAAATGGTAGATAGTCTGATGAATGCTGTGCAGCCAGCGGCCGCACCTGCTGCTCAGTCTCCTAAGCCTGCTGATGCACCAAAGGCACAGTCGGCAAAAGCACAGCAGCAAGTTGCTGCGGCAGCCGCACCAAAACAACAATTTGTACAACCTGTCAATGTGCAGCCTGTACAGTTTGCGCCTTTAGTACAAGCTCCGATGGCTGCAACGGATACAAATATTGATCTAATTATGGATGTGCCTTTACAAGTAACGGTGGAGCTGGGACGAACTCGCAAATTAATTCGTGATATTCTCGAATTGGCACCCGGTTCTGTGGTTGAACTTGATAAATTAGCGGGAGAACCTGTAGATATTCTGGTAAATGGAAAGTTAATTGCGAAAGGGGAAGTTGTAGTTATTGATGAGAATTTTGGTGTGCGAATTACTGATATTATAAGTCCTTTGGAGCGCACCTATAACTTGCAATAATGTTTGTTCTTTATGATTTTTAGTAACCAGGAATAGGATTATAAGTAATAATTAAGGGGAGATATGTTAATGGCAACTAGAGTACTAATTGTTGATGATGCAGCATTTATGCGCATGATGGTTAAAGATATTTTAAGCAAAAATGGATATGAAATTGTTGGTGAAGCGGAAAATGGAGTAAAAGCCTTAGAAAAGTTTCAAGAATTGAAACCAGACCTTACTACCATGGATATTACTATGCCAGAAATGGATGGTATTACTGCAGTTAAAGAAATAAAAAAAATTGATCCCAGCGCCAAAGTAATTATGTGCAGTGCCATGGGACAGCAAGCAATGGTAGTTGAAGCAATTCAAGCAGGTGCTCGTGACTTTATCGTTAAGCCATTTCAACCTGACAGAGTATTGGAAGCCGTGCGCAAAGCAGTTGGTTAATAATGAATAAAAAAAAATACCAAATGTTGTTTCGTGTATTTTTAATGATCTGCATGATAGGAATATTCTTGCTTGGGCAAGCTTACGGGGCAGAATCTAATGGTGAATATTTACAATACCAAGAGCCGAAACCAACAACTGCCGTTTCTTGGTATTCGACAATTTCTTATATCTTTTCCTTAATAATAACTTTTGCATTTGTTATTGGTCTTGCATATTTTGCTTCCCGTTTTTTAGGAAAAAAACTGGGAGGCTTATCTGCAAGTGGTAGCAGCAGGATCATTAATGTATTATCCCTCGGAACGAATCGTGCTGTTTATACGGTTGAAATTGCCGGAAAATTTTTAGTTTTAGGAGTTACAGATCACGCAGTAACTGTGTTACAAGAAATAACAGATAGCGAAGAAATTGAAAAATTAAAAGTCGAACAAGTAACTGTGCCTAAAGATCAGTTTGATAATGTGTTTCAAAGGCAGCTTGCTTCTCTGCAACAGCTTTCCCAAAAATTTCCTACTACTTTTGGCGCTAATCTGCAAAATGTACAAAAACATGAACGCGAGAAGAGGTAAAGTAAGTGTCTAAATTTCTAAATGCCATGGTAATTATAATTGCTTTCATTGTTTTACTTATTATGCCATCAATGGCCAGCGCGGCGCCGATGGTTCCTGTACCTAATATTAATATTGGGGTAGGGGCTGCTACAGAACCTAAAGATGTTGCTCTTAGTTTGCAAATTTTGCTTACCATGACCGTGCTAACTTTAGCACCGTCAATTTTGATAATGATGACTTCATTTACACGTATTATTGTTGTTTTGTCTTTTCTGCGCAGTGCTCTTGCAACACAACAAATGCCTCCTAATCAAGTTTTAGTAGGTTTGGCATTATTTTTAACTTTTTTTACAATGTCACCATATCTTGAACAGGCGAATAATAATGGTTTACAGCCTTATTTGTCAGGGACCATTACGCAAGAAGAAGCTATGACTGAAGTATTAAAGCCAATGCGTGAGTTTATGTTTAAACAAACACGAGAAAACGATTTGGCATTGTTTGTCAATTTATCAGAAGGGGCTCGCCCCAATTTTCAGGATGATGTTCCAACCACCACATTAATACCTTCCTTTATTATAAGTGAATTAAAAACTGCATTTCAGATTGGTTTTTTAATTTACATACCATTTATTGTGGTTGATATGGTAGTAGCCAGTACCTTAATGTCCATGGGTATGATGATGGTACCACCTGTTATGATTTCTTTACCCTTTAAATTGCTATTATTTATATTAGTGGATGGCTGGCACTTGATTATACTCTCGTTGATTCATAGTTTCCACTAAAGGAGGAACTTATGTCTGGTGATATGGCAATCCAAATTAGTCGTGATGCTTTATCTATGGTAATGCTTATTGCAGCACCAATGTTGGGGCTTGGGTTGTTGGTTGGTCTTTTGGTCAGTGTTTTTCAGGCCACCACGCAAATACAAGAACAGACTTTGGCTTTTATTCCTAAAATTATTGCGATTTTTGTTGCGATATTAGTTTTTGGTCCATGGATGCTGAGTCTGATGGTCGATTATACTCGTGAAATCTTTATGAATCTACCCAATATGATACGTTGATGTAAGGAGTAATTCTTTGTGGATTTTTTTGCATTATTGCAAAATCAAATAGGCTTTTTTCTGTTAATCTTCGTTCGTATCACTGGAATTTTTATAATGGCTCCTGTTTTTGGCAGTAAGAATGTCAATAAATATATAAAAGCTGGTTTGGCACTCATAATTACCTATATATTATTCCCTTTGACATTTAATAGTGCCGTAATTATACCGGAGCATTTTCTTCCTTACCTTTTTATTGTACTAGGAGAACTTATTGTTGGACTAATAATTGGATTTGTCAGCTCGCTGGTTTTTTCTGCCATTCAAATGTCAGGGCAATTACTGGACATGCAAATTGGTTTTGGTGTTATTAATATAATTGACCCTCAATCAGGTGGTCAGGTCCCTTTGATTGGTAATTTCAAGTATATCTTGGCATTAATTATTTTTTTAGCTACGAATGGCCATCATGTACTGTTGTCAGCTCTATTTGCCAGTTTTAAATTAATCCCTGTGACTGGTGTAATAGTACATACCACATTAACGGAATTTATTGTTAACATGGTTAGTGGTACCTTTGTGATTGCTTTAAAAATTAGCATGCCTATACTTATCACGATCATCATAACAGATATAGCTTTGGGCATTCTGGCTCGTACGATGCCGCAAATGAATATTTTTGTTGTAGGTGTTCCAGGGAAGATTCTTGTTGGACTTTTTGTCCTATCTTTAGCATTACCTTTTTATATAATTTTTTTGGAGATGGCGTTTAATGGAATGTATAAAGATATCTTCCAACTCTTATCACTCTTTGGATGAGGTGAAATCGCAGTCTCTTTATATAAAAGTTGATTTTGACTTGCAATTATTTGCAGGAGAAAAAACAGAAGAGGGTACTGCAAAACGTAAAGGTGAGGCCCGCCAAAAAGGACAAGTTGCTAAAAGTATGGAAGTGAATTCTGTATTTATTATTTTAGCGGCGTTCTTTACCTTAAAATTACTTGGCTCTTATATTTATGATGAGTTAGCGGGCTACATGCAAATGATTTTCTCCAATTTAGTATTGGCGGATATTACAATCAATTCATTGCAAGAAATCTTTTTTGCTTTTGGTATCGTATTTTTAAAAACGGCTTTACCAGTAATGTGTGTGATTTTAATTGTATCTCTGACGATTAATTTTATCCAGGTTGGTTTTATCTTTACCCTTGAACCTTTAATGCCTAGCTTTGATAAAATCAATCCTATTTCAGGATTTGGACGTTTATTTTCTACCCGGGCTATAGCAGAATTAGTGAAATCCATAGTGAAGATCATTGTGATTGGTTATTTCATTTATCGCTTTATGATAAAGCAAAGTTTGCAGATCCCAGCTTTAATTAGTGCTGAATTGATCGATTCTTTACACTTGTTAGCAGCACTTGTTTTGGATTTAGTATTTCAGGTTAGTGCAGTAATGATGGTTTTAGCTGCATTTGATTACTTTTATCAATGGTGGGCACATAAAGAAAGTTTGAAGATGAGTAAAGACGATATCAAACAAGAATTCAAGCAAATGGAAGGTGACCCACTAATTAAAGGGAAAATTAAACAGCGACAGCGAGCTATGTCGATGCAGCGTATGATGCAGGAAGTTCCTAAAGCAGATGTAATTGTGACAAATCCTACGCATTTTGCTGTCGCCTTAAAATATGAAAAATCTATGGCAGCTCCTATTATAGTAGCAAAAGGGCAGGATCTGATAGCCCAAAGGATTAAAGAGATTGCTAAAGACAATAAAGTAGTGATTGTAGAAAATAAAATATTGGCAAGAGCTTTATATGCGGCTGTAGAAATAGGTCATCCGGTACCGCCAGAATTATATCAGGCTGTTGCTGAAGTATTAGCATATGTATATAAACTAAAAAAACGTTTGTCCTAAGTTATAAAAGGAGCGAATAATTTGGCTACGCAAACATCACCTTTTCCTGTTTTATCTAAACTAACTAAATATAGTGATATTATAGTGGCCCTTGGAATCATTACAATTGTTATTATGATGATTATTCCCTTGCCATCTTTTTTATTAGATTTATTATTAACCTTAAACATTACATTTGCTCTTGTTATTATAATGATTGCTGTTTATAATGTAGAGCCTTTACAATTTTCAATTTTCCCGTCACTATTACTAATCACTACTTTATTTCGGCTGGCATTAAATGTTTCATCGACTAGACTGATTTTACTTGATGGCTATGCTGGTGAGGTTATTATGGCATTTGGTAATTTTGTGGTTGGTGGTAATGCTATTGTTGGCTTTATTGTATTTGTAATTTTAATTATTATACAATTTCTAGTTATAACCAAAGGGTCTGAGCGTGTTGCAGAAGTAGCTGCACGGTTTACGCTTGATGCTATGCCAGGAAAGCAAATGAGTATTGATGCTGATTTAAATTCTGGTGCGATTACAGATGCAGAAGCTCGTCATCGCCGCGTTAAGATTCAGCGTGAAGCTGACTTTTATGGAGCTATGGATGGTGCTAGTAAGTTTGTAAAGGGTGATGCCATAGCAGCTATTATCATTATTGTTATTAATATTGTTGGTGGTTTTATTATTGGTATGGTTCAGCGGGATTTAGGAGTTGTGGAAGCCTTACATAGTTATACCCTGCTGACTGTGGGGGAAGGATTAGTGAATCAGATACCAGCACTGCTCATTTCTACAGCCACAGGTATTGTGGTAACAAGAGCGGCTTCCGATTCTAATTTAGGTCATGATCTTGTAGGACAAATTTTTACTAATCAACGTGTATTTTTTATCGCAGCAGGAGTATTAATGCTAATGGGATTTGTCCCAGGGCTGCCAACTCTTCCCTTTGTGACTCTTGGTTTTGTTTGCTTGGCAATTGGCTACGTTTTAAGAAAGACTAATCAGTTTAATCAAAATTCTCAGGTTACTGATTTAGAGGAAAAAGAAAAGGAAGAGGTTCGCAATCCAGAAAATATTGTATCACTGCTGCAGATTGATACAATGGAACTTGAGATTGGCTATAGCCTTATACCTATGGTGGATATTTCTCAAGGTGGAGATTTGCTGGATCGTGTAGTCATGATTCGTCGTCAGTGTGCTTTAGAATTAGGACTTATTGTTCCCACTATTCGTATTCGGGATAATATTCAGTTAAAACCTAATATATATGTAATAAAATTAAAAGGTATAGAGATTGCTAAAGGCGAATTATTACTTGATCATTATTTAGCCATGAATTCAGGTACTGTTTTTGAAGAAATTAATGGTATTGAAACAGTAGAGCCAGCGTTTGGCTTACCAGCATTATGGATTCAGGAAGCAAATCGTGAGCAAGCTGAACTTGCAGGCTATACCGTGGTAGATCCTGTGTCGGTATTGGCAACCCATCTTACGGAAGTTATTAAAGGTTATGCATTTGAAATTTTAGGACGACAGGAAGTTCAGACCCTAGTTGATTCTGTAAAACAGAATAATCCTGCAGTGGTAGAAGACTTGACACCAGCCTTATTATCAATTGGAGATATTCAAAAAGTTTTAGCGAAGCTATTACGTGAGCGTATCTCTATACGGGATATGGTAACAATTTTTGAAACCCTGGCAGACTACGCTCAACTAACCAAAGATACTGATATCTTAACTGAATATGTTCGTCATGCGTTGGCTAGACAGATTTCACGCCAATATGCACAGAATGACACGCTCACCTGCATAACTGTTGATCCACAGCTGGAAAATACCATTGCAGGTGCAGTCCAACGTAACGAAAGCGGCTCTTATGTTGCCCTTGAACCGCATATTCTGCAAGCTATTATATCCAGCTTATCAAAAGAATTACCCAAAATTACGAATATTGGGTATCAGCCAATCGTTCTTACCAGTCCGGCAATTAGAACTTATTTTTATAAATTAATAGAACGCAGTGTACCCAATGTAATTGTGTTATCTTATGCAGAATTAGAATCTAAAATAGAGGTGCAGTCATTAGGGATGGTGAGGATATAATTGAAAGTACGAGTGTTTACTGCTGATTCTATGCAAAATGCTATAGCGCAAGCAAAAGGTGTTTTGGGTCGTGATGCTATTATTTTACATACACGAAAATTTCGTAAAGGAGGGATTTTCGGTTTTTTTTCCAAGGAAGGGGTGGAAGTAACGGCAGCCATTGATACTTCTGTTGCCACTATACCTCAAAAAGCTGTAGAGCCTTGTGCTGAAGACACTGCAGTGCAATCTGAACTTGCTACGATGCGTAATCTTCTAGAAAAAGTAATATCTAAAATCCCTCAAGGTGGTGGACATTCTCCAGTCCTTGATTTATTAATCAATAATGATATTGATATACATATTGCCGAGCAAATTATAGAAGATTTACCAGTAGATTATATGAAGTTGGAAGCTGAGAGCCCGGAACTTAAACAGTTGATTATTGCACAGATCCAAACCTGTCTTCAAAAGGTAGAAGGTATCAAGGTACCTGAAAAAGGTAGAAAGATAGTAGCATTTTTTGGGCCAACAGGGGTAGGAAAGACAACAACCATTGCAAAATTGGCAGCTAAGTTTGCGATTCAAGAAGGATATCAAGTTGCTTTAGTAACAGCTGATACCTATCGTATATCTGCTGTTGAGCAATTAAAGACTTATTCTGATATTATGGGAATACCTCTTCATGTTGTATATACTGCTGATGAACTTAAAGAAGTACTGGACAGTAATCAGGATAAACGGTTGATATTAATTGATACAGCCGGGCGCAGTCCTCATAATAATGATCAGTTAGATGAATTAAAAAATCTTTTACAAATAGATGATGCCGTTGAAAAATATCTGGTATTAAGCGCTACTACTAAATATAAGGATGCATTAGATATCGTAAAAAAATTTTCAGTATGTGTACCCCATAAGGTCATCTTTACAAAAATTGATGAAACGCGAAATATTGGTACCGTTGTAAATCTTTTATATCAGTTTCCTATGTCGTTATCTTATGTAACGAATGGGCAAAATGTTCCTGATGATATAGAACTAGTTGATCCTAATAAATTAACTCAGCTGATTTTGAGAGATTTGTGATGATGTGGGATCAAGCGGAAAAATTGCGCAAAATGATGCAAAATACTTCTGTAAAAAATAATAGTTCCGTTATCAAAACAAATCGTACCACTGCACGCGTAATTACAGTTACTAGTGGTAAAGGTGGCGTCGGTAAAACTAATTTTACTGTAAATTTAGCACTCGCATTAGCCAAATTAGGACAAAGAGTGTTGATCATAGATGCCGATTTGGGAATGGGGAATGTTGATGTAATATTAGGGTGCTCAACACCCTACAATATTCTACATTTATTAGAAGGCGGATTTTCTTTAGTTGATATTATAACGGATGGTCCTCTTGGGATAAAGTTCATGTCAGGTGGCTCTGGACTTTATAATTTAGCAAATTTAAATGATTTGCAACTTACGCGTATTATTAATAAAATTACTTTATTAGATGATTTAGCAGATATCATTTTGATTGACACTGGCGCAGGTATAAGTAAAAGTGTAATGAATTTTGTGGTAGCAGCTGATGAAGTTATTATTGTGACAACTCCAGAACCAACAGCAATTACCGATGCGTATGCAATGGTGAAAACCTTTGTAAATCATTCCGGAACAGCTGTATTAAAGCTAGTGATCAATCGTGTAATGGAACCTGATGAAGGAAACATTGCAGCTGATAAGTTGATGAAAGTATCACTTAAGTTTTTAGGATTAACGATCAATAGTCTTGGCTTTGTTTATGAAGATGGTAATTTAGTTAAAGCTGTAAAAAAGCAAACACCGTTATTATTGGCATTTCCTAATACCGCATCAGCACGCTGTATAGAACAAATTGCTAATCGTTTGTTAAATAGAGATAGTGTTAAGGCAACAACAGGAGTTAAAGGTTTCTTTAATAAGTTATTAGGACTAATGCGGTAAGTTTGTGATAGTGAGGAGGAAAGATTTATTAGCTTGGAACAGATATTAAAAGTAAATCAACGTTTGGAAATTATGTTATCCTCGAATATCAATACTCCACGGTTTGCTAGTCGTGTTGAAGAGATTGTTGCTGATGAAATGATAATTGCCATGCCAATGCAGAAAGGACGTCCTATTTTTCTGGAAACTGGACGTGGATTCTATGGCAAAATTATTACTGAGAGTGGGGTTTATTTTTTTAAAAGTAAATTTTTAAATAAACGAATGTATCCTTTACCAGTATGGATAGCCAGTATGCCTTATGAGGTTGAAAAAATGCAACAACGAGCTTTTGTTCGGTTTGATGTATCGCAGCCTCTACAAATAGAGTATTTTTCTGATGATGATGTGGATAATCCTACTACGCTTAAGGTAATGACTAGAGATCTTAGTGGCGGCGGCTTGCAGGCTATATGTGAGCAACCATTAAAATTAAGTACAAAAGTAAAAATGATTATTACTCTTCCTGAAGATGGTGATCTTGAGGTTGATGGTGAAGTGATTCGAGTACAAAAGCCACAAGAAGATCGTGAATTATTTTGGGTTAGCATTAAATTTGTCGGTGTGCGTACTATGGTACGTGATAAAATAAGCAGATTTATTTTTAAAAAGCAGTTAGAACACCGTCAAAAAGGATTGTAGCTTACAGGAGGTAGGATGATGATAAAAATACTAATTGTTGACGATTCTGCTTTTATGCGAAAGCTATTATCAGACCTATTTTCTGCGGAGGCAGACTTCATGGTGATTGGTACAGCCCGAAACGGCAAAGAGGCTTTAGAAAAAGTGAAACAACTCAAGCCTGATGTCGTTACTATGGATGTTGAAATGCCTATCATGAATGGGATACAAGCTCTAGAAATTATTATGAGGGAGATGCCAACACCTGTAGTTATGCTTAGTAGTTTAACAAGTTCTGGAGAAAAGGCAACCTTAACTGCGTTGGAATTAGGAGCAGTCGATTTTGTTGCTAAAACTTCAGGGGTTATTTCTAACATAACAGGTATTGGTAATGAAATATTGGCTAAAAGTCGTGCAGCTAACAAGGCGAATGTATTTCAGTTAAGTAAAATGAAAGTAACATTGCCGTCTATGACAAGTCTTTCCACACAAGCTTTTATGCCGCTTAATGAGGAACGCATTTTGGCTATTGGTACCTCTACAGGGGGCCCACGGGCTCTGCAGGAAATAATTACGAGACTCCCTGGTAATTTACCTTGTGGAGTGGTTATTGTTCAGCATATGCCTCCAGGATTTACAAAGTCTTTAGCGGAACGTTTAAATTCTTTATCAGCTTTAACCGTAAAAGAGGCTGAACATAATGAGGTGATTCGTCCTGGCTTTGTTTTTATTGCTCCTGGTGATTTTCATATGACAATTGAGCGTGAGGGTAATAAAAAAGTAGTGAAATTAAATCAAAATCCTCCAATTGGTGGTCATCGGCCAGCGGTAGATCCAATGATGGAATCTGTTGCTAAAGTTTATGGAGAGCGTACTGTAGGTGTGATTCTTACCGGAATGGGCCATGATGGAGCTAAAGGTATACAAATTATCAAGCAACAGCGTGGCTATACGATTGCCGAAGATCAGTCTACAGCAGTTGTATTTGGTATGCCGAAGTCGGCTATTGAATTAGGTGTGGTTGACAAAATTGCACCACTTTCAGCTATTGCTGCAGAAATTGTTAAAGCTATTGTTAAATAAATTTGGAGGTGGAAAATATGGATACGAACCAATATATGGGAATGTTTTTAGAAGAATCTCGAGAGCATTTACAAACACTTAACAGTTGTGTACTAGACTTAGAGAATGACCCTGAGAACTTATCAGTACTTAGCGAAATATTTCGTAGTGCTCATACTATCAAAGGTATGTCAGCAACAATGGGATTTACAACAATTGCTGAGTTAACACATGAAATGGAAAATATATTGGATTTATTGCGTAAAGGTCAATTAAAAGCCAGTCATGATATTATTGATACTATTTTTAAATGTGTTGATACATTGGAGCAGCTGGTAGAAAGTGTTGCTACGAATAGTGAAAGTTCTATTGACAGTAAGCCGCTCATTGCTAAACTCAAAGCATTAGCTAAAGGGGAGGCAGTGTCAGCGACGGTTGCTAACACAACAGCCAAGACAGTAGCTGCAGAAAGTTCTTCCATAGAGCTTAGCGATACGGAAATAGCTGTTATTAAAAAGGCAAGATCGCAAGGTATGCAAGCATATGAGGTACAAATTTCTTTGCGCGAAGGTTGTCTTTTAAAATCGGCTAGATCTTATATGGTGATGAATGCATTAGATGAAATTGGTGAAGTAATTAAAAGCATTCCAGCGGTAGAAGAGTTGGAAAAAGAAAATTTTGCTCTTACCTTTCAGGTTATTGTTGTTTCTGGCAGTGAAGCTGATAAAATTCAACAAACAGTATTGTCAATTTCAGAAATTGATAAAGTTGTTGTGTTACCGTGTGTATTACCAACTGATAGCATTGGCGGACAAGCGATTCATGAGAAACCAGCGGAGCAAGCACCCAAAATACAGGATGAACATGAGAAAACTGCCAATGTAGCTGCGGCTACTCAATCAATGGCAGAAAAGAAAAATAAAAGTGGCCAGTCTGTGAGGGTAGATATTGATAAATTAGATACGTTATTAAATCTTGTAGGCGAATTAGTTATTAATAAGACCAGGCTGGAACAAATTGGTCTTACCCATAAGCTAACGGATCTAGTTGAGACAATTGAACAAATGGATCGGGTAACGACTGATTTGCAGGCTGTAGTTATGAAGGTACGAATGGTTCCTGTAGGGCAAGTATTTAATCGTTTTCCACGGATGGTGCGAGATTTATCCAGGGATCTTAATAAGGAAATTAATCTGATTATCCAAGGAGAGGAAACAGAACTTGATCGTACTGTTATCGATGAGATTGGTGATCCTTTAGTTCATTTATTGCGTAATTCCATTGATCATGGTATTGAGCATCCACAAGATCGAGAAGAAAAAGGAAAAAATCCGATTGGTGAAATTCGTTTGATTGCTCGTCATGAAGGCAACAATGTAATTATTATGGTTGAAGATGATGGGAAAGGCATTAACGCTGATATTATTAAGCGTAAAGCTGTTGAAAAGGGACTTATTTCCCAGGGAGAAGCAGATGTTATGGATGCTAATGAAGCGGTTCGCTTAGTTTTCTTGCCAGGTTTTTCAACGGCTGCTGTTGTTACTGATGTATCAGGTCGCGGTGTAGGAATGGATGCGGTTAAAAATAAAATAGAGTCTCTTGGTGGAATGGTGGATGTTGAAACTAAGGTGAATGAAGGCAGTAAGTTTAAGATTCGATTACCATTGACGCTAGCTATCATACAGGCATTATTGGTCAAGGTTTCTGAAGAAATTTATGCGATTCCTCTAGGGTCTATTGATAGTACGATTAATATTATGCCATCTGATATTAAGACTGTGCAAAATAAAGAAGTGATTTTACTTAGAGGTCAAATCATTCCCATTGTGCGGTTAGCGAATGTGCTATCAATACCTGAGTCGGAGCATCAACAACATGAAGAAGAACTATTTGTTGTAATAGTACATATTGGTGAGCAGCGTGCAGGGATTATTGTTGATAATCTCATAGGGCAGCAAGAAATTGTAATTAAATCTTTAGGTAAACTGTTAGCTGGGATTAAGATTATTGCTGGTGCAACTATTTTGGGTAATGGTCAAGTCGCACTTATATTAGATATCGGTTCATTAATCCAATAAGGGGGAGAGCACATGTCCGAAAAAAATTACTCAAGCAGTGAGGTACAACTAGTTGTTTTCAAACTAGGTAAAGAAGAATATAGTGTGAGTATTTTGCAGGTTCAGGAAATTAAGCGTATTACTGATATTACAAGAGTTCCTCACACTCCAGAATATATTAAAGGTGTAATTAATCTGCGAGGCAGTGTTTTGCCAGTTATTGATTTAAAGAAGCGTTTGAATTTACCGCAGCAGGTATCAACAGAAGATACTCGCATTATTATTGTTAAAGTGGATGAATTATCAGTTGGTATGATTGTGGATGCGGTTTCTGAAGTTATGACGATTAATCAGGAAAACATTGATTCGCCTGATGTTGTTGCAGGTAGTGTAGCAGCTAGTTATCTTAGCGGTGTTGGAAAATTAGAAAATAGATTGCTCATTTTATTGAATTTAGAAGAAATAATCGGTGTTGGGCAGGAAGCAAAAGTAGTGTAATTTTATGAATGAGGTGGAAATATTGTCGGATGAGATATTAAATTTATCAATATTGCAGCTAGATGCGTTAAGAGAAATTGGCAATGTTGGTGCTGGTAATTCCGCCACAGCCTTATCCCAAATTATTAATCGGAAAATTGATATGACAGTGCCTAAAATCGCGATTATGCCCTTAGGTGAGGTGCCAGATGTTGTTGGTGGCCCTGACGCAATGGTTGCTGGGGTATATTTACGTGTCTTTGGTCCTGCACCAAGCAGCATTTTATTCTTGCTGCCTCGTGATAGTGCTTTTTATTTAGTAGATATGCTAATGGGAAGGGAGCAGGGTCATACAACCTCGTTGAATTCGATGGATGAGTCGGCTTTAATGGAGATTGGAAATATTCTTGCAGGTGCTTACCTAAATGCATTATCTCATTTTACTTCTCTGACATTATTACCATCTATTCCTGCGTTAGCGATGGATATGGCTGGAGCGATTTTGAGTGTTATTCTGATTCAGCTAGGACAAATGGGGGATCATGCTTTAGTAATTGAAACGGAATTTACTACGGAGAGTGATGGTGTAAAGGGGCATTTTTTCTTGATTCCTGACCCTGGTTCGTTAAATACTATTTTGGCGGCAATAGGGGTGAAGGAATAATGTCAGAACTGATTAAAGTGGGTATGGCTGACTATAAAGTAGGTCGTAATCCTTGTAGTCTCATTAGCTATGGACTAGGATCTTGTATTGGTATTGCATTTTATGATACGGTTACCAAAATTGGCGGGTTAGCTCATATTATGCTTCCAGATAGCACACAAGCTCGATCTGCTGAAAATCCTGCTAAATTTGCAAATACTGCGTTACCCTTAATGTTAGATGAAATGGTAAAGTTAGGTGCTGCAAAATCCCGGATTACGGCAAAAATTGCAGGTGGAGCTCAAATGTTTACCTTTGCGAATGCGACAGATGTTATGCGTGTTGGTGAGCGCAATGCAGAAGCAGTACGTATGTTGCTAAAGAAAATGGATATTAAAATATTAGCAGATGATACAGGTGGAAATTATGGACGAACAGTTGAATTACTTTTAGATACAGGCATTTATCGCGTAAGAACAATTGCTAAGGGTGAGAAAGAACTATAATCAGGGGGGATGAGAGTGCTTAAGTTGCGTATTGCTCTGTGCTTAGCACTAATTGTTGGTGCCCTGACACTACTTAACGGTATGTTACAAGGTGCTAGGCTTGAAACTGTTATTTATCGCATTATTATTTCTATCGCTATTTTTGGTATTATTGGTTACGTCTTAGGAATTATAGTCGAAAGATTTTTGAAGACAAAGTTAGAGGTAAAAAATAGAGAACAAGGGCAAAAAAAAGAGCTTGTTAATGAAGAACAGCCTCTTGAAGATCTACCTAAGGATTCCGAATTTGCTCCATTTACTTCTAATAGTTTTCAACAGATAACGCGCCCCAAAGAATGATGTATACGTGAGTTAGTGGGGGTAATCACATATGATAGGTAATAATCAGCTTAAAATGGAAGAAACTATGAAATTGTGGCTAGATTATCAACAAAGTAAGAAAGTGGAAGTACGAGAAAAATTAATTGAACGCTATTTGTCGCTAGTTAAGTTAGTTGCCAGCCGTATTGCTATTAGCTTACCACAATATGTAGATAAAGATGATCTAGTTAGTAATGGTTTCTTTGGCTTACTTGATGCAATTGAGAAATATGATCCAATGCGAGGAATTAAATTTGAAACCTATGCTGTGGTTCGTATTAGGGGATCTATGCTTGATGCTATTCGTGCGCAAGATTGGGTACCAACAAGTATTAGACAAAAGGCAAAACAATATGAACAGTGTGTATCACAACTGGAAAATGAGTTAGGTCGTGCTGCTACTGACAGTGAAATTGCTGAAGCTCTTGGAATTACAATTAATGAGCTGCATACTTTGTTAAATCAGCTCAATGCTAGCACCATTGTGCCTTTGGAGGAGTTTATCAAGACAGAAACATCTTCAGCGCATTTGGTAAATCCTTCGGAACATATAGAAATAGAAGAAGTAAAACAGGCTTTAGCTAAAGCTATTGATAAATTACCTGAGAAAGAACGATTAGTTGTTACCTTGTATTATTATGAAGGCCTAACATTAAAAGAAATTAGCTTAATTTTAAAATTATCTGAAGCTCGTATTTCCCAGCTTCATACTAAATCAATTTTTCGCTTAAGAGGAGCATTATCACGAATTAAATCAAGTTTTATTTGACACCGTTGAGGGGGATCATAGCTATGATTGGTGATGAACACGTTGAGGTTCAGGCTGAAGAAAAAATTGATCAATTTGCTGGATATTCAATTACTATCAATGATAGTGGTGTATATCTAATTATACCCGCTCGTGAGGAGGGGGCAGCTCCAGTAAATGAAACAGCTATATTTGAGCAATTAAACAAAAGGGATGTAACTGGATATAACAAAAATGTAATAATAGCTGCAATTAAGGAAGCAGATGGACAGCCTATAAAAGTAGCAGAAAAACCGGTACCAATACCTCCACCTGAGCCGGAAATTCAGGTTAATTTGACACGGGATAGAATGGAAGCTTCATTACAAATTGTGTTACCACCTAAGTGTCGTGCGTTAGAATTGGATGCTGTGCTAGAAAAGATTAAGACATGTGGTATTGTGTTTGGTATTGATCATGAAGCCGTAAAAAAAGCTTATGATTCTCCAGGTAGTGCCGTAGTATGCGCGCGTGGGCAGCAGCCTATTCACGGTATGAATGCTCAGATTAAATATCATGTCACCATTGCAGGGAAAAGTCGTCCACAGGAAATGGAAGATGGTAGTGTAGATTTTAAAAACCTGAATTTGTTTACAACAGTACAAGAAGGTGATATATTAGCTGAAAAAATTCCTGCAACGCCGGGAACACCTGGTATGGATGTATTAGGTATTACCGTTGTTGCAAAACCTGGCAAGGATTTAATACTTCCTGTAGGAAAAAATGTGAAGGTCGTTGAAACAAATACGATTGTGGCTGATATTGCAGGTCAATTTCTGATTGTTAATAATAAAATTAATGTGATGCCGGTTATTGAAATCAAAGAAGATGTAGATGTTTCTACAGGTAATATTGAATTTATTGGCAACGTTACGATACGTGGTTCTGTACAACCAGGCTTCTCAGTCAAAGCTGAAGGTAATATAGAAGTCTTTGGGTCAGTTAGTGGGGGTATCGTAGAAGGCAAAAATGTAATTATTAAAATGGGCATACAAGGTATGCATCGAGGTTATGTTAAAGCGAAAGAAAATGTAGTTGCTAAATTCATTGAAAATGCTACGGTTCATGCAGGCATAGACATATTAGTCAGTGATGTTGTTCTCCACTCGCGCATTACTGCGGGAAAGAAAGTACAGGTGGAAGGGCGTCGGGGATTAATTGCCGGTGGTACTGTTATGGCAGGGGAAGAAATTCGTGCTAAAGCGGTAGGTACCCAGATGTCAACCAGTACAGAATTAGAAGTTGGTGTAAATCCTATACTTAGGGAAGAATACCAACATATACGCCGTGAATCCAAAAAGGTAGAAATAAATCTTGAACAGGCGCAAAAAGCATTAAGTATTCTACGATCAATGGATCAGCATACTATGCCTCCAGATAAAAGGGAAATGCTTTTAAAATTAACAAAGGCACAATTTCATCTGGTAGGTCAAGTTGAAACGATGCGTACTCGAATGGCAGTTATTGAGGGTGAGTTTGAAGAAATGCGCGCTGGGCGTATAAAAGTTTCGGATGTTATTTATCCTGGTGTAAAGGTTGTTGTGGGGACTTTAGTTAAGCCAATAAGGGATACTTTAAAATTTGTTTCCTTATATGCTGAAGATGGAGAAATAAAAATAGGTGGATTTAAATAAGATATACATTTATTAGTATAGTTGGATATATTATTATTAGGATGGTGGGGATTATGTCTATTCAATCAATAGATTTACAAGTTTTGATCCCTAAATCTACAGAAGTAGGCAAAGCCCAGAATAGTGTGGATCGACAAGACACTTTGCAGCAGCAGCATATTGCCGAACAATGGAAAAGTATTTCAACAAAACGTCAGCAGCAAGTTCAAAGTACTGCCAAAAATGAAGGTGGTAAAGTGGGACGAGAACAAGAATCAAAAGACCCAAAACAACCTAAGCAGGAACAAAGTCATAGCAATAATAGCGCTAATAATAACACAGACTTAGATAAGGTCAATCATGCTTCTAATGATGACCCCATCCGTGGGCACTTAATTGATATTAAAACATGACACAATATTGCTTTCGTGGATTGATGAGGTGACAGTATGTTTTCTGGCAGTTTAATTTTTATATTAATTATTATTTTTTTAGTTATTTTCATATTCTATAAACGGGAAATGCTATTGAAGGTTTTTTCTCTCAATATTGCATCTTCTGCGAATCAATTTCAGGAACAATTAGAGGAAGCAGCTGATGTTGTAATTCAGCGTTTGGAAGAAAGAATTAGTTATCTTGAAGATGTGTTAGAGACAATTGATAAAAAGATTATAAGTTTAGATGAGAAAATTAAAGTAGCAAGTGAAATTTTAGAACAAGGAACTAGAGATGTTACAGCAGTTCCAGTTCAGAATATAATAGATTCCTCCGAGTTGCAGAGAGAAGAAGTGACAGTAATTGATGAAAAATTGGATTATATGGCTATACCTTTAAACGAAGAAAAAAATATATTAGGTATAGATAATAATAAAGAGATAGCGCGCAAAAATAAACGCGACTCAGTATTAGCGTTGGCTGATCAAGGATACACTAGTATAGAGATTGCTAAAAGTACAGGTATTAGTAAAAGTGAAATTACTCTGCTATTGCAGTTGAATAAAAGATAACGAGCCTAGATTCAAGTGGATGTTAAGGTGTTGTGACATAATAGCATCATTAAATTTTGTTACTTTCATTTGTAAAAGATTTTTATTTATCGGATAAGTAACTTGTTATATAAAAATAGATATGATATAATGATTCGTATTGTAAATCCACACGCATGCCAATTTTATTAACTGTGCCAATCGAAATATTGGTGATAAATAAAAAATGCGGACTGCGGCGGTAATTTAACAGGAGGTGTAAGTATGTCAGTAATTTCTATGAAACAGCTTTTGGAAGCAGGTGTTCATTTTGGACATCAAACTAGAAGGTGGAACCCTAAAATGGCTCCTTATATTTTTACGGAGCGTAATGGTATCTACATAATTGACTTACAAAAAACAGTCAAGAAAGTAGAAGATGCCTATAATTTTGTGCGGGAGATTGCAGAAGATAAGACGATTTTGTTTGTTGGAACCAAAAAACAAGCTCAAGATGCAGTAAAGGAAGAAGCCATTAGAAGTAATATGTACTTCGTGAATGAAAGATGGCTTGGTGGTATGTTAACGAACTTCCAAACAATTCAAAAACGTATTGGCCGTTTGAAAGAATTAGAAGATATGGAAGAAAAAGGAATGTTTGAAGTGTTATCCAAAAAGGAAGTTATTACACTTCGTCATGAAATGGAGAGACTGCAAAAGTTTCTTGGCGGCATTAAAAATATGACTAAATTGCCGGGAGCTTTGTTTATTATTGATCCTCGCAAAGAACGTATTGCTGTTGCTGAAGCTAAAAAGCTTGGTATACCTATTGTAGCTATTGTTGATACTAATTGTGATCCAGATGAGATTGATTATGTTATCCCAGGTAATGATGATGCTATTCGTGCTGTTAAATTGCTGACTGCTAAAATGGCTGATGCTGTTTTAGAGGCCAGACAAGGTGAACAAGTGGAAGAAGCTGAGTAATTGTATTTAGATAAAGGTAAGGGGGAGAATTCTTTTTCCCTTACCTTTAACAATAGACAGGAGGACTACAATGATAACTGCTGGAATGGTAAAAGAATTACGTCAGCGCACTGGTGCTGGCATGATGGATTGTAAAAAGGCATTAACAGAAACAAAAGGGAATATTGATGAAGCGATTGATTATTTGCGCGAGAAAGGTTTAGCAGCTGCTGCTAAAAAAGCAGATCGTATTGCTTCAGAAGGGGTTATTGAATCCTACATACATGGTGGCGGACGTATAGGAGTTATGGTTGAAATAAACTGTGAGACTGACTTTGTTGCCAAAACTGAAAAATTTAAAGAATTGGCAAGAGATATTGCAATGCAAATTGCTGCTGCTAATCCTACTTGTGTACGTCGTGAAGAGGTTCCTGTAGAAGTATTGGAGCATGAAAAGGAAATTTTAAAGGCTCAAGCATTGAATGAAGGAAAGCCTGCTAATATCGTAGAAAAAATGATTACAGGCCGGGTTGAAAAATACTATAAAGAAGTCTGCTTAATGGAACAGGTCTTCATCAAGAATCCTGATCAGACAATTACTCAGCTGATTAATGAGAATATCTCTAAAATTGGGGAAAACATTTCCATCAGAAGATTTACCAGATATCAACTTGGCGAAGGTATTGAAAAGAAAGCCAATGATTTTGCTGCTGAAGTGATGGCTGCTGTTAAAAAATAAGAGAACACTGCAGTGTTCTCTTATTTTCTAAGGAAATCAAAAAATAATGTAAATTTTGATTTCAACTCATCGATGACAAAGCTTATTTCTATATCTAAGGATAGGGTAGAAGCTTTGTCTTTTCTTGAATTTGTTAAAGGATTTAATATAAATTTGTAGAATTTAATTGAAGAATGGAGGGGTATGTTTGGTTACATCAAAATATAAGCGTGTAGTTTTGAAGCTTAGTGGTGAAGCATTAGCTGGAAAGCAGGGATATGGCATTGATCCAGTTATTGTTGACTCTATTGCTCGTCAAATAAAAGAAATTAGAGATACTGATCTGCAAGTTGCCGTAGTAGTGGGTGGAGGAAATATCTGGCGTGGATTGTCTGGAAGCGCTAAGGGGATGGATAGAGCTGCTGCTGATTATATGGGAATGCTGGCCACTGTAATGAACTCTCTGGCTCTTCAAGATGCTTTGGAGCAATGTGATGTGGATACACGCGTGCAGACTGCCATTGAAATGCGACAAATAGCAGAACCCTACATTCGACGCCGAGCTATTCGCCATTTAGAAAAGAATCGCGTAGTCATTTTTGCTGCAGGCACGGGTAATCCTTATTTTTCAACGGATACAACAGCTGCACTCAGAGCCGCTGAGATTGAGGCAGATGTAATTCTTATGGCGAAAAAAAATACGGATGGCGTATATGATTCTGATCCACGCTTAAATCCAGATGCTAAGAAGTTTAAAGAACTTGCTTATATGGAAGTTTTAAGGCGTGGCTTGGGTGTTATGGATTCAACTGCTACTAGTTTGTGCATGGATAATAAAATTCCCCTTATTGTGTTTAGTATCGATGCGCCGGGGAATATTTTGAAAGCTGCCATTGGGGAAGATATTGGTACTGTTGTGGGGGGACAATAATGCTAATTAAAGAAATTTTTGAAAGTAATGAAAGCAAAATGAAAAAGGCAATTGATGCCTTGCGGAGAGAATTATCTACCTTACGTGCGGGAAGGGCTACACCTGCACTATTAGATAAAATTTCTGTAGATTATTATGGTACACCAACGCCGATTAATCAGGTGGCGAATATTGCCGTTCCTGAGCCAAGAATGATTACAATTCAAGCCTGGGAGAAATCCATGATTGCTCAGATTGAAAAAGCCATTTTAAAATCGGATTTAGGACTCACCCCGAATAGTGACGGAACAGTAATTAGACTGAATATACCTCAACTTACTCAACAGCGTCGTCTTGAACTTGTGAAAGTCGTTCATAAAAAAGCTGAGGATAGTCGGATTGTTATTCGCAATTCTCGTCGCGAAGCAAATGACGCTGTAAAGAAGCTTGAAAAAGATAAGACTATTTCTGAAGATGATGTGAAAAAAGCACAAGACGATATGCAAAAACTTACTGATAAATATGTGAAAGAAATAGATGTTATTATGAGTGCTAAAGAAAAAGAAATACTGGAAGTATAATATGATAGATACAGTGGCTAGGCCTCTATGTATAGTCAAAAAACAATTAGATGATGCGCAGATAAAGTATATGGTAACGATAACTTCCCCAACTCGCCAAATATCGAATTTAGAATGTTTCTATTATGTTATAAGACAGCAGATATATGATGGCGTTTATCATTTGGTGGTTGCTGCCAAAATGGAAAAGGCGAAGTGATAAGTAATGATTCACAGAGTTGATATAAAAGGTATTGCTTATCCTTATTGTGAAGTAATTTATTCTGTCAGTGTGATTAATGAAGGGCATCCCATATATGCCATTTCAGGAGAATGTGTAGAATGTGGTGCCTCTGCGGCGGTTTGCCCTATTGGTGCTATTTTGGCTCCATGACTGGAACCCCCTCGCAAGAGGGGGTTTAGTTTCTGTTAGATTATTCTGGAGGTCGTAGCATGTGGAAAAAATGGTTTAATAAAAAAGATGATAAAAGCAATATATATGACTTAGTGGAACAGGAGAGATTGCCTAAGCACATTGCAATTATCATGGATGGTAATGGTCGATGGGCAAAAAGAAAAGGTTTACCGCGCACCTTAGGACATCGGGCCGGTGTAGAGAGTTTACGTGATATTGTTACGACTGCTGTTAATATGAATTTAAAGGTCTTGACTACATATGCATTTTCTACTGAAAATTGGAAAAGGCCAACAGAAGAAGTAAATTTATTAATGCGGCTATTTTCGGAGTATCTTGACAGTGAAATTGCCGAGCTTCATAAAAAAAATGTACAAATCCGCTTTATTGGTAAAGTAGATGAGTTGGCTACTGAATTGCAGTATAAAGTTGAGAAGGCTCAGGCATATACTAAGAAAAATACAGGAATGGTCTTTAACTTGGCAGTTAATTATGGTGGCCGTGCAGAGATTGTTCGTTCTGTTCAAATAATTGGTGAAAAAGTTGCTAGAGGTGAAATGTTACCTCAGGAAATTAGTGAGAATAGTATATCGGTAAACTTATATACTGCTGATTTACCTGATCCTGATTTGGTTATTCGGCCCAGTGGGGATTTTAGAATTAGTAATTTTTTATTGTGGCAATCAGCATATGCGGAGTTTTGGTTTACTGATATTAAGTGGCCTGATTTTAAGCCCGAGCATTTTATTCAGGCTATAGTGGATTATCAGAAACGAGAGCGGAGATTTGGTGGATTGAAAAAATAAGGTTACAGGTAGGTGCTTCAATGCTTGGAAGACGGATTCTAACAGCAGTTATAGGTATACCCATGACTATTTTTGTAATTAATTATGGAGAATGGTTATTTGCTGCTGCAATTCTTATTCTTACATTATTAGCGTGGCATGAATTTTATATTATGTTACAGAATAAGAATATTAGGATATTTTATAAATTAGGTTTCTTAACTAACTTTTTACTTTTAGGATGCGCCTGGCTAGGAAATTCACAAGAAATAATAATGGTACTGTTTTTTGCTCTACTATTTATTTTATTAAATAGCGTGTTGTCAGGTAAAAAATTTACTGTTGTAGATGCTGCTTTTTCTTTATTCGGTATTATGTATATTGGAATATCATTTTCTCATTTACTATTACTGCGATATAGTGATAGTTCTGTGCACATAGCTACTTCCTGGGGAACATTATCAGCAGGTGCGGCCTATTTATGGTTAGCCTTTGTTGGTACCTGGGCAAATGATACTTTTGCTTATTTTATTGGCTCCCGATTTGGCAGACATAAACTATGTCCAGCAGTCAGTCCTGCTAAAACGATAGAGGGAGCTCTTGGAGGCATGTTTGGCAGTATAATAGCTATTTTAACGTTAGGAATGTTATTTCATTTATCCATAGCTCAAAGTGTGGTTATGGGTATATTAGTTGGTTTAGCTGCGCCGGTTGGTGATTTAACTGAGTCTGCTATAAAACGTTTTGCAAATGTAAAAGACTCTGGGAGAATTCTACCTGGTCATGGGGGGATTTTAGATCGCTTTGATAGCATATTGTTTGTAGTGCCTGTTATTTATTACTATATGTATGGTTTTGCCCTGTGATAGTCTATTTGTTGTCACTATAAGTTATTGATAAAAAGTTTTAAGTTAAAATAGTAGCATTAAGTATGTTAAAGGAGAAGTTTATAATGCAACATATAGCCATTTTGGGCAGTACTGGTTCTATTGGTACACAGGCTTTGGAAGTCATTGCCGCCAATCAAGATAAATTTTGTGTAACTGCGTTAGCTGCATATCATAATGATGTTTTATTAGAAGAGCAAATTCAATATTTTAAGCCTCAAATAGCTGTACTGGTTAATAAGGATGCGGCTGATAGACTCATGAAACGATATTTGGGTTCTACTCTTATTTTAACAGGTGAAGAGGGATTATTAGCAGCAGCCACTCATACGGCAGTCAATACAGTAATAACATCGCTGATGGGTTTTGCTGGTCTAAAGCCTACTATAGCAGCTATTAAAGCTGGTAAAAATATTGCATTGGCGAATAAAGAGACGTTAGTAGCTGCTGGTGAATTAGTAACTCAGCTTGCCAAAGACAAAGGTGTGAAAATACTACCAGTAGACAGTGAGCATAGTGCTATTTTTCAATGTTTGCAGGGGGAATCCACAAAGAATATCAGTCGTATTCTTCTGACTGCTTCAGGTGGTCCTTTTCGCGGACTAAAATGTGAAGATTTACAACATATTACTGTAGAAGATTGTTTGCGTCACCCTAACTGGTCAATGGGTAAAAAAATTACAGTGGATTCCTCTACCTTAGCTAATAAAGGACTAGAAGTTATTGAGGCCCATTGGCTATTTGATGTTGCCTATTCTCAAATTGAAGTTGTAGTACATCCGCAGAGTATCATCCATTCTATGGTTGAATTCCTGGATGGATCTGTTATAGCGCAACTCGGAAAACCCGATATGCGAGTGCCTATCCAGTATGCTCTTACCTATCCTGAACGTATTGTTACTAATTATCCAAGATTGGACTTTAAAACATTATCGACGTTAACTTTTGCTCCGCCAGATTTGGTGAACTTTCCAATATTAAAACTTGCTTGTTATGCCGGAACTACTGGCGGAACATTACCATGTGTATTTAATGCTGCTAATGAGGAAGCAGTTAATGCTTTTCTCCAAGGGAAGCTTCGGTATCTTGATATTTTCACGGTGATAGATAGTGTAATGAATTGCCACAAGATAATTACTACTCCTGACTTGAATGACATTTATAATGCAGATTTATGGTCCCGGGTTCGGTCTATGGAAATCTTAAAAGCCATTAGAGAGTAGGTTTATTAATAATCAAAAGATAGGAGTGATTCTATTGTTGATGACAACTGTTGCTACCATTTTTGTATTTGGTCTTTTGGTATTTGTTCATGAATTAGGACATTTCATTACTGCCAAAATGACTGGCATGCGAGTCGATGAGTTTGCTATTGGATTTGGCCCTAAGGTAATTAGCTATAAGTATGGTGAAACATTATATTCTTGGCGTATTGTTCCACTAGGTGGTTTCAATAAAATTGCAGGCATGGATCCTGATGAAGAGCAAGATGAAAGCTCCTTTAGTGCTAAATCGATTCCGGCTAGAATGCTAGTCATTGTGGCAGGATCTACGATGAATTTCGTGCTGCCAATCTTATTATTTATGACTATTTTCCTAAATGCAGGTATTGATAACCCCTCGAATGCGCCTATTATTGGCAATGTTTTTACCGATAGACCTGCAGCTCAGGCGGGATTGTCTCTTGGTGATCTAATTTTATCTGTCAATGATACGGATATTACATCATGGCGGGAATTTGTAAACATTGTTCAGGTAAATGCTGGTAATGAGTTAACATTGCGTTATCAACATAATGGAGAAATCAAAAAAACTGTAGTAGTGCCAGAATATGATGAAAAGGTCAATCGGGGTATCATTGGTGTTATGCCGCAAATTGAGAAATATCATCCAGATTTTATAGAAGCATTCGGCTTAGCAGTTAAGCAGACCTATTTAGTGGCAAGTAGTATGGTTGTTGGTATAGGACAAATGATTACAGGTAAAGTTGCTGCTGAAGTGGCAGGTCCTATTGGTGTTGCTCAAATGGCTGGTGAAGTGGCACAATTAGGATTGATGCCTTTACTACAGTTCGCTGCCTTTCTTAGTATTAACTTAGGGCTCATTAATTTACTGCCTGTACCCATGCTTGATGGTGGGCATCTTGTAACATTGGCGGTAGAAGGTTTAAGGGGTAAACCTCTAAGTAAACAACATATGCAGTTCATCCAAATGATTGGTTTTGCCTTATTATTGCTCTTGTTTTTAGTAGCTACTTTTAAAGATATTTCTCGATTAAAGATATTTTAAAAACAAAGTCCAAGTACAGAGAATCTCGGGGTGAAGAAATGAGTGAATTTATGCAACGTAGGAAAACTTGCCCTATACATGTTGGCAATGTAACCGTTGGAGGTAAGGCTCCTATATCAGTGCAATCGATGACCAATACTAAAACGCATCATGTAGCAGCTACTGTAGCTCAAATCGAACGATTAAGTGCAGTTGGTTGTGATATTGTACGATTGGCGATACCTGATATGTCAGCAGCTTTAGCGATAAAAGAGATAAAATCGAAAGTAAAGGTTCCCTTAATCGCAGATATTCATTTTGATTACCGCCTAGCCATTGCCGCGATCGAAAATGGAATAGATGCCTTGCGTATTAATCCTGGTAATATTGGTGAAGTAAGTCATGTTGCAATGATTGTTAAGGAAGCAAAAAAACTTCATATTCCGATTCGTATTGGTGTAAATGCTGGTTCCTTAGAAAAAAATATATTAGAAAAGTATGGCGGGCATCCCACACCTGCAGGCATGGTAGAAAGTGCGCTGCAACATATTGCTATTTTAGAAAATTTAGATTTTCGCAATATCAAGATTTCTTTAAAAGCAAATGATGTCCCTACTACTATTAAGGCTTATCAGTTAATGTCTGAAACTGTGGATTATCCTTTACATTTGGGAATCACTGAAGCTGGAACGATAAAATCAGGTATTATTAAATCAGCGGTAGGTATTGGTGCTTTATTAGCACAAGGTATCGGTGATACCATTCGAGTATCTTTAACAGGTGATCCTGTAGAAGAAGTAAAAGCTGCAAATAAAATTCTAAAAGCATTAGGTTTAAGGGAATATGGTCCCACCCTGATATCATGTCCAACTTGTGGCCGCTGTAATATTAACTTAGCTGAAATAGCTGAGCAGGTTGAGGATAAACTAAAGAATGTACATAAGCCATTTAAAGTTGCCGTAATGGGATGTGTAGTAAATGGGCCAGGAGAAGCGAAAGAAGCTGATATTGGAATTGCCGGAGGTAAAGGACAAGGATTAGTATTTCGCAAAGGCGAAATTATCAAAAAAGTATCTGCTGATCAGCTAGTAGCAGCATTATTTGATGAAATTGATAAACTCATTAAGGAGGAAATATAAATTATGTTAGTATCACAGTTATATGCTCCAACGTTACGCGAAACGCCGGCAGAAGCCGAAGTAGTAAGTCATCAGCTTATGCTTAGAGCGGGTATGATTCGTAAAGCTGCTGGGGGAATTTATACATACATGCCTCTAGCGTTACGAATACTTAGGAAAATTGAAACCATTGTTCGTCAGGAGATGGATGCTAAAGGTGGTCAGGAATTACTGATGCCTATCATACAACCTGCCGAAATGTGGCAGGAAACTGGCCGCTGGAATGTATATGGGGATGAAATGTTCAGGTTAAAGGATCGTCATAGTCGTAATTTTTGTCTAGGACCTACTCATGAAGAGATGATTACTACACTAGTACGTTCAGATGTGCGATCTTATCGACAATTACCATTAAAATTATATCAAATTCAAAATAAATATCGCGATGAGCGGCGTCCTCGTTTTGGCTTAATGCGTGGCCGGGAATTTATCATGAAAGATTTATATTCTTTTGATAAAGATGAGCAAGGTCTAAATGAATCCTATGAACAAATGTATGAAGCATATACCAACATCTTTACTCGTTGTGGTCTAACTTTTAGAGCCGTAGAAGCTGATGGTGGTGCGATTGGTGGCAGTGGGACCCATGAGTTTATGGTAATTGCCGATTCTGGGGAAGCTGCAATTGTATATTGTCCTTCATGTGATTATGCAGCAAATGTTGAAAAAGCTGAGTTAAAGCCTATCGTTATGTCTGAGGAACCGTTAGAAACCTTAGCGATTATTGATACACCTGGTACTAAGTCTATAGAAGCGGTAACTAATTTATTGGGAGTTTCTGCAGATAAGACAATAAAGACCCTTGTCTATAATACTGATAAAGGTGTTGTGGTAGCGTTAGTTCGTGGCGATCATGAAGTTAATGAAATTAAATTGCAAAACTTGGTAGGTTGTTTAACGATAGAAATGGCAGATGAGAAAATAGTAACAGAAGTATTAGGAAGTACTCCTGGATTTATTGGTCCTGTTGGTATTAAAATTCCAATGCTTGTAGCTGATACCACGGTTATGAATTTATATAATGCCGTTTGTGGTGCAAATATTATTGACCAACATTATCAGAATGTGAACGCCAAACGTGATTTTTTTCCTACTATAGTTGACGATATTCGTTTAATTCAAGAAAATGATCCATGCCCTCATTGTGCTTTACCCGTTAAAACTGCCAGAGGAATTGAAGTTGGTCAAGTTTTTAAACTCTATACTAAATATAGTGAAGCTTTAAAAGCGACTTATCTTGATGAAAATGGTAGAGAAAAATCAATGGTCATGGGATGCTATGGTATTGGGGTTAGCCGTACTATGGCAGCCACTATTGAGCAACACAATGATGAAGCAGGAATTATTTGGCCTGCAGCTATTGCCCCATACCATGTAGTTATTGTGCCAATTAGTTCCAAAGATGAGACACAGATGAGCTTGTCTCGTGAAATATATCAAAATCTAAATGCTTCAGGAATTGAAGCTGTATTTGATGATCGAAATGAACGTCCGGGAGTTAAATTTAAGGATGCTGATCTTATTGGCTATCCATTAAAAGTCACAATTGGACCTAAAACAATTAACGAAAAAATTATTGAGGTAAAAGTAAGACGTACGGGAGAAATATTTTACTTTGATATTAATAATTACTTAGATGACATCAAAGCTTTGTTGGCAACATTGTAAGAATTAGTCTTGCCATTGTTTCCAAATATCAGGGCAATAGCCCACTGTTGATGCTGCTGTAGTATTTCTAACAATGGGAGTTTTAAATAGCAATGGATTATTTAATACAATATCTTCTGTATTATGGATAATGTATCTTAGATTACTAGATTGATATTCTTTACCTTCAGTATTAATTAAGTCTTTTAAGTCAATAAATTTTCTAATACTATTTAATTCTCCTTTACTTAGACCTTTAATGGTTAAATCAATGAATTGATAAGAAATATTTCGCTCTTTGAAATATCGTTCAGCCTTGCGAGTATTCTTACATTTTTTGGTGCCAAAGATTTGAATATTCATAAAATAAGCCCTCTTTCCTAATAGTATCTCTTATTAAAATATCTCACTAGGTTGCTAAAAGCAATTAAATTTTTAAAAAAGATCATATTTTAAATACAGATGAGATAGAGCTTCCTTTTGCAGCAATGAAGCGCATAGTGTAACTGTTGCTCATGTTAGGGGGTTGTTAATCTTTTGTATATTACCATACTGATTATGAGCTTAAATGGAGAGTGAGATAATTGACTAAAACAGAGTTTAAAGCCATCGTGATAGGTAATGAGATAAATCTGAATAAAATTTCTCAACATTTTGGTAGTAATCGTAAATTAAAATGGGAAGAATATTTAGTACTTAAAGGTAGTGAATTGCAAGGCATTGTTCGTGAGATAGAAGCTAAAAGGGTCTATCTTTTTCACTTTGGTAGTATCGTCTTTTTAAACTTTCAGCATCATGAAATTATGGATATTATTAATTATTTAAAAAATATTGAAATTGGTATAAATGATACCAATTCATTTAAATATATTGATGAATATAAAATTGAGGGGAATTCAAATCAAGAATTCTCCATAAATAATGATTATATGGTGACAAACGAGCAAGCTGAATATCAGTTTGACATTGTTTCCACAGTATTAGCAAAGTCAGTAGCTCTAGAAAAAATTGAATCAGAGATATCTCATGTTTTGGACGAAATTGAAGATGTTGTTAATAACTTGTATCAAGGGAAATTGGCAGTATCAGATGAAAAATTAGCAAAATTATCTGCTAGTATTTTAGAATTTAAATTAAGCACAATCTCATATGTTATGTTATTAGATAAACCAGCTGTTACTTGGAATAACGAAAATGCTAGTGAATTATATGATGACCTTACGAAATTATTTGAATTAACGGATCGTTATGAAAAACTTCGTCATAAAATAGATACCTTGATGGATATTACAGAAGTCTTTTCAGGATTGGCCCACTCTAAGAGAGGGACAAGATTGGAATGGGCCGTAATTATTTTGATTGGTATCGAAATTTGTTTATCCTTATTCTCAATATTTGTTAAGGGATAATCGAATATTGACCAGAAATACCCAGGATACTATAATGTAGCTAAATGAATAAAGGAGGAATGTTTTTGAGCAACATTGATAATATGCTAAAACTAAAAACCTGGGCAGTTGTTGGAGCCACTAATAATAAAGAAAAGTTTGGATATAAAATTTTTAAATCTATGGTAGAGTCAGGACTTGAGGTATATCCTATCAATCCTGGTATTAATGAGGTCTTTGGCAAGAAATGTTATCCTACACTGAAGGATTTACCCGTCATACCTGACGCTGTGGATGTGGTAGTACCACCGAAGGTGGGGGAACAGATTATGCATGAATGTGCAGAACTTGGCATTCGAAATATTTGGCTGCAGCCTGGAGCTGATACAAAGCAGGTCGTTCAAGTAGCTAAAGAGTTAGGACATACTGTTGTTGCTGCATGTATCATAGTAGAGCTTAGAAAGAAGGAGGCATAATAAGAGAGAATGGTAAACGCGATCGATATAAACGAAGATAATTTTCAAAGTGAAGTTTTGGAATCAAAATTGCCTGTATTAGTTGATTTTTGGTCTTCTTGGTGTGGGCATTGTACTCAAATATCCCCTATAATTGACGAGTTAGCAGCTGATATGAAAGATAAGGTTAAAGTTGTCAAGGTTAGTGTAGATGAGAATAAAGCACTTGCTAAGCAATATAATATAATGAGTTTACCAACTATGATTTTATTTAAGAATGGAGAAAAGGTGGAAAAGCTGTCAGGCTTTATGCCTAAAGTAGCAATCAGTGATAAAATAACACCATTTTTATAAGGTGAAAACAACCAAATGACAGTCAAAGCTGTCATTTGGTTGTTTTTTTGTTCTAATTATGTTGCTAATTGAATATGAATAGCAACATAATTTTAGGGAGCGGAGGCAGGAGAGATTGGCAAAAGTGGTGTTAGTAGGCTCACCTAATGTGGGCAAGAGTGTAATTTTTAATTATTTGACGGGGCAGTATGTAGCAGTATCCAATTATCCAGGGACTACCGTTGATATTTCCCGGGGATATAACAAAATAAATGGTATATTATATGAATTTATTGATACTCCAGGTATGTACTCATTGATTTCAATTACAGAAGAAGAAAAAGTATCTAGGGCTTTGTTATGTCAAGAAAAGCCTGATCTTGTATTGCATGTAATTGATGCTAAAAATATTCGAAGAATGTTAAATCTAACGATTCAGTTGATGGATACGGGGTTTCCAGTGATATTAGTTATAAATTTAATGGATGAAGCGATCAAGAATGGTATTATCCTTAACTTAGAGCGTCTTGCTGAAATATTGGGCATTCCCGTAATTGCAACAACAGCAACCAAAGGTATTGGTTTGGCAAAATTAAAAGATGAAATTGGGCGATATCGTCCAAGGCAATCTTGCTTGTGTATGCAATTTACAGTTAACATTGAGCAAACGATCCTATCTATTATGAAAAAGTTAAAAGGAGAATATGGACTATCACAACGTATGGCAGCTATCTTACTTATACAAGGTGATAAAATAATCCATAAGCTCGCTTGTCGTAAAGAAAGCTTATTGGCAGATATTCTCTCCGATATAAAAAAGTTGAGTGTTTGTTACCAACATGGAATGGATTACATCATAACAG
Organism: uncultured Pelosinus sp.; assembly: GCA_963526485.1. Taxonomy (GTDB): domain Bacteria; phylum Bacillota; class Negativicutes; order DSM-13327; family DSM-13327; genus Pelosinus. The sequence continues at coordinate 58,520 of CAURNS010000011.1, forward strand.
TAGAGCGACAGGGGATTGTGGATAGTATTTGTAACACTATCTTTAAAAGTAAGGAAATACAACAACAAGGCATGGGAGAAAAACTAGGCCGTTTAACCAGAGAACCATTTACAGGTATACCGATTTTGTGCTTTGTATTGTTTTTTGGAATTTATCAATTTGTCGGTAAATTTGGGGCAGGATTTTTAGTTGAATATATAGATGCAAATATCTTTGTTTCATTTATTAATCCTATAATAGAATATTTTGTACATCAATACATACAATGGGAGTGGTTGCAATCATTAATTATTGGCAAATACGGATTGTTTACATTAGGATTCCGCTATGCATTTATTATTATATTACCGATTGTTAGTACTTTTTTCTTTATGTTTGCCATTTTAGAAGATAGTGGATATTTACCCCGCTTGGCAATGCTAGTAGATATCATATTTAAAAAATTAGGCTTAAATGGCCGTGCTGTTATTCCATTTGCATTGGGACTGGGCTGTGGTACAATGGCTGTTATGGTCACGCGTAGAAAATAAAAAAGACTAAAGGAGAAAATTTATTTTAGATGGTTATGTAATATTATTAATATGATTTTTAACAGATGTTATTGATGACAGGAAGAGTTAAAAAAAGAACTTGACTTAATAAGGACTCTCTCAGTCCTTATTAAGTCATTTCTTTTTTTATTTTTAAAACAGTTTTAATAAAAGGAAATATTAAGTTTAAATAGAAATTTAATAATAGATTGATTAAAAAATCATTTTTCTTGCATAATCCTACATTGCTACATATTATTGTAGTGCTAATTTAAGAGGATGGAGAAATGCATGTATAGGAGGAGCTTTGTATGTTTAAAAAAAGAAAATTAATTATAGGCAAAATAAAAAAATATAGTATGCTTTTAATAGGATCCATTTTAGCCGCTGTAGGGTTAGAGGAGTTTTTGGTGCCTAATCAAATTATTGATGGTGGTGTGGTCGGAATATCAATAATGGCAAGCCATTTAACTTCTATGCCTTTAAGTATCTTTGTGGTAATATTGAACCTACCATTTATATATTTAGGATATACTCAAATCGGAAAAACATTTGCGATATCGACTATTTTTTCAATCTTTTCTCTATCCTATTGGGTTTCTTTTTTTCATCCTATATCAGAAGTAACTAGGGATCCGTTTTTATCTGCTATATTTGGTGGGATTATTCTTGGAATCGGTGTTGGTTTGATTATTCGAAATGGAGGCTCTTTAGACGGCACGGAGATTGTTGCAATAATATTAGATAGGAAAACTGGATTTTCCATAGGTGAGATAGTAATGTTCTTTAATATTTTCATTTTAGGTAGTGCAGGCTTTATTTTTGGTTGGGACAAGGCAATGTATTCTTTGGTGGCGTATTTCGTAGCTTTTAAAGTAATTGACATAACTATTGAGGGCTTGGATGAATCAAAGGGGATTTTGATTGTCACAGATAATCCCGATGAAATTTCAGATGCCTTAATGGCTCGTTTAGGAAGAGGTGTAACGATCTTTCATGGTGAAGGTGGCTACTCAGGCGACTATAAAAAGATATTGTATTCTGTCATTACTCGACTTGAAATTGCTAAACTTAAGGCCATTGTACAAGAAAAGGATGAAAATGCTTTCGTTACGATAACAGATGTACATGACGCTATGGGTGGTAGAGTAAAGAAGAAATCAATACATTAAATATTTTTTAGCTAGATATAAGTATGGTAATGCTTAGTTATAATTCATAGGAAAACACGACCTTTTGTAATAGAGTCGTGTTTTTTCCATATATGCGGTTTTTAATTATATTTAAATATGAACCTGCCCGTACTTAAGATTTAGCCATTCTTAACCGTCTTTTCTGATCGATCAATAAATAATCCGGATAATGGCATAAAATTTAAAGGTGAAACCTTATCTTTACTGGTTTTATTCGGTTATCAATATCGATTTTCCAACCTATTTTCTCGATGACGGTTCGGCGTTCAAGAAACGATTTTGCAGTAAGAATCTCTTCAGGGGTTATATTTACTTCTTTTTTTGTCTCAGAAGATAGTTTTATAATGGATGTAGAAGTAGCCTGCAGTTCGTTTTTTATATTGCTAAGTTCTTTATCAGCAGCATCATGGGAAAGCATATTATCACTGAACCACCTAAGAATCGTAGTTTGTTTCTTTTTAAGTTCATTTTGATAATTTTTAAGATTTGTAATCTGAACAGTGTTGTCTATTGTGTGATTTTGCTGAAGAATAGAAAGAATGTTTTTTTCATTTTTTGCAACTTTGGTAAGGTGTTTCCAGACTAAGTCATCAAGCTTTTGGGCAGAAATTGCAGGATTGCCGCACGGAGTTAAGGATTTATCTGTGCCTCCGGAATTGCATTTATACCAAGTATATTCTCTGCCAGATGGATGTTTTTTATGGTGAGAAGATATTCCATAACCACATACTGCGCATCTCATATAACCACGTAATAGATATTCTTGTTTTGTATTACGTGGGCTTCTACGTTTATTTTCCGATAACATTTTTTGAGTTTGCTGGAATTTATCAATTGTTATAATCGCAGGAACTGAGATAGGAATCCATTCATCTTGAGGTCGAGTTGATTTTTGACGTTTATATTGACTAATTGTTTTATCATATTTCATAAATGACCATTTTGTGCCGGCATACTTCTCATCAGTCAGAATACGATAAATCATGGAAAGAGTAATTGGTTTGCCTTGTCTATTATTTATATTTTGTTGCCGAAGAAAAAGCGCAATGTCTTTGACGCTGGTTTTTCCACTAAGATATAGATCATACATCTTTCTTATAATTACAGATTCATCATCATTAATTATGTAAGTACTATTTGTTTCATCCCAATTATAACCATATGCCTGAGTTCTTTGTATTATTCTTCCGCTGCGTGCTTTTGCGCGTTTCCCACGTAGGGTACGTTCGCGAATTTTAGCTTTCTCGAATGCCGATATAGCGCCACGAATCGAAAAAAAAAGACGGCCCTCGGGAGAAGCATCATAGCTGCCCGTCACAAAATGCAGATGAACTCCAGCCTTTTCAATTTCATCAGCTAAAAGCAGTTGATTTGTTAAATTACGGCTAAGACGATCAGGGTCATATACTATAACATTCTGGATTAGTTCAGCCCGTAAATCATCTCTCAATCGGTCGAGAGCAGGTCTTTCTAGGTATTCACCAGAATAGCCATCGTCAATGTATTCTATTACTTCTAAATTAAGTTTAGCGGCATGTTCGCGACAGGTGCGAACTTGGTCGCTGATTGAATATCCTGTCTCTGCTTGTGCATCTGTTGATACACGGGCATATATTGCGTTCATATTACCACTCCTAAACCGCATAATGGTTAATATAACATATAGATTAATGGAATAGATACTGTGTCTTTGAATTTTGCAAATTATCCTAAAAGACTAATTCAGTATAATTTCATATTAAATATTTTTATGCCATATTTCTAAAGTTAATGATTATTAATAACCATAAGGCTAATTTTTTTTGTAAGCTTATAATTAACAATATAGTCACTCGTCTAAAATAATAAGAATTAATCAGCATGGGTCAAGCTATAAATGACATATATGATATGGGAGGGGTGAGAATGGAGGTTATTTTTGAGTATGAGGTTAATGGGGTTGTTTATCCTGAGAATGATCCACCTCAGCAATTTGTTGATGCTTTATTAAATGCTTTGAAGTCAATTACATTTCCATTATTAAAGAAAGCCGAGTGAATTCGGCTTGAATAAAATATAGACAAGTAGCAGGAAACTATAAGTTAAAATGGGCGGTAATTTGTTAAGAATGTGGTTAATACTCGATTTAATATTTTAATCAGTAAATCGTTGAAGAATCATATTAATTATTATTGCTATTTCGGTTGGATAACGTTCATTGGAATGTTAATGTATTAAAAGAATGCCTAACTAATGGACGGGCTTGCGAAAATAGTGCCAAGCTTTACTAGGAAGAGGATATTGCTGTAATATTTATTGATCACCACGCGGTAAGCGTGAGGCTTTGCCAGTATAGTAATTATTCGGCGGCTTCTTTGATTGAAATGTCTCTTGCATCACTATATCTATATAAAAATAAAAAAAGCTCTCCCAATGAGAGCTATGAGAACAGGGAGGTAATCTGCTGAACGAAATGAGAGGTTGTTAAGAAATATACTGAATAAATTAAGAGCTTTTACCATTGAAGTTGTAAATAAGCAAGTACAAAAAGATATTTTATAACCACAAAGGTTGTTTATTTAATCATTCAAAAAGCAATGGGCATGGGGAATACTTTTAGTATTAACGCTAAAAGATAATCAATGTTAGCGTGGCCAGCAGCCTTGTCTTGGCCAACAATATCGTCTGGGATAGCAAAATCTGCGAGGTGAACAAGCAAAACCAAAACCTAAGCCTAAGCCTAAGGCTAGACCTAAACCTAAGAGTACTTGCCGCTCATCTTCTGATCTAGCTTCCCAATCTTCAATTTCCGGCTCTTCCCACCTATGGTAGTCCATAGTGTAGTATCACCTCCTATTACCTATAAAGAGACTTCTATACATAATATGTTCTACGGTAAATAAGGGTTACTAATTTGTTTAATAGTTTGATTAGTTCGAATTAAAAATTTTATAAAACTGATAAAATAACTAAAACTATTCAGGGAGATACGTAAGAGTACCAAAATATTTATCCATAATAATGCCCTATATTTTAATAGTCTGTGAATTAAAAGTATTAATAAGAATAAGAACTTATTGCACTTAAATTTTCTGAATTTTAATAGCTACTTATTAAATATGTAATATTAAAAAGTAAAAAGATGGTATTATTACTTAATATATATATATTAATAGCTAATGGTGAGATATTGGGTGAAAAGACTTTAAATGAACGTTTTTAGATATAAGTGAAGTATTCGTAAGTTGACAGTACTTATTGACTTTGATACAATAGTAAAAATTTACATAAGAAGGCAGTGGAGAAAAATGGCATTTTATTACAAAGAAGTATCTAGAACTTTTAGTGAATATCTTCTTGTACCTAATCTTACAAGAAAAGATTGTATACCCAGCAATGTTAACTTAAAAACACCCATCGTAAAATTTAAAAAAGATGAGAAGCCTCCTATTGAATTGAATATTCCTTTTGTTTCTGCAATAATGCAATCTGTATCCGATGACAATCTAGCAATCGCTCTCGCCAAATGTGGAGGCTTATCTTTTATTTTTGGTTCTCAACCTATAGAAAAACAAGCAGATATGGTAAAACGAGTAAAAAACTTTAAAGCTGGCTTCGTTGTCAGCAATGCAAATTTATCACCAGAACATACTTTAAAAGATATTATTGCTTTAAAAGAGAAAAATGGACATGCTACAATTGCAATTACAGAGGATGGAACACTAAGTACTAAATTAGTGGGGATCGTTACAAGTAGGGACTATAGGATAAGTAGGGATTCTGTAGATAAAAAAATCAAAGAATTTATGACACCCTTTTCAAAGCTTATAGTTAGCTCCGTTAATGTTAGCCTTAAAGAGGCAAATGATATAATTTGGGAACATAAGCTTAACTGTTTACCAATTATTAATGATAAACAAGAATTGGTATATTTTGTATTTAGAAAAGATTATGAGGATCATAAACAAAATCCCCTGGAGCTTCTGGACTCTGAAAAGAGATATATGGTTGGTGCCGGTATTAATACAAGAGATTATAAGGAAAGAGTACCTGCATTAGTTAATGCAGGCGTAGATGTATTATGCGTAGATTCTTCCGATGGCTTTAGTGAATGGCAGTCAGAAACAATAAAATACATAAAAGAAGAATATAAGGATACTGTTAAAATTGGTGGTGGAAACGTAGTAGATAAAGAAGGCTTTATGTACTTTGTAGAAGCAGGTGCTGATTTTGTTAAAGTGGGGATAGGTGGAGGATCTATATGTATAACAAGAGAAACCAAAGGAATAGGTAGAGGACAGGCTTCTGCAGTTATTGAAGTTGCACAAGCAAGAGATGATTATTTTAAGGAAACGGGCATATATATTCCAATTTGTTCAGATGGTGGAGTAGTGCATGACTATCATACTGTATTAGCTTTAGCTATGGGGGCTGACTTCATTATGATGGGAAGATATTTTGCAAGATTTGATGAAAGTCCTGCTCCGAAAACAAAGCTTGGCAATAATTATGTCAAAGAATATTGGGGAGAAGGCTCAAAACGTGCTCGTAACTGGCAAAGATATGATTTCGGTGAAGGAGATAATCTTAAATTTGAAGAAGGGGTAGATAGTTATGTGCCATATGCAGGAAAATTAAAAGATAATATAGATGTTACTTTAAGCAAAATTAGGTCAACTATGTGTAGTTGCGGGACTATATCTATTAAAGAGCTGCAAAGAACTGCAAGAATTACACTGGTTTCTTCAACAAGCATTATAGAAGGTGGCGCTCATGATGTAATTTTAAAAGAAAATAATTATTAAGTCTAATATTATAAGCATCTATTAAGGTGCTTATTTTTAGATGTTGATTGTATTGCAATCATTGGAAGCAAAATGGGCAAGTAAAGCTTTAGATTATAAGATATATGAAGATTATCATTTAAAAACTAAGTTACTTCAGTGGCTTTCGTTTAAATTAGACGAAAATTAAAGAGTGGAGAAAATCCCCTAAAAATAAAATTCAAAAACGGTGATACACAAACTGCTTACAAATGTAGGCAGTTTTATTTAATTTACAAAGGATAAAAAATCCTTTTATTGGATAAAATAGAAGTGTATTTCAGAATTATCAGAAAATAAAAGGAGATGATTGTCATAGGTCCTAAGAGTACAGAGCTTACCACCCCAATATTTAGTAATGACAAGACCGCAGCAATTGTTTTATCTGAGGGTGGATTTTTTTTCTTAAACTTGAAAACAAAACAAGGTAAAATTATTGGAGCAACGAGAAATGAAGCAATGGAACAATTAAATAATATGGATAAAGTTGATGATTTTCCAGATTTCTAGATTCAAAACTAAGCGTCCTTTGGGGCGTTTTTGTTTTTTATAGAAATTAAAGAGAAAGAAAAAGAGCCTCCGGGCTTTTTTTCTTTTACCTCTTTGCATCATAAATTCAATGACCAAGCATAGTATTTACAATTGATATGGGAGGTGGAATTTATGATTGATTGTTCAATTATTATTGGTATGATAAAAGCAGTCTATAATTTTTTTCAAGAGAAGAAAGTGGAACAAGAGCGTATAGAGATTAAAGACTATGTGCAAGAGTCTAGGAAATGCATAGATAACTTACGTGAATATATGGAGATAGGAATACAGGAACTAGCTGGCATGATGTTAAATGATCTGCGAACAAAAGATAGAATGAAACTAAGATACATAGTGCAAGAATTAATTCGCAAAGGTGAAGTAGAGTTAGCTGAGGAGCTAAATCTTCTTCTAGACGATGATTTTAAACTATCCAATGAATCCTTTTATATATTGAAAGGCTATTTTGGCTGTTAGCATTCGCTAAGACGGTTTCCTTTTACCTTATGCATTTGTTACAGTTGATATTAGATAGCAATCTAGGTGAGATGGATTTCTTTATTATTGTCATAAATTTGTCATATTTTTGTTCTATAATATATAACGACAGATCGATATAGAGCGGATCATAAATCCGCTGCTAATCCATGTCTATATCGTTCTGTTAAATATGCCATTTCAGACTTACTTATCAGAAATACAATAATTATTTGAGCTGATGGGAGCTAATAGTAGTTTTTCAAAGAGTGCTAAACCTTAATGAACCGTTTTACCTTTGGGTAGGGCGGTTCATTAGTTTATATATATCTGTAACCTAATTCAAAGTCGTTTCATTTTATTTAGAAGTAAAAATAATCTGAATCGAATTAAGGCAGAATGAAAAAAAATTATTTTCTGGTTATGGTTACACGAACCTTGGAAACGCGTCGAGAACGAATTTTATCAACCTTTTTATTATCCCTAACCATACCTTGTTCAGCGCAGCTTGGTGTTATTTTAGCACTGTTATCGGAATCCTTTTTGTCTCTTGTTATATGGGGGTGTTATATTGCAATAATCTTTACGGCAATTGGATGGTTGTCTGGTAAGTTAATCCCAGGTACATCTAGTGCTTTTTATATGGAAATACCACCATTACGTTTACCTTTATTAACTAATGTTCTACATAAGGCATTAATACGTATGTGGTGGTATTTTGTAGAGATATTACCAGTCTTTCTTATTACCAGTCTTATTTTGTGGTTTGGTGATAGATATGGTATTTTAACCTATATTATAAGCCGTCTGGAACCTATCATGCTCCTATTAGGATTGCCAATCGAAACTGCACAGCCATTTTTACTAGGTTTCTTTCGGCGAGATTATGGCGCTGCTGGACTATATGAAATGTGTGCTAATAATAAATTAAACAAAGAGCAGTTATTAATTGCTAGTGTTACATTAACTCTATTTGTACCTTGTGTAGCACAAGCGGCAGTTATGATAAAAGAGCGAGGATTAATTATTTCTATAATAATGCTATGTGGTATTATTATGCTAGCTTTTACAGGTGGTTATTTATTATCAATGCTATTAGATTTTTGGGCGATTCAGCTATAAGGAAAATGCGATATGGACTCATTGTATAAGGAGTTGGGAATCATGATTCAGCTTGAACCTATTGTGAAATGCAACAAGGGTAATAGAGTAAGAGTGGTACGATTATTAATAAACAGTGGTGATCATTTGCGAAAAATAACAGCATTTGGGATATTACCTGGCGTAAATATAGAAATTTTACAAACTTATCCTGTATATGTGCTACAAGTAGGGTGCACCCAAATTGCTTTAGACTATGAAATAGCAAAGAATATTATTGTTACTAGATCGTAACAATAATATTCTTTGTAACAGAAAAGAGACAATCAAATATAAAAAAACTTGGTGTGTGTCAAATCTTTAAATATGGTACTTATTTGGCATCTTCACAATTACAATTGCCTGATTTTATAGCTTGATTTAATTCGCTTATAAGAGTAGCTATATTGATCCCGTGAGCCGTTGCTCCTTGTTCGATATTTTCAAATCGGGCAGCCGAGCAACCCAAGCAGCCCATTCCATGATTGCGAAAAACAGTAATAGTTTGTGGATATTGTTCTACAACTTCTAAAATACTCATTTTTTCAGTAATAAGCATTTAAAGACCTCCTAATTTTTTATAAAAACACTTGATCCAGCTAGGAGCTAATTTTCCTTAAACCTTAATTGTACTTATTTATCTAATTTCGTCACTATTATTACTGATTTATAGAAATAAACGTGAATTGGACCATATTTATTATTAATAGATAGTGTAAGCAAAAAAATGATATATTATGTGCTACACTAGTATTTTTTTTAAAAACAAGGTAGAATATTGTAGCTAATAGTAGAATATTGTTATATAGTGATAATGTAATGGAGGTGGCAAGGATGAATAAGCGGCAAATATATTTATTAATGGGTCTTGTTATAATTTTTTTGTTTATAGCGGTTTCTAAGCTTGGTATACGGCCAGTGGGAGCAAGTTATGATAGAAATAATCCTGTCAATCTTCAAGATGTACCTATTTTAAATTATCATAAAGTGGATATATTAAATCATGCGCTGTCTGTTTCACCTCAGGAGTTTGAAGAACAAATGGAGTATTTACATAATAATGGTTATCATACTATTAATCCAGATCAACTAATGGCATATTTAAAGTATGGCAAACAATTGCCTGATAAGCCAATTATGATTACCTTTGATGATGGCTATCTTGATAATTACACCAATGCTTATCCTATTATGAAAAAATACGATTTTACGGCAACCATTTTTATAGTTACGAATTTAATTGGCCAAGATTTTAGATTTATGACTTGGGATCAAATTAGAGAGATGCAGCAATATGGTATTGTTTTTGGTTCTCATACTGCCAATCATAAATCCCTTACTAGTCTAACAAAAGAACAAGTAATAACTGAGCTTAATCAATCTCGTGATGAAATGGTGCGACAATTGGGTAAAGCACCAAAGTATTTTGCTTATCCAACTGGTACTTATAATGGGGAAATCGAAGAAATGGTCAGAGTGGCTGGCTATAAGGCGGCATTTACGATTGAATATGGGCAAGTTGGCGCTGATAGTGATTTATACCTTTTACAGCGAATTCCCATTTTTAAGGGGCAAAAAACGTTTCAAAGTTTTTTTATTCGATTAAATGGTGCTCCAATTCTTGAAAGGTTAGGTCTTATAAAAAGTTAATTAAATACAATAATAAGTAGGACAAAAGACTCGGCGAATGGGGCTTTTGTCCAGTCTTTTTTTTTAAGCTAAATTCTTATTACATTAAGAAGGATTTTTTTTTGTTAAAATAGAACACTAAAAGTGGGTAAATGTGGTGTAAAGTGGTGGATAAAACATGGTGGTGGTGGTAAGATTATGTTAATGGGCGAATACCTTCATAGTATTGATGATAAGGGAAGGCTCATTTTACCTGCTAAGTTTCGTGAGGAACTGGGAGAAAGTTTTATTGTCACCAAGGGACTTGACAGTTGTTTATTCGTATACGATAAAAAAGAATGGGAGATTTTAGCGAGTAAATTGAAACAATTGCCTTTGGCAAAACCTGAAGCTAGAGCCTTTGTACGGTTCTTTTTTTCAGGTGGTGCAGAAATATCTTGTGATAAACAAGGGCGGGTATTATTGCCTAATAATCTTAGGGAATATGCATTGCTTGATAAAGATGTGGTTGTGATTGGTGTCTCGAATCGTATTGAGATTTGGAACCGTAGCAAATGGGATACCTATAATGAACAGATTGCTCCCACTGTAGCTCAAATAGCGGAGAATTTGGTTGACTTAGGTATATAGAAGTAGAAGTAAGGAGCAAAAGATTAAGTTTTAATAAATTGAGTGGGGTGAATGCTTCTGTGGAGTTTCATCATATAAGTGTGTTGTTGCAAGAAAGTGTATCCGCCTTAATAACGAATCCTGAGGGTATTTATGTTGACTGTACATTGGGAGGAAGTGGACATGCTGAATATATTGTGAGTCAATTACATTCTTCAGGTCGATTTATTGGCATTGATCAGGATCCAGCAGCAATACAAACTGGTAAGATTAAGTTGGCAAATGCCCGCTGTCAGGTTGACATTGTGCAGGAAAATTTTCGGAATTTGGGACGTGTCTTGGATGATTTGAAAGTGGATAAGGTCGATGGCATATTATTTGATTTAGGAGTATCATCACATCAGCTTGATATTGCTGAACGGGGCTTTTCTTATATGCAAGATGCCCCTTTAGATATGCGTATGAATCCCAATGGTGATTTTTCTGCCTATGATGTTATAAATCGTTATTCAGAAGAACAACTAGCACAAATTATAATTGATTATGGAGAAGATCGCTGGGCTAAGCGAATTGCTAAATTTATCGTTGAATTTCGGAGTCATAAAGATGTAGAAACTACTGGAGAATTGGTGGATATAATAAAAAGAGCAATTCCGGCTGCGGCAAGGCGGGATGGACCTCATCCGGCGAAACGTACGTTTCAGGCTATACGTATTGAAGTAAATAATGAACTTGGAATATTAAAAGAAGCTTTTATAACTTCGATTGAAAGGCTTACTACTGCTGGAAGACTCTGTATTATTACTTTTCATTCACTAGAAGATCGGATCGCTAAACAAACAATGCAACAGATGGCAAAAGGATGTATTTGTCCTAAATCTTTGCCTATCTGTATGTGTAATAATAAGCCGCAGGTCAAGGTACTGGGAAAACCAATAGTACCTTCCGCTAATGAATTAGAGGATAACCCTCGAGCACGAAGTGCTAAGTTACGTGTAGCAGAAAAAGTAACTTTATAGATGGCAGTGTAGTATCATGGAAATTATTTTGGTCTAACCTTTAAGGAAGGGGAATACATATGTTAGTAAATAAAAAACAAGATTGGGATATTTATCAGCAGCAGGAAGTCCCATCCGTTAAAAAGCATTCGGTGAAACCTGATATTGCTTTGCGGGTTAAGTGCCTAACAACAGCTGTAATAGCAATTTTTATTGCTATGTTTTTAACTGTTTGCAGTGAAGCTATTATTAGATCTGGCTATGAGTTAGTACAAATGAAGCTGCAAGTAATTAAGTTGGAGAAGGAAAATGAGTTGCTTAAGTTGGATATTGCTAAATTAAGATCACCACAACGTATACAAAGTATTGCTACTGATGAATTGGGAATGGTAATGCCGCAAAGTGTGTATTATGCGGAAGGTATGGCAAAAAATATTGATCTGAAAAAAGAGAAAGGTATAGTTAGTATGGTATTGAATAAAAGTAAAGGTCAATAATTTTAATATGGGGGAGTGGCCATTGGCGTCATCAACACATGTTACTATTAGAAAAAGAGTGACCTGTCTTCTTCTACTGATTGCCGTTATTATGACAGGACTTAGTTTTCGTCTAATGTATCTCCAATTTTATAGAAGTAATTGGTTAACAGAAAATGCTATTGATCAGCGAGTACGAGATATTCCTGTAGAAGCTAAACGTGGTACAATATTTGATCGTAATGGCAAAGAACTCGGTGTAAGTGTAAGTACTGAGTCTGTATACGCAATACCAGCTGAAATAGTAGATGTAGAAGAGACAGCAGCCAAATTGGCTGCTATTTTGGCGTTAGATAGGGATAAGCTGGCAGCAAAATTAAAGAAGCGTCAAGCCTTTACCTGGGTGAAACGTAAGGTAGATAATGAAACGGCTAAGGCTGTGAATATGCTTGCGTTATCCGGAATTGGTTTGACCCAGGAAAGTCAGCGTTACTATCCTAATGATAATCTAGCTGCTCATATCTTAGGATTTACAGGGATTGATAGCCAGGGGTTAGATGGAGTAGAATTAACTTTTGATAGTTATTTAAAAGGGCGCAGTGGAAGTATTGTGGTTGAGTATGATGCACGAGGTCAAGAAATACCCTATGCGACTCACCGTTTTGTTAAACCTGTTGAAGGGAATAATCTTTACTTGACAATTGATATTGTTATCCAACAAATTATTGAACGTGAACTTGAGAAAGTAATGCAGGATACCAAGGCAAAAGCAGCAACTATTATAGCTATAGAGCCACATACAGGTGAAATATTGGCTCTAGCTAACCGCCCAGATTATAATCCAAATCGATTTGCTGAATATGCACCGAAATTATGGCGCAATATTGCTGTTTCAAATGCCTATGAACCAGGGTCGACTTTTAAAATCCTTACGACAACAGCAGCATTAGGAGAGAAAGTAGTCAGCCTTAATGAACGTTTTTTTGACCCAGGATCTGTCGAAGTTCAGGGACGCACTATTCATTGCTGGAAAGACGGTGGTCATGGAAGTCAAACCTTTCAAGAAGTAGTTGAAAATTCCTGTAATGTAGGTTTTGTAAATGTTGGTCTCAGATTGGGGGCAGATTCTTTATATAAGTACTTTGATGCCTTTGGTTTAGGAAAAGCAACCAATATTGATTTGCCAGGTGAGGCTAAAGGTATTGTTATCGATAAGTCAAAAGTTAAGCCCATTAATATCGCCACTATGGCTATGGGGCAAAGTATTGCTGTAACGCCGCTGCAATTAGTAACAGCAATTGCAGCCGTAGCAAATGATGGACAGAGGCTTCGTCCGCAAATAGTCCGAGAAGTTAGAGGGGCAAATGGTGAGATAATTCGAGGGTTTACACCTGATATTATAAATCAAGTTGTTGATGCGGCAACTGCTCAAGAAGTCAAAAAAGTGCTGGAAAGTGTTGTAGAAAACGGTACTGGTAAAAATGCTTACATTGAAGGCTTTCGTATTGCTGGTAAAACTGGTACAGCGCAAAAGGTAGGAGAAGGCGGTTATATGCCCGGGAAATATGTAGCTTCTTTTGCTGGGTTTGCCCCTGCTGATAATCCTCAGATCGTAATGGTTGTAATTATTGATGAACCCGTGGGTTTATATTATGGTGGACAGATTGCAGCCCCTGTTTTTACTGGTATAATGAAGGATGTCTTGCAATATCTAAAAATAGCACCTCAAGTTACAGCATCAAATGCTAGTGAAAAACAAGAGACACATACTGTTGTGCCAAGTGTCATAAACTTATTGGTGTCAGAAGCAACGCAAGAACTGAAAAAGGCTGGCTTATCTGCTAGAATTGAAGAAACTGGTGAGCGAGTGGTAGATCAAATTCCAAAACCAGGAAGCCGTATTCCTAAAGATTCTAGTGTTTTATTATATACCATGACACCGCGGTATGGATTAGGTGAAATTACTGTACCTGATTGCAGTGGGCAGTCTTTACGCGAGGTAGCGGATATGTTGGCTGAGGTGGGGTTACGTATTAATCCGATAGGCGTTGGCCTAAAAGCTACGAAACAAGAGCCGCTGCCAGGCAGTAAGGTTTTGCCCGGAAGCGAGATTACAGTATTCTTTGAGTAAGTTCGCCGCTATCATAGAGAGTAGCATATATTTAGAGTGATTCTCACTGTTAATTTTATATAGTATCGAGTCGGATGATATGGTAATCTGCACATTGTTATGATAATATTGGTAACAATGGTAATAATAGTTGACATATAGGAGGTAATTTTTATGACAAAACAATTACAGGAATTAATAAATTTATTACCAAATACTATAATTCAAGGAAGTACGGAAGTACTAATTACAGATTTAACCCAGGATTCTCGCAAGATTATGGCAGGAACCTTATTTGTTTGTTTGTCTGGTGTGAATAATGATGGACATAACTATATTATGCAGGCTTATCGTCAAGGTGCGGTAGCAGTATTGGTGGAAAAAGATGTTGAAAATATTCCTCAAGATCTAACTGTCATAAAGGTAGCTAATACCAGGAGCGCTATGATGGTGATTGCGCCTTACTTCTTTGAATATCCAAGTCAAAAATTGCGTATGATCGGAGTTACAGGAACAAATGGTAAAACTACCACGACCTACTTAATAAGAAGTATATTAAAGCAAGCAGGGTTTGAAGTAGGGATAATAGGGACGATTCAAAATAGTATCGGTGATCGTATACTACCTGCTCAAAATACTACGCCTGATGTAATTGATTTACAAAAATTATTGCATCAAATGGTAGAAGCCGGAATGGATTATGTGGTAATGGAAGTATCTTCTCATGCATTAGCCCTTAATCGGGTAGCTGGCTGCGAGTTTGATGTAGGAATTTTTACAAATATGACTCGTGACCATTTAGATTTTCATGGAACTTTTGAAAATTATCTAGAAGCAAAAACAAAATTATTTCAATCGCTTAGTAACGAGGCTAATAGGAAAACGGGTAAGTCGGCGATTATAAATGCGGATGATAGTGCAGCTATATCTATTCTGGAAAAGACAAAGTGTAAAATAATTACGTATGGCATTCACAATCAGGTTGATTTGCAGGCTAATCATGCAAATATACAAGCAACAGGCGCACAGTTTGATATAAATGGTTTTTTTGGTGTAATGCCATTGCAGCTTAAAATAACAGGATTGTTTAATGTGTATAATGTGCTGTCAGCTGTTGGTGCAGCCTTGGCTGAAGGCATAGAGCCAGATATAATTAAAACGGCTCTGGAAGGTTTTCAGAGTGTACCAGGCAGATTTGAGTTAATTGATATTGGGCAGCCCTTTAGTGTTATTGTAGACTATGCTCATACACCAGATGGATTGGAGAACATTTTAAAGACTGCGCAGCAAATTGCTACCAGACGTATTATTGTAGTTTTTGGTTGTGGTGGTGATCGTGATAAAACGAAAAGACCAATTATGGGGCAATTAGCTGTAAAGTATGGGAATGTTGTAATTGCTACATCTGATAATCCCAGGACGGAAGATCCTGATAGTATTCTTTGCGAAATTGAAAATGGCATATTAGAAGCCTTAACAGAAGGCAAAGTTTACGAGAAGATTCGCGATCGACGCCAGGCTATTGAGCGTGCTTTACATTTAGCCGAAGCTGATGACATTGTGATTATTGCAGGTAAGGGACACGAAAATTATCAAATTTTAAAGGATAGAACCATTTCATTTGATGATAAAGAAGTTGCTAAGGCAATCATCAAGGAGATGCAATAATGGCGGAATTTAGGATAAGTGAAGTCTGTATAGCAACAAATGGTACTATAGTTGGGAATGTACAGCAAGAAATGTTTACTGGTATCTCTACTGATACTCGCACTATAAAACAGGGTGACTTGTTTATCCCCTTAGTAGGAGATAATTTTGACGGACATGACTTTATTGATAAAGCCATCCAAAACGGAGCGGCTGGTATTATCTTTAATCGTAAAGAACTATATATACCTGAGCATATTACTGCTATAGCAGTTGCTGATACCTTATTAGCTTTGCAAGATTTAGCTCGTTTTCATCGCCAGCGATTTACGATACCGGTTGTAGCGATAACGGGCTCTAATGGTAAGACGACAACGAAAGATATGGCTGCAGCAGTTTTATCAAATCAATACCAGGTTTTAAAGACAAATGCAAATTATAACAATGAAATAGGGTTACCATTGACACTTTTACAACTTACGAAACAACATGAAGTTGCTATTGTTGAAATGGGTATGAGGGGCAGAGGGCAAATAAGTCAATTAGCTAATATTGCATTACCTACAATAGGAATTATTACTAATGTTGGGGAAACTCACCTTGAATTGCTAGGTACTATAGAAAATATTGCTGCGGCTAAGGCGGAATTGTTGGATGTGATACCTGAAAATGGTCTGTCTATATTAAATGGTGATAATATGTATGTACGTGAAATGTCTAAACAAGCAAAAAGCCGTATACTTCTGTTTGGCTTGAAGCAAGGTGATATCAAAGCCGAGAATATTCAGATACATGCTCAGAGTATGAATTTCACCTGTCTTTTTGCAAATAATCAATTTTTAGTAGAGATACCGACAACTGGCAGGCATAACGTTTATAATGCTTTAGCTGCAATTGCTCTTGGGATGGAACTGGGAATGACTCCTGAAAGTATTTGTGCTGGCCTTAAAAATTTTAATGCCAGCCCTATGAGACTTCATATTGAAAAGCTCGGAGACTATCTCATTGTTAATGATGCATATAATGCTAGCCCCATGTCTGTGGCTGCCGCTATTGAGACACTTATAGATGTGGCTGAGGATAGAAAAGTAGCAGTACTCGGTGATATGTTAGAATTAGGAGCGATTGCTGTAGAGGCACATGAAAAGATAGGAGAGCAACTAGCTAAACATCATGTTGATGTAGTTGTAACTGTAGGTAACTTAGCAGCAAATATTGCTAAAAGGGCGAGTTTATGTGGTATAGAAAAAGTAGTGGCCTGTTCTAATCATGTGGAGGCACAAGAGGCGTTAGGGAAACTACTTGAGCCTGGTGATACGATTTTAATTAAAGGATCACGAGGTATGAAAATGGAGAATATCATTAAAATGTTTTAATAAAGAGCTGTTAAAATGCACCGATGCTGAAGTGAATATTTGAGCAAACGCATTTTAAAATAGACGCTGAGTACTTTGGGAGGTTAATTATGCAGGAGTTGTTATATGCTTCAGCAATGGCATTCGTTATAGCTTTAATTATTGGTCCCCTGATAATTCCTGTTCTTACAAAGTTAAAGTTTGGGCAAAGTATTAGACAGGAAGGCCCAGAAAGTCATTATGCTAAAGCTGGTACGCCGACTATGGGTGGAATTATTATCCTAATCGCTCTTATTATACCTGTTCTTATTTATAGCGGTAGGAATCCGGAAATATGGTTAGCTTTATTTGTAACATTAGGTCATGGGTTGATTGGTTTTTTAGATGATTTTATTAAAGTGGTATTAAAACGCTCCTTGGGACTTAAGGCAAGACAGAAATTGCTGGGGCAAATTGTTATGGCTGTGGCCTTGTCATATATTGTTACCCATTATATGGGGCGAGGGACAGATATATGGGTGCCTATGCTCGGTGTTACAGTTGATTTTGGCCCATTGTACTATGTTTTAATATTTTTAGTATTGGTGGGAACTACTAATGCTGTGAATCTTACAGATGGTCTTGATGGCTTGGCTGCTGGCACCACTACTGTTGCAGCAGTAGCTTATGCAGTAATCGCTATGAATTTTGCAAAGCCTGATTTAGCGATTTTTTGTGTAGCATTAGCTGGTGCAAGCCTTGGATTCTTAAAATATAATGCCAATCCAGCAAAAATATTTATGGGAGATACTGGGTCATTAGCACTAGGAGGGGCATTAGCTGCTGTCGCGGTAATGACCAGAACGGAGTTATTACTTATAATAGTTGGTGGTGTATTTGTAATTGAAGCATTGTCCGTAATCATTCAAGTCGCTTCGTTTAAATTGACCGGTAAGCGGGTGTTCCGCATGAGTCCAATACATCATCATTTTGAATTGGCAGGGTGGTCTGAGAAGAAGGTAGTTACGGTATTTTGGCTGGCAGGAGTTATTTTTAGCGCGATTGCTTTAGTTATTTTAGTAGTCAGTCAGACTGGAGGAATATAAATGCATTTTGATTTTAAAGAAAAAACTTTTTTAGTTCTTGGTGCTGGCATTAGTGGTATTTCTGTGGCCTGTACTTTACAAAAACATGGTGCAAAGGTAACATTAAGTGATTCTAAAACGGCAGAGAGTTTGAAAAATAAAGACTTTTCAGCATTACATGAATGTGGTGTAACTTTAGCTTTAGGCCCTCAGGAGGAAGGATTGCTTCGGGGTATAGACTGTATTGTAATATCGCCAGGAATATCTATTGAAATTCCATTAATAAAAATGGCTAAAAGTCGAAATATAAAAGTTATGAGTGAAATTGAAGTAGCATATCAATTGTGTAAAGCGCCTATTTTAGCGATTACTGGTACAAATGGTAAGACTACAACGACTACGTTAATTGGTGAAATGGTCAAGACTACAGAACGCAATGTAGTTGTTGGTGGTAATATTGGTTTAGCTTTATCGCAAGAGGTAGCTGAACTAGGTGAAAATGGGATAGTAGTAGCTGAAATTTCAAGTTTTCAGTTAGAAGGTATTCTTGAATTTAGACCACGAGTAGCCGCTATTTTGAATATAACGCCCGATCATCTGGACCGTCATCATTCACTTGAGAATTATATTGCTATGAAAGAAAGAATCTTTGCTAATCAAACAAGTGATGATTACATAGTTTTAAATTATGATGATAGTATTGTGCGAGAAATGGCAGATAGAATACCATCGCAAGTTTTCTTTTTTAGTCGTCAGGTGGAACTAGCTTCAGGTATATTTGTAAAAGATGGTATGATTATAATGAAATGGCAAGGTAAAACTTATATTGTATGTCCAGTTAATAAAATACAGCTTAGAGGTGGGCACAATATTGAGAATGTTTTAGCAGCTTGTGGTGTTGCCTTCTTTGCGGGTGTTTCTTTAGTTTCCATGGTACAGACATTGGTAGGGTTTACAGGGGTTGAACATCGCATTGAAATGGTAAGAACAGTTGAAGGAGTGGCTTATTATAATGATTCTAAAGCTACCAATCCTGAATCATCCATCAAGGCATTAGAAGCTTTTGATGAACCCATTATTTTAATTGCTGGTGGTAGAGATAAAAATACAGATTTAACTGCTTTTATGAGTTTGATAAAAGAAAAAGTGGCTCATTTAATTTTATTAGGTGAAGCAAAAGAACGGTTTGGTTTAGCAGCAAGGGAAACTGATATACATGATATACATGATGTAGATTCTTTGGCTGAAGCCGTACAAGTAGCACATCGGCTTGCAAAAAGGTCTCAAGTCGTATTATTATCTCCTGCGTGTGCCAGTTATGATATGTTTACTAGTTATGAAGAACGTGGCAAGATTTTCAAAAAGTTGGTTTGTGAATTATAATTTAGTGATTTGAATGTTGTTGGCATTCAATGTTAGGAGGGGAACTCATTTGGCGGTTAGACCTAAGTCGCCGGATTTTATTCTTTTCTTTGCTGTTATTGCATTATTAAGCTTTGGTGTTGTAATGGTATATAGTTCGAGCGCAGTCTCAGCCTATGTGAACTTTAATGATAGTTATTATTTTTTAAAACGACAAATCATTTGGGTAACACTGGGAGTTGCGGCAATGCTGTTAACGCTAAATATGGATTACCATGTATGGCGGAAATGGGCTACTCCAACATTGATACTAACAATAGTACTTTTAATTTTAGTACTTATTCCTGGGTTAGGCAAAGTGGTTAATGGAGCACGTAGATGGCTGGGATTTGGTTCGTTATATTTACAGCCATCCGAGATTGCCAAATTAAGTATGGTGCTGTTTTCTTCGGCTAGCTTAGCATCTAATCAAGACAAAATAACCTCATTTGTAAAAGGTATTGTTCCACAGTTACTCATATTGTTAGTAGTATTTGGCTTAATTCTGAAAGAACCGGATCTTGGGACCGCATTAGCGATTGGTGGCACTATTTTTATATTGTTATTTACTGCAGGTGCAAAATTATCTCAATTAACATCTCTTGGTTTTGTTGGTGTTACTGGAATTATTGCTGCCATTATTTTAGAGCCCTATCGTCTTAAACGATTATTGGCATTCAGTGATCCATGGGCTGATCCGTTGAATACTGGTTATCATATTATTCAATCTCTTTACGCCCTTGGCTCTGGGGGATTATTTGGTGTAGGCCTTGGTCGCAGCCGTGAAAAATTTTTATATTTACCCGAACCTCATACTGATTTTATCTTTGCAATTTTAGGAGAAGAATTAGGTTTAATTGGCACGGTAGCGGTAATTTTATTGTTTTTTTTATTTGCATGGCGTGGATTTAAAGTAGCCATTGCTGCACCGGATATTTATGGTAGCCTGTTGGCGGCTGGTTTAACAACTATGATTATTATGCAAGCGCTTATGAATATAGCTGTAGTTACTGCTTCGATGCCAGTAACAGGTATCCCGTTACCATTTATTAGTTTTGGTGGTTCGGCGTTAATTTTTACATTATTCGGAGTTGGGATATTACTTAATATATCAAGGTATGTACATAACAAATAAAATGGTGAAATGAGTTACAGGATGATTCATTCTGATGGGATAGTTGTTAAATTCTGTTTTGATTTAAAGGGGGCAAGTTTGCTATGCGAATTATTATGTCTGGCGGGGGAACAGGTGGTCACATCTACCCCGCTATTACTATTATTAGAGAGTTACAAAAAAAAGTTAAATCATGTGAGGTGTTGTTTGTTGGTACCCAGCATGGATTAGAAGCTGATATCATTTCTAAAGAGGGGATCAATATTCAATTTATTGATATTTGTGGCTTTGAACGAAAATTTTCAATAAAAAACATACGGACAATTATGAAAACAATGGGCAGTGTATGGGAGTCTCGGAAAATTATTCGCAATTTTAGACCTGATATTGTTATTGGGACAGGTGGTTATGTCTGTGGTCCTGTTTTGTTAGCTGCTAGTTTAATGGGAATTCCTACCATGATTCAAGAACAAAATGTAATTCCGGGAATTACTAATAAAATTTTATCACGTTTTGTTGATAAAATTGCTTTAGGTTTTGCTGAGGCAGGACGCTATTTCCCTGACCCCAATAAGGTGTTTTTCAGCGGAAATCCCATACGTCAAGAAGTGGTATCCGTTAAACGTGCAGAAAGTATAGCTGCACTCGGCCTTGACCCAGCTAAACGTACCATTTTAGTATCTGGTGGTAGCAGAGGTGCACGCAGTATCAATCAAGCTATGCTGCAAGTTCATCAATTTTTTGCCGGTAACAAGGAGATACAAGTATTGCATATTACTGGGCAAAGCGAGTATAATGGCATAGTTGGAAATTTTAATCAATATGGTATAGATCTAACTATAGCTGGCAATATTATCATCAAACCATATTTATACAATATGCCTCAAGCATTGGCTGCAGCTGATCTTGCAGTGTTCAGAGCGGGTGCGATTGGATTAGCCGAATTAACGGCAAGAGGAATCCCATCTATTTTAGTTCCTTATCCATATGCTGCAGAAAATCATCAGGAATTTAACGCCAGAGCAATGGAACAGCAAGGCGCAGCTGTTCTTATTCGTGATGCAGAACTAAATGGAGAAATATTGATTAAAACTATTAATAAATTAATGAGTAATACGCAAAATTTAGATGCTATGGCAATTGCCAGTAAAAAAATAGGCCGCCCCGAGGCTGCCGAATGTATTGCTAATATGGCTATTAGTCTTATTAAATGACATTAAATATTACGCTGTAACACCCTTGTGATTATCTGCATACAATAAAACACGCATAAGAGCTGATAGGTAAGGGTGCCCAAGAAAGGGGAGAAGTTTTTTTGCTAAAAGACATAAAAAAAATTCATTTTATTGGCATCGGTGGCGCTGGCATGAGCGCAATTGCCAAGGTTTTACTACAAATGGGATATATTGTTTCAGGATCTGATCTTGCTAAAACTGAAACAACAAATAAATTAGAAAAAATGGGGGCCCATGTATACTTGGGGCATAGTGGAGAAAACCTTCATGATACTCAAGCAATCGTTGTATCAACAGCTATTCCAGAGACGAATCCTGAAGTTAAGTTAGCGCGAGAAAAGAATCTTCCTGTTTTTCACCGTGCAGATATTGTTGCATATTTAATGTTACAGTATAAAGGGATTGCTGTAGCGGGTGCTCATGGTAAGACAACAACTACATCGATGATCGCTGTGATGCTTGAGCATGCGGGGGTTGATCCTACGGTAATTATTGGTGGTGAAGTTGATTACTTAAATGGGAATGCAAAATTAGGATTAGGTGAATATATGGTAGCAGAAGCGGATGAGAGTGATGGATCTTTTTTGAAGTTTTCCCCTCATATTGCTGTAGTTACCAACATAGAAAATGATCATATGGATTTTTATAAAACGATGGAAAATGTTTTACATACGTTTAAGAAGTTTTTACGTAAATTGCCGTCTAAGACAGGATTGGGCATTTTATGTTTTGATAATGCTCATATTCGCGATTTAGTGAATGATGTGGATCGGCCTTATATTTCATATGCCATCGATCATGATGCTCAATATATGGCACAAAATTTGCGTATGCAAGGAGCAACGACAACATATGATGTTTGCCATGAAGGGCAGTTATTAGGCTCGATAAAAATTAATGTCCCAGGGAGACATAATGTTGCCAATTCTTTAGCTGCAGTTGTTGTGGGGTTAAGTATTGGTCTTAGCTTTGAGCAGGTTGCAGCAGGATTATTGCATTTCCAAGGGGCTAAGCGCCGTTTTCAGACAAAGGCAAGAATTAATGGAGTTTGGGTCATTGACGATTATGCTCATCATCCTACGGAAATAATGACTACTCTATTAGCAGCACGTCAGACGGAACCCCAGCGGTTAATTTGTGTATTCCAGCCTCATCGTTATTCTCGAACCGCATTTTTACGTAATGAGTTTGGTGGTGCTTTTAGCCCAAGTGATGTATTAGTGCTTACTGACGTGTATGCAGCAGGGGAAGCTCCAATTCCAGGAATTACAGGTGAGGTCTTGAAAGAGGAGGTTGAACGTCAAACGAATAAGAAAGTGATCTATATTGCAGATAAAGATAAAATAGCTAGGTATCTCAGTGAGATTGTTGAACCAGGTGATTTGGTTATAACCATGGGGGCCGGCAATGTTTATCGTGTCGGTGAGGAATTGATAGAAGCTTTAGTGCAAAGACAGTAGATGGTATTTTGTCTCCCCTAATGGGAGACATTTGTTTCTATATTAGAGCTTGTTCTAAAAATTAAGTAATGTTACTATAAAGGGATGATTTAAAGTACTTAGATTCTAAAGTGAAGTGGGTTTCTAAGTCATTTAAATTAATCTCTATTATGTAAATTTAATGTGGCGTAAATCAAGTAGTTTATCGTATGTAATCGTGACTTATGCCTGTGTTGAGGCTTGGTGTTAATCAAGTTTTTTAGTGAAGTAGGGTGATTGTACTTTTCTAGGAGGGGGAAGACGATGGAGAAATTTATCGTCAAGGGGGAAGTACAATTAAATGGAACTATCAGAGTGAGTGGAGCCAAAAATGCTATATTACCAATTATGGCAGCGACGCTTCTTTGTTCTGGTGTAAGTGTTATTCATGATGTTCCTTACTTGCGAGATATTAAAGTTATGCAGGATATCCTGGCGTTATTAGGAGTTAAAATTATTAGAGAGCGTGATACACTAATTATTGATACCACTAATATACATGATACGGAAATTCCCGAACATTTAATGCGAGAGATGAGAGCATCCGTTTTTCTGATGGGGCCGCTGCTTGGCAAGTTTCATAAAGTGAGACTTTCTTATCCTGGAGGCTGTGCTATTGGTCCAAGACCCATTGATCTGCATATTAAGGCGTTGGAAAAAATAGGTGCACGTGTTAAGGAAAGTTTTGGCTTCATTGAAGCGCAGGCTCCCTGCTTAACTGGCGGTGAAATTAATTTTGATTATCCCAGTGTTGGAGCTACTGAAAATGCAATGATGGCTGCAGTATTAGCCAGTGGCTCAACTATTATTCGAAATGCTGCGCGTGAACCTGAAATATATGACTTGCAGGTATTCTTGAATAAAATGGGTGCTAAAGTAATGGGAGCCGGCACTGATATCATTAGAATTGATGGTACCAAGAAGCTCATACCTGCTGAACATTTTGTAATGTCTGATCGTATTCAAGCTGGTACCTTTCTTGTGGCTGCTGCTATCACCCATGGTGATGTGGTGGTGGAGAATATCTTATCGGAGCACTTGTTTTCTTTTACGGATAAGCTGAAAGATATTGGTGTACAAATTACCACAGGGAATAATTATATACGAGTAAAAGGGGGGGATTTGCGTGGTGTTGATCTTAAAACTTTACCTTACCCGGGATTCCCTACTGATTTACAAGCGCCTATACTATCATTAGTAACAAATGCTAAAGGTACGAGTGTAATAACAGAAACGATCTTTGAGAATCGCTTTAAACATGTAGATGAACTCATTCGTATGGGAGCTAAAATAAAAGTAGAAGGCCGCACTGCTATTATTCGAGGCATACCTAAATTGACAGGAGCCATCGTTGAAGCCCACGATCTTAGAGCTGGTGGAGCACTAGTTCTTGCTGCTCTGGCTGCAGAAGGAATCTCAGAGATAGAAAATGTATATCATATTGATAGAGGATATGAAGCTTTAGAAGAAAAGCTCAGGAGTTTAGGAGCTAATATTTCACGCCGTAAAAAGGACTAGGGGGATTCACGTTATGAAAGATAAGAAAATTGCAGTGGTAATGGGAGGGCCATCAGCTGAGAGAGAAGTATCTTTAAATACTGGTAAAGCTATTTTAATGGCACTTCAGGAAGCTGGATATAAGAATACTATTGGCATTGATCTTGAACCAACTCGTTTTGTGGAACAATTAAAGGAAGCAAAAATTGAAATTGTTTTTAATGCTGTTCATGGTCAATATGGTGAAGATGGAATATTACAGGGAGCCCTTGAGCTGTTAGGGATACCTTACACTGGGGCGGGAGTATTATCCAGTGCCATGGCTATGGATAAGGGTATCTCCAAAAGAATATTTTTATCTGCAGCTATTCCTACACCACGTTCTCTTTTGTTTACAAAAGCAGATTTGAATTGTGATTTGGCGGCAGAAATAATCGCTAATTTTAGCATACCGGTTGTAGTTAAGTCAGCATCACAGGGCTCTAGTATAGGTGTGGCTATTGTTGAAGATGCTGGGAATTTATCTAACGCTATTCAACAGGCTTTTCAATACAGCAATACTATTTTGGTTGAGGAATTTATAAAAGGCAGAGAACTTACAGTTGCGATTTGGGGTAAAGATGAACCTAAGGCGCTGCCAGTTATTGAAATAGTGCCTTATTCAGGTCGATATGACTATCATTCTAAATATACAAAAGGTGCTACTGAATATATTGTGCCTGCTGATTTAACTGATGAAATAACCTTGCAAGTGCAAAAAGTAGCTTTAGAAGCTTTCAAGATACTGGGATGTTGTGGTATTGCTAGAGTTGATATAATGCTTGATAGCAATAATAACCCTTATGTATTAGAAGTAAATACAATACCAGGAATGACTGCAACAAGTCTAGTGCCGAAAGCTGCAGCGGCTGCTGGAATATCATTCTCAGACTTATGTGAAAAATTACTGAGTATGGTGTGTGATAACTAGTATTTGTGGGTACATAGACAGTATTTGTATGGCGTCCAATACTTATTAGGTTACTATGAAAGGATGTATTTGTTCCTTTTTCATAGTGACTTGTCTAGGAAATTATTGGATACTATATAGCATACTGTCTTTTTATAATTGTATTATGACTTTAATTGTTGTATGATTATTTCTATGATTGTAATTATTAAGTTATCCAAGGAGCGATGATATGGGAGAGCTAGAACCGTTGCAGTACACGCCAAAAGATAAAGGCCCGATGTCATCTCAGGGGTTTATTGGACTTGTTTTAGTACTTGTTATACTTATTGCAGGATTATTATTTATTAAGTCATCTTATTTTACTGTGGGAGAAGTGGTGGTGGAAGGCAATAACTATGTGACAGTGGAAGAGGTGTATCATATAGCAGAAATTCCTGAAAAATTGAATATATTTAATCTAAATACGTCTGATATAAAAAAACGTTTACTTTATGATTTGAGAATTTCTGAAGTAGATATATCAAGACGATTTCCAGGTACTATTGTTATTCATATAAAAGAGCGTAGACCCATGGCATATATCGCTAGTGGTTATGGTTTTTTAGAATTAGACCAGCAAGGGGTTGTACTAGCAGCTTTTAAAAATTTGAAGCAAATCAACGTACCAATGATTACAGGTATTAAAATGGATAATGAGTATGTTAGTGACAAAATTGAAAATCCATCAATTAAAAATATTTTGCAATATTTATCTTTGCTTGATGAAACTGTATTAAATCAAATTTCTGAAGTAAATTTGAAGTCACCAGAACAAATGATTGCCTATACTGTTACTTCAGCGCATATTCGTTTAGGCAATGGTGATCGTTTGCCTGATAAAGCAAAATTGACCAATAATATATTGCATGAGATTAGTGATAAAAAAATGAATGTAGAATATATTGATCTTACCTACGCTTCACCATTTATTAAATTAAAAAATAAAATATAAATTGAATGGTGAAAAATAACAATGAAATTCTATTAATAAAAGGAGAGCGAGAATTTGCTTAAGCTTAGACAGGGACAAGCAGCTATTGCCTTGGTGTGTGTAGTGTTAGGATTTATGCTAGCAGTACAATTTAGGACAGCCCAGGATATTCGATCTAGTATCCCTTTTCAACGTATCGAAGACTTATCACAACGTTTAAGTCAAACGGAGAAAGAGCGTGATACACTACTTAAACAGATATACGAGTTACGTCAGACGACTAGTGTGGAATCAGCAACTAAAGAAAGTGAAAATATTAGAATGGGTGCTGGTGTAGTTGCAGTTACAGGTACGGGTCTTGTTATAACCATTGATGATAGTAAAAGATTATCAAAACCAGGAGAAAATCCGAACTTATATTTAATTCATGATGAAGATATGTTAAAAGTAATTAATGAGTTGTGGGCCGCTGGAGCCGAGGCTATTTCTATTAATGGCCAAAGACTTATTGCTACGTCAGAAATACGCTGTGCTGGACCAACATTGTCAGTCAATAATACACGCTACTCACCACCCTATGAAATATTAGTAATTGGTGAGCCGCAAACTCTGGAAAATTCGCTTAAAATGAGAGGCGGAGTGATTGAAACATTGCAATTTTGGGGAATTCAAGTAAGTGTAAAAAAACAGGATGTTGTACAAGTTCCAGCCTATAAAGGAACTTTTCGTTTTGAGTATGCCAAACCGGTAAAGGACGGTGGGAAATAAATGGCTTTACCATTGGTTGGACTTATTATTGGTATTATATTGGGGGCTTTTTTCCCAGTAAGTATACCTGTTGAATATGCAAAATTTATGTCAGTTGCATTGTTAGCTTCATTGGATTCAGTATTTGGTGGACTTAGAGCTGGGGCAGAAGAAAAGTTTGATAATACTGTTTTTGTTACGGGTTTTTTCACAAATGCATTAATGGCTGCTGGATTAGTGTATATTGGAGAAGGTTTGGGAATCGATTTATACTATGTAGCATTATTAGCATTTGGTTTGCGAATATTTCAGAATCTGGCAATTATTCGACGCTATTTCTTAAAAAAATAAAATTAGTCTGTTATTTTTTATTCCGCTCAGCAAAGGGCGGTTTTTTTATAAATAAATGATTATATAACTAAATGCTATTTTAGAAAATATGGAAATATCTTAGAATTAATAAAAATAAGGACATTAGAAATATTTTATTAGGATATATGTCTTTTTATTGTTATAAAAAAAGGAAAATTAGTATTTATGTTGAAATAGATGAAAGATGTACAATACTTTTAGATGAGGTTAGTGATGGATGGCAAATATATCTTAGGGATTGATATAGGGACAAATTTTATTAAGGTAGTTGTTGGAACGTTAGAAAATGGTGGAGATTTTTTTATAGCTGGCAGCGGGACTAGCCCAGCAGAAGGATTTACCAAAGGAGTAGTTAGCGATTCTAAAAGACTCGCTAAATCAGTTAGGCAAGCTGCTGATTGTGCTATTATGGCTACTAATATTTCTGTTAAAGATGCTTATATAGGTATTGGTGGCAGAGAAATTACGGCAGTAAATAGTGTGGGTAGTGTTGCTCCTTTACATCCTAACAATATTACTCTTGATGATATGAGTCGTGTATATCGAGCAGCTGCATTAGTTGCTGTTCCTGATGATCATGAAGTTTTACATGTACTGCCACAGAAAATTTTTGTTGATAAACAAAAGCGAGATTTATTACCATTACATGAAAAAGGCTCCCACCTAGAAGTGGAGGCCCATATTGTAAGTATGCCAAAACTAGTGCTTAATTCTTTGGTTAATGATATTGAGCAGTTAGGTATCAATGTTATTGGTGTAGTAGCTAATTCTATTGCCATTACAGAAAATATAGCACCAATGCTTATTGAGAATTGTTTGTTTATGGATATTGGGGCTGGCACAACAGATCTAGTATTGTATGGAGGAAGGCATATCGTTTTATCCGCATCCTTGTCCTTAGGTGGAAATTATATTACAAGTGATATTATGCAAGGACTTTCTATCTGTTGGGATCATGGAGAAGAGATTAAAAAGTATTATGCCAAGCTGGACAAACAGTTATATGGGCAGGAAATTGTTTTGGATTGTAATGCTTATAATACGGCTGATAAGCATATTCCATATGATTTCTTGTATGACATTATTGAAAGCCGCATCTGCGAAATTGTTTATTTAATACATGATTATTTAAAAGTAATGTTAGCGGAGCATAAAATTGAAAAGGTATTTTTAACCGGCGGCTGTGGGGCTATGCCAAGTTTTGTGCAGAGCATAGAAGCAACCTTTGGGATACCAGTGGAAGTTGTATTTCCTAAAGATGTGTCATTAGAATATATTTCTCCGGGGAATACCGCTTGTTGTGGTATATTAAAATACGCTGGGAAGAATTTGCCAAAGAGCCAAGTTGTTCCTGATAGTAATATTTGGTGTAGAGTGAAGAGTCAGTGTAGAAAGTTTTTTAATAGTTAAAACATTGTGACTATAAGGGGGAAGATTCCATGCTTGAATTAGATATGGATTTAGATCGATTTGCTGCAATTAAAGTAATTGGTGTGGGCGGCGGCGGAAATAATGCTGTGAATCGTATGATTGCTGCTGGCTTACATGGTGTAGAGTTTATAACAGTCAATACGGATGCACAAGCATTGATGCATTCTCAGGCTGCTTATCGTATACAAATTGGTGAAAAGCTTACAAAGGGACTTGGTGCAGGAGCCAATCCGGAAATTGGTGAGAAAGCTGCTCAAGAAAGCCGTGAAGAGATTATTAAAGCATTACGTGGTGCAGATATGGTTTTTGTGACAGCAGGAATGGGAGGGGGAACAGGTACTGGCGCAGCTCCCGTTGTTGCAGAATGTGCTAAAGAGGTAGGAGCATTGACAGTTGGTGTTGTTACGAAGCCATTTTCGTTTGAAGGACGTAGGCGGCAAGCACAAGCGGAAAGTGGAACTGCTAAGCTAAAAGAAAAGGTAGATACACTCATTACAATACCAAATGATCGTTTATTACAAGTGGCTGATAAACGTACATCTATGATCGATGCTTTTCGTATTGCTGATGATGTTTTAAGGCAAGGTGTACAAGGGATTTCTGATCTAATTGCAGTGCCAGGACTTATAAATTTAGATTTTGCCGATGTCAAAACCATTATGACAGACACGGGTTCAGCACTAATGGGAATTGGTTATGGTTCAGGGGATAATAGGGCAGTGGCAGCAGCAGAAGCCGCTATAAGAAGTCCTTTATTAGAAACTTCTATTGAAGGAGCCAGAGGCGTACTTTTAAATATTACAGGTGGACCAAGCTTAGGGCTATTGGAAGTAAATGAAGCTGCTGCCATTATTTCTGATGCTGTGGATCCAGAAGCTAATATAATATTTGGTGCTGTTATTGATGAAAATTTCCAGGATGAAGTGCGTGTTACTGTTATTGCTACAGGCTTTGATGGTAAACCCCTTCATGTAGTTTCGGGAAAAATGGAAAGTACAACCATTGAGCCGTTTAAGGTTCGTGACTTGGATATACCGACTTGGATGAGGCGTTAGAAGATTGTATATCTTAGGTTTATGCCATAGCTATGCAAATACATTATGAAAAATTAATACTCAAAAAAGCGTGTGAAGATATCACAATAAAATATACCCAACAGGCGACACTTTTTAGTGTCTATCCTATTGGGTATATTTTATTTTAAGAATTCACATTTTTTTTATTATTAGAAAATAGTAGTTTGTGAAGAGGTTGATAGAAGTGTGAATGATCCAACCGTCGAGGAAATGTGTAGCCAGGATAGTTTTAGGTCCTAACTTATTTTTTTGCTGCTTTTCTATAATTCAAAAAAAGGGTCCATGTTGTTTATTATTTTTACGACAATTAAAATGGAAAAAAAAACCATATTTCTACAAAAAAATAACAACCCTTTTGTTATAATAAGAATAACTTATGCAATCAAGCAATAGATTATTATTAAAAGTATGTCTGGCATTCAACGGTATTAATGATAGGAAGGTTGTAAGCGTGTATATATATGCTGATGTGATTTTTATTCTCAATATGGTAATGAATAGTATAATTTTAGTTTTGACAGCTTGGACAGCTGGTATTACATACCGAATTTGGCGTATTGTATTAGCAGCCGCCGTAGGAAGCTGTTATGTTTTAGTTACGATGTTACCTGAAATGGAGATGTTTCATACTATTATTGGTAAAGTAGTCATGTCTTTAGTCTTAGTCTTAATAGCTTTTGGAATTCAATCAAAGCGCATACTATTCTTATTGTTGGCATCTTTTTATGTAGTAGCTTTTATCCTAGGGGGTTCTATTGTTGGATGGTTGTATTTTTGGCAAAGTAATAGTTATGTTAACTCCCTGACTGTAAATATTACACATCTAACGTGGAAAAATTTGCTATGGGGAAGTTGTCTAGGCAGTTTTTTAATAATTAGCATTATACGACGCATGTTGGCGGGTGTGACGCGCCGACAAAACTTATATCAGATAAAAATTGAATATGATGGCCAGGTGACTGAACTTACGGCTATGCTTGATACAGGTAATGGCCTATATACTGCGATTGGTCGCAAGCCAGTAGTTCTAGTTACACAATTTGCTGCTGAGTCCATTCTAAGTGAAGAGGTGATAATTTTCTTGCGGGAAAATAAGCCAGAAATGTGGCTGGTGAATTTGACTCAGTGTACGGATTTAAAATGGCTCTCACGTACTCAGATTATTCCTTATCATGGAATTGGCAGTCGCAGTATGTTATTGGCTTTTAGGTCAGATCGTTTATTAGTATCAAGCAAGGCAGGAGTGATTGATATTGATGATGTAGTTATTGCTATTTATAGTGGTGCTCTATCGGAGGATGGAACTTATGCGGCGTTATTACATCCTCAGATAATAAATGAACTATACAAAAAAGAGGGGGCAGGCATATGCGCATAACATGGTCTATAATTAAAATAGTAATCAAACTTAAAATGATTGGTATGTTGCAAAGGTTAGGATTATTAGAAGCAGATGAGGTTTTTTATGTTGGTAGTACGGAAGTATTGCCGCCTCCTTTAAGTAATGATGAGGAAGTCTTTTTATTAACTCGTTTACAAAAAGGTGATCTAGGGGTAAAAAGCATCTTTATTGAAAGGAATCTACGTTTGGTAGTATATATTGCTCGGAAGTTTGAAAATACAGGAGTGGGGATTGAAGATTTAGTCAGTATTGGTACCATTGGCTTAATTAAAGCTGTAAATACATTTGATCCTGTTAAACGTATAAAGTTAGCGACGTATGCATCACGCTGTATTGAAAATGAAATATTGATGTATCTTCGCCGCAATAGTAAGACAAGGGCTGAGGTATCTTTTGATGAACCCTTGAATATTGATTGGGATGGAAATGAGCTGCTGTTATCAGATGTATTAGGTACTGAAAATGATATTATTTATAAATCTGTTGAAGAAGAAGTAGATAAAACTCTATTGCATACTGCAATGAATAAATTATGCGGTCGGGAACGCCGCATTATGGAACTTAGATTTGGTTTACATGATGATGGTTTAGAACGTACTCAAAAAGAGGTCGCTGATATGTTGGGGATATCTCAGTCTTACATTTCCCGATTAGAAAAAAGGATAATTAAGAGGCTGCGTAAAGAAATCATGCGTATGGAGTAATTAAAAAAGTCGAGGACTTAGCCTAAGCTGAGTCTTTTTTTTATGACACCTTATTAGAGGTGTCTTTTTTATGAATAAAACTAACTATGCATGGCAATAATGCTCATGTATGGTACTAATTAAAATGGATTATGGAAATCAATGGGGGGAATAAAATGATTATAAATAAAGTGGAAATTTGCGGTGTGAATACGGCAAAACTCCCGGTGCTTTCCGCTAGTAAAATGCGTGAATTGTTTGTAGTGCTTCAAAACGGAGAACTATCTGTAAGAGAACAATTAATATATGGTAATTTGAGATTAGTTCTTAGTGTAATTCAACGCTTTAATAATCGGGGCGAATATGTTGATGATTTATTTCAGGTTGGTTGTATTGGGCTAATGAAAGCTATCGATAATTTTGATCTTTCTCAAAATGTTAAATTTTCTACTTATGCTGTACCCATGATTATTGGTGAAATACGTCGCTATCTACGTGATAACAACCCTATCCGGGTTAGCCGTTCAATGCGTGATATTGCTTATAAAGCCTTGCAGGTAAGAGATTCTCTTGTAAATAGACATTCCCGGGAGCCATCTATTAAAGAAATTGCAGATGAACTTAAAATTCAACGGGAAGAAATCGTTTTTGCTCTTGATGCTATTCAAGAACCAATTTCTTTATTTGAGCCAATCTATCATGATGGTGGCGATCCTATTTTTGTTATGGATCAAATTAGCGATGATAAGCAGTTAGATTTTAACTGGCTGGAAGGTGTGGCAATAAAAGAAGCTCTGCACAGATTAAGTGATCGAGAAAAACATATTCTTAATTTGCGATTTTTTGAAGGTAAAACACAAATGGAAGTTGCTGATGAAATTGGTATATCTCAGGCGCAAGTATCACGATTAGAAAAGGCAGCACTGGGACACATGCGTAAATATATATAGATGATAGGTAGGGAGAAAATTTACAATGAAAAAGAAACACCTATGGGGATTTGGTTTATTAGGGTTAGTAATGTTTATTGCCGCTGGTTGGGGATTTTTGCTTTATCAAGGCAAAGAAGAAAATTTACCTGTCTCCCTCGGCAAGGAAAATTTAATTCGATTACATGTTTTAGCTAATAGTGACAGCGTAGCAGATCAACAGTTAAAATTAAAAGTTCGCGATGCCGTCATCGCTTATTTGGCACCTTATTTAGAGACTGCAGCTGATAAAGAAATGGCCAGGCAAGTAGTGCTGGAACATCAGGATGAACTTGCGGCTGTAGCAAAAGAAGTAGTGACGGTAAATGGATCTGATTATCCAGTAGCTATACAGCTTGGCATGTTTGATTTTCCTGTAAAGGCATATGGCAGTTTGGTATTGCCAGCTGGTAAATATGAAGCGGTACGTGTATTAATCGGTAAGGCAGAGGGGAAAAATTGGTGGTGTGTATTATTTCCTCCGTTATGTTTTATTGATATCACAAATGCGACAGCTCTGCCGCCCAAAGAATTTATTGGCAATAAAGAGGAACAAAAGGAAAAAATTGAATTTCGTTGGAAAATTGCTGAACTTTGGCAAGAAGAAACCAAATGATTTTTTCTGTTCACTATATAGTTAACACCTTTAGTGCTTATTTTCATATAATATATGGAACAAGCAGACTAGCGGGAGGTAAAGGTATGTTAAAGACGTCAGATCTTAACATGTCAGATACGCAAATGGTAAAATAAAAGATTATTTTTCCAGAAAGAATTCATATGATTCGCTTAATCTTACGGCAAAAATACGATAGGGAAGTTTCAGAAGTACATTACGCTTTTCCTGAAACGTTTTAGCTTGCAGTAAATCAGCTGGTGACAGAACCGGCTGATTTATTTTTTCTTGGGCAATTGTTAATTCAGCAAGAGACGCTTGTATAGTAGCCAGTTCAGCATCAACATTCTGCAATTCCTCTTCGACAATTTCACTAGCAATAAGGTTTTCACGATACCAACGTAATGTATTAGCCTGCTTTTTCTTTAATTCAAGTTGATTGGTATGTAGGGCAGCTATTTGCTTTGCATAACCAGAAGTGCTTTTGGTATGAAAATAATCTTCTAAACGTCCTTTATTTGTTGCTATTTTAATAAGGTTTTCCCAGATCATTGTATCTATATCATCTACTGGTATCCTGCGACACAGACAAGGAGTACCGTTGAGGACATAAGAATTGGATTCTTTGGAAATACAGGAATAATAATAATAAACTTTATCGCTGCCCGTTTTGCGTTTGCAAGAACGTGCATAGGCAGTCATGGAACGTCCACATAAGGCGCAATATAGTAATCCTCGTAAAAGATAATTGTGTTTGTTATTACGTGTAGCAAGTTTCTTATTGTTTTGTATTTGCAGTTGGGCTGCTTCCCACGTTTCTCGGGTGACTATGGCAGGTATTTTGATGGGAATCCAAAGCTCAGGTGGATTATTTTTAATTTCTCGGGTATTCTGGCTGGTTTTGCGGGTTTTTTGTTTAAAAAGATGATGCTGTCCATGATACATTTCCTTACTGAGAATACGTGACACGGTACAAGTGGAAAGTGGGCGGTTATTGATTCCCATAATTCCAAGACGTGATAATTCTAAGGCAATTCTTCGAGAACCATAACCACAGGTGATACATAAATGATAAATGTATTGAATCGTTTTACTTGCTGCTTCGTTAATAATGTACATACTATTTTTTTCATCCCAGTCATAACCGAATGGGTGGGCGTTGAAGACAATTTTTCCTTTATTTGCTTTGGCTCTTCGGCCACGAGAGGTACGCTCACGTATCTTAGATTTTTCATAGACCGAAATAGCGCCTTTCATACTGAAAAATAGACGACCTTCAGGAGAAGAGTCATAATCACCCGTTACAAAAGTAATTGCTGCACCGGCTTTTTCTATTTCATCGGCAATAATTAATTGGTTGGTTAAATTGCGAGAAAGGCGGTCGGGATCATAAATTGCTACCATCTTGATAAGACCGTGCTGCAGATCGTTACGCAGTCTTTCCAGGGCAGGACGTTCTAAGAATTCACCACTGTAGCCGTCGTCAATATATTCCTCTATAGCAGTATGTTCAAGTCTTAATAAATGATTGCGGCAGGCTTCAATTTGATCGTCAAGGGAATAACCTTTACGAGCCTGATCATCGGTAGATACCCTCACATATAGCGCATTCATAATTACCTACCCCCAGCCCTTATTAGTAATATATTTTTATGTGAGGATAAAATAAAAATGACAGAACATAGGTTCTGCCATTTTTAGTAAACTATTTAAAATTTAATTATTTTCCTCTACCGGCTTTTCTCATCGGCATTTGATGGCTCGTATTGCTGGTTTTTCCTTTAGCGGCCTTTAAGAATGATTTATTATTTTCATTTGCTTTTTTCTTTTTTTCCAGTAAGAAAGCTTGTAAATCCAAAGCGCATTCCTCCTTTGCCTTAGTTATGAATGCTATAAAATAAGCTATACAAATACATTATAACATGGCTCTTTCTGCTGGTGCAATGATTCTCCTATTTAATAATGTCCTTTCATAAAGAACGTTATACTAAATTAAAACTACTAATTTGAACTGCCAATACGAAAAGTTCTAAAAATAAACACAAATGTTTTTCAAAGAGAAGGAGTTTGCCATTATGTTGGCGAATAGACGATAAATCCTAAAATTTTGTAAGTGTTGTCTGAGATGAATGGTGGAGGTGGATACAAGTAACATCTCGATATAGCTGCAAGTTGGCTGGTCGGCGGGGGGCCAAATACAGAACTGGATATCTGTCTGTACCAAATAAGCCATAAGGGAATTATAATTTTATATTGGGGGAACAATACAATGAAAAAAATAATAACTGCTGCTCTCGCTGCTGCCATGGTTTTAACGACAGGTGTTGCTTTTGCTGATCCTGTAGAATTTGATGGTCAGGTTAAGGTACAATATCGTGCCCAAACCAAAGACGCTAATCCTGATACAACAGGTGGAATTTTTAGTTTTCGGTTGAATGCAAAAACAGCTTTAAGCAATAATGTTGATCTGTTTGCGCGTTTTGCTGCCCAATCTTTGAGCGGCGATCATATCGGTCCAGATTTTAATACAGGTAAGTATGGTACTAACGTAGTTGTCATCGATCAATATGGTTTTATACTAAAGGATAGTGGTTTTCAATATAAAATAGGTCGACAAGGACTTTCTATTAGCCCTACAGCCTTGCTTTATAGCAGTGAGGGGTATATTGGTGATAGGCATGGACTTTTCGATGGTATAGTCGCTACTGGGAAATCTGGTGTGACTTCATTGCAGGTCGTTGCTGGTAAAAGTGACATTGATACGACTAAGGATAAAGTTTATTCAGTTCATGCTTCATATAGTCCGGCAAAAGCTTGGACTGTGGGAGGGACTGTTGCTAAGTCTAATTCTGATGCCCGTAATGATAGAAATTATTGGGGTACGGATGTTCAATATGCTACAGGTAAAGCCAACTTTGTAGCTGATTATCTTAAATCTGATGAAAATACTAATAATGATGCCTTTGTTCTTGGAGTAAGTTACGCCTTTGATAATAAAAATACCTTATCTGCTTACTCGCATCGTACTGGCAGTAATTCTGATATTTATACTGATTGGGATGAAGGTGAAAAGGGTGCTTATTACATCTATAATCACTCCTTTGATAAAACCACCGCTCTGAACTTATTATATAAAGATAATACCAAAAATGAAGCAGCTGCAGGTGCTACTAACACTTCTTTCCGTGCTACTGTTTCTTATAAATTTTAAAGATTATCAAATGGGAAAGAACACAAGCTCTTGAGTTTGTGTTCTTTCCTTTTAGTTAAGTAAGAACAAGGATATCGTTTGTAAAGTAAAAAAACTATCTAGTATTCACAGCAACGGTTCTCGCATAGATTTTAAATGAGGTGGTGAACATGTCACGGGAGCGGAAACAATGCCAAGGTGTATTTCGTGGTTTGGTGATTGGCAGAGTGGAGAGAAGTGGTGGGCTTTATTCTGCAGCGGCAAATGGAGACTGTAAGGTTATTGCGTATGTTGAGCATAGTGACGTACCGGAATTGTTAAAGTTTGAAGAAGATGTTATAGAAGCCTTTATTCAGGCTGATAAAATGCAATTCTTTTAGTGTGGTTTGGCGGTAAATTAGAAAAGCTGGCTGATAAATGGCAAGGATGGTAGCAGCAAAAGTGAAGAATGTATTATTGACAGGTATAGAGGAGCATGTTTTAATAAAATTAGAGGAATAGACAGGGTGGTGATATTTTGGAGAAGGATAGGAGCATTCTACCAATTGAATCTATTGAGAAAACATTGCGAGTTAAGCCTATAGGTTCCATACGCTTATTTAAAAGACCTGAATATATGCCTCAAAAAAAGAAAAGTAATTATTTCCAAGATAAAAAGAAAGATACAGCAGAATTAGGACAAGAGCAAGGAAAGATTGTTAACCATGCCACTCATGTCGGAAAAATTGGCGTATCTGTCGACTATAAAGTATAAGACAAAGTTTTGGTGAATTTAATTGATATTTTATTAAAAGCATAAAGTGCAAGGCCGCAAATATGGTACATTCATGAAAGTATACTTGGCCTTTTGATACATTGGAAGTTTGCTTTTTTTGAGGTGATGAAGTGATAATACAAAAACCAATATGCTCTAAGTGTCTTTACCTGTATACAACTTGGGATAAAAATTTCCCTTACGGGTGTAAAGCCATGGGAATTAAAAGTTCATCATCGCCTTCTGACGTGGTTAGAAAAGCTTCGGGACATGATTGTTTAGCATATGTTCAAAAACCTAGCAAAGATAAAATCTTGGGATAATGACCAAATCTTTGATTCAGCACAGTAGCTGCCAAATAAAAATATTGAAATGCCAGTATCATAAATATTCTTGTCCCTCATAGAATGTAGTGGGGGTGTGGAGAATATGAAAGGTGTTACCAATTGTGTATCAGATCTTAAACTTAAAGAAGTAATTAATATTGTAGACGGTAAAAGACTAGGGGCGATTACGGACATTGAAATTGATGTAGAAAGTGGTAAATTGACAGCTATTGTGGTTCCTGGAAATGGAAAATTTTTAGGCTTATTCGGGCGAAGTGAAGATGTTGTAATCCCTTGGGATAAGATTAATAAAATTGGCTTTGATGTGATTTTAGTAGAAGCGACAGCTTTTGCGGAACTTAAACACTTGGATAAATAAAGCAGGTGTAAAGAAATTTACATATCGCATAATAATAAACGAAGGTTTAATTCAAATGGAGATTTGGCTCCAATTGGATTGGAGCAGTCTTTCTCAGGGCTGGTTATTAGATAAACGATTGCTATTTGAAGAGATTAGCAGTCGTTTTATTTTTCGATATTCGGAGTGAATAAAATTTTATTCATATAGTAAGCAGGAGAAGCACTATATATGGCGTAAGTTAAATATTACGACACAATATCTAGTGAACATAGCTGACAAGATATTTTATAGGAAAAACGGTTATTCAAATTGTTTAAAATCTACTGTAGCTAATCAGTAAAAGTAGATCTTCTGATAAAGTGTGCTAATGAGAAGATATAGGAGGAAAAGATATTATGCGTTGTCCATTTTGTGGTTGTATAGAAAGTAGAGTAATTGA
The DNA here is from genome assembly GCA_963526485.1 of uncultured Pelosinus sp. Classification (GTDB taxonomy): domain Bacteria; phylum Bacillota; class Negativicutes; order DSM-13327; family DSM-13327; genus Pelosinus. The sequence goes on from CAURNS010000011.1 coordinate 98,093, forward strand.
TTCGCGAGCAGCAGAAGAAGGTAATACCATCCGGCGGAGGCGTGAATGTTTGGAATGTATGCGGCGGTTTACTACTTATGAAATGGTAGAGCAAACTCCTTTAATGGTTATAAAGAAAGATGGTCGCCGTGTACTGTTTGAGCAGAATAAATTATTAAATGGTATTGTCAGAGCTTGTGAAAAGCGATATATACCCATTAATAAAATAGAAGCCTTAGGAGAAATGGTGGAGAGAGATATTCGTAATACAATGGAACGGGAAATCTCTACTCGTCAAATTGGTGAAATCGTAATGAAACATTTAAAGGATCTTGATCAAGTCGCCTATGTCCGTTTTGCCTCCGTGTATCGCCAATTTGCAGATGTGAATAATTTTATGGAAGAATTGCAATTATTAATGAAAAATAAACAATAAGTTGAGTTTACAAAGTGAGGAATGATTATGATAATTAAAAAGCGGGATGGACGTGAGGTCGCCTTTGATGAAAATAAAATTACAGAAGCAATCTTTAAAGCTGCTAAAGCTGTGGGTGGTGCAGATAAACAATTAGCAATGGAGTTAACCTTAGATGTTTTACGTTTTTTAAAACAAGAATATAGTGCAGGAATGTTTGGCGTAGAAGAAGTACAAGATGCTGTTGAAAAAATATTGATTGAAAAAGGACATGCTAAAACAGCAAAGGCCTATATTTTATATCGGGATAAACGTACCCGTATGCGAGATGGCCAATCTTATTTAATGGATGCAGTTGCTGAAATATTGGTAGAGACCAGTAAGGAAAATGCTAATATTTCAAATTCTCCTTCCGCTAAAATGCTGCAAATAGCCAGTGCTGCTAGTAAATCCTATTATCTGAACCGACTAATCCCTGAACATATAGCCAATGCCCATATAAAAGGAGATATTCACATTCACGATTTGGACTTTTATGGAAAAACACTGACTTGTGTGCAAATACCTTTGGGCAAGTTATTGAAAAATGGCTTTAATAATGGACATGGTTATATTCGCCCCCCTAAACGTCCAGCATCAGCAGCGGCCTTAGCTGCTATTATTTTGCAAAGCTCGCAAAATGATATGCATGGGGGACAGTCGTTTGCTTTTTTTGATCGTGATATGGCTCCTTTTACAGAAGGAGTCAAGGAAGAAGAAGTTTATCAGGCGATGGAAGCTTTTATTTATAATCTGAATTCAATGCATAGTAGAGCAGGGGCACAAGTTCCTTTTTCTAGCTTGAATATAGGAACAGATACTACATCTGCAGGTCGCATGGTAACTAAAAATCTCCTATTGGCATATGAAAAAGGTTTAGGTCATGGCGAAAATCCTATTTTCCCTAATATTATTTTTCGCGTGAAAGAGGGAATAAGTTTCAAAGATGGTGATCCTAATTATGATTTATTTAAACTGGCAATTCGTGTAGCTTCACAGCGGCTTAACCCTACATTTAGCTTTATGGATGCATCCTTCAATAAACCTTATGGTGATCAAGTTGGTTATATGGGGTGTCGCACGAGAGTGATGTCTAATAAGTGTGGTCCAGAAGTAACGGATGGGCGAGGGAATCTTAGTTTTACGACGATAAACTTACCGAGATTAGCTATCAAGGCAGAACGGAATCTAATGAAGTTCTATCAGAGTTTGTCGGATCTTATTGATTTAACTTGTGAACAATTATTCCACCGCTATGAAGTCCAAGCGAAACTGAAAGTGAAAGATATGCCATTTTTAATGGGACAAGGTTTATATTTGGATTCCGAAAAGCTAGCTGCCAAGGATGTTATTGCTGAGGTTATAAAACACGGCACTTTATCTGTAGGTTTTATCGGATTAGCTGAAACACTAATTGCTCTAACTGGTTATCATCATGGCGAAGGGGAAGAGTCGCAAATATTAGGCGAAGAAATAGTGGCTTTTATGCGGAATAAAGTAGATAAGGCTACTGACAAATATATGCTTAACTATACTTTATTAGCAACACCAGCAGAAGGGCTAGCAGGACGTTTTGTGAAAATGGATCGTCGTGAATATGGCTTAATTCCTGGTGTGACAGACAAAGAATACTATACTAATTCTTTTCATTTACCTGTAAATTTTTCAGTTAGCGTATACGATAAGATTAAATTAGAAGCTATTTATCATAAATATACAAATGCAGGTCATATTAGTTATGTTGAATTCACGGCGCCACCGGTGAATAATCTTGGGGCGGTAGAGGATATTCTTCGTTATATGAAACAATGTGATATCGGCTATGCAGGGATTAATTTTCCCGTAGATTTTTGTGAAAGCTGTGGCTATCTTGGTGTAATCGATGCTGATATCTGTCCAATATGCTCAAAGTCAGAAATCAAAAGAGTTAGACGTATTACTGGGTATTTAAGTACGATTGACCGTTTTAATGATGCGAAGCATGAGGAGTTGGAGCATCGGGTGGCACATGTATAAAGTAAAGAAATTTGTTCACCACGAAAATCAGGATGAGTTTTCTATCAGCAGAGAAAATAATAATATGGCAAGCAAATGGCAACTCTATTTGGGCATAAAGCTTACTGATGAGAATTAGAAACTATCTGTCTAAATAGCATTGTACCGCAAGAGGATGCTATGATGAGAAACATATATGAGTATAGAAGATTACGCAGATGCTTACGATGGAGTGATAATATTGACTTGGCTTTTAAAAGAAAAATTGCAAAAGACGTTGTTAGAGGAGCAGGGAGCAATGGTTTTTGCTCCTGGATCCCGACAGGGTTTCGCATTGGTGTATCCAAACACATACCATGTAGGTATGTCCAATCTAGGATTTCAAATTATTTATCAACAAATTAATTCGCGAGACGATACTGCTTGTGAAAGGTTATTTTTACCAGATAAGAAAACGGAGCCAGAATATATTCGCACAAATACTCCTCTTATGACGATTGAAACTCAGCGGCCTTTATATGAATTTCCTTTGATTGGATTTTCATTGACTTTTGAAATGGATTATTTTAATTTTGTGAATATACTATGCTTGGGGAAAGTTCCTATATTGGCTGCAGAACGGGAAGAGGGAGATCCATTCGTTATTATCGGTGGTCCGTGTGCTACTTTTAATCCTGAGCCATTAGCTGATTTTGTAGATATCTGCATCATCGGTGAAGGGGAAGAGGTGATACATGAGATATTAGACACTTATTATCGGGAACGTGATAAAGGGCTCGACCGGCAGGGGATATTATTTCAATTAGCACAGCTTAAAGGTGTATATATCCCCCGATTTTATCAAACAGGATATAAAGATGATGGAACGATCAAAAAAGTTGTGTGCCAAAAAGGGGTACCTGAGCATATAGAACGGCGCTGGATTGCTGATTTGGATAAATATGAAGCGCAAACAGTGATTGTAACTTCTGACACCGAATTTAAAGATATGTTCTTAGTTGAAGTAGCTCGTGGCTGTGGACGGCATTGTCGATTTTGTATGGCAGGTTATTGTTATCGTAATCCTAGGGTAAGATCCTTAGAAAAATTGCAAGCCGCTATTATAAAAGCAAGAGGATTCCGTAGTAAGGTTGGCTTAATGGGAGCTGCGATTTCTGATTATCCTGAAATTAATAAGTTATGTGCCATTATTTTGGATCAAGGAATGCATTTCTCCGTGGCTTCCTTAAGAGCAGATTCACTTACTCAAGATTTAGTAAATGGGTTAGCAATCAGCAAGCATAAAACGATTACCTTGGCACCAGAAGCTGCTAGTATTCGTTTACGCTGTGTCATCAATAAAAGCATTACAGATGAGCATTTGTTTACAGCAATAAAAATGTCAATTAACGCCGGAATTCCTCATATACGGTTATACATTATGATCGGGTTGCCTTCAGAAGTACAAGAAGACATTGAAGAAATTGTTACAATGGCCCAACATATTAAAGCCTATATGGAATCTTTAGGTAGTAAAGGGAAACTAACTTTGAGTGTTAATCCCTTTGTTCCTAAGCCTTTTACACCTTTCCAGTGGATGCCTATGGCTCGAGTCTCTGATGTAGAGGCGAGGTTGAAGTATATTAGTTCTAACTTAAGGCAGCGAAAAGGGATTGAGGTATTGGTGGAATCTCCTAAGGAAGCCTATATGCAAGCTGTTTTAGCCAGAGGGGATCGACGCTTATCCGCAGTTTTATTAGACGCTCATCAGCGAGGGGGAAGTAAAGGTTTTAAACAAGCGATGAAAATAAATATGCTCAACGAAGAAGATTATTTGTATCGTGAGCGTGATCAAAATACTGAAATCTTACCATGGCAGCGATTGGACATGGGCTTACATTCCACTTATTTGCAACGTGAATTAACAGAGGCAAAGCTAGAAAAATTTACAGCTCCATGTGCAGAAGGCTGTACTCGTTGTGGTGTATGTAAAAAGGAATGATAGGAGTGGTGTACTAATGGAAAGATTTATCTTGCACTATGGTAATAACGGCTTATGGTATGGTACCTTTACTCATTTTAATAGATTAAATATTAAACATGGTATATCGGGACGGTTAGGTGGGACTAGTAAACAGCCATTTAGTTCCTTAAATTTGGGGCTGCATGTAGAAGATAATACTAAAGACGTAATTGCTAACCGTCAATTGTTTTGCGAAGCTATTGGTATGAGCTCCGAGCGTATTGTGACAGCACAGCAGTTGCATACAGATGCTATAGCAGTAGTTACAGCAGAAGAGATAGGAAGAGGAGCACAAATCTATAGTGAGGCAATAGAGGCTACAGATGCTCTGATTACTAATGTTCCGGAAATTCCTTTAATGTTATTTTTTGCTGATTGTGTACCGGTGTTAATTGTAGATCCAGTACAGCGGGCAGTTGGTGTCGTCCACGCAGGCTGGAAAGGTACGGTAGCAAAGATTGTCCAAAAAACAATACTCGCCATGCACGCAAATTTTGGAACTTCTCCCCAGAATTGTTTAGCTGCCATAGCTCCTTCTATTGGGCCCTGTTGCTATATAGTTGATGATGTGGTAATCAGTAAGCTTAATAAGCAGTTTGCCAATTGGGAAGAGTTAGTTAAACCTGCTGGTGATAAGTGGTATTTTGACTTATGGAATGCCAATCTTATACAGTTAGAGCAGATTGGCGTAAAGAGTAGTAATATTGTAGTCAGTGGTGTGTGTACTGCATGTAATCATGAGTTGTTTTTTTCCTATCGGAAAGAAAATGGCCGCACTGGCCGTATGGGGGCAGCGATTACCTTGTAAGCAGTATATGCTTACAAGGTTTTTTATTATAAACACCCTTAAAGATGCTCAAATGGCAAAGATAGAGGCTTTTAATCAATCAATATCAAAATTTATGGGTGAAAGCACTTATGTTTTTGGGATAATACTAGATGTCAATATATTTTTTTATATTTAGGAGATACTGTAAGAGGAAATTAATGTTTATTCGCGAATAATGCATATAATGGAGGGTTCACCATGTCTATAGCAGAGAATTTAACCCAAATTATAGAAAACATTGATAATGCGATAAATAGGACAAGTACTACGCGGATAAGCGCATCAAAAACTGTTAAAGTAGTAGCTGTAACGAAAAATCATGATGTTACAGCAATACGAGAGGCTATTGCTGCAGGTATAACAGCAATTGGTGAAAATAGGATACAGGAAGCAGCTAAAAAAGCTCAGATACTTGGTAGTCAGCAAGTAGAATGGCAGCTAATTGGCCACCTTCAAAGCAATAAGGTTCGTCAGGCAGTAGAATTGTTTGATCTTATTCATTCTGTGGATAGTGAAAAATTGGCTAGGGAAATTGATCGTATTGCTGCTAGTCTTGGTAAACGGCAAGATATTTTAATCCAGGTTAATATGGCTAATGAAGATACTAAATTTGGAGTAGCATCAAAAGATGTGATCTCTTTAGGAAAATTTATTAGTAACCTGGAACATGTTCGATTATGTGGATTGATGACAATTGCTCCTTTTTATGAAAATGCGGAGATGGTAAGACCTGTATTTCGCAGTATGTATGAGTTATTTAAAGAATTAGAAAATGCTAAATTACCTAATACAAATATGGAATGGCTATCTATGGGAATGACAAATGATTATATTGTAGGTGTAGAAGAAGGCTCTAATTTAGTACGTATTGGTACTGGGATATTTGGTCAGCGTCAATATTAAGGGAGGTTTAAAATATGAAGTTTATGGAAAAAGTCTGGGGCAGCTTAGGCTTATTTGAACCAGTAGAGATTGAAGAAGAACAAAAGCATAAAGTGGAAGAAGTAGAACTGGGTAAAGGTAAAAAAGGCAACAATATAGTTAATCTTCCTACGGCACAAAAACAAATGAAAGTTATGGTAGTGGAACCGTTTGCTTTTGATGATGCACAGCATGTAGCCGATCACTTGAAAAATCGTAAACCTGTTGTCGTAAATTTTGAAAATTGTGATAAAGAAGTTGCTAAGCGTATGATTGATTTTATTAGTGGTACTACGTATGCTTTGGCTGGTAGCATTCAAAAAATTGGTAATAATATCTTCTTATGCGCTCCTAACAATGTAGATGTTGCTTATACTCCTCATGAAGAGGGTAGTGATAAAGAATTTTTACCATGGAATAAATAGAGAGTTGAAAATACGGGGGATCAAAAGATGCTGCAGGATAAAAAAATTGGTTTTATTGGTACAGGAGCTATAGCTGAAGCCTTAATCGATGGGATATTAAAGGCTGGCTTGGTTGTGCCCAGTCAAATGATCGCAAATGACATTTCACAAAACCGTCTAGATTATATGACCGAGAAATTTGGTATACATACGACCTTAAGTATAAAAGAGACAGTAAAAGCGGCAGATATATTGTTCTTAACAGTGAAGCCTCAAATTATTAATGGCGTTTTAGATACTATTGCGCCATTGCTTGCGCCAACAACGTTAGTGGTATCTGTTGCGGCTGGGATTACGATTGGGGTATTGGAAAGTAAATTAGCACGAATTCCCATCGTCCGGGTAATGCCGAATACTCCAGTGGCAGTAGGCGAAGGAATGTCTGTTCTTGCTCTGGGCCATTATGCAGGAGAAGAAAATGGTGAACTTGTATTAACTATTTTCTCCTCTGTTGGCAGATCGATTATTATGGATGAGAGTGCCATGGATGCAGTAACTGGATTATCAGGTAGTGGTCCTGGCTATGCATTCGTTCTCATTGATGCATTGACTGATGCAGGTGTTCGCGTAGGATTATCGAGACAAAATTCATTAGTCATGGCCGCTCAGACATTATTGGGGGCAGCCAAGATGGTTCTTGAAACTGGGGAGCACCCTGCCAAACTCAGAGATATGGTGACTTCACCAGGTGGAACAGCGATTGCTGGTATTCATGTTTTAGAACAGCAGGGTGTACGGGCTGCTTTAATTGACGCAGTACAAGCTGCGACGAAACGTTCACAGGAGATGGGGAAAAAATCACATGGGTGAGCGAGAGAAGATTTTACGTTATTACCAAGGGAGTGGTGACGGTGATTTAGCAGCTAAACTATTGGATTTGGCTGAAGCTGCTTTGCGTAATCGTAAATATAAAGTCACTGAGTTTCTTGATCCTTTTGGTTATAGTATTGCAGAAACGATTGCTGCGCATTATGAACGATTAGAATTACTAGCTAATGGTGGCTATGATGGGGCTGAACGAGTAAAAGCTGTGTTTGTGAATGAGGAGTTTCGGGGAAGCCCAGAGTTTGCATTAGAAGTAATTGCGGCAAAATGGGATGAAAGGTATTATCAAATCACACACCGAGATGTATTGGGAGCATTAATGGGACTTGGCATTAAACGTGAGATTATTGGTGATATCATTATGAGTGGACATGGCTGCCAAGTTATTATAGATTCATCTTTAAACAATTTTGTTACGCAAAATTTCACCAAAATTGGTGCTGCGCCCATAACTATATCACATTTGAATTTATCGGATCTTTCGCCGCGCGAGGAAAAAGTGAAGGAAATCAAAACGACTGTTGCTTCTCTAAGGCTGGATGTAATAGCAGCAGCTGGTTTTGGTACTTCACGCAGCAGGATGTCTGAGGAAATAGCGGCAGGTAAACTAAAGGTGAATTGGCAGGATGCCAAGAATAGTGCTCAGTCTATTAAAACTGGTGATATTATTTCGATGCGTGGTCGTGGGCGGGTTGAAGTATTTGAAATAGTAGGACAGACTAAAAAGGGACGTATTAGTATTGTATTAAAACGTTTTCTGTAGATAAGTGGAGGTGTTATTATGTTGACCCCATTAGATATTCATAATAAAGAATTTAAACGAAGCTTTCGTGGGTATAATGAAGAAGATGTGGATGAGTTTCTTGACCGGGTTATAAAAGATTATGAACAATTATATCGTGAGAATATTGAGCTAAAAGAAAATATGGATCGCCTTAATAGTAAGCTAGAACATTTTCAACATATGGAAAATACCTTGCATAATACATTGATAATAGCTCAAGAGACGGCAGAAGAAGTGAAGTTAAATGCGAAAAAAACAACAGAACTTATGCTTAAGGAAGCAGAAATTAATGCTCAAAAAATAGCTGATGAAGCTTCCAATAAAGTACGGCGTATGGCCAGTGAATATCAGGATTTAAAAAAACAGATTGATGTATATCGTGCTCGTATGAGGACATTGGTGCAAGCTCAATTAGAGATATTGGGTGAGGCTGTTGAGGATGAATAGTAAATTTAAGAAAAACTTTTTAAAAAGTAAAAAATTGACGAAGGCTATGTAATTCGGTATAATAAAATTTGTTATATAATATGATACTTATACAAGTTATGATGGAGAGAGTAACTATAATGTATGATTTTGCAGCGAGTTAGGAACGGTGTGAGCCTAATAAGATCAATTATAGTGAATATCACTCCTGAACTGCAAACTGAACCTGGTTAAGTTTTGCCGTTTGACGAGCGTTATTTCGTTTTTGAGTGGCTGCAGAAGTCATTAGGGTGGTATCACGGGAACAACCTCTCGTCCCTTTAGGGATGTAGAGGTTTTATTTTTTGGAGGTGTTATTTTGGATTATAGTAAGACGCTTAATTTGCCGCAGACCGAATTTCCAATGCGAGGTAACTTACCAGAGCGAGAGCCTGAATTGCTGGAATATTGGCGAGAACAAAATATTTATGAGAAACGTACGATGCAGGATAAGAAACCTAAATTTATCTTACACGATGGACCGCCCTATGCTAATGGTGATATCCATATTGGTCATGCTTTAAATAAAATTTTAAAAGATATGATTCTAAAATATAAATCATTACGTGGTTTTAATACTCCTTATGTACCTGGCTGGGATACCCATGGATTACCGATTGAGCATGCTGCTATCAAAATATTGGGGTTAAACAGGCATGAGCTGCAACCTTTAGATTTACGCCGGGAATGCAAGGAATACGCGTTGAAGTTTGTTGATACCCAGCGTCAGGATTTTAAGCGCCTAGGTGTTGGTGCTAATTGGGATGATCCATATGTAACGCTGCGACCTGACTATGAAGCGAAACAAATTGAAGTATTTGGTGAGATGGCTAAAAAAGGACACATTTATAAGGGCTTAAAATCGGTGTATTGGTGTACCTCATGTGAGACTGCATTAGCGGAAGCCGAAATCGAATATGCTGAAAAGAAGTCTCATACCATATATGTTAAATTTCCCCTGGTTGATGATAAAGGAACTTTGCCTGTAGGAGTAAATGCTGAACATGTATTTGGAGTCATTTGGACGACTACACCTTGGACAATGCCAGCTAATGTTGCAATTGCTGTCCATCCAGAAATCGAGTATGCCTGGGTAGAGTGTCAGGGGGAAATCTATCTTTTAGCAGTGGATTTAATTGAATCTGTAGTTAAAGATAACAAGTTGGAAAACTATACAATCTTGTCAACATTGAAGGGCTCTAAATTTGAGGGGGTAGTTTTTTCTCATCCGTTTATAGAGCGTGAGTCTGTAATCGTTTTAGCTGATTATGTTACTCTTGAACAAGGTACTGGTTGTGTGCATACTGCTCCAGGGCATGGACCAGACGATTTTGAAACAGGTATGAAGCACGGGCTGCCTATTATCAACCCAGTTGATCATGCAGGACGTTTTACATCTGAAGGCGGCATATTTGAAGGTATGTTAATACACGATGCTGATGTTCCAGTGATCAGGGAATTAGCGGCGCGGGGTATGCTGTTAGGTAAAGGAAAAATTAAACATCAATATGCTCATTGCTGGCGTTGTAAGAATCCAGTTATTTATCGAGCGACAGAACAATGGTTTGCGTCAGTAGATGGTTTTAGGGAACAGACTCTTCAAGCCATTAAAGGAGTCACATGGATTCCTGGTTGGGGTGAAGATCGTATCCATAATATGGTAGCAGATCGTCATGACTGGTGTATTTCGCGTCAAAGAGTATGGGGAGTGCCGATTCCTATTTTTTATTGCGCAAAATGTAATGAACATGTGATTAATGATACGACCATTACTACTGTTAGAGATTTATTCTATAAAGAAGGTTCTGATGCATGGTGGGCAAAAACAGCAGCGGAAATTTTGCCTCCTGACTTTACCTGCTCTCACTGTGGACACGATATTTTCCGTAAAGAAACAGACATTATGGATGTTTGGTTTGATAGTGGTTCTAGTCATGCATCCGTACTTGAGCAGCGTGATGAACTTGCGTGGCCTGCGGATCTATATCTAGAAGGCAGTGATCAACATCGAGGCTGGTTTCAGTCATCATTGTTAACTTCAGTGGCAACGAAGGGCATTGCTCCTTACAAAGCTGTACTTACTCACGGCTTTGTGGTAGATGGGGATGGGCGTAAGATGTCAAAATCTGTTGGCAATGTTATTTTTCCACAAGATGTTATCAAGAAATATGGTGCTGATATTCTGCGTTTATGGGTAGCTTCTGCTGATTATCAGGCTGATGTTCGCGTTTCTAATGATATTTTAAAACAACTGTCAGAAGTATATCGAAAGATACGTAATACTTTCCGCTACATTTTAGGTAATATCCATGACTTTAATCCAGATACTGATAAAGTTAATTTTGATGCATTATTAGAAATTGATCGTTGGGCACTTTTGCGCTTGGAACAAGTCCGTGAAAAGGTTACAAGGGCATATGAAGACTATGAGTTTCATTTAATTTATCATACAGTACATAATTTCTGTACCATTGACTTAAGCTCAATTTATTTAGATATTCTAAAAGATAGAGTGTACACTGCTTTGCCTGACTCTATAGAAAGGCGTGCAGCCCAGACTGTAATGTATGAAATATTAAATACGTTGGTTCGCCTTGTTTCACCAGTTCTTACGTTTACTGCTGAAGAAGTTTGGCAACATATGTATAAGGAGCAGAATAGGCCAGAAAGTGTACAATTAACTGACTGGCCCACTGCTCATAAGGAATATCTAAATGCCGATATAGAAGCTAAGTGGGCTTCTATATTAGCAATGCGTAGTGAAATTACTAAAGCATTAGAAACAGCCCGCCGTAACAAAGTGATTGGACATTCTTTAGATGCATTTGTTGTTGTGTATGCTAATGGGCAAGCATTCGCTCAACTATCTACGATGAGCAAAGAGTGGGCAAATATTTTAATTGTATCCGATGTACTGATTATTGAAGGTACTGATAAAGCTCCGGAGGGTGCATATCAGGTGGATAACCTGGAAATGGCTATTGCCGTATCACAAGCCGAAGGTCAAAAATGTGAACGTTGTTGGATCTATAGCGAGACAGTAGGCGATAAGCAAGGACATGAAACCTTATGTAAACGTTGTAGCGAAGTTGTAGAAAAGTTATAATTATAGTAAAAAAACTGGGACTTAGTCCCGGTTTTTTTTTTATCATGTGGAGATACTATAAATGGAGGTATGTTTTGTGGAAAAGCAAGGAAAAGAGGATGTAGTCGCGCTGCAATTAGAAAAATTGGTGAAACATTTAGAGTCTTTGCGAATTGCTGAATATATGGATCTCTTAGAAAAGCCTGTTAAGCTTATTTTAATAAATTTAGTTGCAGGAATTGCACGAGGTTTGGGGATCGCCATTGGTGCCACCGTAATTTTTGCTGTCGTATTAAATTTATTGCATCAACTCATTTTACTTAATATACCAGGCATTGGAGCATTCATTGCCGATATTGTTCAGATCGTTGAAGCTAAAAATGGGAAATTTTAAAAGCAAAAGGAGTGTTTCTGGATGACCAAAGATGTATTTGATTGTATGAAGGAAAGCCATAGTGTGCGAAGTTTTGAACAACAAGACATACCTGAGCCTACATTAACGCGGATTTTAGAAGCAGGTTGTTGGGCACCTAGTGCTGGTAATTTACAGCCGTGGTATTTTTATGTAGTAAAGAACCAAGAGGTTAAGAGGAAAATAGCGGCAGCTTGTTTTGAACAAAGCCAAATAGAAACTTCACCAGTTAGTATTGTTATACTAGCAGATCCAGCGCGATCTAATGAAAAGTATGGTGAACGTGGGGCTCAATTATACTGTTTGCAGGATACTGCGGTTGCAGCAGAAAATATGATACTGGCTGCTTATGGATTGGGAATTGCCACCTGTTGGGTAGGGGCCTTTGATGAAATTAAAGTCCAGCAAGCGGTTGAAGCTCCTCCAAGACTCCGGGCAGTGGCGATTATTTGTTTAGGATACAGTGATGAAGAAGTCACTATGCAAGCTAAGGAGCGTCTCAGAATCGGTGAAGTAACAAAGATTATTCATTAGGAGAGGGTAGTTTGGATGCTAAAACACGTAAACTATTAACAGAACGGTTAGCTGCCGAAAAGCAAGACTTACTAAAACAAATTGCTTCCTTAGAAGAAACAGGTTTAAATGGCAGCTTATCCTATTCAATAGGGGAATTATCCGTGTATGATAATCATCCGGCAGATATCGGTGATGAATTATTTGAACGTAGTAAAGATCTTGCTTTAAAAGATAATGCCCAGATCTTGTTAGAACGGATAGAAAATGCCCTGCAAAAAATTGAAAATGGAACCTATGAATATTGTAGTAAATGCGGAAAGCAGATCCCTATATCCAGATTAGAAGCCAATCCTTGGGCAAGCGAATGTATACAATGCCAAGAACAAGATGATAAATTAGATCCTGCCGCTTTTAGACCTTTGGAGGAAGAAGTGCTAACACCACCTTTTGATCAAAATTTTTTAGATCATAACAAAAATGAGTTTATTGGTTTTGATGGTGAGGATGCCTTGCAGGCAGTCATGCGTTATGGTAACTCTGATTCACCCCAGGATATATCTGGAACTAGAGATTATAAGAAACTATTTACTAATAGCAATGAGCAGCAAGGTATTGTTGATTCTGCAGATGCCATCCCAGTAAAAGAAAGTAATGAGAATGAATAAGAAAAAATATTTAGCTTAAATCAGAAACATTTTATTTAGAAATTTGTATTACTTTCAAATTCATTTAAAAAAATTTAAAAACTGGGCTACAATTTTGAGCCTGGTTTTTTTACATAGTTGGGAGGATTTATATATAATAGAGCATAACTATATTATCGGAGACAGGTAGAGTGTTGGGAGGTTCTTTTATGGCAAAACCAACGATAATAGCAAAAGATGTTATTTATCGAATTGGTGTTTTGGTTGTTGCTATAGTTGCTTATTTATATTTTCCTGGCATGCAAGATTTTTTTAAAACTGGTGTTACATATTTATGGTGCCGTGATTTTGAAGGTTTGCGTCAGTTTATTCTTGCTTATGGATTATGGGCGCCTGCTTGCAGTATTGTATTAATGACGCTGCAATCGCTATTTCCTCTTGTTCCAGGATTAGCCCTTACTATCACTAATGCCTGGATTTTTGGCTGGCAATATGGAGCTCTATATTCTTGGATAGGAGCATTATTAGGGGCTAGTTTAGATTTTGGTATAGCAAGATGGTATGGGCGACCAGTGGTAGAGAAATTTATAGATAATAAATGCTTAAAAATAGTTAATACATTTCTTCAAAGGCATGGTATATTATCTGTATTTGTTACTCGATTAACGCCCATTATTCCTTTTAAAATAGTCAGCTATGGAGTGGGGCTGTCAACGCTTTCTTTTTGTAAATTTGTAGTTGCGACAGCAATTGGGCAAGCTCCTGCTATCCTGCTATATTCAATTATCGGCCAGAACATTACGCATAGTATACGTGCAACAATTATGATAACTTCATTGTTGGTCGCTACTGGTGCTATTGCGCATTATTATCGAGATGATATAGAACGTAGATTTTTTTCAGATAAAGAAAGTCAGGGGAAAAAATGAACAGCTATTACTTTATTCTAGATTGGTATAAGTATTATGTAAAAATATCATATTAATTATGATATTAGTTATGTGATTTATTGCTAGTATATAGTATAATAGTTACAGTGATCTACATAGGAGGTGAATTTCATGTATAAAATTAGTAGCGAATGTATTTCATGTGGGGCTTGTGCTTCTGTTTGTCCTGTAGAAGCCATTTCTGAAGGAGATGCACAATACGTTATTGATGAAAAATGTATCGACTGTGGCTCATGTGCTGCAACCTGTCCAGTAGGAGCAATTAGTCCAGAATAAGTGCTATACAAGAAAAGCCCAGAATTCTGGGCTTTTCTTTTTTAATAGAGAAGGATGACTTTACGATAATGATGAAATATTAATTATCAGCAATCTAAAGACTTGGTGTAAGCTGGGGCTTTAGATATTTTCAGTGTTTAATAATTGAAATTTCTGTTGCCAAAGAAGATATATAATTTAGTATAAAACTTTACCTTTGATCAATTTTTGTTTATTATATAGGATATAAGCTTTATCATACATATTAATAAGTGGTAAGCAAAAGAATAAAATGTTGTACTTGAGATAGGAGAGAAAATTAGTGCCTATATTATTAGTAGTTGTAATTGTGATGTTCTTTGATCAATTATCTAAATATTATATTCAAACACATATGGTACCGGGTATGTCTATACCTATAGTTCAAGACGTTTTTCATATTACTTACGTCTTGAACCCAGGTGCTGCTTTTGGTCTGTTTGAACATCAAACGCTATTTTTTCTGATTGTGGCAGCTGCTTTAGTGGTTGGGGCCATCTATTTTTATCCGCGAATTCCGCAACAGTATCAGTTATTGCGTTTTGGTATAGGACTCATGGTAGGTGGGGCCATAGGAAATGTGATTGATCGTATAAAAACAGGTTATGTAGTTGACTTCTTTGATTTTCGTATTTGGCCTGTGTTTAACATTGCAGATGCAGCCATTGTATGTGGTGTGGGGTGTATCGTTTTCACGATGATATATATACATAAAGAGGATGAAACAGCATGACGGATCTAACTCATTATTATAAAGTAAGTGAAGCGGAAAAAGGCGAACGCCTAGATTTATTTTTAACTAAATGTATGAAGGATGTATCTCGTGCTGCTGTACAGCGACTTATTATAAGTGGAGAAGTTACGGTAAATGACAAGGCGGTAAAAGCCAATTATAAGGTACAGAATATGGATAGTGTTAAAGTAAATATACCTGAAATCAAACCTTTAGAATTAACACCTGAAGAAATTCCACTTGCTGTTTTATATGAAGATAATGAGATTATTGTCATTAATAAAGCACGTGGTATGGTTGTGCACCCTGCGGTGGGAAATTATAATGGTACACTGGTAAATGCCTTGTTAGAGCATTGTGAAGATTTATCAGGTATTAATGGGGTAGCGCGTCCTGGTATCGTTCATCGTTTGGACAAAGACACCTCAGGTGTTATGGTCGTTGCTAAGAGTGACAGAGCACACATTAGTTTAGCAAAACAAATAAAGGAGCGTACGGCCAGCCGACGTTATTTAGCTATAGTTTATGGTAATCTTAAAGAAGAACAAGGCATTATTAAAGCACCCATTGGCCGTCATCCTACGGATCGTAAAAAAATGGCAGTGACCTTTGTAAATAGTAAAGAAGCAATTACTAAATTTCGTGTAATAGAACGATTTGGTGCTTACACCTTAGTAGAATGTAAATTGCTCACAGGGCGAACACATCAGATTAGAGTCCATATGGCGTATATTGGACATTCAGTAGTTGGTGATCCTAAATATGGTCCTGGGCGTGTAAATTTTTCGATTGCCGGACAAGCTTTGCATTCAGCTGAATTGCAGATTACTCATCCTGTTACGGAAAAAAAGATGATATTTACAGCGGCCTTACCTGAAGATATGGAAATTATTTTAAGGGACATGCGGCAAAAAATGTATAAATGAAAGGAGTTTACTATGGTTAATTTAATAGAAAAAACAATAATTATGGATGAACAAGCTATAAGGCGGGGACTCATTCGTATAGCTCATGAAATTATTGAAAACAATAAAGGGGTAGAACACTTAGTGTTGGTGGGCATCCGAACCCGTGGTGTTCCTTTGGCAGAACGATTGGCTACGGAAATAAAGAGAATTGAAGGTGTGGGTCTGCCAGTAGGAATTTTAGATATTACTCTATATCGTGATGATTTATCTACTCTTAGTTATCAGCCGGTAGTACATCAAACTCAAATTCCCGTAGATATTAATGGGAAAAAAATTGTGCTTATTGATGATGTATTATATACAGGGCGTACTGTCCGCGCTGCACTTGATGCTATTATTGATATTGGCCGGCCAAAGGTTATACAATTGGCGGTTTTAGTGGATCGCGGTCACCGTGAGCTTCCTATCAGAGCTGATTACGTTGGGAAAAATGTACCTACCTCTAGTAAGGAAGTAGTAGGAGTACAATTAATGCCTGTGGATCAAGCCGATCGCGTGGTTATTAAAGAATTTGCAGAGTAAGAAGATGCTACTGCAAATGGACATAGTAGTTTACAGAAATATCATACATATTAAAAGACCTTTGTTATTCCACTTATGTGGATAGCAAAGGTCTTTTTGCATTTTATGTGTTGGCTTTGATCTTAGCGATTCTAAGAATGGAGTTAAAACTCCATCGAAATTAATTTTTTTTTATCATTATTTAAAATTATTTCTTTAATAATGCTTTAATGGTTTTTTCATCAGGTGTGATATAAATAGTATTTTGATGGTCATAAGTTACAAAACCGGGTTTAGCACCAGATGGTTTTTTTACGTAACGCCGCTTTGTATAATCAATAGGTACATTTGACGATTGGCTGGCTTTGCTGTAATAAGCAGCCAAACATGCAGCAGCTTCGATTGATTGTTGAGATGGATTTTGAGTGCCCGATCGTAAAATAACATGGGATCCGGGAATGTCTTTGGTATGGAACCAGAGGTCGTTAGGCTGCGCTTGTTTAAATGTTACCAAATCATTTTGACGATTATTTTTACCAACTAATATAATCAGGCCATCTGGCGTTATTGCTGTTAATGGGGATGAAGCAGGAACTGGCATACGACGTTTACTTGGTTTCTTTAAATAGCCACTTTGGATTAGTTCTTCGCGAATATCAGTGATCTCAGAACTATTGGCAGCATGTTCAAGAGCAACTGCAATGCCCTCAATATAGGAAATTTCTTGTACGCACTGTGAGAACTGCTCTCTAAGTAATCCCTGAGCTCTTTTTAGCTTATTATATTTAGAATAATAGGACTGGGCATTTTGCAGTGGAGTAAGTCTTACATCAAAATTAATGGTTACTTGATTATCAGTCTGTGTATTACTATACAAATTAGTCAAGGTAACTTTGTCTTTGCCTTCAGGTATTGCATAGAGGTTGGCCATTATAATATCGGCATATTCGCGAAAAGAATCAGCAGTTGTTGCATCAGCTAATTCTTGCGTAAGAATTAACTTTTTACGCTGTAAACGGTTACTTTCATCTGTGACGAGTTTTGACAATATTGTTTGTTCAGGAAGCTGTCTTTTTCCTGTAAGGCTATCGATAAATTCTACTGCCTCACTCATGGTCGAAAAATAATGTACTGTATGTTTTTGTGCTAGATGTTCTAGTTTGAAAGAAGCTATACCAGCAAGTTGATTTTCACTAGTTATCATTACAGTAGGTGTTAATTTCTCAGCTTTTAACTCAGTAATTATACTTTCTGTTGCCTCATCTAAAGCAATTATATCAGCATTATCTAGACTATTAATCATGATATCTACAGGTAAGCCTGCCCGCCAGACAATTTCATTAGCAGTTACGGGGCCAATTCCTATGGCTGTTTGAATAATACCTTTAGTGACAAGAATTGATTTATGTGTCATAAGAGTGTTGATAAAAATGGACACAGGAGTGGCGAGCAAATTTAGACGCATTTGTCCTGGTGGATATGTATATTCCATATGAGGTAAGATTTGGCGTGAACGACTTATGCTTGTACCGATTCTTTTGATCGCATCTATTATAATGTGATTTTGGGTGAGAATAATATTACTATGCTTACCCATTAATTCTATGGTTAGATATTTGGTAACAATAGTGCCGTCTTCCCCCCGGAAGTCAATTGAGATAAGAACGATGCGATCAAGACTATACTGACTGATATCAGCAATACGTCCCCCTTCCAAATGCTTTCGTAATAACATGCAAAAGGCTGGGGGGGTTGTTGGATTTTCTAAGGCTGTTCCAGTTAAATGAATGCGCGGATGTTTAGGATTAACCGAAATGAGCAAACGTAAATTTTCATTTGTTTGTCTTATCCATAGAAGTAATGTATATTTATCTGGCTGAAAAACCTTATCAATTCTGCCGCCCGCCAGATTGGTGCTTAATTCTGTTACTAATGCTGATAGGGACAATCCATCAAGACTCATTCCATATCCTCCACTTTTATAAAAAATATTTATGATAGGTCTTATACTATGCAATATACCTTGAGTATAATTTTTCACTAGTATACCATTTTGCCATTGTACGGTCAATTTAGGTCTAATTACAGGTTGCTAGGAATAACATGAATAAAAAAAGCACTTGGTAGCGAGGTGGCATAGTGGCTATTGATAAGTGGTATACACGTACAGCAGAAGAAACAATTGATTTTTGGCGAACAGATCAATTTGATGGCCTGACTTCTAGTGAAGTAAAAAGTAGAATAGCCGAGTTTGGATATAATGAAATGCTTGAAAAACAAAAGACCGTATGGTGGAAACGTTTTTTTGCTCAATTTCAGGATTTTATGGTATTAGTATTACTAGCAGCTACATTGATTTCGGCATTTTTAGGTGAATATGCTGATTCGGCGACTATTTTAGCGATTGTACTCGTTAATGCTATATTGGGATTTGTTCAAGAGCATCGCGCAGAGAAATCTATGGATGCTTTAAAAACAATGGTTGCACCAATGGCTCATGTTATCCGCAATGGCATTTTGCAGCAAATAGCCGCTCGGGAGATGGTTCCAGGGGATATTATGGTTTTAGAATCAGGAGATAAAATTGCTGCTGATGCTAGATTGATTGATGTTCAAAATCTGGAAGCGGATGAAGCTACATTGACTGGCGAATCCTTGCCTGTGCGTAAAGTTGTTGATAAGCAGTATGGTGAAAGTAGTCCCCTTGGTGATCGTAAAAATATGGTGTATGCTGGAACGAATATTGTTAAAGGACGGGGGAAAGCTGTTGTTTGTGCTACTGGCATGGCTACTGAGGTTGGACTGATTGCCGATATGATTCAAGATGTTGAGCATGAAAGCACACCTTTGGAACAGCGGTTAGAATCATTAGGGCGATGGTTAGTGTGGGGTTGCTTAGTTATTTGCATAATTGTCGTGGTAACAGGTGTACTTAAGGGGGAACCACTTTTTTTAATGTGCATGGCAGGTATTAGTTTGGCAGTAGCGGCTATTCCAGAAGGTTTGCCGGCGATTGTTACAGTAGCGTTGGCCTTAGGTGTGCAGCGCATGATAAAACGGAATGCTATTATACGAAAACTGCCTGCGGTTGAAACTCTTGGTTGTACTACGGTAATTTGTTCTGATAAAACAGGTACTCTTACGCAAAATGCGATGACAGTGCGAAAAATATTTGTTGCTGGCAGTACTTATGAAGTAACTGGTACTGGTTTTGAAATCAAGGGAAATTTTTTATTGAATAGGCAGGAATTTGATCCTAAGAAGGATAAATGTTTATTACATTGCTTAGAAATTGGAGTTTTGTGTAATAATAGTATTTTAAAGCATAATAACATAGGAATAACTGGTTTATGGCGCCGCACAACTAGTAGTGGTTGGTCCATTGAAGGCGATCCCACAGAAGGGGCCATTGTGATTGCTGCTGCAAAAGCAAATATATGGCGTACAGAAATTGAGAAAAATCAACAGCGTTTAGCAGAAATTCCTTTTGAGTCAGAACGCTGCCGTATGTCAGTTGTTTATGAAAAAAACAATAAAAATGTTATTTATATTAAGGGTGCGCCAGACATTATATTGGAAATGTGTCAGTATTATAGCAATAATACTGGAGAAACGGTACTTTCAGCAGCTATAAAAGCTGAGATTTTGGCAGCGAATGAAGAAATGACAGAACAGGCTCTTAGGGTATTAGCAGTGGCATATCGGCAGATCACAAAGGTGGAAGCCGGTCAGGTAGATGAACATTTAGAAAACAATTTAGTTTTTGTCGGCTTAATTGGTATGATTGATCCACCTAGACAGGAAGTCAAACCAGCGATTGCTTTATGTCGGCAAGCTGGAATTAAAACAATTATGATTACGGGAGATCATCGCAATACGGCTGTAGCGATTGCCAAGGAACTGCAAATTTTTAAAGAAGAAAGAAATCAGGCTCTTACAGGAAATGAACTGGATGCGTTAAATGATACCGAGTTAAATGAAATTATAAATAGTGTAGCTGTGTACGCTCGTGTATCTCCCGCTCATAAATTACGTATCGTGAGAGCTTTGAAACGGCAAGGACATATTGTAGCGATGACGGGTGATGGTGTTAATGATGCACCAGCAATAAAAGAAGCTGATATTGGCATAGCGATGGGAGCAACTGGTACTGATGTGACGAAGGAAGCTGCAGCGATGGTTTTAGCAGATGATAATTTTGCAACGATTGTTGCTGCTGTGGAAGAAGGACGCGGTATTTATGATAATATTCGTAAGTTTATTCGTTACTTATTATCTTGTAATTTAGGTGAAGTACTCACTATGTTTATTGCGACTCTTGCTGGTTTGCCTTTACCATTGCTGCCGGTACAAATTTTGTGGGTCAATTTAGTGACTGATGGTTTGCCGGCAATGGCATTAGGTGTTGATCCTAATAATCATGATATTATGAATAGACCACCGCGAAATCCTAAGGAGAGTGTGTTTTCTCGAGGACTAAGTCGTAAGATTATTGCTCGTGGTTTCCAGATTGGTATTAGTACCGTATTTGTTTTTGCTATGGTATACTATTTTAAACATGACCTGGCAGAAGCTAGAACAATGGCTTTTTGTACCCTGGTTTTTTCACAAATGTTTCATGTTTTTGATTGTCGCTCGGAAATATATAATGTATTTGAAATTGGCATATTTAGAAATAAATATTTGATTTTCGCTACAGGCTGTTCATTAATAATGCAATTGCTTGTTGTCTATCATCCATTTATGCAAGAAATTTTTACTACTGTTCCATTAGCATTTGTGGATTGGCTCATTGTATTATGTGTGTCTGGTTGGACGTTTATATTAAGCGCTGCTCGTCATCTATTTTTCCGTCGACGTGTATCTCGTCCTGTTTTTGGGCGATTACATTAATAGCAAAATAAAAGCACTTTAAATCTAACAATAAGGAGAATTTAATATGAAGTTTAGTTTTAGTAAATGGCATGGCTTAGGAAATGATTTTGTAATCGTTAATGGATTAGAAGAAAAGATTGATAATTATCATGACATGGCGATTGAGGTATGTGATCGGCATTTTGGTATAGGGGCTGATGGCTTAGTAGTTATTTTACCTTCTGCAATAGCAGATTTTCAAATGCGAATATTCAATTCCGATGGCAGTGAAGCTGAGATGTGTGGCAATGTCACACGATGTATTGCCCGATATGTTTATGAACATAACCTGACGGATAAGAAAAAAATTACATTAGAAACAAAAGCAGGTATTATTAAACCAGAGCTAATTTTTATTGACGATCAGCTCAGTACCGTAAGAGTTGATATGGGGGAACCACGTCTGACTCGGGCTGAAATACCCATGCTTGGAAATGCCAATGAGCAGGTTATTAATGAAGTGCTGTTAGTAGGTGGGGATGAATATCAGATTACTTGTGCATCGATGGGAAATCCTCATTGTATTATATTTGTTGAAGATCTTACTACTATTGACTTATCTTTAATTGGACCTAAAATTGAAGTTCACCCTGCTTTTCCTAAGAAAACAAATGTTGAGTTTGTGCAAGTACTAAATAAACAACGATTACGTATGCGTGTGTGGGAAAGAGGTGCTGGTGTTACTATGGCTTGCGGCACAGGAACTTGTGCTACGTTAGTGGCAGCAGTTTTAAATAATAAAACCGACCGTCAGGCTACTGTTGAAGTCGATGGTGGAGAGTTATTTATTGAGTGGGATTCTAATAATCACATATATATGTCTGGCCCGGCAATAGAGGTTTTTCGTGGAAAATATCTATAATCTTTCATAAATGCAAGAAATAATCCAACTTCTTTAATCCTATGAAGTTGGATTTCTTTATCGGATGACCAAGCTTCTCGATGACTCAGTTGAGTTAACTCTTTCAAATCAAGTCTTTTTCCATGATAAAAGGAATTTATCTACTTGTTGTGTAATAATATACTTCATGAGAGTAGGAGGTGCTACTGTGAGATCTTTTATGATAACAGTGATTTTTTCCTTATTATTAGTTAGTAAAATTTTGGCAATGTCTGCGATTAATCCTGAAGTTATCAAGGAAGCGCAAGATTATGGTAAATTACAGTCCAAAAATCAATTGCAGGAGTTCTTATTGCCATGGATATCTTATGAAGAAAAAGCAATAAAATTAGATGACACAGCAGAGCGTTCTTATTTATATACTTCTTTTTTATTGATAGCGCGGGATGCTAGAGAAAAGAGTTTGAATAATCGTAATGTTACGATACTTGATGGTGAAGAGATAGTAGGGGATTACTCTGGTTTATTGAGTTTTAGTACTTTTTTGTATGGTGATAAACAAGATTTTGTTAAAAATACTAGTGTAGTAATTAGGCAGGATAATAATGAAATTAAGGCTTATCAAATAATAATACCTTCTGATGCTGAAGCAGTTTTAACGGATAAGGGACAAACTGAATTTTCCGCACAGTGTTATTTTTATTTTTTAGAAAAAGATATTAAGCCTGATATTCCAATCATATTATTCATTACGACAAATGATAAAAAAGAACATCGTTTTTATTTTGATGTGTCTAAGATAAAATAATTGGCACCATAATATACATAAAAAGGGTAGCTATATGGAGAAAAAGGGATTTAGGGAAAGCTTGGAGAAGTATTGATAAAAGAATTGGATAATTGTTATTGTATTGTCAATAATAAAATGCATAAAGAAAGGAGCCACTTAACGTGATCAAAAGTATGACTGGTTTTGGTCGTGGGGAATATCAGGATAATGAACACAGGCTTATTGTGGAAATTAAGGCTGTAAATCATCGTTATAACGAAATTGTTATTCGTATGCCTAAAAACTTAGGTCCACTTGAAGATAAAATTCGACGTAGTGTGTCTAATACCCTGGTAAGAGGTCGCATTGATGTTTTTATAACCATGGATGAATATGGACAGAAGAAAAGGGCAGTAAGAATTGACAAGGAATTAGCTATCGCTTATAATAAAGCTTTGAAAGATTTAGGAGATTTATTTTCAGTGGCAATAAACGATAATATATATCAGATTGCTAAATACCCGGATGTTATTAAAGCAGAAGAAGTAACTGAAGATGTTCTAACTCTATGGCCTAAATTATCACAAGCGGTTGATGTGGCGGTTAGTAATCTTATGGATATGCGATTAACAGAAGGTTTAAATATCCAACAGGATTTGGCATTGCGTATTGATGATATTGAGACATATATTGCTGCTGTTGAGAAACGTGCACCTCAAATTTTAGTAGAGTATAGAGAAAAAATTTTAGGTCGTATGCGAGAATTATTGGCCGCAATAGGGGAAGAACCTGATAGTGGCAGATTACTGCAAGAAGCAGCGATATTTGCGGATAGAACTAGTATAACAGAAGAGCTAGTGCGTTTAAAAAGTCATTTAACGCAATTTCGTACTGCATTAAAGACTGATGATGCGGTAGGCAGGAAATTAGATTTTATCGTACAGGAAATTAATCGTGAAACCAATACAATTGCTTCTAAGGCCAATGATTTTATTGTTGTTAATACAGTCGTCGAAATAAAAAGTGAATTAGAGAAGGTCAGAGAACAAATTCAGAACATAGAGTAATATAAAGGTGTAAAGATATAAAAAGTAAGGGGGATTTTTTATGGAAATTAAACTCATCAATATTGGTTTTGGTAATATTGTTTCTGCGAATAGGATTATTTCTATTGTTAGTCCTGAGTCTGCACCTATTAAGAGAATTATTCAAGAAGCTCGTGATAGAGGGATGCTGATTGATGCAACATATGGACGACGTACTAGAGCGGTGATTATAACAGATAGCGATCACGTTATTTTGTCTGCAGTACAGCCTGAAACGGTAGCACATCGTCTAGCCAGTAAAGAAACTACAGAGGAAACTGCAGAATAGCAGACACTGAAAGGAGCAGCATGTATGGCAAGAGAGGGAATCTTACTTGTTCTATCTGGTCCATCAGGGGCAGGTAAGGGTACAATTTGTCAAGAATTGCTGCGTAGTTATCCCGGATTAAATTATTCCATATCTGCCACTACCCGGCTGGCTCGTGTAGGAGAACAACATGGAGTTAACTATTGGTTTGTTTCTCGTGAAGACTTTGAGAATATGATTAAAGATGATGAATTGTTGGAATGGGCTGAAGTTTATGGTAATTTTTATGGAACACCATGCCGTCAAGTAAAAGAATTATTACAAAATGGTAAGGATATTGTTTTAGAAATTGATGCACAGGGAGCTACGCAGATTAAAAAGAAATTTCCACAAGGAGTCTTTGTTTATATTGCGCCACCATCTTTGGATGAATTGGCTACTCGCATTCATAAGCGGGGAACTGATAGCTTAGACGTAATAAAAAAACGGCTGAGCTGTGCTAATAATGAGCTGACATATGTACATAATTATAATTATGTAGTAGTTAACGATGAGGTTAAAACAGCTACAAGTAAAGTTGCCGCAATTATTACTGCAGAAAAGTGTCAGGTAGTACGTAATAGTAATATTGTGGAAGAAATCTTATCAAATTTTAATAAATGAAATTTAGGGGGACTACTATGATTTATCCATCATTAGATGTATTAGTGACTAAAGTTGATAGTAAATATACGTTAGTTGTACTAGCGGCAAAGCGAGCCCGTGAAATTATGGATGGGGCAAATACTTTAGTTGATTGTAAATCCAGTAAACAAGTGACAATTGCCTTAGAAGAAGTAGCACAAGATAAAATTTCCTATGAACGGACCAAAAGTGGTATAAAATAGGAGGCATTCATGTTAAAGGGAAAGAATGTTGTTGTTGGCGTAGCTGGTGGTATTGCTGTTTATAAAGTAGTAGATCTTGTTAGTAAATTAAAAAAACAAGATGCTAATGTATATGTTATTATGACACAGTCAGCGGCTAACTTTGTTACGCCTTTGACTTTTCGTGAAATAAGTGGACATCCAGTAGTTGTTGATATGTGGGCGGAAACGACAAATTGGAATGTTGAACATATAGCGTTAGCCAACAAAGCTGATTTATTTTTATTAGCGCCTGCTACGGGAAATATTATTGGCAAAATAGCAAATGGTATTGCCGATGATATGCTGTCTACCACTGTCATGGCGACAACGGCTCCTACTTTATTTGTTCCAGCGATGAATTCAAATATGTATTTAAACCCGATCGTTCAGAAAAATATAAGTAAGCTCACCGAATTGGGGTATTATTTTATGGAACCAGAGAGTGGGATGTTAGCATGTGGCGTAGAAGGTGTGGGACGTTTGCCTGAGGCAACAAAAATTTTGAATCAGGTGAATAAAATCCTTACTTCCCAAAATGATTTTATTGGTAAAAAAATATTGATTACGGCTGGTGGTACTCAAGAAGCAATTGATCCAGTAAGATATATCGGAAATCGCTCCAGTGGTAAAATGGGCTATGCTTTAGCTAATATTGCAGCTGCCAGGGGTGCAAAGGTTACATTAATATCAGGGCCAACTAATTTGCCAGCTCCACATGGAGTACAAGTAGAATATGTTGAATCAGCATTACAGATGCGAGACGCTGTTTTGGGGCATTACGCTGATAGTGACATTGTAATAAAGGCCGCTGCTGTGGCTGATTATCGTCCACAAAATATGGCAGAACATAAAATCAAGAAAATTGGTGAAACATTGCAGTTGGTATTAGAAAAGAATCCTGATATATTGTTGGAGCTTGGACAATTAAAAACTCATCAGTTATTGGTTGGTTTTGCTGCTGAAACTCAGCATCTGCTTCTTCATGCTCAAGAAAAATTAGCTAGGAAGAATTTGGATATAATTGTAGCTAATGATGTTTCTATACCAGGTTCTGGATTTAATGCTGATCATAATATAGTTAAGTTATTATATCGTGATGGACGTATCGATGAATTACCGAAGATGTCCAAGGACAAGCTGGCAGAGATTATTTTGGATAAAATTCACATAGAATGTCGAAAATAGATTGATTTTTTGATCATTTTACATTAGAATGTGACTTGATAGAATTACATAGTTTTGCTCATCAAGAGATGGTGGAGGGATTGGCCCGATGAAACCGCGGCAACCATTTGGAGAATCCAAAAACGGTGCCAATTCCTGCGGTATCATCCGCAAGATGGGAGAGTGTAAACACCCTCCCTATGGGTGTTTTTTCTATTTATTATAATGGGGGTATGAATTGTGGAAAAGAAAAAAGTATTATTTACATCAGAGTCAGTTACTGAAGGCCATCCTGATAAAATGGCAGATCAGATTTCAGATAGTATATTGGATGCAATTATGGCAAAAGACCCTATAGGACGGGTGGCATGTGAAACTCTTGTTACCACAGGACAAGTACATGTGGTTGGTGAGATTACTACCAATTGCTATGTTGATATCCCTAAAATCGTACGTGAGACCATTAAAGACATTGGTTATACACGTGCCAAATTCGGTTTTGATGGAGATACTTGTGGTATTTTAGTATCTATTGGTGAACAGTCAACTGATATTGCAATGGGGGTTGATAAGTCCTTAGAAGCGAAACGAGGTCAATTGGATGAACTTGAAATCGAATCTATTGGTGCTGGTGACCAAGGTATGATGTTTGGTTATGCCACTAATGAAACTCCTGAGTATATGCCATTAACCATATCCTTAGCACATAAATTAGCTCGTCGTTTATCTGAAGTCCGTAAAATGGATGAATTAAGTTATTTACGTCCCGACGGAAAAACTCAAGTTACTGTGGAATATGAGGACGGTAAACCTATTCGTGTCGATACCATAGTTATCTCTACGCAGCATGGTCCTGAAGTAGAGTTGGCAACGATTGAAAAAGATATGATTGAAAAGGTAATCCTACCGATTGTTCCAGCAGCATTATTAGATGGAAAAACGAAATATTATATTAATCCAACAGGGCGTTTTGTAATCGGCGGACCACAAGGAGATGCTGGTTTGACTGGCCGTAAAATCATCGTTGATACTTATGGTGGAATGGCTCGCCATGGTGGCGGTGCATTTTCGGGGAAAGATTGTACAAAAGTAGACCGTTCTGCTGCATATGCTGCTCGTCATGTGGCAAAGAATGTAGTTGCGGCAGGCTTGGCTGATAAATGTGAAATTCAGTTAGCTTATGCCATTGGTATGGCTCATCCCGTATCTATAATGGTGGAAACTTTTGGAACAGCTAAAGTTGATGAAAGCGTAATTGTTGAATTAATAAAAAAACATTTTGATTTGCGTCCGGCTGGCATTATAAAATCCCTGGATTTGCGTCGCCCCATTTATCGTCAAACCGCAGCTTATGGACATTTTGGACGTACGGATATTGATTTACCTTGGGAACGCACTGATAAAGCAGAAATTTTACGCAAAGAGGCTAATATATAATTTATATAATATAGCTTTTTAGCAGGTTTTTTATCTGATCCTTACGAATTTTATAATCAGCTACGATAAGAAAGAGGGGACTCAGCGAGCTTCCCTCTTTTTAATGCTATTAGATATCATATTGATTGGTGGTAAATATGCAGCGTATCGCTCAAGTATTGATAAATATTACAACTAAAAGTATAAATAAACCTTTTTCTTATAGCATTCCTGAACATTTGGATTATGTTGCTACAGGATGGCGTGTGTTAGTCCCTTTTGGTAATCGTAAATTAGAAGGTTTTGTGATTGGTGTTACTCAAGAGGACGGTTCCGGTAGTCTGGAATTAAAGCCCATCTTGGATATTTTAGATAACGATGTATGGTTTGATGAACATATGATGCATACTGCGCGTTGGATAAGTGAATATTATCTTTGTAATTTAGTTGATGCTATGCGTTTATTTATTCCAGGAAAATCAGGTATAAAAAGTGCAATAACCTACTCGGTGGAACAAGGAATTAACATAAATCAGGTACTAGAGGAGTTGTCTGTTAAATCTGCTGAGTATTGTAATGTTTTGAAATATATAGAGGCTCATGGTGCTATTCTTTCCTCAAAATTGGAAAAAAAATTTGGTACAAGTGTTATAAAAATTGTAAGATATTTGTTGCGTAAGAAAATGATCACAGCAGAGTCGGTTGCCAAGAAGACTGGCGCACATCGCTATAGAAGTATTATCCGTTTAGCGCTTTCTAATGAGAGCGCAAAGGACCTTATTGGTAATCTGGGTAAAAAACCCGCACAATGCCGTTTAGTGAGTTATTTACTAGAGCATAAGCAGCTTTTCTCTGATGAATTGAGTAAAAGTAATAGTAGCCATGAAACTGTCAAAAAATTAGTACAAGATGGTATTATAAAAATTGAAAAGATTCAGGTAATGCGTGATAGTTATGCTGACCTATGTGGATTAAAAAATGAAATGTCATTAACTTTGGAACAACAGCAGGCATTAGGAAAAATTATACCTAGCCTACAAGACAAAGAGTTTGCCTCCTTCCTACTTCATGGTATTACGGGAAGTGGTAAGACTCAGGTTTACATTGAAGCCGTTGCAGTAGCTCGTCAAAATAATCGCCAAGCGATTATTTTAGTTCCTGAAATAGCCCTCACTAGTCAGATTGTTTCACGCTTTAAATCGAGATTTGGTGATGATGTGGTAGTGATGCATAGTAAACTATCTACTGGTGAGCGTTATGATGCCTGGCAACGTCTAAGAGCAAAGCAAGCTGGCATTGTCATTGGTGCGCGTTCGGCAATATTTGCTCCACTAGTAGATATTGGAATCATTATTATGGATGAAGAACATGAATTTACTTATAAGCAAGAAGAAACACCTCGCTATCATACTAGGCAAGTAGCACTTACTAGAGCTCGTTTAGCAGGTGCCGTAGTCATAATGGGGAGTGCTACGCCAGCAGTTGAAACATATTATCAGGCCTTACAGGGTGAACATACGATGCTACTCATGGCGAAACGTATTGCTGGTGCTTTCTTACCAACTGTCACTGTAGTTGATATGCGTGATGAATTGCGCAAAAAAAGGCGTAGTGTAATATCTTTACCTTTGCAAGAATTATTAGCTGAGACAATTAGTCGCGGTGAACAGGCTATCATTTTGTTGAATCGCCGTGGTTACGCTACATTTGTAATGTGTCGGGAATGTGGACATATTGTACGCTGTAAGCATTGTGATATTTCTCTTGTTTATCATGCTGTTGGTAAAAAATTGCGGTGTCACTATTGTCAGTCCGTTGAAGAGGTACCTGATATTTGCCCCGAATGCAATAGTCGCTACATTCGATTCTTTGGCACAGGAACACAAAAGCTGCAAGAAGAGTTAGGACAGTTATTTCCTCAAGGACGTGTTGTACGAATGGATCAAGATACCACAGGTGGAAAAAGGGCTTATGATCGTATTTTAGATGCCTTTGCTAAGAGTGAATATGATATTTTGCTTGGTACACAAATGGTGGCTAAAGGGCATGATGTGAAAAGTGTTACGGCAGTGGGGATTATCGCAGCCGATAGTATACTAAATTTACCTGATTTTAGGGCTGCAGAACGTGTCTATGCCTTGTTAACCCAAGCAGCAGGTCGCGCAGGTCGCGGTGAGAAACCAGGCAAAGTAGTGGTGCAGACGTATAATCCTGAGCATTATGCTGTGCAAGCAGGCGCCAGGCATGATTACCAAAGCTTTTATGATGCTGAAATTGTATATCGTAAGGCTCTTGGTTATCCACCTTATGGGCAGATACTTAAATTAACAGTTCAGGCTGATGAAGAGAGGAAGGCACGTGGCTTGGCTGATACTCTTATACAAGAATTACGTACTATCCTGGAAGTAAACAAAAAGGCAGAAGTGATAGGACCTTTTCCTGCTCCTATTGCTAAAATGAATGACATCTTTCGCATGAATATTATAGTAAAAACGGTTAACCTTATGGATGTGAAGCCTAGTATCGCAGCGATGGGGTTAACCATACGCCCAGACATCATTATTGATGTGGAACCTGTTAGTATCATGTAGAATAATTTGTTTAGTATAAATCGTGGATTTTTCGATGGTTCTATGTTAAAATTTTGGCATGATTTATCCAAGTAAGGAGGTTATTATGGCTATTGTGGAAGTTAGAAAAGCTGGAGATAAAGTATTGAAAACAAAAGCTGAGCCAGTATTGCAAGTTGATAAACAGATAAGAAGACTTCTTGATGATATGGCACAGACTATGTATAATGCTGATGGTGTAGGGTTGGCGGCACCGCAGGTTGGTGTGTCTCTGAGAGTTATTGTTATTGATGTAGATGAAGAGTTAATTGAATTGATAAATCCAGTTATTATCGAAAGTGAAGGCTGTGAACTAGGAAATGAAGGGTGTTTAAGTATACCAGGTGTTTTTGGCGAAGTTGAACGATTTTCTAAAGTTACTGTGACAGGATTAAACCGTTATGGTAAAAAGATAAAGATTACAGGAACTGGTTTACTCTCTAGAGCATTGCAGCATGAAATTGATCATCTTAATGGTATATTATTTATTGAAAGAGCACAAACCATTCATAAGGGGTAGTTTAAAATGACAAATTTACGTGTAATATTTATGGGGACGCCAGATTTTGCCGTCCCCTGTTTAGATATATTGGTTGCTGCAGGATATGATATTATAGCAGTAGTAACTCAACCAGACCGTCCTAAAGGGCGAGGACAAAAACTTGCAGAATCACCAGTTAAGCAGGCGGCATCAAACTATGGCTTACCTGTATTGCAGCCGAATAAAGTGAAAGAGGCTGATTTTCAAATTGAATTGTCAATGCTAAAGCCGGATCTGATTGTTGTAGTGGCATTTGGCCAATTGTTACCCAAAAGCATATTAGATTTGCCGCCCTTAGGTTGTATTAATGTACATGCATCATTATTGCCTCTTTATCGCGGAGCTGCGCCGATTCATTGGTCTATTATAAAAGGCGATAAAGTTACAGGTGTTACTACCATGCATATGGATGTTGGTATGGATACCGGCGATATGATATTAAAAGAAGAAGTCCCCATTGGAGAAGCGGAGTCCACAGGAGAACTTCATGATAAACTAAAATGTATCGGTGCTGAATTACTTAGTGAAACCATCAAATTAATTGTTAGTAAAAAAGCTCCGCGTACTGCGCAAAATAATGAAGATGCTACTTATGCTCCTATGTTGACACGTGAGTTGGAAGGCGTTAAGTGGCAAGAATCAGCCTTGAATATTCATAATTTAGTTAGAGGTCTCAGTCCTTGGCCAGGTGCTTATTGTGGTTACCAAGGAAAGAATTTAAAGCTTTGGCGGACTCGAATCCATAGGATGGATGAAGTGGTAAGTCAGCCAGGGCGGATAGTCAAGATTACTGCTGAAGGTTTTGTAGTAGCTACAGGTCAGGGAATGATAGAAATTTTAGAAGTCCAACCTGCCAGTAAACGCCGTATGAATGCGAATGATTTTATTTGCGGCTATGGGTTAAGCGTTGACGATATCTTAGGATAGAAGGTGAATTTTAGTGATTGAGGTGATGGCTCGCCCCAAGAAACGCTTGTTTTTGGTACTTATATTGGCTAGTTTGCTGGTGGCAACTCTTTCTACTTATGGGCTGTGGATGGTAAGCTTCCCGGGATTGGCTAATATTAGTATTCACTTACCGATCATTCTTGGTGTATTATTAGCTTTGTTTATCTTGGCTATTGGAATTGGTGTTTGTGGTATTATCCTGGCTATTCTGGGTTTTTCTACTTTATCTTTGTTTCAAGGACCAGCTTGGTCAGCAATTAATTTACTATTTCCCCTTGCTATTCGTATTGGAAAAATATTTGATGTAGAAAAAGAGAGGGTAGAGCGCTCGTTTATCGAGGTGAGTAATTATTTAATACAGCAAAAAAGTATTAAAGTATTACCTGAAAAGCTTCTTATTCTTACCCCTCATTGTATTCAGCAAGAGTTATGTCAGTATAAAGTAACTCATAATATAAGTAATTGCCGTAAGTGCGGTGCTTGCCAAGTGGGAGATTTGCTTTCAATCTCTGAAAGATTTGGTGTACATGTAGCAATTGTAAATGGGGGGACCTTGGCTCGTAAGGTGGTAAAAACCTTACGTCCACATGCGATTTTAGCTATTGCCTGTGAAAGAGATTTGACAAGTGGCATTCAAGATGTTTTCCCGATTCCAGTTATTGGGGTTTTAAATGAACGCCCCAATGGTCCATGTTGTAATACTAGAATTGATATCAATCGAGTAGAACAAGCAGTACAGGATTTTATTCTTAAAAAATGAAGGTATTAAAAGGTGAAGAAATGGATGCACGAGAAATTGCCCTTAAAGTTATTAATGATGTTACAACAAATCATGCTTATGCAAATATAGCTTTAGTAAGAGAGTTGAATCGTCACAAAATTTCCGATCAAGATAGACGATTTATTACAGAATTAGTATATGGTACGATTAAAGCGGGTGAAACATTAGATTGGATTATCGGACATTATGTAACTAGGTCGTTAAATAAGGTGGCCCCGGTGGTTTTAAATATTTTACGCATGGGAATGTATCAGATTTTTTTTCTATCCAAGGTTCCTGTATCTGCGGCCTGTAATCAAGCCGTGGAATTGACAAAAAAGTATGGACATGTTGGTACGGTGAAATTTGTTAATGCAGTGTTGAGAAATGCTGGCCGTTCACCTGAAAAAGTGATTTATCCTGAGAAGGAAAAGGATATTGTTAAATTTTTAGCTTTAAAATATTTTCATCCTCAATGGATGGTTGCTAGATGGGTGAAACGTCTAGGGCCTGAAGCTACAGAAAAATTATGTCAAATTAACAATATAACGCCACTTCTTTCATTACGTACAAATACCTTAAAAACTACCCGTGAAGAACTTTTAAAAATTTTAGAACAAGAAGGTGTAAATGCTGAGCCTTCAGAGTGGACTCCCGAAGGTATAGTATGTCATAGCTATCCCGCACTTAATACCTTGAAATCTTTACAGAATGGCTTATTTCAAATTCAAGATGAAAGTTCCATGTTAGTAGCTCATATTCTGGCTCCAAAAGCTGGTGAGTTTATTATTGATGCTTGTGGTGCACCTGGCGGTAAAAGTACACATATAGCAACACTAATGGAGAATAAAGGCCGTGTTTTGTCAACGGATATATATGAACATAAGTTATTACTTACGCAGGAAAATGCTGAGCGTTTAGGTTTGACTATTATTGATACACAAACAATAGATGCTACAACATTAGGTGATATATACGCTAGACAAGCTGATAAAGTATTAGTGGATGCTCCTTGTTCTGGATTGGGGGTTTTACGACGTAAAGCTGATTCTCGTTGGCGTAAAAATGAAACCATGTTCCAAGAATTACCTGTTCTACAAAAAGCTATCTTAAATAGTGCTGCTGAGTGTGTAAAATTAAATGGTATTTTAGTATATAGTACTTGTACTACAGAACAAGAAGAAAACCAATCTGTTGTAGAAGCGTTCTTACGAGAAAATCAGGATTTTGCTTTAGAACATGCAGGAGAATTCTTCCCAGTAAAAAAACATGAAACAGATATGGTTCAATTATGGCCACATATTGATAATGTAGATGGTTTTTTCATTTCTCGGTTAGTGCGAGTGAAATAGGTGATTAAGAATGAAAATTGATATTTTTGGAATGTTTGCAGATGAAATTGCTGCAGCGGTTCAGCCCTATGGATTACCTAGATACAGTGCAGTGCAAATTGCAAAATGGATGTATCAGCATGGTGTGTGTAATTTTGAAAGTATGACTAATTTATCGAAGAGACATAGAGCGTTGTTAACTGATTATTTTGTTATAAATACACTAACAACCCAGGCTGTGCAAGAATCTTCAGATGGTAGGACCAGTAAATACCTGGTAAGCTTTCATGATGGAATGGCAGTAGAAACGGTACTAATGCGGCAGTCTTATGGGAATAGTGTGTGCGTTTCGACACAGGTTGGTTGTGCCATGGGATGCGTATTTTGTGCTTCAACACTAGCTGGTGTTACAAGGAATTTAACTGGTGGCGAAATATTAGCGCAAGTTTTATATATTAATAAGTTATTGCAGCAAGAACAAGCCGCAGTTAATACCATTGTTATTATGGGATCTGGAGAACCCTTGGCTAATTATGACAATGTATTGAATTTTATTAAATTATGTCATGAAGAATATAGTATTCATCTTAGTTATCGTAGCATTACGTTATCCACTTCTGGTTTAGTGCCAGAAATAGATAAGTTAGCAGCAGAAGGAATACCTGTGACACTATCTGTTTCCTTACATGCGTCGAATAATGAATTAAGATCAGAACTAATGCCAATTAATAGACGTTATCCTTTAGCTGATGTTATTGCTGCGGGTGATCGTTATGCTCAGCAGACAGGTAGGCGAGTGACTTACGAATATGTGCTGATTGCGGATATTAATGATAAAGTAGAGCATGCAAAGCAATTAGCAATGCTGATGAGAGGCCGGCTGGCCAATGTCAACCTTATTCCTGTTAATCCCGTAATTGAGCGTGGTTTACTACGTCCTGATAACAAGACCGTTCAACAATTTGAACAAATTCTTCTGGAAAAAAGAATAAATGTTACAGTTCGTCGTGAAATGGGAGCAGACATACGTGCCGCCTGTGGACAACTTCGACATAAAGTATTACATGAAAATAAAAAAGCAAGGTGATATGCCTTGCTTTTTTATTTTCAGTTTCACAAGTACAGTACGAAAAGGATAGTAAGATCTCATTTTGACTATGCTGATAATATAACGTATAATAAAATAGATTAATTGATTGGTGAGGTAATAGTCATGAAGTTTGTCAGAGGTTTAGAAAATATGTTTGAGAAGTATATTGAAGGATTTTTTAACAATAAATTCTCTAGTGGCTTACAACCAATTGAAATTGGCAAGCAATTGGTTAGAGAAATGGATGATGAAAAAACAGTTGGCGTTTCTAAAACCTATGTTCCTAATTTGTACATGGTTTATTTAAATACTATTGATTACAATCGCATATCATCTTATAGTCAGTCTATTTGTAAAGAGTTGTCTCTTCATATTATGGAGCAAGCCAAACAAAGAGAATATACAATTATCGGTATTCCCGTTATAGAACTTCATAAGGACGATTGTGTTGCTAAAGGAAAGTTTCGTATCGTTAGTCGTTTTAGTGAACCACTGCCGGAAGATAAAAAAATCGAAAGTGAAGATAAAGCGGGACAAGTTTCATGTGATACCCGTGTATTTACTAAAGTGGAATGTAATTTGTCCAAAGAATCCTGTTTGCTGGGTATATTAAGAGTGCTTGAGGGGCCCGATACAGGTGTGGAAGTTGATATGGGACGCAATAGAGTTAACATTGGAAGACGTGCTAGTAATGAATTACCGCTTACAGATTTAAATACATCACGCTTGCAGGCCTATGTAATATTGGAAGACAGCAGCCATGTACTATATGATGCTAAAAGTCTTAATGGCACATATGTTAATGATCAGCGGATTATGCGCAAAGAATTATGTACAGGTGATCATATCAGAATGGGTAATACTGTTATTTTATATGAGGTGAATTAGGTTGCCTACTAAGATCGTATTTCTAAATATGATTGGTATTGCCTTGCAGTATAGTTTGCTTGGATTACTATATTATTTTTTAATTAAAGTTATAAAAATTGTATATACTGATTTAAATATATCTGTCTATGGGCCCGATTCATCCGTAAAGAATGATCATAATAGTGTTGAACCTTATGCGCGAGCTACCTTAATGGTAGTTGATAGTGGACATATTAAATTAGCGCAGAAGAATTTTTTTGTAGATGAAACAATTTATGTCGGGAGGGACGAACGCAATGGAATTGTCATTGATGATTCTTTTGTTTCTCACGAACATGCCAGTATTAATAAAGATAAGCAAGGGTATTGGCTGACAGATTTACATAGTACTAATAAAACATATCTGAATGGCCAGCCGATAGCAAAAGCAACATTATTAAAAAATGGCGATTTAATAAAAATTGGAGCGGTAACATTTAGTTTTAAAGGGGTGAGGGATATTGCTAGCACATGTAATTTCTGATATTGGATTAGTTAGGGAAACAAATGAAGATAGTTATGTCTGTGATCCACCGCATTTGTTCGTTGTGGCTGATGGAATGGGTGGGCATGCGGCTGGGGAAATTGCAAGTAAACTTGCAGTCACTACAGTTAGCGGTTATATTCAAGAACATGTGGGGAAGGATAATCTTGAAGTATTGCTTAAACAAGCAATAAACCAGGCTAACACTTCAATCTATCAGATGGCACTATCCAAAGAGAATTTTAATGGTATGGGAACTACTGTAACAGCTTTATATGTTGATGGAGAAACAATGTATTGGGGCCATGTTGGGGATAGTCGGATTTATCTGCTGCGTAATGGCAGGCTCAATCAAATAACAGATGATCATTCATTAGTCTGGGAATTGGTGCAAAGTGGTAATATAACAAAAGATGAAGCACACGTCCATCCTAAACGAAACATGCTAACTCGTGCAGTTGGTACCAGTTGTTTAATTACGGTTGATACAGGATTCATCCAGTGGCGACCAGGAGATATAGTGTTAATGTGCACAGATGGTTTAACGAACATGGTGAGTGAAGAACAAATTTGTACATTATTACAAAGTAAAGATTGTGATATTGTTTCAATATTAAATCAGTTAGTGATTCAATCTAAAGATGCTGGCGGTTTTGATAATATTACAATTATTTTACTTAAAAATGAGGATGTATAAACATGGCTAATATGCGACAACTGGAGCGTAACTTGCTTGTGGTTGCGGGTATAATTATGTTAAACGGTGTCTTAGCAGTTAATTTGGCACATGGGCTTATTGATTATACGATTTTAGGAGCAGCAGGGGGAATCTTTGTTGGTTTTATGATGGTAAATGTGGTATTAAGTAAAGCTGGACATGCTGGAGATCCTTTATTTTTACCTTTGGCGGCTTTATTAGCTGGACTTGGCTTGATTACCATTTTAAGACTTAAGCCAGAGATCTTTATGTTGCAAGTGATGTGGATAGGGGTTGGCTTGAGTGCTTTTTTAGTGTCGGTATTTCTTTCTAAGCGGTTGGAGCAAATAGCCTATTTTAAGTATATTTGTGGACTTATTGGTGTTTGCCTATTATTAACAGCAATTGTGTTTGGGGTAGATATTGGCGGGCATAAAAGTTGGGTAATCATAGGGCCAATTCGATTTCAGCCTTCTGAATTTGCAAAGATATTTATTGTCTTGTTTTTAGCGGCTTATTTAAGTGAAAGACGTGAATTACTTACCCTTGCTACCAAACATTATGGACCATTTATATTACCTCATCCAAGATTTATTGCACCTCTTATTACAGTATGGGGGATTGCAATGATAATGTTTATTCTGCAACGAGATATGGGAGCGGCATTGTTGTATTTTGGTATCGCCATTATCATGACATATATGGTTAGCGGTAGGTTAAGTTATGTGATTATGGGAATAATTCTATTTTTAATTGGTTCTGTAATTTGTTATAAATTATATTCCCATATTCAAACGCGTGTTGATATATGGCTCAATCCTTGGAGTGATCCAGCCGGAAGAGCATATCAAATTGTCCAATCCCTGTTTGCTTTAGGTTCCGGAGGAATCATGGGGAGTGGTCTTACTTATGGGTTTCCAACAATGATTCCTGAGGTCCATACAGACTTTATTTTTGCAGCGATTGGTGAAGAGATGGGACTTATGGGTGCTGGTGCTGTTCTTCTTATATACATTATCATGGTATATAGAGCCTTTCGTACATCCCTATTGTCAATTATGCCTTTTAGTATGATGGTAGCGGGTGGATTAGCGGTTTCCATGGCATTACAAATTTTCTTAATTATTGGTGGGGTTACTAAGTTCTTTCCTTTAACAGGTATTACGTTACCTTTTATTAGTTATGGAGGCAGCTCCATCGTTTCTAATTTTATTTTACTAGGTATGTTATTTGCCATATCGGAAGTGAGATACTACGATGCGAAATAACAAAAACCATATTGCGCCAAATATTCGTAAAGTAGCTTTTGGACTTTTGAGTTTATTGGTTATATTATTTGTATATTTGTCTTACATACAAGTAGTACAGAGTGAATTTTTGTCAACACATCCCTTAAATCGCCGTACTATTGAGGTTGCCCGTACTATTCAATATGGTATGATAGTAGATAGAAAAGGTGAAAAGTTAGCCTATAGTAAAAAAGAGGGAGATAGTTTTAAACGTGATTACCCTTATGCAGATATTACTGCACAGGTTGTAGGCTATGATAGTATTAACTATGGCAAGAGTGGCCTTGAGAGTACTTTCAATGGGGAACTAACAGGAAATAATCTTTCAATAGCTCATTTAGGAGCCATAAGCCATTTATTTACGAATAAAACTGGTAATAATATTATATTAACATTAGATGCTAAACTGCAGGAAGTGGCGTATAAGGCTCTGGGCAATCATAAAGGAGCTGTTGTGGCAATAAATCCTAAAACAGGAGAAATATTGGCCATGGTAAGTAGGCCAAGTTTTGATCCTAACGAAATTGATCAACAATGGAAAACTATTTCTACTGACAAGAATAGTCCTTTATTAAATAGGGCAACTCAGGGATTATATCCTCCAGGATCTACGATTAAGGTTATGATTGCTGAGGCAGCATTAAAAGAAAAGGTCATAGACCTAAGGAGAACCATAGATTGTGAGGGTGTTTTAAAAATACCGCCAGACTATACGTTGCAAGAAAGTCATTTAGAAGTTTACGGCAAGATTAATTTAGCACAAGCATTAGCTGTTTCGTCTAACGTATTTTTTGGCACGATATCTTTAGAATTAGGACGAAATAGAATGGCAAATACCTTTGAACGATTTGGTTTTAAACGTCCTGTGGACCAAACGTTGCAGGAAGCCGCTTCTCACTTGCCGGATTTTTCCTCTTTGGGTAATGGAGACTTAGCACAGACAGGTATTGGTCAAGGCAGCTTATTGGTTACGCCTTTACGGATGGCCATGTTAGCAAGTAGTTTTGCTAATAAAGGTAAAATTATGAAGCCGTATCTCGTCAATAAAGTAATGGCTCCAGATGGCAGCATTATAAAAACATTTACACCTGAGGAATGGCTTACACCAACTAGCTCTGCATTGGCTGATGAAATTAATACTATGATGGTGAAAGTAGTTCGTGATGGTACGGGGACGGAAGCCGCTTTATCAGGAGTGTTAGTGGCAGGTAAGACTGGTACAGCAGAAAATTCTCAAGGAGATTCTCATGCTTGGTTTATTGGTTTTGCCCCAGCGGATAATCCACAAGTTGCCATTGCGGTAATTGTTGAAAATGCTGGATTTGGAGGAAGTATAGCAGCACCAATCGCTCGTCAAGTATTCAGAGCGGCATTACAATAAGGGGGTGATGGTTCACATGATTGATCGAACTCTTGATAAGAGATATACTATTTTAGAACGCATTGGCGGAGGTGGCATGGCTGATGTTTATCGCGCGCATGATAAGCTATTAGATCGTTCTGTAGCTGTAAAAGTGTTACGTTCACAATTTGCAAATGATGAGGAGTTTGTAACTCGTTTTCGGCGTGAAGCTCAAGCGGCAGCTCGCCTGTCTCATCATAATATTGTTAATATGTATGATGTTGGTAAAGACGAAGAGGTACATTATATTGTTATGGAATACATATCAGGTGAAACTCTTAAAGAACGCATTCTGCGGGAACCACTGCCTATAGAAATGGCAGTGAGAATTGCAGCTGATATTGCAGAAGCATTAGAACATGCACATCAAAATAACTTAGTGCATTGTGATATAAAACCTCATAATATCCTTATGACTCGTGCTGGGCGTATTAAAGTTACTGACTTTGGTATCGCTAGAGCTGTAAGTTCAGCGACCATGCATCATACAGCAACCATTATTGGATCAGTACATTATTTTTCTCCGGAACAAGCCAAAGGAGCAGCTGTGGGAGCAAAATCTGATATTTACTCTTTAGGTGTTGTTCTATATGAAATGTTAACTGGTACCGTGCCTTTTAATGGTGAAACACCGATTAGTATTGCGTTGAAGCATTTACAGGAAGAACCGCGTCCTATTCGAGAATTAAAGCCGGAAGTACCACCATTATTAGAAGCAATTGTCCTTAAAGCGATGGCGAAAGATGTGGCTAATCGTTACAATGATATCGGTGAAATGATCACAGATCTAAAGTCGGTACAAAATTATTTTAGAGACGATCATACACGTCGTTTATCAAGAGGGGATTTTCCGACACAGATATTGCCACGTTTGGACGAACCCATTACTTCGCAAGTTAATTCAGGAACTGTGATAGAGTCCGATAAGAATCCTTTACTGAAAAAAAATAATTCTAAAAAAGCAGTATGGGGGCTTGTATTACTATTATTATTTGGTTTTATGATAGGTGCTTTTTTTGCTTTTGGTAAGTTTTGGAGCAATAATGAAGTTACGGTAGCTAATGTAGTTGGTAAACAGGTTGATATTGCTCGCAGTATTTTGACTAATCAAAACTTACGAGTAAATGTTACGGAATCATATAATGATAAAGTAGCAGCTGGGAATGTTATTTCTCAATTTCCTGAGGCTAACAGCATTGTCAAAGAGCAGCGTATGATTAATCTTGTTGTTAGTAAGGGGGGAGAGGTTACTGTAGTTCCTGATCTTAGAGGATTGAGTCGACGAGATGCAGAACTGCAGCTTAAAAATGCAGGATTAGTATTAGGCAGAATTGATGAGCAGTTTAATGCTGATGCTCCTGCTGATACGATTATTAACCAGCAACCGCGTCCACCTGCTCAAGTTAATAAAAATACGGCGATTGATCTTGTTGTAAGTAAAGGAGCCGGACCGCGTAAGTTTGCTTTGCCAGATTTTCGTGGCACGCCGCTAAATACGGTAAATACACAGGTCGAAAGTTTAAAATTAAAAGTAGGCAAAGTAACAGAAGAAGTTAATGACAAATACCCAGCTGGAACTATTATTGGACAAAATCCTGGTCCCTCTAGCGAAATTACAGAAGGTGCAGCAGTAGATTTCACTGTTGCAAAGGGCGGGACTAGTGCTAATAAAAAAGCTGTAGTACAGATAGCGGTGCCGGAAGGTGCCATTCGCCAAGCAGTGCAAATCGTTATAACGGATAGTAATGGAAGACGTGTTGTTTATGAAAATGTACATAAACCTGGTGATAAAATTGAGAAAACAGTAGACGGTGTAGGACAAGTTAGAGTACAGGTATATATCAACGGTGTATTGTTGCAAGAGCAAACAATATAGCAGGAGGCATAGCGCGTGCAACATGGGGTGATATTAAGAACATATAATAGTTTTTATTATGTGAAAACTAACGATAAAGTCATTATGTGTACTTTGCGAGGGCGCTTTAAGAAAGAAAGATTTTCCCTTTTGGTAGGCGATGAAGTAGAGTATGATATCACAGAAAATGACAAAGGAATTATTGAAGAAATCCTCCCTCGCCGAAGTATGCTGCACAGGCCAATGATTGCTAACATCGACCAAGTAATCATTACTTTTGCTGCAGTAAGCCCTGACATTAATACCGTTTTAGTAGATCGATTCTTAGTATTAGCTGAAATGTCGAATTTAGATATCGTTCTCTGTATTAATAAAATTGATTTAGCAGATAGTGACGAATTACAACCTATTCTTGAACTATATCGTAGAATTGGTTATCCTGTAGTAACTTTATCTGCTAAAATGGGTATTGGTATTAATGAATTACGTAAGGTGCTATTTGGAAAGATTAGTGTATTTGCTGGCCCCTCCGGGGCTGGTAAATCGACAATTTTAAACAGCATTGAAGAAGGTCTTACATTAGTAACTGGACAAGTGAGTGAGAAAATTGGTCGTGGTAAGCACACGACTCGCTTTGCTGAATTATTGCCTATTTCTAGTGGCGGGTTCGTGGTGGATACACCGGGTTTTAGCTTTACTGAATTTAACAATGTGAAAAAAAATGAGCTCATGCATTATTTCCCTGAAATTGCTGCAGTCGCACATGAATGTAAATTTAATACTTGTCTGCATCTAAAAGAACCTCAATGTGCTGTAAAGCAATCAGTGATAGAGGGGCATATTCAAGAGCAACGCTATCATTCATATACTGAAATATTGGCAGAAATTCAAGATAAGAAGAAAGGATTTTAAAAATATTATGATTAAAATTTCACCATCAATTCTTTCGGCAGATTTTTCTCAATTGGCTGATGATATAAAACGCGTAGAAATAGCTGGTGCTGATATGCTTCATATTGATATAATGGATGGTCATTTTGTACCTAATTTAACTTTTGGACCACCTGTTGTAGCAGCAATTCGTAAAGTCACTACATTATTGTTTGATGTACATCTTATGGTTAATAATCCTCAAGATTTTGTTGAGCCATTTGCGAAGGCAGGAGCTGACCTTCTAACTGTTCACGTCGAAACTGCACCGCATTTACATCGGGTATTGCAAACAATTAGAGACTTGGGATTAAAAACGGGTGTATCTCTCAACCCAGCTACTCCTCTTTCAGCGATTGAAGAGGTGCTTGCTGAGATTGATATGGTATTATTGATGACTGTAAATCCAGGATTTGGTGGACAGAAATTTATTCCTAGCATGATTGATAAAATTACCCGATTAAAAAAAATTATTGATGAACGTAACCTAAAGGTGGATATACAGGTGGATGGAGGCATAAATCCTGTAACTGCTAGGCAAGTAGCAGCTGCAGGTGCTAACATTTTGGTTGCGGGTTCTGCTATATATCAGGCAGATAACATAAAAAAAGCGATATCGGATATTAGAGGGACTTGATTATTTCCTTCAATGCTGGTAACATATAGATAATTGAATAAGTGAGCCTTTGGGGCAAGGTGCAAAAGAGAAATCTTTTAACTCCTTACCGGCGGTGATTAGCCCGCGAGCCGTATGGCTGATCCGGTGGAATTCCGGAGCCGACAGTATAGTCTGGATGGAAAAAGGTAATTATTAAGTCTTTTATAAGGCTTAATAGATGTTGTATTTTTCTAATGTTCTTTGAGGCTGTTAAAAAGTTTTAAACTTTTTTAACAGCTTAATTTTTTTGGAGGGTTCAATGATATGGATGAAAAGTATATGGAGCAGGCATTAGCGTTAGCTCGGTATGCTATAGGCCGCACCAGTCCGAATCCTATGGTTGGAGCTGTGATAGTTTGTGATGGGCGAGTTGTTGGACAGGGATGGCATAGACAAGCAGGCACACCACATGCTGAAATTAATGCATTACAACAAGCGGGAGAACTCGCC
Organism: uncultured Pelosinus sp.; assembly: GCA_963526485.1. Lineage (GTDB taxonomy): Bacteria > Bacillota > Negativicutes > DSM-13327 > DSM-13327 > Pelosinus. Next base: position 142,232 of record CAURNS010000011.1, read on the forward strand.
CGCAATGCTAGCATTTATGTAACCTTGGAGCCTTGTTCTCATCATGGCAGAACTGGGCCATGTGTTGAAGCTTTAATCGCAGCTGGTATTAGAAAAGTAATTATTGCTATGACGGATCCAAATCCCCTAGTGGCGGGGCAAGGCATTCATAAGCTCCGTAAAGCTGGGATTGAAGTAGTAGAAGGTGTCTTAGCTAGTGAAGCAGCAAAGTTAAATGAAGTTTTTATTAAGTGGATTTCTACAAAGATGCCTTTCATTCTTTTAAAAAGTGCGATGTCTTTAGATGGGAAAATTGCTTCTTATACAGGCCATTCTAAATGGATTACAGGTTCGGAGTCACGGGCTTATGTTCACGAATTACGAGATAGATATGATGCTATTTTGGTAGGAATCGGCACAGTTCTAGCTGATAATCCTAGCTTAACCACTCGTTTGCCATATCGAGGAAAAAATCCTATCCGTGTGATTGTTGATAGCACGGCAAGGACTCCTATTGAGTCCAATGTTGTAGCTGACGGCTTAGCAAAAACCATTATTGCTGTTACTCGCGAGGCACCGCAAGCCAAAGTGGATACTTTGCGATCATGCGGTGTGGATGTAATAGTATGTGAAAGTAAGGGTGGAGGTATAAATTTATCTTATTTGTTTAAAGTTCTAGGTGAGCAACAAATTACTAGCATCTTGATTGAAGGCGGGGCTACGATTAATGCCTCGGTACTGGAAGATAATCTGGTTGATAAAGTAAATTGGTTTATTGCCCCTAAGATTATTGGTGGTAGCGGTGCTCCGGGACCAATTGGTGGACAGGGAATCGCTGAAGTAAATAATGCTAAAGTATTTGAAGATGTACATATAGAATCAATTGGAGAAGATATATTAATTAGCGCATATATGCGTGACCGGGAGGGACGAGATGTTTACCGGACTTGTGGAAGAATTAGGTAAAGTGAAAACTGTTGCCCGTGGTGTTAAATCGGTACGTTTAACTGTAGAGGCAAGTAAGGTTTTAGAAGATGTTAAATTAGGTGATAGTATCGCTGTAAATGGAACTTGTCTAACCGTAGTCGAATATAATGAAAATTGTTTTACGGCTGATGTTATGCCAGAGACCGTTGACCGTACAGCCTTAGCAAATCTGAAAAATGGTACTAGGGTGAATCTTGAAAGGACTCTTAGTATTGGAGATCGCTTCGGAGGGCATATTGTAAGTGGACATATTGATGGTATTGGAATCATCCTTGCTAAAGATAATAATGATAATGCCATAATTGTAAAAATTGAGGCAGGTTCTGAAATCATGCGTTATATTGTAAAAAAAGGTTCTATTGCTATTGATGGTATAAGTCTTACTGTAGTTGACTATGGAGAAAATTGGTTTACCGTCTCGTTAATACCTCATAGTGCAGCTGTGACTACCTTAGGATTTAAGAAGCCTGGTGATGTTGTAAATTTGGAAACTGATATTATTGGAAAATATGTAGAGAAGTTGTTAAGTTTGAGTTCAGCTAAACAGCAATCTAAAAACTCTGCAATTGATATAAATTTTTTGCATGAAAATGGATTTACATTATAATTGGAGGCAATCAAAATGAAATTTAATACAATTGAGGAAGCGATTGAAGATATTAAAAATGGTAGGATGATCGTGGTAGTTGATGATGAAGATAGGGAAAATGAAGGAGATTTATTAATGGCTGCTGATAAAGTTACTCCTGAAGCCATTAATTTTATGGCGACTTATGGGCGTGGACTTATTTGCATGCCAGTTATTGGTTCCAGATTAGATGAACTTGGTATTGGTGCTATGGTATGTGATAATACAGATAATCATTGTACTGCTTTTACAGTATCTGTTGATGCACATACTGTAACAACTGGTATTTCAGCTCATGAGAGAGCAGAAACTATTAGCGCTATGCTAAATCCTGATGCAGTTCCAGAACATTTTAGAAGACCAGGGCATATATTTCCTTTACGTTATGTGGAAGGTGGAGTACTAAGGCGGGCAGGACACACGGAAGCAGCAGTTGACTTACCTAAATTAGCGGGATGCTATCCCGCAGGGGTAATTTGCGAAATTATGAATGAAGATGGTACAATGGCTAGAGTGCCTGATTTAATGGATTTTATTGTTAAGCATGACTTAAAGATTATTACCATTGCTGAATTAATTAAATATCGTAAGGCAAATGAAACATTTGTATTACGCGGAGCAGAAACAAAAATGCCGACAAAGTATGGTAATTTTCGGCTTATTGCCTATGAAAGTAAATTGGATAATCAATGTCATGTTGCTTTGATAAAGGGGGATGTGGCGAATAAGGAAAATGTGCTGGTACGCATCCATTCCGAATGTTTAACAGGTGATGTATTGGGATCGTTGCGTTGTGATTGTGGTGAACAATTGGATAGCGCCTTAAAACGTATCAGCCAAGAAGACGCAGGTGTATTGGTTTATATGCGGCAAGAAGGTCGTGGAATTGGTCTTGCTAATAAAATTCGTGCGTATGCATTGCAGGATCAAGGTAAAGATACCGTGGAGGCTAATGAAATATTAGGCTTTGCACCAGATTTGCGAGATTATGGCATTGGTGCACAAATACTAGTTGATTTAGGTTTAACGAGTATCAGGTTATTGACAAATAACCCTAAGAAAAGAGCTGGTTTAGAGGGTTACGGCTTAACAATTACTGAGAGAGTACCTGTAGAGATTAAAGCAAATAAATTTAATCAACGTTATTTATCAGTTAAAAAAGCTAAATTAGGACATATGCTCAAACAATATGGGGAGGAATAGAAAATGGTAAAGGTAATTGAAGGACAGTTGGTATCCGAGGGCTTAAAAATTGGTATTGTAGTAGCAAGATTTAATGAGTTTATCAATAGTAAACTGTTAGATGGGGCATTAGATGGTCTTAAAAGACATGGGGTAAAAGAAGAAGATATTCAAGTTGCTTGGGTTCCTGGTGCATTTGAAATTCCTTTAGTAGCACAAAAAATGGCTGCTAGTAATAAATATCAGGCTGTGATATGTTTAGGTACTGTGATAAGAGGCAGCACATCACATTATGATTATGTATGTGCGGAAGTATCTAAAGGTGTAGCTCATGTGGGTATGGCTACAGGTGTTCCCACTATCTTTGGTGTACTTACAACTGAGAGTATTGAGCAGGCAATTGAACGTGCTGGTACTAAAGCTGGCAATAAAGGTTTTGAATCTGCAGCAACAGCTATTGAAATGGCTAATTTATTTAAACAACTATAAAAGTAAAATATTTCCAGGGAAATAAAAGGTGATTATATGAAAATTGGTATTATTAGTGATACCCATGGTTGTGTAAACACATGGGAAAAAATTTACAAGCAATTTTTCATTGAGTGTGATTTTATTATTCATGCTGGTGATATACTATATCATGGGCCTCGTAATGATATTCCTCAAGAATATAATCCTAAACAATTAGCCAATGTGTTAAATGCCTGCTCGATTCCAATTATAGCAGCCTGTGGTAATTGTGATGCTGAAGTGGACAGTATGGTATTAAATATGCCTATACAGTCACCATATACTTATATGATGATAGATGGCCTACGTATTGTTGTCACTCATGGACACAACCTTACGGATGAGGCAAAGCAAGAAATGGCGGTTAAGTTTAAAGCAGATTTATTCATTACAGGTCATACACATGTAGCATTATTGGAAAAACGTAATGGTATCATTTATCTAAATCCAGGTTCACCAGCCATGTCTAAGAGAGAAGATGGACTTGGTACATTTGCTAGGTTAACAGAACAAGTTATTGAAGTTTTAGATGTTGCAACAGGACAAGTTGTAATGTCAGAAATGTTATAGAAGGAGGGAATTCATGGGCGATCATATTACAAGAGCAACAATAGTAGGCGGTGTGCGAGCATTTGCGGCAGTAACTACAACATTAGTGGAAGAGGCTAGAAAACGCCATGATTGCTATCCAATAGCAGCTGCAGCTCTGGGAAGAGCCATGACAGGAGCTTTATTGTTAGCTGCTAATCTTAAAGCGGATGAGAGCATTACTATACGAATTTCCGGTGATGGTCCTCTTGGTGAAGTTATTACAGATGCTCATGCTAGTGGACTGGTTCGTGGCTATGTAAAAAATCCTCATGTCCACTTGCCTTTACATAATGGTAAATTGGATGTTGGTACAGCTGTTGGTAAAGGGCAGATCTCTGTTACTCGTTTTACAGGTTTAAAGCAGCCTTTTACAGGAAGTTCCGAATTGGTTAGTGGCGAGATAGCTGAAGATATCACCCATTATTTATATGCGTCGGAGCAAACACCGTCGACGGTAGCTTTAGGTGTTTTGGTACAGCCAGATATGACGGTAACAGCTGCTGGTGGATTTATTGTGCAAGCGCTTCCCAATGCTGATGATGAGGTCTTAAGTATAATTGAGAAAAATATATCCTTGTTACCACCTGTTTCGCAATTGATCAGTGAAGGCTTAGATGCTGCTGGTATTATTAATCGAATATTTGCTGATTTATCAGTTACGATCTATGAAGAAACTCCTTTGGAATTTAAATGTACTTGCTCTTATGATAAAGTACAGAAAGTACTGATTAGCCTTGGCTTGGAAGAAATTAATGATATTCTAGTTGAAGATGGGCAAGCTGAAGTTTGTTGTCCTTTTTGTAGTGCAAAATACCAGTTTAATAAGAGTAGCCTAGAAGAAATAATTAATATTATAAAAAAACAATAGAAAAATAAAAGACTGGGAATTTCCCAGTCTTTTTGTGTTTTAGTTATGATCTATAATGACTTTTACATTTAAAATTAGATAGCACGTTGAACTTTTCCAGAACGTAAGCAACGAGTACAAGTGTTAACTCTTTTGGTTTCACCATTCACAACTGCTTTAACCCTTTGAATGTTAGGTTTCCAAGTGCGTTTCGTTTTTAAATGAGAGTGGCTGACATTAGAGCCGGTAGTTTGAACTTTACTGCAGATTTCACAAAGATTTGCCATGTATTCCACCTCCTTTGATGAAGGACAAGATATCCTTATTACCATAACAGTAGTATTTTAGCATAAATGACTTGTTGAATGCAAGTTTTTAAGGATAAAACTTTATCTTAAGAACTGTAGCAGGAGTTTTATTATAAATATTGAAATAAAAACAATAATAGAAATAGGAGGCGTTTATGGTGATTACTAGAAAAACCTCAATAAATGAGTTACTCCGGTCTCATCCCATGGTGCGTGAAATTTTTGCTAAACATGGGATGGGATGCATTGGTTGTATGGGAGCGGCTACAGAGACCATTGAGAATGGTGCCAAAATGCATGATATTGACGTTGAGGCTCTTTTACAAGAATTAAATGAACTATGCACGAAAAAATAGGCAAAGGAACTTTGCCTATTTACTTATAATCAGCCATAATGCTTTCTTGCTTTAGAAAATAAGGTTAATAGTGAATATAACATAGTATGTTTTTACGAAGGTGATTATTTTGAAAAATTACTGGACAGATACAATTCAATATATTAAAGGAGTAGGTCCGAGGAAAGCTGATTTATTAGCTAAGTTGGGAATTTATACGATCGGTGATTTACTTGAGCACTATCCATATCGTTATGAAGATCGTAGTCAACTTAAAACCATAAATGATTTAATAGATGGAGAAATAGGGACTTTTAAGGCTACAATTTTGAATTGCATAGAAAGCAAGCCAAGGCGTGGCTTGCATATCACTAAAATTACAGTACATGATTCTTCAGGAACAGCTCAGTTGGTCTGGTTTAATCAGCCTCACCTTAAGAAAAGATATATTCCAGGTTTGAACCTTCTTATTACTGGAAAGGTGAAAAGAATATATCAATTAGAGGTACAAAATCCAGAGGTCGAAATTATTAGCGATGTAGATGGATTAGATAGTGGAGGTATTGTACCTGTATACGGTGTTAATGAAAGCATTAATCAGCGATTTTTGCGAAATATAATTCGTCAAATACTTGATGACAATTGCGATGTTTCTGAGATTTTACCTCCTACAATCATTACTCAATTTTCTTTATTAAATCGTAAGTTAGCATTTGAGAATATTCATTTCCCTAAAAATATGGATATGCTTAATCAGGCAAGGCGTAGATTAATTTTTGAGGAGCTATATTTATTACAGTGTGGCTTGTTATTTATAAAAAAACAAAATAGAAGTGATACCATTGGAATAAAGCACGGACCTGATGGAAGTATTTCTAAGCAAGTGAAGGCTCAGCTGCCATTTACTCTTACAGATGATCAGCAAAAAGTATTATCCGAAGTTAAACTGGATATGGAAGATGTAAAACCTATGCAGCGGCTTCTTCAAGGGGATGTTGGTTCAGGTAAAACTGTAATTGCAGCACTAGCATTAGCTAAGACGGTGGAAAATGGTTATCAGGGGGCTATGATGGTTCCTACAGAAATTTTGGCGGAGCAACATTATGATACTTTATCAGCCATATTTATACCATTAGGTGTTCGGGTGAAACTACTTACAGGAAAATTGCCTAAACGTGCCCGTGAACAAGTTTTACAGGAGATTCAGTGTGGTTTGGTAGATGTGGTAATTGGTACCCATGCTTTAATACAAGATACTGTCGCGTTTCAATATTTGGGTTTAGTGGTCACGGATGAACAACATCGCTTTGGTGTCCGCCAGCGGGCCAAGCTACAGGAGAAAGGAAATATGCCTGATGTATTAGTTATGACGGCTACACCAATACCAAGAACAATGGCCTTAACAGTATATGGAGATCTAGATGTATCAACGATTAGACAATTGCCACCTGGACGTAAATCAATAAAAACATATGTTAGAGGGGCCGATCGCCGCCGCCTAGTATATCAATTTATTAATAATGAAATTAAAAATGGACGTCAGGCTTATGTGGTTTGCCCATTAGTAGAAGAATCAGAGAAAATTAATGCTCAATCTGCTGTTGAATTATATGGAGAATTAAAGGAATCTGAATTGGAGAATATTGCTTGTGGCTTAGTGCATGGAAAAATGAAATCGGCAGATAAGGAGCTGGTTATGAATCGATTTTATCGTGGTGAAATAAAAGTTCTAGTGGCTACGACGGTTATCGAGGTAGGTGTAAATGTCCCAAATGCAACCGTTATGATCATTGAAAATGCAGAGCGTTTTGGCTTGGCTCAGTTACATCAGCTTCGAGGACGGATTGGCAGGGGCGAATATCAGTCTTATTGTATTTTACTTTCTGATAATAAGAATCCTGAGACCCAAGAGCGGCTTACAATAATGACTAAGACCAATGATGGATTTGTGTTAGCGGAAGAAGATTTAAAAATGCGTGGTCCTGGACAATTCTTTGGGACTAAGCAACACGGTTTACCAGATTTAAAAATTGCAGATATTATAAATGATATTGGTATTTTCTTGGAAGCTAGACAAGCAGCAGAACAAACACTCGCTATAACTGAGTATTTTAATAGTATACGTCCTGCGCTGGGGGCACGATTTGGCTCTAAATTTGGTATGATATTTTGTAGTTGATTGTAAACATAAAAAAAGGACGACCAATTGGTCGTCAATTATGGGAGAGGAGAAAATTTACATTATCATTGTGCCACATATATATTCTATTTATGCACTGTATTATCAATTTTTAAAAAGTATTTTTGTGATGATTAGCACACACTATTATAAAGAAATAATAATAGGGGTGATATAAAATGAAGTTTGTCTGTAGTGAGAAGCAATTGCGGGATATTGCCAGCGAATGCCAAGAATTCGAACATATTATTAATGCTATGGGATACGGATATTCACTCCTTAATGTGTCACCTAATACTTTTATTAGACGCTGTAGTGATTGTGTTAATTGGTTTAATGGTGAGTGTGATATATTTCGACATGAGATAAAGTGACTAAAATCAGAATTCATAGTCTCTTACTTATATAGAATTGAATATGTTGCTGGTTGCCTTTTAATCAAAACTTTAGTATAGTACAGTATTGGGAGAGTGTTCTATGGCATGGAGGGGTATGATGGTCAGGTTCTTTGGATGGTTGTTTATTGTTTTTTTATTTGGAGCGATGTACCTATGGCAACCAGATTTTTTTCAGCATTCATATAGTATCATTAAACATGGAGATATTGTAGCTTTAGCAGATTATTTGCGGAGCTTTGGCTCATGTTCAATAATCGTAACCATTATTTTATTTATTATTATGACATTTACCATTGTTTTTCCTTTTATGATTTTGTCGGGAGCATCTGGTATAATATATGGTTTATTTTGGGGAACTCTTATTTCGTGGTCAGGTGAAGTGGTTGGTGCTATATTTATGTTTGTATTTGCTCGTTATTTTTTTCGGCAGTCGGTAGCAGGATGGATACTTAAGAGTCGCTATTTAAAGCAAGTGGATGATTATAGTGCTGCTAATGGTTTTAAAGCTTTGCTGATTGCTCGCCTGTTGCCCTTAGCACCTTCAGGTATTATTACTGCTGTCGCTGCTGTAAGCAGAATTAGTTTTAAAGATTTTTTGCTGGCCACGGTTGTTGGTAAATTACCGCCAGTAATTATTAAAGTCTTAATCGGTCATGACATTGTTTTTGCAGGAGAAAATATGATTCGTTTGCTAGTTATAATATTGGCAGTGCTTGGTTTATATATAGGATTATGGTGGTATAGGCGCTATAAAGGACCAGATAAGATTAGGTATTAAATATTTTTAATTATGGCAGGGATATTATTACAGATAGCGAATTAAAAAGATAACAACAATAGGGAGGATGATTTTATGCCGATAGTACAGATTGATATGATTGAAGGACGCACTACAGAACAAAAACGCGAAATGGTGAAGAAAGTTACGGAAGCAATTACTCAAACTGCTAATTGTCCTGCAGATGCAGTAACTATTGTTATTAGAGAAGCAGCTAAACAACATATCGCTAAAGCTGGTATATTAATGTTAGATAAATAAATTATCACAAATATAAGAAGTCTTCATTAACTATTTAATGGAGACTTTTTATTTTTATTCGTTTATCGATTGGATCAATATTCTCTTCTTCTATCTTCGTCACAGTCAGAATAGATTAAGCAGCGATAAAATGATATAAAACTATTCCAGCTTTATTTGTATAGGGGAGATAAGGGCAAGAATGAGTTTATCTGGTGATTTTATATGAGTGAATCAATCTTTTGATTGTTTTGCCAGTAGAATTTAAAGAATTTAGTAGTTTATGAATTAATTACATAAAAAAGAGTAGATTAGGTAACTTTAAGTATGTTATTATGGTTGAAATAACTTGTTGTATTTGTTTGAAAGGGGTAAATTTATGTTTGAAAATAAGTTTATGCAGGAAGGTTTAACTTTTGATGATGTTTTGTTGGTACCTGCTAAATCGGATGTTTTACCAAAAGATGTTGATGTCAGCACTTATTTAACAAAAAATATTAAGTTAAATCTTCCCATCATTAGTGCGGGTATGGATACTGTAACGGAAGCCCGAATGGCGATTGCTATGGCTCGAGAAGGTGGAATTGGCGTCATTCACAAGAATATGCCCATTGAAAGACAAGCTAGTGAGATTGATAAGGTGAAACGCTCTGAACATGGAATTATTGTTGATCCTATCTTTTTATCACCTGAAAGTACATTACAGGATGCCCAAAATCTAATGGAAAAATATCATATATCAGGTGTTCCTGTTACTCAAAACAATAAATTAGTTGGTATTTTAACGAATAGAGATTTACGTTTTGAGACTGATCTTACTCGAAAATTGCATGACTGTATGACTACGGAACATCTTATAACTGCTTCAGTTGGAACCTCTTTGGAGGACGCTAAGGCGTTACTACATAAACATAGAATTGAAAAATTACCATTAGTAGATGGTGAGGGAAATTTAAAAGGCTTAATTACGATTAAGGATATTGAAAAAGCTCAAAAATATCCTAATTCTGCAAAAGACAAAAGAGGCAGACTTTTGGTGGGGGCTGCTATTGGTGTAGGAACGGATATGTTACAGCGGGTTGAAGCTATTGTTGCAGCGAAAGTAGATGTTATTGTAGTAGATACAGCTCATGGACATTCTCAAGGTGTAATTGAAGCTGTTAGTAAAATTAAAAAAATGTATCCTGAGGTAGATTTAATTGCTGGTAATGTAGCTACTGCAGAAGCTACACGTGATTTAATTGAAGCTGGTGTTGATGCTGTAAAAGTTGGTATCGGTCCTGGTTCGATTTGTACCACTCGTGTTGTTGCTGGTATAGGTGTGCCCCAGATTACAGCTGTGTATGATTGTGCGAAGGTGGCTCGAGAGCATAATATTCCTATTATTGCAGATGGTGGTATTAAATATTCTGGAGATATTGTAAAGGCAATTGCGGCGGGTGCTAGTGTTGTTATGCTTGGCAATTTGTTTGCAGGTACAGAAGAAAGCCCCGGCGAAACGGTTATATATCAAGGACGCAGCTATAAAGTGTATCGTGGTATGGGATCTTTAGGTGCTATGGCACAAGGCAGCAAAGATCGTTATTTTCAAGAAAATATGGATAAGCTAGTGCCGGAAGGTATTGAAGGGCGTGTACCGTATAAAGGAACGCTGGCTGATACTGCATTTCAATTGTTAGGTGGTCTAAGAGCTGGTATGGGATATTGTGGTGTGCGCAATATTGAAGAACTAATTAATAACACTCGTTTTATTCGGATCACTGGAGCTGGCTTAAAGGAAAGTCACCCTCATGATATCAGTATTACGAAGGAATCCCCTAATTATAGTTTATAACAAAAACAACACCGTTGTGCTTTTACCAGGCAGGCGGTGTTGTTGCATTTATTATATGAAATTCAAAACCTAGTTCTTTATAAAATTTGATAATAGAAGGAAGAGCCTTTACTGTTTCTCCATGTCCTTTACCATCATGCATTAGAAGGATGGCGTGACTCCATAAAAATGTGTGTGCATTTGTTTGGTCCATTATGTTTTGGAGAATTATATCTGCTTTAGCGTTGGAAGCATCACCAGAGCTAATATTCCATCCTACTTCGAGATAGCCTTGGTTTTTTAATACTTTCCAATATTCTGTAGTAAAATTGCCGGTTGAACCTCCAGGTGCTCGAGAAATACGAGGACGTACATTAATTATGTTTTTAATTATTTGGTCGCTATGTTGTAATTGCTTCAAATAGGCCGTAGATGACTGATACAGGTCACGATAAACATGGTTATATGTATGATTGCCTATAGCATGTCCTTCGTTATAGATTTGTTTTAATAAATCAGGATATTTCTCCGTTTCCGTTCCCACTACAAAAAAGGTAGCTTTCACATTATTTGCTTTCAGAATTTCCAGAATTAGTGGGGTATTTTCCGGATCAGGACCATCATCAAAAGTTAAGTATATAATTTTATCTCCGTAATATGGTTCAATTGCAGCCAAAGCGATTGGTAAATTTCGCTCCTCACGTTCCTTATTTGTAAAAATATCATATTCAGGCTTATCATTTGTTGGCATAACATTATTACTTTCTGTAAGATAATATACATCGGGAGAGGATTTTGCGGAGGGCTGGGATGATGATAGTGACAAAGGTTCTTTAGTAGATATTGCGAGAGTCAGAGGAAAAGACGGGAGAAAAATAAAGAACATAATAAGAATTGTACCCATAATGCCCAAGAAAATATATTTTCTAATCATAAAAAATCACCCTATTCATTGTTTTTTCAAAATATTTCTTAGATTTATTACATTACTTGCATATTTCGACATGTAAGTATGTATTCCTGCGCGTAAAGTTCGCGATGCTTTGGAATACTAAGTTAATAAGGAGAGTGATAAGATGCGGCAATTATATACTATTATCATTATAATAATTATAAGTTTGTTTACAAATATTGGTTATGCATTCTTTCTGCCGCAAGTTGATAGTTTAGATGATTTACATCTAGTGGCAGCAACACAAGTTTTTGATGCTAATGGACAACTCATTTCTAAGTTATTTGAAGAAAATCGAATTGTGGTATCTATAAACAATATGTCACCTTATATACAACAGGCTATAATTGCTAATGAGGACAGTCGATTTTATAATCATATTGGTATAGACCCTATAGGCATAATCCGTGCTATGTGGGTCAATTTGCGTTCGGGGGGCTTAGTTGAAGGAGGTAGTACTCTAACGCAGCAGTTAGCAAAGAATATGTTTTTAACCCAAGAACGTACTTTTACGCGAAAAATAAAAGAAATCTTTTTGGCAATACTTATTGAACGTAAATTTTCTAAACAAGAAATTTTACAAGCTTATTTAAATCAGGTATATTTTGGTGAAGGTGCATATGGAGTGGAAGCTTCTGCACAAGTATATTTCGGTAAACATGCTAATGAGCTTACATTGGCAGAAAGTGCATTGTTGGCAGGGTTGCCTCGTGGTCCTAATGTATATTCTCCATATGTTGATAATAAAGCTGCTTTAGAACGTAGAGCCACAGTATTGGCAGGTATGCTAAAGGAAGGTTATATTACACAACAGCAGCTTGAAACCGCAGAAAAGGAACCTATTGTCTTAGCTGGTAAAAAGAAACGAACCATACAAGCATCCTATTTTATTGATTATGTAGCCAATGAGTTAGTAGGACGCTATGGCGCAAATCGGGTATATAAAGGCGGTCTTAAAGTTTATACAACCATGGATAGTAAGGTTCAGCAAGAGGCTGAAGCCGTGCTGGGACAATATCAAGGAGCTGTACTAGCCCTTGATCCACATACGGGGTATATAAAAGCTATGGTGGGAGGGCGAAATTACGAGGAAAGTCAGTTAAATAGAACCATAGTAGAAGTCCGTCAGCCTGGGTCGGCCTTTAAACCTTTTGTATATGCGACTGGCATTAGCCAGGGATTAACTGCTAATGCGATTATTATTGATCAGCCAATTAATATTGCTGGCTATGCACCACAAAATTATGATAAAAAATATCTTGGACCGATAACTTTAAAAAAAGCGATTAAACTGTCAGTTAACGTAGCGGCTGTAAAACTTGGCCAGCAAGTTGGCATAGATAAAGTAATTGATTTGGCTAAGTCAATGGGAATTACTACATTAGTTCCCCAAGATGATAATTTAGCTGCTGCTTTAGGGGGATTGACGCAAGGCGTAAATTTATTTGAATTGTCTACTGCCTATACTGCCTTTGCAAACGGAGGAATCGTTTCTCAACCTATTGCGATCTTAAAAGTACTTGATGAAAACAATCAGGTATTAGAAGAAGCTCATATAAAACAACAATCTGTTCTTAGTAGTGAAGTAGCTTATATATTAACGAATATGATGCAAGGTGTAATTGAGGATGGAACTGGAACACCTGCTAATATTGGACGCATGGCAGCAGGAAAGACAGGCACAACAGATGGCTATGAAACAGCTTGGTTTATGGGGTATACACCTGAATTATTAGTTGGTATATATGTTGGGAATGATAATCGAACACCAGTGGGAATTTCAGGTACTCAAGTGGCAGGTCTTTGGGGGAAGATGATGTCAAAAGTCGTAGCTGGCACTAATCCGACAAATTTTACAGTTCCTCCCGATATAATAACTAACGTACCTATCTGTACAAATACAGGCAAGTTAGCAACACCTGGATGTTTGGAGATAGAATATAGTGCTTTTATCAGGGGGACGGAGCCTATAGCTGTTGATAATCGAAATCGTCCTAAAACCCCAATTAATGAAAATACAGAGCAGCCTGGGCAAAAAGAAGAGAGAGCGCCATGGTGGAAACTTCCATTACCGCGATTGCCCAGCTTCTAATAGTATGATACAATATATTAGATAATTTAAAAGGTTGGATTTTTAAATAGTAAGGAGATTCTACGTATAGTGCGCAATAGGATAGCAGTTTTAAATGTAATGATTGATGTTGTGACTATGAAAGAAGCGGTTACTACTGTAAAACAATTTGTATTGCAGAAGAAACCTCATTTGATAGTGACTCCCAATGCAGAAATGATAATGATGGCTAATAAAGATAAGCAATTGGCTCATATCATTAATAAGGCGGATTTAGTTATACCTGATGGAGCTGGAGTCGTATGGGCTGCACGTTATCAAGGAAACCTCATGCCTGAGCGTGTAGCTGGATATGATTTAGTGCAGTGCTTATTAAGAGAAGCTGTTAATGAAAAATACCGAATTTATTTGTTTGGTGGTGCACCAGGAGTTGCTGATAAAGCTAGAAAGATAGCAGAAGATCGTTTTCCAGGTGTGAAGATTGTTGGTACAAGAAATGGTTTTTTTAATAAACAAGAAGAAGCGGAAATTTTAAATGAGATTAAAACTTGTCAGCCAGATATTCTATTAGTAGCATTAGGTGTACCAAGACAGGAGAAATGGTTAGATGAATATAAAGATGAACTAAGAGTTCCTGCAGCTATTGGTGTGGGAGGGACCTTTGATGTAATGGCTGGACTAGTGCAGCGGGCCCCATTATGGATGCAACGAAGCAATTTAGAATGGTTATTTCGTTTATTGTCCGAACCTAAACGTGCTATTCGAATGTTGGCTTTGCCGCATTTTGTAATAAAAGTAATGACAACAAAAAGATAGAAATGTTGTAATGAAAATAATTGTTTGTAAGATGGGGTGGATAAATGGTTAAAGCACCTATAGTAAAAGAAGGTTACATATTTATCATTATTCTTGCTATTATTACAGTTATAATTTATGTGACTGTTGATCCATACTGGAGTATTATTCCAGCTGTTTTAATGGGATTTATTACTTTCTTTTTTCGTAATCCAAAGAGAAGCATACCTGATGATAATGATTTAATCTTATCTCCAGCAGATGGTAAAGTGATGAGCGTCTGTGAAGTTTATGATGACCAATTTTTAAATCAAGTTGGTCTTAAGGTAACTATATTTTTATCAGTTTTTGATGTACATGTTAATCGTAGCCCCATTGCAGGTGAAATTAAGTTCCAACAATATACTTGTGGGCGTTTTCGTCCTGCATATAAAGAGACTGTAGGCTGTGAAAATGAACGCCATTCGATAGGTCTAGAAAATGATAATATGAAGGTATTGGTAACGCAAATAGCAGGCATTTTAGCGCGTCGGATTGTATCCTGGGTAACCCTTGGAAGTATATTACAAAAAGGCGAACGATATGGTATGATTAAATTTGCTTCTTGTACTGAAATTATTGTGCCTAAAACAGTCGAGATAGTGGTTAAAAAAGGTGATAAAGTTCGAGGCGGCGAGACGGTTATAGGGAGGTTATTGCAATGAAAAGCATTATTCCGAATTCGTTAACAGCTTTAAATTTAATTTTAGGCATGTGTGCTATTCTTTCTACCTTCCATGGGGAATTCTATCAAGCAGCATTGTTTATAGTGGCAGCGATGATTAGCGATGGATTAGATGGTAGAGTTGCAAGATATTTGAATGTATCTAGTGAGTTTGGTAAGGAATTAGATTCTCTGTGTGATTTAGTATCTTTTGGTGTGGCACCTGCAATTTTAGCATATGCTTTTTTATTAAAAGATTTTGGTATTATTGGGTATTTTGTAGCTGCATTCTTTGCAACTTGCGGAGCATTGCGTTTAGCTCGTTTTAATGTTAATACAGGTGTAGTAAAGGGATATTTTATGGGATTGCCTATTCCTGCAGCCGGTTGTGTAGTTGCTACATTTGTGATGCTTGGAATTAAACCAGCAGGCTGGATATTTCCAATACTAGTTACTATTTTTGCTTATCTGATGGTTAGTACAATAAAATACCCTGATTTTAAAGGAAAAGGGGAAAAAATAAGGATTATTCCAGTAATAATAACGGTATTAATTGCTGGTTATATTTTGTTTATTGTAAAAGATGCTATCTTGTTTTCACCATTTTTTGCATATGCTTTATTTGGAATTTTAAATACTGCTTTTGGATTACTTGATTATAATTCCGTTACATAGGTGTAAGCTTTATTAAGAAAAATAATTGTATCCGTAGTAATTGGATGCTTATTTTTTTGTGAATTTAGGAAGTATAAAATTTAAGAGACAATTATAAATAATCTTTATCTTGACAATCTATTAAAATTAGAATTAGAATGTTATGTGTGTTTTAAGTGAAGTATATTCATATACTTTGAAAAACAGGCTTTTAAAGGAGCAAAACCTATGAATTATATTTTTGACTATATTATGATTCCATTACAACTTATTATTGTTTTTTTTACGTTATATTACTTTATCATTGCCTTCTTTGGTATTTGGCGTAAAAAAGAGCATAAAATTATGACACCAAAAAATAGTTTTGCTATTATTGTGGCAGCACATAATGAAGAACAGGTAATAGGTCAATTAGTTGAGAATCTTCATGTGCTAAAATATCCTCGTGAACTATATGATATATTTGTAGTTGCCGATAATTGCAAAGACAATACAGCAGAGATTGCCAGCAAAGCTGGTGCGATTGTTTATGAGAGATTTAGTTTAGATCAACGTGGTAAGGGCTATGCAATGGAGTGGATGTTTGCAAAGCTATTTAAATTGCAGCGTAATTATGATAGTGTAGTAATATTTGATGCTGATAATTTAGTAGATAGAAATTTCCTTTTGGAAATGAATAATCGTTTATGTAAAGGTGAAAAGGTCATTCAAGGGTATCTTGACTCTAAAAATCCACATGATACTTGGATAGCTGGTACATTTGCTATTTCGTTTTGGGTTGTAAATCATATTTGGCACTTAGCTAAATATAATATTGGCTTGTCTAGTGTACTTGGTGGCACTGGCATGTGTATTTCCACTGAGGTATTGCGTGAATTTGGATGGGGAGCAACCTGTCTTACCGAAGATATGGAATTTACTATGAAGGTATTGCTGAAAGGGATTCCCACAACTTGGGCACATGATGCCATTGTATATGATGAGAAACCATTAACGTTTGAGCAGTCGTGGCGACAACGTAAGCGTTGGGCACAAGGACATTTTGACATAGCTGGACGATATATTCCGAGTATGTTGTATGAAGGAATTAGGCAGCGTGATATCCGAATTTTGGATGGTGTATTGCATTTATTTCAGCCATATTTTTTATTAGTGTCAACCAGTTTTGTATTAATGAGTTATGTGTATACTCTCTTTCCTTTCTATACTAACATTATAAATAAGATATTACCCGTAGAAGTTATGACAGCCATAGGTGTTGGACAGTATTTATTTCCAGTTATTATTTTGGCAATGATTGGTGCGAAAGGTAAGTCCTGGTTTTATCTGATTCTTTATCCACTTTTTGTTTATAGTTGGATACCGATAACTATTTTAGGGTTCTTGCACCGTAATGACCGTGAATGGAGCCATACTCAGCATACACGAAGTATTAGTTATAAAGATGTATTGCTGACTCCTAAAAATGAATTTGGCAAAGAAGATTTCTTAAGCAAACAAGCGGTTAAATAAAAAGATGAGTACTATACTCATCTTTTTTTACAAATAATAAAAAGTAATACGCTAGAAAATAGAAAACTCTTTAGATTAATTTGTAAGGTTATATTGTAAAATATACTTATGTGCTTGTGGGCATTATATTTAAATATGGGAGGACAAAGTTATGTTTGAGTTAACAATTGCGGTTAATTTTGAAGCTGCTCATTGTATTAGAAATTATCCAGGAAAGTGTAATCGATTGCATGGACATAATTGGAAGGTAGAAGTAAATATATGTGGTAATAAATTGAATGAGTTAGGTATGTTAGTTGATTTTGTTGATTTAAAAGCAGCTGTAAATGATATTTTGGTAAATTTAGATCATTATTATCTTAATGAAGTTGAACCATTTTCTAAAATCAATCCGACAGCAGAAAATCTTGCAAAATATATTTATGAAAAACTAAATGAAGCACCAATATTTCAGCAGGATGTTAAATTGCGTTTAATACGAGTATGGGAATCACTTAACTCAGCAGCGGCATACAGCAAGGAGGCTTAGTTGTGTCTCAAAAGGTAAATATTGTTGAAATATTTTCATCTATTCAAGGTGAGGGACAATTTGTTGGTTATCGCCAAGTTTTTGTTCGTTTGGCTGGTTGTAATCTCAAGTGTGCTTTTTGTGATACGTCATCTTCTAGAGAAATGGTATCAACAGGACAAATAGAAAAGACTGCAGGAAAACGTGATTTTCAAGCAATATCCAATCCCATTTCAATTACAGATGTATCTGCTTATATTAATAACTTATTAAGAGTACCTCACCATTCGATTAGTTTTACTGGTGGGGAACCATTATGTCAAGCTAAGGCAATGATGGAAATTATACCACAAGTAAAGGGACGAATTTTTTTAGAGACAAATGGTACATTGTCAGATGAATTAGAGTTAGTTCTACCTTATATTGATATTATTAGCATGGATATCAAATTACCCAGTATTATTGAACGAGAAATGTGGCAACAGCATAGAAGATTTTTATATTTAGCTACTGCTCGTAGCGTTTTTGTCAAAGTGGTAATAACAAATAAAACGAATCAAGAGGAATTTAGTCAGGCGGTCGAACTGATTGCAGAAATTGATAAGAACATTCCTTTAATCATACAGCCTGTAACACCTATTCATGATTGTGAAGGTGTCGCTCCTGATCGAGTGTTGTTATGGCAAGAAAAAGCTCTTACTGTTCTTAATGATGTAAGGGTTATTCCTCAGACCCATAAATTTATAGGACAGTTATAAGAAATGTGGAGGGATAGGCTTGCGTATTTTATTGACAAATGATGATGGTATTGATGCCACAGGTATTCAGACTCTTTGGCAAGAACTTTTAAAGATAGCTGAAGTAATAGTTGTAGCACCTGACGTCGAACGCAGTGCTGCGAGCCAGGCTATTACTGTGCATAGTCCCATAAGAGTAGATAAGTATTGCGCTAGTGACTCTCGCCTTTGTGGATGGCGTATTGGTGGCACTCCTGCCGATTGTGTAAAAATTGCCCTAGAAACTTTGATTAGTAAAAAACTTGATTTTGTGGTTTCTGGCATCAATCATGGACCCAATTTAGGAACGGATATATTATATTCCGGGACGGTAAGCGCGGCAATAGAAGGAGCCTTACATGGTGTACCATCAGTGGCTGTATCGTTAGATTCCTGGAGTACATATGATTTTAAACCCGCGGCTGAATTTACCGCAAAACTACTACAGAAAGTCATTGACCGTACCTTGCCAGCCAATTCTCTATTAAATGTTAATATTCCCGCCCTATCATCCCACGAAATAGATGGTGTAGCCATTACCAAGTTGGGAGTAAGACAATATGAAAATATTTTTGAGCCAAGACTTGATCCCAGAGGGCGAACCTATTATTGGATGGGGGGAAGTATTGTAGAAAATGAGAATGATGCTAATAGTGATATTGTTGCTATAAAGAATTCTAAGATTTCAGTGACACCTATTCATTTTGATCTTACTAATTATAACCTTATGAAGGAGTTACAAAGTTGGGATCTTTAGTAATTAATAAAGAGATAACAGTAATGAAATAGACTTCTAGATAAATTATTTCGTTTAATTTATTTAAAAATTTCTTAGTAATCAGGTATATTTCTTTTTATGCTGCATAAATTTACAATATCAATGCTAGTAATACCTACTTTAGGGGGGATTGCTGTGTCTAAGCGTATTGGTAAGACACGTTTTAATACCACGCCCAAGGGACCAGGAACGGCTATATTGATAGGTAAAGGAGTTTTTGTCAGTATAATAACCTCATTGGTATGTACCTTCTTTTTATCAGTAATTAGTTTGGTGACCGAAAATACCTATATTGATAATTATATGCAATATGTTATGGTTGGAGTAACGATGGTTAGTATCTTTATCGGCAGTGTATATGCTACGCAGCAGGCTGAATCAAAGGGACTGATCATAGGAGTATTGATTGGGTTAATCTATGTGCTAATTTCTGTTGGTATAGGCATGGAAATTAGTAAAGAATCCATTTCATTAATGGTATTGGCCAACAAATTTATGGCTGGTATTGCCGTGGGGATTTTAGGTGGTTTAATAGGTGTAAATCTATAATGTTTTATAAGGATATTTGTGCGAGGCTTTGAGCCTCTTTTTATTTTAGAGTATAATAAAATATATTATTATGGCTGGAGGAGTGTAGTTAATATATAAGACAATTTTATTTGATTTTGACTACCATTCTTGAGACATCAATCTAATAAGCGGCGGACAAGCTGTGTAAAAGGTAGTGGTAGTTCGTTGGGCTCTAGTTCATGAGAGACCGTTTTAAATGAAAACCAGATTATATTTTAGAAAATATGTATGACTTATTACCTATTTGTGGGATTAGCAGCTTTATGATATAGGTGACTATATAGTATAATAACATTAATTAAAAGAATTAATAGTTGATGGCAGGTGATAAAATGACACATATTGCAATTATTGGTGGTACAGGAGTATATGACCCCAATATTTTGGCAAATGTATGTCAAGAAGAGATTATGACGCCTTATGGCTTAATCTCTTATAAAGTTGGAGAGTTTGAGAACAGAAGTATTGCTTTTATTCCTAGACATGGCAATAAGCATTCTATAGCGCCTCATTTAATTAATTATCAAGCTAATATTTGGGCTATGAAAAAAATTGGGGTAAAGAAAATATTGGCGACTGCTGCAGTAGGGTCATTGAATTTAGCTATGAAATTAGGGGATTTCGTTCTAATTGATCAGTTTCTTGATTTTACCAAGAGTAGGAAAAATACTTTTTATGAAGGCGACAGAAAAGGCGTTGTTCATGTGGATTTAACAAATCCGTACTGTTCAACTCTTCGAGAAAATTTGTTGCAGGTAGCTCAAAATATTGGTATATCCATTCATAACTATGGGACTTATGTTTGTACAGAAGGACCTCGTTTTGAAACACCTGCAGAGATTAAGATGTTCGCTAAACTTGGTGGTCATTTGGTCGGTATGACAAATGTACCAGAAGTGGTGTTGGCCCGTGAGGCAGAAATGTGTTATGCTACTATTGCAATGGTAACAAACTATGCGGCTGGTATTTCACCAAAGTCTTTAACATATGGTGAAGTAATTGAGGTTATGAATGAGAATACAAATAATCTTAAGAAATTACTTATGAATACCATTATTTCAATTGAATCGGAAGTAGATTGTAGTTGTCAGCATGCATTAGCTGAATATGGCGGTTTTAAATTATGAAGAGTGGTGAGAACTTTGTTACAGTCAATTGAATGGAAGGAAAATTCCTTAATTTTATTAAATCAGACATTACTGCCAAATCAGATAGAATATATTGAATGTCATAGCTATCAAAGAGTAGCGCAAGCTATTAAGCGATTAGAAGTACGTGGTGCTCCAGCTATTGGTGCAGCAGCAGCTTTTGGTTTGGTGCTGGGAGCTAAAGAATTTGGTAATAGCCAGGCCTTCTGGGATGGTATTGAGAAGGTAGCTGAGGAGTTAAGACAAACAAGACCTACGGCTGTAAATTTGTTTTGGGCTATAGAGCGAATGATGTCGGTTATCAATCAGACCACTAATAAAGACAGCGATTTTATTGACCTTGTTCTAAGGTTAGAACAAGAGGCTATTGCTATTGCTTCTGAAGATCGTGATATGAATTATAAAATTTCTCAATTTGGTGCCCAGTTATTTGATAAACCTGTGTCTATCCTTACACATTGCAATGCAGGCGCATTGGCTACTGCTGGTTTTGGAACAGCGCTAGGTGTTATTCGTCAAGCTTTTTCCGAGGGAAAGATTACTAGAGTATATGCTGATGAAACGAGACCGCTATTGCAGGGAGCTCGCCTGACTGCATGGGAGCTAATGCAGGAAAGAATTCCAGTTACGTTAATAACTGATAATATGGCTGGGTGGGTTATGAAAAATTATATGGTACAAGCCGTGATCGTCGGAGCTGATAGAATTACGCTTAATGGTGATGTAGCGAATAAAATTGGTACTTATAGTTTAGCAGTACTAGCAAAAGAACATAATATTCCTTTTTATGTAGCCGCACCTGTATCTACTTTTGATTTTATTATGGAAAGTGGCCTGGATATTCCGATTGAAGAGAGACATGCTGATGAAGTGACTCATTTTTCTGGTATAGCAATGGCTCCAGCAGGAGTAGATGTCTTTAACCCAGCATTTGATGTTACGCCTAATTCCTTAGTTTCAGCAATTATTACTGAATATGGTGTGTTAAAAAAACCTTATGATGAATCAATTCGTGTACTGCAACAAAAAATAAAAGGAGCGTTTTAAAAATGGAATCGATTATCCGCGATATAAAATTAGCACCGCAAGGACATGCAAAAATTAATTGGGTTAAAGAGTTTATGCCCGTGTTGAATGTACTAAATGAAGATTTGGCAAAAAGTAAGCCTTTAAGTGGTAAAAATATAGTGATAACAATGCACTTAGAGGCTAAAACAGCTTATTTGGCTTTAGTTTTACAAAACGCTGGTGCAAATGTTGCTGTAACTGGGAGCAATCCTTTATCGACGCAAGATGATGTGGCAGCAGCTTTGGTAGAGCAAGGTATTAAGGTTTTTGCTTGGTATAATACAACTTCTGAAGAATATGAGACTTTCTTACATAAAGCCTTAGATACTAAACCGGATATTATTGTTGATGATGGTGGTGATTTAGTATCGCTGCTGCATGGTGAACGCAGTGAGTTACTGCCTAATATTTTAGGTGGTTCAGAAGAAACTACAACTGGTGTTATACGTTTGAGGTCTTTAGCCGCGGAAGGGCGTCTAAAGTTTCCGATGGTAGCGGTGAATGATGCATATTGCAAATATTTATTTGACAACCGATATGGTACGGGTCAATCCACGTGGGACGGTATTATGCGTACCACTAACCTTACTGTTGCTGGGAAAACTGTTGTAGTTGCTGGTTATGGATGGTGTGGTAAAGGTGTAGCAATGCGTGCTAAGGGATTAGGGGCAAATGTAATTATTACAGAAATTGACCCGATAAAAGCGATCGAAGCAGTATTTGATGGGTTTAGAGTTATGACAATGGATGAAGCTGCAAAATATGGTGATATTTTTGTTACCTTAACTGGCTGCAAACATGTTATTTGTGGAGAACATGTGGCTGTCATGAAATCGGGAGCTATTTTAGCAAACGCTGGACATTTTGATCTTGAGATAAATAAAGAAGAATTAGAGAAATTAGCAATTTCTAAACGTACAGTGCGTAAAAATATCGAAGAATTTGTTATGAGTGATCAGCGTAAAATATATTTATTGGCAGAGGGACGCTTAGTCAATTTAGCTGCTGGTGACGGACATCCTACTGAAATTATGGATTTGTCTTTTGCTATGCAAGCTTTAGCAGTATTGCATATTTTAGATCATCATAAGCATATGTCAAATGAAGTATATAATTTATCTAATGAGGTAAGTGCCAAAGTAGCTAGACTTAAATTACAAGCATTGGGTATTCATATTGATAGCTTAACGGATGAGCAAAAAAGTTATTTGGGGTTAGCTTAGAAGAAGGAGTGGTTTGTGGTTGACTCATCATGCTAAAATAAAAGCTGAAGTCTTACAGGCAGGACATGCTTTATTAGAAAAGGGGCTAGTTGCTGGCACCTGGGGAAATATTAGTGTCCGTATACCTGAGACCACATTTGTAGCTGTTACTCCCTCAGGAAAAGGCTACCATGTGTTAACAGCAGAAGATATTGTAATAGTCGATGGTGCTGGAAACACAGTCGAAGGAAATTTTAAACCATCTTCAGAACTGCCCCTACATTTAGCTATATATAAATCCCGTATTGATATACAGGCGATTGTTCATACGCATAGTGTTTTTGCTAGTGCTTTCGCTGTAGCACATAAAAGTATACCACCTATAATAGAAGATTTAGTTCAATTAACAGGTGGCAGTGTGGATGTTGCTGCCTATGCCTTACCTGGAACTGAAATGTTAGCGCAAAATGCTGTAGTGGCATTAGCCCACAAAAATGCAGTATTAATGGCTAATCACGGGGTAATAGGTTGTGGACAAACACTCGAAGAAGCTATGTTGGCTTGTGAACTAGTAGAAAAAGCTGCTCAAATTTTTATTTATGCAAACCAAATAGGGGGCGCACAAATATTAAGTAATGAGGATATTAATGTGATGCATAACTTTTATGAGGAATATTATCGTCAACGTCAACTAGGGAGGAATATATAATGGCAAAAATTTTGTTGAAAAATGCAGAAATTTTAGGGCAAAATGGTGTCGTTACATCTGGTGATATTGCAGTGGATGGTGCGCTAATTCACCAAGTAGGTGATATATCAGCGGAGTGGCACGCCGATAAGGTGATTGATTGCACGAATAAATTAGCAATACCTGGTTTTGTTAATACTCATACTCATGCAGCAATGACACTTTTTCGTAGTTATGCAGATGATATGGTATTAATGGATTGGTTACAAAATAAAATCTGGCCGGCAGAAGGTAATTTAGAAGCTGAGGATGTATACTGGGGTACCTTATTAGCAATTGCCGAAATGATAAAATCAGGTACTACTACTTTTTCCGATATGTATTTTCACATGCCGCAAGTAGCAAAAGCTGTGGCTGAAAGTGGTATTAGAGCTGTATTAGCTAGAGGCATGGCTGGAGTAGCACCAAATGGTGAACAAGCGTTATTAGAAAGTGAAGATTTTTTCCGTCAATACCATAATACTGCAGATGGACGTATTACTGTTATGCTTGGACCACATGCCCCTTATACTTGTCCACCAGAATATTTGAAGCGAGTAGCTGCTTTAGCACAACGTTTAGGAGCTGAAATTCATATTCATTTATCCGAGACTATTGGAGAAGTTGATGAATGTAAGAAAAAATACGGCAAATCTCCAATTGCGTTAATGAAAGAGTTGGGTGTTCTGGAGTGTGGTGTATTAGCTGCTCATTGTGTACATATATCAGATACGGATATATCTCTTATGAAAGAAGCGAATGTAAGAGTTGCTCATAATCCGGGAAGTAATATGAAACTGGCCAGCGGTATTGCCCCCATCCCTGCTATGTTGACTGCTGGAATATGTGTTAGTTTAGGTACGGATGGTGCGGCTAGCAATAATAATTTAGACATGTTAGAAGAACTTCGCTTAGCTGCGATGCTTCATAAAGTACATGCCCTTGATCCATTGCTTATACCCGCCAAGACAGCAATAGATTTGGCTACAATCAATGGCGCTCAGGCTTTGGGACTTGACAAAGTAACAGGAACTATTGCACCAGGATTTAAAGCAGATGTTACATTATTCAATATGCATGCTCCCCATTGGTATCCACGCCATGATAGAGTTTCACTATTAGCATATTCTGCTGGAGCAGGGGATGTTCATACAGTAATGGTAGATGGCAAGATTCTATTAAGTGATAGATCTTTAACTACGATTGATGAAGAGCAGTTAATGTATGAAGCTCATAAACGTGGCTTGCGTCTGATCAAATAAGGGCATTAAAATTTAGTTTTATTTCATAAGTTATATCAAATTCTAAAGGATTTAAAGCAAAATGTCTCGAATACAGAATACTAATAGGAGTATAACTTTTAAATAGATGAATTATTTGTTTAAGGGGGAATGAATGATGCGTGCTTTAAATTTTTACTCGTCAAATTATCATAGCCAATTAATATGCCGACGTAAAACCTGCACCATTCGTCGCGGGGATAAGACCTATAAATATAATGAAGGCGATATTATATGGGTAACAGTTGGAAAACGTTTTGCACAAAAAAAGAAAATATATACTGCTGTCATTGATAGAGTATTAGTAAAGCCTATTTCCCAATTAACAAAAGAGGATTTGCAAGGTGAGAATCCTGAAATTACTAATGTTGATGATTTGATGATCTTTTTACAAAGTATTTATGATAAGACATTTACATTGAGTGATACAGTAACTGTAGTATATTTTTCAGAGATTATTGAATAGGTATGCTATGCGGAATTTTTTAATCTATCCAACAGTATAGCTACTTCTGATAGATATAAGTGCAATTCTCTACTTCTGTTGTTGCCTAAAGCTCGATGCAAGCTTGGTTTTTCTAATGCTTATAATATAAAATTATTATAAAAATATATGTAAATTAGAGGAGTGTTTATAGCAATGTTAGAAACAAAAGTTCCAGTAGGTATTTCAGCAAGACATATACATGTATCCCAGGCGGATTTGGATGTATTATACGGAGAGGGATATCAGCTTACCGTTAAAAAGGATTTATTACAAGTAGGACAATTTGCAGCCAATGAAACTGTAGATTTGGTTACAGAAAAATCTTCTTTTAAAAATGTTCGAATTTTAGGCCCGGTTCGCAAACAAACTCAGATAGAAATGGCTCTAACAGATGCTTTAAAACTCAAAATAGGAATTCCGGTTCGTGAATCAGGAGATACAAAAGGATCAGCAGGAATTACTGTAGTGGGTCCAAAAGGAACAGTGACTCTTGAAGAAGGCGTTATAGCTGCTGGACGTCATATTCATATGAGTATAGCTGACGCTGAAAAATTTGGAGTTAAAGATAATGAGATAGTTAAAGTGCGTTGTGATGGCGAAAGAGGTTTGATTTTTGATAATGTGCTGATTAGAGTTCATGAGAGTTTTCGTTTAGAAATGCACATTGATACTGATGAAGCAAATGCAGCTATGTGTAAAAACGGCTGTACTGTTGAAATAATTAAATAAATTTTGGAAAGAAACGACTTGTAGTAGCTTCCTAGATGGGCTATACGAGTCGTTTTTTTTGGTGAACCATATAATATATAATATATATAAAGAGGAGTAACATTTAGATAGAATTCACTCCAGGAAATCGTAGCCCTTCTAATAAGTAAGAATAGTAAATGCTAATTTTTGGTAAAAAATTAAATTATTTAGATTATAATAGCTAAATCGATGAGTAGTGTAAGTTTTAACTATTATATATTAATGATATTTATTATTTGTTTGCGTATTATATAACAGATCTAGTATTTTCTAATATTATTAATGGGGGGAATATTATGCCTAGGCCAATATTTAGAGAAGAACGGTGTAAGGGGTGCGAACTATGTGTTGCAGTTTGTCCTAAAAAGCTCATAGAAATAGGGGCACATTTTAATAGTAAAGGATATCGCCCCGCGGTTTGTATTAATGAAGAACTTTGTATCGGCTGTACACTTTGTGCGAAAACTTGTCCAGATGTAGTTATAGAAATTCATAAAAAATAAAGAAGATAGGAGGGATTGTTATGTCAGAAAAGATTTTAATGAAAGGAAATGAGGCTATTGGTGAAGCTGCAATTCTAGCTGGCTGTCGTCATTATTTTGGTTATCCAATAACTCCACAGACTGAATTAACTGAATATATGGCAAAACGAATGCCTACTATTGGCGGTGTATTTGTACAGGCTGAAAGTGAAATAGCTGCTATTAATATGGTATATGGTGCTGCTGGAGCAGGTGCTAGGGCAATGACCTCTTCATCAAGCCCAGGTATTAGTTTAAAGCAAGAAGGTATTTCTTATATTGCTGGAGCTGAGTTGCCCTGTGTCATTGTTAATATCGTACGTGGTGGACCTGGGCTTGGCAGCATACAACCATCGCAATGTGATTACTTTCAAGCCACTAAAGGTGGTGGGCATGGAGATTATCGTAATATCGTTCTGGCACCAAATTCAGTACAGGAGCTTGTGAATATTACAGCATTGTCTTTTGAACTTGCTGATGCATATCGTAATCCTGTGATGCTTTTAGGAGATGGAGCATTAGGACAAATGATGGAACCTGTAGAGTTAGCCATTAAGACGATCGATCCTCCTGTAAAACCATGGGCTGTTACTGGACTAAAAGGACGTCATAGTCCTAATATCATCAATTCTTTACATCTAAAACCAGAGAATTTAGAAAAGCACAATATTCATTTACAAGAGAAATATAAAAGAATTCTTCATAACGAAGTACGTTATGAAGAATTAAATACGGATGATGCTGATCTGGTACTTGTTGCCTATGGCATAACTTCACGGATTGCCCGTTCTGCAATGGAAAGGGCAAGAGCTGACGGATTGAAAGTTGGACTAATGCGTCCAATTACGTTATGGCCATTTCCTAACAAGGTTCTTTCTAAACTTGCAATCAAGGCCCAAGCGTTTTTAACATTAGAACTTAGCGCAGGTCAAATGATAGAAGATGTGAAATTGGCAGTAAATGGTGTAAAACCTGTATATTTTTACGGACGAATGGGTGGAATGATACCAAGTCCAAAAGAAGTGTATGATCAAATTATTAAAATTATCGAGCAAAGGAGGTAAATAGAGATGACAGATAAATTATTTACCATGCCTAAATCATTAAAAGACATAGCTACTCATTATTGTCCAGGGTGTCATCATGGGATTATACATCGATTGGTAGCTGAAGTTATTGATGAACTTGATGTACAAGATAAAACTATTGGTGTAGCATCAGTTGGGTGTTCTGTACTAGCCTATGAGTATTTCAATATAGATATGGTTCAAGCAGCACATGGCCGCGCACCTGCAGTTGCAACAGGTATCAAACGTGTACATCCGGATACTGTGGTATTTACTTATCAAGGCGATGGTGACTTGGCTGCTATTGGTTGTGGTGAAATTGTGCATGCTGCGGCTCGTGGTGAAAGATTTACTACTATTTTTGTAAATAATGCTATCTATGGAATGACTGGAGGTCAGATGGCTCCCACGACTCTTGTAAGTCAAGTAACGACGACCTCGCCATATGGCCGTAATATAGAACATGCTGGTATGCCTATTCGCATGTGTGAAATGCTTTCTACTATTGATGGAGCGAGGTATATTGCTCGAGTAGCTGTAAATAGTCCTGTTAATATGGTTAAAGCTAAAAAAGCTATAAAAAAAGCCTTCGAGATTCAATTGCGTGGCGATGGTTTTACTATGGTAGAAGTATTATCAACGTGTCCAACGAATTGGGGGAAGAGTCCTGTTGAATCAGCAACTTGGCTGGAACAACATCTTATTCCGTATTATCCTTTAGGTATATTTAAAGTACCAGAAGAGGTGATAAAATGACAGCAGAAATTATAATAGCAGGCTTTGGTGGTCAAGGAATTATGCTTATGGGACAGTTGATGACATATGCTGGAATGTTAGAAAATAAGCAGGTTTCATGGATTCCTTCTTATGGTCCAGAAATGCGCGGCGGGACAGCTAATTGTTCAGTCATCATATCTGATGATCCTATCGGTGCTCCAATTGTATCTGAAGCGACAGCAGTGGTCGCGATGAATTTACCATCTATTGAGAAATTTGAATCAGCTTTGCAGCCTGGCGGTGTGCTTATTGTTAATAGTTCACTTATCGAATATACTGTATCACGAAATGATATTAGCGTTTATCAGATTCCTGCTAATAGTGTTGCTGCAGAGCTCGGTAATAGCAGGGTTGCTAATATGGTGATTCTTGGTGCATTAGTTGCTGCAATTGATATTGTGCAACCAGATTCAGTAATAAAAGCTTTTGCTAAGGTATTTACTAAAAAGCCAGAATTATTTTCCATTAATGAGCAGGCGATTTTGTATGGGGCTCGATATATTACAGCATAAAATAATGGCTGAAAGTAAAAAGTGGATGTGATTAGCAAAATCTTGTACTTTACTAATCACATCCACTTTTTAATGGAGAAGCTGAGTTTTCATATATTATATGACACAGTATTACCTCATATCTTCATAATATATAGTAAGCGCATATATGAGGTGATGGTATGGTAGGTAAAAATAACGAAAGTGTAAAACAAAAAGTAGGGGTTGCATTAAGTGGCGGTGGCATTCGAGGTATGGCTCACATCGGTGTCCTAAAAATATTAGTTGAAAATAACATTCCAATTGATATGATTAGTGGGACTAGTGCTGGTGCGATCGTTGCTGCTATGTATGCTTGTGGTTATACCCCACAACAAATGCAAGTAATGATACAAAATATTAAGATGGATGAGTTAATTGATTTAAATGTTACTGTAGGTGATCTTTTTAAACATGGCATGAAGTGGTTATTTAGTGGCATGTTTCGCTTTTGGTCTGTATTACCTACTGGCTTTATAAAAGGAGACAAAGTTGAACAGTTTTTTTATCGTCTATGGCAGAATCGCACAGTGAGAGATACTAATATTCCGGTTGCGATTACTGCTGTTGATTTGAATTCTGCAGATACTGTATTTTTTACAAGTCCTGTTTTTGATAGCCGTTCCATTCTAAATGCCAGATATTATCATAATACATCATTAACAGAAGCCGTTCGTGCCAGTATTTCTATACCAGGAATATTTTTTCCTAAAAAATATCGTAGTATGACATTAGTAGATGGAGCAGTAAAAAATAATTTACCTACCGATATTTTACGCCATATGGGAGCTGATGTAGTAATTGGAGTAGATTTAGGCTATGATGGCCAATCCAATTATGATATTAAGACAGTAGGAGAAATACTAATACAGTGCATTGAGATAATGGGAAGAGAGGTAACATTGCTTAAAGCTGAGCAATATGCTGATATTATTATTCGCCCCAATACTTTTGATATTAAATTTAAAGATACAAAACAGGCCCTATTATGTATCGGACAGGGAGAACAAGCAGCTAAGGAGAAACTAGCCCAAATAAAGAAATTATTATAGAGGCAGTCAAAGGAGTGCTGCCGCTCTTTTGGAACGTAATTTTGTTGTCACTTAATAATTAAATTCTACTGATTATTTTCCGTATAACTTCTGTAACCCGAATATAATCATCATTTCCAACTGGATAAGATGGCGGTCTGCGATCAGCAATTTTACCATCATAGACCATTTGAACTTTTACTACTCTATGATTTTCACCACCCCATGTTTCAAGCCCGATTGAAACTCTATATTGGGTATTTGGAGGGTGGGGAGGACTAGCTTGTACCATGGCTGCTGCTTCAGGAAAATATACTTTTGCCACTATGATCACACTCATTTCTAATCAATTTAGAGTTCCTACGAATTGCTTTTGGAATACCTTTAGTATACCTTTAGAAAATGAGATTTTCAAGTGGTAAATTACATTTTTTACCTTTATTATTAAGTGTAAAATATATGAGTATGATATTTGATTTCTTAAAGAATAGGAATTAATTTTTTAATTCTAACGCTTAGTAGATATTTAGACTTAAACTTGTTAAAATAGGCGGCAAGCGCCACCTATTAATTAATTTTTTTTGTCTTCTTTAACTTTTTTAGAAGGTACAGCAGTTTTCATGTTTTTTAATGCTTGTTGTTGTTTATCCCACTCACTAGTACGATCAGGATGTTTTTCACCCATTAATATCACCTCCTAGTTTAGTTTTTCCGAAGTTTCTTTATTACATACTGAAATACAATATGTAATAAGAAAGTTTAACGAGTACAAATTAGTTAGTTCTTTAATTAAAAATATAACAATAAATCAGTTTAGAACTAAAAAGCTTGAACAATTTGAAGCTTTCGGAAAAAGATGACATCTTTTGCTAAAGGAATTTTTATTATTTTAGCGAAATGTTTAAAAAATTGTATAAAAAGGAGATGCGTTATATGGAATGGACTCCTATTATCGTTGAAATTAATGCTGAACCTAGTAATAGTTATGAGAACTTTAAAAAAGTTATAGCTGAAATTTTAAGTAATTTCGGTGAAGGCAATATTAAAAGTAAAAGCGATGTAAATGCACAATCTAATGAGCCGCTTTTTCTAATGTATGTGAATTCGGAGATAGAAAAGGATGTCAAAGAATTTATTGATAAGTCACAATATGTTAAACGTTCAAAGACAATTGATAATATATTAGCTAATAAGGAGCCACTTGCTAGTGACGATTTATTCGCAATTTTTTTTGATAAAAACAGGCATATTAGCATGGTTTGTAAAGATTATAAATGCAAAACAACTACAGTAAAATTTGATAATCAGCCATGAGTAGTATAAAAAAGTAATAATGTGTGCTCTTAGGCAATTTCTTTGATATTCATTTAATAAGGTTTTAGGGTAAAGCTAATTAAAACTTTCATATGGTGTTACTTTAAACTAGATAATCACTACACAGAGTCATGAAGGTCCTTGTCTTATGAATAAAATTGATACATATAAGTGAACGTGTAAAGTTAGGACTATATAAGACATCGCTCCACGTTGTTATGGAGCGATGTCTTATATTTAGTTCAAAAATCGATTTGATTTAAATCGTTATTTAATAAATCCCTATTTTCTTTTAAATCAGCAGCATCAAAAATGTCGGTAATCAATTGAACTTCAGAACTACTTGAGAACATGTTTGCAATAAGCGTTTTTTTCAATGCGATCACCTCCAGGTTGATAGTTTTGCCAATAGAAAAGATTAAATTAATGGATAATTTCGTCGATATTAACATAAGTATTTAATTAAGTGGGAGTGCAATTTATAAAGTGAATAAAATTTTCTATTCAATGTTGATTAGTAATTACCGGAAAGATATAAGATATTATAAAAGACGTCCTAAGCATTAGAACGTCCTTTTCATTTGTTACTTTTGAACTTAGGTAATTCGAGCTATTGGAAAAACGTCCCCTGCAAAGGAGGAATTCTTTTACTTGTTTGATAAACATAGTCATTTAGGCTATAATATTTAGGATATAATAATGTAATTGCAGGAGTTGATATATATGTCAAAACCAGATCAATATAGTATGGAAGTATCATTAGAGAAGGGAAAAGATTCAAGTAAAAGATATTTTACTACCATTACTTATGGCTGCCAGATGAATCATCATGATTCAGAACGATTAGCTGGTCAGCTTAAAAGTATTGGCTATGAACATACTGAGAGCTTAGAAGAAGCTAGCTTTATCTTAATAAATACATGTTGTGTACGAGAAAGTGCTGAAAAGAAAATATATGGTAAAATTGGCGAGTTAAAAAATTTAAAGATAAATAATCCGAATCTTATTATAGCTATTGCTGGTTGTATGGCCCAAAAAGATCGAGACAAATTATTTAAAAAGGCACCTCATATTGATTTAATTATAGGTACGCATAATGTACATCAATTAGTAGAGCTTGTCAGAGAATTTGAAGCATCTAAAGATCATGTCTTAGCAGTATGGGATCAGGCTGAACGCTTGGCTCCTGATGTACCTACCATACGCCGAGGCAAAATTTCAGCATGGGTACCCATCATGTATGGTTGTAATAATTTTTGTACTTATTGTATTGTACCTTATGTGCGTGGGCGTGAGCGAAGCCGCCCCATCAAAGATATCATAGCAGAAATTCATCAATTAGGCATAGAAGGATACAAAGAAGTTACTCTGTTAGGCCAAAATGTCAATTCTTATGGCAATGATACAAAGGAATATGGTGATTTTGCTGACTTATTGCAAGCAGTTGATAAGGTAGAGACTATTGAGCGGGTTCGCTATATGACATCACATCCACGTGACATAAACGACAAAGTAATTGATGTTATTCTAAATAGCAAAAAAATATGCGATCATTTTCATTTACCTGTCCAATCAGGTAGCGATACTATCCTGAAAATGATGAATAGAGGCTACACAACTGATTACTATCGTGAATTAGTTAAAAAAATTCGTAAGGCTATTCCAAATGCTAGCCTTACTACTGATATTATTGTTGGGTTTCCTGGTGAAACAGATGAATTATTTCAAGAAACTCTTGAGTTTCTTAAAGAGATTCGCTTTGACGCTTCCTATACATTTTTATATTCCAAACGTTCAGGTACACCCGCAGCCACTATGGCTGATCAAGTACCTTTAGCCGTCAAAAAAGAAAGATTGCAAAGGTTGATGGATGTACAAAATGATATTAGTTTAATAATTAATCAACAGCTTACAGGTAAAATAGTAACTGTTATAGTAGAAGGTCCAAGCCAAAAAGATGAGAATCGACTCATGGGGCGTACTACCACTAATAAGATAGTTTTATGGGACAAACAAGGTTCGGAGAGTATTGGCCAACTTGCTAATATTAAGATTACCACAGCGCAGACTTGGATCTTAAAAGGAAAATTAATTGATTAATTTATTTTCCTTTCATACTATAATATTAATATCATTTAAATAAATGAAGCCTATTCAGGTAAAAAGAGGTGAGCACATAATGACAGTAAAGTACACTCCCATGATGGAACAGTATTTAGAGATCAAAAGTCAGCATGAGAATGAAATTTTATTTTTCCGTATGGGAGATTTTTATGAAATGTTCTTTACAGATGCGGAGTTGGCATCACGTGAACTAGAAATAACACTTACTGCAAGAGACGGTGGGCAGCGTGTTCCAATGTGTGGTATACCTTATCATGCAGCAGATACTTATATTGCAAAATTGATTAGCAAAGGATATAAAGTAGCTATTTGTGAACAGGTTGAAGATCCTAAACAAGCCAAGGGAATCGTTAAGCGTGAGGTCATCAAAATAATTACCCCGGGTACTATAATAGCCGAAAATCTTTTGCCGGATAACAGTAACAATTATCTTGCCGTACTATATGAAGAAGAGGAAGCGCTAATTCTTGCTGCTGCAGATATTTCTACAGGTGAATGTCTATGGGCAACTTTTTCTGGCTCACAGCGATTAACAGCATTGAATGATCAATTATTTCGTTTAATGCCTACGGAGTTGGTATTAGCAAGTAAAGTTGAAAATATTGATAAATTAAATACCTTTATGAGTAATCGCATACCTCATTGCACTCATACGATGTTAGCAATTGATAATCTAAAACTAGTTAGCGATTTACCAAGGCAGCATTTTATGACAGATGATCTGCCTCAACAAGAGGTAGCTCTTGTAGCAATTGGTTGTTTATTATATTATTTGCATCAGACTGTAAAGACTGATTTGTCACATATAAATCAACTCATAAACTATAATGCGTTTGAATATTTAACGATTGACTCAACTAGTATGCGCAATTTAGAAGTTACACGCAATGTAAGAGATGGTGGTAAAAAAGATACTTTGCTTTATGTGTTAGATTATACAAAAACGGCAATGGGGGGACGATTGCTTAAAAAGTGGCTGGAGTACCCTTTAATGAATACCAATCATATTATACAACGGCAAGATTCTATTGCAGAGCTTTTAGAAAAACCTAATTTACGTCAAACTATACATGAAACATTAGCTAATATCTATGATCTTGAACGAATTCTAACTCGTATTGAAGTAGGTACTGCGAGCGCTCGTGATTTAATTGCCTTAAAATCTTCATTAGTGGTATTACCTGAAATCAAAGCACAGCTGCAAACTGCCAATACTACATTTTTAAATAACTTGCACTTTTATCTACATACTCATACTGATCTTGTAACCTTAATTGATACTGCGATCGTCGATAATCCCCCATTTTCTGTGCGTGAAGGTGGGTTAATCAAGCAAGGATATGATTTAGAATTAGATGAATTACATATTATAGCAAGGGATAGTAAGCAGTTTGTGCAAAATATCGAGGCAAGAGAACGGGAAGCAACAGGCATTAAATCCCTTAAGATTGGCTATAATAAAGTTTTTGGTTATTACATAGAAATCACTCATTCCCATACTGCTTCAGTACCACTTAGTTATGTGCGAAAACAAACCTTAGCAAATGCAGAACGATATATAACGCCTGAATTAAAAGAGTTTGAATCAAAGATTTTGGGAGCGCAAGAAAAAATAGTTACAATTGAATATCACTTATTTTCTAAAATCAGGGATCATATTAAAACATATATTAAGGAGATTCAAGAAACAGCCAGGCAATTAGCACAGCTTGATACGATTATTAGTTTAAGTGAAGTGGCATTTCGCTATAATTATGTTAGACCGACTATAACCCAAACGAAAGAAATTAACATAAAGGACGGTCGTCATCCTATTGTAGAGCGGTTATTAAAACGTGAACTATTTGTTCCCAATGACAGCGAACTAAATCATCATAGTAACGAAATTATGATTATTACTGGACCTAATATGGCAGGTAAATCTACCTATATGCGTCAAGTTGCATTGCTAGTACTTATGGCACAAATTGGAAGCTTTATTCCCGCCCGTGAAGCTGTCATTAGTCCTGTAGACAGAATATTTACTCGGGTGGGAGCTAGCGATGATTTATCAACTGGGCAAAGTACATTTATGGTAGAGATGAATGAAGTTGCACAAATATTAAAATATGCTACACCGCAAAGCTTGGTTATTTTAGATGAAATCGGGCGGGGGACAAGTACTTTTGATGGTATGAGTATTGCCCGCGCTGTAATTGAGTATATAAAGGAACGCATTAAAGCTAAAACATTATTTGCTACTCATTATCATGAGCTCACAGAATTAGCCGAATATCATAAGACTGTTAAAAATTATTCCGTAGCAGTAAAAGAAAGAGGGAATGATGTAGTTTTTTTACGCCGTATTATTCCTGGTGGTGCAGATAAAAGCTATGGTATACATGTAGCCCAGCTAGCTGGGTTACCACAAAAAGTAATCAAAAGGGCACAGGAAATTTTAGTAGAATTGGAAGAAAACCATATACAATCACAACATGTTGCTATGGTGCAATGTGCAGCTACCACAACATCCATGTCTTTATTTACCTCATCAACTGTAGAGGAATTATTAACAATCGACATTACAACAATTACTCCCATTGAAGCGATTAATATTCTCTATCGATTACAAAATCAGGCAAAGCAGGAGTCTGGTAAACTATGAACTTTATTCATGTGTTAGATGAAAATACAGCGAATAAGATTGCAGCAGGAGAAGTCGTTGAACGTCCATCTTCAATTGTGAAAGAACTTGTTGAAAATTCTATTGATGCGCAAAGTAACAATATCGAAATTGAAATAGTTGACGGCGGTACTACTTTTATTCGCATAACAGATGATGGTATAGGTATGAGCTATGAAGATGCTCAGCTTGCGATTTTACGTCATGCTACGAGTAAGATAAGCGTAGCAGAAGATTTGTCAACAATCACTTCGTTAGGCTTTCGTGGCGAAGCTCTTCCTAGTATTGCAGCCGTATCAAAATTTTCATTAACCACTCGTCTTCATGATAATCAATTAGCAACTTATGTAGAAGTAGTGGGAGGGATTACTGCTGATATCCGTGAGGCAGGGGGAAATGTGGGTACAAGTATTGTCGTTAAAGATTTGTTCTTTAATACTCCTGCGCGCAAGAAATTTTTAAAGACTCCTTCTACTGAAAGTTCACATATTCATGATATATTAACGAAAATTGCGTTGGCTAATCCTGGCATTGCCTTTAAGTTAATTAATAATAACCGATTGGTATTATCTACTCCTGGAAATAACCAATTACGAGATACTTTAACCAATATATATGGACAGAAAATTGCTCCTGATCTATTGCCGATTTCTTATGATAATACAATAGATAATATAAAAATATCTGGCTATTTATCTAAGCCGACCTTATTAAAGAGTAGTAGACAATGGCAAACTGTTATTGTTAATGCAAGGGTGATCAATAGTCGCTCTATAGCAAAAGCTTTGGATAATGCTTATCATTCTTTATTACCCAAGAGTGGCTATCCTTTAGCCGTTTTAAATCTTAGCGTTCTTACGGATACCATTGATGTCAATGTTCATCCGCAGAAAAGTGAGATCAAATTTAGTGATGAGCAAAAGATATTTAGAACTGTATATAAAGCTATTGTAGATGTTTTGTCCGCACCGCATACTCCTGATCAATTAGCTGCTACTGTTGAACTTAAACCTAGCTCATATCATTCTATTCCCAATCATTATGCTAATAATAATTATAACAAATCTTCTTATATTAACTCTCCTGCTCTCTTGTCAAGTTCTTGGCAAGAGACACCCCTTTCTCTAACGACAGCGCGAAATGCATTGGAGCAGGAACAAAAGATATCTTTCGATGTTTCTATTTCAAATGCAATACCACAAGATACAGAACGATCCGAATTTACTTTATATCCTCTTGGACAAGTGGATGATTGTTTTATCATAAGTAAAGGATCCGATGGTTTATATATCATTGATCAGCATGCGGCTCATGAAAGAATTCTCTATGATAAAATGAGCCAATATACAGATCGCATACCTTCACAACAATTATTAGTACCTCTATTTATGAATTTTGATGCTGCTGAAATTGATATTATCTCGGAATATCATGATACCTTTTATACGTTAGGATTTACTTTAGAACTGGTAGGTCCAAATACCATGCGCTTATCGGAATTGCCGAGTGATATTCCATTAGCAGAAACAGAGTCTTCAATTCGGCAAATATTAGAATCTATTCAAAATATGCACAATCCTAGTGCACAGGAACTGCGCCATAATTGCTTGCAAATAGCAGCTTGCCGTGCTGCTATTAAAGCAGGAGAATCACTTAACATGCGACAAATGCAAGCCTTAATCAACGAATTATGCAATACAAATCTTCCTTATACTTGTCCTCATGGTCGGCCTGCCATGATTCGTTTTAGTCCTAAAGATTTAGATAAAATGTTTAAGCGTACATAATTCTCAAATAAATTTACTATATATTTAATATACCAACATAAATATGGATCGTAGGTAATAGGTGATAAAATGGAGTTATTAGTAACAACAATACAATCTCCTTCTTATACTGTAGAACAATTAGCACAACAAATATCCACGACATTACAAATTCCTTTTATACCTCGGGAGAGACATTCGCTTACAGCAATGAAAAATAGCTATCAAGTAGAAAATGTAGTTGTCGTAACTAAAGAAGGTCCTGTAGTTCATACTTTGGGTGGTGAATATTTTTTTCATCTGAGTATGGCTGAGCTACGTATAAAAAATTTAATAAATGGTAAAAATGACCATATGATAGGTGCGATGTCATTAACAACGGGCATGTCCGTATTAGACTGTACCTTAGGTCTAGCCACTGATGCAATAGTTGCTAGTTTTATTGTTGGTCATTCTGGTAAGGTAGTAGGTATAGAAGCTTCCTCCATCATCGCATTTATTGCAAACTATGGTTTGCAACATTTTAATCATAAGGAAAAATGCATTACTAAAGCCTTACGCCGCATTCAAGTACAACACAGGAATTGTCTTGAGGCTCTTAGTGCCTTACCCAATAATAGTTTTGATATTGTTTATCTTGATCCTATGTTTCGCCGGCCAATCTATAGCAGTTCTAATTTAAAACCATTGCGCTACTTGGCTGATAATAGTCCCCTAACAGAAAGTACCATTACAGATGCATGTCGGGTAGCAAAAAAACGTGTGGTTATTAAAGAAGCAAATCATAATAATGAATTTGAACGTTTGGGTGTTACTACTATTTGTGGTGGGAAATATAGTAGTATCCAATATGGTATTATTAAGGTGGAAGCATAATGATGGAACGTGTGATTGCTGTTATAGGACCAACTGCTGTAGGTAAAACGAAGGTTAGCATTGATTTAGCGAAAATGCTTAATACTGAGATTATATCTGGTGATTCAATGTTAGTTTATAAAGATATGAATATTGGAACTGCAAAACCGACTAGTAATGAACAAGGCACTATATCTCATCATCTTATTGATATTCTCGATCCACAAACAGATTTCAGTGTAGTTGAATTTGTAGAACTTGCTAGCCGATATATTTCTGCTATAAACCAAAAAAGAAAGATTCCTATTTTAGCAGGTGGTACCGGCTTATATGTAAAAGCTTTACTCGAGGGTTACAAGTTTAATCCCACACCTAGTGATGAAGTTTTGCGAACACAACTTGAGGGTTTAGCAAAAGAATATGGGAATCAATATCTTCACGATAGATTGGCAAAAGTAGTTCCAGATACTGCAGCGCGCTTACATCCGAATGATCTACGTCGTGTTATTCGTGCATTAGAAGTATTTTATCTTAGTGGCGATACCATATCTCAAAATAAATTTACAAAGCAGCATAAGCTTCTCTATGAGGCCGTTGTCATTGGACTTACGATGGAACGAAATTTATTGTATGATCGTATTAATCAACGGGTGGACCTGATGATACATCAAGGTTTAATTGAGGAAGTTGCCAAATTATTAGAGCGCGGTGTATCAGCCGATTGCCAAGCGATGCAAGGTATTGGTTATAAAGAGATTGTTAAATTCTTTAAAAAAGAAATTGATTTACCTACTGCAATTGATAATATTAAGCAAGCTACAAGGAATTTTGCAAAACGACAACTAACCTGGTATCGAAAAATGCCTTATATTATATGGTTTGATGTAAATGAGTTTCCTAGTCATCATGATATGATGGAAACAATTTACAAAAAAATTGCAGGAAAATTTAACCATGGAATCGAATAATTAAGATAATTTAAAATTTAAATCGGAGGGGTTTAACTATGATAAATAAAGTTATTAATTTACAAGATAGTTTTCTAAACCAAATCCGCAAAGAAAATAATCTACCTGTAATTATTTATCTTATTAATGGTTTTCAATTGAGAGGTGTCGTTAAGGGTTTTGATAACTTTACTGTTATTATAGAAAATGACGGTAAGCAGCAATTAGTATATAAACATGCAATATCAACAATTACACCTCTAAAACCATTAACGTCAACCTTTCATGAAAAAAAAGATGATATTAAAGTTGATAAGTAACAATAAAAAAATTCTAGGCTGTTGCCTAGAATTTTTTTATCACCTTTTATTGTACCCTTGAGTATAATGTATATCATCTATAGCCATGGTGAGGTGAGATAGAGTGACTTATGTTTGGCCACAAGATGTGCTTACAGCTGTTGAAAATGGAGAAATTTCAGCTATTCAGGCTTTTAAATCTCTCCGAGAAATGGATAATATAACTTCCTATCATGCAAAGGTAGATACTAGGCAGAAACGAATAGAGGAAATCTTATATGAATTAGATAATTTAATTGGATTATCGGAAGTAAAGAAATTAGTAAGAGAAATTTATGCTTTTATTGAAATTCAACGTCGTCGTGCTCACGAGAAATTAAATACTGAACCTCTAGTATTGCATATGATTTTTAAAGGGAATCCGGGGACGGGAAAAACAACGGTTGCTAGAATTTTAGGAAAAATCCTCCGTGAGATAGGAGTTTTAAATCGTGGTCACCTTATAGAAGTTGAGCGGGCAGATTTGGTGGGGGAATATATTGGTCACACCGCTCAAAAAACTCGAGAGCAATTAAAGAAAGCATATGGCGGTATTCTATTTATTGATGAAGCATATTCTTTAGCCCGAGGAGGCGAGAAAGATTTCGGTAAGGAATGTATAGATGTTTTGGTGAAAGCTATGGAAGACCATAAAGACGAATTAATTTTGATTTTAGCTGGTTATCAAAATGAAATGGAAACATTCTTGCAAACTAATCCTGGACTACGTTCTCGATTTCCAATTCATATAGATTTTCCGGATTATAACCAGCAAGAACTTTTACATATAGCTGAACAACTATGTGCTAAACGCCAATATACATTAACATTAGATTCACAAGTACTATTATTAAAAATGTTACTAAAGCAAAGCAATAATAATGATAATTTTGGCAATGCTCGTACGGTTCGCAATTTAATTGAAAAAGCAATTAGATATCAGGCTGTTCGCTTAATGACGAAAACCAATATTACTAGACAAGAACTAATGCTAATTGAAGCTGCTGATTTAAAGGAGGTACAAGAATGAGAGAACTAACGGTTGTTGGTCGACCTAATTCAGGAAAAACCTTGTTTACTCTCAATTTCGCCTCTTATATAGGTGTGAAAGATGTAATTTAAAAGCGAAAAATAAAGTTCCATTATGGAAATTAATGTTGGAACCAAAACTCTGGTGTTTTCCCCAGGCGCGTAACATATACCTCGATATTAGATCGCAAAAGAACTTGCCTCTTTTTTTCGTCGGTATTAGCATTCAGAATTTGCTCTGGTGATATTACTGTAATTTGTTTCAATTTATCTTGTGATTTCTGCAAAATAGCAAGCTGTAATTTGATGGAATAGAGTTCTTTATTAACGCTTTGTAATTCACTTTCGGCGGTGTTGCTGTCGATTAAGTTCGTTCTGCGCCATTTTATTATATCTGCTTTCAGCTTTATGGCTTCACCTTGTTTTTTAGTTAGTTTCTCAATTGCCTCTGCATGATCCTTAGGTATCTTTTCGGCCTTTAAAAAATCACTCAGAACGGCATCTCTGGATGCGATGGTAACGAAAGCTTCCCAAACAGATTCTTCCAATAAGTCAACGGGAATATATCGATTGGGGCATTTAGTAGTATTTAAACGATATTGGGGACTGCTCTTAGTTACACAGCGATAATAGTAATGTGTGTTTCCTCTTGTTTTTATTTTATTAGTAACCATTCCCATTCCGCAGATACCGCATTTAAGGATTCCTCGTAATAAATATTCTCGTTTAGTGTTGCGTTTAGATAGCCTTCCATTTTGTTCCATCACTTTTTGTACTCGTTGCCATCGTTCTCGAGTTTCTATTGCAGGAATTGAAATGGGTATCCAGTCCTCCACAGGGATATTAGTAACCTGAATTTTATACTGTCCTATTTTTTTTGTTGAAATCTGAGATGCATAGGCAGTACCACAATAGAGTTCTTTTGTCATAATGCGGTATACATGTACATTATTAAATTGTTTTCCTTCACGATTTCGAATTCCTCGTTCGTAAAGTTCTTCCGTAATTTTAGGAGCACCCCAATTACGTTCTAAGCATAAATCATAAATAAGGTGAATCACTTTTGCTTCTTCTTCATTGATAAGATATGTTGAGTTTCGAGCGTCCCAATCAAAACCATAAGGCTTGTTATTTATAACAATTTTACCAGATTTCGCTTTAGCTCTTCGTCCTCTTGCCGTACGTTCTCTGATCTTTGCTTTTTCATAAGCCGATATGGCACCTTTCATATTAAAGAATAGGCGACCTTCAGGGGATGCATCATAATCACCTGTAACAAACATTAATTGTGCATTTGCCTTTTCAATATCATCCGATAAGAGAAGCTGGTTTGTTAAATTACGGCTCAAACGGTCTGGATCATAGACAATTACCGTCTTTACTAACTTAGCCCTTAAATCGTCTCTCAGGCGATTTAAGGCA
Organism: uncultured Pelosinus sp.; assembly: GCA_963526485.1. Taxonomy (GTDB): domain Bacteria; phylum Bacillota; class Negativicutes; order DSM-13327; family DSM-13327; genus Pelosinus. The sequence goes on from CAURNS010000011.1 coordinate 185,371, forward strand.
GGTCGCTCTAAGAACTCACCAGAATACCCATCGTCTATATATTCTTGTATATCCGTTAACCCCAAGCTAAGGAGGCGGTTGCGGCAGGAGGAAATTTGATCTTGAAGGGAATATCCTGAGTGCGCTTGTTCATCTGTGGAGACTCTTACATAAATTGCATTCATCACAGAACTCCTTTACATAACTTATAAGCAGTATGCTGCATATCCCCATAGAAAAAAATCTTCTCATTATAGAGTCATCGTTTTAGTTGTTCTGAAAAATAGTTTTTTGTATAGTAAAGATCGATAATAGATAATTAAGATTATGTTGTAAATTACCAGGAATTATGGCAGCAAAAGAATGAAAAACTAATAAAAGAAAACATGGAAGGAGAATTTGTATGGAAAAAAAAATAGCAAAACGCAAGATGCTTCGCCGTAAGGCTTTTGCCCTAGCAGGTGTAACCATTATGGCAGGGGCCTCGTTACATGGTATAGTTTTACCTAAAGCATCGGCTGCTGAAAATCCTTCTACTTCTCCAACTGTAACAACTGAACAGACTGATAATAAAGAACTGAAGAAACCACTTCCTGAAGTCGATGCTTCTGCTCCAGATCAGTCAGCAAAGCCAGACCAAGGTGACAGAAATAAAAATAATCGGGATGACCGTTATACCCATGAAAAATGGTTTGACCGTGGAGAGACTTTTGCCCATCGTATGAAATGGTACAATGATAGCCACCACAAAATTAAAATCTATATCAATAATGCAAGTGCAGTAGATATAGTTATGTCGGCTGCCCCAAATTTAGGATTTGATGTGAATAGTGATACCTTTACATTAATAAGTCGTGAAGGCTCTCGTTCTGTTGTAAGCGTGAATCATAATGGCGAAACTTATAATATTACAGTCGATCACTTATCTAATGGTGATTGGCTGGTATCTGCTGTTAATTTAGTACAATGAATTTCAACACTAACATCAAGGATTGAATAATTAAGAAGCCATGGCTTTCATGGCTTCTTTTCTGTTGTAGGAGTTCCTGAGAAAGCAATCATTTTAAAAGTTCGGTGATGTAGCTGTCTGTTCTTTATTAAGTTATTTGAATTTAATAATTGTACCAATAATCTTGTTTAGCTTGATGATAAGTTTTTATTTTACTATCATAGTCTTTATCACAATTAACTTATTTAAAAATTTACGATGGAAACACAATCTTTTATAATATCTTATGAAGCAAATATATTCTTTATTTCAATTCCTTTATATACAAATTGTATAACTATAAAAATATAAAATTCAAACTAAATACGATTAAAAGCTAATATAATGGTGCTAAGTGACGCTGGTAGTATCAGAAGCTACAATGTGATGTACTTTTGCCTAAACAATAAGAGTAATGTTGGATAAGCAGTTATACATATCTTATATGGGAGGGGTGGTCATGAAAAAACCGAATAAACCTGTTTTTATGGGAGTTAAATTCAAGGATACGGGCATTATGTATACCTCTAAGGAGATACCAAATGAATTTGTCGAGACGGTACGTAATGCAGTTATGACTGTTTTATTTAATCGAAGTCTTAGAGATGGATAAAGCCCCGGCAGCAGTAAAAATGGACAAGTAGGTGTGGTCGTAAACTTTGGATTTGTGGCACTATGAAAATAGTAGTGCATTGTGTCATACCCGCTCTGATAAATGTCTATCAATTCATTTCAGATTTCTAGTGCTTTTTTAAAGGAAGTACAGTAGTCAAATATACTTGCAACTTGTATATATGCTGATCACTGGGAATTTTAAATTTAGGATATTATTTATCAGACTGGGGCGGGCTGGGCATCCTAGGAGTTTAGGTGGCTAGCAAGTTGAAATGGCTGCTCTTTAGAGCAGCCATTTCAGGAGTGAATGCTTTGAAAGTTGCGGGAACTTACAGAGTAATGATATGATACTTGTAATTATAAATAAACTAAAGACAGAATTGTCGAATAATCCCATTAGAGAACTGATCCGCCATTATCAAGGCTTCTTTTTCAATTTGGTCGAAAATTTCGATGTCCTTTTTATAATTTTGATCAAGCCTGGCGACTGCTTCATTTTTTGTTAACCCCAAATGCTGATACCACATCTTTTTCATGCATTCTCTAGACCAATAAGGGTTTATACAATTAAGAAAATGAATAATTTCATCTGCGTTTTCATACCAGCTTGTTTCTGAATTCGTAGCTGCGCTGCTATTACCATCCTTAGTTGCATTTACAAATTCTGCGAGGATGGTAATATGATCTTTCAATAGATTCTCAAACTTAGAGGCAATTTTGACTCCATAGAAATGATTAAATACAATCGCAAAATCAAGTGGATTCCGTAGAAGTCGATTGGTAGTAGCTTCTAAATCGGGTAAGCTGGCAGCAATGCTTATAATGGTCATTCTCGTCCAATAAACATGTTGTTCCCAAAGCAGACGAAAACAGTCCCTTAAATATATTCCTTCTTCACTAAACATACATCCGTATTTATTTCCACCATAATAAGTTCCGGGCATGATGGCTCCTCCTTATTATTCTTTTGTTACATAATATGCAGATTACTAAATTTTGGGACATAAATGTGCTTTATGTATGGACGTATTAAAGCCGATAAATTAGAATGGCTGTTCTAAAAGAACAGCCAAGTATTTGGTAACATCAAGAAGAGGGTATCTTGTAGTATAGTATGGTTTATCTATATGTTATGTGATCAAAATTTTCTTATAAAGTAGATAAAAAGATATATATAAATAAACAAAAAAATAGCCCTCCAAAGGAGAGCTATAAAAATGGGAGAGAAATTTTGAATGAAATGAGAGGTCTTCGATACTAGTATATCTGATTGCTTGATATAATATACAATTTGAGTGAGGAAGAATGAATAAATTTATTATAATGTGACGTATACAAAAAAGAAAAAGCTTGGAGCTTTTTCTAATAATAAATCCATTATGATGAGACTAATGTGGCCAGCAGCCTTGTTTAGGCCAACAATACTGCCTGGGCCAGCAAAATTGTCTAGGCCAGCAATATTGCCTAGGCCAGCAAAATTGTCTAGGCCAACAATACTGCCTAGGCCAACAAAACCGCCTAGGATAACAGCTAAAGCCAAATGCTATGAATATTTGTCGCTCGTCTTCTGACCTAAATTCTGAATCATCTTCCCAATCTTCAATTTCAGGGTCGTCCCATTTTTGATAGGCCATTTTACTGAAGCACCTCCTATTTTTATCTAACCCCTCTTCTATACATAATATGAACTATGGTAAATAAAGGTGATCAAATTTATCATCAATTATTATTAAAGCATGAGAGTGAAGCCTGGTGTATAATGAACAAAAAAGATAGCCCTCCATTGGAGGACTATCAGAAGATGGGAGAAAATTATTGAACCACATGAGAGGTCTTCAAAAGTATTATATCAAATTTATAGATTTTATATACTTTGACCTGGATAGCATCGTTAGTTGAATTAGGTTAATTTCCAAAGATGACTGCTCTTTTCGAACAAAAAATGGAATACATAATAATAAGTACCTGCAAAGTTAGCGCGGCCAGCAATCTTGTCTGGGCCAGCAACCTTGTCGCCTAGGCCAACAACCCCGCCTGGGCCAGCAAGTGCGTCTAGGACAGCAACTATCATTAGGGCAGCATTCCCAGTAACAATAGTCAATAGGGTAGCAGCCCAGGCCGAACTCCCATAAGTCTGATGCGTAAAGTTTTTTTCTCGAATTTGGATCTTCTTCCCAGTCTTCAATTTCGGGGTCGTTCCATTTACGATAGTCCATATTCGTAGATTACCTCCTAAATAGAAAACTCTTCAATACATAATATGATCGATGGTAAATAAGAGTGATTAATCAAGTATAGAAATTAAAAAAACTTCTAAAGAAGAGTATAGGAAGAAAAAGAAGAAGTTGCTAAATGATATGATAAAGTCGCCAATCTTCAAGATGGTCGAAAGGCGGATTAAATATATTGGACTATGAAGGGAAACTAATGAAAGTAATTTTTGCATGCCACTTGATTCGATAAAGCAGGTAATCTTAAAACATCCTTTGAGATGTTTTTTTTATATGTAAATAGCAACCACGTCTTGGTGCAACGTGGTTGTTAAAAGGATGTAACCTTGATTTAAGGCTTAACAATTATCAAATGCAAACCAAAATAAAATAATTATAATGATTATAAAGATAAACCAACCGCCACCCCAACCGAAGCCCATATATATCCCTCCAATGTATGATTTATTATGTGGATTACTACATAATATGCCAACTCAACATAGGAGGTGCCAAAACAGAATATACTTAATAAATTTGTGCTTATATACATTTATAGCCACGATATAAAAGAACATACAACAAGAGATAGATAGAATTTAAATTAATGGGCGGGTAAATAAATATAGCATATGTGCATAGTAAAAATATAAAAAAGCAAGTAAAAGCTAGAGACTATTTTATAAAGAATTCGTTTTATACCGAGCTATATTAGGCATAATAAAGAATGTTTCCAATATATTCATATTAAATACGGTGTAAGGGGGCAGGCATAATGAAAGAAGGCAGTGTGATTACTCATGTGGAAAAATATTATGATAATCCTATAACTGAAGTAAAAAGCACAAGTGATGAGATGGTAACAATGAGAACTATTGCGAAACTAACAGCAGACTGGTATCCAAATGAATATCATTTTATATCGGAAGAGTTATTTACTCATTTGCTCGCGCTATCCAATTTAGTAACTAAAAATACTCACTAATCATGATTATATAAGCTTCAAAGCACCAAATCATATGGAATATATAAGATATACTAAATAGGTGCGAGGGGCTATTATGTATCCACGTTGCTGCATTGTAGAAGAACTATCCGCATCGAAGACCGCGAGGGCGGCTGAAGCGGTGGTGGCTGTATTGGGATGAGGATGATTTACATATACTCACAAAAGGGGCTGTCGCATTAAAAAAGCCTCGGAATAAACAAAAGACGGCAACCGACAA